>NZ_FWXR01000031.1 GCF_900176465.1 Fulvimarina manganoxydans
GAAAGTCGCAATCATCGCCGTCGCCAGAAAGCTTCTCACCGTCCTCAACGCCATGCAGAGAGACAAAAAGGCCTTCGCATGAACACAGTTGCCATGCCTCGAACGGTGTTCACATCTGCAGACGATTGCGGTTTGCTTCGTGAAAGTCCTCAGCCGAACTGCCGCTCCGACGGCGATGACCTGGGTCCGCGCTCTCTTGCGCGAGCGAGGATGACGAAGCGTCGGAGGATTGGGTCTCACCTTCAAACTCTGCAAACCCTAGTATGATTTGCGAACTGACGCAGGTGGACTAAAGCCGCTCAAATTCCGCGCGGGCTTTGATACGGAGCCGAATAAGTCAGTCGGACACCGGTTCAGCGCACCGTATAGCCCCCATCGGCGCGCAGCGTCGCCCCGTTGATGATGGCGGCATCCGCCGAGGCGAGATAGACAGCGGCGGCGGCGATCTCGGCGGGTTTGGCGAAGCGGCCGACGGGGATTTCTCGCCGGGCCTTGTCGCCCTTTTCCCCGGACCAGCCGACGAGAGCCATCGGCGTCTCGACGACGGTGGGGGCGATGGCGTTGGTCGTGATGCCGTATTGCGCCCATTCGACCGCCATCACCTGGGTGAGGTTGATCAGCCCCGCTTTGCTCGCCCCATAGGCGGCATGCTCCTCGATCGCGATGACGCCAGCCTGGGAGGCGAGATTGACGATCCGACCCCGGCCCGAAGCCTTGAGGAAGGGCAGGGCGGCCGCCGCCATCAGCCACGGCGCCCGCAGATTGATGCGCATAGTGCGCTCCCACGCGTCGATGTCGATCCTCTCTGCCGGGAAGACCATGCCGAGCCCTGCATTGTTGACGAGAATGTCGATCCCCGTCTCCTGGCCGATCGCCGCGACGCCAGAAGCTATGGCGTCTGGATCTTGGAGGTCGATTTGCCGATGCCGATTGTCCGCGCCGAATTTCGCGGCAAGCTCCGCCGTGTCCTCCAGATCGACCAGCACCAGCCGGGCGCCGGCCTTTGCAAAGGCTTCCGCCATCGCCGTGCCGATCCCGCCGGCAGCGCCGGTGATCAGAGCAGTCAGGCCGCTGAGATCGCTCATGCCTCTTCGTCCTCCCCTATTCCCGAGATGCAGAACTAGTAACCCATCTGTTGACTTCCACCCGAAACTGACCCGGTCAGGCGGCAGATTTGCATTGAGTTTTAGCCCATGGGAGCTTCCCCTTGAGCACGATCGAAGGGGGGCAATGGAGTGATCCACATGAGACTCTTGAACGCCATCCGTCGCTTTGCCTAGCGGGAGAAGCTGCCGATCCGGGAGATCGCCAGGCGGACCGGGCTGCCGCGTAACACCGTCAGAAGTATCCGAAGGCTGGTCCACGCCGCGAGCTCGCGGCGGAGGTGGTCGTTACGTATGGATGACGGACTTGTCTCGCAGCGCGCCTCCTTGATGGCGTCATAAGAAAGCGCGGCAGTTCGTGGCTGAGCAACTCGTCGAATCGGACATTCAAAATTGCCTCGCATGGGGAAACCGCTTGCATCTCGTTTCACATGTGCGACACTTGTAAAACGGTTTAGTAAACCGCTTTACGGGTCGGTCGCCAAGCTGGCGGCTGTGGCTGGAAATCTGCGGGAGGCCCATGACTGTTGGTCCGAAGCGAGTTGCCAATCTGCGGGACGTGGCGAAGGCTGCGGGCGTTTCCGTCGCAACCGTCTCTCGGCATCTGAACCGCTCGCTTTTCCTCCCTGAGGCCACGGTGACGCGGATCGAGGCTGCGATCGACAATCTGGGTTATCGGCCCAACCCCCATGCAAGGCGCCTGAGTCTCGGGCGTTCCGACACGATCGGTCTGGTGATCCCCGACATCGCCAATCCTTTCTTTGCGACGCTTGCCGCCGCGGTCGAAGAAGAGGCCGATGCACGCGGGCTCGGTGTCGCATTGCGTTCGAGCCTCAACCGGCCGGGGCGCGAGTTGAAATATCTCGACCAGCTGCGGCACAACGAGGTCGACGGGCTGATCTTCGTCACCAACCATATCGACGAAAGCGGGGCGCTCGCTGCCGAAATCAACCGCGTGGAGCGTGTGGTCGTGCTCGATGAGGACGTTCCCGGCGTGGAGGTGCCCAAGATCTTCTGCGACAATGAGAGCGCCGGGCAGCTTGCCGCTGAGGCCTTTCTCACTGCCGGACATCGTCATGTGGGCTTTGTCGGCAGTGATGCCGCGATGATCTCGACCTTTGGGCGGCTCGGCGGCTTCGCGCGTCGGATCCATGATGGCGGCAGCCAGATCTCCTTCGTCTGTCATGGGGACTACACCCGCGCCTTTGGTCGCCAGGCGGCATTGCAATTCATCGAACGGGGCATGCCCGCAACGGCGCTTTTCGCAGCCTCCGACGAGCTCGCGCTCGGCCTTCTCGAAGTCTTTCGAGAGGCCACGATCACCATTCCGGGCGAGCTTTCCCTCATCGGCTTCGACGATACCGGTCCGCTCCATCTCCTCGATCCGCCGCTGACGACGATCCGTCAGCCGGTGCGCGAGATCGGGCGGCGCGGCGTCGAGCTTCTGGCATCGCTCGACAAGCGCCTGGACGAGGCCCCTTCGCCTGAATTCCTGCCTGTCGAAATCGTCCATCGCGCCTCCGTCCAGCCGCCGACGGAGAGAGCGCGCGAACGCGCGGCGGCCATTCGCGGAAGGAACTGACATGCTGCATAGCCTCAAGAGACGAAGCGTCCTCGCCATGGCGGGCGGAGCCCTTCTGGCCTCGACCATGTTTGCCCCGGCTTTCGCGCAGGACGCCGATAAGCCCACCTATGCGATGATCCAGATCAACCAGCAGGCGCTGTTCTTTAATCAGATGATCGAGGGCGCTCAGAAGGCCGCCGATGAAGCCGGCGCCAATCTCGTCGTCTTCAATGCCAATGACGATCCTGCCCGTCAGAACGACGCGATCGAGACCTATATCCAGCAAGGCGTCGACGGCATGATCGTCGTCGCCATAGATGTCAACGGCATCATGCCGGCGGTCGAGGCGGCGGACGAAGCCGGAATCCCCGTGGTCGCGGTCGACGCGATCCTGCCCGACGGGCCGCAAAAGGCGCAGATCGGCGTCGACAATGCCGCAGCCGGCGCGATGATCGGCGAGGACTTCAAGACATGGGTCGCGGACCATGGCGGCTCGGCGAAGCTCGGCATCGTCGGCGCGCTCAATTCCTACATTCAGAATGTGCGCCAGGAAGGCTTCGAGAAGAGCCTCGAAGGCGTCGAGGGGATCGAGACGGTGGGCGTGGTCGACGGCCGCAACATTCAGGATGAGGCATTGTCGGCGGCCGAGAATCTAATCACCGCCAATCCGGATCTGTCGGCCATCTACGCCACCGGCGAGCCGGCGCTGGTCGGCTCGATCGCCGCTGTCGAAAGCCAGGGCAAGCAGGATCAGATCAAGATCTTCGGCTGGGACCTGACGGCCCAGGTGATCGACGGGATCGATGAGGGCTTCGTCCAGGCCGTGGTGCAGCAGGACCCGGCGGGAATGGGTGCCGCGGCGGTCGCGGCGCTCGAGACCTTGCGCAAGGGCGGGACGGTCGAGGCGACGATCTCCGTGCCGGTCGAGATCGTGACGAAGGCCAATGTCGATCCCTATCGCGAGACCTTCAAGTGATCGCTGGCGCCAACACCAAGACGGAGACCGGCTCGTCCGGTCTCCAGCCACACGCCGGCAAGATCGCGGCCGGCGCTCGCCCGCGCGTCTCGATGCGCGGTATCGTCAAGACCTTCGGCTCGGTCGAGGCACTGCGCGGCGTCGATCTCGATCTTTATCCGGGCGAATGTCTGGGGCTCGTCGGCGACAATGCCGCCGGCAAGTCGACGCTCACCAAGATCCTCTCCGGCACCTATATCCCCGATGGCGGGACGCTCGAGATCGATGGTGAGGATGTCCGGCTGACCGGACCATCCGACGCTCGCGCGCGACATATCGAGATGGTGTTCCAGGACTTGAGTCTCTGCGACACGATCGACGTGGCCGGCAATCTGTTCCTCGGCCGCGAAATCATCAAGAACGGTTTTCTCGATAAGCGAGCCATGGCCGAGAAG
Source organism: Fulvimarina manganoxydans (assembly GCF_900176465.1). GTDB lineage: Bacteria > Pseudomonadota > Alphaproteobacteria > Rhizobiales > Rhizobiaceae > Fulvimarina > Fulvimarina manganoxydans. The sequence goes on from NZ_FWXR01000031.1 coordinate 4,078, forward strand.
GCCAAGGAGATGCTGGCCGCGCTCGATATCCGCATCCCCAATCTGTCGGCCAAGGTCGCCCAACTCTCCGGGGGCCAGCGCCAGGCGATCGCGATCGCGCGCGCCGCGTCCTTTCAGCCCCAGGTGCTGATCATGGACGAGCCGACCTCGGCCCTCGCGGTGGCGGAAGTGGAAGCGGTTCTCGCGCTGATCGAACGGGTCAAGGTGACCGGCGTATCGGTCGTCCTGATCACCCATCGCCTGCAGGATCTGTTCCGGGTCTGCGACCGCATCGCGGTCATGTACGAGGGCACCAAGGTCGCCGAGCGGCAGGTCCAGGAGACGAACCTGGAAGACCTCGTCCGGCTGATCGTCGGCGACGAGAGCGTAAGATGAGGAATTCGACATGACGCTCTATACCGAACGCGGTCAGGGATCGGCGATCGAGGACTTTCTGGCAGAACACGCGCAGGTTCTGTCGATTGCGGGTTTCTTCCTGGTCTGCATCCTGTTCTTCGCCACGATGACGGACACGTTCTTGACGGGTGGCAATATCCTCAATCTTTTGCGTCAGGCGGCGCCGATCCTGATCGTGGCGAGCGCCATGACCTTCGTGATCACCACGGCGGGGATCGATCTGTCGGTCGGCTCGCAGGTCGCGCTGGTCAACGCGCTGGCGGCGATCGCGATCGCGGCAGGCATTCCCTGGCCGTTGGTGATCCTCATGATGCTCGCCGCCGGCGCCATGATCGGCCTCGCGCAAGGCTGGTTCATCGCCCATCAGGAGATTCCGGCCTTCATCGTGACGCTGGCCGGGCTTTCGATCTTTCGGGGCATCGCGCTGCTTCTGACCAAGGGCTATTCGATCCCGATCCGCGATGCGGACGGCTTCACCTTTCTTGGGCGCGGTGCCGTTGCCGGGATTCCGATCCCCGCGATCTTGAGCGTCCTCGTCGCGATCATCGCTTATGTGGTGCTCGATCGGATGCGCTACGGGCGGCAGGTCGTCGCCGTCGGCGCCAACCGGGAAGCGGCGCGACGCGTCGGCATGCCGGCGCGCTGGGTTACCGCCTCGGTCTATGGATTAACGGGCCTTGCCTCGGCCTTCGCCGGCCTTCTGATCGCCGCGCGTCTTGGCTCCGGCTCCTCCAACGCGGCCGTCGGCTTCGAACTCGATGTGATCGCCGCTGTCGTTCTGGGCGGCACCTCGCTGATGGGCGGACGCGGCACGATCATCGGCACCGTGCTCGGGACGCTCACCATCGCCGCGATCGGCAATGGGCTGATCCTGATGCATGTCTCGCCCTTCTTCACCCAGATCGTCACGGGCGCGATCATCCTCGCCGCCATCTGGCTGAACACACGCATCTTCGCGTCTGGGCTCAGGCTCGGGCGCAAGAAGAGTTGAGGAGGAGAGATGACCTCTCACGACACTTCGAGCGAGCGATCCGAGGCCCATACGGGCTCGGGCCAGGTGATGACGGTGAACGGCCCGATCCCGGTCGCGGCGTTGGGCGTCACCTTGATGCACGAGCATATTCTCAACGACTGCTCCTGTTGGTGGAACAAGCCGGAAGAGCCCGAGCGGCTGCATCTCGCCACGGAGCCGGTCCATATCGGCATTCTCGGTGAACTGCGGATGGATCCCTTCGTCAATCTCCACAATTGCGCGCTGGACGACGAGCTGCTGGCGATCGCGGAGCTTTCCCGGTTCGCCGGGCTTGGCGGACGCACGGTCGTCGATCCCACCTGCCGGGGCATCGGGCGCAATCCGAAAGCCCTGCGGCGCATCGCCAAGGCGACCGGCCTCAACATCGTGATGGGCGCAGGATATTATCTCCAGTCTTCGCATCCTGAAGAGTTGGCCAGGCTTTCGATCGACGGGGTCGCCGACCAGATCGTCACAGAGGCCAAGACCGGCGTCGACGGGACGGATGCCAAGATCGGCTTGATCGGGGAGATCGGCGTCTCTGCCGATTTTACACCAGACGAGGAGAAGAGCCTGCGCGGTGCGGTCCGTGCCCAGGCTCGGACAGGGCTTCCTCTGATGGTGCATCTGCCCGGCTGGTTCCGGCTCGCCGACAAGATCCTCGACATCGTCGAGGAGGAAGGCGGCGATGTGGCCCAGACCGTTCTGTGCCACATGAACCCTTCCCATGGCGATTTCGCCTATCAGGATGCCCTCGCCAAGCGCGGCGCCTTCCTGGAATACGACATGATCGGCATGGATTTCTGGTATGACGATCAGAAGGTCCAATGCCCCTCCGACGACGACAACGCGGCCGCCATCATGCGGCTGATCGAGGCCGGCCATCTCGGCCGACTTCTTCTGTCGCAGGACGTCTTTCTGAAGATGATGCTCACCCGCTATGGCGGTCTCGGCTATGACCACGTCCTGCGCAATTTCGTACCGCGGCTGAAGCGCTTCGGCGCCGATGACGCGATGATCGAGGCGCTGATGGTCGCCAATCCGCGATCGGTTTTTCACGCAGCCGCCTGAAGATCCCCTGAAAGGATTCCCGATGACGAAACGAGTTCTTCTCGTCGGCGAGAGCTGGATCAGTTCCGCCACCCATTACAAAGGCTTCGACCAGTTCGGCAGCGTCACCTTCCATCTCGGCGCCGAGCCGCTGGTGAAGGCGCTGAAAGGGACGGAGTTCGACCTCACTTACATGCCGGCCCATGAGGCGGTCGATCGGTTTCCCTACGACATGGCGGGGCTTTCGACCTATGACGCGATCATTCTGTCGGATATCGGCGCCAACTCGCTGCTCCTGCCGCCCAAGGTCTGGCTCGAAATGCAGACCGTGCCGAACCGGCTGAAGCTCATCCGCGACTGGACACTCGAAGGCGGCGGCCTCCTGATGTGCGGTGGCTATTTCTCCTTTCAGGGGATCGACGGCAAGGCACGCTGGCGGCGCACGCCTGTGGAGGACGTGCTTCCCGTCACATGCCTGCCCTATGACGACCGGATCGAAATCCCCGAAGGCGCCCAAGGCGTGAAGACCCGGCCGGATCATTCCCTGCTGGAAGGGCTGGACGGCGACTGGCCGCTGCTTCTCGGCGCGAACGAGGTGGTGGCGAAAGAGGGCGCCGAGATCGTCGCGAGGCTTCCCGACGACGAGGGCGGTCACCCGCTGCTGGTCTGCGGTGAATATGGCAAGGGGCGCAGCGTCGCCTGGACCTCGGATATCGGCCCCCATTGGCTGTCCCCGGCCTTCTGTGAATGGGCCGGCTATCAGCGGCTCTGGACCAATATTCTCGGCTGGCTGACACGCGCGCGATGAGCTTCGAACGGCCTTCACCAATGCGCGCGGATCGCCTGGCGGGATCAGGCGCAGCTTGCCGCCGCGTCGAGGATCTCCGCAATCTCCGCGCGGGTCGGGAAGGCCGGTCGGCAGCCGAGGCGGCCGATGGTGAGCGCCGCACCGCGTGCCGCCGCCGTCAGGCATGGGATGTCGAATTCCTTGCGGCGCAGGCGCGCCGCAAGCAGCATGGCGGCAAAACTGTCCCCCGCGCCCGTCGTGTCGACGACCGTGGCGGGGGCGGGCGCGGCCTCCAGCGTTTCGCCATCATGGCGGAAAAGGACGCAGCCTTTGTCGCCGAGGGTCACAACCGCGTTGCGCGCGCCCGTCTCGACGATCGCCCGCGCGGCTACCTGGCGCGATTGTCCGGTGAAAGCCTCGGCCTCGCTCTCATTGACAATGACGAGTTCGCAATTACCGAAGAGCGCTTCGAAGCCGGGTTTGATCGGAGATGGATTGAAGGCGGTGGCCAGTCCTTTCTCGCGGGCGATCGCGATCGCGGTGCCGGTCGCCGCGATGGTGAGATTGCCTTGAAGAACCAGCCAGTCGCCGCACCGGCTGGAGCCGAGTGCCTCGATCACCGCCGCCTCGTCGATCGTCTCGACGGCGCTCGTGGTCGTCACCAGGCAATTCTCGCCGCCTGGAAGCGAGAAGATGACCGAAATGTCGCTGGCGACGTCGCGCAGGAGGACATCGCCGGTTTCGCAGCCTTCGGCCGTGAGCATCTTCAGAATGTCGGCCCCCCGCTCATCACGGCCGCACGCGCTGACGAAGCGCACGGGGCACCCGGCGCGGGTCAGGACCACGGCCTGATTGGCGGCCTTGCCACCCAGATCGCGCATGAGCGAACGACCGAGGATGGATTCTCCCGGCATAGGAAGCGCCTCGATGGCGAAGGTTTCGTCGATGCCGACGTTGCCGATGACGTGAACAACCATGAAAATCTCGAAAAGGCAAAACAATGCCCCCAGTCTCTAAAGAAAAAAATACAACAGTCAAAGAAATTTTTAAGAAAAACAAAGTTCTGATTGGCGTCATTCACTGCACGCCTTTCCCAGGATCGCCGCAATATGCGGGCGAGCTTGTCACGGCCATCTATGACCGGGCGATGCGGGATGCCGAAGCTTATATCGAAGGCGGGCTCGACGGACTCATCATCGAAAACCATGGCGACATCCCGTTTCTGAAACCCGACGAGATCGGCCATGAGACGGCGGCCTATATGTCGGTGATCACCGACCGCGTTCGCCGCGAATTCTCCGTGCCTTTGGGGATCAATGTTCTTGCCAATGCGGCAATCCCGGCCCTGGCGGTGGCAAGCGCCGGCGGGGCGGATTTCATTCGCGTCAATCAATGGGCGAACGCCTATGTGGCCAATGAAGGCTTCGTGGAAGGCGCCGCCGCCAAGGCGCTGCGCTATCGCGCGGCCCTTCGAGCGAACGGCATCAAGGTCTTCGCTGACAGTCACGTCAAGCATGGCAGCCACGCCATCGTGGCCGATCGCTCCATCGTCGAGCTCACCCGCGACGTCGCCTTCTTCGACGCCGATGCGGTGATCGCGACTGGACACCGGACGGGCGATGCAGCGACCGTGGAAGAGATCGACGAGATCCGTTCGGCGACCGACCTGCCAATCCTGGTGGGCAGCGGCGCGACGCCGGACAACATCGCCCGCATTCTCGGCCAGACGGAAGGCGTCATCGTGGCGAGCGCGCTAAAGGAGGGCGGCGTTTGGTGGAACCCGGTCGAACAGACCCGGGTCGAACGCTTCGTCGCCGCCGCCGATGAAGCCCGCGGGAGCTGAGATCGGACGATGACAGCGAACGCTTCAAGCGCCTTCTCCGACCGCCTCGTGAGCGAGAACCAGACGGTCTGGGATGCCATGCAGACCCATCGCTTCGTCGAGGAGCTCGCGAGCGGCACGATGCCGGAGCAGGCCTTTCACCGCTATCTCGTCTATGAGGGCGCCTTCGTCGCCACGGCCGTGCGCATCTTCTCGCTGGCCTTGGCCAAGGCGCCGACCATCGAGGATCAGCGCTGGCTTCACGGGGTGGTCGGCGCCCTCCTCACCGAGCAGCTTGCCTATTTCGAGCGGGCCTATCGCGACCTCGGTGTCGATCCGGCCGCCTTCGATCGAACGGCGCCGGGCTTTACGGCCTTTGACAGGGGCATGCTGACAATCGCGGAGACCGGCGGGTTTTCAGACATCGTCACCGCCATGTTCTGCGCCGAATGGATGTATCTCAATTGGTGTCGCGCGGCCCTTGCCCGAATGGAGGGCCAGGGGTTTCCGCGCGAATGGGTGGCGCTCCACGTCGCCCCCGGTTTCGAGGCTCAGGCCGTGTGGCTGAAGAGCCGTATCGACGCGCTGGCCGGCGAGATGGATCAGAGCGAGCGCCAGCGGCTCACCGTTCTCTTCGGCAAGGTGGTCGAACTCGAAATCGCCTTCCATACGGCGGCGTTTGGCTAAACGGCGGACGGCGTCAGTTCGTCAGATCGACCCGGAACCGATACCGGTCCGCGCGATAGGTGGTGTGGACTTGCTTCGTGAAAGTGGAGAGCTCTTCTAAGAGAAAGAGGAGCATTTCATGGGCGGATCACATCGTCGGTTCGGCAAGGTATTCGAAGCGGAGGCCATCCGTTTCGTCGAGACGAGCGGACGTTCGCAGAAGGAAATTGCCGACGATCTCGGGATCGGTCGGTCGACCCTGCGAATCTGGCTGATGAAACATCGAGAACGGGAACTCGAAGCGCCGCCTCCGGACCGCCAGGAGGACTTGGCTGCCGAACTGAAGCGGCTACGGCGTGGGAATGAGATCTTGCGCCAGGAACGAGAGATCCTGAAGCGGGCGACAACTTTTTTCGCCAAAGAGGGAAGTCGATCAAGTTCGAACTCATCGATGCGGCGACGAAGGATTTCCCCGTCCAGCGCCTCTGCAAGGTTCTCGATGTCAGCCCAAGCGGCTATTTTGCCTGGAGGGCCCGTCCGGTTTTTCGCCGGCAGCGCGATGACCTGGTGATGCTGGCGCACATCCGTTCGGCGTTCGCTATGTCGAACGAGACTTATGGCAGTCCACGAATTGCGAGCCGACGGCCATAAGGTCGGTCGCCGTCGCATCGCGCGTCTGATGCGTGAAAACGGAATGAAGGCGCGGCAGAAGCGACGCTTCAAACGCACGACCGACAGCCATCACGCGTTTCCAATCGCTCCGAACCTCCTTGATCAGGACTTCACCGCCACCGGCCCGAACCAGAAGTGGGGCGACGACATCTCCTATATCTGGACCCGGGAGGGTTGGTTGTACCTTGCTGTCGCAATCGATCTCTTCGCCCGACGTGTCGTGGGCTGGGCGACAAGCGATCGGCTGAAGAAGGACCTGGCTCTGTCGGCGCTTCGCCGAGCCATCGCCGTTTTACGCCCGCCCGCCGGGCTGATCCATCACGCCAATCGCGGCTCGCAATATTGTTCCCTCGAGTACCAGGCCCTGTTGCGAAAGCATGGAATCCTGATCTCGATGTCCGGCAAGGGAAACTGCACCGATAATTCCATGGTCGAGAGCTTCTTCAAGCCCCTGAAATCCGAACTCGTCTGGCGCACCGTTTTCCAGACCCGAACCGAGGCGACCACCGCGATCGGTCAATATATCGACGGTTTCTACAATCTCGTCCGGCGCCATTCGGCGCTCGACTTCGTCAGCTCGCTTCAATTCGAGAGGCAGGCCGCCTAAAACCAAAAACGCTCTCCACTTTCACGAAGCAAGTCCACATGTGAACGAGCACGGTCTCGTCATGCTGGAAGGCCAGGGCATGTATCTTCTCGGGGACGACTGGCACGAGGTCTGGCAGGACGACTTCATCTGGATGGGCCCCTATTGCCCGCAGCTCTTCTATCCGACCGGCTGGGGTCCTTCGGCCTATCTTCTTTATAAAGACGTCAATCGTGACGTCGTCTTCTGAGCGCGAGGCGCTGGATCGACGCGCCGCGACGCTGATGGCTCGGATCGACGAACTTGCGACTTTCAGCGAAGAGGCCGATTGCCTGATCCGGCGCTTCTTGACCGAAGAGCTGGTCGCCGCGAACACCCGGACCGCCGAATGGATGGTGGCGGCCGGAATGACGACGCGCGTCGATGCCGTGAGCAATCTTTTCGGCCGATCTGAAAGCGATCCGCCGGGCTGACGGGCGCTGCTTCTGGGTTCCCATCTCGATACTGTCCGCAATGCCGGACGTTTCGACGGGCCGCTGGGTGTGCTCGCGGCGATCTCGGTGGTGCAATTGAGCCTTACAGGGCCGTGCCTTCGCTCGGCGCAGAGCCGGTGCTTGGCAGGGCGCCGTCTGCCGTCGATCGCCGTGCCGCGGACCGGGCCCGATTCAGATGACACCGCTCCAATTCTTTAGCCGGCCTGCGCTTTCGGGAACTCACGACGAATTTCGGTCCTTGACCTTCCAGTGACGGGAAGCCCCATCTGACGGGCGATCTGTGGGAACGAGGGGATCCGGTATCCCCAGGAGACAGGAGAAACAGTCGATGAGCACGATCGCGGCAGGAGAGGCGGGCGGTCGCCGAAAGGCCGTTCTCTACCGGATGGTCATGGAAAAGCATGTTTGTCCCTATGGCCTAAAATCGAAGGATCTTCTCGAAAGGCAGGGCTTTGAGGTCGAGGACCATCACCTGACGACGCGGGCCGAGACCGACGCCTTCAAGGACAAGCATGGGGTCGGCACGACGCCTCAGACCTTCATTGCCGGCGAGCGGGTCGGCGGCTATACCGAGTTGCGCGAGCATTTCGGCAAGCGGGTGAAATCGAAGGACGAGACCACCTATCAGCCGGTCATCGCGATCTTCTCGGTCGCTTTCCTGATGGGGCTCGCCGTCTCCTGGGCGGCCTACGATACGATCTTCACGCTGCGAGGGATCGAATGGTTCTTCGCCATCTCGATGTGTCTCCTCGGCATCCAGAAGCTGCAGGACATTGAGAGCTTTTCGACGATGTTCCTGAATTACGACCTTCTGGCGAAACGCTGGGTGCCTTACGGCAAGATCTATCCCTTCGGCGAGACGCTCTCAGGCCTCCTCATGATCGCGGGGACGCTGACCTTCATATCGGCGCCGATCGCACTCATCATCGGCACGATTGGCGCGATCTCGGTCTTCTATGCCGTCTATGTCCAGAAGCGCGAACTCAAATGCGCCTGCGTTGGCGGTGGCTCCAACGTGCCGCTCGGCTTCGTGTCGTTGACCGAGAATCTCGTCATGATCGGGATGGGGCTTTGGATGCCGATCCGCATGCTTGTCTGGGGCGCGTGAGGATGATCCCCGAATGACTGGCTTCACGCCCTGGCGATCGTAATGCGCGTCGCCGGCTTTGCGAGAGGCTGGCAGGAATGATCAGGACGACACGCTCAACGCCACCTTCCAAACTTTTAGCCATCTCGCAGAGATAGCCGAAGGTGTCGTTGGGGTATGTGGCAGATCATTCATCTGCTATGTCCGCCAGAAACTTACCTTGACGTGCATGAATCGCGGACTCGTCGAGAACTTCGCCGGTCTCGTCGTCCGCGTTTTGCTGAAGGCAACAACGCCAGCGAACCGCTTGGCGTCACGTTCAGCCCGCCCGATTGCATTTTCTTCTGATCGACATTGGGCCGGCTGGACCGTGAGAAAGCGCTTGCCCCTCTTCTCGAACGGCAGGACGACGGAATAGGTCTTTCCTGCCATGTTGGCGCCCGCACCATTTATTGCCGTCGTTCGGTCGAGGCTGGCTCAGCCGTTCACCAGCAATACTCGGTTCGCGATCCTTGCGTTATCTACGCCATTCGGGGCGAGAAGGAGCGCTATCTGAAACAGAATTGACAATTCTGTTTCAGATCACACCACCTGAGTTTGACCAGAAATAGAGGTAGCCGTCCTCATAAACAGCACCGTCGGAACCGTAGACATATGAAAGAGGCGCTGGTGACGTCTGCACCTCGTATGCCAGCGGCGGTGCGCTGAATCGATCTGGCCAGAACGCCGCATCGCAGTGTGCGTGGTTCATGTCGACGCCAGGCGAAATAAGAACGGGGTCGGCCCCAAACATGCCGAGGACGAAGTTATTGGCTTCCTTCGGCGTCAAACCAACCTTCATACACATGGTGAAATCGATCATACCGCTCCGTTGAATATCAAAGCTCTCGACAAGATAGCGATAAGGCAACCGGAAACGCATCGGCTCGATATTCAAGGCAAAAACAGCCCCTGCGAGCGCAAATGACGCGCTTGCAAGCCAGAACTTCCGAGATCTCATGAACGAGTGAGAGGCCATTCTGCGATCCTAAATGGAAGTCGGTTGCTCGACTATGGTCGCGCGTTTCTGAAAAACTTTCATCGTATTCTGTTTAAGCTCCGCATCCCCATGGATTGGTCGTAGCGTCCATGTCTGATGCTTGGGATCGTGCTTAAGCGGCGTCCAGATAGAAGCGGGCGCTTGTTCTTCATTTTGAGCGCCTGAACGACGAAATAGGTCTTCTCTGCCGTGGTGCGCTCGCTTCCGGATTTTGCTCGGCGCGATCTCGTGAGTTGCGAGCGTCACCGCGACAGTTAGAGGGTTATTCGCGAACAAAAGTTGGAACCAGCATTTTGAAAAGTTGGACCTTATCGCGCTGGGCTGCCGTAAGTCTCTGAAATCATGGCGACCCCACTAGGACTCACTTGATCGCCGTATGTCATTGAAATAGCACGTTTTTCGTCAGTTTCGGCAATGTCACGTATGTCGTTTGTATGTTAAGCGCCGAAACTGACTTTGTTTGTCATAGTGTATCAGGACGTATCAGAGCATCGCTTTCAGAGCTTTGATCTCTGGAATTCGAATGTCTTCAACTTGCATTTCTGCATCGTCCAAGACCATCGAAATCTCAATGTAGCCGCCGCGCTTGCGACCATATTTCGAAATCGCATCCTGGACGATGTGGAAGAGCCGGAAGCATCGCTCAGTGTCACCAGGGATGACGCCGATGACATTCACGATCTCATGCTCGTTCGGGATAATGAATTTCACACGTCCCTTGACGCTCGTGTCGCCCCAGGTCGCATGGAGCCGGACCTGACGACGCGCGATCACGGCATACAGGCTGACCGAGTCTCGCAGTGGGTCATCCGTGCCGGGAAAAGCAGTCGGCACGTCGAGCGCCATGAGCATTCCTGCAAGCAGATTGACTGCCGCTGACGCACCACCCTGGACCTGCTTCTCGTCCGCGGGGTCATCATGCGGGCCGATTCCGTGCAGCAGCCACGTAGAATCGACCTGAAAAACCTCGGCAACTTGGCTGGCTTTGTTCGCTCGCGGACGCGCTTCGCCGGAGAACCACTTGCGGGCAGTTTCCTTTGTAATGCCGATATCGTAGCGATTATTCAGTTCAGCGATCAGCCACTCATAACGACCGCGGTGAAGCGGCGGGCAACGATCAGAACTGTCGGCGGCGATGTTAAGGCGCTTGGCAAAGTCCGCCGCGATGATCTTCTGATGCCCGGATTCGCTGACAACTCGCGCCATTTGCCTTCACCCAATCCCATACATGCAACATGTTATACGTTCACTGTTTTGTCAACATTTTAGGGACAAAGGCAGGTTCAACTTTCTCACCTGTGGGAATGTCGCTAAAATATTGACATTATGCATTCCTGTTCGCGTATCAGAAGTAGGAAAGGATGCATTATGCATAAAGTTGAAGTCGCTCTTTTGGTTGGAGGACTGCTCGGATAGCCCGCTCTATCGGCTTCTCTACGCCAAATTGCCGAACCACCGCAGCGACACGCAGCCTCAATGCCTGGGGGTGATGAAGATCGCGGAGGAGCTTGGGATTCGGAAACAGGCGATCTACGGCTGGTTCAATCGAAACCGATTCCCGGCCAAGCGCATCCCATTCTTCTGCCAGCTCGAAGGTTCGAGGCTGGAGCCCGAAGACCTTTTCCCATTCATTGACGGCTGAGGCGGCAATCTTGCTCAAAGAGAACAGAGCCTCGCGCTTCTGGGCTTCAGCTTGATCCCGCTCGCTCATAACGAGAAGCGACCGGTCTGGAAGGACTGGGCTCAAGTCCCGACTCAGAAATACAGCGAGCTATCGAAAAACTGGAATCGATGGTTCAACATCGGCGTGCGGACGGGGAAGTGGTCGAAAACTCCCACCGGCTACCTGATGGTGCTCGATGTCGATATCCGAACGGAAAAATGGAAGAAGGAAGCGATCGAGCGCCTGAAGGCGATGTTCGGCGACAAGATTATGGACTTCCCGCGTCAGGTCTCAGGATCGAACGGGCTGAGTTTCCACATATTTTTCGCCTGCAACGAGCCGTTCCCCGGCAAGACCCTCTACCGCAGCGACGAGAAGGTCAGGGTGGACGGGAAAGAGCGCCCATATCTCGAAATCTCGCTGATGGGGACCGGCCGACAAGTCGTGCTGGCGCCTTCCGTTCATCCTGACTCCGGCCAGCGCTATCGCTGGGAGAATCCGATCGACGAGCTGGATGGCTTGCCGAAGATGCCGGCCGAGCGACTGGTCGACCTCGTGTTCGCGCCTGAAGACGATGCGGACGATCAGGAGGCGGTCGGTCTGACCTATGAGCAGGCTGAAAGCTATATCGAGGCGCTGCCTGACGCATATGCCGACGATCGCGATCTCTGGATTGGTGTCGCGATGGCCCTGGAGCACGAATTCGGTCGCGGCGATGACGAGGCCCTGGCGATCTTCGACCGCTTCTCCAAGCGATGCCCCGATAAATACGACAAGCGGGTCGTGCGTAAGCAATTCAAGACGCTGCGCGGACGTGGCAGGCCACGGACGATGAGGTCCGTGATCGAGGCTTCCAACGAGGCCGAGCGAGAGATGATCTGGGAGGAGCTGCCTGACGAATTCGAGGACATCCCGGAGAATCTGGGCGAGCCGCCGAGGCCGATGTCACGAGAAGCCGTCCTCGCGCTCTTCGATGAGATCGACGCCGACGATAAGGTCGTTGAGGTCAAATCCCGTGTCCAGCGATCCTCAGACCCGGACATGGCGATCCTGGATCAAGCCTATGCCGTGGCCCCGCCCGCGCCGCTGGACATCCTTCCGAAGCTCTTCGCGAACGAATGCCGCGAGGTCGCGAAGGCGACGGGCTCGCCGGTCGATTTCCCGATGATGTCGCTCCTGGTGACGGCGGCGTCGCTGATGTCGGGATCGGTCGAATTCTCCCCACATAGCGCTTGGAAAGAGCCGAGCATTCTTTGGTGCCAGTGCATCGGCGATCCCGGCACGGCGAAGTCACACGGTATGATCCCGTTCGTCAAAGCCGGCCGGAAGCTGATCAAGCAGTTTCGCGGACCTTTCATGGAGCGCCGCAAGCAGTGGGAATTCGAGACCGAAAAGGCGGACAAAGCCTATAAGGTCTGGAAGCATCGGATCGCCGAGGGCGCTGAAGATGTGGAGCAGGCCCGGCCGAACCATACGATCGCACCGCCGAAGCCATACCCCCGTCAGTTTACCGTCGAGGACACCACCTGGGAGGGCCTGACGCAGCTCATGGGACGGAACGGCGGTCACGGCGTCCTGAAGTATGACGACCAGCAGACGGACTTCCTGAATAACATGAGCCGCTATAGCGGAGGCAACGATCGCCCTCGCTACCTGAAGACCTATGGCGCCATGGAGCAGCAGACGGCCCGCAAGTCCGACGAGGACGAGCAGCACTCCGTCCGCATGCATCTCAACATTCTGGGCGCGATCCAGCCCGAGCCGTTGAAGGAATTCTCCGAGACCGTTCGCGACGGCTTCCAGACGCGCTTCATGCCCTCCTGGCCGGAATTCAAGAACGGCGAAATCCCGATCGACCGGGAGGAGATCATCCCGAAGGTCTCAGATCGCGTGATGCAGGCGCTGGAGAAGCTTGCGGTGATGCATCCGGACAAGGGAGACCAGAGCGAGCCCGAGCCGTTCCAGAAGCTCTTCAGTGAGGAGGCGTGGCGCTATTTCCATTCCTGGCGCAGCGAGCATCGCTTCAAGGAGCAATTCGAGCAGACCGGGCTCAAGCTCGTCTACGACAAGGCCGATGGTCATGTCGTCCGTGTAGCCGGCGTGCTGGCCTATCTCGACTTCGCGGCCGACCCGATGGAGATCGATCCCCCTGAGACCATCTCGCTCGATGCAGTGAAGCGCGCGATCCGGTTTCGCGAGGACTACCTGAAGCCGATGCAAATTCGCGTCTACCTGCATTGCACGAAGCTGCCCGAGACAGGGATGGCGAAATCGATAGCGCAGTGGATCGTCTCAAAAGGGATCAAGGAATTCACTGTTCGGGAAGTGAGCCGTGCTGGAGGTCTCGAAGGTATCAGTCACCGCATCGAGCCCGACGATATCAAAGCGGCCCTGCAATATCTCCAGTCGAGACGCTGGGGCGTTTACGAGGATCACGTCAAGACGAAAGGTCGACCGACGACGCGCTTCACAGTCAACGAAGCGCTTTGGCGATTACTCGACGAGATCGGTTATCACTGAAATTGACCCTCGCTGAAATTCAGCGGGGGTTTTTTGTATGTCACGATTTCGACTTCGCGACCGACCTCTCTCGAATACCCTTCCTGACCTTTTGTCACTTTTGTCCACGGATTCCGATCGATGTAAATATCTCTGTTCTCGACATCACCCGAGGGTAGCACTCCTTATATATATAAGAGAGAGAGATAGGAAACACATATTCTGGAAGCGTGGACAAAAGTACCAAAAGGGGTCAGTTGGATGAAATCATTGAAGAATTCAGTTTCACCAAAAGGGACTTTTGTCACAAGCGCATCACCGAAAAACCTTCCAGCTTTGGGAACCCCTATGACAAAAGCCCCTTTTGCACCTTTTGGCAGAGACCCCCTCTAGGGTCCTCCCGGACGCCGAAAAACAGGTTGGTTCGAGTCCCCAAATCCCAAGAAAAAATGCGAAATTTTGCGCAAAACTCTCACAGACCGCGCTCAGCGCTTCCCGCGACAACCGTTCACAGGGGGAAGGACCCGGAGCGACCGGGACGCCCTCAAACCGGCCTTCAGATTTCTGGGTTCGACCACGCGGGTGAGCCGAGTTACGTCGCGCGCCCGATCCCGGTCGTGTTGGAGGCGCGCTTGGATTAGAGATAATCGCGAACCGTCGAGGCGAGCGTCAACGGGTCGAAGGGCTTCGGAATGACCGTGGCTGCGCCGAGCTCAATCAGAGCGGCGACCTCGACGGCTTGGGCGCGGGCCGTCATGAAGATGATCGGTGTCGCGTTCGTGGCTGGATCGGCACGGAGCCGAGCAAAGGTTTCCGGGCCGTCCATGTCCGGCATCATATAGTCGAGTACGATCAGGTCGGGATGCCAGCTGCGGGCGGTTTCCAATGCGATCAGACCGGAGGCGGCGGTGGCCACTTCGATATCCGGGTCGAGTTCGAGAGACATTTTCGCGATTTCTCGGATGTCGTCCTCGTCGTCGACGCACAAGATCTTCATGTGTTTGAACTCCGAGATAGGGGGCGGATCGGATGCCGACCGTCCATCGGGCTCGACGCTCTTCCAAGGTTTGGAGGACGACAAGCGGGGCCAATCAGCACCGGTAAGCGGTTCGAAAATTACCCCACTTCTTTTAAAAAGGATTTTCCGGCGGGTGAGCAATACCTCATAAAATTTTGTATTGCTTATTGAATGTCCGGCCTTCCGATCATCGGACAGGACTCGAGTAATTACCCACCCCCTTGCCGACGGCTGAATTCGCTGAATCCATGTCAGCATAGAGCGGTCTGATTTGCAGCGGCTTTCGAAGGACGAGTTGATCGATCTGGCGCTGCGATTACAGCGTTCGGGGAAGACGTCGCGGACATCATCGAAGCCGCCTTAAACGGATCGCAAGGACTGGCGCGAGAAGGCCAAGCTTGGCGGTGCAAAGCCCAGTCACGAAGGCAAGGCGCGGTTGATGAGCGATCGCTTCGATCGTCTCTTTGAACATCGGCCTGGCGAATGTCCGTGTTGTCGAGGCGCGCTTTCGCAGGCTTTGCCTGCCAAGACTGCGAGCGAGCACGAGACGGTCGATCTTGCCGAGGCCCATCCGATCATCGAGCGACATCGGAGGCTGTCGGTGGTCTGCCCGTCCTGCGGGACCAAGGTGACAGCGCCGATGCCGGAAGCGGCCAGGGGCACGCCGTTCGGGCCATGCCTGCATGCGGTGGCGACCTATCTTAAGACCTTCCAGGCGTTGTCCTACGAGCGACTTCAGCGGGTTTTTGCCGATCTCTTCAGGCTCTCGATCAGCCAGGGCGGACTGATGAATATGCTGCGCCGGGCGCAAACGCGTCTCGCGCAGGGCCGCGACGACGCCATCTCGGCCCTGCGGCAAGCCAAGGTCGTGGCCTCCGATGAAACCGGCGTCAGGATCGAGGGCACGAACGCCTATCAATGGGTATTTTGCTCGGCCGAGGCCGTCGTCCATCGGGCTGCCATGACCCGCGGGGCGGTCGCCATTCGCGAGACGATGAACGGGCATCGGCCGAAGGTGTGGTGCTCGGATCGCTATTCGGCCCAGCAGCACCATGCGGATGCCCAGCAGACCCGCCTGGCTCATCTTGCCCGCGCCATCCAGCACAAATTCCGCCGGGCCAGAGATCAGCTTCTGACCTTTGCCGACTGGCCCGACGCAGTCGAGGCGACCAACAACGCTTGCGAACGCGCGCTCCGGCCCGCCGTCATCCAGCGCAAGGTCACCAACGGCTATCGCGCCTTATGGGCTGCCGAAGGCGAGGCCGGCATCCGCACCGTCGTAGATACCGCTCGACTTCGAAGCAGCGCAAACCCTTAGACCATCCGTCAGACCGTCAGACCGTCGGACCTTGAACGCTGAACGCGGGAAATGGGGGGGGTAATTACGGACTCGATTCGTCGTCGCCTCGAGGGTGCCGATCCGGCACTTCCAACCGAGGCGGGTCTTCCTCCCAAGAATCCTAGCGCCTTGGACCCTATGAGCGGCCTGAAAAACCTACGCGTCGGGCCGCTGAAACGATGCGCGGGGCGCCGGCTTCACCGGTCGAGAGCGAAGGTTGTCGCAGAGAACAAGAGGACGATGATCGCTTGGCTTCAAGCCGCAGTCGCCTGAGTTCGACCACGCTTTGCCGCGAGCGCATCGTATAGGGGCAGGTCGACATGGAAGGTCGTGCCTTGTCCATCGGCCGTCTCGAAGGTGATCCGTCCGTTCATGGCTTCCACGATGGATTTCGTGATGCTGAGACCAAGTCCCGTTCCGCCGGACTTGCGCTTTGGCCCAGACGCGGCTTGTTCGAACTTCTTGAAAAGCCTGGACTGGAAGTCCTTTGGGATGCCAGGCCCATGATCGACCACGGACATTCGGGCGGTGCCATCCAAATCAGCGAGCCGAATCGTCACCACGGATTGCGCCGGTGAGAATTTCATTGCGTTCGACAGAAGATTGCCGAGCACTTGCTGGAAACGATCTGGGTCGACAGCGACCACCGCCCCTTTGCAAGTGTTCTCGACGGTGATCGTGACGCCTTTTTCGACAAGATAGCCTTTGACCTCGGCGACCGCCTGACGGACAGCGTCCTCGAGACGCGTCGGCTGAATGACGACCTTCAGCTTTCCGCGATCGATCGTCTCCATATCGAGGAGGTCGTTGACGAGGCGAAGAAGCCGGTCCGAATTGACCTGGGCGATCTGCAGAAGATTCGCTGCCTTCGGATCGATCGGTCCAAAGCGCTCTGAGCTCAAGAGGCCGAGCGAGCCTTTGATCGAGGTCAGCGGCGTTCGAAGCTCATGGCTGACCACGGACAGGAATTCGTTCTTGACCTCGGCATTCGCCCGTTCTTCCGTGATGTCGCGATTGTGGGTTATCAGCCCTGCGACCCTGCCCTGATCATCGATCAGCGGCGCTTTGAGCGTGGCGAGCCACCCTGGTCTCCCATTCTCCAACAGAGCAGGCTGTTCCAGACGCGTCGCCTCTCGGCTTCCCAGCAGACTCACTTCATCGGCGCGGTAGCGTTGCGCAAGGTCTTCCGGATGGAAATCGAAATCCGTTTTTCCGATCAGGTCGCTAACCTCCTCAACACCCACGAGCCGAGCCGTCGCCGGATTGGCGACAACGAAACGTCCCTTAGCGTCCTTGAAATTCAAGGCGTCCGGAAGCTGTTCGACCATTTTGCGGTAGATCATGTTCGATGTCTCCAGCGCCCGGCGTCCCTCCATCGCTCGGATGGACGAGCCGATGAACAGGGCTCCGAGAAAGCTCAGCGACAAATAGGCCGGGCCGGTCCGCTCCAGGAGTGCGACGGCCATATTCAGAGGCAGGAGGAAATAGGTGGCGAGGTTGGTTGCTGTGACAGCCAATGCGAAAATCAGAAGGGCCCATCGCGGCGCAATCTGCCCCGCCGAAAACCGTCGCGCCGCCATGCCGGCCAAAGCGGCCATCACGATATTGCCGACACCGACATTCGCCGTTTCTCCCCCAAGCACGAGACGTGCCAGGACCGCAATCGCGGTGCTGACAAGGCCGGCCAATGGTCCGAAAACGAAGCTGGAAGCTGCGACGAAGATCGAGCGCAGATCGAGAAGGGCACCGCCGACCAAGGTCGGCAGCACGACCATCATGCCAATGGCTCCGAGCCCCAGGAGACCACCCTTCGCACAGGAACCGAGTGTCGCGTTCCATCGGGTCGTTAAGCCGAGGGCATAGTCGAGAGCGAGCATGACAAGCGCCGCAAGGGCGAGATTTGCGAGCAGAGCTTGCCAGAGAGACATCATTCATGACCTTCTCGAAGATGTAAGAAAAGGTTAGGAGATGAAGGTGTTTAAATGGTTACAATGGGCTCTCGTTTTAGCGCGGCCCCCTCGGATATCTCGCGTGATAACAGACTGCAAATATTCTTAGCCGCGTTGCTGTGGCCAAGTCGGAATTTCAGCCCACTCAGTTTACCAATCGATCTGATTTACCCGCTAGCATGGCCGTATCTTGAGAGATAATATCAGATGAGATCATGCGTCCGATTCACCAATATCCATCTTTCAAACCACGCTTCAGCTATCCGGAGCGCATTGCGCTCCTCGCTGTGCTCTATGGCCTGTCGGGGTGGATCGGATTGCAGCTCGCGGTCCCGCCGGGATATGCGACGCTGATCTGGCCCGCCTCGGGCCTTGCACTGGCGGGCCTTCTTTATGGGGGATGGACCCTTTGGCCGGGCGTTCTCCTTGGGTCATTCCTCGTCAACGCGATCAATGGCGGCGCCATCGGTTCGGGCGGCATCGACGGCGTGGGGCTCGCCGTCGCGGCCGGGATCGCGGCCGGATCGTCTCTCCAGGCGATCGCGGCCTATGTTCTCGTCGCGCGCGGTTTCGGGCATCCGGTCCGTCTCGAAGGCTGGCGGGACATTGCCCTGATCGGCACCCTGTCGGCGCCCTTGCCGTGCCTTATCAGCGCCTCGGTCGGAGTTGGCGTCCTGTTGGCTGCAGGCTTCGTCCAGCCTCAGCAGGTCGCCGAGAACTGGCTGACATGGTGGCTCGGCGATGTCGCGGGCGTCCTTCTAGTGCTGCCGCTTGCGTGCCTTGCCCCGATGGGATCGTTTAATCCACAGTGGAAGGGTGTGGCGATCGCAAAGCTCCCAATGGTGTCGCTCATCGTTCTGGCTCTGCCTTTGATGGCGACGTTCTATGCCTGGAAGCTGACGAGCGAGATCACCTATAAGAGCCAGGCTGAAACCTTTGCCCGCCTCGTCGGTGACAGCGAGCATGCTTTGGAGCATCGCATCGACACCTATGCGAACAGCCTGGACGCCGGCGCGGCCCTCCTGCAGGCCTCAGACGAGGTGACCCTCGACGACTGGAGCCGGTTTGTCGAAACCTTATCGATCGAAGACAATCTTGAGGGCATCAATGGAATCGGTCTCATCGACGCGATCAAGCGTGCCGAGATCGATGCGTTCCTCGAAAGGATTGCCGCCGATGGTGTGCAGGGGCTCACGATCAAACCGGAAACCCAAAGCGACGATCTTTTCATCATAAAATATATCGAGCCGGTGGAGCCGAACCGGCAAGCCGTTGGCCTCGATATCGCATTTGAGAAGGAGAGATATATCGCTGCCACGAAGGCGCGCGACACCGGACAACCAGCAATTACCGGGCGCATTCTTCTCGTCCAGGACGATACTAAAAGCCCCGGCTTCCTCCTTCTGAGATCGTGGTATGCCTGGGGTGCGCCGCTCGAAACGGTCGAGGATCGCCGACGGGCGTTTCAAGGCTGGGTGTACGCCCCGTTCATCGGCAAGAAATTCTTGTCCGATCTGACGTCAAGCCAAGGTCGCATGATCGACCTTGCCGTCTTCGACGGCGAGATGCCCGAAGATGACCAGCTCATCTATGATAGCAGCGAGGCCGATGCGCGCACACCGGGCTCAGCCAATTTCATTCAAAGCAAAACGCTGAACATCATGCAACGGAACTGGACACTGGTCTGGCGCAGCACGCCGGCCTTCGAAGCCTCGGTCCAGGACCATCTGCCAGTGCTTGTCCTTGCCAGCGGCCTTCTCATTACGCTGCTTCTCGGAAGTCTTCTCTACGCCAATGCGCGACGCAGCGATGAGATTCGCTTGCAGGTCAATCGGCAGACGAAGGAGATCGCCGCGCGCGAGCGCGAGAACCGCGCGGTCATCGATACGGCGGTTGTCGGCGTGGTTGTTCTCGATGAGGACCAATGCATTCTGTCGGCGAACGAAGCCGCCCGCTCGCTGTTCGAATATGCGGCCAGCGACTTGGCAGGTCGCAGCGTCACCACCCTATTGAATCTGCCTCTATCCGCCGCTCCGGAAGCTGGAACGGCGGATGACAGAATCGAAGGCGTTACATCCGGATCCACGGTGCGTGCGCAAACCCAGTCCGGCCGGGAGGTTGTCCTCGATCTTCAACAGAACGACTGGACGACGGAAACGGGGCGCCATCGGTCAACCCTGATCCTTCGCGACATCACCGCCGCCCATCAGATTGAGGCAGCCCTCGCGGTGAGCGAGGAGCGGCTGCGCCTTGCGATGGAAGGGGCTGAGATCGCGATCTACGACATAGACCTTGCGAGCCAGAAATCCTATGTCTCGCATACATGGAAGCGGATGCGTGGTTTTGATGAGAATGCGGAGATCGACGCTCAGGGCGAATGGCTGGCACGGGTCCACCCTTATGACCTCGCCCACGTCCTCGCAAATGACCGCGCTTGCATCGAAGGCCGATCAGACCGTTCGACGAGCGAATTTCGCTTCCGACATGTGGACGGCCATTGGATCTGGCTGCGATCCGATGCGACGATCAGTGAGCGGGCCAGCGATGGCCGGGCGCTCAGAATGGTCGGCATCGAGATCGACATCACCGAACTGAAAGAGGCGGAGGCTGCGCTTCGCGAGAGCAGGGAACGCTTCCGCCAGACCATCGAGAACGCGCCTGTCGGAATGGCGTTGATCGATGCCAAGTCCGACTGGCTGCAGGTCAATTCATCGTTCCGCGAACTGGTCGGATATGACATGGCTGATCTCGACGCATTTTCGCTTCGCGATATCATCCATTTTGACGACCGCGAGATCGTGTGCGGATTGGTGGAAGGTCTTTTCGCTGGTCAGACACATCCGCATATGGCGGAGATGCGGGTGCGCCATCGCGATGGACACGAGGTCTGGTGCCTGTTCAGCCTGTCGCTGGTTCGCCGGGGACCTCTCTTGTCCGATGGCGAATACGCCATCCTCCAGTTCCTCGACATTGATGACCGCAAACAGGTCGAGCGGTTGAAAAGCGAATTCGTGGCGACGGTCAGTCACGAACTGCGCACACCCCTGACCTCGATCCGCGGCTCGCTCGGTCTGATCTTCGGTTCGCAAGGCGGCAGTCTGAGCCCGAATATCGAGAGGCTTCTCCAGATCGCTCAAAACAATTGCGAGCGGCTCATCGAGCTGATCAACGACATTCTCGACATCGAGAAGATCGCTTCGGGCGAGATGACGTTGGACCCCTCGCCATGCCACCTTGAAACCATCGTCCAGGAGGCCGTCGACGCAAACCGGCCGCTCTTCGACAAAGCGGGGGTCGAGGCGGTCATCAGCGATGACGGGGAGGATTTCGACGTTTATGTCGACGGCGGCCGAATTCATCAGGTTCTCGCCAATCTTTTGTCGAATGCGGTGAAGTTCTCGCCCAAGGGCAGCACGGTTCGGCTGCACCTGGAGCGCCGAGCCGAGAGCGTGCGCGTCAGCGTCAGCGACGAGGGGCCCGGCGTTCCGGACGCGTTTCGCGCGAAGATCTTCACGCGGTTCAGTCAGGCCGATTCGTCCTCGACGCGCGCCAAAGGCGGTTCGGGCCTTGGCCTGAGTATCTGCAAGGCGATCATCGAGCGTTCGGGCGGCCGGATCGGTTATCACAACGGCGACGAGGCCGGGGCTGTCTTCTGGTTCGATCTGCCGCTAACCGACACCCCGGCGAGCGGCTTGCCGGACGACGTGAAGCGCGGCGCGGACGAAGCCGATGAGCCAGATCTGTTGCCTCGTGGTCTCCATATCGAGGCCGATGACGACTTTGCCGAAATCATCGGTGCCATGATGCGCGACAAGGTTGAATTGATACGTGCCAGAACCTTTGGCGAAGCGCGCGAAAGGATTCGCCTTGGCAGATACGACGTCCTCATTATCGACAGCGCCTGTCCCGATGGACGCGCGGAGGATTTCCTTGCCGAATTGGCTCGTGAAGGTCTCGACGTTCCGACATTGCTGCTATCGTCGGAGGAGGTGGGCGTGGAGGCGGTTCATTCCAAAGTGAGATTGGTCAAATCGCGCTCATCCGATCAAGACATCGTCGAGGCCATCATGTCGATGTCCCGAAGACTGTCACGCGCGGCCTGACGCCTGGAGTGGCCAAAGCATGATGCCGAAAAGTTGCATGACTTTTCGGCATCATGCGTAAAAACAGACACTTATAGAGAAATTGCGATTTCAATTTATCGCATTTCGCTCTCTGGCCGCGGCGGTGTCCGCGTTTCAGTGAAGTCAGGTCGCTCTCGAGGTCGTTTCGCCGCAAAGACGAAAAAACACCGGGCGCCGAAAGGCGCCCGGTGCTGCATAAACCGAACCAGGACCGATGCGTCCGTTATGCAGTCGGAGCTGTGACCACCCGATCGCGGCCGTTTCGCTTGGCCTGATAGAGCGCGACATCGGCCGTCTTGAAGAGCGACGCCGCGTCGCGAGGCATTGCCCAACTGGACACGCCGGCGCTGAAGGAGACGGAGAGTTCGCCCTTTTCGTAAGGGATAGGCGAGGTGGAAAAGCGCTCTCGAATTCGTTCGATGACGAGATTGGCCTGATCCAGATCAGTGTCGAGGAGAAGCACGCCGAATTCCTCACCCCCGTAGCGGGCGATCACGTCGGTACGTCTGAGACTGTTGCGGAGGGTGCTGGCGAGAACCTGGATGACATGGTCGCCAAGCTGGTGCCCATAGGTATCGTTGACGGATTTGAAATGATCAATATCGATCAGACATAGCGCCAGCGGTGACCCGGTCCGCCGAGATCGTTCGACCTCTTTCTCGACGCGGTCCTTGAATCGGGCATGATTGAGAAGTCCCGTGAGCCCATCGGACTCCATCATTTGTCGGAGCGCGAGCGCGCGTGTGGCGCGCATCCGAATGCGCTCGACGAGCTTATAGGCGTTGATCGGTTTGGAGATGAAGTCGTCGCCGCCGATCGAGCGCGCACTGAATTGAACGTCGAGATCGCGTTCCGCCGAGAGAAACACGATGGGCGTCGCCAAGGTCGAGCGCGACTGCCGGATGACAGATGCCACTTCAATGCCTGTCGCTTTCGGCATCTGCATATCCATGACGATAATGTCGGGTGGCGCGGCGTCGATCGCCTCGATGACGTCGTCGACATCGGAAATGACGCGGCAGACCATGCCAAACTCGCGCATGGCTTCGGCGTAAACTTCCGCCGCGATCTCGTCGTCGTCGACGATCATGACTGAAAAATGCGTCTTGTCGTCCGCCTTGCGTTCGCAGTCGATCAGCCAGGCGCTGAGTTCAACCGGATTGATTGCAGACGAGACGGCCAGCTCTACGCCCGAGCGGGCGGCCGCCAAACGCCGATCGAATGCATGCGGAAGGTTATACATCATCACATGAGACGACTCGGCCTTGCGTCGCGCTCGGTTGAAATCGGGATCGCAATCAGCGTTGACGAGTGTTGCAAGGACCGTCTCGCCGAACCCCTGCAGGCGACCGTCTCTTGGCGTATAGCCAATGCCTTCGAGAAGGTGCGATATACCGTCAAAATCATCGAGGTCGTCGGTCACGATAGAGACGACAGGGCGAGCGGGCGCCTGATCCGAACCTGGCGCGTGAGGCGGGATCTGATCGACCGACGAGTTGGTGATGAGGTTGCAGTCATCCATAAGTCTACCCCGCATGCAATATATAATGGCGAACGATCGGCCGGCTCTTCTGACTGCACCTGCATCATGCGCCGAAACCTGAAGCAAGAGCTGCGATCTTGACGTGGCGCATGGCGCGCCGGGCCGGCCTCAGGCGTGTTCGACGACGCTCGTGTGAAGAAGCGAACACAGCTCGTCGGTGTATCGGCTGACAGTCTCAAGCCCGGCGCGGTTGACGATCCGGTCTTCGAGACTGGCGGCCTGTCTGGCGACCTCTTCAAAGCCGAACAGGCCCGCGGACCCGGCGAGCGAATGAGCGATCACGCGAACCGCCTCGATGTTTTGAAGATCAGCGTTCAGCGACGGGCTCAACTCTCGAAGGGTATGATATTGGTCGATCGCCCGCTCGCGAAACCGGTCCCTCAGCTTGGTCATCTTCGCTTGGAAGGCGGCATTGGGCTCAACAGCGCTCACGGCATTTCCTCCTCGAATTCGATGCCGACATCTAACCCCTTCTGCCAGCGAAGGGCCGCCCGCTGCTTGAAGCCAGAGCCCACAATGCGCAGCTCTAGTGTCTTGGGCGCGGCAATCCAACTGTCGAGCCGCAAGCGAGCGCCCCGTGATGACTGATCTCGGATATTGCACATGACGGAAAGATCATGGTTTCCATGAATGATCTGACCGCGCTTCATCACCCGCCTTCGGCGCTCCCGACGGCGCTCCTGGAAGCTGGATACGCAGGAGGAGGACGCGCTCTCGATCGATGCGGCGTCCGGATCGAGCCAATTCGATCCGTTGCTGACGCTCGATCGTTCCGGGTTCGAAACCCCATCGCTGTTCGGAAAGGCGATCGCCATCAGCGATGCGAGATCGCTCGCGGCATCAGGAAATCCGGCGACCCTGATCTCCGGATGCAGATCAACGACGAGACCGGAGACCTCTGTCCGCAACGCCAGAGCCTCACTGAGCCTTGCCGCTGTCTCATCGATTCTCAGCTTCGAGGGCACGCCGTCAAGCAGGACCATCCATTCGTCGTCTTGCCACCCCCCTGCGATATCGAGCGTGTCGCTGACCCGCTTCAGAGCGCAGGCAAATTCGTGACGGACCCGCTCGCTCCTGACATGACCGATCTCGGCGCGGATCTCTTTCATCCGCGAAATGCGGATGCCGATAATCGCGAAAGGACGGCGTCGAGGGTCCGCCAGAAGTTCGTCAATGCGACGTCTGAGAAAGGATGACGAGTAAAGACCTGTATGGTCGTCGCTATCTCGATCGACCGACTGATGTGCGGGGCTGAAAGCCTCGGCCCTGGTCGTGCGCGCCTTGGCCACGACGCGGCGGACGCTCGCGCAAAGCTCGTCGATATTGAACTGCCGTTTCGAAACGTAATCCGAAAATCCGTTTCGAAAGGCTCTGACGACGGTCTTTTCATCGCCCGCGCCGGAGATCAGGATCAGAGGCGGAAGTTTTGCATATCGGCTCGACAGATTGAGGTGCAGATTGAGGCCGTTATCTCCGCCAAGATTGTAATCGACAACGATGCAGTCCAATTCGTCAGTTTTGATAGCTTTTTCAATCTCCGAATAACTTTCGAAGCGAAAGGCTGTCATGTCAACACGGAGATCGAGCATGTTTGTGGTGTGTTCCGAGAAGATGGGATCGTCGTCGACGAGACCAATTCGGATAGGCCGATCGAAATTCGTGTCCATTCCGTTTGTCCTTGGTTTTCTCGGAGGGCAGCTTATTTTCATCTTATAAATCATGGGTTAATCGTGATCGTCGATCGCGAAAGACTATGCCCGATCTCTCGTTCGAATAAGACGGCAATGCTGCTGTCTGCGATCGGCATCGAAGCGGAGGGTCTAATCCACGGTCAGAGCCCGACGATCGTCGAACGGGGCGCCAGACACAGACGGGACAATTGCCTCTCAGCGCGTTTGAAATCGATCGTTTATGAGTTCGATCAATACATCGAGTGGCGCTTGCGGCTGTCGCTGAAAGAATGGAATGCCCTTTGGGAGCAATCCACGCATCCTCAGTCTGCTATGGACCTTTTCATTCTCATCGTCTGAGGACGGGGCGCCGCCGCGAGCCCCTTTCTGTCGCTGTCTCCTTCAGAAGTTAAGCTTGAACGTCCATTCTCAAAGGCACAGCTCTCATGAAATATAGCTAACGCCCATTTCGGTCTTGTTTATCCAAACGACCTTTACGCGACGCGTTATTCTCTCGACTTCATCAAATAGGATCAGAAAATGCGGTAAGTCGCATTTGCGGAAAAGCCGCAAGCGTGCGCCGCCGTCGGAAATATCGAGCATCATTCCATCCTGCACATCGCGGCTGTCGAATGTGGAGAGTACGACGGGCCGCATCCGTGTCTTGCGCCGGGTCCAACGCCGCTTCTCGGACGCGTTCGGCTTCGGCTCGGATGTCTCCTTGGGAGCCAGATCGGCAGCGATCAGTGCGGCCATTTCCGGCTCGCTCACGCGACTATGAGTCCCTTTGAACCGCAACCCGATTTCGATCGCGGTGATCCAGGCGACTTTCGCGTTGCAAAGGGTCCGCTCCGAGACGTCGCATATTGCCACATCCTCGGGAATGCCGGCTGTTCCTACAAAACGGCGCAGGCGCGCGCCGGATTTGGACAGGTCAAGAAACGCTGCGCCCTCGATGTAGCGCTTGTTCAAAGTGGTCACGATGGCTTGACGAAACCGGACACGATGGCGTTGCTCTCGACGCTTCTCTATCATTGCGCAACCTCCGGAACGCAGAATAGGTCGGGAAGACAATTTGCGTTATTAGTTGATAATAATAAGTTCACGTTCAGAATTATAAAAATATCATATCAATAATATATAAATCCAAGATCTTTTGCATTCTGCAACCATTGCCTTCTTCGTAAGAATAAATAGTTCTCCCGAGTATACGAGGCGATGGGGAAGGCGGTATCACTTTATGAGCATAGCGCGTAATGGATTACGTGGCGTCGATGGGCGGGACAGTCATAGTGTCCGGGAGATTGGAGATTTTTGGGAGGGTTCGGACGCGGACTTTTATTCAATGCTTACTGGGTCGCATGACCGCTCTGCCGCGCTCGCTTTCATGGGCGCAATGCTTGTTTAAGTCCCAGCCGGTGGTAGGGGGATAAAGGGAATCTCGTTCGACGATCGCGCCGGCAGTTCGGGTGTCTCTATCTTTGTCTGGGCGACAGGCTTTGGATCGTCCGATGCCTGGCTGGACGCGTCGATTGAGCGCCCCTGTTCCATATCGGATGGCGTCGGGATTTGCGGCCCGCTTTCGACTGCCGTCTCAGCGGTGCGTTGCGGCTTCGATGCCGTGCTGGCAGGCCGTTTCACACGGCTGGCCCTCGGTGCTTTCGCTCTCGAGGACGCGGACGGCTTGGTTTCTTCTGCGGGTAAGGGATCGGCATAGTCTGCGCGTGCCACGCCCATTGCGCGATTGGCGATGGTGAGCGCGTCACCGCCTGGGCCACCCTGGCGCCAGGCGGTGGCCGTGGTGCCGTTGCTCCCGAGAAGACGAAGATCGCGGATCGACGCGAGGATCGCGTTGACAGAGCGCGTTTGGCAGAGACGGATTCGGATGTTCATCGGCTGCTTGCGGAT
This sequence comes from Fulvimarina manganoxydans, assembly GCF_900176465.1. Taxonomy (GTDB): domain Bacteria; phylum Pseudomonadota; class Alphaproteobacteria; order Rhizobiales; family Rhizobiaceae; genus Fulvimarina; species Fulvimarina manganoxydans. The sequence goes on from NZ_FWXR01000031.1 coordinate 31,402, forward strand.
GCCGAATCCCGACGACAGCCCCTCGACCTCGCGCAGGTCGAGCCACTGCCAGGCATAGACGCAGTTTCCGCCGCTTTCCTTTCGAAAGGCGTAGCCGAACGGTCCATAGGCGTTGGCGCTTGGTTCGTCGGCGATGACGACGGGGCGATCGAGGCCGGCTTCGGTGAGTTCGGCGACGATCTCCTCGCGGCGCGGCGGGCGCAGAAGCCGCGGCGAGGTGCCTTTTGGGCCCCCGGTTTCAAGACGGATCAGATTTTCCCCGGAAAAACTGCCTTCGCCCGAAAGCACGATGCGCTGGGTCGCGATGGATGGCTGCCGTGTCTCGATCACATCGAGAATTCGACCTGCCCCTGAAGGCAGCTCGGCCCAACGCCGCCTCTCGCCGACGCTTTCGCTCGTCGACACGCGCAAGGACGGTTCGCTGAAGGCCAGAACGTCGGAGGCGGTGGTCGACCGGGTGCAGCCGCTCGAAGCCAGAGTGCCGAGGACGAGTCCTATCAGAGGCCAAAAGCGGGATACCATCTGATTTCCAAAGCGCTGCATCATCACAATCCCTTCTGCCGGACGACGGCGAGGGCCTCACGGGTTTCACGTGTGGAGAGCGCTCGGTCCGATCGTTCGAAGACGGCTTCGGCCTCGCTGCGGCGGTTGAGATGCCAATAGGACCAGCCGCGCAGAAGCGCGAGACGACGGTTGTCCGGCGCAAAGCGGCTGCGCTCGTCGAGGATCTGCAGGACAGCGCGATAGTGCTTGGCGTCGAAGGCGGCAATCGCCTGATCGGCGAGAATCGCAAGACCGATCTCGCGCCGCCGCTCATCGCTCATCAGCCTCGTATCGGCGACCGCGCCCGCACCTCGAAGATCGCCGGCGGCCAGGAGCGCCAGCGAGCGGCCATATTCGGCATCCCGCCGCACCACAGGCCCTCCCGAAAGCGCTTGGCCGAAGGCTTGCAGGGCTTCGCTCGGGCGCTTCAATTCCAGAAGGCACCAGCCGTGGATCAGCGAGCGCTCCGGGCTCAGGGCCCCGCCTGCCGTCGCGATCTCGACGCATCGCGCGTAGCGTTTCGCCTCGAAGGCGGCGATGAGGGGATCGGACCGGGACGCGGATTGGACGCGCGCAGGTTTTTGGGTCTCGTTCAAGGAGAGGTCGGCCAGCGCGGCGTATCGCTCGGCCCATTCGCCGCGCAACCGCTTGGCGCCGGCCAGATCGCCGGATGCGGCGGCGGCGAGGATGAGCCCGCGTGCGGCCCCCTCGCTCTCGCCATAGCCGAGCGACTGTTCGAACCACTGGCGCGCCGTCGTCATCTGCTTGAAGCCATGGGCGTACCAACCGAGCACTTCGGCCCCACGCGCCGAGCGCTGGCGTGCGGTCGCAGCGGCAAAGTCCGCGATCTCGGCGTCGGGGCGGCGGGGCGGCGGATCGCCCTCGAACCGGGTCGCTTCGATCTCCACATAGAGGCCTTCGAGCCGGTCGCTCATGGTCCGTGCCTGGCTGGCGCGCGAGGCTGCCTCCTCGGTCCGCTCCAGCGAGACAAGGGACAGGATCGCACCGAGTTCGCTTTCCGCCCGCCAAGGCGCCTTTTGCGGCGCATCGGGCGTTTCTGCGGCGCGTCGCGCGGCCAGATCGAAGGCCTCGAGCGCATCGGCATGGTCAAGACGATGACGGAAAAGCCAGCCGATCAGAATGAGATCGCTGGCATTGCCCGAAGCCGTCGAAGTCTCGACGAAACGGGACAGGCGGGCCTCGTCCGGCAGCGGCGCGTCGTTTTCCAGGACAGCGGCGATTTGAGCGCGGGTCATGTCGATCGCGATCGCGTCGAAGGCGCCGGTCCGCTCTTGCGCGATTGCGGGTTCGGACAGAAGGACGGCCACCTGGTGACCGAAGGCCGCGAGCGCGATCTGAAGGGTCGCGCGACGCTCTTCGACGCTGGCGCAGCGATCGATCAGCGTCCTGTAATCGGCGATCGCCGCCGCCACCGTCGTTGTCCGGCCCTTGGCCTCCGCGACCCGCCAGGAAACGTCGAGATCCGCGCATCCGCCGAGTGCGGGCTCGCGGGATGCGATCTCGATCACCTGCCCATAGGCCTTGCGGTCCGAGGCGCCGATCAGCTGGCGACGCAGATGCTTCAGTCGCAGCTTGGCCGTCAGATCGTCCGAGGGCGTATAGCCGGTGCTCGCCTTGCGCGCCTCGATCTCACGATCGAGAGCCTCGAGGTCGTCCTTGGCGAACAGAGCCCATAGATCGGCCTCGGAATCGCCGGCTGTGTCGGAAAAATCCGTGGGGGCGATCCAGTTCGGATAGAGTGTCTGTAAACGCTTCAACTCGGCCCGAAAACGCTCCGGCTGATCGTGGTTGGCGTAATAGCGAAGCGCGCTCTCGTCGACGAGCGGCGCCGGTCGATTGGTCTCGGCAAGGGCCGGCGACGCGAAGACGGCCCCGGCGCAAACGAAGAGCGCACAGGAGGCGCGAAGGATCAGACGAGACATTCGGGATACCATCTCTTGGCGGCACAAAGCGACAGAAGACGCAAGGTCGCGGGGAAATACGGTTCCTCGGCAAAGCGCGTCAGGCTGTCGGGATAGGGTTGTGCGTGGGCCGAACAGGCCGTCAGCGCCGGAACGGCGTCGTAGCCGGAAGACCCGAAAGCGGGCGGCAGCGGCGTTGCCGGCGATCCGACCGCGATGGGACGCGGCGAAGCGCCGAGCGGCCACAGGGAGACGAAGGGCGCAAGAAGCCCGCGGTTCCCGCGCCATTCGGGCGGTGCGAAGGCAAGGTGGAATGGAATGCGTAGCGCGTTCCAGCCGAAGACGGGATTGAACCCATCCGCAGGTCGCGGGGTTTCCGCAGCCAGCGAAATCCAGTCACTCGGCAGATCGTCAGGGCCGAAGCGTGAGGCCTCGATCAGCGCATAGCCGCTATCGGCGAGCGCACGCCACCGCGAATCCGGCTTCACCTCGTTTAGCGCCGCGAAGGCTGGGAAGACCCAATAGGATAGATTGACGACCGGCCCGTCGGTCCGATCCGCCGCCGAGAAGCCGGCCGCACCGGGAAGCAGGATCGCTCGACCCTGATGCTCGACGACCGTGTGACGAAGAATATCGGCTCCGATGCGGCATGCATCTTCCTCGAACGCCGGCTCGCCCCAGCGTCCGAACGCCTCCGCGAGCGCCCAGGCGACGAGGAGGTCGCCATCCGTCGCGTTGTTTGTGTCGGCCACGGCGGGCCGGGCCGATGGATCATAGCGCCAGGCCAGAAGCGAATCGGAACGAATGGAAAGGGTCTTGCGCGTCCATTGCCAGAGCTCTTCGAAGACGGCGCGATCGTCGTGGAAGACGGCGAGAAGCATGCCGTATCCCTGACCCTCGCTGTGGCTGACGCCGCCATTGGCGTCGTCGATCACGCGCCCGCCTTGGCCGACGAACCGCTCGCGCCATGCCGCATAGCTGGCCCGGTCTGCAGGATCGCCGACGCCGCGCGCGAGAGCCGGACCGACCATTGCCGGGACGGTCAGAGTGCCGACGGCGAGCGAGAGAGCGGCAAGGCGCAGGAGAAACCGGCGGTCAACCATCTCCTCTGCTCCCGTTGCCGAGCGTCACAATGGCGTCGTCGTCTTTGATGACGCGCTTGACCGCGACCGTCGTCGCTCCGCCAAAGGCCAGGGCCGCCAGGAGGAGAAGGCCGGCATGGATCGCCGGGTTCATCGACAGCCAGGCGGCGATGACGAGCCGCATATTCCCGAAGGCCAAGGGCTGGGTCGCATGCATCGCGCTGACATATCCGGGGACCGTCTCGATCCTGTCGCCATTCAGGAGCGCGGCACGGCCTTCCAGCTGCGACCACTGGGCCGGCTGGACGAGATGAGCGACTCCGCTGGCAAGATCCAACGGGCTCGGCGCGGTGACGAGGGTCACGGCACCGGGGCCTGCCTTGGCGGGAGACTGACTTATGAGGAGGCTGGTATGCTCGTCGACCGGCAACGGCGCTGTTTCGCCGCCAAGGCCGACCGAGGCGATCGCCTTCGTGCCGCTCACCACCGCGTCCCAAAGCCAGTTGGGGTCATCCTCGATGGTGAAGCTTGTCCGCCAGCTTTCGAGTGTCGTGTCACGCGCCTGCGCTTCGGCTGTCGATATGAAACCGATGCCCCCGGTCGTCATCGTGTCGATGTCCTGACCCGACATGAGCAAAGCCAAGTCCGAAAGGCGAGCGGCATTGGCCGCAAGCTCGATCAGGGTCGCATCATCGATCTTGAGATGGGCCCGCATGGCTTCGGGCACGTCGCCAGCGGCGGCAAGGAGCGTTCCGCCCTCGGTGATGACCGTGTCGGCGTCGACGATTTTCGGAAGCGGCAAATCCGCCCTTTCAAGCGCGATGCGCGTGTAAAAGGTGCCGGCGGCGGAAAGCGAATTGTCGTCGAAGCCCGTCACCGCGAGGCGCACCGGATGCAAAGTGCGACCATCCATGCCTCTTCCGGAGAAGGAGGCGGCAAGATTGGGCAACGTGGCCATCCGCGCAAGGCGCGGGATCCGGATGGTCGAGGTTTCCAGAATCAGGAGACGCGGATCGCCTTCTATCTGAACACCCGGCGCGCATTCCCTGTCCGCAGGGCGCGAGACCACAGCCTCGAACTCCACGTGGTTCTCGCCGGGGCGGAAGGCGGTCAGCGGGATGCTGAGCGATTTCGCGGTCATCGCATCGCCGTCGCTGCGTCCGAGCGGCAGGATAGCGGCTGACCTGCCATTGACGAGAACGCGAAATTCGCTGTCGGCCGAAAGGCCCGCTGCATAGCCGAGATCGAGCGTCAGCTCGGCGGAGGCGTAATCGGAGATCACCGCATCGGCCGGAAGAGCCAGACGGAAGCCGCCACGATAAAGGCGGCCGGAAAAGTCGCGGCTCGAGAATCCAAGATCCCGGAAGGTCGCGGTCTGAGCTTCGAAAGCCCGGCCTTTCGTGGAGGCGGCCCGCACCGATCGCTCTGCCGCTTCGAGCGTGTCGCTGAGCCTCACCAGCCTCTTGTGGTCGCGCGGATCGACAACGAGCGTTGCCGTGCCGCTTTTCGGAAACTGAAGCTCTTCCGCCTTGGGATCGATATCGTCATGCTCCCCGCCCAGCGCCGCGAGCTCGGCCGCACTGGCGAAATAGACGTCGAGACCGGCCGGTTTCGGATGATCGGCCTTCTCCTTGCCGGGCTGTTGCGACGAGGCTGGCCGAGGGCCGAATTCGATACGCGCCGACGGCGCGTTTGCCGCGCGGGCAAGGCGCGCGGCGGTCGCCAACATGGTCTCCACGATCTCCGGCTGACGCGCCGCGCCTAAAATCCTGACGACGAACACGCCCTCTTCGTCGAGCGGCAGCAGCGGCAATTTGGAGAGTGTTGGCCTGGCTTCGGCCGCAAATTGCAGACCCGAAACGCGATTGTCGATCCGCGTCCATAATTCGTATGTGCTGGCGACCGAGCAGTCGACGCGGTGGCGCTGCTCCACCGTGATCTCGACCCGGTTCCAGCCGCCGCGCAGAACCCTTGGCAGAAGCGCGATGCGGCGAGGCGCCTTGCGGCTTCCGCCGATCGAGAAGCGATCGACCGGCACGCCGTTGAGGAGAACCGACATGGACGATGCCTCGGGCATCACCGAAATATCGGTGTCGAGCCCGAGCTGCAAAACGCCGCCGGTCCGCGCCTCACCAGCCGCGACGAAGACGTCGAAACCGAGACGAGCGGTCTCGCCTTGCAGGAAAAAGGCTTCCGGGTTGGCGGGCAGCGGGCGCAGAGGTGCGAGAGGTCGCATGGCGCCCGGCAGAGCCTTCACGATCGGCAACTCGTCGGGCGGCATCGTCTCGGGCGGCATCTCTAGTGCCCCAGCGCCCTGAAGCGGAGGGAGAATGGCTGTGGCCGACAGAAGCGAAAAGAGGACGTATGTGCGAAGGGATTTGCGCGTCATCGATCAGCCCGCCTTCACGCCATGGTTCAGGGTCGGCGCGCCGCGATCGGTGCCGTCATTGGCCGGGCGGAAGCCTGCCCCATGGCCTGGCCTGCGGCCGAGCGCACCCAGCGCCCGGACGCTGTTCGACAGGCTCCAGCCGATGACGTTGACGCTGCCGCCGACGATGCCCATCGCCTTGCGACTGTACCGGGGCAAGGATTTGAGACAGGATTCTGGGCTTAAGCGGCTTGCCTGATGTTCATGCTTTGCTCTTGTCTGATCGCCGCCGGCGGTCTGT
>NZ_FWXR01000032.1 GCF_900176465.1 Fulvimarina manganoxydans
GCTCTCCCCCAGGGGGAGAAGTCGTCGGTGCTTGCTGCCGGCAGCTGAGACAAGTCGCCAAGGTCATCGTCAAGACCACTGTCGGTCGCAAAGCCGTGGAATAAAGGCTCTTCGCGGGATGTGTGAATGTCGTAGGGCGCCGTCCCGAGCATCCAGTGCGGCGTTTTACGCTGCTGGAATATTGAACGAATTTTATTCTGAACTGCTTTTGAACTGCGCCGGGCCTAGATTCTCGGCACGGCGGCCGAGAATGACGAAGCGTCGAAGGTATCGGGTCTTGCTCTGGTGTCGCCGCCTGCGCTCGGCTTAGCGTCGTGCACTACGGAGCCCGATTTATCGCCCGGCGCTCTACAATTCTTGCAGCCCGCGGTCGTAGTCGCTAATACCGGCGACCTTTGTCGCGACCAACCCTGCCGAAAACCGCAGAGCGGGAAAGAGGCCGCTCTATTACTGCGACAGCAGCGCTCCCGGCGCCCTCGTCTCGACCGAGGAGACGACGAGATCGGCATCGTCGCGGGCTGCGAGAGTCCGACCGCCCACAAAACGGTAGCCATTCTCGATCGGGGAATAATAAGCCGGGCCCGTTACCCCGTCGATCGTGACGACACGGGTGGTCAATGTTTCGGTATTCCCGACCGGCATTGCATACACGATGACACCGGCCGCGATCATGACAGATCTCAGCATCGTTCAACTCCAACCTGCCGTGCCAGACCGGGCGATCATTCGGCGTCGCCCTATTTCTGACGCTAAGTCATTTTACCGCCGTTCGAGCCCGTCCTCAAGAAGGGGTTCGTCCGTCTCGTTCGGTTCATACCCAAGATAAGAACCATCACACTGCCAAAAGGTTGCCGCAATCGCCGGAATCAGGCTCTTCTCGGGGCTTGGTTGAGGAGCCGTTGCAGGGCTTCACATTCGCTTGAGGATGACGGAGCAGTGCCTTTCACGGGGTCGGCGCCTCATTCTTGAGCAGCCAATATTTCGCGAGCAGTTACGTCTTGGCTTCACAGTCGGAGTGTGAAAGATTTGCCACCGCGCGACCCAAATCGGGGCGCAAGTCGACCAAGATCCAAGGGACCCCCTTATGATGAAACGCACGCTCGCGACTGCAGCGATCCTCGTCTCGGCCACGGTGCCGGCTTTTGCCCATGTCGATCCGATGGCGCATGGCTCGCTGCTGTCGGGGCTCACCCATCCGGTCTCCGGCCTGGATCACCTTCTTGCAATGGCGGCTGTCGGCGTCTGGGCCGCCGCTCTCGGCGGAAAGGCCCGAATCGTCGTTCCGTGCGCCTTTGTCGCAATCATGGCGGCGGGCTTCGTCGCGGCCACCAATGGTCTTTCAGTGCCGTTCGTCGAGCCGATGATCCTCGCCTCGCTCGTCGTCTTCGGCCTTCTGATCGCAGCCGCCGTGCGCCTTCCCCTCGCCGCCGCTTCGGCGATCGTGGCCGGCTTTGCCTTCTTCCATGGCGCGGCCCATGGCAGCGAGATGGGCGCGGCGACGGTTACGAGTTTTGCCATCGGCTTCCTCGCAGCGACCGCCGCTCTTCATGGCGCCGGCTATCTTCTCGGCCAGAGCGCATTGAAGATTGGCGCTCCATTCGCGCTGCGTCTTGCCGGCCTTGTAACCGCCGCGACCGGCGCTCTGATGCTCGCTGCCTGACGCAGCCATTCCTTCCAGAGGAGCGCGCTTATGATTCCCGGCGAAGTGATCACTCAGAGCGGCGACATCGTTCTCAATGACGGTTCGCAGGCGATTTCCATGGAAGTCGCCAATAGTGGCGACCGGCCGGTTCAGGTCGGAAGCCACTATCACTTCGCCGAGACCAATCCGGCGCTCGTCTTCGACCGAGAGGCCGCTCGCGGCCTCCGGCTCGATATCGCGGCCGGAACAGCCGTGCGATTTGAGCCGGGACAGACGCGCGAAGTGACGCTCGTCCCGATTCGGGGCGCGCGGAAAATTTTCGGCTTCAACGGCAAGGTGATGGGGCCGCTCTGACGAGAAGGATCGTCGGCGGCTCGGTTCACCCCTCAAGCCTTCTTTCGTCCGACGAAATTCGGAGCGGATCATGCGCAATGGCGTTGATCAGCTGACTCGATAGTCAGAGACCGGGCATTCGCCTTCCCTCATCAATATCCTCACGCATCACGGCAGGCCGTCCAAAGGACTCGGCTTGCCGCAATGCGTGATAGGGCGTCCGGCTGACCGCGCCGGACGCCCTATCACGGCCCGCATTCTATTCGAGCCTCACGAAAATCCGCGATCGCCTGAGTCGTCCACGACGCGAGCGAAAGCTCTTCGTGTCAGCCCGCTAGCGAGCGCTGGCCCGGGCCTTCGTCGCGCTGCGAATCTCGCTGCTCCAGCTTCTCGGCATTCTCGTATTCGGCCTCGGCCTCTTCGAGTGCGATCTTCGCGGCGTTGATCTGAACCCGCAGATCCTTGGCCGAATGGGCCAGATTGTCGCGGCGCAGCCGCGCAGCCTTCGCGAAGGTCGAATAGGCGAAATGCTCCGGATCGGTGATTCCGCTTTTCTTTTCCTCCGATTCGATCTGCAGGTCGAGATCGGACGCCATGCGCTCGAATTCGCCCATCATCAGCTCGAGCTGCTCCACTTGGCGCCGCTTTTCACTGACCTTGAATCGCGCCAGCCGCAACAGGTTGTCCCGTTTCATTCAGAGACCCTCTCAACTCGATACTCCTGACGGCCCTTTTTTGGGATTGTCCGATCGCCGTCCAAGGCTTCGGACAAGGCTCGTTGTCTAAGCCTTTAACCGTCTGTTTACGCGCAAGGTTAATCCTAAGGACGAGGATTTAAGGCTGGGTAAACCGGGAAATGGAGAAACGAGGGCATTCCTCGGGGGTCCACGAAACGGGCGATCCAACCCGAGGACGACGAGCCGACCCGTCCTTCGATGCCTGCGGCCTGGTCCATGACGGGCCGACAGCATTTGTTAACCATCTCGTGCCAACTTCGTGGCCGAACTGAGACAGAACAGAACAGAGCTTTGCCGATGCCCTTCGACGGCGCGGCCGGCTGAGAGGACCTTCTGATGCGCGTTCTTTTGATCGAAGACGACAGTGCGGTGGCGCAGAGCATCGAGCTGATGCTGAAATCAGAGAGCTTCAACGTCTATACGACGGATCTCGGCGAAGAGGGCGTCGATCTCGGCAAGCTCTACGACTACGACCTGATCCTTCTGGACCTGAACCTGCCGGATATGTCGGGCTACGAGGTGCTTCGCACCCTTCGCCTGTCCAAGGTGAAAACGCCGATCCTGATCCTGTCCGGCATGGCCGGCATCGAGGACAAGGTTCGCGGCCTTGGTTTCGGCGCCGACGACTATATGACCAAGCCCTTCCACAAGGACGAGCTCGTCGCCCGCATCCACGCCATCGTGCGACGCTCCAAGGGCCATGCCCAGTCGGTGATCAACACGGGCGACCTCACCGTCAATCTCGATGCCAAAACCGTCGAAGTCGGCGGCCAGCGCGTCCATCTGACGGGCAAGGAATATGCGATGCTGGAGCTTCTCTCGCTTCGCAAGGGCACGACACTCACCAAGGAGATGTTCCTCAACCATCTCTATGGCGGCATGGACGAGCCGGAATTGAAGATCATCGACGTCTTCATCTGCAAGCTGCGCAAGAAGCTCGCCAATGCCACCGGCGGCAAGAACTACATCGAGACGGTCTGGGGCCGCGGCTATGTGCTGCGCGAGCCTGAAGAGGCCGCCGCCTGACCGACCTCCACATTCCGGGCGTGACAAAGCCGCCACGCTCAAAGGAGCGCGGCGGCTTTTTTCGTTATTTGGAAGGCCGATCCCTTTTTAGGGACATGGCGAGCCGATCTTACTCGGAGCCGACGGTGATCTGCCGATCCTCGGGAAGCGTCTCATATTGCGAGACGTCGAACTCCTGCAGCGCCTCGACCTGCGATTCGCTGATATTCGGCGCGACGAAATCGTTGCCACGAACAATGAGGCCCGAGAGCGGGATCGCCACCGTCTTTTCACCGAGGCCGAGGAAACCGCCCGACCCCACGACCGCATAGAGCTGGTCGTCGACATTGACGATGTTCTGAATGTCGCCAAGGACGTTTCCATTCTCACCGACAATATTGTATTCAGTGAGCTCGTCGACCGTCAGCGCAATCTCGCGAGCCGCCGATTCGTTGACGGCGACATTGGCGCCTTCCTGGTCCTGACCGCTGCTGGAATTTGCCTGCGTCTGCGGATTGTTGGCGTCGCTGCGGTCCATGGCATTCTGGCCGGACTGCGTATTCTGGTTGGACTGGGCATTCGACGACTGCTGATTGCCCTGGCGCATCTGGTTCTGCTGATCCTCAGACATCTGCGAACCGTCGGAATTCTCATAGGTGATGTTCGGCTCACCCTGCTCCTGGTTCACCGTCACCTGCGCATCTTCACGCTCATAGCGGATATTCGGCCGCTGATTGGCGTTCTGCATGGTGATTTCCGCCTGATTGGACCGCTGAATGTTCACATCCGCAGTCTCGGAGCCACCGGGCTTACGCACCTCGGCATCCGACTCTTCGCCAATCGAGACCTGCGGCTCACCCTGATTCACGCTGACCTGGGGCGCCTGCTGGTTCACATCGACATTGGGCTCCGGCATGCGCACAGTGATGTTCGGCTTCGGAATATCGACCGTCACACGCGGCGCCGGCTGGCGCACGATGATTTCCGGCTGCGGCTGGGACACCGTCACATTGGGCTGGGCCTGGTCGACGGTGACATCAGGCTCGGGAACGTCGACGCGAACGGCCGGCGCATCGGGATCGACGACGACATCGGCGTCGCCCTGCATCTCATTGGATTGGTTTCCTGCCGCCTCATTGGTCCGGTTCTGCGTATCTTGCGCCATAGCGGCAGGAACCATCATCGTACCAGCAAGAAGCGTTGCGATAAATGTCGTTTTCATCGTCGATAACCTCGTCATTCTTCTATGATTTGCAAAGGCTGATTTGGACCTATCGGCTTCTAATTCTGCTCGTGGGCCAAATCGTCGCTCGGTTCATCTAAGGAATGAGCGCTAGGGCCGGCCGTTCCTGACCAAAATTGTTAGCCACCCAGATGCCGCCGCATGAAAGGCGCACTGAAGGCATGATCATGGCGCGTGCTTGGAACGCGTCTTTTACCGACTGCTTGAGTGTCTGCAGGCCTGCCAAAGTGGCAGTTTCCTCTGACGGAACGGCGCTAGATTCGGCATCGATAAAAAGCTGCGACCGCGTCCAGCGCACGCCCACGCTAGAGGCGCTTCGACAAAGCGGGCGGCACAAAAGATGTGCGGAGGAAGCGCGATGGCGACGAGCCATGGATCTTTGAACGGGACCGGTAACGGATCGGCCCCCGCGGCGGGCGGGAAGGCAGGGCTGGAACCGGCCGATCCGCATCGCTGGCGTGTCCTCGCCCTTACCTGCCTCTCGGTGGTCTTTGCCCTCACCACCTGGTTCTCGGCGACCGCGATCATCCCCGAACTCACCCGCGTTTACGGCCTGAGCGCTGCCCAGTCTGCTTGGTTGACCAATGGCGTGCAGATCGGCTTCGTCCTCGGCGCGGTCACGGCGAGCTTCGTCAACCTGCCCGATCTCGTCCCGATCGCCCGGCTCGTCGCGCTGAGCGCGACGCTCGCCGCGCTCGCCAATGCGGTGCTGCTCGTTGCGCCCGATGCCAGCGTGGTGATCGCGGCCCGCATCCTGACGGGCATTGCTTTGGCAGGTGTCTATCCGCCGGTGATGAAATTCATCTCGACCTGGTTCAAGCGGGGCCGAGGTTTCGCGCTCGGCGCAGTCATCGGCGCCCTCACCCTCGGCTCCGCGACACCCCATCTGGTGCGCGCTCTTACGAGCGGGATCGACTGGCGCGCGGTCGTGATCGCCTCATCCCTCATGACGCTATTCGCCGGCCTCGTCTTCCTGTCGATTGCTAAGGACGGCCCCTATCCCTTCTCGAAAGCCGTCTTCTCGCCTCGCCAGCTCGGCGCCGTCCTCAAAAACAAGCCGCTGATGCTCGCCAATCTGGGCTATTTCGGCCACATGTGGGAGCTTTATGCCTTCTGGGGTTGGTTCCTCGCCTTTTCGACGGCGGCCATGGAGCATCAAGGGATCGCCACCGTACCGGGTGCTTCGCTCGTCACCTTCTCGGTCGTTGCCGCGGGAACGGCCGGTTGTCTTCTCGGCGGGGTCCTGTCGGACCGAATCGGACGCTGCGCGACGACGATCCTGATGCTCGTCGTCTCAGGCCTTTCGGCCGCCCTGATCGGCTTCACCTTCGACGGGCCCTTCTGGCTTTTCCTTCTCGTCGCCATCGTCTGGGGCATCTTTGTCGTGGGCGATTCGGCCCAATTCTCGGCCGCCGTCACCGAGGTCTCGGACCCGCGCTATGTGGGCACGGCGCTGACGCTCCAGATGGGCATCGGCTTTGCCCTGACCGTCGTCGCCATCGCCGTGACGCCCCTTGTCGCCGAAGCGCTCGGCAGCTGGCGATGGACATTTCTCATTCTCCTGCCGGGTCCCGCCATCGGCATTCTCGCCATGCTTGCCCTGAGGCGGCATCCGGAGGCTGAAAAGCTGGCGGGCGGGTTGAGATAGGCCGATCGCTCGGCCAGCCTCGTCTGATCAGCACGCCTGAACGAAACTCTCCAGCACCCGCTTTTGTCCGGCCTTGTCGAAATTCACCGTCAGTTTGTTGCCGTCCACATGGGACACGGTGCCATTGCCGAATTTCAGATGAAGCACCCGGTCACCCACGGCAAAGCGGCTTTCCTGATCGGCGACGGATTTTGCCACCAACTCGCCTTCGATCTCGCGCGGGCCGCCGCGTTTGGCGGAGGAATAAAGGCCGAGACCTTTGCGCGGCGGCTGGTTGTGGCCGCGCCCGGCTCGCCCGTGCGCCTCGCCCGCGCCGCCCATTCGGCCGGCAAAGCCGGTCGAGGGGCTTTGGTCGGATTCATAGGTCAGTTCGCGCGTGCGCCCGCCTGACCAGCCATCGCCGCGCCCACCTTGGCCGCCATCGGCAAAGCCGGCCTGAGCCGCTTGCGCGCGTCGCCAGCCGGGCGTGCGATAAGCGCCTTCGTTGAAGGCCGCACCGCCATCCCAACGCGAAGCGCCATAGCCGCCGAAACCTCCGGCGCCATAACCGCCATAGGAGGTGTTGGCCTCCATCACCTCCACATGGGCTTCCGGCAATTCGTCGAGAAAGCGGGAGGGAATTGTGGACTGCCAGAGGCCGTGGATTCGCCGGTTGGAGACGAACCAGATCTTCACACGTCGCTTACCGCGCGTGATGCCGACATAGGCAAGGCGCCTCTCTTCCTCGAGCCCAGACCGGCCGCCCTCGTCGAGGGCGCGCTGATGGGGAAACAGCCCTTCTTCCCAGCCGGGCAGAAACACCGTCTCGAATTCCAACCCCTTGGCCGAATGGAGCGTCATGATGGACACGGCGTCGAGCTCGCCCGACTGCTCGGTGTCCATGACGAGGGCCACATGTTCGAGGAAGGACGGAAGGGACTCGTATTCCTCCATGGAGCGAATGAGCTCCTTCAGATTTTCCAGCCGGCCCGGCGCCTCGGCCGAACGGTCGGCTTGCCACATTTCCGTATAGCCGGATTCCTCGAGGATCTGCTCGGCCAGCTCGGTGTGTTTGGTGGAGGCGAGAAGCTCGGACCACCGGCGGAAATCGGCGACCAGCCGGCGCAGGGTGTTGCGCGGCTTGGGCTTCATCTCCTCGGTCTCGACGATCTCGCCGGCCGCCGCGATCAGCGGCACGCCGCGCTGGCGGGCATAATCATGGAGAAGGCGGATCGTCGCATCGCCAAGACCGCGTTTGGGCGTATTGACGATGCGCTCGAAGGCGAGATCGTCTGCCGGCTGGCAGACGCAGCGGAAATAGGCGAGCGCATCGCGGATCTCCATGCGCTCGTAAAAGCGCGGGCCGCCAATGACGCGGTAGTTCAGCCCCATGGTGACAAAGCGATCTTCGAAGGTGCGCATTTGAAAAGAAGCGCGCACCAGGATCGCCATGTCGTTGAGATTATGGCCGTTCCGCTGGAGATTCTCGATCTCCTCGCCGATCGCCCGTGCCTCCTCCTCCGAATCCCAGCCGGCATTGACCTCGACCTTCGGGTCTTCCGGATCGGGCGTGTCGGTGAAGAGCGTTTTGCCGAGCCGGTCCTCATTATGGGCGATGAGATGGGATGCGGCGCCCAGAATATGGCCGGTGGAGCGATAATTGCGTTCGAGCCGGATCACGGTCGCGCCCGGAAAATCTTTCTCGAAGCGCAGAATGTTGTCGACCTCCGCGCCGCGCCAGCCATAGATCGACTGGTCGTCGTCGCCGACGCAGCAGATATTGATGGTCGGTCGGCTCTCCTGAGTGGCTTTGTCCACATGGCGATTGCCGGAATGCCGCTCGTCCGCGGCAACCCTTATCGACGTCTCCCGGTCAGGCGACGGCGCGATCTCGGCGGATGCCGGCTCGTCCCACATGCCGTCATGGGCATCTGGATCGTCATAGCCATCGGCGAAAGGCCGCTCGAAGCGATCGCCGTCGAACGGCATCTCGCCATCGTCGGAAAAGGGCCGGATATCCTCCGAGGCCTTGTCGCCTTCACGCGCCGGAGAGGAGGCGGCGGGCACTGCCGAGCGCGGCTTTGGCCCACCCGCCGCCTTGCCCGAACTTGCGCTGCGCTGCGCCAGAAGCCGCAGCCATATATATTGCGCCGTATTGGTATCCTGATACTCGTCCACCAGTATATAGCGGAACCGGCGGTGATAATCGAAAAGCACATCCGGATGGCCGCGAAAGATCGCGATCGGATGCATCAACAGATCGCCGAAATCGCAGGCATTGAGCGACTTAAGCCGCTCCTGATAGGCAGCATAGAGCTCGCGGCCTTTGCCATTGGCGAAGGCGCGGGCGTCGCCCTCGGCAATGTCCTTCGGCGCAAGACCCTTGTTCTTCCACCCATCGAGCATGTTGGCGAAGGTGCGCGCCGGCCAGCGCTTGTCGTCGAGATTCTCCGCCTGGATCAGCTGCTTGATCAGCCGGATCTGGTCGTCCGTGTCGAGAATGGTAAAGTTCGGCTTCAGACCCGCAAGCTCGGCATGGCGGCGCAGGATCTTGACGCCGATCGAGTGGAAGGTGCCGAGCCAGGGCATCCCCTCCACCTCGCCGCCGACGAGAAGGCCGATGCGCGTCTTCATCTCGCGCGCCGCCTTGTTGGTGAAAGTCACCGCCAGGATCTGCGAGGGATAGGCCCGCCCCGTCGCCAGAATATGAGCAATCCGCGTCGTCAGAACGCGCGTCTTTCCCGTCCCCGCGCCGGCAAGCACGAGCACAGGGCCTTCCGTCGTCTCCACCGCCGCCCGCTGTTCGGGATTGAGGCCGGTCAGATAGTCCGGCGCCTTCGTGGGACCGCCGCGTGCAGCCATCGCCCGGGCGGCAATGCCTCCCGGCTTTCGAGCGGGTCTCGATTCGTCGTAATCGGTCATGGTCTTATGACGTAATCCCTCGACCGCGCGAACTCCAGGGCCGTCGAAGCGCCGATGGACATCCGCCGCTATCAACCGGACCGTAATCGGTAAAATATCCGGCCGAAAATGATGCGGCCTCCTGCCGTATGGGCGAATTTCAAGTGGTGCCAACAGACGAGACATTTCGCGCCCGAAGCTTCACGAAGTCGTGCTGACCACAAAACGGGCAACGCACACGCTTGACGCATTCGCGATCGTGGCGAAACATAGGCGGCAAGGTTTTGGTCATCATCTGAAACCGCGAATTGCCCGTGCGCGGTTGGGGATCGCCGGGCTCCACTTGCCGGAAGCCATCGGCTTCCTGCGGATCGATGGCCTGGGTCTATTAAGGGGTGGCCCAAGCCGTCGACTATCAAAGGATAGGGGTCGCTCATGTCCCTGACGATGAAAATCCTGATCGGCATGATCGCCGGCGTCATTGTCGGCGTGGTCTGCAACGCCGTCGGCAACAGTTTCATCAATGAGACGATCGTCGCCGGCTTCCTCGGCATGATCGGCACGATGTTCGTCAATGCGCTGAAGATGCTGGTGGTGCCGCTGGTCGTCTTCTCGCTGATCTGCGGCGTGACGGGCATCGGCGACATCAAGGTTCTCGGCCGCGTCGGCGGCAAGAGTTTCGCCCTCTACATCATGACGACCGCCATCGCGATCGCCATCGCGATCACGATCGCTATCGTCGTGGCGCCCGGCGCCGGATTCACCATGGACGGCGTCGACACCTCCGGCATCACGGCCAAGGAGGCTCCCACCGTCTGGGAGGTCTTCGCCAATATCGTCCCGACCAATCCGATCAACGCTTTTGCCCAGGGCGAAATGCTGCAGATCATCTTCTATGTGATCATCGTGGGCATCGCGGCCCTGATGCTCGGCGAACGCTCGAAGCCCTTCGTCGAGGCCTGCGAATATATGAACGAGCTGATGATGAAGATCGTCGGCATCGTCATGGCCGCAGCGCCCTACGGTGTCTTCGCACTCATCGCCAAGACCTTCACCCAGCAGGGTATCGAGCTCTTCATTCCCGTCATCGCCTATGTGGCGACGCTCACCGGGGCGCTCTTCCTGCATCTCTTCGTGACCTTGATGCTGCTCCTGAAGCTGCTGTCGGGCCTCAGCCCACGGACCTTCATGCAGAAGATGCGGCCGGCGCAGATCTTCGCCTTCTCGACCGCTTCTTCCAATGCCACGATCCCGGTCACCCTGCGGGCCGTCACCGAGCGCCTGGGCGCCAACAATTCCGTCGCCTCCTTCACTGTGCCCTTCGGCGCCACCATCAATATGGACGGCACCGCCATCATGCAGGGTGTCGCGACGGTCTTCCTCGCCAATGTCTATGGCGTCGATCTCGGTCTCGGCGGCTATCTCACGGTGATCGCCATGGCGGTCCTCGCCTCGATCGGGACGGCAGGCGTTCCGGGCGTCGGCCTCGTCATGCTGACCATGGTTCTGACCCAGGTCGGCCTGCCGATCGAAGGCATCGCCCTCATCCTCGGCGTCGACCGGCTGATGGATATGATCCGAACAGCCGTGAACATCACCGGCGATGCGGTGGTCACCATGATTGTCGCCAAGACCGAGAACCAGATCGACATGGCGGTCTTCGAGAATCCGAATGCCGGCATGGACGAGGAGAGTCTCGACATCGACCCGGCCGCTGAACAGCGCCTGAAAGGCGCGGCCGAAGGGCACCCGCACGCTCAACCGGCGGAGTGATCCTCAAGACAAAGACGGCCCCGGCGAAAGACAAAAAGGCCGGGGCTGTCTCCTCTCTCTTGGGAATACGGCGCTTATCGCGTCGTCGGGACCGGCGCTCGCAAAGCGATCGGGCATGAAGCCCAGTCTTGAGGGCCAATGGATGATAACGGCGAATCAGCGCGCCGAGCCCTTCGCCATCCCTCCAGCCGAGAAACAAGGGGGCCGAGAAATCGGGATGGGTCCGCTGGACGTCGCAGCCTTCGCCGAAAGAGTTGAGACGCGCCGCTTTTCTCTCGCCGCCCGGAGAGGGTGTCCAAGGGACAGATAAGGGATCCTTTCGTTGATGACGGGGGTCCTCTCACCCGGCGCGTCGCGCCGCATTTCCGGAAGGCAAGAAAAGAACGCCCTTACGGGGCTAGCCAATCTTCAGCCAACACCACCTTTTCCACGCCGGCAAAGCGGGCGATGCGGGCAAGCTCAGCCATCAGCTTGTCCATGCGCCCCGACGAGGCGCGCACGCCCCTCTCCCACCAGAGCCTGCGGATATTGAGCGCGCCCGTCCTGCGGTCCGCCTTCATGTCGATACGGCCGATCAGGCGGTCGCCTTCGAGGAGCGGGAAGACATAATAGCCATATTCGCGCTTGGCCTCGGGCACGAAGATCTCGATGCGGTAGCGGAAGCCGAAAAGTCGTTCGGCGCGGTCGCGGTCACGGAGCAGCGGGTCGAAGGGGCTGAGCACACGCAGGCGCGACGGCGGCGCGGGCCAGTCCTCGGGATTGGCGGAAAGTCCCCTGAAGGCGTAGGCGGCGCGCGGTTTGCCGCCATCGATGGGGGCGATGTCGACCGGCTCCAGTTCGTCGCGATGCAGCGCCACCCAGCTCTTGGCCTCTTGCGGCGAGACGAGGGCGAAGAAGGCGGCGATCTCGCCATGGGTCGCAAAGCCGAGCCGTGTCAGCGCCGCGCGGCAGGCCCAATCGACAAAGGCCTCGTGGCTCACCTCGGGCTCGCGCGCATGGGCCGGGATCACGCGCTCCGTCAGATCATAGACCTTTTGGAAATTCTCGCGCCTTGAAATCGCGAGCTTGCCGGTGTGCCAGTAGAATTCCAGCGCGGTCTTGGACGGGTGCCATTCCCACCAGCCGCCGGACTTGTGATCCTGCGCCTTGACCTCGCGGGCGAGCAACTCGCCGCGGTCGCGAATGCGCGCCATCGTCTCCTCGAACGCGCTATCGAAGCCCTCGCCCTGCCATTTCGCCCAACGCTGGCGCATCGAGGTCTCCTTGCGGACGAAACGGTGCTTCCAATAGGGAAAGAATTCGACCGGCAAGATCGAGGCATCATGGGTCCAATGCTCAAAAAGCCGCCGATCCTCCTCGATCAGCTTGCGTAAGTCTTCGCGGTCGAAGGTCTGATTGCGCGAAAAGACGATCTGCTCATGGGCGCGGACAACCGTCGCGATACTGTCTACCTGCACGAAGCCGAGATCATGAATGAGCTGATGGAGCCCGTCGCGATCGAGCGCCCGGCCGGGATGGGCGGAAAGGCCTTGGCGGGAGAGGAAGATTCGCCGGGCAGCGAGGTTGGAGATGAGATTCGCCATGACCTGTGAACACATATGTTCACGATTTGTTCAAGTCAATCGAAAAGCGCTACGAACGGTCAATTGCGAGCACCGCCAATCATCGGAAGATGGCCGCCCCTATGGCGGCCCAAACACCCTTCGATTTTGGACCCATAGAGCCCGGGTTGCGCGTCGCCCCGCGATATCAGGCCGCGCGGGGGCCGGCGATCGCCTTGGCGCCGGAAGCGCCGGGCGCCGGCAAAGCCGGGCCGGAGGCTGGAGCGGAATGGGCCGCTTGCACGCGCTCTTCGCGCAGCCGCTTGAGCGCGGCCGCCTGCTCGGCATTCTCACGCTGAAGCCGCTCGATCTCATACTTGCGCTGCCAGGATTCCCGACGATGGCTCGACTGCGAAATATAGGTGCCGAAACCGCCGAGAATGACGCCGAGAATCACCGAGGCGATCAGCATCAAAGCCAGCGGCATCGAATAGGTCAGCTGCGGCATCGTGCCGAAGGGATCGAGCGACAACTCGACCGGACCTCGATTGGAGACGAGAAAGACGACCAGAAGAATGGCGAGCGGAACGAGGATGATGAAGGAAACGATACGCGAGATCATGAGAAGGTCCGTCGCTTGAACTGATCGATACGGCGGTGAACCTATGCCATCCCGCCCATGATTGGAAAGATGGACATCGATCTTCGCCCGTCAATTGCCGTGAAACTGGCGATAGGCACCCCGCGCTATCGCCTGCCCTGTCACACTCGCATGGAACGTTGGCGCCTCGAGCCTCACCATACGCTATGGCTCGGAAGCTAAGACCTCTCGCGAACCTTGGGTTCGGTCATTATCGCGCCTTGCCGACAGTCCAGAGCAGCGTGTCGCGGCGCGGCTCAATCCTCGTCGTTCAGTCGCTCGCGCAATTCCTTGCCGGGTTTGAAGAAGGGTACCCACTTCTCCGAGACCTCCACGGCTTCGCCGGTACGTGGATTGCGGCCGGTGCGAGGCGGGCGATTCTTTACCGAGAACGCGCCGAAACCGCGCAATTCGACACGGTTCGATTCGCACAGCGCTTCTGTGATTTCGTCAAAGATCGCATTGACGATCAATTCCACATCTCGCTGATAGAGATGCGGATTTCGGTTCGCAATTGTCTGCACCAGTTCGGACTTGATCAAGACTCGTCGCCTTCCCGCTCAATCGGCCCGGATTGCGGCAAGCGTCCGGACCACCCCTTCTTCCACCGCTTGTGCCTACGCCAAGTTCCCCTCGGCGCCGCGCGATGGTCATGCCCCCTATTCAATCAGCGTCTCCGCCCCCCGGCGCTGACACGCCGCAATCATGCTAGCAACTCTGCCCAGCCGCCCAAGCCACATTATCCGATGTGAGCGGCCGATACTAGGCAATACAGGCTTTTATCGCTGCCGGGACATTCAGGCGCCCGCTTCGGTGTCGCTTACGATCTCGATCATCTTGGCGATGAGTCAGGCGCGTAAAAACCGGCCACTCATCGTTACCTTGCGCTTTTCCGACCCGCTCCCGCCTCGATCTCTTCATAGAATGACATTGCTGTCGGACATTCTCTTGCGGAAAGGCGGAAGCCTCCTCTCAGAGCGTCACCGCGGAGGCTGCCAGAGGGATACCAGACCGTCAAGGTGAATCGCCTTGATATCGTTGGGTAAGATCCAGCCGAAAAGGCCCAGCGTTTCCAAAAGGACAGCGCTGGCGGATGCCGCGAGGGAGAACGGCAAGGCCTCCTCATCGGGTTTCCGGTCGACGATCTCCAGCCCGGCCGAGACGCCGCGTTCCTCTTCCAGCCAGCGCCGCAGCTCGTCCTCGCCGCCGATCGCGTCAATGAGCTTTCTCTCCAGCCCCTGATGGCCGGAGAAGACCGAGGCATCCGCGACGGCGGCCAATTCGCTTGGGGACAGATTGCGCCGCTCGGCCACGAGATCGCGGAACCAGACGAAGGTATCCATAATCAGCCGCTCGACCATCGCGGTCGCCTCAGGCGGCGGCGGTCCGAAGGGTGAAGGCTCTGCCTTGATCGGCGAGGACTTGATCGCGTTGACATCGACGCCGACCGTATCGAGAAGTTTCGAGGCGTCCACATATTGAAACAGGACGCCGATGGAGCCGACGATCGAGGTGCGATGGGCGACGATATAATCGGTGCCGGCCGCGACCATGTAGCCGGCGGACGCGGCGAGTGTCCCGACTTCGGCTGCGACCGGTTTGACCTCGGCGATTTGCCTGAGCGCTTCATAGATCGTCTCGCCGCCGACCGTCGTCCCGCCAGGCGAATTGATCCGCACGATCACGGCCTTGACGCTCGTCTCGTCCTTCAGCCGATCCAGGAGTTCGAGAAAGTCCCGATCCTGGGTGATGACGCCTTCGACCGAAACGCGGGCGATCTGATCGCCCCCGCTCGGCGCCTCGATAGCGGTCGCGACGAGGGCCCCGATCCCTAAGAGAGCGATGACGACCGCGACGACCCGCCAAAAAGTGACCTTGCGCCGGAGCGCTCTGCGGTCGATAACGTCGTCGGCGCTGGCCATGAGCGTCTCTCTATGCGCCGCGGAAACCGTCGATCCAGCCCTTTGAGGAGGTCTCTACCTTCTCATTGGCAATGTCTCGGCGGCTCGGCACGGATCCGGTCTAAAAGACGTGAACCGCAACAATGCGGGTCAATTCTTTGGACCTACACCGACAGGCCAAGCATGGGAAGTCTCGGGAAAGCCTGACACTATAGCGACAGATGGACCCGCCATCGGCGCGTCGTCAAGAAATCCCCGCAATGAGCGGGCATTGAAGACCGTCGTTGCAGACCCGACATTGCTGCGGTGCGGACGGCCCCTTGGAGACGGAGAGTTTGACGCGAGGCGAGACAGAAGGGACGAGGGGCGAAACGCGCTCTAACGCGCCGAACGGTGTGGAGCCGGTCGACGGCGCTTTCGCACGTCCACGATCCGATGGGGCTTTTGCCCTGGCCGAAAAGCGCTCGCGCACGGTCCGGCGACTGAAGGTGATTTTGCCGACGATCGGCGTCCTCATCATTCTCGGCGGCATCGGCGCGACCTGGGTCGCGCGCGCCATCCCTGAAAATGTCGCGATCGAGGGGCTCACCATCGACAATGGGCGCGTGGTCATGGAAGACCCGCGCATGTCGGGCGTTGATGCCAATGACCGCCCTTACGAACTTGTTGCCGAGCGGGCCATGCAGGCCCTGAACGGCGGGGCCATCGACCTCGAAGCGATTGACGCCAAGGTCTCCGTCAGCGACACGACGACCGCCCATATCACGGCCGCCTCCGGCCATTACGAGCCAAACGCCCAGACCCTCGGTCTCGATGGCGGCCTGTCCATCAAGACCAATGACGGCCTGAAAGTGGACATGCGACAGGCCCAGATCGATCTTGCCGAGGGCGTCCTCGTCAGCCAGCAGCCGGTGACGATCCAGAACGGCGAGCAGAGCATTCGGGCCAATGCCCTCACCGTCAGCGACAACGGCAAGCGCATCCGCTTTTCCGGCGGCGTGACCATGTCGCTCAAACCGAATTCATCGCCCGATTCATCGGCGCCAAGCGCCAAGCGCGAAGCTGCGCTCGAGCTTCGCCCCGCCTCGGCCAACACCATCCTATCGAGAGAGTGACCTCGCCATGCGCGTCTTGTCCCATGCCTGCCTCGCCGCGTTGCTGATGGCGACCACGGTTGCTGCCGCCCCGGCCCTTGCCCAGGACTCCGGCCTCGGTCAGAGCTTCACCGGCCTGGAGCTCAAGGGCGACCAGCCGATCTCGATCGAATCGAACAGCCTCGACGTCGACGATCAGTCGGCCATCGCCACCTTCTCCGGCAATGTGTCCGTCGCCCAAGGGCCGACGGAATTGAGGACCAGCAAGCTCGTCGTCCATTACGATCGCAACGGCGCGAATGCCGCGGGCGGCGCGCAGCCGGCCTCCACCGGCTCGGCCCTGCCCGGCAGTTCGAGTTCCATCAAGCGGCTCGAAGCTTCCGGCAAGGTCTATGTGCGCTCGGCCGATCAGGTCGCGACCGCCAATGAGGCGACCTTCGACATGGCGACCCAGCAGGTGGTGATGTCCGGCGACGTGGTCCTTTCCAAGGGCGACAATGTCGCGGAAGGGTGCAAGCTCACCATCAAGATGGACACCGGCGTCGCCCGTCTCGATGCCTGCAACAGCCGGGTCCGCATGATGCTGACGCCCGGCCAGCAGGGTAACTGAGACCGGTGGACGACGCATTGGATGCACAAACACGAGGCATGACAGGAACCGGGGACCGGCATGGCCAGGACGGCGCATCGAAGGCTCGTTCCACCGGCGACACAGAACGCTCTGGCATAGGCGCGTCCGCCGACCTGCCGCGCAGCGAGGGCATTCTGGCCGCCGCAGGGCTGACCAAGACCTATCGCGGACGCCGGGTCGTCGACGGCGTCGGCTTGGCCGTTCGGCGCGGCGAGGCCGTCGGTCTCCTCGGCCCCAATGGTGCCGGCAAGACGACCTGCTTCTACATGATCACCGGCCTCGTGCCCGTCGACGACGGCATCATCGTTCTCGACGGCCATGACGTCACGCGCGTGCCCATGTATCGGCGGGCCCGGCTCGGCATCGGCTATCTTCCCCAGGAAGCCTCGATCTTTCGCGGCCTGTCGGTGGAAGACAACATCCGCGCCGTGCTCGAGGTGACGGAGCCCGACAAGAAGAAACGGGAGAGCGAGCTCACCGCGCTTCTCGAAGAGTTTCACATCGACCATCTGCGCAAGCAGCCTTCGACGTCTCTGTCGGGCGGCGAGCGGCGGCGCTGCGAGATCGCCAGAGCTTTGGCGTCAAAGCCGACCTTCATGCTGCTCGACGAACCCTTTGCGGGCGTCGATCCGATCGCCGTAGCCGACATCCAGGCTCTGGTGCGCCACCTGACCCATCGGGGAATCGGTGTCCTCATCACCGATCACAATGTGCGCGAGACCCTTGGCCTGATCGACCGGGCCTATATCATGCATGCGGGTGCGGTCCTTACCCATGGCTCGCCCCAGGAGATCGTCGACAACCCGGATGTCCGGCGCCTTTATCTCGGCGATCGCTTCAGCTTTTAACGACCTTGGTGGACAGCGCCTGTCATAAGATTGACAGGTTGGCGCCGGGGGGCTTTCATAGCCTCATCCGGCTTGGACGCCCGTCAGGGCCGGCCCGGCGGCAGACAGGGTTCGCCCGTCTGCAGCTGGATGAGGAGGGTGACGGGCCAGCTTCCAGCGAGCGACTCCGCGTCCATGGCACTTTCGGCAAAATTGCAGATGCGTCAGAGCCAGTCGCTGGTGATGACACCGCAACTGCTCCAGTCGATTCGCCTTCTGCAATACGGCCATAGTGAGCTGAAGGCCTTTCTCGAGGCTGAAGCCGAGCGTAATCCTCTCCTTTCGATCCAATCGGGCACAACCGTCTCGAGCGACCAGAGTCGGGGGACGAATGGAGCCTCTAACGGTCACGCAGGCTTTTCGGGCGCTGGTTCGTCCTCGCAGCGTCCGCGCGGCCTGACCTCGACCAGCGATTTTACCGTCGAGGACTTTGCCGACGATCGCAGTTCGCTCTTTGCCCACGCTCTTGAGGAGGCCAGAGACGCGACGCGCTTCGGTCCTGAGCGAGCGGTCGGCGAAAGTCTCGCCGATTCGCTCGATGCCTCCGGCTATGTCGGCACGCCGATTGAGAGCATCGCCGTGGAACAGGGCGTGGCGGTCTCTTTCGTCGAAGAGGTGCTGGCCCGCATTCAGGCCGAGGCGAGCCCGGCGGGTCTGTTCGCCCGCGACCTCAAGGAATGTCTCGCCATCCAGCTGAAGCGTCAGAACCGCTACGACCCAGTGATCGGCGCGGTGATCGACAATCTCGACCTTCTCGCGCGTCGCGATTTCGCGGCTCTTCGACGCCTTACGGGCGAGGACGAAAGCGGGCTTCTCGAAATTCTGACTGAGATCCGGGCGCTCGATCCCAAACCCGGCCACGCTTTCGACGGCGAGGGCGGCGAGGCGATCGTGCCGGATGTCGTCGTTACGGAAGACCCGGATGGCGGCTGGCAGGTCGAACTCAATCCCGAAACGCTTCCGCGCGTCCTCATCGACAAGACCTATCTCAACCGCGTGGGTACCGGATCGTCAGACGGGGCGGAAAAGGCGTTCTTGGGCGAATGCCAACAATCGGCCGGGTGGCTCGCGCGCGCGCTGGAACAGCGGGCGAAGACAATTCTGAAGGTCGCTACCGAAATCGTGAAGCGCCAGGACGGTTTTCTGGCCTCGGGCGTGACCGGCATGAAGCCGATGACACTTCTCACTGTGGCTGAAGCGATCGGCATGCATGAATCGACTGTCAGCCGGGTCACCGCCATGAAATTCATGGCGACCCCACGCGGCACGTTCGAGATGCGATTCTTCTTCACCCAGGCGATCGCGGCCACCTGCGGTGGCGACGCCCATTCGGCCGAGAGCGTCAAACATCGCATTAAGCAAATGATCGATGCCGAGACGCTTGGCCATGTCCTCTCCGACGACGACATAGCGGCGATCCTGAAGAAGGAAGGCATCGATCTGGCGCGCCGCACCGTCGCCAAATATCGCGAAGCGCTCTCCATCCCCTCTTCCATTCAGCGCCGACGCGAATTGAACGCCCGTCGCCTGGCTTCGTAATGGAGCCGCTGAACGGGCCTCGCGACGATCCGTGGTGCCGTCCGCGAAAGCTCTGTTTGAAGCGCCAGGCGAAACCGAAACATTCGATGTTCCGATCGCCCGGCGCGCCGCCTCGAGCAACAAGATCGCGCCGCGCTGTCAGTGCGCGGCCCAGCCAATTTATTCAAGCACGGTCGCCCAGATCGCTTGCGCGCGCGCAGGCGTCAGGCCGTTTGCCGGCGATAGGCGCGCTCGAACACAGCGCAGATCGCGAGAAACCCGATTATCGATTTGGGCGTAAAGGCTTGGATCGACGCGTGGCGAAGATGCCTCGTCGGAGCGAAACCCTTGTCCTCGGCAGGGAACGCGCGTTGACAGGATCGATCAGCGTTCCTAGAAGGCGCCGGCCTCGAAGTTGGTCGTCCTTGTGCTCCAAACCATGCCAGAGCGGCCCTATATGCATGACGGCATCATGACGGATCCGGAGCTGGCGGCTCATCGCGCAAAGCGCGTGAACTGACTGGCTCCGGGCCAAGCGGCAAGAAGGAGTACGAGATGGCTGTACGTGTGTCCGGCAAGCATATGGATGTCGGCGAAGCGTTCCGCACGCGGATCGAAGAGCGGATGAACGAGGCGGTCGATAAATATTTCGACGGCAACTTTTCCGCCTCCTCGGTTGTGGCCAAGGACGGTTCGCGCTTCTCCTGCGACTGCGTCATTCATCTCGATACGGGCGTCGTCTTTCAGGCCCAAGGTCAGGCCCACGATCCGGAAGCCAGCTTCATGGAAGCGGCCGAGAAGCTGGAAAAGCGCCTCCGCCGCTACAAGCGCCGCCTGAAGGACCATCACGCCAATGGCGGAGGCCACAAGGCGCTGGCCTATCAGGTCATGGAAGCGATCCCGGAAGAGGTCGAGGAGATTCCCGAGGACTACGCGCCAGCCATCATCGCCGAGACAACCCTCAAGGTTGGCACTTTGTCCGTGGCGGGCGCGGTCATGGAACTCGACCGTCAGGACGGTCCGATCGTTCTTTTCCGCAACGCCCAGTCCGGCGACATCAACATTGTCTTCCGCCGGCCCGACGGCAATGTCGGCTGGATCGACCCAAGCACGTATTCCGCTGAGGCTTGAGGATCGGGCAAGGTTCCGCGCGCAGCTTTGCGCGCGAGGAATTTGAGAAGGCTCTCTGAATGGATTTCCAGACACTGATCGAGCCTGACGCGATCATGCCGGCGCTGAAGGCGACCTCGAAGCGGCAAGTGCTGCAGGAGATGGCGGCGAAGGCGGCGGCAATCGTCGACAGGCCTGAACGGGAAATCCTGGAGACGATCCTCCAGCGCGAGAAACTTGGCTCGACCGGCGTCGGCAACGGCATCGCCATTCCCCATGGCAAGCTCGCCGGCGTCGATCGCATCACCGGGCTCTTTGCCCGGCTGAGCAAGCCGGTCGATTTCGATGCGCTGGACGATCAGCCAGTCGATCTGGTCTTCATGCTGCTGGCGCCCGAGGGCTCGGGCGCCGATCATCTCAAGGCCCTGTCCAAGGTGGCGCGCCTGCTGCGCAACCCGCAGACCGTGACCGAGATCCGGTCCCTTCAGGACCCCGGCTCGATCTATGCGGCCATGCTCCACGGCAAAGCCCAGAACGCCGCCTGAAGAAGCCTTCGATCGTTTCATTCGTTCAGTCAGGCCGACCGGCAACCCGCCGGCCGGCCTGTTTCATATCTCATACGGTGTTCGACTGATTCAGTTGGCCTCCGTATCAAAGCCCACGCAGCGGGTTGGCCCTGCGAAGAACGCCTGAATTTCCCACCGCTCGACCTATTTGCCTTGAAAGAAATTGGCAGAAAGACGAGCGAGCCCCATGCTGAAGGTTCATCACCTCAACAATTCGCGATCCCAGCGCGTCCTGTGGCTCTTGGAGGAGCTTGGCCTCGACTACGAGGTGGTGCGCTACGAGCGCCAAGCCGACATGCGGGCGCCGGACGCGCTGAAGGCCATTCACCCTCTCGGCAAGTCACCGATCTTGACCGATGGCGAGCGAACCGTGGCTGAGACCGGCGCCATCGTCGAATATATCCTCTCGCTCAAACCCGATCACGGCATGCTCCCGCCTGAGGGCAGCGAGGATTACTGGGAGGCGCGCCATTTTCTGCACTACGCGGAAGGCTCGGCCATGCCGCCGCTCTTCCTGAAGCTGGTGCTTGGAATGATTCCCGACCGCGCCCCCTTCTTTGCCAAACCGGTCCTGACGGCGGCCATGAGCAAGGTCGACGAAATGCTGGTGCGCCCTCAGATCAAGCTTCATCTCGATCATTGGGAAGGAGCGCTCGCCAAGAGCGGCTGGTTCGCGGGCCCAGAATTTTCGGTGGCGGATGTGATGATGAGCTTTCCGGTGGAAGCGGCGGGCGAGCGCCTCGGCTACGATAATCGCCCAAGGCTCAGGGATTTTCTGCTGCGCATCCATGACCGACCGGCCTATCGCCAAGCGCTGAAGCGCGGCGGGCCTTATGCCTATGCCAAGGCCTGAGTGGCGCGAGAACGCGCGACGCTTCTCAAGGCCCAAATGAAAAACGAGAAGACCGGCCAAAAGGCCGGTCTTCTCGTTTGGTCCATCTGGATCGGCCCTTCGAAGAAAAGCCTAGTGAAGATCGCGCTTGCGATATTCTTGGATCTGCGTGGTGCGAAGCCCCGCCAATCCATGCTGATCGATCGAGATCTGCCAGGACAGAAACTCCTCCACCGTCAGAGTATATTTGCTGCAGGCTTCCTCCAGGCTGAGAAGGCCACCACGCACGGCAGCGACCACCTCGGCCTTTCGACGGATCACCCACCGTCTCGTATTGGTTGGCGGAAGATCCGCCAGCGTCAACGGAGACCCATCGGGCCCGATGACGTATTTGACTCTTGGTCTAACCTGATCGGCCATTGGACTCTCTACGCTACACACGACCTAATCGAGTTCGACCCTAGCGAGCCGGTCCTAAGAAACCGTCAAGCCCCAGGTAAGCTTTCGATAAGTGATACGATTTCCCGCTGATTTGCCTTGGCCGCGCCACAATCGGGGCTAACGGCACGCGCTCGGTACCCCCGGCCCCGCAGGCTTTCTCGCCGCCACGCCCCCTCGCCTTTTGCGGGCGGCGCACAAAGCGCCTAAATAGGGAGCGATATCCTTTCCAACGACCTGGTTCCGCGGTCCATCATGAACGCTACGCTCAACAGCCTCGACATCGCCAAGGCGCCGGAAGACACCCGGGTCGTCATCGCCATGTCCGGTGGCGTCGATTCCTCGGTCACCGCCGCGATTCTCAAGGAAGAGGGATACGACGTCGTCGGCATCACGCTGCAGCTTTACGATTCGGGCGATACGCCGGCTCGGGCCGGCGCCTGTTGCGCGGGCCAGGACATTCGCGATGCCCGCCGTGTGGCCGATCATCTCGGCATGCCCCATTACGTCCTCGATTATGAGGAGAATTTCCGCGAATCGGTCATCGACCCGTTTGCCGACGCCTATCTCGCCGGCGAGACGCCGATCCCTTGCGTGTCCTGCAATCAGACCGTAAAGTTCCGGGACCTTCTGAAGACCGCCATGGATCTAGGCGCCGATGCACTGGCGACGGGCCATTATATCGAGAGCCGGGCCCGGCCGGGCGGCGGCCGCAGCCTGCATCGCCCGCACGATCTCGATCGCGACCAGAGCTACTTCCTTTATGGCACGACGCAGAGCCAAGTGGATTTCTTGCGTTTTCCGCTCGCCGGCCTGACCAAGGACGAGACACGCGCGATCGCGGCACGGCACGGACTAGCGATCGCCGCCAAGCCCGACAGCCAGGATATTTGCTTCGTGCCGAGCGGCCGCTATTCCGACCTTATCCGCAAGCTGCGGCCTGAGGCGGGCGAGCCGGGCGACATCGTCCATGTGGACGGTCGCACGCTCGGCCGGCATGAGGGCATCGTCAATTTCACCGTCGGCCAGCGCCGCGGCATCGGCGTTGCCGCCGGCGAGCCGCTTTATGTGGTCAAGCTCGACGCGCCGAACCGGCGGGTTCTGGTCGGCCCCCGCTCTGCCCTCGCGACCGAACGGCTGAAGCTTCGCCAGGTCAATTGGCTGGCCGACGACACACCCCAGACCTATGCCGGCGAGGAGCGTGACGTCTATGTGAAGCTTCGCTCCACGCGCCCTCCAACGCTCGCAAGGATCGTCGCCGATGCAGACGATGGATGGCTGGTCGAACTCGTCGATCCGGAACATGGCGTCGCGCCGGGCCAGGCCTGCGTCTTCTATTCCCATGACGGGATCGGCGCAGAGGTTTTGGGCGGTGGCGTCATCGACGGAACGTTCCGCCCCGCTTCCGTGAGCCGCGAACTCGGCCTGACGGCAGCTGAGTGAGCCCGGCAATATCCGCCAAGCCTGTGATCGCTCGCGAGAGATACAGCGCCCAAGTCCGAGCGATGAGTTCGCTCTCGACGAGACGCGGGCCGGGGCTGCTCAGTCCTCGACCCGGCCCCGCATAGCCTTGGTCGCGCCGCGCTCCTTCTTGGCCTTGATACGCCGTTCGACCGCCCCACGCGAGGGGCGCGTCTTCTTGCGCGGCGGAGGCGGTGGTTTGAGCGCTTCCTCGATCAGATCGCGCAAACGCTCACGCGCATCCTCGCGATTGCGCTCCTGGGTCCGATAGCGCGAGGCATCGATGACGATCTCGCCGCCCTTTGTCGCCCGCCGCCCGGCGATCTTCAAGAGCCGCTGTTTGACTTCCGGCCCGAGCACCCCCGAGCGCTGAGCATAAAAACGCAGCTGTACCGCGCTCGCGACCTTGTTGACGTTCTGCCCGCCAGGCCCGCCAGCCGTGATGAACTGCTCGGCCAGCTCGTAATCGGGAATTGTCAGTCGATGATTGATGGGCAAGGGCTCGGGCATGGATCGAATTCGCCCGTCCGAGGCGTTGGCGTCAAGCCGCATCACGGCTCTTCTATTCGCCTCAAACGAAAAGAGGAGCGGCCGTGGCCACTCCTCCAACTCTCATGCAACTTTGCGCGGCTGGCTACTCAGCGGCTTGCGGCAGTTGCAGGCCAGGCGAAGCAGCCATGACGTCCTCGTCCACCGTTCCTTCGAAGCGATGGAAATTGTCCTGGAACATGCCGACCAGCTTGCGCGCCTGGAAATCGTAGGCCGCCTTGTCGGCCCAGGTCGAGCGCGGATCGAGAATTTCGTTCTCGACACCCTCCACACTGACGGGAACGGCGAAGCCGAAATTGGCGTCGGTGCGGAACTCGGCATGGTTCAGCGAGCCGTCGAGAGCGGCCGCGAGAAGGCGGCGTGTTACCTTGATTGGCATGCGCTGGCCGGTGCCATAGGCGCCGCCCGTCCAGCCGGTGTTGACCAGCCAGCAATCGACCTCGTGACGCGCGATGAGATCGCGCAGGAGATTGCCGTATTCCGACGGATGGCGCGGCATGAAGGGCGCACCGAAACAGGTCGAGAAGGTCGCCTCGGGCTCTGTCACGCCCTTCTCCGTGCCGGCGACCTTGGCGGTGTAGCCGGAGAGGAAGTGATACATCGCCTCGGCCGGAGTCAGCTTGGCGATCGGAGGCAGAACGCCGAAGGCGTCGGCCGTCAGCATGATGATCGAGCGCGGATGTCCGTCGCGGCCGCTCGCCGAGGCGTTCGGGATATAATGGAGCGGATAGGCCGCGCGCGTGTTCTCGGTCAGCGAGCCATCGTCGAAATTCGGTACGCGGGCGCTGTCGAGAACGACATTCTCCAAGACCGTTCCGAAGCGGCGCGTCGTGCCGAAGATTTCTGGCTCGGCCTCCTCGGAGAGGCGGATCGTCTTGGCGTAGCAGCCACCCTCGAAGTTGAAGATGCCATTCTCACCCCAGCCATGCTCGTCATCGCCGATGAGTGTGCGGCTCGGATCGGCCGAAAGCGTCGTCTTGCCGGTGCCCGACAGGCCGAAGAACACCGCCGAGCGGCCGTCCTCTCCCACATTGGCCGAGCAGTGCATCGGCATCACGCCGCTCTTGGGCAGGCGGTAGTTGAGAGCGGTGAAGACGCTCTTCTTCATCTCACCGGCATAGGAGGTGCCGCCGATCACGACGACGAGATTTTCGAGATCGCAGCCGATCACGGTCTCCGTCCGGCAGCCATGACGCTCGGGATCGGCCTTGAAGGAGGGCAGATCGATGATCGTCATTTCCGGCACGAAAGTCTTCAGTTCCTCGTCCGAAGGACGGATGAGGAGGTTGCGGATGAAGAGCGCATGCCAGGCGAATTCGGTAACGACGCGGACCTTGATGGCGTTGGCCGGATCGGCGCCGCCGATGAGATCCTGAACGAAGAGGTCGCGGCCCCGCGCTGCCTCGCGGAAATCGTCATAAAGCGTGGCGA
This sequence comes from Fulvimarina manganoxydans, assembly GCF_900176465.1. Classification (GTDB taxonomy): domain Bacteria; phylum Pseudomonadota; class Alphaproteobacteria; order Rhizobiales; family Rhizobiaceae; genus Fulvimarina; species Fulvimarina manganoxydans. The sequence goes on from NZ_FWXR01000032.1 coordinate 25,861, forward strand.
AGGACTCGGGGCTCATCGCCTTGTTGTTGTCCCACCAGACGACATTTTCTGTCGCTTCGTCGCGAACAACGAACTTATCCTTTGCCGAGCGGCCGGTATGCTTGCCGGTGGTGACGACCAAAGCGCCATGGGCCGTCAGTCGTCCCTCGCCCCGACGCAACGCCGTTTCGACCAGCTCCGCCTCGTTCAGATTCCAGCGGACCGAAGACAGGCCGGAAAGGCCGGTCGTCTCGATGCCGCTCTCAAGATTTCGCGTGCCGATCTCGTCCACTGTCAAGCTCCTCACGATCTGGGCCTCCCGCTGCGTTCGGCCGCTGTCATAAAAGTGCAGATAAACCAGCCTCCAAGAGAGGGCAACAGGTGGACGAGCAAAAAGCTTAGCGAAAACAGTAAATTAATCGGTTTAAAACAGTAGAACCCCAATTTAATCGTTTAATCCATCCATTCGTCCGACTCATTGCTTTAAATCATTGCGCGATCGAGATGCACATTGCGCGCGCCGCGGCTCAAGAATGAGGCAATAATGGTATGAAGGACTGAGCGCGGGCGCTGCGCCCTATCCACCATGCAGCTTGAGCGCCGGTCCCTTCGCTGGCGAAATCATGTCGGCGAGAATCGCGACCGAACCGCGCAAAGGTCCCAGCACCGACCATTGATGGCGTCTTTGCAGGCCGTGATAGGCTGCCAGGGCGAATTGGCCCTCGACGAGAATGTCGTCGCGCGAGCGGAAAAGGCCGATGCTGCCGACGGATCCGCCTTGAGCCAGGGACAGGAGGCGTCCGCGATCCTGAAAGACGAAGGGCTCGGGCTCCTTGCCCGTCATCATCGCCGGCAAGGCATTGGCGAGATAGACCGCCTGCTGACTGGCGCATTGGGCAGTCGGGGGCAGCGGAGCATTAGCACCCGGCGGCGTGAAGCTCGCCGCATCGCCGATCGCGAGGATTGCCGGGTCGACGCTCGTCCTCAGTCGATCGTCGACGACGATCCGGCCCTTCTTGTCCATCTCGAAATCGGCAAGCTGTGCAAGACAAGGATTGCCGACGAGACCGGCGGCCCAGACCGTTATGTCGGCGGGCCAGCTTTCGCCATCGGCCGAGCGCACGCCATCGATCTCGACAGCCGCGATCTTGGCATCGACGTGCTTCGTGATGTCGAGCCTGTCCAACCGATCGCTGACGGAGCGGCGCAACTCGCCATCGGCGCCGGGCATGATCTCCGGCGCCGCTTCCAGAAGCGTGATCGTCAGGAGTTTCGTCTGGCGCTCCTTCTCGCTCTGATCGAGAAAGGCGCGTTCGGCCTGGCGCAGATGGGCGGCGAGCTCGGTGCCCGTCGCGCCGGAGCCGATGATCGCGATCTTTGCAGGCTTTCCATTGGCGCGGGCCCGGAGCACGGCGGCGACGAAAAGCTCGCGAAACCGATCGGCATCGCTTCGCTCGTCGAGGCGAATGGCATTCTCGGCAACGCCCGTTGTCCCGAAATCCGGCGTCACACCGCCAAGCGCGACCACCAGCCGGTCATAGGGAATTGACCGCCCCGGTCCGACGATCCGATCGTCCGGGCTGCGCACCGGCGAGAGTCTGACGGTTTTCGAAGCCCGATCGACCGCCTCGACCTCGCCTTGCTCGAAGCGGAAGCCGCGCAGGCTCGCAAGCGTGTAGAAGCTCATCTCCGACAGCGTCGAATCGACGGTGCCGGCCGCAAATTCATGCAGCCGCGGCTTCCACAAATGCGAGCCGACACGATCGACGAGCGTGACGCGCCGGCCATCGCCGGCAAGGGCACAGGCCAATTCCAGTCCGCCCGCGCCGCCGCCGAGAACAACAATATGCGGCGCCGACGAGGCCGCTATGATCCGCTCGCCCTTCGCCATCGGTCAACCACCTCCCGCAACGCGCGTGAAAAGGTCGGGGAACAGCCCCACCAAACCGATGAAGATGAGATAGAAAGCGACGATGTAGTTGAGCACCCGCGGCATGACGAGAATGAGGATGCCGGCGATGAGTGCAACGATCGGTTGAAGCGTGACGATTTCCATGATTTCGCCTTTCGAGACCGGACTTGGCGTCCGAGATAATCTCGAAAGAAACGATCTTGCGGGTCGATTCGGTTCCCGGATTCGCTCTCATTGGCGACAGATTGGAATGAAATGCTCTAATGGCGATCCGATGTGATCAGCCAAGCTTGTTATCCCGCTATCGTTTTAGGCGAGGTTTTCGGTCGGTCAGGCGGCAAATCCGCGTTCGAGATCGATACCGAGTTTGGACAAACGGATGACGGCCTGCGTCCGGCTGTCGACCCCGAGCTTCAACAGAACCGCGGAGACATGCGCCTTGATAGTCGCTTCGGAGATGCCAAGCTCATAAGCGATCTGTTTGTTCAGAAGGCCTCGGCCGAGCATGGCGAGGACGCGTGTCTGTTGCGGCGTCAGGGTGCGGATTCTCTGGATCAGCTCGGTGACCTCCACATCCCGCTGGCCTTCGAGACTGATATCGTCCGGCACATAGACCTCGCCCAGGAGGAGCTGACCGACGGCGCGGCGCATCTCGTCGAAGCTCGCCGATTTCGGAATGAAGCCGGAGGCGCCGAGATCGAGAGCGCGCGCCACGATCGGCGCGTCCTCGCTGGCCGAGACGATCGCGATCGGAACGCTCGGATGCTCGGCCCGCAAGAGCGCCAGCCCCGACAGGCCGCTGGTGCCGGGCATGTTGAGGTCGAGCAGCATGAGATCGGCCTCCGGATGGTCGGCGATCGCCTTTGCCGCCTCGTCGAAATCAGCCGCCTCGACGATTTTGGCCTCCTCCGGCAAGGACCCCAACACCTCGCGCAGAGCGCCGCGAAACAGCGGATGATCGTCAGCGACGATGAATGTCTGACCCATTTTTCAGCTCCCCTCCCTCAGCCGAAAGCGGTATTGACTTCACTCTAACAATCGTCGGCCACCGCGAACAGATGCCTTGCGGGAGCCGTAAGGGAAAATGAGAAACGATTTCCTCCAGTCTCGCTTGTCTCAAAGCGCCGTGTGATACCGCTGGACGACTGAATCGACCCTTGAGGGTCGGTACTCCTTCGGCAAAGGGCTTGAAAGCCGCTCAGTCCGCCAATGGACGTTTGAAGGCGGGGCTTTAATATGTCCGCTGGTCTCGGACGACAATCGGCATTTGGGTCTCATCTCTTCCGACCTTTGCAGAAGCGCGTTTCGGCTTCGTACGGGTGGCTTGTCACTCCGCCGCCTCGCCGGCGAAATGCACGACGATCTCGCGCTTGTGGGGCCGTGCTCGGTGTTCGACCACATAGATGCCCTGCCAGGTGCCAAGCATCATCCGTCCATCTTGAACAGGGATGGCGAGATCAGTCCCCGTCAGCATGGTCTTGATATGGGCGGGCATATCGTCCGGCCCTTCGATCGTGTGGACATAGGGCGCGGTCTCCGGCGCCAGCCTGTCCAGTGCAGCGATGAGATCGGTTCGCACATCGGGATCGGCATTTTCCTGGATGGTGAGGGAAGCCGAGGTGTGGCGAATGAAAAGCGTCACGAGGCCACGCCCCGCTCCGGCAGCATCAAGCGCATCCGCGATCTTACCGGTGATCTCGACGAGTGCGCGGCCCGGCGTTGGGATCGTCAAGGTCTCGATATGCAGCATGAACGGGCCCCTTCGCGACTGTCTCGTCCCTTTTATGGACGAATGGCGAAAACGGCGAGTCTTCGCCGGGCGATAAGCCGTGAAGACAATCGCCTGCCAAATTCCGACCCGTAGAGCCGATCGCCAATCCTTGGATCTGGATCACGTACCCATTCACAGCAAAGCGGAAACGACACCCGCCGGCCGACCGGCTCGACATAACCCATAGTCTTCATGTGATTAGGGAATTTCAGCGTTTCGCAGCAGATCTCCAACGCCATGCGCGGGCAATCAGTAGGCCTGCCCCGCTCATCCGTCCGATGGCGGCTTCTGGGGGGGATTGGCCTCGAAAAGGGCGGTCATGCGCTTGAGATAATCCGACTGGATTTCCGCCCCGGTCCGCATGAGCCGGCCGACGCCGGTCGGATCGCTCGCGGCGTCTTCCTCCGATCCGGCGCGATCGCTGGATGCGGATCCAGGCCGTTTGTGGTCCTGTCGATCGTCTGTCAGCGGATGCGACGCCTGTTTGGGCAGGCCTTCGGGGGCCGGACGCGGGACATCGCTTTTTGCCTCATCCTCCTTGGCAAGACCTTTGGCGAAGCCTTCGAAGAGCGCGAGGAACGGCATGGGCGGGAAAGCCGGGGTCGTCTCGTCCGCCGTTTTCGCCTCCGGCAAGCGACTGGCCGCGGCGACATTGGCCGGCGAGATTGGCGGCATCGGCGGCAGCCAGGGCAAGGGGCCCTCGAAGGCATTGGCGAAGAGACTCGACAGAGCGGGCTTGGCGCTCGCCCGGCGCGGCTCTTCGTCAGAGGGCCGCGACAGGGCTTCCAGCGCATTGGCGCCGCGCCGCATCATCTCGGCCATTGCGGCCGGATAGTCGCCGGTGGCAAAGCCCTCGGGCTGGCGCCTCATCCAATTGGCGACGGCCATCTGCAGCGTCGTCTGCATGGTCATCAAGGTGAGATTGCGCATCAGCATCTCGACCGTATCGGGCGCCGTGCCGGTCACCGAGGAGACCTGGCGCGCGATCGCGTCGAGAAGCTGATGGGAACCGAACAGCGTCTCGGTCAGGCGGCGCACCGAATCATTGCCAGCGGTCTGGCGGCTGGGCGCCGCGCCTTGACCGTAATGGGGGGCAAATTGCTGGGCGAGCTCGGTCGCCATCTCGGCATTCGCCATGGTCCGCTGAAGTGCGAGGGCAAAGGCCGGCGCCAGCGCCTGGGCGGTTTCGCGCAGCTCCTTGTGGCTGAGATTATAGGCTTTCGCCAGGCGATCGGCGGCAAGGCCGGTATCGGCGGTCGTCAACCAGTCGAAGAAATCCGTCATGGCCCGTCAAAGCCCCTTCATGCCCAAGGCGCCATCCCGGCATATTCCCCGCGATCTGTCAAAATCGATCGAAAGCGGATCGTTCGCGTGAATGACGCTATTTGGCCGATCGCTGCGGCCCTTCAAGGGGCAAGACAGGGCTTTCGCGGGGTCAGTAGGTCAGATTGCGGAAGACGCGGTCCATCGAGCGGTCCCACTGCTCCTCATAGAGCCTGACCAGCTCTTCGGCCGATGTGGTGCCACGAGCGACGACCTCTTCGAGCGGGGCCAGAAAGAAGCTCTCGTCATTGCCTTCGTCGTTCTTGTTGGCGCGGGCAATGAGCCCTTCGCGCGACAGGCCGAGCGCGGCTCTTGCCAGATCCAACACGGTCCCGTCCCGGAACTTCGTGCGGAATCCGTCCTTCGGCACGGCCTCGCGCATGGCGAGAACCTCTTCATAGGTCCAGTCGCGCACGAGCTCTTCGACCTTGGCGATGGTCTCCTCGTCATAAAGCAGCCCGACCCAGAAGGCCGGCAGAGCGCAGATGCGCCGCCATGGCCCGCCATCGGCCCCGCGCATCTCGATGAAACGCTTCAGCCTGACTTCGGGAAACAGCGTGCCCAGGTGATTCGTCCAGTCGCCGAGCTGGGGTTCGGGATCGGACACCCGGCCTTTCAACGCCCCATCCATGAACTGGCGGAAGGTGACGTCGGTGGCATCGTGATAGGCGCCGTCCCGCGTGATGAAATACATCGGCACGTCGAGGGCCCATTCCACATAGTCGCGATAGGTGAAATCGTCCTTGAAGACGAAGGGCAGAAGGCCCGTACGATTCGCATCCACGTCCTCCCACACCCCCGAGCGCCAGGAGACGAGGCCATTGGGCTTGCCTTCGGTGAAGGGGGAATGGGCAAAGAGCGCGGTCGCCACCGGCTGCAGCTTCATGCCGATTTGCATCTTGCGGCGCATATCGGCTTCCGAGCCGAAGTCGAGATTGACCTGGATCGTCGTCGTGCGCAGCATCATGTCGAGGCCGCGTGTGCCGACCTTGGGCATGTAGCGGCGCATGATGTCATAGCGCGACTTCGGCATTATCGGCGTCTCGTCGATCGTCCAGGTCGGCGAGGAGCCGAGGCCGAGAAAGCCGACGCCGAGATCCTTGGCGATCGCGCGGACCTGGGCGAGATGGAGATTGGATTCCCGGCAGGTCTCGTGAATGGTCTTCAAGGGCGCGCCGGAGAGTTCGAACTGGCCGCCCGGTTCCAGCGAGATCGCTCCGCCTTCCGCATCGTTGAAGAGCCCGATCAGATGGCCGCCATCGATGATCGGCTCCCAGTTCGAAAGCGCCTTCAAGCCTTTCAAAATCTGCTCGATGCCGCGCTCGCCGGCATAGGGAACCGGCGAGAGATCATCGAGATAGAAGCAGAATTTCTCGTGTTCGGTGCCGATCCGGAACGCCTCACTCGGCTTCTCGCCGCCTTTGAGATAGGCGACGAGATCGTCGATCGATTGGATCGACGTCTGATCGGTCGTATCGCGCGCCATAAGGACAATCCGGTCTTGGTTGACGAATGGAGGCGGAAGGATCGCCCCTCTTTGCCTAAGCCCCGTGCCCAAAAGCGCGGACAAGTGCAAGAGGACGCTTGGGTGACATAGTGGACATCATTTGCTGCCCTCACCCATTTCAAAAAAGGGCTTAGCCGCTTCGCCAGTCGCCGGCCGCGGCCTGGAGGACGGCGAGAGCGGCGACCGCCGCCGTATCGGCCCTCAAGATTCGGGGGCCGAGCGAGATCGTCACCGAAAAATCCTGCGCCATCAGCCGCTCGCGCTCATCGGAAGAAAAGCCGCCCTCCGGCCCGATCAGCAGCGCCTTCGGCCCTTCAGCGAGCTTTGCCAGCGTCTCGACCGGACTTTCCGCGTCGGCCTTTTCATCGCAGAAGATCAGCGCGCGGCCTTCTTCCCACCCATCCAGAAGGTCACTCAGTCGGAGGGGGTCGCGGCAGTCCGGCACGGTGAGGATACCGCATTGTTCGGCCGCCTCGATCGCATTGGCGCGCATGCGATCGACATTCACGCGCGCGGCCTGGACATGCTGAGTCATGACGGGCTGCAAAATGCCGGCGCCCATCTCCACCGCCTTCTGCACCATATAGTCGAGACGCGCATGTTTGAGCGGGGCGAAGCAATAGAGAAGATCGGGCGCTTTGGGCTGGGGGCGAAGCTGCGCCTCGAGGCGAAGATCGAGCTTCTTCTTGGCGGTCTTCTCGATCCGGCAAAGCCATTCGCCGTCGCGCCCATTGAAGGCGAGCACCCCCGCCCCCTCGCCCAGCCGCAGGACATTCAGAAGATAGTTCGCCTGGACCGGCGTTGCGGCAATCGAACGCCCCTCCTCCAGCGTTTCGTCCAGAAAGAGGCGCGGGCTCTTGAAGTCGTAATCCGGCATTTGGCCGCAGTCCTTGGTTCGTTTTGCTCCGCAACCTTAGCCGGAACGCATCGTTGTCAGGCCAAACAATACGACCTCTCAAGAAGGGACGATCATGGACCTGAATATTCGCGACCGCGTCGCGCTGATCACCGGCGCGACCGGCGGCATGGGCTTTGCCACCGCCGAGATCCTGGCTCAAGAGGGCTGCAAGCTGGTTCTTTCCGATCTCGATGTGGAGAATTTGAAGACGGATTGCGAGCATCTTCAGAGCGAGCATGTCTGCCTGGAAGCCGACGTCACCGATCAGGGCGCCGTCGACGCGATGGTCGAGAAGGCGATGGAGCGCTTCGGGCGCGTCGACATCGTCATCCACACCGCCGGCATCACCGGCGCCAAGGGACATCCGCTCGAAATGACCGACGCCGATTACGAAGAGGCTTGGCAAATCGACTTCATGTCGGCGGTGCGCGTCGCCCGCGCCACCTTCCCCCATATGCGCAAGGCCGGTTGGGGCCGCTTCGTCTGCATCACCTCCGAAAACGCCGTCCAGCCCTATTGGGAAGAGGCGACCTACAACACCGCCAAGGCGGCGCTGGCGGCCTTCGTCAAGAATCTCTCCTATAAGGAGGCCGAGCACGGCATTCTCTGCAACACGGTCTCCCCCGCCTTCATCAAGACCGACATGACCGACGGCATGATGGAGAAGCGCGCCGAAAAACTCGGCGTCTCGATCGACGAGGCGGTGGAAAGCTTCCTCGACGAGGAGCGTCCCGGCATCGCCCTGAAGCGCAGGGGCCGGGTGGAAGAAGTCGCCGCCGCCATCGCCCTCATCGTCTCCGAACGCGGCTCCTTCATCAACGGCTCCAACATGCGCGTCGATGGCGGCTCGGTTCAGGCCGTGCAGAACTGATGTTTCGCGGGATTTGAAAACCAGTCATCGAGTCTTGCCCGGAAGGAGGCGGTTAAAGGCCAACCATCTGGGCAAGGCGGCGAGGTTAAAGCGGAGTTGAGGAAGCGGTTTCAGATTTGATGATTAGGGCGATAGGCAGCTTCCGACCCTAGTCTGCCATTCGGGCCGCATCGACGTTTGGCGACAGCGGTCATTGATCGACCGTCTGGCAAATTCAGCTCAGTTGAGGTCGGCTTGTG
>NZ_FWXR01000015.1 GCF_900176465.1 Fulvimarina manganoxydans
CTCGGCCGTGAAACGCCCCAGCGCCTATGATACTTCGTCTCAAGACGCGGGAAAGTCGGTCGCCGCCAGGTCTGCCAATCGCAAAAAATAGCTCAAGCAAAAATCAAAGCAGCTTCTTCTTCTCCAAACACACAAAACTTCAAAACTATCAACAGCCCCGCAGCAATGCGGGGCTGTTTGCGTTTGACGCATGAAACAGTGTGAGTCTCATGGGAGCCCCAGACGGGGACCCCAAAGTTTATCCAGCTCAATCCTCCTGGCAGCCGGCGCTCGTCTCGTAGCCGGCCGCCAAAGGCCGGGCGAGAAGGCCGCAATGGAATAGGCGGGGTATCGGTGGTCGCGCCGCTGAAATCGCTCATGGCACTTCGCACCCCTATGCCCGAGTTCGAACGGATGGCGACCGAGCCGCTTCTTGAACCGTTCAGGCGCCACGCGGGCTTTCTCGACGCTCGATGAGTTGGCCTCATTGAGCGTTGGGGTCAAATGTCGAAATTCGTCGGCAGGACGATCATGTCGCGAATAGTGACATTGCGCGAACGCGTCAGCATGAAGAGGATCGCGTCTGAGACTTCGCTTGGCTCGATCAGGCTTCCGGAATCCTTCGCTCGCTGCAGGCGGTCGGGCTCCCAATCGGACAAAAGCGCCGAGATGACGGGGCCGGGCGAGACCTGGCCGACGCGGATACCACGCTTGTTGAGTTGGCGACGCATGGTCTGCACGAAGCAGGTGACCGCCCATTTCGAGCTGGAATAGACCGGCTCCCACTGGATCGGCATATGGCCGGCGACGGAGGCCGTCACCACGATATCGCCCGTCCCGCGCTCGATCATGTGCGGAACGACGTCGCGCACATTCTTCATCACCACATTGACGTTGAGATTGAGCATCCGGTCGATCGTGGCCGTGTCGGTCTCGGTCAGATCGCCGCCAATATAGGTACCGGCATTGCAGTGGAGGATGTCGAGATGCTCCACCTTCTGAAGGATCTCGGGCACCATCTGCGCGCAGCTGTCGGGGTCGAGAAGATCGGTGACTTGCGCGATCGCCTTGTCGCCGAGCCGTGCCGTGATCTCGGCGAGCGCCGTCTCGTCGCGATCGACCATGACGACGCGCGCCCCGGCATCGATGAGGGCTTCGGTCGTCGCGAGCCCGATTCCCGATGCCGCGCCCGTGATGGCGGCAATCTTGCCGTCCAGTTTTTCAGCCATGTCTGTTCTCCAGATTGAGGAACGCATTTCTGGGCGGAAGCTGAGGAGGGGCCATCAGGCGGGCAGAGCCCGGCCGGTCGGCCCCGCGCATCTCTACCGTCAATGTGTGGTGTAGCCGCCATCGGCGGTGAGGATTGCGCCGGTCACGTAGCTCGAGGCGGGCGAAGCGAGGAACAGGGCGCAATTGGCCATCTCGTCCGGATGGGCGAAGCGCCCCATCGGCGTGTTCTCGGTCCAGATCCGGTTCCAATCGGGTTTGGCGATGCCGCCGGCGGTCATGTCCGAGATGACATAGCCGGGCGCGAGCGCGTTCACGCGGATATTGCGGCCGCCATATTCGAAGGCCATCACCTTGGTCATCTGATGGACGGCCGCCTTCGACGAATTATAGGCCACCTGCTTCTGCGGATCGTTCGCCACATCGGCCGAGATCGAGCCGATATTGACGATCGTGCCGCCGCCCTGTTCGAGCATGGGCTTGATCGCGGCGCGCGCCACGCGGAAGGGCGCGATCAGATTGGTGTCCATGATGAAGGCAAGGCGCTCGTCGTCGAAGTCGTGGAAATCGCCATCGGCGGCGACACCGGCATTGTTGACGAGGATATCCAGCCGCCCGAAGGCTTTGAGCGTCTCCTTAACGATCGCATCCGGCGCCTTCGGATCGATGAGATCCGCCTCGACCCAGGCGCATCGCTCGGGGTTCGCGTCAAGCAGCTCGTCCAGTTGCGGCGTCCGGCGTCGGCTCGTCAGCATGAGCTTGGCGCCCGCCTCGGCGAACAGCTTTGCAATGGCAAAGCCGATGCCGCGATTGCCACCAGTGACCAGGGCGACCTTGCCGTCGATACGGAATTGTTCAAGAGCCATGTGTCTCCTCCCAGAGTTTATGGTTTGTCCGGCCTCGTGCCCGGCCTTGTCGCGGCGTGATAGGTTTCGAGGCTTCGGGTGACGCGCCAGATCAGAATGTCTTCAGGGTCGATCGGCGTGTCGGCGAAATGGGCCGCTCCCGGCATATGCTGCCGGAGAAGCGGCAGGGGTAGGCGCCGGCCGGACAGGGCTTGCGTCAGCCGCCCGACGGCATCCTCCGCTTGCGGCGCGGACCAATAGTAGCGGATGCGGTCGGACAGGGAGTAGTGGCGCAGCATGGCGGTCTCAGCCTCGCTTCCGCGATAATGCCGGCGCCAATGGTCCGGCGAAGCCTGCATGACCGCCTCCATCGTCCGCTTGAGCGGCCGATCGCCATAGCCGTCCACGAGATCGGAGGCGATCAGGTCGAGACCATAAAGGGCCTCGCGCAGGACGAAGGTGAGTTCGGGGCCGACCTTCAGGATCGAGAACCCGTCGCGCACGAGCGCTGAGAGGGGCTTGGCGCCCTGATAGTCGGTCGAGTGTGCCTCGAAGACGAGGCTTGGCTCATGGGTTAGGATACGGCTCAGATCGGCCGCCTCCGCCGGATCGTAGACGACCACATTCTCGTTGCCGAATTCGACGCCCGGCTGGACGACGACCGCGACGACGCGTTCGAAAGCGTCTGCGATCCCCATCGTTTGAAAGACATCGCGATGGATCGCGATCGTCTCGCGTGCGGCGCTTGGCGCTGTCGGCGTCACGGCATCGAGCACATGATCTGCCCCGCCGGGCGGGGGCACTTCGGTGCCGATGACGAAGCGGGGCAGGGCATGCCCCGCCTTCTGCGCGGCATTGTCGGCGATGCTCGCGAGCCGGGCCGCGCGCTCGGCCGTGATGTGGTCGTCGAGCGCGACGGGCTCGCCCTCGCAGCCCATGGAGCAATCGAGATGGAGTTTGGAAAAGCCGGCCGCGGCATAGGCCGCGACCATCTTTTCGGCCTCGGCCAGGGCCGCCTCGGCCGGCAGATGCCGCCAGGGATTGGGGCCGAGATGATCTCCGCCGAAAATGATCTGATTGGAAGGACAGGCTTCGTCCACCGCGATCCGCCTCACGAGAGAGAGGAAGTCGGCCGGCTGCATGCCCGTATAGCCGCCGCGATGATTGACCTGGTTGCAGGTCGCCTCGATCAGGACGGGGACTTCGTGCTGGCGGGCATGGCGCAAGGCCGCGCGCAGAACGACGGGATGGGCCGAACAGACGGAGGTGATCCCGCGATGAACGCCCTCCCGGCGGGCCTTTGCGAGATTGTCGAGGATTTGCGTCATCGGCTTCGCCTCGCCGTCTCGGCGATGAACCGACCCAGCTCTTCGCGCGTGCCGGCGCCCTCCATCGGCCCCTGCCGTGTCACGTTTCGCGCGCCGGCCGCGTTGGCGATGGTCAAGGCCTCCTCCGGTCCGAGGCCGAGGCGGCGCGAAGCGACGTAAGCGCCGCCGAAGCAGTCGCCGGCCCCCGTCGGGTCGATCTCGTCGACGACGAAGGCGGCAGCGAAGATCGGCGCTGCGCCGGGTCTGAAGACCTTGGCGCCGGCCGCGCCGCATTTCAGCGCGATCTCCTTCACATCCATTTCGAAGAGCCGGCGAATGGCCGCGTCCTCACCCTCGACGCCTGCGGCCCGTTCCAGTTCCTCCCCCGAAGGCAGCAACAGATCCGCCGCCGCGACGAGATCGCGAAAGCGCCTCTCGGTGTCGGCGTCGTAGACGATCTCCTTGCGCAGATTGGGGTCGAAGGAGAGGGAGCCGCCCCGCGCCTTGATGATGGGAAGCGCCCGTTCGATGACATCGACGGCGCTCCCCATGGAAAGAGCCGAGCCCATGACATGAAGATGGCCGGCACGATGAACGAGGGTCTCGACCGCCTCGCTCCATCCGAAACGCGCGGCGGCGGAGGTCGCGATATTATAGACAAAATCGCGCGAACCATCGCTTCGATAGCGCACGAAGGCACTGCCCGTCGGGTAAAGGTCGTCGACCACGATGGCGGATATGTCGGCGCCGTCGGCTTTGAGCCGATCGAGATTGAGCCGTCCGAAATCGTCGCGCCCGACGGCTCCGATCAGGCCGGCGGAGCCGCCGATCTTCGCGCATTGGCCGATGAAGATCGCCGGCGCGCCGCTGGCGAAAGGGCCGACGAGGTCGATCGGTTCGCGAAAGCCGTCACCGACGCTCCTCGCCATGATCTCGACGAGGATCTCGCCGACGCAAATCGTCGGTCCGAGCGAGTCCTGGCTCAGTGGTGCTGCGCTCACCATTGCTTCAGGCCGTGCGATTGAGGTCGTGTTGGCGCTTTGCTTCCTCCCACTTCATCTCGATGAAGCGCTTGGCGTGAGCCGCGAGAGGGTCGTTGTCCGTCCATGTGTCGCGCCAGATTCCGCAGGCGAGCGAAAGCGCTTCGTCGACGACCGAGCTCGAAAAGCTCTCGAAGACGATGTCACGGTCATATCCGATCTCGACGAGCGCCCGGAAGATCGCATTAAAGTCGATGGTCCCGGTGCCGAGAAAGCCCCGGTAGTTTTCGCCAATATGATAATAGGTCATAGCGTCGCCGGCGAGCCGGATCGCCGCCGCCGGATCGGCTTCCTCGATATTCATATGGAAGGAGTCGAGATGCAGATAGACATCGTCGCGGCCCGTATCCTCGATGAATTTCAGCCCTTGAGCCGTCGTGTTGAGGAGATTGGATTCGAAGCGGTTGACGATCTCCAGAACGATTTCGACACCGCAGTCTTTGGCGATGTCGGCCGTCTCGGCGATCGCTTCGGCGCTATGCATCCAGCCGGTGCGGGTTGGCATGCGCGCATATTTGCCATGCATCGAATAGAGGATGCCGCCGAGCCTGATGCCGCCGACGTCGCGCACGGCTTTCACGGCATTGGCGAGCAGATCGCGGCCTTTCGCGACCACCGCCTTGTCCTCGCTCGAAACATCCGCTTCGGCCGGCAGGCCCATGGTGACGACGATCTCGACATCGAGCGCCTTCGCCTTCCTTGCGAGGCGATCGAGATCGAATTTCTCGGGCCTCAGATAAGCGAACTCGATCATCCGATAGCCATGCTCGGCGGATTTATCGAGCGCCATCTCCAGCCCGTCCTGGGTGAGACCGTTCGTCCAGACGAACGAATGGATGCCGAGCTTTCTCATTGCTGCTTTCCTTGTCTCAACGGGTCGCTGCACGCGCCTCGCGGAACGCGTCCTCAGATCGCGAGCGCCTCGCTCGGCACCGTCTCCTTGACGGTCTCGGACACGATGAGTTCTGCCGTGACGTCGTCGGTGATCAATGTATCGACGAGGCCGCGCTTGGCGGCCGCGCGGATGATGGCAACCTTGTGCGTTCCGGCCGCCGCGAGGATCTTCTCCGGTATGCTTCGGACGGTTTCGAGATCGACGCCGATCGTGCGCGTGTCGATCGGATGGTCGATCGAGCGGCCATCGGCATCGAGAAACCGGCCGAGGACGTCGCCGACGGCGCCGACCGCCTTGAGTTCGTCCGTCGTCACCTCGCTCGGCAGGCCGTTCGCCACCAGAAAAGATCGGGGCGAGACGTCGCTCGCGGTGAGGATCGCGGCGTCCAGTTTCGCGAATTTCGCGAAATGGGCGGCGAAGATCGCCTGGGAGAGAAAGAGGGCGCGATCGACACCTTCCGACAGGAAGATCGGGGCCACGAGCAGAGAGTAAGTCGCCCCGAGGCGCGCCGCGAAGCCTGAAGCGATATTGAACGTGTTGAAGGACGTGCCCTGCATCGTGCCGCCGAGCATGGAAACGACCTCGACATCCGTATGGGTTTGCTGGGGCATCCGGTTGATGGCCGATTCCAGCGTCATGCCCCAGGACACGCCGAGGGTCTTCCAGGCACGCACGCGCATTCGCTCGGTGACGAAACTCGCCAGGGTCGCGCCGACCGCATTATGGTATTCGTAATGATCGCGAGGGGCTGGAGCACAGAGAACGCGGCGCACGCCAAGGGCGCGTCTCGCGTGCTCCTGCAATTCGATCCGAGATGCGAGCGGCGTCACGACCTGGATCTTTACGATCCCGAGGCTCTTGGCCTTCTGGATCGCCTGATTGACCCGCAACCGCGTGGAATCGAGAAGCTTGGCGATTTCGGCCTGAGTCAGCCCGTTGACGTAATAGTGCCACGAAACCTCTGCCGCGAAGGCATCGACCTCGTCGTTCATTTCCCTTGTCATCGATGCTGTTCACCCTCCCGGTGGCGAGCATAGCGCCATTTTCAGCATGTCGAAATTACAAATGGAAGGCAACAGATACAGATGTAAAAAAATCATTTGCATTATTGCTGATACATTTGCATGCTTGATGTCGGGATCGGTCGTGGGATGGAGCGACCAACGCGCATGGCGCGGCCCTCAACTCATGGGAGGAAGTCAATGAAGCTTGCTTTGAAGCTCGGCGCGTCGCTTGTCGCCCTATCGCTGCTGACCGGCGGTGCCCTCGCCCAGGACATCTCGATCGAGAACCCCGATTGGTGGCAGAAGGCCGGAGAGCAATTCGATGGCGTGACGCTGCGCGGCGTGACGGAATCGACGCCGGCATCGAATTATGTCGCCGACGTATTGGCGCCGAAATTTGAAGAGCTGACCGGCATCGACGTCCAGATCGAGACGACGTCCTGGGATCAGATGTACGATAAGGCCATCAAGGACATGGAGGCCAAGACCGGCATCTATGACATGGTCTATCTCGAGCAGGACATCGTCTACGCCTATCTGGCGCGCAATTTCCTGGTGGACGTCACCGCCGCTCTTGAAGAAAACGCCGATCTAAAGGCGCCGGCTTATTCGGAAGACAATTTCACGACATTCGCCGAGAACTTCCGCGGTGAGAACGGCCATCTCTATGGCATCCCCATGGAAGCCTTCATCAAGGTCTATCTCTATCGCAAGGATCTGTTCAACGATCCGGACATCCAGGCTGCCTTCAAGGAGAAGACCGGCAAGGACCTGAAGCCCGCCACGACCCATGAGGACTATGCCGAGATCGCCGAATTCTTCACCGAATACGGCAAGGAAAACAATATGGACCTGTGGGGCACGACCGCTCAGGCCCATACCGGCCATCCGGCCTCCTGGTACGAATATTTCGAATCCATCGCGCCGACCTTCGGCGTCTATGACTGGGGCATCGACGCCGACAACAATTATGCCGCCACCGTCGAGAATGGCGGATCGATGAATTCCGACGAGGCCAAGGCTGCCATGAAGTGGTGGCTCTCCATGCGCGATCTCGCGCCGCCGGAATCGGTGCAGTCGACCTGGACGGAAGTGGCGACGACCTTTGCCGCCGGCCGCGCCGCGCAGGGGCTGGTCTATGGCGAGAACGCAGCCTGGATCGCGACGGATGATTCGAAGTCGCGGGTCGTCGGGGATGTGGGCGTCGCCCTGCCGCCGCTCGAGCCGGGCGTCATGGAAGCGGCCGAGAGCGGCGAAGGCTATATCGGCTATTACGATGGCGGCGCCTTCGGCCTGCCGGTGACCTCCAAGAACCAGAATGCGGCGCTGCTCTTCATGCAGTTCATGGCCTTGCCGGAGATCCAGGAAGACTGGGCCGCAGCCGGTTCGCGCGTCACCCTGACCTCGACCTATGACACGCCAAAGGTCAAGCAAGTCGACGAGCAGCTGGGCGGTTACTACACCATGCTGCGCGACGACGGTCGTCTGTTCAAGGGCGCGCCTCCCTATCCGTTCCACCGCCAGGTGATCGAGGCGACCACCCCGATCTTCTACCAGATCCTGACCGGTGACATCAGCCCCGAGGACGGTCTCGACCAGATGGCGGCCAAGACCGAGGAAGAGCTGACCAATCTCGGCTATCGCAAATAAGCCTCGCCTCCCGGCGGCGGGTCGTCCTTCGGGGCGGCCCGCAAAGGGTTTTTATAGCCGTTGGCGCGTCGAGCGTGATTGATGCGCCTCCCTATGCCGCACGCCTGGCTTCCTGCCAGCGGCAAAAGGCGGCTTTGGCTGAGCCAGCTTAAGGGCCGGTCCGCCCATCCTCATGTCAAACCACGCCTGTCGAGCGAAAAGCGCCATCCGGCACGAGGTCCATGATGCAATCCAATAGACTTGGCTGGATTTTGCTGGCGCCGACGCTGGTGATCCTCTTCTTTTTCGGTGTCGTGCCGTTCTTCTACGTGCTCTGGCTGTCGTTCCATCAGTGGAACCCCTTCGCCGTGGACCCGAACATCATCTATAACGGCGCCGATAACTTCCGAGCGCTCGTCTTCGATCAGGGCTTTCTGTCGTCTCTCGGCGTCACCATCGCCTTCGTCTTCTTCGCGGTCTTGAGCGAGGTGATCCTGGGCTATTTTTTGGCTCAGGCCTTCATGAAGGAGTTTCCCGGCAAGGCGATCTTCCGCACCGTTCACACCCTGCCCTTGATCATGGCGCCGATCATCGTCGGCTCGATCTGGAAGCTGATGACGACACCCTCGATCGGCATCATTCCGACGGTTCTGGACGACTGGTTCGGCTACGACCTCAATATCGGCACCAGCGCGCTCGCCGCCTTCACGGTGACGGTGATCATGGATATCTGGCATTGGACGCCACTCGTCACGCTGACGCTGATTGCCGCGCTCGCCTCGCTTCCCGCCGATCCGTTCGAACAGGCGCAGATCGACGGCGCCAACAAGCGCCAGATCTTCTGGCACATCACGCTTCCGATGATCGCGCCGGCGCTGCTCGCCACCGTCTTCATCCGCCTGATGGACGCGCTCAGAACGGTCGACGAGGTGCTGATGCTCACTGGTGGCGGTCCGGGCTCGGCGACCCGCTATCTCGGCGTCCACATCTTCAAGGAAGTCTTCCCCAAGACGAATTACGGCTACGGCTCGGCGGTTTCGATCATCGTTCTGTATCTGACGATCGTCGCCTGC
This sequence comes from Fulvimarina manganoxydans, assembly GCF_900176465.1. Taxonomy (GTDB): domain Bacteria; phylum Pseudomonadota; class Alphaproteobacteria; order Rhizobiales; family Rhizobiaceae; genus Fulvimarina; species Fulvimarina manganoxydans. The sequence continues at coordinate 9,000 of NZ_FWXR01000015.1, forward strand.
TGGCTCCTCTACGCGGCTCTGATCGCCCCGCGCAACAAGAAGGCCTGACCCATGAAACGGCAGAGAACCTGGCTGTATCTTCTGTTCTGGATCGCGATCAGCTTTCTCACCTTGTTCCCGATCTATTGGCTGTTCGTCATCTCGGTGAAGCCGGCGGTGGAACTCTTCTCCACGCCGGAGATCATCCTGACGAAGTTCTATTGGCAGAATTATATCGACGTCATTAATGACGAGACGCTGCGCGGCTATATGGTGAATTCGCTCATCATCTCGACCGGCAATGCGGTTCTGGTGACCGTCTTGGGCTTTCTCGCCTGCTATGCGCTCAGCCGGTTCAATCTGGGCGGCAAGGAATCGATCTTCTTCTGGACGATCACCAACCGCATGGCGCCCCCGGCCGTCTTCCTCCTGCCGCTCTTTCTGCTTCTCACACAGGTCTATCGCTTCGGGGATTTCACGCTTCTCGACTCGCGGATCGGCATGATCCTCGTCTACTGCACATTCAATCTGCCCTTCGCGATCTGGACCCTGCGGCCGACGATCGACGGCATCCCGAAGGAGCTCGACGAGGCGGCCTTCGTCGATGGCGCGAGCGCCTGGACGGTGATCACCGAGATCGTCTTTCCACTTGCGCGGCCAGGTCTTGCCGTGACGCTCATCCTCACCTGGGTGTTTGCCTGGAACGAGTATCTCCTGGCCGCCACACTCACCAATTTCAACGCCCGCACGCTGACGACGGGTCTCTCCGAATATGTCACCACGACCGGCACGGAATGGGGCATCATGGCGACGATCTCCGTCTTCACCCTCATTCCCGCGCTGATCATCTTCAGCATGGTGCAGCGTCACATCGTGGCGGGCCTGACCTTCGGCGCCGTGAAAGGATGATGCCATGACGCGGACCGACCCGCAGGACATCGAAACGCCGATCAACCTCCACGAACAGGAGGAGGAAAGCCGGCAGTCGCCGATCGATCGCAAGGAGCATCAGGGCTTTTTGCCGATCCAGACCAACTGGTTCGATCGGCTCTTCATCTCGGTCGTGATCTGGGTCGCGCTCTGCCTGTTCTGGCTGCGCTTCCTGGAGCCAGCCGGGCTCTCCTTGAATATCGCCCAAGTCATCGCCGTCATTCTCGCCGTCATCATCGTCTGGAAGGGCTGAACCCCATGAAATCATTGGTTCTGGAACGCAAGGACGAACTCTCGCTCCGCGATTTTCCGATCGAGAAGGACGAAGAGGTCCTGGGCCCGCGGGACGTGCGCATCAAGCTGCACACCGTCGGCATTTGCGGTTCCGACGTTCATTACTACACCCATGGCCGCATCGGCCCCTTCGTCGTCGAGGCACCGATGATCCTCGGCCATGAGGCCTCCGGTACGGTCATCGAGACCGGCTCCGAGGTCACCACGCTCAAGGAGGGCGACCGGGTCTGCATGGAGCCGGGGATTCCCGATCCAAATTCCAAGGCGACGCGGCTCGGCATGTACAATGTCGATCCGGCGGTGCGCTTCTGGGCAACACCCCCGGTCCACGGCATTTTGCGTCCGACCTGCGTTCACCCGGAGGCCTTCACCTTCAAGCTCCCCGACGCTGTTAGCTTTGCCGAAGCCGCGATGGTCGAGCCTTTGGCCGTCGGCGTCCATGCCGCGACAAAGGCGAAGATCAAGCCTGGCGACATCGCGGTCGTGCTTGGCGCTGGGCCGATCGGCCTCGTCACCGCGCTTTCGGCGCTCGCGGGCGGCTGCGCCCGGGTCTATGTCAGCGACCTTTCGGACAAGAAACTTCAGATCGCGCAGAGCCTCAGCCCGGCGATCATCGCCGTCAACGCGGCCAAGGAGACGGTCGGCGAACGGGTCAAGGCTGATACGGATGGTTGGGGCGCGGACGTCCTGTTCGAGGCGACCGGATCGCCGAAGGCCGCCGCCCAGATCTTCGAGCCGCTCGCGCCCGGCGGCTGCGTGGTGCTGATCGGCGGCCAGTCGGAGCCGATCTCATACGATGCCGGCGCCGCGATGGTGCGCGAGGCGCGGGTGGAGAACATCTTCCGCTATGCTCACGTCTTTCCGCGCTGCGTCGCCATGCTCGCCTCCGGCGCGATCGACGTGAAGCCGCTGATCACGCGGACCTTCGATTTCGACGAGAGCGTCAAGGCCTTTGAGATTGCCGCCTCGGCGCCGCCCGCCGACGTCAAGATGCAGATCGAACTGCCGCAGTGAACCGAGGGAGACGCTGACGTGGCTGGCGTAAAAATCAAGGACGTCGTCAAGCGATACGGCTCGGTGCAGGTGATGCACGGAATCGATATCGATATCGAGGATGGCGAATTCGTCGTGCTGGTCGGCCCCTCGGGCTGTGGCAAGTCGACCCTTTTGCGGATGCTCGCGGGTCTCGAGGCGATCTCGGGCGGCACGATCTCGATCGGCGAGCGGGTCGTCAACGACGTACCGCCCAAGGAGCGGGACATCGCCATGGTGTTCCAGTCCTATGCGCTCTATCCGCATAAGACGGTGGCCCAGAACATGGGCTTTCCGCTGAAGATGGCCAAACGGCCGAAGGCCGAGATCGACGAAAAGGTCGGCCGGGCCGCCGAGATTCTCGATCTGACGAAATATCTCGATCGCTATCCGAAGGCGCTTTCGGGCGGCCAGCGCCAGCGTGTCGCCATGGGCCGGGCGATCGTGCGCGATCCCCAGGTTTTTCTCTTCGACGAACCGCTTTCGAATCTCGATGCGAAGCTGCGCGTCTCCATGCGGGTCGAGATCAAGGAACTGCATCAGCGCCTGAAGACCACGATCGTCTATGTCACGCATGACCAGATCGAGGCGATGACCATGGCCGACAAGATCGTCGTCATGCGCGATGGCCGCGTCGAGCAGATCGGCGCGCCGCTCGATCTCTACGACAACCCGCAAAACGTCTTCGTCGCCGGCTTCATCGGCTCGCCTTCGATGAACTTCGTCAAGGGTCGGATCGGCACCCATGACGGGAAGAAAGCCTTCGTCTCCCACAAGGGCCTCGTGCTTCCCGTGCCGGAGACGGCGGCCGACGAGGGCCGTGAAGTCGTCTATGGCATCCGGCCGGAACATATCCGCGTCGGATCGCCGGAAAGCGGCGTCCCCATGAATGTCGTCGTCGTCGAGCCGACAGGATCGGAGACCCAGATCTTCGCGCGCTCCGGCGAAGACATGATCGACGCCATCGTCAAGGAGCGGATCAGCGCAAAGCCCGGCGAGAGGATCGGCTTCGAGATCGATCCCGTCGATGTCCGTCTGTTCGACGACAAGACGCAGCAGAGACTTCGCTAGACCATCCGCCGTGGCCTGACGGCTCTTCAGGGTTTAGCCCGGCCCATCCGCCGCTTGGAGCCCTTCCTTACGCCATGATACGCCGCATCAGGCGCGTGTGGAACAGGCGGAGGAGGTCCTCCGCTTGCGCCGGGACGAAGCGGTCGGCGCGGAGATACCAGTGGAGGGTGCGCGTCCGGCCGGATTGAAGCACCATGAAGAGGATGTCTTCCTCGCGCTCTCCGTCGCCGCGTTTGGGGCCTGTGCGATAGACGATATCGTGGGCAGGTTTGTCCTCGGCAGGTTCGGTGCCGACCACGCGGTGGTTGAAGATATAACGATAGGCTGACGCAGCGTTCGGATAGGTTCGCTCCAGCATTGCCCGGACGAGGGTCTGGGGGAGAGGGGCGGCGTCGAGGCTTGTCGCCATCCGGGCGTGGACATTGGGGAGCATGTCGGTCGTCTCGCTCCAGGCAAGCCTGAAAAGGGTCTGGCGGGCGAAGGTCCCGATCATCGTCTCGGTTCCCGGCAGATCGCGCGGCGCCGAGGCAAGACTCACCCAGAGATCGTCGCCGCCGTCGAGCGCCTTGAGCGTGTTCAGATATTCGGTGAGGAGAACGACCGGCGGCGTCGTGTGATGACGGCCCGCATAGGCGTCGAGCGCCCGGCCGGTCTCTTCGCATAGATGCTGTTCGTGGAGGCGCGAGGGGCCGATCGGGGCCCGGCCGTCCCGCCAATGGGCGGGTGGGCCGCCATCCAGCAGGCTCTCGCAGGCCTCTAGAGCGCTATCGAAGGCGCCCTCGCGCAAAAGCGCGTGCTGCGTCGCGGCATAGTCGGCATAGTCGAAGCGATGGGCTTCCGGCATCGCGCGCGATCCGGCCTCTGGCGCCAAAAGCGCTTCCAGCCGCTGTTTCAGGCCATAAAGCGCGTCCCCGTCGACGAGAAGGCTGCAAAAGGTGAGAAGAAGGACGCCCTTGCGTCCCCGCATCGCGAGCTCCGCCCGCCAGAGCGGCCCGGTCTCCGGCGCAAAGGGTTCGGCGACAAGCGCGTCATAGCGCCGGCGCACGAAGGCCTCGGCGCCGGCAAGGGCCGCCGTGAAAGGGATCTTGGTGATGGCGAAGGGCGCGGGGCGATTGGGATCGAGCGCCATCTCCCATCCATGGCGGCCGCGATGGAAGGTCGCGTGGAGAACGTCATGATCCCGCTGAAGCTGTTCGACCGCTTGGCGAACTCTCGAAGGATCGACGTCGTCGAGAAGGATGGGCGGAGCCGCGATCGTCCAGGCGAGCCGGCCTGAATAGCGCTCCTGAAGATCGAGAAAACCCTCTTGCTCGAGCGATGCCGGGACGGGGCGCGAGCGGTCCGCCACGCGCAAGCGCAGCGCTGGACCGGAATCGAGGCGCTTGCGGCGCTCGACCAGCTTTCGCAGCACCGCGTCGCGCAGGCCGGGCGACAGTTTCGTGAAGGTCTCTGGCAGGGATGGGTTCGTCATGCGGCCTTGATGCCGACGCCTTCGCGCCGGACCTCCTCGATGAGCGCCGAAAGCTCTTGCGGCGACAGACCCTGAAGAAGCTCGGCCTCGACGAGGGCGGCCAGCGACCGCAAATCCGAGGCTTCGAAGACTTGGCGCAGGCGCAAGGTGACGCCGATCGTCTCGGCGATCTCCGCCAGGGCCCGAGCGGCGGCGAGCGAGTGACCGCCGAGCGCGAAGATGTCGTCGGTCACCGAGATCTCGGCCGGCGACAGGTCCAGAACCTTTGCGAAGATCGGCAGAAGCGTCTCCTCGATGAAGCCGGCGGGGCGCTCCAAGGCATCCGGGCCGCTTTGGGCCTCGCGCGGGGCAAGACGCGGATCGGGCAGGGAGCGCCGGTCGATCTTGCCGTTCGGCAGAAGCGGCAGGGCGTCGAGCGATACGAAATGGCGCGGCACCATATGGCCGGCGAGCTTGCGGGACAGTCCCTCGCGCAAGGCCTCGGTGCTTGCCGGGCCGGCCCAATAGGCGGCAAGGGCAAGCCCGCCATCGGCGCCGCGAACGGCCCTGACGACGCCGTTCTCGACACCGCTCAGGCTGCGCAGCACCGCTTCCACTTCGCCGATCTCGACCCGCATGCCACGGATCTTGATCTGCCCGTCCTGGCGGCCAAGGAATTCGGCCTCGGCGTTTGCGTTCCAGCGCGCCCAGTCCTTGGTGCGGAAGAGGCGCGTTTGCGCGAAGGGCGCGGCGAGGAAGGATTCGGACGTCAGATCCGGCCGCTCGTGATAGCCATCGGCGAGATTGGCGCCGCCCACATAGAGTTCGCCCGGCATGCCCATCGGCATCGGTTTCATCCGGCGATCGAGAATATAGACGGCGTTCCGGTCGATCGGGCGACCGATCGGCACCGGGGCGGCCGGATCGTCGACCGTCATCTTTGCCGTGTCGAAGGCGGTGACGTCGCCGGCGACTTCGGAGGAGCCGTAGAAATTCACGAGCCGCACAGTCGGGAACACCGACCGGAAAGCACCGACGAGTTCGGCCGTCAGCGCCTCGCCGCTGACGATGACGGTGCGCAGCGCCTTCAGACGCTGTGAGATCGTCTGCGGCCAGTCGAGAAGGGCCTTCAGAAGCGAGGGGACGAGGACGATCCAGGTCACCCCGTAGCGTTCCATGATCGCGGTGAGCCGGTCCGTATCGGCCACTTCGTCGACCGGGACGAGGGCTATTGGAACGCCTTGGGCGAGGGGGCCGAAGATCTCGGCGACCGAATCGACGAAGGGAAGCGCGGTCTTCATCACCGCCACCTCGTCCGCGCCATAAGGGAAGGTGCGCCAGCTCCAGTCGAGACGGGCGATAAGCCCGCGATGGAGCGCGCGCACGCCCTTCGGCCGTCCGGTCGAGCCAGAGGTGTAGATGAGATAAGCGAGATCCTCCGGCGCGAGCGGCGAGGCCGGGCGGTCCGCAAGGCTCGCCGAGGCCAGGGTCTCGAAGACGTCGAGCCTGGGGGCGGCGGAGGAAAAGGCCAGCGGGCGCTCGTCATGAAGGATGAGGGCGGCGCCGGAATCTTCGACCATCATGGCGAGCCGCTCGGGCGGATAGGAGGGATCGAGCGGCAGCCAGGCGGCGCCGGCCTTCATGACGCCGAGAAGCGCGACGACCATCAAAGGCGAGCGTTCCATATGGATCGCGACGATCGAACCCCGGCCGAGGCCACGCTCGATCAGCCGGGCGGCCAGCATATTGCCGCCGATCTCCAACTCGCCATAGGTCGTCGTGCCGCTCGCATCGAAGAGCGCCGGGGCCTCGGGCATCTCGTCGGCCCTCTCCTCGAAGAGTTCGAGGACGCTCGCGACCTTCGGGAGGGGCCGATCGGGACCCTCGCCGAGGGACAGAAGCGTCTCGGCCTCGTCGGGGCGCAGAATGTCGATCTCCCCGATCGTTTCGGCGCGCGCCATGGAGGAAAAAACCTCGCCGAGATGGGCGGCCAGGCTCTCGATCGTCTCATCGTCGAAGCGGCCCTCGTCATAGACCACATCGATCTCCAGCCGGTCCCCTTGCGGGACGGCAAAGAGCGTCAGGGCATAGCTCGTGGTCTGATGGCCGTCGATCGCCTCGATCGCGTCGGACAGGCTGCCGCTCCCGCGATCGGAGCCTGCGATCAGGCGCTCGTCCATCGGAAAATTCTGGACGACCAGCATGGAATCGCAGAGGCGCTCGCCGGGCGGCAGGGCGCTCAAGGCCTGAATGTCGGCAAGGGACAGATGATTGTGACCATCGTTCTTCGCATGGCGGGCCTGGATCGTCGGCAGCCAATCCGAGAGCTTCGCCGTGTCGCGGGTCTCAAGGCGCAAGGGCAGGACGTTGACGAAGGGGCCGACGGCATCCTCAATGCCGGCAAGCTCGCTTGCCCGGCCGGACACGGTCACAGCGAAGACCTGTTCGTCCGCCTGGTTGTAGCGGGCAAGAAGCGTCGCCCAGGCCGCTTGAATGAGGGTCGCGGTGGTGATGCCGGCCTGCCGCGCGCGGGCGAGAAGGGGGGTCAGCGCCTCGGCCTCGATGCCGAAGCGCCGGCTTGCATAGCGGCCGCTCTCGGCCGGAACGCCCCGGCCGATGACGAGGTCGGTTCCGGTCGAAAGATCGCCGAGCTCTTCCCTCCAATGGGCCTTTGCCGCCTCGTGATCGCGGCTTTTGAGCCAGCCGATATGGTCGGCGAAGGCCGGCGCTTCGGGAAGCTCAGTGCTGCCGAGGCCGAGACGCGCGTCATAACGGGCGACGAGATCGCGCAGGAGGAGCGAGAGCGACCAGCCGTCGACAATGGCGTGGTGGACGGCCCAGAGAAGGTCCGCGCCGCCGCTGGGTCTCATGACGAGGGTCGCACGCATGGCGGGTGCCGCCGACAAATCGATCGGCCGGTCGCGATCGGCGGCGATGAGGGTTTCGAGGTCCCTCTCATAGGTTGCCGCGTCCAGGTGTCGCCAGTCGAGAACCGTGAGCGGCAAATCCACTTGCCGGTGAACGATCTGGAGCGGCTGGTCGCCGAGGCTCCAGTCGAAGCTCGTCCGCAGAATGGAATGGCGGGAGAAGAGCCCGGCGAAGGCCTCTTCGAGCGCTTCGCGGTCGAAGGTCCCGTTCAGCGCGATCACCGTATGGAGCCCATAGACCGCGCTTTCCGGCTCGGCGAGCGTGTGGACGATCATGCCTGACTGGCCGGGCGTCACGGCCTGGACGGTCTCGAGGTCTGGATAGCGCTCGGCGAGGCGCGTGGCCGCCCCAAGCTTCAGATCGGCGAGGGGGAAATCGGCCTCGACCCAGAGCGAAGGGTCGAAGCGGCGGGCGCGAAGGCCGATATCGGTGAAGGCGAGGCCGATGATCTGCAGCATCTCGGCCGCGCCCTCGGGCATTCCATGGAGGGCGAGGCCGAGACCGTCCGGCGTCGGCAGCACTTCCATATGGGCTTCGCTGCCCTCGAAGACCGATGCCACCGGCGCCGATCCGTGCCAGCCATCCGCGCCTTGGTCAGCGGCGACGAGGCGCAAAGTGAGACGCGGCGCGCTCACCTTGTGCGGGCTCTCGTCGGCAACGCCCCTGAGGGCGATCTTGGCGGCGCGAAGATCGCCGAGCGGATCGCCGGAGGCGGAGGGAAGGGGCAGAATGTGCTCGCCCGTATCGCCGAAACCGCTGCCGCGCCCGGGCATGATCCAGCCGATCGCGCCGTCATAAGCCGTGCCTTCGAAGGCGCGCATGGCGGCGGCCGCCATCAGGTCGTCCGGTGTCGCGCGCAAAGTCCTGGCGGCGGTCGCAAAGAGGCTCCGGGCGACCGGAACGCGGCTTGCCTTATGGAGGGGAGCGAGGGCGCCCGGCTCATGCGCGGCGGATGGCGAGGCAAGACGAACCGAGCCCGCGCGTCTCGGCTCCCGGCCTTCGAGGATGCGCCCGAGATCGGAAAGGATCGTGGCCCAGCCTCCGGCATCGATCAGGAGCGGATGGCCGGCGAGCGTCAAGCGGGGCTTGCCGTCGACGGTCTCGATGGCGTTCGTGAAGATCGGAGTGCCATCCCCTTCGCCTCGTGCGGCGACAGGCGCCTCCACCAGCATCGGCCCCTTCGCTGCAGGAACGATCCGGGCGGCAAGAGGCGGGTGGGCAATGACGAGCTTGCCGATGGCGGCGCGCACGGCCTCGTCGGTCAGTGAGCCGCCCAGCATCTTCGAGAAGGACCGCCAGTCGGACGGATCGATAAGCGGGAAGCCGGCGCCGAGCGCGACCGGCTCTACCTTTGTGCGTGCCGCATCGGCGCGGGCGGCGAGGCTTTTCAGGTCGGGGGTCTCGAAGAGATCGCGCACCGTGACCGAAAGGCCCGATGCGCTCGCACGGGTCGCGACCTGGATCGCCGAGATCGAATCCCCGCCGAGCTGGAAATAGTTCTGGCCGCGCCCGATCTCCTCGATGGGAAGGCCGAGTACGCCGGCCCAGATCGCGGCAATGGCTTGTTCGGTCCGTGTTTCCAGAGGGGTGATATCCCCTCCGGTCCGCATTTCGCTGCGATACGGATCGGCCAGAGCGCGCCGGTCCACCTTGCCATTGGGCAGGAGCGGGATCGCATCGAGCCGCATGATCGCGCTCGGCAGCATATGGCGCGGCAGAACCCGTTCGAGGCTTTGTAGAGTTGCGTCGGGCTCGAGTGAACCAACCGTCCAGGCGACGATGGCGGGGCGCCCGCCCTGGCCCGGCCGGGAAAGTACGACCGCTCGCTCGATGCCGTCGAGATCGGCGATCGCGGCTTCGACCTCGGCGAGATCGACCCTCATGCCGCGGATCTTCACCTGCCCGTCCTGGCGGCCGAGGAAGGTGATGGTGCCGTCCGGCTCGCGGCGGCCCCAGTCGCGGCTGCGGAAGAGCGCCCCATCGCCGAACGGGTTCGCCGCGAAAGCTTCGACCGAAAGGTCCGGCTGGCCATGATAGCCCTCGGCGAGATTGGCGCCGCCGATCCAGAGTTCGCCCGGCAGGCCGTCGGGCACGGGTCGATGGGCGGCGTCGAGGAGATAGACGGCCGAATTGTCGATCGGGCGTCCGAGCGAGGCCGGCTTGAGCGTTGCCTCCGCCATCTCGGCGGTGTCGTACCAGGTCACGTCGCCGGCGACTTCCGACGAGCCGTAGAGATTGACGAGGCGGCGGCCGGGGGCGGCCTTGCGGAAGGCGCGCACCAGATCGGCGGGCAGCGCTTCGCCCGACGAGACCACATGGGCAAGATGCGGCAGCCGCGCTGAAAGATCAGGTTCGAGGTCGAGCATCGCCCTCAGAAGCGTCGGCACCAGGACGAGCCGGCTGACCTTGTGGCGGGCGAGCGCGTCGATGAAGCGCGGCACGTCGCGCACGCTCGCCTCGTCGAGAACCAGCGAGGGCACGCCCTTCAGAAGCGGGCCGAAGATCTCCCAAATGCAATCGACGAAGCCGAGAGCGGTCTTCTGGACCATCACCTCGCCCGGCTCGAAGGGCATTTCGCGCCACATCCAGGCAAAGCGGTTGAGCGCCCCGCGATGAAGGGCGCGCACGCCCTTCGGCCGGCCCGTCGAGCCGGAGGTATAGATGAGATAGGCAAGGCTTTCCGGCGTGAGGATATCGGCGCCCGGCAGCCGGCCCGAACCGTCATGGGCCAGGGCCTCTTCGATCGAAAGGCGCGCGGGCGCGGCGACTGACACGCTCGCCTCGGGCTCGTCGATCGTCAGAAGCAGCGCTGCGCCGGAATCCTCCAGCATCGCGGCGAGCCGCGACGGGGGATAGGTCGGATCGAGGGCGAGGAAGGCCGCGCCGGCTTTCATGATGGCGAGCAGGGCGGCGGTCGCCTCGATGGAGCGGCCGGCATGGAGCGCGACGACGGCCCCTGGCGCAACGCCTCGGGCGACGATCGCATGGCCGATGGCGGTGGCCATGCGATCGAGTTCGCCGAAGGTGACGCGGCGCTTCTCGTCGAACAGGGCGATGGCTTCGGGGGTGCGGCGCGCTTGCGTCTCGAAGAGCGCAATCAGCGAGCCCGCCTCGGGGAGCGGCATGGCCGGCCCCGCCGAGCGCTTCAACAGGGCAGCTTCCTCGGCCTCGTCCAGGAGGCGCAGATCGCCGAGATGCTCGGCCTCCGTCATTTGGCCCAGGAGCCGTGCGAGCCTTGCGACGAGGGGCTCGATCTCGCCCGCCTCGAAGCGCCCCGCATCATATTGCAGCGCAAGCGAGAGCGCGTCGCCGCGCCCTTCGGCGAAAAGCGTCAGCGGCGCGCTTGTCTTCTGAAGGCCTTCGATGCGGGTGACGAGGCCGGAGAGGCCGGCACGGCCGGCGCCATGGCCGGCGGCCATCGCCTCGCCGAGCGGCGTGTTCTGAACGACGACGAGGGTCTCCGACAGGCGCTCTCCGGGCGCAACGCCGGTGAAGCGCTGGAGATCGGGCAGGCCTAGATGGCCATGCGCCTCGTTCGACGCCTGACGCTCCTGAAGCGCACGCAGGAACGGCCAGAGTTCGGCCGCCTCGCTCACCTCGGCGCGCATCGGCAGGGCGTTGAGGAACATGCCGACGATCGCCTCGCCGCCGTCGAGATCATGCGGCCGTCCGGAGACAGTGACATTGGTGAGGACGTCGTCGGTGCCGCAATAGCGTGACAGGAGGACGGTGAAGGCGCCGAGAACGAGAGTGCCGAGGGTGACGCGCTCGACCCGGGCCTTGGCGGAAAGCCTTTCGAAGACGGATCGGCCCAGAAGCGTTTCCGCCCGCGCGATAGCGCCGGTTTCGGCGTCCGCGCCCTTGCCGAGGGGGATGTCGGTCGGGGCATCGAACCCGGCCAGCTCGCCCGCCCAATGGGCTCGAGCCGCCTCGATGTCGAAATCCCGCAGCCAGGCGACATAGCGCTCGAAGCCGGGCGCCGGGGCCAAGTCCGGTTTGCGGCCTGTCAGCCGCGCGGCATAGGCGGCGAGGAGGTCGTCATAGAGAAGCGGCATGCTCCAGCCATCGACGACGGCGTGATGCTTCAGCCAGAAAAGCGTGTAACCCGCGCGCCGTCGAACCAGCGTCAGGCGCATCAGGGGCGCTCGGGCAAGATCGAGCGGCGTTTTCAGATCGCTCGCCGCGATCCGATCGAGAGCCGCTGCCTCGTCCGCTTCGCCCGTAATGTCGGTGTCTTGCCAAGCGAGATCGGCGCCGCGATGGACGATCTGAAGCGGGGCCTCCCGGTCCTCCCAGCGAAAGCTCGTGCGCAGCACCGGACGGCGCGTCACGAGATCGCCGATCGCGCCCTTCAGCGCGTGGACGTCGAGATCGGAGGTGAAGTCGATCCGCGTCTGAATGAGGAAGCTGCCGCTTTCGGGGGCGAGCAGCGAATGGAAGAGCATACCCGCCTGGCCGAACGTGGCATCGAGCACGGTCTCGATGTCGCCCGCCTCGGCTTCGAGCCGCTCGAGTTCGGCGCTCGTCACGCTGGCGAGCGGCACATGGTCGAGGGTGAGCGCTTCGCCCGGCGCCCGGGCCCGTCCGGCCTCGAGGGCGGCCAGAAGCGGCGACGTCGCGGTCTCGGCGTTCTTGGCAAGGCTTGCGAGCGCCGACAGGGTCTGGGCCCGAAAGACGTCGCGCACCTCGAAGGCGATGCCGGCGCGCCGGGCTTTGGAGGCAAGCTGGAGGCTGAGGATCGAGTCGCCGCCGAGCTCGAAGAAATTATCGCCCCGACCGACCCTCTCCAGGGACAGGAGGTTGGCCCAGAGATCGGCCAGCGCCTGTTCCGTCGGGGTCTGCGGGGCTTCATAGGGGCGTTCGCCGAGGCTCGCCACCGGGACCTCGGGCAAAGCGCGGCGATCGATCTTGCCGTTCGGCAGAAGCGGCAGCGCATCGAGAACGAGGATGGCGGCCGGGACCATGTGTTCGGGGAGGCTCGCGGCGAGATGCGCCCGGAGCGCGGCCGAGAGCGCATCCTTGCCCGTTTGCTCATTGCCGACGGCATAGGCGACGAGAAGCCGGCGGCCATCGGCCGTCTTCTGGAGCGTGACGAGAGCCGCCTCAACGCCCGGCACGGCGAGCATCGCGCTCTCGACCTCGGCGGGCTCGATGCGGAAGCCGCGGATCTTGATCTGGGCGTCGCGCCGCCCGAGGAATTCGAACCGTCCGTCGGGGGTCACGCGGCCATAGTCGCCGGTCAGATAGACGCGCCCGAGGCCTTGACGCGTGACGAAGGCGGCTTTGGTGCGGGCTTCGTCGCCGAGATAGCCGATGGCGACACCCGGCCCGCCAATGGCGATCTCGCCGGCAATGCCGTGAGCGGCCGGCGCCCCGAAGAGATCGAGCACATGGATGGCGACATTGGGCAGGGGTTCGCCGAGATCGGGCGCCAGGTCGGCGATATCCGCCATCGCCGCGCTGTCGCTGACATAGGCGGTGGCGGTGATCGAGGCCTCGGTCGGGCCGTAGGAGGAGAGGAAGGTGACGGGCCTGTCGCAGAGCGCCGACCAGCGCCGCATGGTGCGCGGCGACAGCGCCTCGCCGCCGGTGAGGAAGATGCGGATGGAGGGCGCCATCCGCAGGCCCTCCTCGCTCATGGTGTCGACCCAGCGCCGCCAGAGAGCCGCCGGCAGGTCGAGCATGGTGAGGCCGTGGCGGTTTGCCAGATCCATGAAGTCCTTGGCGCCGAGCCGGCCGGGCTGATGATGAAGCACGGCCGTTCCGCCGGCCAGCATCGGCACGAAGAGCTGCAGCGCCGAGGCGTCGAAATTGAGCGGCGCGAATTGAAGAAGGCTGTCATCCGGCCGGGCGCCGAGGCGCCGCCCCATGCCGAGGGCCATATTGGCGACGCCGCGATGGGGCACGACGACGCCCTTGGGCGTGCCCGTCGTGCCGGAGGTGAAGATCACATAGATCGGCGCGCCGGGATCATTAGCCGGCTTCAACGGCTGTGATGCGGCTGGAACCGGGTCGCCGAGGAGGCGAATGGGGATGCGCGTTTCGCCGAAGAGCGGCTGAAGCGCGGGTTCCGTGATGAGGAGCTTGGCCTGAGAGGCTTCGAGCAGCGCGCGCTGGCGCTCGGCTGGGGCGGCGGGATCGAAGGGCACATAGGCCGCGCCCGCTTTCATCACCCCATAGAGCGCGGCGATAAGGTCCGGCGAGCGCTCGGCGCAAATCGCGACACGGTCGCCCTCGCCAATCCCCTGGCCTTGCAGCCATAAAGCCAGGGCCTCGGCGCGGGCGCCGAGTTCCGCCCAGGTGAGTTCGGTGATCTCTCCACCCTCGGCCTCGAAGCGGACCGCGATCCCCTCCGGCCTCTTCGTCACCCAGTCGTCCATCACGGCATCGACCCGGCGATCGGCGATCTCGGGGATATCATCCATGGGAAGATGTGCGGCATCGCTCGCGGCGCCGATGGCGGCGAGCGGCGCTTGCGGATCGGCGAGCGCTTCGTCGAGAAGCTTGCGGAAGCCATCGGCGATCCGCGCCGCCGTCTCCGGCTCGAACAGCTCGGTGCGATATTCCAGCATCGCCTCGATACCGGACGGCGTCTCGGTCATGTCGAGGACGAGGTCGAATTGGGTCGCGCCCTTGTCGAGCCGCTCGCTTCGAATGGTCAGGCCATCGGCCTCATGGACGGGAGCGGGCGTGTTCTGCCAGACGAAGAGGGCCTGGAAGATCGGGCTATAGGCGCCGGACCGGTCGGTGACGATGTCCTCGACGATCGCCTCGAAGGGGAGCGCCGAATGGGCAATGGCCTCGATCAGCTCCTCGCCCGATCGCCGGCAGAGCGCGCCGAAATCGGCGATCTCCGAGACGTCGAAGCGCAGAGCGAGCGTATCGGCGAAGAAGCCGACGATATCCTCGGCCCCCGGCAGGGTGCGGCCCGCCGTCACCGTGCCGATGGCGAAAGCACCCTGGCCGGAGAGACGCGCAAGGAGGAGCCCATAGGCCGAGAAAAGCACCGCGAAGGGCGTCACCCCGAGGCTGCGAGCGACCGCATGAAGGCGGCCCGTCTGGCTTTGCGAAAGCGCGAAACGATGGACCCGGCCGCGCCCGTCTGGCGTGTCCGAGCGCGGGCGGTCGATGGGCAGTTCGAGGAGTTCGGGAAGATCGGCGAGCTTGGCGCGCCAAAAGGCCTGGAGCGGGGCCTCGTCCAGCTCTCTGCGCGCCGCCGCGATGACGGACGCATAATCCACATAGCCGCAATCGAGAGGGGCAAGGCCGCAAAGCGGTCCGGCCTTTGCGCCCGCCCCATAGGCCGCCGCGAAATCGCGGGCGATGATCGCCATCGACCAGCCATCCGTGATCGCGTGATGGGCGGTCAGAAGAAGGACGTGCCGCGTCGGTGCGATGCGGAAGAGCGTTGCGCGCAGGAGCGGGCCGCCATGGATCGCGAAGGGTTTCAGGGCGGCGGGAAGGGCTGCGGCGAGCGCGGCTTCGGGGTTCGGATCGCTCGACAGATCGACGACATGGAGGGGCGGTTCGCTCGGCGCGTCGATGGTGACGAAGGGCTCGCCGTCCTCATCCACGAAACGGGTGCGCAGGCTTTCATGGCGTGCAACGAGCGCCGAAAGGGCGGCGCGCAGGCGTTGCTCGTCGAGCCGGCCTTCGAGATCGATCCGCGAGGGGAGGATATAGGCGCTCCCCGTCGCGTCGAGCTGATCGAGGAACCAGAGCCGCCGCTGGCCGGGACCGAGCGGCAGAAGTTGGCTGCGATCGACGCGCGGGATCGCGATCGGGGCAGGGTGCTTGACGGAGGGCGCCGCGCCGCGCCCGTCGATCAGCCGGGCGAGATCGCCGAGGCGGGTGGCGCGCAAGAGATCGCGGGGCGAAAGGCCGACGGTCCGCTCGCCGAGCCGCGTCAGCACGCGCATGGCAAGAAGCGAGTCGCCGCCGACGGCGAAGAAGTCGGCGCCGGCCGAAAGGTTAGCCGGCGCAAGGCCCAGAACCTCGCCCCAGATCTCGGCGATGAGGCTTTCGGTATCCGTCAAGCGCGCCGCGGCCGGTTCAGGGCTCGGCTCAGGACTTGTTCTCGGCGCATCGCTGGCTGCTGCGGCAAGCTCCGCCGGCCAGTCGATGGCGGGCAGAGCGCGCCGGTCGACCTTGCCATTCACGCTGAGCGGCAGATGCGCAACGGCGATGAAGGCCTGAGGCACCATGTAATCGGGAAGTTTTTGAAGAAGGTGCGCGCGCAAGGCCGCCCGGTCGATCGACGCGCCGGGCTTGGCGACGACATAGGCCGCGAGGCGCAGAGTGCCCGAGACCTCCTCGGCGATCACGGCGGCTTGCGCGATCGGCGCGAGCGACTCCAAAGCCTTCTCGATCTCGCCGGTCTCGATGCGGAAGCTGCGCAGCTTGATCTGGTCGTCGGCTCGTCCGCGATAGTCGAGGAGGCCGTCGGGGCGCCAGCGCACGAGATCGCCCGTCCGGTAGAAGCGGCCCGCCTCGTGAGGGATTTCGACGAACGCCGTCTCGGTCAGATCGGGCCGGCCGAGATAGCCGCGCGCAACGCCCGCTCCGCCGATGAACAGCGTGCCCACCGCGCCCGGCGGGACGGGGTTCAGCGCGTCGTCGAGAACGAGGGCGCGGGTGTTGGCGACCGGCGTTCCGATCGGGACCGGACCCTCGCCAAGCTTGTCGAGCCTGTCGAGCCGGGCGGCGGTCGAGACGATGGTCGTCTCGGTCGGGCCATAGGTGTTCCACAGGCCGATCGTTTTCGGGGCGCGCTCGATCCAGCTTGCGACGGCGCCGGACTTTGCCGCCTCGCCGCCGAGGATCACATGGCGAAGGCTCCGAGGGACGTAGGAGAGCGCCGCCTCGTCCGCCATCAGCGTGTGCCAGAAGGCGGTGGGAAGATCGAGGATGGTGATCTTTTTGGCGTCGAGATCGGCGAAGAAGGCGCGCGCATCGACCGGCAGGGCCTCGTCTCGAAGCGTCAAGCCGGCGCCGGAGGTCAGCGCGGTGTAGATCTCTTCGAGGCTCGCATCGAAGCCGGGCGAGGCAAATTGCAGGATGCGGTCGGCCGGGCCGACACCGAGTTCGCCGGAAAGCCATGAAACGTAATTGGCGACCGAGCCATGCTCGATCATGACGCCCTTCGGCTCGCCCGTGGAGCCCGACGTGAAGATCACCGCCATCAGCTGATCTGGCAAGACCGCGATGTCGGGGCCTGTTTCGGCTTCGTCTCGGCTGGTCGCATCGTCGAGGAAGCAAATCCCGGGACAATCGCCGAGATCGCCCGCCTCGCCGATGACAAGGGCGATGCCCGCCTGCTCGACGATCCGGCGGCGGCGCTCCGGCGGTTGGCGGCGATCGAGCATGACGAAGGCGCCGCCGGCCTTGGAGACTGCGAGCTGGGCGACGACGAGTTCGATCGAGCGGGAGAGGTGAATGCCGACGAGGCCTTCGCGGGAAAGGCCGGCTTCGATGAGGCGATGGGCGAGCGCATTGGCGCGCCGGTCAAGGGCACGATAGGTGAGCGTTTCGGCGCCGGCCCGGATGGCGATTGTGTCGGGCTGTTCGGCCGCGATGCGCTCGATCATTCGCGCGGGGGCAGCCGCGGGGGCTTCCGTTTTCGGGCCTTGGCCGAGATGTTCGAGCCTTTCGCTCATCGCCTCGTCGACAAGTGGAAGTGCGCCGATCGGACCCCGCGCGCCGTTCGCGACCGCCCGCACGATGGTTGCATAGGCGTCCAGAAGCCCTTGCGCGCTCGGTGCTTCATAGAGATCGGCGTAGTAATTCAGTTCGAGAAGGAGGCCGCTCTCGATCTCGACCGCATTGAGGGTAAGCTCGCCGTCGAGATGGCGTAAGGGGCGCGGGCGCAAAGAGACGGCCAGCCCATCGAAGGGCGCCGAGACATAGGCGGACTGGTAGTTGAAGACGGTCTGGAGCGGCAGGGTCTTGCCTTGCGCCTTCAGATCCTCCGCGATCCAGGCGAAGGACCAGTCGGCCTGGGCGAGATCGGCGAGCAGGGCCTTGCGAGCGCGCAGGCAATAGGCTTCGAGGCTTTCCGAGCCGTCGATCGCGGTGAGCGAGAAGATGATGTCCGAGCAATAGCCGACCAGCGGGCCGTTCATCTCGGTGGTCCGGCCGGCGGTGGGGGTCGCGATCGCCACTTCGCTTTGGCCGGCGAAGCGACCCAGGGCAAGAGCCAGAAGCGCGTGGAGCAGCATGAAGGGCGTCAGCCCGAGTGAGCGGGCCGCCTGTCCAAGCGCCTTCGCCTCGCTTTGATCCAGGAGCCGCAAGGCGGCCTCGCCGCGATAGCTCTTGTCCCCGCCGCGCGGGGTGTCGGTGGCAAGAGCGAGCATAGGCGCACCCTGGCCGAGCCGCTCGCGCCAATAGCCGCGCCGCGCCTCGGCCTCCTCGCTTTGCGGCAGAGCGAGATGACGGGCGAGCCAGAGGCGATAGGGCGTTGCGGGCGAAAGATTTGCGGGGTGGCCATCGCGCGCGGCATTGGTGAGTTCGGCGAGCTCCCCCATCAGACAGTTCATCGACAGGCCGTCGACGATGAGGTGATGGGCTTCGAGCGCGAGAAGCCAGCGCGTCTCGCCGCGCTTGACGAGCGTCAGGCGGATGAGGCGCCCTTCGGCGAGGTCGAACAGCTCCTCGCCCAGCGTTTCGGCAAAATCCGCCTCCTCGGCCTGAGTCCAGCCTGTGCCGTCCACCAGGCGGAAGTCGGGCCGGTAACCGTCGAGCGGCCGCACATGCATTTCGCCCGGAACCGGAAAGCAGGCCCTGAGCGCCTCGTGACGGGCGTGAAGCGCGGTGAAAGCGGCCTCAAGATGGGCGGGATCGAGCGGGCCGTCGAGATCGAGGCAGACCGGAATGTGATAGGCGCGCGAGGCGTCGTCGCTCTTCTGGGCGAGAAGCCAGACGAGTTCGGCGGCCGGCCGCATGGGCAGTTTGGCGAGAGCATCGGCCGAGGTCGCGGGAAGGGCCGCGAGCGTCGATCCCGCTACGGCGGCGATGGCGGGGGGCTCTGCGATCGGGGACGGCGCGGATGCGCCGGGTTTCGGCGGCTTCGGTGTTTCGCCGGACAATTGCTCGATCGCCGCGAGCTGGCTTGCGATCGTGCGCCGGACGAGATCGATCTGGTCGGAGAAAATCTGGCCGATCTCATCCTCCGCATCGTTCGAAGCGGGAAGGGCGGCGAAGATCCGATCGATATTGGCGATAGACGGGTTGGGAGGCGATGGGGTCGAGGGCGACGCGGCGGAGGGCGATGCGGGCGATAAGGCCCGCGCCTCGACCGAGGTGGTCGGGCGCGCTGGCTCGATCCAATATTCCGTGCGCTCGAAGGGATAGAGCGGCAGGGCCGAGCCCGGCAGGCGTCCTTTCGGCATCACCGCCCGGTCCGGGTCGTGTCCGAGCGCCGCGAGCCGCGCCAATGCGGCATCAAGAGCCTCCATCTCGTCACCGCGCCCCGTAAGGGTCGCAACAAAGCGCTCCGGCGTCAGGGCGCCGATGGCACGCCCGAGCGCCGTCAGCGTCATATTGGGCCCGATCTCCAGGATGACGGTCGTCGGGTCTTCGGCAAGCGTCTCGATGGAGCGCAGGAAGTCCACCGTCTCGCGGCTATGGGTCGTCCAGTGATCGGGCGAAAGAGGCGTGCCGGGCGCGATGACGCGCCCGCCGAGATTGGAGACAAGCGGCAGAGCGAGGGGGCGCATGTCCGCCGAGCCGCAAAGCGCGGCGAGATCGGGCAGGATCGGGTCGAGACGGGCCGAATGGAAGGCGTGGGAGACGGGGAGCCGCTTGGCCGCGATCTTCTGATCGGACGCTTTGCGGAAGAGGCGGTCGATCGCGCCCGCCTCGCCGGAGACGACCAGCGCTTCCTTCGACAGGCGGGCGGCGATGGAAAGCTCGCCGCCGATCTCGGCGAGCGCCGGGCCGACGAAGTCTTCCCCTGCCCGCAAGGAAAGCATCGCCCCGCCTTCCGGCAACGAGCCGAAGAGCCGGCCACGCTGGGCGACGAGGCCGATCATCTGATCCGGCGAAAGGGCGCCGGCGACGGATGCGGCGGCATATTCCCCTAGGCTGTAGCCCATCACCATATCGGGCCGGATGCCACGCGCCGCCAAGGCTTCGGTCAGCGCGAGTTCGAGGGCGACGATCGCCGGCTGGGCGTTTTCGGTTCGGGTGAGGCGCTTGGCCTCCGTGCCGAGGACGATCTCGGCGAGCGGCAGATCGTGCTCTTTGGCAAGGAGACCGGCGATGCGATCGAAGGCGTCGCGGAAGGCCGGGTCGCCTTCGTAGAGGCCGCGCCCCATGCCGAGGGCCTGGGAGCCCTGGCCACCATAGGCGAAGACGAGGCGCGGCGGGCGGTGGCCCATGCGCTCGCCAGCCACGGCCCGGCTCGCTTCGCCCTTCGCCCAAGCGGCAAGCGCGGGCGCGACTTGGTCCGTTCCATCGCGCGTCACGGGTAGCGCCAGCCGGTGGGCATGGGTCATGCGCCGGGCGGCGAGGCTTGTCGCAAATTCAACGGGATCGCTGGGGGGATTGGCCGCCACATGGCCCGCAAGGGCTTTGAGCGACGCCTGGCTGCGGGCCGAGAGGGTCAAGATCGCGCGGGACGGGGCGTCTTCTGTTGCGGCAAAAGGGGCGTCGGCGCCCTTATGTCGGCGCAGCACCACATGGGCATTGGTGCCGCCGAAACCGAAGGCGCTGACGCCGGCATGATCGCGCGTCTCGGGCCAGGGAGTGGTCTTTCGCACAGGCACGGCAAAGCGCGTCGCGGCGTCCTTGAGGCGGGGATTGAGATCGGTGAGATGGGGTTGGCCAGGAATGACGCCGGCTTCCATCGCAAGCACGGTCTTGATGAGGCCGGCGATCCCGGCGGCCGCCTCCGTGTGGCCGATCGCGGCCTTGGTGGCGCCGACGAGGACCGGATCACCCTCGCGGCCGTCCATGACCTTGGCGAGATTGTTGATCTCGATCGGATCGCCGAGTGGCGTGCCCGTGCCGTGGGCCTCCACATAGGCGAGATCGCCGGCGCCGATCCCCGCATCGCGAAGGGCGGCGCGCACCACCGCCTGCTGGGCCGGGCCGCTCGGGGCGGTCAGCCCGTTGCCACGCCCGTCCTGATTGACGGCCGAGCCGGCGATCACGGCGCGGATCGCATCGCCGTCGCGCACCGCGTCCTTCAGACGCTTGAGGATGACGATGCCGACGCCCTCGGCGCGGACATAACCGTCGGCGCCGGCATCGAATGTGCGGCACCGGCCGGTCGGCGATAGCATCCCGGCCTGGGAAAAGGCGATCGAGACGTCCGGATTGAGAAGAACATTGACGCCGCCGACAAGGGCGAGCCCGCATTCGCCGAGGCGCAAGGAGCGCACCGCCTGGTGAATCGCGACGAGGGAGGAGGAGCAGGCGGTGTCCACCGCGAGGCTCGGCCCGTTGAGATTGAGAACATAGGACAGCCGGTTCGCCGCGATCGACAGGGCGTTGCCGGTGCCGGCCCAGGCCTCGCGCGCCGTATCGGTGCCGGCCTGGCGAAAGCCGTAATCGGCGCTGGATATGCCGATGAAGACGCCGGTATCGCTTCCCGCAAGGCTTGTCGGCAGAAGCCCGGCATCTTCCAGACCGTGCCAGGCGGTTTCGAGAAGAAGCCGCTGCTGGGGGTCCATGAATTCGGCCTCGCGGCCGGAAATGCCGAAAAAGGCGGCGTCGAAAGCTTTGATATCCTTCAGAAAGCCGCCGTCGCGCGTGCGCATGCGACCCAATTCCGGCGCTTCGCCCTTCGAGACCAGCGCATCGGCGTCCCAACGCCCGTCGCTCAAGGGACCGACGCCGTCGACGCCGTTCAATAGATTGTCGAAGAAGGTCGAGGCGTCCGGCGCGCCCGGCAGGCGGCAGGCCAATCCGATGACCGCGATCGGCTCGCGCATAGTCGCGCCGGCTTCCAGCGTCTCGATGCGCTTGCGGGCGCGGGAGAGAAGCTGGAGGAGATCGCTATCGGAAGGTTTCGTCACCGCGCGCTTCCTGTCCTCAAATTCTGGTCGAAGGCGCCGACTGTCATGCGTCGAGCAACGCGCGAAGGGCGGCGGCCTCCGTTTCGAGATCGCTCGTTTCGTCCGTCTTCGTCTCGGCCGGCTGGGCGGCCTCGGGGTCGAACATATGGTCGAGAAGGCGCTCGATCGTCGGATGATCGTAAAGGTCGGTCGGCTCGACGGTTCTCGCGATGTTCAAGCCGTTGATGGCGGTGATCATTTCGATGGCGGTGCGGCTGTCGAGACCATAGCTCGCGAAAGGCTCGTCGAGCGCGATCTGATGGGGTGGGCGTCCCGAATGATGAGCGAGCCGGGCGAGAAGCCAGGCCTCGACATCCTGCCGGGTGAGGCATTCGCCGATCACGGGACCAGCGAATGCGCCGGCGCCATCGCCTTCGGGCCGCGTCCAGCGATGGATGAGGCCGGCGGCAAAGCCGCTTTCCCGCCATTCCTCGCGCGCGGCGGAGCGGCGGATCTTGCCGCTGGTGGTGCGGGGAATGCGGCCCGGTCGCACGATGGCGATCTCGGCCGGCATGACCTCATGGGCCTCGACGATACGGGCGACGAGATCGGCGGCGAGCGCTGACCCGGAAGCCTCGTCCTTCAAGGCCGAGACGCTGCTGCGGCCGGCCTCGACGATGAGGATCAGCTCCTCGCCCGCGCCGCGATCGACACCGAAGGCCGCAGAGCCGCCGGTCCACAGGCGCGGCTCGTTGCGGGTCGCGCTTTCCTCCACATCTTGGGGATGGATGTTGCGGCCCCTGATGATGACGAGATCCTTGATACGGCCGGTCACGAAGAGATCGTCACCCTCGACAAAGCCGAGATCGCCGGTGCGATAGAAGGGGCCGGCCTCGGGCTCGCCGAGGAGTCTTGCGCCGAAGCCATGGGAGGAGAGTTCGGGCCTGCCGAAATAGCCCTTGGCGATGCTCTCGCCCGTGAGCCAGATTTCACCGATCTCGCCTTCGCCGAGCGGGCGGCCGGTTTCGGGCTCGGCAATGCGGACGCGGGTTTCGGGCGCGCCATTGCCGACGAGGCGGCGAGATGGGGCGTTCCCTTGCGCCGCCGCCGGATGGCCGCTTTCCAGCGCCTTGCCGTCGAAGGCCCGGATCGTCGGGCCGACCTTGTCGCGCAACGTGCCGGTCGCCAGCAGTGTCGCCTCGGCGAGACCATAGGCCGGCAGGACGGCATCCCGGCGGAACCCATAAGATCCGAAGGTCGCGATGAAACGCTCGACCGTGTTGGCATTGACCGGCTCCGAGCCGGTCAAAAGGCAGCTGAGATGGGAGAGATCGAGGCCGGCGAGGGCCTCCGGGCTCGCAAGATCGCAGCAGAGCTCCAGCGCGAAATTCGGCGCCGCCGTGATCGTCGCCTTGCGCTCCGCGAGGGCCTCCAGCCAGCGTATCGGCGCGCGCAAAAAGTCCTGGGGGCTCATCAGATCGACGGTAGCGCCCGCATACATCGGCATGACGACGCCGCCGACGAGGCCCATATCGTGATAGAAGGGCAGCCAGAGAACGCCTGTCGAGGACGCCGTCACGCGCAAGGCCGACTGGATCAGCTTGGCATTGGCGACGAAATTGCCATGGGTGATCATCACGCCCTTGGGATCGCCGGTGCTGCCCGAGGTGTATTGGAGAATGGCAAGCGTATCGGCGCTCACATCCGGTCTTTGCCACCCGGCCGCATCGCCTTCGCTTTGATCGACGGTCGCGACCTGCGCGCTCGCGCCGCCATCCTGCGTGACCCTGTCCACGACAGAACGGGCCTGTTCGAGGGCCGCTTGATCGACGACGACGAGGGCGGGTCGCGCGTCCTTCAGCACCGCCTCGAAGCGTCGATCCTCCTTGCCGGGCTTCAGCATGGGCACCGGCACCGCGACGGCGCCCGCCGCAAGGCAGCCATAGAAGGCGCGAATGAAATCCGGCCCGTGGGGAAGGGCCAGAATGACGCGCTCGCCGGAAAGCCCACGCCGCGTCAGTGTTTCGGCGATCGCACGCGCCGAACGGGCAAGGTCGTCCATGAGGACGTCCTGCGTCTCGCTCGCCCCGAACCGATGAAAGCGATAGGCGATATCGGTCGGATGCTCGGCCGCGCGCGAAAGCATGATGTCGAGGAGGGTTTCGGCGGTCCGCGCGGTCATCGAGGCTGCTCCGAAGTCTTTGTCTCTCGCGCCGATCGGCGGCGTTGGAGGAGAAGGCGGTTCTGCGCCTCGATGGTCTCGGCGGCGAGCGCCAGTTGAGCCTGCATCAGCGCACGCACCGAGCTGGACGGCTCCAGGCTTCTTCGCGGCGGCGCGAGGCGCGCTGCGCGCGCGTCGTCCTCCTCAATGCCCTGTGCGGGAACCGGCGCGGTGGCGGTGTCTCGAATATGGGCGGCCAGCCGGTCGATCGTGTTGAGATCTTCGAAGAAGCGCTGGATCGGAATGCTGAGGCCGAACCGCGTCTCGGCATGCCTCTGGGCCTCGATCAGCATGATCGAGTCGGCGCCGAGATCGAGAAGATTGGCGTCAGTCGCGATCCGATCGGCCGGCAGGCGAAGCAGCGAGGCGAAATAGGCCGTCAGGTCCTGTCGGGCGTCATGCATCGCAGCCGCCCTTCGCATCCGCGATCCCCGCCCGGCGGGATGACGATGCGCTCTTTTGATGCGCCCGATGGATCGATGTCTCGCCGATGACACCGTTCTGGTCTCCGCCGCCAAAATTGAAGAGACTCATGATCTAGCCCACCCTCGTGAAGAAAGTCCTTCTCGTGCTGGAAGCATGTCATTCACCTGGATCGAAAGCATTTTAAGCAATTGCGAACGATTTCTTCGTGGTTCAATTTGAGGAAATCGGGTCATAAAAGTGTAATGAAGGCGGCAGCCGATGTCGAAGGATGCGCCGACTGTTAACCGTTGTTTTACGAATTGACGTTAAGGGATCAGATTGATCTGTCGTTTGGCTTGCGGCGAGCCGTCAACTCGGCTTTGACTTTGGGACAGGGCGCGCCTCTTGCGCCGTCATTTCAAAGTCACGTGCCGGAGGTTTAGCTGATGACCACGCTGATGGCGTGGCGGAACCTGCGTCAGGACCCGATCCGCTTCGCGGCGACGGTGATCGGCATCGTTTTCGCCGTCGTTCTCATCTCACTGCAGACGGGTATGCTGCTCGGCTTCATGAAGACGTCCGCCGGGCTCGTCGAGAATGCCGGCGCCGATGTCTGGATCATGGCGCGCGGCACTAGCAATGTGGACCAGTCCGGCCTCCTCAATGAATCCGCCTATTACCGAGCCCTCACCGTCGACGGTGTCGAATCCGTCGCCCGGGTCGTCATCCAGTTCAGCGGCTGGAAGCGGCCCGATGGCGGCATGGAATCGGTGATCCTGGTCGGTTTCGATCCCCGCACGGGCATGGCCGCGCCCTGGAACATCGTCGAAGGATCACGCGACGCCCTTCTTGCCCCCAATGCGGTGATGGTCGATCGGCTCTATGCCGACAAGCTCGGCGTCTCGAAACTCGGCGATCGGGTCGAGATCGTCGAGCGGATGGCGGTCATCGCCGGCTTCACCTCGGGGGTCAGAACCTTCACCCAGTCCCCTTACGTCTTCACCTCCTATAACAACGCTCTGCGCTACACCAATGTGGAGCATGGCGGCGCGAGCTACATGCTGGTGAAAGCCAAGCCCGGCGTCGAACCCGCCGCGCTCGCCGAGCGGCTCGGCGCGGTTCTGACCAAGGAAGAGGTGCTGACGACGAGCGATTTCGCCTCGCGCACGCGCCAATACTGGATTTTGACCACGGGCGCGGGCTCGGCCCTCATCATGGGCGCGGCGCTCGGCGGTCTCGTCGGCGTCATCATCGTCGCCCAGACGCTCTATTCGGCAACGGTCGAGCGCCTCGCCGAATATGCGACCCTCACCGCGATCGGCGCCGGAACCGGCTATCTCAACCGCATCGTCCTCACCCAGTCCCTGATCGCGGGGGGCATCGGCTTTACCGTCGCGGCGGTGATCGCCTCGGTTCTCGCCGCCTCCTCGGCCTCGTCGCCCGCGGCCGTCCTGTTGCCTCCGCTCGCCATCGCGACCATCGGCATCCTGACGCTCGCCCTCTGCGCGATTGCCTCGCTTCTCGCGATCCGAAAGCTCTATACGATCGACCCCACCAGCGTGTTCAGATGATCCAGACCCCTGAAAGCCTCATCGTCGAGGATGCCGTCCTCACCTATGGCAAGGGCGAGTTCGCAACGCCGGCCTTGCGGGGGGTCTCGCTCACCGCAAAGCCCGGAGAGGTTCTGCTGATCCGTGGTCCCTCGGGCAGTGGAAAGACGACGCTCCTCCAACTCATGGGCGCCATGAAGGAGCCGGACAAGGGTAAGGTGAGCATCTGCGGGACGCCCACCACCGGTCTCAGCCAGAAGCGGCTGCGGGCGATGCGGCTCAACCGGATCGGCTTCGTCTTCCAGTTTTTCAATCTGCTTTCGAGCCTGAGAGCCTGGGAGAACATCGCCGCCCCGCTCGACATCATCGGCATGGATCGCGGGGCTGCCGAAAAGCGGGCCAAGGCGCTTCTCGCCGAATTCGGCCTTGCCGATCGGGCCGACCATTTCCCGAAACAGCTTTCGGGCGGCCAGCGCCAGCGCCTTGCCGTCGCACGGGCCATCGCCCATGATCCGCCGGTGATCCTCGCCGACGAGCCGACCGCCGCTCTCGATACGGAAAACGGCCAGGCGGTGGCCCAGATCCTGCGCGATCTGGCGGTGAAGGAAGGCCGGATCGTCGTCCTCGTTTCCCATGATCACCGGCTCGAACCGATGGTCGACCGGGAGATCACCATCGAGGACGGGCGGGTGGTCGAGGAGCGGGGCCCCGCGCGGCCGAAGAGCAACGCCTTGCGATCGACGCTTTCCGCCTTGATCGAGGCGCGGCGGGCGGCGAGTGGCGACGGCCGCGGTGGCTCCGGCGCGCGCCAAGAGGGCCCTCGGATCTCTTCGCTTTCATAGTTAACGAATTATCATTCAACGCCTGTCATGGGTGAAGGGAGCGATCGCGCGGCCGGCCTGCCGGTGCGCCGGGCTGTTCTCGGGAACTCTGACCATGAAGCCATTCCTCGCCCTTCTGTCCGCCTGTTCGGCGCTCGCCTTGAGCGGGTGCAATTTCGGGCCGAACGTGCCGCAGAAGCAGACGATCCCGCTTCTCGTCAACTATAGCGAGCACACCGGTTCGATCGGTCAGCCGCGCCGGATGGCGGCCGATCACTGGTGGCAGGCCTTCGGCGATCCAGGCCTTACGCGCCTCATCGTCCTCGGCGCCTCCGGCAATCTCGGACTGAAGGAGGCCGAAGCCCGTATCGCGGCGGCCGATGGACGGGTGACGAGCGCCAATGCCGGCTTCTTTCCGACTGTCACCTTGGGCGCCAAGCGCGAGGTGAAGCGGGAAGTCGGCTCCATGCGGACCGTGGATGGCGAGGTCGTCACCAAGGGGGCGGAGTTCACCTCCAAATGGCTGATCGACCTCTTCGGCGAGGTCTATAGCCAGGCCCGCTCGGCCGAGGCCAAGAGCGAGGCGGCACGGGCGAGCTTCGACGTGGCGCGGCTCGCGCTCGTCTCGGATCTCTCCGCCGCCTATGTGGACACACGCTATTTTCAGGAACTCTCACGCATCGCCGAGCGGCGCGCCGCCTCTTTCCGCCGCACGCTTGGCTTGGTCCGGGCCCAGCGCAACGAGGGGCTAGCCTCCGGTCTCGACGTCGCACGGGCCGAAACCGAACTCGCCGCCGCCGAGGCCGAAGCCCCGATCCAGGAGGCGAATGTCCGCCGCGCGGCCAATCGCGCCGCGACGCTTGTCGGCCGTTCGGCAAGCGAGGTGCTCCCGGTGCTGAAGGCCGAGGGCGGCCAGCCGCTGCCGGTCTATGATGTCAATGTGGGGGTCCCCGCCGATCTCCTGCGCAACCGGCCGGATGTGCGGGTTGCCGAACTCGAATTCCAGGCCGCGGCCGCCGATATCGGCTATGCCTGGTCCCAGCTTTTCCCCTCGATCTCGCTGAATGGCAGCATTGCGCCGAGCTATATCTCGACCGACGCCAAGAGCGGCTCCTTGAACACCTGGTCCTTCGGCCCGTCCCTGCGCCTGCCGATCTTCGAGGGCGGGCGCCTCACTGCCAATGTGGGGGTGGCCGAAGCCGAGGCGCGGGCGCGGGAAATCGCCTGGCGCCAGAGCGTTCTGAAGGCGGTGGAGGAGGTGGAGAACGCGCTCGTCACCTTCGCCCGTCAAAAGCGCGCCTTCGACGCCGCCGCCAGCCAAGTCTCGGCCGCAAGACGCAGCTACGATCTCTCCCAGGCCGCCTATAAGGGCGGCGTGACGCCGCTTTTCGAGGCCCTCGATGCCGAGCGCCGCTATTTCGAATCCGCGGTCGAGCTTGCCGAGATCAAACGGCAGGTGGCGCGCGAATTCATCGATCTCAACGTCGCCGTCGGCCGGGGTCTCGCCGGCCCCGGCCGGGCCAACCCGCAGCGGGTGGCGCGGGCGCGCTGACCTATAGAGTAAGCCGTGATCCAAAAAGTTGATCGACTTTTTGGATCACGGCTTACGACAAACAAGAGGTTAGAGTGAACATGCGACCCAACTTGGTCGCGTTTCACTCTAGAAGGCGTGCCCGGCGTTCAGGCCGTGAAGACGAGCGAGGCGTTGAGGCCGCCGAAGGCGAAGGAGTTCGAGACCGCCGCGCCGGCTCGCGCCTCTCGCGCGACATTCGGCACATAGTCGAGATCGCATTCGGGATCAGCTTCGTCGTAATTGGCTGTCGGCGGCAGCAGCCCGCGCGTCATGGCGAGCACCGTCGCGACGGCTTCGATGCCGCCGGCCGCGCCCAGACTGTGGCCGGTCACGCTCTTGGTGCTGGACATCGGCGGCGCGCTATCCTTGCCGAAGACACGTTTGACCGCCCTCGTCTCGACCGCGTCATTGGCCTGCGTGCCGGTGCCATGGGCATTGATATAGCCGATATCGGCCGGCGAGAGCCCGGCTCTGGCGAGCGCGTCCCGCATGACGAAGGCCATGCCGTCCTCGCTCGGATCGAACATGTCCCTGGCATCGGCTGAAGAGGAAAAGCCCGCGACCTCGGCGAGCTTTCGCGCGCCGCGGGCCTTGGCATGGCCTTCGGCCTCGATGACGAGCATCCCTGCGCCTTCGGCCAGAAGAAGGCCGCCACGGCTCTTGGCGAAGGGGCGGCAGAGATCGGGCGCAAGAATCCGCATGCTCTGCCAGGCGCGGATCGTGCCGGCGCCGAGCGGCGCCTCGGCCCCGCCCGCCACGGCCACATCGGCGATTCCGCCGCGCACGAGATCGGCGGCGATGCCGATGGCGTGGCTGCCGGAGGCGCAGGCGCTGGCGATGACGAAGGTCGGGCCGCGCAGGCCATAGGCGATCGACACCCAACTGGCCGCCGAGCTCGACATGGATTTGGAGACCGCGAGCGGATGCAGCCGGGTCTGCTGATCGCCATAGAGGCGCTTGAATTGCTCGTCCAACGTCGTCAGGCCGGCGCCGCCATTGCCGATGACGACGGCGACACGCTGGGGATCGACCGTCTCGGCCGAAATGCCGGCCATGGCGAGGGCCTCTCCTGCGGCCTGAACCGCGAGCTGCGCATTGCGGTCGAGGGCCGCGGCCTTGACGGGCAAGGCGTTCAGAAAGGCGTTGTCGGTGATCTCCGCGACCCGCAACCCGCTGCCGGGAAGGGCCGTCGCCTCGGCGCTGTTCGCTTGTCCCGCCACGAGCCCATCCCAGAACGGCTCGACCGAAGATCCGCCCGGCGCGATCACGCCGAGGCCGGTGACCGCGACGCGGCGCATCAGGAGGCTGCGGCCGGGAGCGCGCCCATCATCATGCCCTCGTCCTTGGCCGCGACCCGTTCCTCCACAATGGCGACGACGTCGCCGACCCGCTTAAGGCGGCTCGCGACATCATTGGCCCGGTAGTCGATCTCGACCCCGAACTCGTCCTCGATCAGGAAGAGAAGCTCGATGAAGTCGAAGGAATCGATCCCCATGGCCTCGAATTCCGTGGCCGGGTCGAGGTCGGCGAAGGACTTTCCGGTCTGCTTCTCCAGAAGCTGCATCAGTCGCTGCGAAACATCGGACATCGTATGATCCTTCTTGTTTGAAGTAAGACGCCGAAACCTTCTACGAGCTTCCGGTCTGCGTCTTGCGGATGACAATGGCTTCGAGCGAAGGGGCGACCGATTTCAGTCGCGGTTCACTCGAAGATCAATTCGAAACCGTCCCATGGTTCGTCGAAGGCAAAAACGTAATCGATGCCTGATGAAGAAGGAGGCGGATACTTAACGAGTACACGATCAGTTTACGCGCTCTGCGCTCAAAGACAGAGCGAAAACTGTCGGAGGTTGCGGGTTTGGTGAAGGAAGATGGTTGATCCTCATGGGGCGCTCATGAATGGGCATGGCTCGAAACCCTGATGCGCGATGGCGAGGCCGTTTCTCGCTCCTTTAAGAGGGGATCGGACGCGCGCGACCAGCCAAGGTCGGAGTCCAGCGCCTCGGCGACGAGGGCCGGCGCTTCGTAGAGAAAGAAATGGCCGCCGGGAAAGCGGCGTGTTCGCAAAGGCTGGCGGGACAGGCTTTGCCAGGCGCTGGCGCTGGAGGGAGGCACGAGGCGATCGCTCTCGCCACTATAGACGCTGATCGGGCAGGTGAGCGCAGTGTCGATCCGAGGATTGTGGGTCTCGCCCATATTGAGATCGGCCCGGATGATCGTCTCGAACATTTCGAGAAGGGACGGCTCGGCCCGAATGATCTCCGGCAGTCCGCCGAGATCGGCAAGGTGCTGGGTGAGATCGTCGTCGTCGCGAAGGAGGTGAACATTGCGCGGCAGCGCCGGGCTGCGGCTTGCCGAGGCGACGAGATGGATCGGCAGTGCCCGAGTGCCCTCGAGCCTTTGCGCCGTCAGATAGGCCAAGAGGCCGCCAAGACTGTGTCCGAGAAAGGCCGTCGGGCAGGCGGGAAGGCTCAAAACCGCTTCGGCGAATTCCTCGGCGGCCGCCTCAGCTGTGCGATGGAAGGGCTCGGACAGCCGGTTCTCGCGGCCCGGGGGCTGCAAGGCGCAGAGCTCGATGGCGAGCGGCGCCAGCGCGGCTTTGAGGCCGCGAAAGGCCGATGCACCGCCGCCCGCATGGGGAAAGGCGACGATCCGGGCGCGGGCACCTTCCAGCGGGCGATAAAGCGATAGGGCCGGGCGGCGCATCAGCGTGTCCCCATGGGTTGGGGTGTGACGAGGTCAGGCGCAAAGACCTCCGGCACCGATCCCGACCGTCTCTCTTCGCCGGCGTGATAGGCTTCGTAATCCGGCAATTCGGCTTCCAGATTGCGCAGCCGCGTGGAGAAGAACCCCAGGATCGTGAGGCCGAGCGTCAAGAGCCCGGACAGAAAGAGGAGCAGCGCCATGCCGCGCCCTTCTCCGGTGCCGATGAACAGGCCGAAACTGCCGGCGAGCGAGCCATTGTCCTGCATCATCGGCTCGAAGACCTCGCCGGCCAGCGGCGCGGCGATGATCATGGCAAGCGGCGGCGCGCTCATGGCCATGATGTTGCGCACGCTGGAGACGCGGCCGAGAAGCGCGGCCGGCACCTTGCGTTGCATGATGGTCGTGCTGCTCGCCTCCTCGATCGGGAAGGCGAGAAAGGCAAGCGACAGGGCGACGGCGATGACGGTCAGGTCGGTGACGATGCCGCCGACGATCATCGCGATGCCCGTCAGGCCCTGGGCGGCGATGATCCAGGTGACGAGGCGGCGGCTGCGGCCGAGATAGCCCATGGCAAGACCGCCGGCGATAACGCCGAGCCCGCCGGCCGAGAGCACGGCCCCGGCCTTTTCCGGCGTCGTGACGACGAGAAGCAGCGGCATCACCACGACTTCGCAGGTGGCGAAGAAGAAGTTGCGCAAGGTAACGAAGCCGAAAAGCGCCAGAAGACCGGGCCGCTGGGTGACGAAGCGCCAGCCTTTTGCGACATCCTCGAAAAAGGCGCGGCCTGAATTCTCCCCGGCCGCCTTCTCCTCGCGGGGCGGATTGGGCACGCGAACGGCGAGAAGGCAGGCAAGCGCGAAGAGGAAAGTCGCGAGATCGAGCATCAGAACGCGCTCGAGCCCGATCGTGAAGACCAGGGTTCCGGCCATGACCGGTGCCAGAACCTGACCGAGCCCCGCGACCGAATGAACGATCCCATTGACCGAGCCGAGACGTTCCTTAGGCACCATCAGCGGCGTCGTGCTTTCATAGAGCGGGCGCTGAAGGCCGAGCGCGACGCCGTTGAGCGCGGCGTGGACGAAGAGATGCCAGATCTCCAGGCGACCGGAGGCCATCAGGGCGAGAACCGCCGCGCTGGTCGAGACCGACAGGCATTCGACCACGATCATCGCCGGCTTTCGCGGCAGACGGTCGGCGATAAGGCCGCCAAAGGGCAGGATGAGGATCGCCGGAACGAGGGTCAGGATCAGGAGCCAGGCGAAGGAGACGAGCGAGCCGGTCTCCTCGAACACCCAGATGCCAACCGCCATGGCGGTCAGCGTCGTGCCGATGAAGGAGAGAAGCTGGCCTCCGATGAGAACGGCGAAGGCCATCATGCCCGGCGCTCCATCGAATCCGTGGGGGCAAGGCCAAAGCTGGTCTCGGCCGTCTCGCCCATGGCCGAGGAGAGGTCGGAAAAATCGGCCGCCGAATCGGCGGAGAGGCGGGCAATGCCCCGGCTGACGAGGTCGATCGCCGCAAATCCCAGGATCAGAATGTCGAGCCCGAACCAGCGCAGCATCCGGTCGCGGCGGGCGCAGTCGTCCACGGCCTGGCGATAGTCGGTCAGGGAATGGGAAATCTGCACATGCAGCGGTACGAAATGGTCCGGAAAAAGGCGGTTGAGAAGCACTTCCGCGCGCCGCCGCGCTTTCGGCATGACATGTTTGAAATTCGAGCGCAGCTCCTCGAAATTCGTCATGGAGAGGTCCGCGATCGTGTCGGTGTTCGGCTTTCGCTTGGCCTGATAGGTCGCGAAGGCCTTGGCGCGGGCCACAGGCTCCACGGCTTCAAGACACCGGATCAGTTCGGCCGTGCTCTCGAAGGCCGAATTCATGCCTTGGCCGTAGAAGGGCACCGTGGCATGGGCCGCATCGCCGAGGAGCACGAACTTGTCCCCGTAATACCATTTGGTGTTGCGCTGGGTGGGGAAATAGGAGGGGGGCGTCGCCTTCAGCGTCTCTTCCGGATTGGCGAGGAGACCGGCCACGTCGGAAAATTCTCGGCGGAAGAGTTCGCCCATTAGGCCCGGCACTTGAAAGTCGGTCTCCCGGTCGGACGGATAGATGAAATTGCCGGTGAAGGAGCCGTCCGGATTGGGCAGGGCGAACATCATCAGATCGCCGCGCGGCCAGATATGCAGAGCGTTGGGATCCATGACCCAGGGATGATCGGGGTCGGAGCCCGCCGGCACGAAGACCTCGCGATAGTTCCAGTCGAGGAAATGCTGATTGAAGTCGGCCCGCTCGCCGCGATGGATCAGCCGGCGCATGGTCGAATAGACGCCATCGGCGCCGATGGTGAAATCGGCGTCCGAAATGGTCTCGGACGGACCGCCGGCGACCGGCGAGATCGTCACCGCGCCGCTGCGCTTGTCGATCCCGTCCAGCGTGTAGCCGCTGCGCAGAGTGACGGTCTCGTATTCTCGGGCGGCCGCCACGAGTTCGGCGTTAACGTCGGCCCGGCGGCAGCCATGGAGCGCGAAACTTTCGTCGCGGCCGTAAGGAAACTTCTGAATGCCGCGTCCGTCATGGCACATGCGGCCGGTGATGGGGATCGTCCGCGCCTTGATGCGCGGCCACAATCCAGCCGCTTCGAGAACCGCCGCGCCCCGGCTCGATATGGTCAGATTGAAGGAACGGCGATTGCTGTAATCGGCACCCGGCTCGAAATCCTGGCGCTCGATCAGTTCGACGCGCGCGCCGCGCTGGGCGAGCAGGATGGCGCAGAGCGTTCCGGCAAGGCCGGCGCCGATGATGACGATCTTCTGGCCCTGAAAGGAAGAGGCGGTTCGGGATGGCATTGGGGCTCTGTCCTCTCGTCCTGGCGTCAAAAGATGCTGCACCGAGCCTTCGCGGGCGGGAGGCGCCGAGGCGTTGCCGGGCTGTCCGCCGCCGGGCGGGAGGGGGCCTTGAGGACGCTGAGGACCTCAGCGGCTCCGACCGACCGGCTTCCATCCGAGGGCGGCACCGCAATCGGCTTGGGGATGGCGGCTCGGGGCTGGATGTCGACGACATGCACCGCACCGTCATGCTTAATGTCTCGTTAATCTCTAAAGAGAACCCATAGTCCACGTGCGGTTTATTCTCAACGAATTTTTAAAATGAGCAGATGTCGCGTAGATGGATGGTAAATCGCAGGGTAAAATTGAAATAAAATTGTCGACGATTTCCATCGAAGATCTTCGCCGAATGCAGGCGAGGATTCGCCGTCTTTCACGCGACGTTAACCATGAGATGCGAGCTTCAGGCCCTGGCGGGTCCGTGGACGGAAAGCCGCCGAAGCGGACGGGTATCGAGGCCGCGTGGCTTCAGTTCAAAGGTGCGGATGGGCAGCATGACGCATGGATTTGGTCGAGTGCCTTGGACCGACCGGCGCGGCTTTGCCGGACTTTGCTCGGGATCTGCCGCCGCTATCCGATGGGGACGCGCATGAGTGCGAAGCAAAAGGCGGTCGCCACAAGGCAGCTCGCCGCCGTGGCCGCGACGGCCATCGCTCTGGCGGTTTTCGACCATGACGGTGTCGCGGGATTGCGCCTCGATCGGCTGACGACAGGCTCGATCCTCGATCGCTCGCCGGCCGGCGGCATTCTCCTTGCGCAACTCGATGAGGGTCAGCAGCCGCGGGGCAGCGGCTTCGTGGCGGGACTGGGGGTGGTCGAGCCGGAATCGGGGGCCATTGATCTCTCACCGGGTATTCCCGGCGTTCTCTCCATGGTTTCGGTCAAGGAGGCCGACAGGGTCAAACGCGGCCAACTGGTCGCCTCCCTGAAGAACGACGATCTAAAGGCCCGCGTTGCCCAAGCGGAAGCGACGCTGCGGATCAAGGCCGCCCAGCGCGCCATGATTGAAAAAGGCCCGCGAAACGAAGAGGTTCGTCAGGCCGAGGCACGACTGCGGCTGGAACTGGGCAATCTCGCCCTTGCCGAGGAACAATATCGGCGCCGACAAGCGCTTGTCGGTCAGGGCGCGGTCTCGCGGGAAGCGTTCAACGAGGCCGAAACCGCGCTGAAGGCGGGCCGCGAGAGGCGGGCCGACGCCGAGGAGGCGCTGGCGATTCTCACTGAGGGATCGCGCCCAGAAGAGATCGAGGCGGCGCGCGGCGAGGAAGCGCTCGCCAAGAGCCAGCTCGACGAGGCACGAGCCGCGCTCGAATTGTCGGAAGTGCGCGCGACCGTCGACGGGGTGGTGCTGCGCGTCTATCGCGAGCCGGGCGAGGCGATCACCGCCCAGATCGAGACCCCGGTTTTGCAGATCGCCGACACCTCCCGTCTCGTGGTGCGCACCCAGGTGGACGAGACCCAATTCTCCAACGTCGCCGTCGGGCAGAGCGCGACGATCACGGCGGCCGCTCTTGGCGGGCGCACGCTCACCGGCACGGTTCTGCGCATCAGCCCGCGCCTCGGCGCCAAGGTGATCACGGCCGACGATCCGGCCGAATTGCGCGATACGCGTGTCCTCGATGTCATCGTCAGCCTGCCTGAAGGCGTTAAGCTGCCGATCAATCTGCGGGTCGACGTGATGATCGACATCGGGAGCATACCACGCAGCGAGGAGGACTCGAGCGAGGTGTCCGAGGTGATCGAAAGCGCTCCGGCGATCGAGACCATCGCGATGTCGCTGCGTCAGACGACGCAAGGCGAGAGCCTGCCCGATCTCGATCCGCTTCTCATCGGCTCGGTCGAGAGTGCGGCCTCTCATGACGATCGGCACCCAAGGGGGCATCACCATAGCGATGGCCTGCAAGACCCCTATGCCGATCTCATGCTTCTCTTGAAGCCCTGACGGATTGTCTTGCCGCCGCCGCCGCGATCAGCGAGTTTTCACGCAGACCGCCTGGCGTTCGACGTTGAGCGCCTGCCCCCCGATCGTCTTGGCCGCCGCTTCGCAGAGTTCGACGGTCTCGAAACCCGCGATGCTGGCCGTATCGATGGCCTCGATCCGTTCCTGCGGCCCGGCTGCATAGATGATGCTGGTGACGATCAGCGTGAACACGATCCTTCAAAGCCCCTCATGATTGGCGATCGAGGCGTTATAGCCACCGGAATTTCGCTGATCCAGATGAAGGGACTGCCGAGCAACATCGCTGACGCTCGCGGTCGGACATTCCGCTCGGTGGGGACAAAGGCTCAGCGTTGACAGAGGGGGCAGAAGAAGGTCGAGCGACCCGACTGGACGATGCGCTTGACGACGCCGCGACAGGATGGCCGCAGGCAGGGCTCGTCCTCCCGGCCATAGACGGCGAAGCTATGCTGGAAATAGCCGAGATCGCCATCGACTTGGCGATGGTCGCGCAAGGTGGAGCCGCCGGCCTTGATCGCATCGGCGATCGTCTCGCGAATGTGGCTTGCGAGTTCGTCCAGCCGGCGCGTCGGGCCACCCGCCTTGTTCACAAGCGTTCCGGCAGAGCGGCGCGGTGATAGGCGCGCCCGCCACAGGGCCTCGCAGACATAGATATTGCCGAGCCCGGCTATCACCGATTGGTCGAGCAGCACCGCCTTCAAGGGGGCAGCACGCCCGGCGAAACGCGGCGCCAGAGACGCCCCCGACAGGGCATTGCCCGTCGGCTCGATGCCGAGGGCGCGAAAATGGGGATGATCGGCAAGCCCCACCCGCTCGATTAATGTCATATAGCCGAAGCGGCGCGGATCATTGAAGACGACCGATGCACCTGGCCGGTCCGGATGACGCAAGTCGAAGCGCACGTGATCGTGCAGCCGGTTTTCGCTGCGCGGATAGAGAAACTCGCCGGGCACCTCGCTTGCCCCATCGGCTTCGATGCGGAACGAACCCGACATGCCGAGATGCATGGCGAGGACGAGGCCGGCCGAGGTTTCGGCGAGAAGATATTTTGCGCGCCGGCTCAAGGCTTCGATCCGCGTTCCCTCCAGGCGCTCGGCCAATCTTTCGGGCAAGGGAAAGCGCAGATCCGGCCGGTTCGCGGTGACGCGCTGAAACACCGCGCCCTCCATCACCGGCAAAAGCCCGCGCCGAACCGTCTCAACCTCTGGCAATTCGGGCATGGTCGTTTAAGTCCTCATTTCGCAGCGCGATCGGCCTTCGCGCCGTATCGGGTTCTGATGCGCTTGCCCATGCGGCGATCGGACAGCTAGACCCGCCATACGAATGGCGTCACGCAAGATAAGCGTCGTCGCGTTCGAATGCCCATATCGTCATCGGGCCGGATGCAAACAATTACGGGGTGCCGCTCAATGTCCGACAGCCGCGCGAGAGATGCGGATGCGATGGAGACCAGCTACGGCTTCGATACGGTCTCCGGGCGCGAGGAGAAGCAGGGCCGCGTCAACGAGGTCTTCCATCGGGTCGCCAAGCGCTACGACATCATGAACGATCTGATGTCGGGCGGTCTGCACAGGGCCTGGAAGGATGCGATGGTCGCCTGGCTCGCACCCGCCCATCGCCCGTCCTACCGCTTCGTGGACGTCGCCGGCGGCACGGGCGACGTCGCCTTCCGCATCGTCGAGGCGACGCGTCGGCGCGCGACGGGGACGGTGGTCGACATCAACGCCTCGATGCTCGGCGTCGGCGCCGAGCGGGCGATCAAGCGCGGCCTTTCGGACAATCTGCGTTTTCTGGAGGGCAATGCCGAGGCGCTCGACCTGCCTGGCAACGCCTATGACGCCTATACGATCGCCTTCGGCATCCGCAATGTGCCGCGCATCCAGACGGCGCTGGAGGAAGCCTTCCGCGTCTTGAAGCCGGGCGGGCGCTTCCTGTGCCTGGAATTTTCCGAGGTCGACGTTCCGGGGCTCGACGCGCTTTACGACGCGTGGTCGTTCCGCGGTATTCCGGCCATCGGCGAGCGCGTCGCCAAGGACCGCGAATCCTACGAATATCTGGTGGAATCGATCCGGCGCTTCCCCAACCAGCGCAATTTCGCCGCCGCGATCGAGAGGGCCGGCTTCGAGCGCGTCACCTATCGCAATCTGACCGGCGGCATCGCGGCCATCCATTCGGGCTGGAAGCTTTGAAGGCCATGAGACTTTCGACGATCGCAATGCCGGTGGGCGCCCGGGCGATGTGGGGCTGACGGATCGTGGCCAATCCCATTTCCGGTACGCTCGCCCTAATTCGCGCGGCCTTTGTGCTGGCCCGCGAAGGCGTGGTCGGATCCTTTCCCGCCGAAGGTCTGCCGCCCGGCCCGATGCTCGCCTATCGCTTCGCGCGGCTTCTGGAGCGGCGGTCCGCTTCCAAGCGGGAGCGTTCGGACAATCTTTCGCGCGCCTTCAACCGGCTCGGCCCATCCTATGTGAAGCTCGGCCAGTTTCTGGCGACCCGGCCCGATATCGTTGGGACTGGCGTTGCGACGGAACTCGGTCTTCTCCAGGACAAGGTGCCGCCCTTTCCGACCGAACTCGCCATTTCCGAGATCGAGGTCACGCTCGGGCGCAAGATCGACGAGCTCTTCATCGAGTTGGGCGATGTCGTCGGCGCGGCCTCGATCGCCCAGGTCTACAAGGCCCGTATCCGCAATGACGACGGCACCGAGCGCTTTGCCGCCGTCAAGGTGATCCGGCCGAATGTGCGCGCCCAATTCCGCCGCGAACTCGACGCCTTTGCCTTCATCGCCAAGTTTCTGGAACGCTTCTTCGTCTCGGCGAGGCGCCTGCGCCCCGTCGCCATCGTCGAGACCCTGACCCAGTCGACCCGCATCGAGATGGATCTCAGGCTGGAGGCGGCGGCCTCCTCGGAAATGGCGGAGAATCTCGCCGACGACTCCGGCTTTCGCGTGCCGCGCATCGACTGGGAGCGCACCGGCCGCGACGTCGTGACGATGGAGTGGATCGACGGCATCAAGATGGCCGATGTGAAGGCGATCGAGGCGGCTGGCCACGACACCAAGAAGCTCGCCGTCACCGTCGTCCAGTCGTTTTTGCGCCAGGCGATGCGCGACGGCTTCTTCCATGCCGACATGCATCAGGGAAACCTGTTCGTTGCGGCGAATGGCGATGTGGTGGCCGTCGATCTCGGGATCGTCGGGCGCCTGTCGGCCGATTCCAAACGGTTCCTGGCTGAAATCCTCTATGGTTTTATCCGGCGTGACTATCGCCGCGTCGCCGAACTCCATTTCGAGGCCGGCTATGTGCCGCGCAATCAGGACGTTGCGAGCTTTGCCCAGGCGCTGCGGGCGATCGGCGAGCCGATATACGGCCAGCCGGCCGAGACCATCTCCATGGGGCATCTGCTCTCGCTGCTCTTCGAGGTCACCGAGCTCTTCCACATGGAGGCGCGTCCCGAGCTGGTGCTTCTTCAGAAGACGATGGTCGTCGTCGAAGGCGTTGCCCGCTCATTCGATCCGAAGTTCAATATGTGGGTGGCCGCCGAGCCGGTGGTCTCGGACTATATCCTCAACGAGCTCGGGCCGGCCGCCAAATTGCGCGAGGCCCGCGACGGGGCACAGGCTGCACTGAGGCTTTTGAGACGCGTGCCCGATCTCGCGCATGGGCTCGAAGTTCTGTCCATCCAGCTGCCCGATCTTATCGAAAACGGCATCAGGCTGAACGACGACACCTTGAAGGATCTCGCCACCGAAAAACGCGCATCGATCATGTCCGGCCGTCTCGCCCAATGGATCATCGCGATCTCACTGGTCTCGATCGCGATTTCATTGGCATTTGGGTGATCGTATAGTGCTGGAGACATTCCGAGCCGCCGTTCAATGGCAGATAGCGCTTCTTTTGACGTAGGCTTCGAAGAAGAATCAGCGACGCCACTCCTTGTCACCAACCCGATATGATGCGATTCTTCGCCGAGCCGGCTGGCAATTGTCTTCGTCGACGGCGCCGGATTTTCTCTCTGTGAGGGTTGCATCATGCGCGCTTTCTTCGGCCTCGCCACGGGCCTTTGCCTCGTCGCGTCGACCTATGTCATCCAGGCGGCGGAGATCGGCGGGCGCTATGACGTTGTGGGGAGCAATCCTAGCAATCAGGGTCAGTATCGCGGCGAGGTCGTAATCGAGCCGCAAGGCGAAACCTACCGGATCACCTGGACCATAGGCTCCGATCGCACCGAAGGGACGGGGATTTTCCGCGACGGGCGTTTGGCGGTCGTCTATCAGCCGGACAATGCGCGGCCGGGCGTCGCATTTTATGATCTGCGGGGCGACGGATCTCTGTCCGGCACCTGGGTCGTCCATGGCGGCGCCAAGCTTGGCGCCGAAGTCTGGCAGAAGCCTGGCGCCTGAGGCCTCGGCGGCGCATAAAGCTGCCGGCCCGCGTCGACAGAAAAGGCGCCGCCCGAGGGGCGACGCTCCATTTCATTCCCACCATCCCGATCGAGAAGCCCCTTTCTCTCAGCTGGCGTCCTCTTGCGGGGTCAGCTTCAGAAGCCGGCCGCCGTCGCCATCCTCCAGAAGCCAGAGCGCGCCATCGGGGCCCTGTTCGACCTCGCGAATGCGTTCCCCCATATCGAAGCGTTCGGTCTCGGCGCCGAGTGTGCCGTCTTCCTGCTCGCCGAAGCCGACGCGGATCAGCGCCTTGCTCGACAGGCCGCCGATGAAGCCGTCGCCCTGCCATTCGGGGAACATCTCGCCGTCATAGATGACGAAGCCGGCCGGTGAAATCACAGGATTCCAGGACACTTCAGGCTTCTTGAAGCTGTCATTGGTGTCGTGGTCGGGGATCTGCGATCCGCTGTAATTGTCGCCATTGGAGACGACCGGCCATCCATAATTCTCGCCGGCGACGATGCGATTGAGTTCGTCGCCGCCACGCGGTCCCATTTCATGGGCCCAGAGCTGCCCGTCGCCGTCAAAGGCGATGCCGAGCATGTTGCGATGGCCGACCGACCAGAACTGGCGAGCGAGATCGCCCTGGTCCTGGAACGGATTGTCGTCCGGCACGCTCCCGTCGTCATTGAGACGGATGATCTTGCCGAGATTGGTGTCCATGTCCTGCGCCGGCGTCTGCTCCTGATGCTCGCCGGAGGTGACGAACATCATGCCGTCCGGTGAAAAGACGATGCGGTGGCTGTAATGCTTCTGGCTGTCGACCTTGGGCGCCTGGCGCCAGATGACATTGACATCGCGAAGGGCCGGGCTGTCGCCGGACAGATCGAGCGTGCCGCGGGCGAGCGCCGCCCCATAGCCGCCTTCGCCCTCTTCGGCATAGGACAGATAGACCATGTCGTTCTCGGCAAAGTCGGGATGGAGTACCACGTCGCCGAGACCGCCCTGGCCGCCATAGGCGACAGCGGGCACGCCGGACACCTCAGTCTTCTCGCCGCCTTGCGTGACATGCAGAAGCGTGCCGCCCTTTTCGGTGACGAGCATGGTGCCGTCCGGCAGGAAGGTCATGGCCCAGGGTTCGTCGAATTCGGTGACCGGCGTGACCGAGACGGCCTGGTCGCCGCCATTGATGGTGAAGCCCTCCTGGGCAAGCGCGGTGGTGGAGAGAAGAACCGCGCCGATGAAGGGCGCGGCGATGGTCGGGGTGATCTTCGTCATGAAATGCCTCATCGGTGCATGTGTCGGATCGCGATTTGGCCCCGCGCTCGGCAGGCGGGGCGTTGTCGGCACTTTGCCATCGGCAAGTCCAACCGCCCGCCCGATGATGCGTGGGCACGCTATGACAACAAGGCCGAGCCGCGCTCGGCGTTCCTTCAATCCAGAATCACCCTGGCGTTATGGCAGCGGGAGCTGGCGCGCATCCGCGGGGAGCTATCTCACAGACTCCGATCGCTCAGAGGCTGCGCTGATTGACCCGCTCCGACAGCGCCTCGGCGCTTTCCACCCGTTCTGAATAGCGATCGGTCAGATAGGCCGAGCGGCCGCGCACCAAATAGGTAAACTTGACGAGTTCCTCGCAGACATCGACGACCCGCGAATAATAGGCCGAGGGTTTCATGCGGCCGGCGTCGTCGAATTCCAGAAAGGCCTTGGGAACCGAGGACTGGTTGGGGATCGTCACCATCCGCATCCAGCGCCCTAGAATCCGCATCTGATTGACGGCGTTGAAGCTCTGCGAACCGCCGGAAACCTCCATGACGGCGAGCGTCTTGCCCTGGGTCGGGCGCTTGGCTCCGAGTGAAAGCGGTATCCAGTCGATCTGCGCCTTCATGATGCCGGTCATGGCACCATGGCGTTCGGGGCTGACCCAGACCATCCCTTCCGACCAGTCGGCCAGATCG
Source organism: Fulvimarina manganoxydans (assembly GCF_900176465.1). Taxonomy (GTDB): domain Bacteria; phylum Pseudomonadota; class Alphaproteobacteria; order Rhizobiales; family Rhizobiaceae; genus Fulvimarina; species Fulvimarina manganoxydans. The sequence goes on from NZ_FWXR01000015.1 coordinate 51,142, forward strand.
CGCAATTCCTTCACCTTGGGGTGATCTGCCTCTGCCCCGTCCGGCAGCGGCAGATCGCGCGGGTCGAAGCTCTTCACCTCGCAGCCGAACCAGCGAAGCAGCCGGCCGGCCTCTTCCGACAGAAGGCGGGAATAGGAGCGTTCGCGGATCGAACCATAGAGAACGAGGATGCGGGGCGGATGGCGCGGATCGCCCGACCCCGCCAGCATCTCTCTGTCGATCGGATGGAGTTGGGGAGCGTCGATATTCGGCAGGTCCAAGGGCAGGGGATCGGTCATGGGCAACTCGGGCAGGGTGGCATGGATGGTCTGGTGGGCGCGAAAGGCCATGTCGTCTGCGCCGAGCTTGACGAGAGCGTTGGAATGGCCGTCGCGCCGCTTGTCTCAAGGAGCGATGTCGCTGCGACGGGTTTCAAGGCTCACACGCAATCATCCGATGAGCAGAGCGCTGCCAAGGGCGCCAGTTCGCCGCAGATCTCCGGATTTCCGGAGCAGCAATCCTCGGTGAGAAACGCCAGAAGCCGGCGCATATCGTCATAGCTCGCCGCATAGAGGATCCGCCGTCCGTCCCGCCAGGAGCGCAGGAGGCCGGCCCGTTCGAGGCTCGCCAGATGAAAGCTCATCCGTGTCGGCGGCACCTGAAGATGGTCGGCGATCTCGCCCGACGCCATGCCGTTCGGTCCAGCGCGCACGAGAGTTCGGAAGGCCCGAAGTCGGTCGTTATGGGCGAGGGCGGCAAGCGCTGAAACGGCATTGTCATCGGTCATGACAAAACTATACAATGATCCTTGTAGGATGCAAGGAATACGCTTTTGGGACGGCCCCACAGGGGACCGAGCTGCCCACCACCCTTCTCGGCTTTCGATCGCCCTACGCATTTTGAGCGATCCGTGCGGCGGATCAATTGCTCAGCGACCGAATAAAGCGCGCGGTCCTCTATGTCCCGTGTCCGAGTCAGTTTATAATATAAGGATAGCAATCGATTGCATATGTAATCGTTTGAGGCATGGCGCGGCGAGAGTTCACCTGTTCCGCCGGGGCATGCCGCCGAACAAGCACTGGGAGAGCATTGGACTGAAATCGATATCCGTCCCTCTCGTCCGGTTTCCATCAACGCCTTTGCCCCGTGAACGAAAAAGGGTGGGAGCAAAGACGGCCCATCGCCCATCCATGTGCGACCTGCATGAAGGGTGGTCTCGAACAAGGAAATGACGATGCGCTATTACTTCGACGTCCGGATCGGGACGAACGAGGTATTGGATGAACAGGGTAGCGACGGGCTTGATGTCGCCACGGTGCGGCGCCTTGCAATCGCATCGCTTCCCGTCATCGTGGCTGAGAACCTGCCGGTTGAGGACGATCATTATGTCGCCGAGGTCAAAGTTCGCGACGAGACCAATCGGCCGGTCTTCGCCGCGACGCTGACGGTGGAATCCGGCTGGCTGACGCCGCCTCATCCGAACGGCCAGCACTAGAGCATGATGTGATCGGAAAATTGCACGACTTTCCCGGTCATATCATGTGGCAATATAGAGAGTTAGACGGGAGGGGGCGATCCCGATTGAAGGGAACACGACAGTCTTTTCAAACGGCATATATCGAGTGCTCGGCACTTAAAGGTCAGACCTTGGCTTTCATCGCGCGCGTCATTCTCGGTCCCCGTACCGGTAATCCAGCGCGGCGGTTTGACCAACTGGAATAATGGCCGACTCTAATTCTGAACCGCCTTTAGGCGGCGCTGAGCCTGGAGTCTCGGCACGCTGGCCGAGAATGACGAAGCGTCGACGGTATTGGTTTTGCAAACAAGTCGCCGCCTGCGTTCGAGCGAAGTGTCGAGCACTGCGATCCCGATATATCGCCTGGCGCTCAAAGATTCAGCCCGCCGATCCGGCCCTTTTCGAAGCAAGGCGGCCGTTCCTTGCGTCCTTTGCAAAGCTCGGCTTCGCAAACAAAAAAGACCGCCATTCCGATCATGGAACGGCGGCTCAGTTGGGGGATGATGCCGGCTCAGCCGTTGGGGGCAGGATCGGCCTTGGTCGCCGATTCATGCCTATGAGCGTCTTTGGGCCGGGAAAGGCGCCGAACAAGCTCGGTCCAGCGCCTCGGAAGGTCGATCAGAAGATCAGGTGGTCGTCGGCATGGACCGCTGCGGTCAGGTGGGCCATGGTCTCATGGGATTCCGCGAACTGGGCGAGGACATCGGCCCGGCTGAGCGATCCGGTCTCGATCATGTTGGACCAGAAACCGACGCCGTCGGCTTCGCCGTCACGATCGAGGATGTTCTCGTAAAGCGTTTCGACAAAGGCGTGGCTGGTCGTCGCCTCGGCATATTTCGCCTGAAACTCGTCCGATTGCATCATGGTCTGCGCAACCGCGGTGAAATCGAGAGCATCCGAGGCCATGTCGACCCAGAAACCGAAACCGTCGGCATCGGGCGCTCGATCGAAGGCGGCGAGATACAAGCGATAGACAACGGCTTCCGTCGTATCGCCCAGAGCCTGGGAGAGATCGGGCGTCAGCCCCGGCACGTTGGGGGTTTGGGTGGAAGCGTCCGGCTGATGGTCCGGATTGTCGCATTTGAAGCCGCTATCTCCGCAGCCACAACCGCATCCGGTTCCGGCCAGGGCATCCGGCGCGCTGCCGGCTTCGGTCTGTCGTTCGGCGACCGCGCCGTAAAGCTTCTGGATGCCTTCGATATCGTCGGCGCCGAGACCTTCGGCGCCGCGGTTCAAGGTCGCCTTCATCACCGTGTCGGCGCCGGTGGTCGAGTGGCCGAGGCCGAGCGCATGTCCGATCTCGTGCAAGGCAACGAGATAGGTCGGCGTCTGGCTGTTGGAAGTGAGCGAGCTCTGCCAGCTCTCCGCCGTGTCGAAGCGGATGAAGGACTCCTTCAACATGGTTCCGGAGTAAAAATAGTCCGTCGTAGCCAGGACGCCGCGGGCGCCGTCCAGATCGCCGAAGCCGATCCGCACATCGACACCGGACGTGTCGTCGGATTCGATGAATTCGAGATTGGCGACCGAGGCCCATTCGGCGAAGGCGGCGCGGATCGCCTCTTGGAAGTCCGCGTTGGTGATAAAGCCGTCGAACTTGATGCGCTCGGCGGATGTGTTGAAGTCGGCGAACGACCAGGTCACGGTCGTCTTCTGCCAGCTGGCCGACTTAAATTCCTGCCAATGGGCGTGGTTAAGAGAATAATTCTGCTGAACGTGGTCCATGACGATCCCCATCGAAGTGTTTCGGCGTCTTTGCGCTCGTTATGCTTCGAAGGTAGCCAGCAGAATCTGAGAATACGTTCCGAATAGACCTCAAATCTGATAGTTTGATTTCAGGTTTGATTTACCTGATCGTTTCTCGTCTTGTTAAGCATCGCGCTTCGTTCTCTGTTAGCCTTGCGGCTTATCCGGCGGTATCAAAGAAAAACGTTTGATATCAATGTCTTGAAGGTGTCGGTCGGGCGGTTTGGCTGGGCCGCCGCTGAACCGGTGCTTCTGGGGGAAGCTTTCAGGGTCCCGACGCGCTTCGCTTGGAGCGTTTCGCGGCCGATTTCACGGCAAAAAATCGCGCTGGCAGGGTGAATAAAGGCTTTGGCCTTGGCGCCGGCCATGGTCTATCGGGTCGTCTATCGCCGTCCCATCCCCTGTCAGGGAGCCTTCGCCCTATGCACACCAGCCATCTCTATCCCCCGATCGAGCCTTTCGAGACTGGCATGCTGGACGTGGGGGACGGCCACCGGATCTATTGGGAGCGTTGCGGCACGAAGGGCGCCAAGCCGGTTGTCTTCCTTCATGGTGGGCCGGGCGGCGGCGCGAGTCCGCTCCATCGGCGTCTTTTCGATCCTGCCCGTTACGACATCCTCGTCTTCGACCAGCGCGGCTGCGGGCGCTCGACGCCCCATGCGTGTCTCGAGGCCAACACCACCTGGGATCTCGTCGCCGATATCGAGCGGCTGCGCGAGATGGTGGGCGCCCAGCGCTGGCAGGTCTTTGGCGGCTCCTGGGGCTCGACGCTAGCGCTCGCCTATGCCGAGACCCATCCGAACCGGGTCAGCGAACTCATTCTGCGCGGCGTCTATATGGTGACGCAGAGCGAGCTCGACTGGTATTACCGCTTCGGCGTCTCGGAGATGTTTCCCGAAAAATGGGAGCGGTTCCTCGCCCCGATCCCCGTGGCCGAGCGCGGCGACATGATCGCCGCCTATCGCAAGCGCCTGACCGGCGAGGACGAGGCCGAGAAGCTCGCCTGCGCGAAAGCCTGGAGCACATGGGAAGCCGAGACGATCAAGCTGATCCCCAATGCCGAGCTCTCGGCAGCCTTTGCGGACGCCCATTTCGCGCTCGCCTTTGCACGGATCGAGAACCATTTCTTCGTCCATCGCTGCTGGCTGGAAGAGGGCCAACTTCTCGACAACGCGCATCGTCTGGCCGGCATTCCCGGCGCCATCATCCATGGCCGCTACGACATGCCGTGCCCGGCCCGCACCGCCTATGAGCTGTCGAAAGCCTGGCCCGATGCCGAGTTTCACATCGTGGAAGGCGCCGGCCACGCCTTTGACGAGAGCGGGATCTTGGAGCGTCTGATCGAGGCAACGGATCGCTTCGGCGGCTAATCACATCGGAACCGGTGGAATGGCGGCGGCGTTCGATCGCCATGACCCATGCATCCGGTGCTGCAATGCCGCGCTTCTTCTTTCATGTCACCAATGGCGCTCGCGAACTGGACCGCGAGGGCACGGAACTGCCCTCCTTCGAAGCGGCGCGCGCTCAGGCGGTCATGTTTGGCGCGACGGTTCTTCAGCATCAGCCCGATCTCGTCCTCAACAGCGGGTCCTGGCGCGTCGAGGTGACGGACGAAACCGGGTGTCTCCTCTTCGTCATCGCCATGCTGGCCATGTCCTCACCCCAGGCCGAAGCCATCCATTGAGGCGGGATGCTCGCTCGTCTCGGTCCGCGCCACGATTGAACCCGCGCGCCCCGAGGGCTATGCGAAGGCTCTAAGAAGTGCCAGGTCCCGAACGGCGGACCAATGGCCTGCCAGCCGGTGCGGAGCATTGCCCCATGAGCGACGACAATCGCCTCGTTACGCCCGACAAGCGCGGCGAAGACGTCGACACGACCCTCAGGCCCCAAGTGCTCGACGACTTCGTCGGCCAGGCCCAGGCCCGCGCCAATCTGAAGGTCTTCATCGAGGCGGCCAAGGCGCGGGGCGATGCGCTCGATCATGTCCTCTTCGTCGGCCCTCCCGGTCTCGGCAAGACAACGCTTGCCCAGATCATGGCCAAGGAGCTGGGCGTCAATTTCCGCGCGACCTCCGGTCCGGTGATCGCCAAGGCCGGCGATCTCGCCGCCCTTCTCACCAATCTCGAAGAACGCGACGTCCTCTTCATCGACGAGATCCACCGTCTCAGCCCCGCGGTGGAGGAGATCCTCTATCCGGCCATGGAGGATTTTCAGCTCGATCTCATCATCGGCGAAGGCCCGGCCGCGCGATCGGTGAAGATTGACCTGTCGAAATTCACCCTCGTCGCCGCGACGACCCGCATGGGTCTCCTGACCAACCCTTTGCGCGATCGCTTCGGCATTCAGACCCGGCTCAATTTCTATACGATCGCCGAGCTCGAACATATCGTCTTGCGCGGCGCGCGGCTGATGGCTCTGCCGATGGACGAGGAGGGGGCTCGGGAAATCGCCAGGCGCGCGCGAGGCACGCCGCGCATCGCCGGCCGGCTCCTGCGCCGAGTGCGCGATTTCGCCGAATTCGCCAAGGCCAAGGTCGTCACCCGGCCGATCGCTGACGAGGCTTTGTCGCGGCTGGAGGTGGACAGTCTCGGCCTCGACCAGCTCGATCGGCGCTATCTCGATCTCATCGCGCTGAATTTCGGCGGCGGCCCGGTTGGCATCGAAACGATCTCGGCGGCGCTGTCGGAGCCGCGCGATGCCATCGAGGACATTGTCGAGCCCTATCTTCTGCAACAGGGCTTTCTTCAGCGCACGCCGCGTGGCCGCGTCCTCACCCAGCATGCCTTTCGCCATATGGGCCTTGCCGTCCCGGCTGGCTATCAGGGCGTCCAGTCGAGCCTCTTCGAAGAGGGCGGCGAGACGTGAGGCTGGACAACACGGAACTCCTCCACCTCAGTCAAGCAAGCGGTCCGTTCGTCTGCCGGACGCGCCGCTCGCTCCACCCCTTCCACCCCTTCTTCGAGATCTGATCGATGAGCGATAGTCCCGCATGCCCCCAATGCCAGTCCCCTCACGCCTATGAGGACGGAGACCTCCTCATCTGTCCCGAATGCGGCCATGAATGGGCGCCATTGGGGGAAGGCGGCGAGGCCAACCCGCAATACCGCGATGCCAACGGCAATCCGCTCGCCGACGGCGATACGGTGACGGTGATCAAGGATCTGAAGATCAAGGGCACCTCCCAGGTGGTCAAGGTCGGCACCAAGGTGAAGAACATCCGTCTCGTCGAGGGCGATCACGATATCGACTGCAAGATCGACGGGGTCGGCGCGATGAAGCTGAAGTCGGAATTCGTTCGAAAGATCTGACCCTGGCTCACGCGGAGCGGATATCGACCCGGCATCGCGGAATGCAGGCCTCGGGATCGATAAGGCAGCGATCCAGTCGCGCGGCTGCCTGTTCCACGGTCTTCAGGGAGCGTCCGCTCAGATTCTCGCGGGCAAGGCCGACAAAGGCGTCCAACTGGTCGCGGATAGCGCGGCGCTGGTCGTCGCGCCTGCAGGCGGGCACGATCTCGATCAGGCAGTTGACGAAATGCTCGCCGGCGATCGTGTCGGACGAGGCGTATTGCCGCAAATGGCCGAAGGCGATCTCCAGATATTCGTCGAAGCCGGCTGTCACGGTCAGGACCCGGAGCTTGTCCTCGTCGTCGCACCAATAGGGATCGTCGGTGCGGCGCGAGGCGAGGCTCGCCATGGCCGATTTCAGCCAGTCCATCGCCGTGATGGCGGTATAGGGGTCGTTCACGCCGGGAGACAAGGCGCGCCCGGCGATTTCGACGAGTTCGTCGAAAAGGAAGTTGAGATCCTGGCGCGGACTGCGGCTGGTGCCGACGGCGACGGAGGAGAGGATGGCGCTGCGCGTGTCTTCGCTCACCCGCTCGGCGGGCCAGGCGTCGAAGAGAACGCGCCCGGAATGCACGAAGACGCCGGGCCGGCATGCCGCGCGCACGATCACCTCGCTCCCCGCCGCCGCCTCGATGAGCGTCTCCTTGTCGATAATCTGGATATAGCCGTCCTTTTCGGCATGGATCGAGCCGTAAGCGACCTCGCCGGGCTTTCGGTTGGGATCATCTGCGCGAAAACAGCTCGGAACTTGCCAGTCACGCTCTTGTCTCCCCTCGTCATCGTCCGCAATGTCGGGAAACTCCCGATCGATCCGGCCAAGAAGATTGTGGCCGATGCCCGCGATCACGTTCGAGATATGGATGTTCGAAGGGACGTGGTGGATGAAATAGATGAGGATGCCGATCGAACAGATGGCGAGGAAGATCGCGCCATAGATGGCGAGATTGGGCACGAACATCGCGCCGAACGCTTCGTCGCCGCCGTCGCGCACGGTCCGCAGAACCAGGATGGAATAGACGAAAGTCGCCACGAAGGTGCCGAGGGTCACCTGATTGCCCCGGTCGTTCATGAAATTGGTCAGGAGCCGGGGCCCATAGGTGCCGGAGGCAAAGACCACGGTCGCCATGGTCACCGAGAAGACCGTGCCGGCAACGCCGATCATCGAGCCGCCGATGGCGTTCAGGATCGAGCGGGCCCCGTCCGGCTGGGTCGCGTAGAAGAAGGGATTGTCGCCGACAAAGGTGTTCGGAAGCCAATTGTCGATCTGGATCAGAACGAGAGCCAGGATAGCGGCCAGGATCGCCATGATCGTCGGAACGAACCAATAGGAAGCGAGAACGCTTTGATAGGTCTGGATAAGATAGGCGCGCATATCCGGCTTTCGTGAAGGCGTGGTCGGACACGACCTATCGCCCGCCGCCCGCGAGAGAAGGCAGGGCCGCGAAAATGCCGCTGCGCGCCGGCCCTCAAACGAAATGTTTCGACAGCTTCAGCCCTTGCGCCTGATAGTTCGATTTGAGGTCCGAGCCGTAGAGGCGATCGGGACGCGCGAGCATGCGCTCATAGACGAGGCGACCGACGATCTGGCCGTCTTCGAGGATGAAGGGCACTTCGTGGCTGCGCACTTCGAGGACGGCTCGCGCGCCCGCGCCGCCCGCTTGCGCATGGCCGAAGCCGGGATCGAAGAAGCCGGCATAATGGACGCGGAATTCGCCGACCAAGGGGTCGAAGGGCGTCATTTCGGCGGCATAGTCCGGCGGAACATGGATCGCCTCCTTGGAGACGAGGATGTAGAATTCGTCCGGGTCGAGGACGAGTTCGCCCGTCGTCGTGCGGTGCAGCGGCTCCCAGAAGTCGACGATGCGGTTCGCGCCGCGCTTGTCCACATCGACGACGCCCGTATGGCGTTTGCCGCGATAGCCGACGAGGCCGGTGTCATCGCCGCGAAGGTCGATCGACATGGCGATGCCGCCGCTGGAAATATCGGCCTCTTGGTCGGAGGAGAGGCGCACGGCTGCATGAAGACTCTCATGCTCGGCGCCCGAGAGTGTCGGTGCGCCGGTGCGAAAGCGGATCTGCGACAGGCGCGAGCCCTCGCGCACCAGGATCGGGAAGGTGCGCGGCGAAATTTCAAGATAAAGCGGACCGTTATAGCCGGCGGCGACCTTGTCGAATTCGCGCGCATGATCGGTGAGGACGCGGGTGAAGATGTCGAGCCGGCCGGTCGAGCTTTTCGGGTTCGTCGTCGCCCGAACCGCTTCGGGAAGCGCCAGAGCCTCCTGGAGCGGCACGATATAGACGCAGCCGGTTTCCAGAACCGCGCCGCCGGTCAGATCGAATTCGTGGAGGGAGAAGCGGGCAAGCTGATCGGCGACGCTGCGCGCCGCGCCTGGCAGGAAGCTCGCCCGCACCCGGTAAGCCTTGGCGCCGAGCCTCAGATCCAGCGAGGCCGGCTGGATCTGATCCTCGTCGAACGGGCGCGGCGAACGGATGGCGCCACTCGCGCTGAGCTCGCCAATCTGCCTGTCGGGCAGGATTCCGCCCGCATTTTGAGCCATCGCTCGATCCATTCCGTCACCATCCGTCCATATCCGGCTTCTTACCGGGCATGCGCGCGTCTGTCATGGCGAAACCACGCATGGGCTTAACGGGAGTGCTATCCGCCGGACTTCGAGCTCGGAGATACCGTGGTGGCGCCGGAAGGGCCGTAGACGGTCATGACACCGCTGCGGTTCGAATAGATCGGCGCGACGATCTCGGCGATCGGGACGAGGCCGAGCGACTTGGCGGCCGCGTCGGACAGGCCGACGAAGAGATGGCCGGTCACCGGCTCGCCCTGTTGGAACGGCCGGTCGGCCTGGTAGTGATCCTCGACGCGCTCGCCCGTCATCAAAAGCGCTTCGACGGCCAAGGGTGACTCTCTTAGCGCATAGGTGAGACCGGCGGTGAGGGCCCGGCTTTCGGAAACGAGCGTGGTCGCGCCCCGCTCTTTTGCGAGCCGCTCGATATTCTCGGCCGTCACCCGCCAGCCGCCGAGTTGGGCGAATTGCCGAGCAGGGCCCTTTGCGCCTGTCGGATCGAGAAAGGCGGTGACGAGAAGAAGGGCGAGGGCGAGGCTGCCGCAGATCGCCAGATTGGCGAGGAAATAGAACGGCCGGCGATCGCGCAGGATGAGCGCTGTCGCGAGCACTGTTCCGGCCCCATAAGCGGGTGCGGCCCAATTGGCATTGGCCTGGGAGAGAAAGCCCTGGACCGTGATCGCCGCCACCAGCGGCAGGGACAGCCAGAGGAGAAGCCGGTCCGTTTCGGGCTTCTCGGAGCGCAGGCCGAAAAGGCCTGCATTCAGCATCGCGCCGAAAATGATGGGACCGGCGACGCCGAATTGGGCGGCGAGGAATTCGAAGCCGCCGACCGCGTTGAGGCGCGACAGGCTCCAGCCGATATTGTCGCCGCCCACATGGCGGAAGGTGGCGAGCCCGTTGAAGAGATTCCACAAGAGGTTGGGCGAAAGGATCAGAAAAGCGACGAGAAGCGCGACCAGCGAGAGTGGGCGAAACACGGCGCGGCGCAGACCAGGCAGGGCGATCGCGGCAAGCACCACCATCACCGGCAGATAGATCATGGCATATTTGGCGAGGAGCCCGAGACCGACGACGAGCCCGAAGACAAACGCCGAGGTCAGATTGGGTCGCTCGAGATAGGTGATGAGCGGATGCAGCGCGAGCGCGAAGAGAAAGAGTAGCGGCGCATCGGTGGTCATCAGGAAGGAGGAGAGGGAGACCCCGGGCAGGATCGCATAGAAGATGCCGGTCCAGAAGCCGGTCGCGGGCCCATAGAGCCGGCGCGCTAGAAGCGCCAGCGCGATCGCTGTGCCGAAATGGAAGAGGGGCGAGGCAAGCCGAACGCAAGCGGCCGTATCGCCGCACAGACCGCGTTCGATACCAATGATCCAGGCGATCAGCGGCGGCTTGGTAAAATAACCGAAGGCGAAATGGCGCGACCAGTCCCAATATTGCGCTTCGTCGAAGCCGAGCTCGCTTGGCGAGACGAAGAGGGCGGCCACCCGAAAGGCGGTCAGAAGGACGAGAATGAAGAGGAGAAGGGCGAGCCCGTGCCTTGCACCCTGTGTTTCCGGCCCGTCAGTCCCGGCGGCATAAAGCTGCGACCACCAGCCGCGTGGAACCGGGCGCGGCGACGAGGCGCCTTCAGCCGTTTTTAAAAGTGTCATAGAGGTCTCCTATAAGCCGCCGCCATTAGGCGTGCGGGCCTTGGGACCGGGGTTTGGCGTGCGTTTACGAACCGGGCTTGCATCGGGGTGAGGCAAGGGGCGAATAGACCCGGTCCAGAGCAAAAGCAACAGATTGGGCCGAGTGCGTCGTGAGAGAATGTCAGACCGGTCCAGATCAAGGGCGCATTGTGCGCTTCCGGCATCGTGAAGCTGGCCGTTCTGCGGGGATGGGCCGTTGAGCCTTTATACAAATTCTTCGGCGCCCATGCGTGAGGCGCTCGCGGACCCGCTGGTCGAACAGGCCTCGGGCGAACGGGTCCGCATCGTTCGGGCCTCGCCCTTTACGCCGGCGCTTCTGTGCCTGTTCGCCTTCGTCTGTCTGTCCCTTCTCTTCCTCGCCTTCCCCTCTCTCGATCTCGCCATATCCCGCCTCTTCTTCAAGCCGGGCCAGGGCTTTTCCGTCGCCGATGTCGCCAAGCTTCAACTGGCTCGGGAGGTCGGGACCACGATCACCGCGATGGCGGTTGGCTTTGCGCTTCTCGCCCTTGGTCTCGGCGCCCTGGCGGGGCGGCGCCTGCCGCTCATTCCCCGGCCGCGTGACGCCCTTTTTGTCATCGGGGTCTATGCCTTCGGGCCAGCCCTGATCGTCAATGCGTTCTTCAAGGATGTCTTCGGGCGCGCAAGGCCGCGCGAGGTCATCGAATTTGGCGGATGGCTCGACTTCTCCCCCGTCTGGACCGTCCATGGCGGCTGCTTCGGCAATTGCTCCTTCGTCTCGGGCGAGGCCTCCTCGGCCATCGCGCTGGTGGCCATCGTCTGGCTGTTTCCCAAGGCGCTTCGCCTTTCCGTCGCGGTGGCGGTGATGACGATGGCTGTGGTCCTGTCTTTGAACCGGATCGCGATGGGCGGACATTTCTTGTCCGATGTTCTCTTGTCCTGGTGCATCACTCTCGGCGTCATCTTCGCTTTGCGACCGTTCTTTACCGGTCGTCGCGGCGCTGCGCTTGACGCCTTCGTGTTTCGGTGGGCAGGAAACGCCCAAACGAAACCGGCTCAGGATATGGCCGTGCAAGATATTGGATTTTCGGCCGCCGCCGCTGGCCCGGCCGAGCAGCGTGCCGGCGCCGCGCCGGCAAACCGGCATTTCGATCTCGTCTCCGTCGTCGTCCCGGCCCGCAACGAGGCCGACAATCTCGCCATTCTCGTCGAGGAGATCGGCGCCGCCCTTACCGGCCGGCCTCACGAGACGATCGTGGTCGATGACGGATCGAGCGATCATACGGGCGAGGTGCTCGCAAAGCTCGCCGCCAAGGGCCTTCCCGTGCGCCATATGCGCCATGATTGCTCCTGCGGGCAGAGCCGTGCCGTGCGAACCGGCGTCTTCGCCGCAAGGGGAGACGTGGTGGCGACGATCGACGGCGACGGCCAGAACGATCCGGCCTTCATCCCCGTCCTGGTCGAAGCGCTGGAGAGCGCGGGGGCTGAGGCCGGGCTTGCGGCCGGCCAGCGGGTCGGGCGCACCGATACCAAGCTCAAACAGCTGTCCTCGCGCTTTGCCAATGGCCTGCGCCGCGCAATGCTCGCCGACGACACGCGCGACACGGGCTGCGGGCTGAAGGTCGTGCCGACCGAGCTCTTCCGTCGCCTGCCCTTCTTCGATGGCTGGCATCGATATCTGCCGGCGCTTGTCCTGCGCGAAGGCTATGGCGTCGTCCATCGCGACGTGCGCGATCGATCGCGCCGTTTTGGGACATCCAATTACGGCATCTTCGACCGGGCGGCCCGGGGCGCGCTCGATCTCTTCGGCGTCTGGTGGCTCATCCGACGCGGCCGGAAGGTGCCGGACGTGTCCGAAAACCCATTGCCCCAGCGTGAACCCGTTACCGAGCTTCCCGAGGCCCTGGCGCAAGCGAAGGGCCGGGTGTCCGCATGATCGATGCCATTTTGCGTTTCATCGACGAGGCCTTTTCGAGCGTCTCGGATGTCTGGCTGATTCTGGGTTTCGTGGCCCAGGCGATGTTCACCGCGCGCTTTCTGGTGCAATGGGTCGCGTCGGAACGGGCACGGCGCTCGGTGGTCCCGGTCGCCTTCTGGTCCTTCTCGCTCGCCGGCGGTTCGCTTCTGTTGCTTTATGCGATTCACCGCCGCGACCCGGTCTTCATCACCGGCCAGGCCGCGGGCCTCATAATCTATGTGCGGAACCTCATGCTGATCCGGGCCGAGAGGAAGCGCGACCGGGCCGAGCCGCCGCGCATGTCGTGAGGCGCGGCGGAGGTTAGAGCATTATGCCGAAAAATCGCATGACTTTCGGGAAAAATCATGCGGGAAAACAAACGCTTAGAGCGAAATCGCGATTCCGATTTCAGGGTTCGCGACAGTCTCTTCAAACGGCGCCTGGCGAGGACTCTGCGCTTGCAAATCGGGTCGCCACTTCTCTCGCGTTCGTCATGCTCGGGCCCCGTCCCGAGCATCCAGTGCGCCGATGACGCCTCTCTATTTTCAGACGTTTCTGGATTCTCGGCACGGTGGCCGAGAATGACGAAGCGTCGAAGATGGCGGCATTGCGATCAAGTCGCCCCCTGCGCTCGATCGTAGTGTCGTGCACAATGTTCCAATTTTTCGCGTTTCACTCTACTCGGCCAGCGCCATCTTGCGCAGAGCCTTCAGCCCGGTGGAGATCGACAAGGTCCCGACGATGGTTGCGTCGCATTTGAACGCGCCGGTGCATTGGGTGCCGGGATCGAGATCGGTGTCGTGATAGCGGATGTCGAAGGAGAAGGTGTCCTCGAACGTATAGGTGAGGCCCGCATCCCAGACGAGATGGCGGTCGAAGAGCCCCTTGTCGAAATCCTGATAGCCGATCGAACCCGAGAAGGTGAAATCCTTCGGCAGCGGTACGCTGAGATTGGCCTTGTAGAAGGTGCCGGTCTCGCGATCGTCGCCGAAATAGTTGGGCGCATAGGCGAAGGTTGCGCCGAGCGTCGCCACATCGTCGAAATTATAGGAGGCGGTGGAGAAAATCTCCGGATAGTTCAGCGCCTCGTTGTCGAGATAAAAATAATAATAGGCCGTGACGTCGAAGGACCAGTTTCCATAAGACGGACGCCAGGCGACATAGGGATCGAATTCGGTGTCGGGCTCGGGCGTGCCGAAATCCACATTGGAGGTGAAGAAGCCGGCATGGAAGTCGTCATAGGAGGCGTCCAACGTCGCCTGGACGGCCGGGCCGCGCCGGGTCTGGGTGAAGCCGCGCAGCGAGACGTAATCGGTCATTGCCGCGACCGTCAGATTGATGTCGAAGGGGCTGTCCTCGATCGCTTGGGCATTGGCGACACGCTCGCTCGGGCTGACGGCGGGGCGCGGCGCATCTTCCTGCGCATGGGCCGGGGTCATGCTCGCCGCCACGAGGCATGCCGCAGCAACCCCTGCAAGGTGCGCGGGACGGATATGTCTCATGGTCGGCTCCCGAATTTTTCGTTTTCTCACAAGCTCTTGATGACGCAAGTGGAGATTGGATGAAACCGGGCCGCGACCGTTTCATCTGTCGCGGTGCTATGTTTGCAACGCTTACGCGCGCTCCGCAGCGCTGGCGCACCATGGACGGATCGGTCTCCTCGCGGGTCTGAAGCTGGTATGGGAGAGGTCTGCTCCCCGCGTTCGATCGCTCGTGTCGCGGTGACAAATTGACCGGCCGGAACCGATTTGACGCTTGGCGCAAAAGGGCGTAACGGCGAGGGTGAAAGTGGTGATTTGGCCGGCCGGCTTGCAGCCACGTTAAACAACTCGCTAAAGGGCCGACCCGACGATGAACCGATGGTTTTTCTCGCGCCGGCCATGATGCGTATCGATCGCAGGCCGGCTTTTTCATGTCCGGATGTCTTTGAAATGGCGGGGATTGAGATGCTGAAGTCGAACGAGACGAAGAAGACGTGGCGCCCGGCCACGGAGATGGTTCATGGCGGAACCGCCCGTTCGGGTTTCGGCGAGACCTCCGAGGCGCTCTTCCTGACTCAAGGCTTCGTCTATGACAGCGCGGAAGCCGCCGAGGCCCGCTTCAAGGGCGAGGAACCCGGCTTCATCTATTCGCGCTATGCCAATCCGACGACCCGCATGTTCGAGGAGCGGATGATGCTGGTCGAGGGCGCGGAAGACGCCCGCGCGACGGCTTCCGGCATGGCGGCGGTCAATTCGGCGATCCAGTGTCAGGTGAAGGCGGGCGATCACATCGTCTCCTCGCGCGCCCTCTTCGGCTCCTGCCGCTATGTGGTGGAAACGGTGATGGCGCGGGCCGGTGTCAGCTGCACCTTCGTCGATGGACGCAATCTCGACGAATGGCAGGCGGCGGTGCGGCCGGAGACCAAGGTCTTCTTCATGGAGACGCCGACCAATCCGACGCTGGAGATGATCGACATCGCGGCGGTCGCCGAGATTGCCCATGCGGCCGGCGCCAAGCTCGTCGTCGACAATGTGTTCGCAACCCCGCTCTTCCAGAAGCCGCTCGAACTCGGCGCCGATGTGGTCGTCTATTCGGCCACCAAGCATATCGACGGCCAGGGCCGGTGTCTGGGCGGTATCGTTCTGTCGTCCAAGGACTGGATCGAGGAAAACCTCCACGATTTCTTCCGCCACACCGGGCCCTCGCTCTCCCCCTTCAATGCCTGGGCGCTTCTGAAGGGTCTGGAGACGCTTCCCCTTCGCGTGAAGCAGGCGACGAGCTCGGCCGCGCGGATCGCCGACTATTTGGCGGGACATTCCAAGGTCGCGACGGTTCTCTATCCCGGCCGTGACGACCACCCGGACGCCGCTGTCGCCAAGAAGCAGATGACCGGTGGCTCGACCCTCGTCGCCTTCGAATTGAAGGGCGGCAAGACGGAAGCCTTCGATTTCGCCAATGGCCTCGATCTCGTTCTCCTGTCTAACAATCTCGGCGACGCCAAGACGCTGACGACCCACCCGGCGACGACGACCCACAAGAACCTGACGCCGGAAGCCCGTGCCGAGCTCGGCATCTCCGACGCCCTGATGCGCCTGTCGGTCGGCATCGAGGATGTCGAGGATCTTCTGGAAGATCTCGATCAGGCGCTGGCGCGGGTCTGACGCGAGCCGCGTCCCTTCGGTTCCTCGCTCCTCTTTCACCCTCGGATACGGCCGTTCCTTTCGAGAGAGGCCGGCCCGACTATGGTCACCCTTGTCTTGACGCTCTGAAGCGCGAGATGGCGGTCTCTCCGTTGACTTCGTGATCGTTCCATGTCCCTCCTCACCATCGCCCTTCTCTTCCTCGCCGGTTTCATGTCCGGTGCGATCAATGCGGTCGCGGGGGGCGGGACCTTCATCTCCTTTGGGGCCCTATCGCTGATCGGCGTGCCGCCGATCTCTGCCAATGCCACGTCCTCGATCGCGCAGCTGCCGGGCTATTTCACCTCGACCCTGCCTTATCTGAAGGACATTCGGCGGATCTGGCGGGGGCTCATCCTGCTCGGCATCGTTTCGATCGTCGGCTCGACCCTCGGTGCGCTGCTTCTCCTGTGGCTGGAAAACGACCAGTTCGCCGCCGCCGTCCCCTGGCTGCTTCTCGGCGCGACCGCCCTCTTTGCCGCCGGGCCTTGGCTGAAGCCCAAGCCGCGCCACCAGAGCGATGCCGCCCGGGGCCGCAGCCTTGCAAGCCCGGTGATGCAGTTCATCACCTCGATCTATGGCGGCTTCTTCGGGGCCGGCATGGGCATCATGATGCTGGCAACGCTCGGCTTGACCGAAAGCGGCGACTATCACCGCCTCAACGCCATCAAGAACGTCCTCGCCAATGTCATCGCCATCGTCGCGATCGTCGTCTTCGTCTCGGGCGGTGTCGTGAATTGGTTGGGGGCACTCGCAATGATCCCGGGCGTTGCCCTCGGCGGCTATTCTGGGGTCTGGATCGCCAAGCGCGTGCCGCAGATCGCCGTTCGCGTCTTCGTCATCGCGATCGGCCTCTTCCTCGCCGGCTATTATTTCGTCACCGGCTGATCCAGATCAGTCGCTATCGACCGCGCAGGCTGATTCCAGCCGTCTCAGGCTCGGCACCGTCACCAGGCGGTTGGATTCGATCTCGATGATGCCTGCCTTGCGCAGCTTGGTCAGCTGGCGGCTCACCGTCTCGATGGTAAGCCCCAGAAAATCGGCGATATCGGCGCGTTTCAAAGGCAGTTCGAAGCGGATCGCCCCATCGCTCGGGTCGATTTCCGGGTCGATATGGGTGGCGATGAGATGGAGGAAGCTCGCGACCTTCTCGGCTGCCGTCTTGCGGCCGAGGGTCAGCATCCAGTCACGCGCCTCGTCGAGCTCCTTCAGGGACTGTTCGTGGAGTTTGTGACCGAGCTCGGGCGAGCGCTTGACCATCTCCTCCAGAACCGTCTTGGGGAAGGAGCAGACCGCGACGTCGGTCGCCGCTTCCGCCGAAATGGTGCTCGAAGCGCGGAACGGCCGGCCGAGAAAGTCCGGCGCAAATTGCAGGCCGACGATCTGCTGGCGCCCGTCCGGCATGAGCTTGGTGAGCTTCACGACGCCGGCCATGATGTTGGAATAGGTCTCGATCGGCTCGTCCGACGCGATCATCTCCGCGTCCGCTGGCATTTTGTGCTTGACTGTCGTCCGGCTGAGCGTCTTCAATTCATCCGGCGAAAGCGCGCCACAGACCCCGCGATGCCGCGCCTCGCAGGCACGGCAGACGACGGGGATATCCGAATTGTGGATGTCGAGGCGCTGCACGTCGGCTGTCGCCCGTCTCTGTTCGCTCTTAGCCATGGTGCCAAAGATGCCATGCGCGCCTTACGGGATGCAACCGCGTCCTTAGCTCAGTGAGCGTAACTTTGCCATCATGCTCGGCCACGTCGGAGCTGCTCGTTTCGACGATCGAGGGTGGTTCGCGCTCACGGCCTCCGATAAGACGCTTCCCATGACAGCTTCTCGCTTCGCCTTCGTCCTTTTCGCCGCTCTTTTCGGACCGGCGGCGACGCTCCCGCTCTCCGGGCCCGCGCCGGCTATTGCCGCGCAACCCGACGCGAAAAGCCTCGAAGCCGGTTTCCATCGCTTTCTCGAGGAAGATGTCTGGCCGGCGGCCAAGGCGCGGGGCGTCTCGCGAGGCATCTTCGATGACGCGCTGGGGCGGGCGAAGGTCAATCTCGACCTCCCCGATCTCGTCCTGCCCGGTTCGAACGCGCCCGTTTCGGAAATCAACTTCCAGGCCGAGTTCAAGAACGGCGCCGACTATCTCTCCGAATCCGCGGTGGCCGGCACCGTCGCAACCGGCCGTAAGCTCCTGTCCCGCCACGCGGCGCTCTTGAAGCGCATCGAGGCCCGCTATGGCGTGCCCGGCCCGATCATCCTCGCCATTTGGGGCCGGGAATCGGCTTTCGGCGCAGCCAAGATCCCGCATGACGCCTTCGCGGTCCTGGGCACCAAGGCCTATCTCTCACGCCGCAAGGCGATGTTCCGCGAGGAGCTTTTGGCTGCGCTTCAGATCGTTGCGCAAGGGCATCGCTCGGTCGACGCAATGCGCTCGTCCTGGGCCGGCGCCCTCGGCCAGCCGCAATTCATGCCGTCCAAGTTTCTCAAATATGCCGTCGATTTCGACGGAGACGGCAAGAGGGATATCTGGGACTCGGTGCCCGACACGCTCGCCTCGATCGCCCATTATCTTCAGGCTCATGGCTGGCAGACCGGGCGCGACTGGGGGTTTGAGGCACTCGTGCCCGAGAGCGTGTCTTGCAAGGCAGAGGGGCCCGATCAGGGCCGCCCGATCGCCGATTTCGTCGCAGCCGGCGTGAGGCGCGTTTCGGGGCGAGCATTTCCGCCGAACGAAATCGAGGCCATCGGACATCTGATGATGCCGGCGGGGCGTCTCGGCCCGGCTTTCATCGCAACGCCCAATTTCTACGTCATCAAGACC
The DNA here is from genome assembly GCF_900176465.1 of Fulvimarina manganoxydans. Taxonomy (GTDB): domain Bacteria; phylum Pseudomonadota; class Alphaproteobacteria; order Rhizobiales; family Rhizobiaceae; genus Fulvimarina; species Fulvimarina manganoxydans. The sequence goes on from NZ_FWXR01000015.1 coordinate 69,879, forward strand.
TATAACAATTCCGATCTCTACGCCCTTTTCGTCGGCCATGCCGCCGATCGCATGATCGGGGCGGGACCGCTTCAAGCCGGCTGGAAGAGCGGCGACCGTCTGACCCGGGGCGATGTGGCGCGGATGCAGCGCGCGATGGAGGCTAAGGGCATGGATGTGGGCGGCGCCGACGGCCTTGCCGGCTTCAAGACGCGCCGCTCCATTGGCGAGATGGAGGACCGTCTCGGCCTTCGAGAGACCTGCTGGCCCTCGAAAGATCTCGCCGGCCGCCTATGATCGAAGCTGTCGCCTGGCTTTCGCCGCGAAGGCCGCAAAGCCGGATTTGCGACGGGAGAGGGGCAAAGAGTGGCAAGGCTGCAATAGTTTTGCCACAACTTTGCGCTTGAGTGTGACGGTCCGGGGTCCTTGGGGAAGAGGCCTTGGGCGGACCGGATATCAGCTGGGGACCATCCGCTTGAAACGCCGCATCCTGATCGTACCGCTCGCAATCGGATTGGTGGGGGCCGCATGGCGCCCGGCCAGCGACATGGTGAGTGGCGTACTGGACGGATTGCCGCGCCAGAGCGCGGATCAGACGGATTTCGCGCCGCCGCAATCGGCACCCGTTCTGGAACTGCCCTATGGCGCCGAAGGTCGAAGCGGAGACCGCGTATCGATCGCGACCGCGACGCCCTTTGTCGGTGACGATGGCCTCCAGGCGACGGGCAAGGGGGCTGCCGCCGCACTCGAAAAGCTCGCCAAGGCCCATTCCCGCGTCGCCTCCCTCGTGCCGCTTCATTCGGCGCAGTCCGCCTTTTTCGGCACGCAAGGCGACCATGGCTCGCTCGGTCGCCGGGCCGACGATCTTTTGGTCGTCACCGCCAATCGCGCAAAGGACGAAACGGACGCCGCGGAGACGGCCGAAGAGCGCCGCTCGCTTGCGACCCGCCTCTTCGACGGCGACGACGCCGACTGGCAGTCTGCCTATTACACCGACAATTCCTTGACAGGCACGGTCGTCACCTCCGACGGCACCGCAAGCGACATGTCGAGCCTTGTGGGCGCCGCGAAGGCCGCCCGCTATGTGCTGCTCGGCGAAATCCACGACAATCCCGATCATCATCGGCTTCAGGCCGGCATTATCGACGATCTGGTCGAGGCCGGCGCCAAGCCGGCGGTGGTCTTCGAAATGATCCCTGAGACCTTCGCCGACACGCTGCAGGCGCTCGACGGTGCCGGACCTCAGGCGATGGCGAGCCTCGCCGACACACTGGATTGGGCCGATAGCGGCTGGCCGGACTTTTCGATCTATGCACCGATCTTCGAGAGTGCGCTCGGCCATGGCCTGTCCATGCGGCCCGGCAATCTCGATCGCGCAACCGTTCGGCGCCTGTCGTCCGAAGGCGTCGAGGCGATGCCGGAGGCCGAGCGCCGCCGCCTGAGCGTCGATCAGCCGCTCGATCCTCTGGAAAAGGACGCGCTCGACGCCGAATTGAGCGCCTCTCATTGCGATCTCCTGCCCCGGGAAGCACTCGCCCCGATGCGGCTCGCCCAAAGATTGCGCGACGGCGCGATGGCCGACGCCATGATCTCGGCCGCTGGAAACTCCGGCAGCGCGGTGCTGATCGCCGGCGCCGGCCATACGCGCACCGATCGCGGCGTGCCTTCGCTGCTGCAGCGCCAGGACCCGGATGGGCGATCCGTGGCGGTTCAGATGGTCGAAGTGACCAGCAGCGAGGCCGACGACGTCGCCGATTACGGGATCGGTCACGATCGACCCGCGCCTTACGACTTCACGATCTTCACGCCACGCGCCGATATCACCGACCGCTGTGCCGAGATGCGCGCCGCCATGGAGCGCGCGGGAGCTCGCTGAGCTAACCCGATCATCCCGGCAGCCGCGCCGACCTCCGGCAGGCGGGACGGGACAAGTCGTTTTCACGCTGGCACGGTATGCTAAGAAGCGTCTCGCGCCACCGAGCGATAGAGTGGCATTCCCTGAAGGCGGGACGCGATGTCTGGCGGGCCAGCCAGCCGGAGACCCGTATCCCCTTTTCCGTCTGGTGCTCTAGTCTCGTTACGGTAGCGTGACGCGACACACAAAAAGAGGCCGAATCATGCGCGATCGCTTGGCGGGTCTCGTCAAATTTTCCGATCGGAAAGAATGGCGAGATTGGACCGACGACATTTTCGAATTGCATTTCGGGCAGGTCCTCGACGAATTCGATCTGGAATTCGACGAACTGCAAGCCATTCTCGGCGAGGCTCTCACAATCGCCGTCATGCGCTTTGCGTTGGAGGATTGTTGCACCCGTCCCCTCGACGAGGGCAACGCGACATGCCTGACCGATCTCTATCTCAAGAAGCGAGGCTATACTGAAAGCGCCGGCAATAAGGCCTTTCTGACGGCCTTTGCGCAATCCACCGTCAGCCTTTTCGAGATCGTGGAGGTTCGCTCCAACACATCTCTCCTGATCCGCGACCGGCTGACCGGCGGCGATGCGTTCGAGGTGACGAGCCAAGCCGAAACCAGTCAGGCCGAGCCAGGTCGGATGCTTGCGGCCCGATTGGTGCGGCTGAAGGACGAGACGATCCTCACGACGGGCTATCTACCCTATACGTCGAGTGCCTTCGATCTTTTGGTGGCTGGTCTGAAGGTCGGGATTGCCGAGGACCCGAACGCCGCCGACACGATGAGCGACGACGAGCTGGCGATGCGCCTGAAGGCGATCGATAGCCGCTCGCTGACGCCCTTCTTCACGATCAGCTGGCTTCTCGGCACGTTGCCCGATTCCATTCCAGGGTCTGACGAGACGATCCTGACGAGCGAAGGCGATCCCTATCTTCTCTTCAAAGCCCATTATCCCTTGCCGAAGGGCGTTGCGCAAAAGCATCTGAAGCCGATCCTCGACGGCATAGAAACCCTGCATCGGGTGCGGGACGGTATCTATGACTGGATCGGCGAAGCGCCGGCCGACGAAGGCGAGGAGCGCTTCTCGCCCGATCTTCGCGATATCGACGGCAATCTCATTCTCGGCCATGTGGAGTTGAAGGGCCGCGAGCTCATCTTCACGACGACCTCTGACAATCGCGGTGAGCGCGGCCGAGCCATGATCGAAGAGGCGCTCGGCGAAAAGCTTGGCAAGCCGCGCATTCAACGCGAGACGATGGACGAGGCCGGCGAGGACATGTCCATGCTCACGAGCATGACCGCGAGCCGGTTCGGCGACGGGCTTGGGGCCGGCATGTTGCCCGCCGATATCATCGATGGGGCTTATCGCGCCGCGCTCGACATGCCTCTCGAAGACTTCGGCGGGCGCACGCCGCGCGAGGCCGCCAAGAACCCCGAGAGCCGGGCAGCGGTCGCCGATTGGCTCAGAAGCATCGAGGCGCAATTCGCGAGCCTCAAAGCGCCGAACAGCATGGTCGGCGACCATGATGTTTCATGGCTCTGGCCTGAACTCGGCCTCGACCGGGATCGAGACTGAGCTGGAGCCGCTTTTCGCCGATCAGCTGCCGAGAAGCGCGAGCGCCGCGGCGGGCGCGGCGCGGCAGGCCGCATCGCGTAAGTCGGCCGGGCAGTCGAAGAGGTCCGAGACGTCGACGACACCGCGATCGAGGCGGGCGGCCAAACGCTTCAGGACCGGGCGCCCAGCGCCCGCCACAATGATCGGTGCGTCGTCGCTGATCTCCTCGCGGGAGAGAACCTGAAGGGCCGCGTCGTGGATGACCCGAACCTGCGCCTCGGCAAAGGCATGGCCGAGCCATTCCCAGGCGCCATCGGACGCGTCCGAGGCATCCATTCCCACCATGCGGGCGATCCGCCGGCGCGAACCTTCGATCGTCTTGTCCCCGGCATCGGCCGCCGGATGAAGATCGTCGGCTTCGTCCAGAACGCCGATGACGCGCTGGACATCGGCCATGGTCGCAAAGAACTCGTTCATCACCGGAATCGAGCGCCCGACGAACGGCACCTGCCGCGCCACCGCCATCAGCGGCGTGCGGGTATAGCCTTGATAGACGAGCTCGCCCGCCGTCATCCGGTCCCGGTCCGTATGGCCCTTGGCATGGACGAGGCCATTGGAAACGGGAACCATGTCGGTGGTCGTCGAGCCCATATCCATGAAGAGCGCTTCTTCGATGGTGCGGGCCGAAAGGGCCGCGCTCGCATGCCAATTGGCCGAGGCGATGTCGAGGGCGTTGGAGCGGGCATCGCCGGGCGATAGAAATCCCGCCGCCCCGCCATAGAGCCGGATATCGCCCGAAAGCTCCTCGGCCATCAGCCGCGCCAGACGCTCCACGCCCTGGCGGCGGGAGGGAAAGGCGTCGGACAATTCGCCGGTCATGGTGACGTGATGGCGATCGACCTCGCCGGCTTCCGCCAGAATCTCGACGATGGCCGTCTCGAGCGACGCGAGATCCTTCCAGATGGGTGTCGCCTTCTGCCAAATCTTCAGAATGCGATCATCCTCGGCGAGCGCCGCCTTCAGATGCGCTCCGCCTACGTCCCAGCCCAGTGTCTTTGCCATTTCGCCTTCGGCCCAATTGAATTCTCTGGGCACTTGATAGAGCAAACCGCCAAGCGGAGGAAACCGCTTATGGCGGCTCAAGACGGTGAAAAACGCCGGACCGACCAACGGAGGGCGACAGATGGCTGAGGCAGGGGGCAAGCGCCGGATCGAGATCATCCCGGTTCTCGACTTGATGGGCGGTACCGTGGTGCGCGGCATCGGCGGCGATCGCGCGCGCTACCGGCCGATCGAGACGCCGCTCTCGCCAAGCCCCGATCCGCTCGCGGTCCTGTCCGGTCTCCTGAATCTCGCGCCCTTCGAAACGGTCTATATCGCCGATCTCGATGCGATCATGGACGGGCGACCCCAGGCGAGCGTGCTGGCGGCTCTGCTGGAGGCCTTTCCGAACGTGACCTTCTGGATCGATGCGGGGTTTCGCAACGCGCAAGGCATCGACCGCCTCCGGAGCCGAGTCCTGGGTGCCGAAGGGAAAGGGGCCGCAGACCGGCGAGGCGCTTTTGTCCCCGTGCTCGGCTCGGAGACGCTCGACGATGCCCGAACGGTCCAAGAGGCAAGACGAGATGGCGAGGTCGTTCTCTCGCTCGACTTCGGGGCGGAGGGCTATCGCGGGCCCGAGGCGGTTCTCCAAGACCCGGCGATCTGGCCCAAAAGCCTCATCGTCATGACGCTCGCGAAAGTTGGCGCCCGAGGCGGCCCCGATCTCGACCGGGTCGCGGCCATCGTCTCGAAGGCACAAAACCAGCGCATCATCGCGGCCGGCGGTGTGCGCAACGAAGACGATCTGCGAGCCTTGGAAGCGGCCGGCACCCACGGCGTCCTCATCGCCTCTGCCCTTCATGCGGGTGCGCTTCATTTTCATAAAATCAAAGGTTGTGTTTCGTAAAGGTTGTGCTATCAGCGACGGCTATATCCAAAAAGGAGCGCCGCGGCATGTTCAACCTGGGTGACGACGTCTTCATTGTTAGTGTCCAAGACACAGGTGAGGTGCTTACCGTCGCGCCTGTCGATGAAACGGCCGACGTATGCAGGGACCTCAACAAGCGCACGGGTAGCCATCATTTTAGCGATCTCAGCCATATGCCTTGCAAGCGGATATATCGCTTCCAAGGATACGATCTCCACGTTCGCGCGACGAGCCGTGGCAAGATGAAGAAACAGCACTATCGGAAGACCGGCGGTCGTATCGATTGATCAATGCTGACGGTGCTCGTTGATTTTATCGAATGTCTAGGTTGGCATCCCCATTTCCACCCTTCAAAAGAGTGCCGGCATCTGCGGCGCCGCGTCATCGCTCTTGGAATGCTGGCAATCGTCGCGAGCATTTATGATCTCGGCGCGGCTGTGCTGGCCGCGCTTCGGATCGACGACCGAATTCAGCCCATGATCGGAACTGGGCCGGCCTTGAGCTTACCAGTTATTCTATCTTTCCTATTCCTGTTCGAGTTTTTTCACTATTTTTCGTTATTCTATAGCGAATTCTCGGATTTTTGGTCGCGTTTTAATAGTGAATTAAAAGCAGAAATCGAGGAAAACCGCCTTAAAATCCCCAAATCCGAAACGGCTGAATGGCAAAAAGTGCTCCGAAATCTTGAGAAAATTATTGGTCGAAGTGCGCGTCTTCAGTCAATCATGGGCGTTGTGCGATTTTTTAACGATGTTTTATTTCCAGGCGCGCTAGGGTTTTTTGTCGTCTACGAGTCAGGACAATCTTTGGTTGAAGTTTTCGTGTTTGTCCTATATGCTCTTGTATGACTCGGGTCGAGCGGAGCTCAATATGGAAGACGAACGGACGACATTCGTTTTTGTGTTACCCGACAAGACGCAAATCCCTGGTTTTCGCCATCGCAACCCCGATGGAACGCTAGGCGGGTTCGTCGCCACGACGGCGTCGGTTGCACGGAGTGCATTTGTCCACTCAGAAGCCTTCGTTGAACCTGGCAAAGTGGTCGGCGCTTATGAGCGCGTAGAGGCGGATGAGCCGTGTGCCATTGATGCACTTTAGGAAACGGAAGCCTAGGCTTTCGCTCTCATCTGCCCTTCGGGACATTCCCATTTGGCACACGTGGCGAACTATCGAGATAAATCGCAAAAGCATGCAGCGGGACCACAGCCGCTCGCAATGCCCTCTTATACCAGCGGACGTATGAAAGCATGGCTTTCCAATGTCCGCTGGTAGGCCGAGCAGCGTCTGAGCCCCTCGCCGGACATAGATTGACCCGAGGGGTCAATTCATTCGTCCGGCGGTATACCTCGGGTTCGTTGCAGGATGTGTGAATGTCATAGCCTGACGAGCCTAGGATGTTGATGTGTCGCCGGGAGCCCTTCGCGAGGACAATGGCGTGCGAGATGGCGCCGACCCTCAAGGTGGCGATGGTCCCTGCCGCTCATAAGCCTATGAAAAAGCCGCCGCCCGAAGGCAGCGGCCGATATCCGACGAGGAAGAGTCCTCGGCCCCTTTGGAGCAAAGCCGGCCGGATGGTGAAAAGGAGCCGGTGAGGCTCCTTTTCGTATCGGCGTTCGGCTCCCCTTTTCGGGGGCATTCCGGCTTCTATTGGAAGCCGAATTTGGCGGCCAATCGCCGGAGAAGGCCGGCAGGCATCGCCGGCTTATCCTCTTCCCCGGGATGGTTTCTTGTCTAAGCGCCGGCGAAAGGATGCTCGGCCGAGCCCTTCTTGGAAACGACTTCGGCGGCCGTCGGCGTGCCCTTGATGGCGCGCTCGATGGATTCCATCGTGGCCTGATAGTTGTAGTCGCGGATCTTGGCGTCGTCTTCGGCTTCCCAGTGGATGAAGACGCCGACGCAGATGAACAGGTCGTCGGCTTCGTCGGCCGGGATGATGCCCTTCTCGACGGAATCGGCAACGGCGCGTGCGACAGCGGTCTGGGCCGGGCCGAACATCTGGACGGCCTGCTTGGCGCCCTTGATGGTGACCTTGTTGAACATCACCGTGTTCGGCTTGGTCGGCAGGTTCGGCGCGACGACCGCGAGAAGCGTCGTGAAGCCGTCCTTGTTGTTGGTCAGCGAGTTGCAGAACGCCGCCTCGGCGGCCGAACCGCGCGGTCCGATGATGAGGTCGATGTGAGCGACTTCGTTGCCCTCGCCGACGAGCGACTCGCCGACCATGACCTTGTTGATGGTTGCCATGAGCAATTCCTCCGATTGATCAACCATGCCACCTTTAGGTGCGCATGGCCTGGAATATATCGTGTTCCGAGAGAAGAAGCGGCGCAAAGGCGGCTTCCTTTTAAAAGACGTTCGTCCCCTCCTCCATCCCGGTGGGCGGACCGCTCGGCGGCGCCGCCCGACGACTATCCTTGTTGGCGGCGTCCCACCGGGGACCGGTTAGCCAGATAGTGACGAGACCTTGCGGACCTCGTTGCTGCGCAGTCAACCATCGTGAACGATCTTCCGCAAGGGACTTGACGGGGTTCCGCCTACTTAAGTGGCGGAACGAAGCATGAAACGGGCAAAGAGAGTGGCTACGGTGAGATCGGCCGAGGTGCCGGGATTGAGTCCCTCTGCCTTGAGGTCGCGATCGAAGGCGAGTGCGGCCGTTCGGACGCTTTCCGCATCCCCTAAATGGGTGATTCGCGCGACAAAGTCGGCGAATCGCTTTCGGGTCGTCTCTGCAGTCGAAGCACCGAATTTGCGGATGATGTGCGAATCGGCAAAACCGCCCGCAAAGGAGAGATAGACCTTGAAGGCCGGCCCGAGGTCGGGATGGTCGAAGAGGCTTTTCGGCTCGATCCGGCAGGCCGGCAGGCCGATTTCGAAGATATCCTCAAAACCGCTGACGAATTGCCGGGCGATCCGATCGGTTTCTGCCGCAAGCGCCATGGCTTCGAGAAGGCCGATGGTCGGGACCTCTCGCACGTCATGGTCGGCGCGCGCGCCGAGCCCGCCGGGCGAGGCATGAGCGATGGCGGCGAAGGCGTCGGCCGCGTCGTCGGGTGAAAGCGTTGCGAGCACGTCCCGCAAGCCGTCGCGCAGCGCATCTAGACGAGGCTCGCTCACCCCTTGTGCGGCCTTTGCCAGCGGCGCCGCAAGCAGGACGATGCCGAGATTGGCGTTGCAGCCAGCCGCCGAAAAGCTCAGCCTCGTCGCTTGCAGAATGCGTGCTCCGACGGACAGGGACGGATCGGCGATGACGGGCGCGCAGGCCAAAGCGGCGCGTTCGAAGGTCGCCGCATCCATGCCATGGCCGGCCGCATGGATATGGACGTTGCCCGGCTTGATCGCGGCGATCTCGGCGCGGCAGGCCTTGAGGAACGCGGCCTCGATCCGTCGAGGTGGGAAAGACGGGACGTCGGCTTCGCCCATGATCAGACGGCCCGCGGCAGGGATGCGATCGTCTCTGGCTCGCGCGTGTCCCCCTTCAGCCGGGCCAGGAGATCGGCGGCCCGGATCGCGGCGATGTCGAGGCCGGTCGCCTGTTCGAGGCCGGTCCAGGCGGGCATGGAATTGACCTCGATGATCTGCGCCCGGCCTTCGGTGTCGCGCAGGAGATCGACGCCGCAGAAATCGGCCCCCACCGCCTGCGCCGCCCGGACGGCAAGCTCGGCGAGTTCGCCGTCCGGCTCGACCATGGGGAGGGCCGTCGCGCCCTGCTTGATATTGGTGATCCAGTTGGCCGCCTCGCGCCGCATGCCGGCGACGGCCCGCCCGGCGGAGACGAGAATGCGATAATCCGTCCAGCGTGTGCCAACGGGCTTTGCGGCAAAGCGTTGGAGATAATAGACGCCGCCGGCGATGTCCTCTGGCCCGGGCAGATCGGCCGGATCGCGCACGAGCTTCAGCCCCTTGCCCTGGCTGCCGAAGAGCGGCTTCAGCACCATCGGCCCGCCCGCCCGGTTCAATGCGGCCTCCGCCGCCTCGCGGGTCTCGGCGCAGACCACCCAAGGGCTCGGCAGGCCGGCCGCCTTCAAGCGAAAGCTCGTCGCCGACTTGTCGGTGCAGATCTCGATGGCCGAGGCGTCGTTGGAGACCGGAACGCCAAGGGCTTTCAGGCCATGCAGAACGGCCAGCCGCCGCGTCACCGCCTCGAAGGACCCGCCATCCATGGTGCGCACGCAGACCGCATCGGGGAGGGCGTCGCCGAAACCGGGGATGGCGAGGCCCGAGGGCTTATCCGTGTCGATACCGATCGAGGAGAGGCTCGCAAGGCTCGCCGTCGCCCCTTGCGCCTCGAAAGCGGTGAGGAGCTGGCGCGCATGACGGTCCAAGCGGGCCGAGACGAGGAGAATGCGCAGAGGCGAGGACAAGGCGGGCGTCTTTTCTCTTAAGATGCGTGGAGGGAGCGGCCTCGTCCATCACGGGCGAGGCCATCGCTCAATCGAAAGAGGCGTCGATCAATTTGGGATCGACCGAGCCGCCCCGGAAGGTCTCGCCGGTTTCGAGCGCAACCACCTGCACCTCGGCGGGCGAGAAGAGCATGCCGTCGATCTTGTAGAAGTCGCCCTCGTAGGCCTTGAAGATCTCGGCGAAGGGCTTGCCGTAATCGGCGGCCGTCGAGCTCGGCAGCTTCTCGGCGAGCGCCTTGGCCTCTTCCGCCGGTCCCGTCACATGGAGGACGATCCGGCCGCCATAGATGACCGCGTCATTGGTGCGGCCCATGGCGGTGATGAAATCGGGATGGGGCGGGCTGAGCGGCGCGGTGCCGAGGCCTTCGACGATGCGCGACAGATCGAACTTCAGCTCATGGGCCTTGTGCAGCGCCACTTCGACGACGCGGCCGACGATCTGCACCGAGCCGGCGAGCGAGGTGGTGGGGGCGAAGACGATGGTGAGCGCCTCCGGTGCGACACCGCAATCCTCGGCGATCCGGCGCACCAGTGCCTCCGGCGGCGCCGTGTCGGCCTCCAGCACCAGCACCGCCTGCTCGGCCTTGTCGCCATAGGCGATGTCGCCGAACAGCTCTTCCTTGCCGGCAAGCGCCCGGGCGGGACCCGAACCCATGGAGAAATAGCTCGTCTCGCCTTCGCCATGGGTCAACTGCCAACCGGCATATTGGCTGCCGAGGCAGGCAACGACCGGCTGGGAGGTCGAGACGGTGAGGGTGAAGGGCCAACGCGACAGATAAGGCGAAGAGCCGATGGTGACCCGGCCGAGCCCGCCGAGGCAGATTTCCGTCATCAGCCGCCCGGCCTCGAGCGAACCGGGTACGGCGGAGCCGGCATCGATCAGCGTTTCGCCGGCCGCGCCCTTGGAAATCTCGATCCGCAATTCGGATGCGCGTCGGCGCATCTCTTCGACAAGGGCGGCTGCGCCCTCATTCACCGACAATCGACCTTTGGTCGTCATGGTCGTCTCCCCCAATTGTCTTTCTAAAGAAGCCCTGCGAGCGCCGCCGTCTTCGCGTCAGCCCCGCCGGAGCTATTGGCGTCAAGGCTCGGCGGTTCGCCCTCAAGGCTTTGTTTCAGCTGCAAACTGCGTTCGTGGAACAAGGCGACCGCCGCGCTCTCACTCTCGGATTCTGCAAGGATCGTCGCGATCGGCGTCCCCGCTTCGAAGCTCGCCGGCGGCGCGGTGCGGTCGGCCGTCCAATCGGGCCAGGAAAACCGCTCCGGCGTTCGAAGCCCGCGATCGGCCCAGGCAAGGCCCGAGGCCCGCACGCCCGCAAAGCGTGGCCGAGCGGCGGGCAGGCGCCCCTCGCAGGCATCGAGATGCAGGGTGAGCAGCGGCGCGTCCGGCCTGTCGAAGACGTCCACCGTCGCCCCGAAGCGCGGATTGATCTCCAGGCAGTAAAGCCCCTCCTGCGCCCGAATGAAATCGAGGCTGGCAATGCCCTTCAGCTCAATGCCCTCTGCCTCGATCGATGCGACGAGACGGTCGATCGCCGTCTGGAAGGCGGGTTCGTCCGGCGGTGTTAGCGGCCCGACCGCGCCGCCATAGCGGAAGGGCTCGTCACCCGAGGGATCGCACCATTGCCGGCTATAGCCGATGACCTCTGCCGAACCGCGCGCGGCGACGATCAGCGCCGACCAGCGCTGGCCTTCGACGAAGCGTTGACAATAGCGGTTCGGCTCGGGCGGCCCGGCATCGGCATGGCGCACATGGCTGCCGCCGGCGCCGCCAGCCTGTTTCGAGAGCCAGCCCTTCGGATCGGCCGGGGCCTCGCGCGTGATGTCGGGATGGGCGATGTCGGCCGCTGCGCAAAGAGCGGCGAAGCGCTCCGGGGTCTTGAGGGACGCTAGCGCTGCCGCCCCGGTTCCCAGAACCGGCCAGGCTTGGCCGATCCGATCGAGAAGCTCCGGCCTGTCCTCGATCCCGGCGCCATAGACGAAGCCGACCGGCGTCTCGCCTTGCGCAAGCTCTTCGAGCGCCGCGATCAGCTGGTCGGCCGAAAAGCCATCCGGGTAATGACCGGTGACGAGCGCCGATCGCTTGGCCGCGCGCTTCAGATCGTCATCGGCGAAGAAGTCGACGGCCAGGGCGTCATAACCCGCACGCCCCGCGCTTTCGGCGATCTGCCGGGCGGAAAAGGCGGCGCAGAGAAGGGTGGGGCGGGCGGCCATGGCGGGTGTTCGATTTCAAATGTCGTCGGCGAGGATCGCAGCGCGCCACGGTCGGGCGCGCTGCGCGATGGGTTGGGATCGGTTCGAACCCTTTAGCCCTCCGAGACGAGCTTTCGCGCGAGCGTAAAGGCGTCGCGGAAGTCGAGCGTCTGGGGCTCGTCGGCCTCGATCATCTGGCGCAGGAGGCCGTATTCGGTCTTCGACTTGAAGACGCCGATGGCGAGCGCGCCGATGCCGACCGCATTCGTTCCCTCGATCGGCTCAGCGTCGGCCATGACGTCGATGCCGGCAAGGCCGGGCGGCGGCACGGCATTGACGTCGGCGGCGACGATCAGCTTCTCGGCGGCCTTCATCTGCTCGGCCGACAGGACCTGGACGCCGGCTTTCGCGGCGGCGAGGATGACCTCGACGCTTCCCGCGATCTCGGTGTTCTTCTCGTCGGTCGAGCCATCCACCGGTTCGACATCGACGCCGAAGCGATCCTTCATCTCCTTGGCGCGCTCTTCGACGCGCTTGAGGCCGCTATAGCCGACGATCTTGACCTTCGCCCCTTCCGCCGCCGCGATCACCGCCGCGCAATAACCGACGACGCCGGTCGCGCCGAAGACCGCGATGGAGACGTCCTTCAACGCCTTACCCTTGGTCTCCTTCAGAGCCTTTTCGACCTTGGCGACCATGGCTGCGGCAGTCGTGAAGGAGCCGGCCGGATCGGCCATGATGTTGCAGCCGAAGGGCGGCACCAGCGCGTTCTTCGCGGCATCGACCATGTCGAGCGCCAGCACCGCGTCGTCGCCGCCGAAAAAAATCGCCGAGGCCGTGCCGTGATCGGGCGGGCGCGAGAAGATCACGTCCTGAACGAGATCGGCGACCTCCTCGATCGTGACCTCTTCATAGGGCGTCACCGAATCATAGCCGGCATCGAGCGCTTGGTTCACGTCGAAGGGGCTCACATGCTTGTGGGGCGTCAGCATGTGCAAAATGTTCTTAGGCATGAGGACAATGTCTCCGATGGATCGTGTGGCGGTGCCCTGAAAGGCGATAAGCGAAACTGTCGAGGGGGAGGGGACGACCGATCAGCCGGTGCGGCTGCGCCGGACCGGAACCGGCTCGGCCTCGCGTCTTTCGATCGCCGCGCCCCCGTTGCGGCCTCGGACAATCTGAAGATCGAGGCCTTGGGTCGCTCCGCGCTCAGCAGCCCGCGCGACGAGTGTCTTGGCGCTCGTCTCGTCCGGCGCAAAGGCAAAGCCCGTCGGGCCCCAGGAACTCTGGCCGATTCCGTGGGCGCCGAGATCGGCGAGGCATTCCATACATTGGGCGACCCGCGAGGAGGCGAAGACGCCGCCTTGAGCGGGGGCAAAATGAGAGCCGACCAGCGCCTGGATGCGGGCGACGCCTTGTCCGAAAAGGTTGATATCGGCTTCGGCGACGCCGGGGAGGACCTGCATCAGGGTCAGCGCGGAAATCTCGCCCGCCGCCTCGCGCGAAAAGCGGGGCAAAGTGGCAAAGGCCTCGATCTCCGCCTCGCCGTGAATGCCGGCCGCATCCCGTTCGAAAGCGAGGATCACGCGCCAGTCTTCGGGAAAGTCGAAGCGCGCGACGACCGGCGGCGGGCTGTCCTCCTCGCCCTTGCCACCATCGACGGCGAGCCCGCCGCGCGTCAGGAAGGAGGCGCCGAGCCCGGAGCGCTTGCCGCGTCCGAGAGCGGCCGCATCGCCTTCGATATCAAGGGGGAGACCTTCGAGCTTGCGAAGGCCGCAGGCGAGCGCCAGTGCGAGCTGGGTTCCCGAGCCGAGCCCCGTATGGGCCGGAATCGCGCTCTGGCAGTCGATCCGGTAGGTCCCGGCGAGAGCGAGCCGGTCGCGCATCACGCAAAGATGGGCTTCGATCCGCTTGGCCTCCGGTCCGGTGACCCGAAGCGAATCGCTTCTTGCAATCGCAAGACGCGTTTCAGGCTCCTCCAGCGCCAAGCCGATCCCGCCGAATCGCCGACCCCAATGGGCGCCGGGATCGAGGAATCCGAGATGGAGCCGTGCCGGGGCCGAGACGTGGACGACCTCGTCTGTCAAATCGGTCTGCCTTCACTCGCGCGTCGAGATCCGCTTCGGCTCCCTTCGCGCGCCCAAGTCATGAGTTGCCGGCCGCTTCCTTTCAGAAAGCCGCCTCGTTCGCCTGGTGCCCGTGCCCTATTATTGCGACCGGCATCGTTCACACAAGGGAGAAACTCATGGCTGCGAAAACCTATTCCGATACGGAAGTCGAACAACGCCTCAAGGAGGAGTTGCCGACCTGGCGTCTGGAGGACGGCTGGATCCGCCGCACATACAAGACGCAAGGGTGGAAAGGCACCCTGATGGTGATCAACACGGTCGGCCATCTGGCGGAAGCCGCCTTCCACCATCCCGACATCACCGCTTCTTACGCCTGGGTCGAGGTTCGCCTGATGAATCACGCGGCCAAGGGCATCACCGATTCGGACTTCGCCCTTGCGAAGAAGATCGAGGACGTGGTGATGTGGCAGCCCGGCAAGGAGGACGGACCGCTTCAGGGCACGCCGGACGATCCGCGCTTTGCCTATATCAAATATGAAAAGTCGGGTGGCTAGGCCGACGATGGTTTGACCTTTCGGCCTGCCTCGGTAATTTGCCGCCTGGGCACAGAAAGCGATGACGATTTGAGCACGCAATGGATCGATGGACGGCCGGTCTCGACCGCTGAGGCCGTCCGGGCCGCGGCCGAGCATTTGGCGGCGAGCCGCTTGCCCGTTCTGACCGGTGATTTTAACGACATTTCCGCCATTCGCGCAGGGTTGCGCGTCGCGGCTCTCGCCGGCGGAGTCGTGGATCACGAAGGGCTGGAAGCCATTCGCCCGGCGATCGAGGCGATTCGCGATGCGGGGATCGTGATGGGCGCACCGGCCGAGATCCGGCGACGCGCCGATCGCGTCCTGGTGATCGGCCCCGATCCGTTCGAGGGTCAGGACGCGCTGTTCGAGCAGATTTTCGCCGTCGCGCCCGATATCGGCGCGCGGACCAAGGGCAAGACCCGCGAGATCGTCTGGCTCGGCGCCTCGGAGCCACAGCGATTTGCCAAGGCGAGCGGCGAGGCGCGCTCGATCGGTTGCCCTGCGGCGGAGCTGACCGAGGCGGTCGGCATTGTCCGCGCCGCGCTCGCTGGCCGGCGCTTCGCCGATGGACCCTTCGAGCCGGGCGGGGCTCGCGCGCTTGCCGGTTGGCTGGTCGATGCAGGCTTCGGTGCCGTCGTCTTCAAGGCCGACGCCTTCGATGCGATCGGTTTCGAGGAGATCGCGGGTCTCGTCTCCGATCTCAACGCCAGGACGCGGGCGACGGCGCTCCCCGTTTTCGCCGGCTCGGCCTTCGGCTCGGCTCAAGCCGCGACCTGGGCGACGGGCTTTCCGATGCGCGTTTCGTTCGGCCGAGGCGCGCCGGACCACGATATGGAGCTGTTCAAAGCGGATCGGCTGATCGGCTCGGGAGAGGCGGAGGCCGTGCTTCTCGTCGCGGCCGGCGAAGGCCGGGCCGGGGTCTCGTCGGATGCGGCGACGATCCTTTTGTCGACGGAGGAACCACCCGCCGGATCGAGCGTGAAGGTCGCCTTTCGCATCGGGCGGCCGGGTGTCGATCACGACCAGGTCGCGCTCGAGCCGCGATTCGGCAGCTTCGTCGCTCATGCGGCTTCGGCGCCCGATCCGGATGCGCCATCGTCTGCGGCTTTGATCCTCTCGATGATCGCCGATCATCTGGCCGAGATGGCGGCCGAGAAAGGGGCGGCGGCATGACTGGGAGAAGAACGATTTTCAGGGAGGCGCCGTCATGCTGACGCGGCTGAAGGGCGGCCATGTGGTCGACCCGGCAAATGGGGTGAACGGCGTCACCGATCTCTATATGAAGGACGGCCAGCTCGTCTCGGCTCCTACCGAACCGCTATCGGCCGACGAGGCGATCGACCTGTCCGGCCATGTGGTCATGGCCGGGGCGATCGACATCCATTCCCATATTGCGGGCGGCCATGTGAACACGGCGCGCCTGCTCCTGCCCGAATGGCATCGGGCCTTCTCCTCCCGGCCCGGCGAGACGGCGCTCTCGCGCGTCGGCTGGACGACGGAAGAGACGGGTCTTCGCTACGCCGAAATGGGCTTTACCACCGTCGTCGAGCCGGCCATGGGGCCGCAGGCCGCGCTCCATGCCCATCTGGAGCTGGCCGATATCCCCATCATCGACAAGGCGACCCTCGTCGTTCTCGGCAATGACGATCTTCTCATGTCGATGATCCGCGACGGGGAGAGCGAGGCGGCGATCGCCGATTATGTGGCCTGGACGGTCGCTTCCTCCCGGGCGCTCGGCGTCAAATGCATCAATGCGGGCGGGTCGGCCGCCTTCAAGGACAATGTCCGCGCCTTCTCGCTCGACGATCAGGTGCCCGATTACGGCGTCTCCTCGCGCCAGATCGTCAAGACGCTGCAAAAGGCGGTGCATGATCTGAAGATCCCGCATCCGCTTCATGTCCATTGCAACAATCTCGGCGTTCCGGGCGCCTCGTCCGATGCGGCGGAAGCCACGATCGCGGCGAGCGAAGGCCTGCCGCTGCATCTCGCCCATATCCAGTTCTATGGCTACGGCACCGAGGGCAAGCGCGGCTTTTCCTCCGAGGGCCGGCGCCTCGCCGCTCTGATCAACGCCAATCCAGACGTCACCGTCGATATCGGTCAGGTCATGTTCGGCCAGACCGTGACGATCTCCTCGGACGAATTGCGCCAGTTCGCGGGCCGCGCCCAGGCGAGCCCGAAGAAGAGCATCATCTTCGATCACGAGGCCAATGGCGGCGGCGTCGTGCCGATGGACTACAAGGCGACGAGCTTCTTCAACGCCCTGCAATGGGCAATCGGGCTCGAACTCTTCCTTCTGATCGAGGACCCGTCGCGCGTCTTCTTCACCACCGATCATCCGAACGGCGCGCCCTTCACCACCTATCCCGACATCTTCGCGCTTCTGATGGATCGCGAGGTTCGGGCACGCTGGATCGAGGCGCTGCCCAAGGGCGTCGCCAAATGGACGAGCCTGCCCGAGATCACCCGCGAATATACGCTGGAGGAAATCGCGGTCATGACCCGTGCTTCGCCGGCAAGGCTTCTCGGGACAAGTGATCGCGGCCATCTCGGTGCCGGCGCGACCGCCGACATTTCCGTCTATCGCCCCTCGGACGACAAGGCCGAGATGTTCGGCAAGGCGGCCTATGTCTTCAAGGACGGCAGGCTCGTGGTGAAGAACGGCTCCGTCGTCGCGCGCCCCTATGGCCGGGCGCTGACGCTGAAGACGGAAGCCGACAAGGGTATGGAGGCGCGGCTCGATCGCTATTTCGACGAGGCGTACGGTCTTTCGGCCCAATGGTTCAAGGTGAGGGGCGAAGCGCTCGGTCGCGAGACGCCCTTCCGGGAGGTTTCATGCCTGTGACGGAAACCGCCGCCACGATCAACGGCGTCTCGATCGACGACTCCTTTGCCGAAGCCTTTCCGATGAGCGGCACGGCGATCCAGATCACGGCGATCAATGAAAAATGGGCGCTGGAAGCGGCGACCAAGATGACCGGCTTTGCCACATCGGTCATCGCCTGCGGCTGCGAGGGCGGCATCGAGCGTGTGCTTTCGCCGGCCGAAACCCGCGATGGCCGGCCGGGCGTGCGCGTCCTCTTCTTCGGCTTCGACGCGGGCGGTCTCGAAAAACAGGTGACGACGCGGCTCGGCCAATGCATCCTGACCTGCCCGACCACCGCCTGCTATGGCGATTACGAGTCCGATCAGACCATCGATCTCGGTTCGGCCATCCGCTATTTCGCCGACGGATTTCAGATTTCGAAGAAGTTCGCCGGCAAACATTTTTGGCGCATGCCGGTCATGGAGGGCGAATTTCTCTGCGAGGCTAAGACCGGAATGACCGGTGACGGCGTCGGCGGCGGCAATCTTCTGATCATGGCGCGCCATGTCGAAGGCGCCTTGAAGGCCTCGGAAGCGGCCGTCGAGGCGATGAAAACGGTTCCGGACGTGATCATGCCCTTTCCGGGCGGCATCGTGCGTTCGGGCTCCAAGGTCGGCGGCAAATATAAGGGCATGATGGCCTCCACCAACGATGCTTATTGCCCGACGCTGAAGGGCGTAACCGATACGGCGCTGACCGAGGAGATCGGCTCCGTCCTCGAGATCGTCATCGACGGACTGACCCCCGATGCGGTGGCCAAAGCCATGGCCGCCGGCATCAAGGCGATCACCGATCTCGGCCCCGAGACCGGCGCCTTACGGATCGGCGCCGGCAATTATGGCGGCAATCTCGGCCCCCACCACTTCCACTTGAAGGATCTTCTGCCATGACCGGCCTCGTCTTCCGTCTGAAGGGCGAGCCGGAGGAGCGGCTCGATCTCTCGCCATTGATCCCTGAGCGCCTCGACGGGTTGACTTCGTCCGAGATCCAGAAGCTCGGAATCGGTACCACCAAGCGCGATCTCAAACTCGGCGACGTTTTCGATGTTTCCGGGGCCGACGTTTCCGACATCCGTTTCGAGGGCGGCTCGGCGCGGCTCGACAAGATCGGGCTTGGCCTGTCGAAGGGGTCCATCCGCGTCGAAGGCGATGTGGGCTTTCGCTGTGGGCGGGCGATGCGCGGCGGCGCGATCACTGTGACGGGCTCGGCCGGCGATCTTGCCGGTTCCGCCATGGAAGGCGGAGAGCTCGTCATCCAGGGCTCCGCCGGGGCTCGTCTCGGCGGGCCGGAAGCCGGCGAGACGAAAGGCATGAGCGGCGGTGCGATCCGCGTTCAGGGTTCGGCGGGCGAGCGCGCGGCCGACCGCATGCGGCGCGGAACGATCGTGATCGATGGCGATTGCGGCCTGGACGCCGCCAGCCGCATGATTGCCGGCACGCTGATCGTCGGCGGCAAGGCCAAGGGCACGCCGGGCCGGCTGATGAAGCGCGGAACGCTGATCCTTGCCGGCGGTGCCGAGCGCCTCGCCCCGACCTTCCTCGATTGCGGGCCGCAGGACCTGATCATTTTGAGGTTGATGGCAAGAGCGATCGGCGAGGAGCTGGGCGCGGTGCCCTTCGACGGCTCCCCCATGCGCCGTTATGGCGGCGATACGGCCGTTCTCGGCATGGGCGAGGTGTTTCTGCCGCTTCGATGAGAAGGCTTCGCGACGGGCGGCACCCGCCGCGATGAGCGCCCTTGAACGAGCGAAACCTGACATTTTGGTTTCGCGAAAGAGCGGCCGGACATGATCCCGCCGCCGGACAGTTTCGGGCGGTTAGGCGGTGCGCATTTCGGCGGCGGGCGAAGCCGATGCCGCCAGGGATACGGCGCTGTCGCCCTGGGTCTTCGTCTCGAACGTGTAGTTCGGCATTTCCGACGGCGGGGGCGGCGCGCTCCGCTTGTCGGCCATGCGCCAGCGCACCTCGCCTTCATATTTGCCCCGCAACTCCTCCAAAGCTTCCTCCGAGCGCTGAAGGGCTAGTTTCAGCCTGCGCGAGCGCCTCCGCTCGATCGCGAGAGCGGCGAGGACGAAGGCGATGGCAACGAAGCAGCCAACCGTGAAGACGAGACGGAGATCGGCGTCGGCGACGGGCTCCGAACCGATGATCGCGGCAATCGCAATAAACGAGACGGCGCTGAGAACGAGGAGATTTCGGGTCACTATGAGCGTCAGCGCCAGGCTGACCACGCCTGCGATAAAAAGCATGGGATGGGCTTCGGCGAGCCGCAGAACATCGGGCAGATGCGCGTCTAGAAGTCTGCCGATCCACGATGCCACTCCGGTGATCGCGAGCCATACAGCCGACAGGCCGTCGAGAAGCGCCCGGCCAAGGGGCGCCGCAGATTCGGAGATATAAGCCCACAAAGCCGCGAGTTGATCCTCAAGCCCCTCGTTCATATTCGTCGTCTCTCATATGTTCACACGCAAATACAAAAATGATCAGGTACTTGCCGATTCCTGCAGGTGACTTGACCATCGCCTGTTTTCTTCGCACGGCCAAGGCCAGCTTCCAAGCAAGATTACCACGGCACTGCCTGTACGGAAGGTTAAAACCGTCTGCCGAGGGATGGAAAAGGTGGCGCGAGGGGGACGTCTAGCGGTTCGCAGGCGCCGGAACCAATGAAAGCATGGTCGACGCTTCGTCATCCTCGCTCTCGGAGAGAGCCGGGACCCATGCCCGTTTCTAGAGAAACGACACTTTGGTGAAGGAAGGGGAGGAGGTTGACCGCGACGCTTCGGGAAAATGGCGAGCGCTGCAGCATGGCTCCCCGACCCTGACGGGCCGATGATGACGACCGGTGCGGCTTCTGTCACACCTCGCATTCGTTCATATTCGGCGCCGCAGCACCTAAAGCTCAGCCCTATTACTCAGCCGGTTCGGAATCCTCGCTGAAATCCTGTTTGGCCTCATCATTGGGCTGGCGCGTGAAGCCTTTCAGGCCCGCATGGAGATTGCGGTCGCGCTCGATCTCGACCGGCGAGGTGACATAGGCGGTCACGAGTTCGGCGAGCGAGCGCAAGGCATGGATATGAATGCGCTCATAGCCGTGGGAGGCGTCGACGCCGAAGGTGATGAGGGCGGTGCGCACATCGTGGCCGGCCTCAATGGCGGAGGCGGAATCCGAACGGTAATAGCGGAAGACGTCCTTCTGATAGCGGATGTCTTCCTCCACGCAGAGACGCACCAGCTTCTTGGTCAGATGGAAGTCGAACGGCCCGGTCTGATCGGCCATGGCGACGGTGACGCCGAATTCGGATGAATTCTGCCCCGGCGCCGTCGTGCCGTTGTCGATGGCGAGCATGGATGCGACGTCGGGCGTCAGGATCGAGGCGGCGCCGACGCCGACCTCTTCGGCGATGGTGAAGAGCCAATGGATGTCGACCGGGGTCGAGGCACCCTCGCGCTCCATCGCCTCGATGGCGGCGAGCATGACGGCAACGCCTGCTTTGTTGTCGAGATGGCGCGAGACGATATAGCCATTGTCGAGAAATTCGGGCTGGGGATCGATCGCGACCGTGTCGCCGACCTCTATGCCGAGCTTGGCGAGTTCCCGCTCGTCACGCGAAAGCGCGTCGATGCGCAGCTCCACATATTGCCAGCCGATGGGCAGCGTATCGATTTCGTCATTGAAGGTGTGGCCGGAGGCTTTCAGGGGCAGGATCGTGCCGCGATAGATGCCCTTGTCGGAAAAAACCTGGGCCCGCGCGCCTTCGGCGAAACGCGCCGACCAGTTGCCGATCGGCACGAGTTCGACGCGACCATTCTCCTTCAGGCGCTTCACCTGGGCGCCCAGCGTATCGAGATGGCTGACGACGGCGCGGGCGGAGGCCCGGCGCGAGCCCTGGCGCAGCGCCGAGATCGCCCCGCGACGGGTCAACTCCACCTTCAGCCCCAGCCGCTCGAGCTCCTTGGCCACATGCCGCACGACCGTATCGGTGTAGCCGGTCGGACTCGCAATCGCCAGAAGTGCCTTCAGTTGGTCCGTCAGATAGTGGGAGTCGATGGCCAGCCTCGGCACAAGTCAATCCTTTCGCGTGTTCCGTTTCTTCGCTTGGGCCGAACGAACCGAATAGGGGACGGAGAGCGGGAACAGGAGATCGATGAACCGCTCCGCCGTCGGCTGTGGCTCGTGATTGGCGAGCCCCGGCCGCTCGTTCGCCTCGATGAAGACGTAGTCCGGTTGGTGCGGTGATTTGATCATGAGGTCAATCCCCGTCACCGGAATCTCGATCGCGCGCGCCGCAGAAACGGCCGCATCGACGAGGGTCGGATGAACCTCGCCAGTCACGTCGTGGATCGTCCCGCCGGTGTGGAGATTGGCGGTCTTGCGCACGGCGATGCGCTCGCCCTCCGGTAGAACGTCGTCCATGCCATAGCCGGCATGTTTGACGCAGCGCTCGGTCTCGGCATTCATCGGGATCCGGCTCTCGCCGCCCGTCGCCGCCGAACGGCGGCGCGACAGGGTCTCGATGAGGTCCCGTACTGTGGAGCGGCCGTCGCCGGTGATCTCGGGCGGCCGGCGCACGGCGGCGGCCACGAGCCGATAATCGATGACGATGAGCCTCAGATCGTCGCCGATGAAACAGGCTTCCAAGAGAACGCGGTCGGAGACCTCGCGCGCGGCCTCGATGGCGGCTTTGGCATCCTCCAGATTGTCGATGCCGACAGCAATGCCTCGACCCTGTTCGCCGCGTGCCGGTTTCACGACCACCTGGCCATGGGTCTCGATGAAGGCGGCGATGTCCGCATCATCCGCCGCGCCCGCATCGATCTGCTCGGGGACCTTCACGCCGGCAGCTTCAACGACGCGGCGGGTCACCGTCTTGTCGTCGCAGATCGACATGGCGACAGCCGTCGTCAGCTCCGACAGGCTCTCGCGGCAATGGATGGTGCGCCCACCTTGGGTGAGGCGGAAGAAGCCGCCCGGCGCATCCGTCACCTCGGCATGGATGCCGCGTCGGCGGGCCTCGTCGACGATGATGCGGGCATAGGGGTTGAGCGCGTCGAATTCGGCGCCCGGACCAGTGAAGAGCTTCTCGTTGATCTCGTTCTTGCGCTTGACTGCAAAGAAAGGGACCCGGAAGAAACCCAGCTTGTCATAAAGGCTGATGGCCTTGTCGTTGTCGTGCATGACCGACAAGTCCATATAGGCGCAGCCCCGCGCCTGAAAATGCTCGGCGAGCCGCCGCACCAGGCTTTCGCCGATGCCGGGATGGACGGCCTGTGGATCGACGGCCAAGCACCAGAGCGAGGAACCGTTCTGCGGGTCGTCGAAGGCGCGCGCGTGGTGAACGCCGGTCACCGTGCCGAGGATGGCGCCCGTCGTCTCGTCCTCAGCGACGAAATAGGTGAGGGCCCGATTGTCCCGATTGGCCGACAGAAAGGCCGGATGGACCTGCACCATATGGCGCGTCTGATAGATCCGGTTGATTTCGGTGCCGTCCTGATCGCTCGACAGGCGACGAATGAAATAGCCGCGCGGCCGCCGCGTGCCCGGCCGGTAGGTCGAAAGATCCAGCCGATAGGTGTGCGAAGGGTCGAGAAAGAGCTCCTGGGGCGCGTGGCTCAAGAGGACATGGGGGTCGGCGACATAGAAGGCGATGTCGCGCCGGTCCGGCCCTTCCTCGCGCAAGGAGGCGACCAGCTCGCCCGCGTCCTGAAAGGTCTGGGCGAAGACGAGCCGACCCCAGCCGCAGTCGAGAAAGGCGTTTTCGCGCGCCCCGCGCAAGGGGCGCCCGAATTGGGCGGCCGGCGGGGTCAGCCCGGCAGACCGCTTCCGGCGCAGGCGGTGCTCCGCGCCGGATTTCGCACGATGGCTGTTGTCGGGCATGGCGTCTCTAAAGTCCTTGCGTCTGCAGCCACATTTCCAGAAGCGCCACCTGCCACAGCTCCGAGCCGCGCAGGGGCGTGATATGAGCGGAGGGGTCGGCAAAGAGCGCGTCCGTATAGTCCTTGCGGAACAGGCCGCGGCTCTGGGCCGCCTCCGAGTGAAGGGCATCGCGCACAAAATCGAGGGTCGGCCCGGAGAGATATTTCAACTGCGGAACCGGGAAGTAGCCCTTCTTGCGGTCGATGACCTCCGAGGGCACCACCTGGCGCGCGACCTCCTTCAGAACACCCTTGCCGTCCTGTTTCAGCTTCTCTTCCGCCGGTACCCTTGCGGCGAGCTCGACCAGCTCGTGGTCGAGGAAGGGCACGCGGGCTTCCAGGCCCCAGGCCATGGTCATGTTGTCGACGCGCTTGACCGGATCGTCCACCAGCATGACATGGGCATCGACGCGAAGCGCCTTGTCGACGGGATTGGCAGCGCCCTCCATGGCGAAATGACGGGCGACGAAGTCGCGGGAGACGTCCTCCTCCGTCAGCCATTCGGGGGAGAGATGCTTAGCCAATGTCTCGTGGCTGCGATCGAAGAAGGCGCGCGAATACGCCCCGAGCGGATCGTTCGCACCGGCCATCTTCGGGTACCAGTGATAGCCGCCGAAGACCTCGTCGGCGCCCTGGCCCGACTGCACGACCTTGATGTGCTTGGAGACTTCCCGCGACAGGAGATAGAAGCCGACATTGTCGTAGGAGACCATCGGCTCGGACATGGCGCCGATGCAGCCCGGCAGATGCTCCATCAGCTCCGAGCCGGGCACGAAGATCTTGTGATGCTCGGTGCCGTAATGATTGGCGATGATGTCGGAAAACTCGAACTCGTTGCCGACCTCGCCATTGGCGTCCTCGAAGCCGATCGAGAAGGTGTTGAGACCCTGCTGCCCGGCCTCGGCGAGAAGCCCGACGATGAGGGAGGAATCGACGCCGCCCGACAGGAGCACGCCAACGGGGACGTCGGCCACCATGCGCCGTGCGACCGCCGTCTTCATGGCATCCATCACCCGGTCGCGCCAATCGTCGGGCCCCAGGCGCTCGTCGCCGTCGAGCGGGCCGAAATGCGGCGCCCAATAGACCTCGTCCTTGACGGAGCCGTCGGCCTCGATCACCCGAGTGGTGGCCGGCGGAAGCTTCTGCACGCCCTTCAGGATCGTATGGGGCGGCGGGACCACGGCATGGAAGGTCATGTAGTGATGGAGGGCGACCTTATCGATCGAGGTGTCGACGTCGCCGGTCCGAACAATCGCCGGAAGCGAGGAGGCGATATAGAGGCGCTTGTCGTTTTGCGACAGATAGAGCGGCTTGATGCCGAAGCGGTCGCGGGCAAGCATGACGCGGCCCGTCTCGCGCTCATGAATGGCGAAGGCGAACATGCCGTGGAAGCGCTTCACGCAGTCGCGGCCCCAGGCATGGTAGCTCTTCAGGATGACTTCCGTGTCGCCATGGGAGAAAAAGCGGTAGCCCTTTCCCTCCAGCTCCTCGCGCAGCTCCGGATAGTTGTAGATGCAGCCATTGAAGGCGATGGTCAGGCCGAGCTCGGGATCGACCATCGGCTGTTCGGCTTTTTCCGAGAGATCGATGATCTTCAGGCGGCGATGGCCGAGCCCGACGCGGCCGCGCATGACCTGGCCGGCGCCATCCGGCCCGCGCGGGGCAAGACAATCGCCCATGCGTTGAACCCGCTCGGGGGATGCCAGAGTCCCATCAAAGCGAATTTCACCGCAAATGCCGCACATGGTGCCTCCATATCAAAGGTCTGAAAGGTCGTTTCCGGTTGTCTTGCGCAAGGATATAGACCAGCCGAGCCGATCATAAACCGTCCGGCACCATTTTCGCTGCAACGCGATAAGCGGCGCGCTTCGTCAGGACAGTGGCGCGACTTCGATCCGCTGTTTAGCCGCGAAGCTGTCCTGCCAAAGGGTGGTTCGCGTGACGGGACGACGTCTGCACAGGTGCGGACGGGGATGGCTCGCATTTCTTTGGAGTGACGTAAATAGTCGATAAGTAAAATATAATATCATGAGTTACATTGCGGCGGACATTAGATTGTTGTGAAGCTTTTTCGTCCTACCAAGAGGCGCTGGGTAGAATCGCCGTCCTGAAGCACGGCATTTGGATGTGATGCGTCGGGCGGGCAGGATGACTGATACGGAGCAAAGGATCGGGGCAAGCCTGCCGGGGGTCCGCTGGATCGCGGATGTGGGATGTCATTGGTCGAATGACATCAATCTGAAGCTTATCAGCACCTTTTATGGATCCTTCTCTCCGCTCGGCCTCGCTTCGCTCAATTCCATGGCGGTTGCTTTCGTGGCCTATCTGCGCACGGGCATCGGCTGGTTCCTCTGGCTCATAGCGCTCGACGCGTTCACGCTGGCGCTTCGCTATGTCGTGATCCGCAGGCCGGAATGGCCGTCCGACGGTCTCTTCATCGGCGGGCTCGCCTGGACGCTGATCCTCGCAGTCACGACGGCTCTCGTGGTCAAATCAGGCGACCAGACGATGATCGTTGTGACACTTGCCTGGAACTTCGCGGCTTGCGCTGGGATCGTCGGGCGAAATTTCGCGGCGCCACGATATGCGCTTTTCCAGGTGATGCTGATTATTCTTGGCTATTTCATCAGTTTCGGCATGGACAATCTGTCGGTTATTCCGCTGCTCGTCATACAATGCATTCTCTTCGGCTTCGTCTCTAAAGGCATCATCGCTCAGCACCGCGGCACGATGATCCGGGCCCTCAAGGGCGAGGCGCGAGAGCGGGATCAGGCCTCGCGCGATCCCTTGACGGGTCTTCTCAATCGGCGTGGGCTTCAGGCGGCATTCGAGGCGCGGCGCAAAGCAAGAGACGAGCCGCTCGTCCTCTTCTATCTCGACCTCGACGAGTTCAAGCAGATCAATGACCAGCACGGGCACCTCTTGGGCGATCAGCTGCTTTGCGCGGTGGCTCGGCGCCTCGAAGGGATTCTCGGCCCCTCGCGGGCGATTTGCAGGCTCGGCGGCGACGAGTTCCTCATTCTGGCGGGCAATGCCGGGCCTCAGTCGATCCGCGCCCTCGGGCAAGACATTCTCGCCGCGATCGCCATGCCGCATCGGCTCGACGATGCGCATGAGTTCCGGATCGGCGCGAGCGCCGGTGCCGCCTGGATGCGGAACGGCCCCGACGCTCTTCAAGTCGGCATGGCCGAAGCCGACAAGGCGCTTTATCGGGCGAAAGCCAAAGGGAAGGGGGTCTGCGTTCTGTCACTCGCACCGACAGAGGCCGCTCAGACCACGAGCGTCTCGCCGCGAACCGCCTGAAACCCGCACCGGCCCTGCCAGGGGCAAGGCTCCGGCAGGCATTGCCCCGCTGGGCAAGGCTTGGGGGTCAGGGCTTGAGCAGAACCTTGCCCTTATTCGCGCCCTCCATAGCGCTTGCGAGCTTGGCCGGCGCCTCGTCAAGCGGCAGGGTGTCGGAGACGTCGGTCGCCCAGGCTCCCGAGATGAAGCGCTTCTGGACTGTCTCGAAACCGGCCTTCTTGTCCTCCATCGACGCATCGCGCATCCATTCGGCCAGCCAGAAGCCTTCAATCGTTTTCATCTGAAAGACCAACTGGCCGAGATCGGGGAGCTTCGGCACTTCCGGGCTCATCTTGCCATAGAGAATCCAGCGCCCGCCCGCCGGCATGGCCCGAAAGATCGTCGCCGAACTCGTATCGCCGACGGCATCGAGCAGGATCGTCGGGGCATGCTGTTTCATGGCCTGATCGAGCATGGTCGAAAAGTCGTCGCGTTCCGTGTTGAGGACGGTGCCGGCGCCGAGACCTTCGAGCGGCGAGCGGTGGGCTTCGCGGCGCACGGTCGCCACCGAATGGAGGCCTTTTTCCCGGCCGAGCGAAGCCATCAGCTTGCCAAGCTGGCTGGAGGCCGCCGTCATGACGAAGCTTTTCGCCCCGGCCTTTTGAACGAGATCGACCATGGCATAGGCCGTCATCGGATTGACGATGAGCGCAGCGCCGTCCTCGTCTTTGAGGCCTTTGGCGAGCGGGACGACGGCGGCCTTGTCGGTCAGCGCATATTGCGCCCAGGTCCCGCTTCCGCCTTGGGAGGTGGAAACGGCGACGCGCTGGCCGACGAGCCCTTGTGCCTCCGCGTCCTCGCCGGCGCTAACGACCGTGCCCATGCCTTCGAAGCCGGCGGGCATTCCCTTGCGGCGCGGCTGGCCATATTCGCCTTTGATATAATGGATGTCGGATGGGTTCACGTTGGCAAGGCCGATCTTCACCAGGACCTGCCGGCCCTCGGGCTTTGGTACAGAGACGTCTTCGAGCGTGACCCAACGGGCGAGGTCGTCGAGCTGCGGGCCTTCCGAGGTGCCGGAATAGCCGTCATTGAGAAGGGTGAGCGCGCGCATTGTGTCGGGAAGGTCTGCCATGGTCGGCTCCGTTCGGTGTGGGTCTTAAAAACGTCGGGTGCGCAACGGTTCGCCGGCTTCTGAAGTTGCAAAAGCGGGCTGGCGTGATCGCGATGGCTCGGATCGGCAGGCAGAGGCTCTTCCGCCCTTCGCGCAAATTGCCCTACAAGCCACGCCAAACCGCACAGGCGGCAAACAGAGGAGTGGTCATGGCCCTGACATCGGTCGAGGAAACGGAACGCCGGCTCAAGGAGCGGCTCGTCTCGCTCGAGAGCTATCGCGGCCATGTGGGCGGCGAGGCCTTCACCTCCGACTGGCTCGTGGTCGACCAAGGCATGATCGACCGCTTCGCCGAGGCGACCCACGATTTCCAGTTCATCCATGTTGACCCGGACCGTGCCCGGGCCGAGTCGCCATTCGGTGGCACGATCGCCCATGGCTTTCTGACGCTCTCGCTGCTCTCGACGCTCGCCTATGACGCGCTGCCGGGTGTTTCCGGCACCAAGATGGGCGTCAATGTGGGCTTCGACAAAGTGCGCTTCGTTTCGCCGGTCAAGTCAGGCGCGCGCGTGCGCGGCGTCTTCAAGATGACTGCGCTGAAGGAGCGGGCGGTGAGCCTGCAGACCTCCTGGGAGGCGACGATCGAGATCGAGGGTTCGATCAAGCCGGCGCTCGCCGCCGACTGGATCACTTTGGCGATCTTCGACGAGCCGGTCGGCTGATCGGTCCGAACATCGGATGGGTCGGACCGCCGGGCATCGGCCGGGGTCGACATGCCCGCCTTTGTCAGCGGGCGGCCTTCTCCTATGTCCGGCCGCAATCGGAACCGAAGGAAGCGTCGAGGATGCGTTCATGGTGACTGAAGGTTTAATTTGCGGTTTCGGTTGGAAGGACGTGGCGTGACGGTTCTCTCCCGCATGCCGAAGGCGGTTCTCTTCGATCTCGACGGAACGCTGATCGATTCCGCGCCCGATATTCGCGAAGCCCTCAACGAGACCTTGGCGATGGAGGGCGTTGCGCCCTTCGATCTTCAAACCGTCAAGCATCTGGTGGGTGGGGGCGTTCAGGTGCTCATCGAGCGCGCCTTTCGCCGACGCGGCCTGCCGCTTTCGCCGCAGGATTGCGAGCGCATCGCCGCCCGTTTCGTCGCCACTTACGAGCCGCGCGCGACGAAGCTGACCGACTTGACGCCAGGGGCTCGCGAAGCCGTGGACGGCGTCAAGGCGCTAGGCGCAAAGACCGGGGTCGTCACCAACAAGCCGGAAGCGGCGACACGCGCAATCCTTGCCCATTACGGTCTTGCCGATCCGATGGATATCGTGATCGGCGGCGATGCGGGGCCGAAGAAGAAGCCGGCGCCCGATCTTCTGCTTCTGGCGGCAAAGCAGCTTGGTTTCGATCCGGCCGAGTGCCTGTTCGTGGGCGATAGCGAGAACGATGTCGAAGCGGCAAAAGCCGCCTTCATGCCCGTGGCAGCCCTCGAAAACGGTTATACGGCGTTGGCCTCAAGCGATCTTGGCGCGGACATTCTTCTGAGCCGGGTAGACGATCTTTTAAGGCACTTGCCGCAGAAGGTCTCCAGCTAGACGGCGAGGATCGGGCGGCCCTTCAATCCCGACATCGAACTCGGTTCGGCCAGGACGGCACACAGTGCAAAGCGTGACGAACGTGCGATCAAGATGTGGCAAAGCGTCCGGCGGACTCGTCACATCTCCTTGATATGATGACAATGTTCCTTGTCAGGCGCCCATTCATCATTATGTCTTTTCCATGATGCGGAGCGCCGCGCGTCGATCGACGAGGATGACGCGCCCAAGGTTTAGGTGAACCGATGCTCAGCTATCGCAAGGCGGAAAATGTCGTTCTGGCCGGGGCGGTCACGTCCTGGGTTGTGATTGTCGCGGCGGCTCTATTGGTCAACTCCTAAGAGTTGCCAGCCATCAATTTTTTGGTGTGCGGCCGCGGAACCAAACGTCTAGACCCGTCCTTGAGCAATTTGTTTCGCGTCAGGGAGGTGTTCACATGCAATTCGAAGACAATGCCGAGGCAGTTCGTCGCCTCGCCTACGAAATCTGGGAGCGCGAAGGGCGCCCGAGCGGTCGCGAACACGAACATTGGGCCGAGGCCAATCGACTTTATGAGACGCAGCACCCGCGCCGGCCGATGGCCTCTCTCGTCGAGTTACCGCGTTGGGACCGCCGCAAGGCCGAGCGCCAGGAGGCGCAATCCCTGCGCCGCGCGCTCTACACACCCGAGCCGTTCTCGGCCGAGCTTTTCGGCAGGACCGGCTGATACGGTATCCGACTGATTCAGTCGGGCTGCGTATCGAGCTCGCGCAGCGCCCGATCGTCTAAAAAAACCGTATCGCGAAGCGATCAAACGGATTTCGTATGAGGCGATCATCCGCACCAAATTGGGTGCCGGGAAGGAGTCGCAACGGCGCGTGATGCGGTATCCAGCCAAATGAGAGGATCGGGCGATGTCGATCGATCGCCCGATCCTCATTGTTTTTTCCGAAGTCGGATCAGCTCAGTTGCCGCTTCAATTCGGCCACCGCGGCTTCGACATCCGCTTCGACCTCGAAGCGATTGAGCATTTCGCCGAAGCGCTGAACGATGGTGGTCAGTTCGGCTTCGCTGATGAGATTCAGAATGCCGACGCGGACCTGGGTCGGCTCCGAGAGGGTCGGCCAGATGCCGAAGCTCTCGGCCCGGCAGGCATTCACAAAATCCTTTTCCTTCCCCTTCAGCTTTTCCGGAAGATCGAGAACGATCAGGCTGGTCATGTTGGACGTGACCGAGCAACCCATCGAGGTGAGGGCGGCCCGGAGCGCCTTCTCGGCCTTGCGATAGCGCTCGGCCCTTTGCAGAAGGCCCTGTTCCAGCACCATGCGCAGCGCCTCGTGGAAGGACGCGACCGCATAGGGCGAATGGGTGCGGTGGTAGGTGCCCTTCTCCACATCCTGGCCGTCGATGATCGCCCAATGGCGGGCTTCCATGATCGGATTGTGGACGAAGCTGCGTGATCCGACCTTGCGCAGTTCCGCGATATAGCGGTCGGAAAAGCTGACCGGCGCATAGGTCAGGGGCAGGGCCATCATGCCCTTCTGCGGGCAGGAGGCCCAACCGACGATGCCCGGATAGTCGTCGATCCGCAATTCGGCGATGCCGAGGGAGGAGACGGCGTCGATGAGGCCCATCGCGCCATGCTTCTCGCAGGCGTCGGAAAAGCCCTTCACGTCGTTGATCCGGCCCGAGCCGGTCTCCCAATGGGCCATGGCCGCCCATTTCGGCTTGTGTTCGGCCAGTGCCTCGTCGACGATCTCGGCGGTTACGGACTGGCCATGCGGCACAGGGATGGTGACGACGGAGGCAGCCTGGGGATTGAGCGGATTGGCCTTCAGTTCCTCCTCCGTCGCGGCCTTCATGCGAACGGATAGCTCGTCGATGCCTGAGAAGGTACCGTTGACGAACATGACCACCTTGTCGCCCGGATGAATGACGGAGAACATGGCGTCGAGCCCGCTCCAGCCGGTGCCGGCGATGCCGAAGGTGTGGACGTTCTGGGTGCCGAAGATCTCGCGCAGCATCTTCTTGCATTCAATCATGCCGCGCAGAACGTCCGGCTGCATGTGGTCGGCGACGCCTGGGCTGGTAAAGGCGTTCAGAACGCGCTCGGCCGTGTTGCCCGGGCCGGGGCCCGCGGCAATCGTATGGGGAATCTCAAGCTGGGGGAAAAAGGGCGCGTTCATAGGGGTCTCCTCCTCATAATGCCCGGTCGCATGCCACGAAGGCCCTGCGATGCCCCGCCCGCCGAGAGGACAGCCGAGGTCTATTTGTCCGTGTTCCTAAAAGACGGTTCCGGGGGCCTTCTGACCACGCCCGCGCGGGTGTTTCCTGCCGCCCCATCGGGTATCGGGACCGACCGCAACGGATAGAGCCTTGGTCTTGGACTGGCGGCATTGCCACGGTCGGCACGGCTTGCGCGCCAAGGTGGCGGGCGCGAGCCTTGAGCCTTCGGGTAGGCGGCGACTGCCCGTCGGGCTTTGTCGATCGACCATCGGACGTTGCCGGATAGGGCACCCGGCAACCAGACGCATTCGAACGAATGATGCCGCTTGAGGAAGGACGCGACCGAAAGGGCCGATCAACATCCGGCGAGCGGCTCGATCGTCGATGGTCTCAGAGCTTGAGCGCGATCTGAAGATCCGCGACATTGGTGCCGGTGGCACCTGTCATCAGAAGATCGCCACTGGCTTTCAGCGCATGATAGGCGTCGTTGCGGGCAAGATGGTCGGCCAGATCGACGCCCGCGATCCGCAGTCGCTCCAGGCTTCCGCCATCGACGATGCCCCCGGCCGTGTCCGTCGGTCCGTCGCGGCCATCCGTGCCGCCCGACAGGAAGCCAAAGGGTGCCGTGATGCCTTTTTCCTCGGCGAGGCGGGCAAAGCGCAGGGCAAATTCCTGATTGCGCCCGCCAAGGCCATCGCCGGTCACCTCGACGGTGGTCTCGCCGCCCGCGACGACGGCGAGTGGGCCGCCCTGAGTGTCCTGCACCGCAAAGAGCTCGAACAATTCCCTCGCCGCCTCCTCGACATCGCCGCCCAGCCAGCCGGGGCGCGTGACGACGCGAAAGCCTTGAGTCCTCAGATGGGCGGCCACTGCCTCGACGGAGCGCGCATTGCTGGCGACGATCCGGTTCATGACGCCTCTCAGGGGCGCAGGTGTCTCGGCGCTTTCGATGGCGGCCCTGACGGCGGACGGAATCCGTTCAAGAAGGCCTCGGCGATCGAGAACGTCTTGCGCCGAAAGGGCGGAAGAGGCGCGCGCCGTCGGGCCGGAGGCGACGGTCGCCGGGTCGTCGCCGGGCACGTCCGAAACGATCAGCGACAGGACGCGCGCAGGCGCGGCCGCCTCGGCAAGCCCGCCGCCCTTGAGGCGCGACAAGGCCCGGCGCACCGTGTTCATCTCGGTGATGT
This sequence comes from Fulvimarina manganoxydans, assembly GCF_900176465.1. Classification (GTDB taxonomy): domain Bacteria; phylum Pseudomonadota; class Alphaproteobacteria; order Rhizobiales; family Rhizobiaceae; genus Fulvimarina; species Fulvimarina manganoxydans. The sequence goes on from NZ_FWXR01000015.1 coordinate 102,680, forward strand.
CGGCGCCGGAGCGCAAGAGAAGATCGGTGACGGCAGTCTTGTCGGAGAGCGTCAAACCCTCTCGCGGCGCAACGCCCAAGGCCGAGCCGCCGCCGGAGATCAGAGCCAAAAGGAGGTCGCCCTCTTCGGCCTTCTCTGCGAGTGTCAGAAGCGCCGAACCGCCTTCGACGCTTCCCGCATCGGGTAGCGGATGGCCGCCGGCGATGACCCGGCATCCCGCGATCGGCCTTGCCGCCGCGTCGGTCGTGACCACGATGCCCTCGGTGGGTTCGCGCCCGAGTTCGGCGATCGCTGCCTCGGCCATGACGCAGGCGGCCTTGCCGAGGGCGGCCACGAAGATGCGCGAGGCGCCTTCCAGCGCCTCCCGGTGGTCTTGAAGCGCGGCGCGCACGGCCGCGGCAGGATCGGCTGCCGCGACCCCGGCCGCGAAGGCCTCGCGCAATGCGGGCCTCAGATCGTCAGGCGACACGATTGGGTGGCTCCTTGCCGGCGAAGAAGGCGTCGAGATTGTCGGCGACCATCATACCCATCGCCTCGCGTGTCGTCTCGGTCGCACTGCCGAGATGGGGCAGAAGCACCGCATTGGTATCGAGAAGCGGCGGCGGGATGGTCGGCTCGCCCTCATAGACGTCGAGCCCGGCGCCTGCGATCGTGCCGGCCTTGAGCGCCGCCGCGAGGGCTGCCGCATCCACCACCTCGCCGCGCGCGGTGTTCACGAGGATCGCCGTCGGCTTCATCATTTCGAGGCGCTGAGCATTGATGAGATGATAGTTCTCCTTGCCGCCCGGCATGTGGAGCGAGACGACATCGGCCTCCCGCAAGACTGCCTCGATCGAATCGCGGGCCTCGGCGCCCGTCTCGGCCGCAAGCTCCGGCTTCACGGGGAAGGCATCGTAATAGATCACCTTCATCCCGAAGCCGAAATGGGCGCGCTTGGCTGCCGTGCGGCCGATCCGTCCGAAGCCGAGAACGCCGAAGGTCGCGCCGGAGACCTTGGTGCCGACCATATGGGTCGGCCGCCAGCCGGTCCATTGGCCTGCCCGCACCTCGCGCTCGCCTTCCGAGGCGCGGCGGGCCGCCATCAGCATGAGGGTAATGGCGAGGTCGGCGGTGCATTCGGACAGGACGTCAGGCGTATTGGTCACCGCGACACCGGCTGCCTTGGCGGCGTCTGTGTCTATATGGCTGAAGCCGACGCCGTAATTGCCGAGGATCTTGGCGCGGAGCGTCTCCTTGGGAAAGATATCCGCCGGCAGTTTGTCGCTGACCGTCGGGCAGATCGCGTCGAATTCGGCAAAGGCCTCGGCGATCTCCTGCGTCGACATCGGCTTGTCGTCGGTGTTGAGCGTTGCGTCATAGGTCTGTGACAGCCGCTCCTCGACGCTTTTCGGCCAGCGGCGGGTGACGAGAATCTTGGGCTTGGTCATGATGTGTCAGGCCGCCTTCTTCATGTCGTTGAGAAGGCTCTCGACGGTCTCGCCGAAGGCGGAAGGGTTCGGGATGATGTGATGGCCGCAGGCGCGGATGATCTCCACCTTCTCCTGAGCCGATTCCCCTTCGCCGGAGACGATGGCGCCGGCATGACCCATGCGCTTGCCCTTGGGCGCTGAAAGACCGGCGATGTAGGCCAAAAGCGGTTTTGAGAAATTCTCCTCGGCCCAGCGGGCCGCATCCACCTCCTGGGGGCCGCCGATCTCGCCGATCATGACGACGGCATCGGTCTCGTCGTCCTCTTCGAAGAGCTCGAGGACGTCCCTAAAGGACGAGCCATTGATCGGATCGCCGCCGATGCCGACGCTGGTCGAGACGCCGATGCCGCGCGCCTTCATCTGGCTTGCCGCCTCGTAGCTCAAGGTGCCGGAACGGGCGATAATGCCGATGCGTCCCGGCTGGTAGATGTGGCCCGGCATGATGCCCATCATCGCCTGGCCCGCCGTGATCATGCCGGCGCAGTTCGGCCCCATCAGCATCATCCGGTTCTCGGCCCGATAGCGGCGCATATAGCGTTTGACCCGCATCATGTCCTGGGCAGGAATGCCGTCGGTGATGCAGACGCAGGTCTTGATGCCGCTATCGGCCGCTTCCATGATCGAGTCGGCCGCGAAGGGCGGTGGCACGAAGACGATCGAGGCTTCCGCCCCGGTTTCCTGAACGGCGCCCTTGACGGTCGAGAAGACCGGCACGCCGAGATGGGTGGTGCCGCCTTTGCCCGGCGTCACGCCACCCACCACCTTGGTGCCATAGGCCATCATGTCCTCGGCGTGGAAGCTGCCGATGCGTCCGGTGATGCCCTGGACGATGACCTTGGTGTCCTTGTTCAGCAAAATTGCCATGTCGAATTCCTCCCGTCAGGCCGCGGCGCTTTGACCGAGCTTCTTCCATTCGGCGACCGCCCGTTCGGCGGCCTCCTGCAGCGTGTCCGCCACGACGACGTCCGGTGCCTTTTCGGCGAGGATCTTCTTGCCCTCTTCCACCTTGGTCCCCGAAAGGCGGACGATCAAGGGCAGGTCGAGGCCCACCTCTTCGCGCGCCTTGACCACGCCCTCGGCCACCCAGTCGCAGCGATTGATGCCGGCGAAGATGTTGACGAGGATGACCTTGACGTTCTTGTCCTGCAGGACGGCGCGGAAGCTCTTCGCCACGCGCTCGGGGCTCGCGCCGCCGCCGATGTCGAGGAAGTTGGCCGGCTCGCCGCCCGACAGCTTGATCATGTCGAGGGTCGCCATGGCGAGACCCGCGCCATTGATGATGCAGCCGATTTCGCCCTCGAGGCCCACATAGCTGAGGCCGCGATCGGAAGCGAAGGTCTCGCGCGGATCCTCCTGGCTCTTGTCGCGCATCTCAGAAATGTCGGGCCGCCGGAACAGGGCGTTCTCGTCGAAGCTCATCTTGCAGTCGAGCGCCATGAGTTCGCCCTTGGAGACGACCAGCGGATTGATCTCCAGCATGGTGGCGTCGAAATCGCGGAACACGCGATAGCAGGCGAGCAGCGTGTCGGTCGCCTTGGTCACCATGGAGCCGTCGAGTCCGAGGCCGAAAGCGAGTTCACGCGCCTGAAACCGTTGCATGCCGCCGCCCGGATCGACGGTGATCTCGATGAGGCTGTCCGGCTCCTTGGCGGCGATTTCCTCGATTTCCATGCCCCCGGAGGGCGAGGCGATGATCTTGATGCGCTCGGCTTTCCGGTCGAGGACGATGCCGAGATAAAGCTCGCGATCGATCTGGACGGTTTCCTCGATGTAGAGGCGATTGACCAGATTCCCCTTCGGCCCGGTCTGATGGGTCACGAGCCGGCGACCGATCAGATTGTCGGCGGCGGCTTCGACGTCTTCCTCCGAGCGGCAGAGGATAATGCCGCCGGCCTTGCCTCTGGCGCCGGAATGGATCTGCGCCTTGACCACCCAAGCCTCGCCACCGATCTCGCTCGCCCGGTAGCGAGCCTGTTCGGGGCTGTAGGCGATGCCGCCACGCGGCAGCTTCACGCCCTTTGTGGCCAGAAGCTCCTTGGCCTGAAATTCGTGAATATCCATGATCCCTGTCCTCCCTTGCCGCTCTTACTGTGCCCGTGCCCGGATCGCGTCGTCCACCGCGATGACGTTCTTGGCCATGCGCTCGGATGCGGCGTCGATCATCTTGCCGTCGAGGCTCGCGGCCCCCTTGCCGGCGGCGGCGGCCTCCTTCAGCGCTTCCAGAATGCGGCGGGCCTTTTCGACCTCGCCGCCCAAAGGTGAGAACTCTTCGTTCGCCAAAGTGATCTGGCTCGGATGGATGGCCCATTTGCCTTCGATGCCGAGGGCTGCCGCCCGTTTGGCGGCGGCGCGAAAACCGTCGGGATCGGAGAAGTCGCCGAAGGGGCCGTCGATCGGGCGCAGCCCATAGGCTCGACAGGCGACGGTCATGCGCGACAGGGCGGCATGCCACTGATCGCCCGGATAGTCGGGGTTGAGGCCGCCGATATTGACGGTGCGCGCCTTGTTGAAGGCCGCATAGTCGGCGACACCGAAATGCAGGGCTTCGAGCCGCGAGGGCGCCGCCGCGATCGCTTCCACATTGGCCATGCCGAGCGGCGTCTCGATCAGCGCCTCAATGCCCACCTTGTTCTGATAGCCCTTGGCCATCTCGATCTGGTTGAGCATGGCTTCGACCATATAGACGTCGGCTGGAACGCCGACCTTCGGGATCAGGATCATGTCCAGCTTGTCGCCGGCCTGTTCCATCACGTCGACGACGTCGCGATACATGTAATGGGTGTCGAGGCCGTTGATGCGGACCGACATGGTCTTGTTCTTGGCCTTCCAGTCGATGTCGTTCAGCGCCGCGATGATGTTCTTGCGGGCCTTTTCCTTGTCGTCGGGCGCGACGGCGTCCTCGATGTCGAGAAAGATGCAATCGGCGGCGCTATCGGCCGCCTTCTCGATCATCGCCGGGTTCGACCCCGGCACCGCAAGCGTCGAGCGCTGGACCCGCATCTTGCGCAGATTGTGAATAGAATGGCTCATTACGCTCCTCCCAATGTCGTTCCGGCCGATGTCGATCCCTCGTCGCGCCCTCGATGTCTCGCGGTGCGGATCGGCAACCGGTGAAGCCTGTCATCCGGTCCGAAAGCCAAGTCCGTGGCGCGCCTTTCCCCTGCCAATGAGAGGGGGTGGCGCTTCCTTCTGGGGCCCAACTCTCGATGAGAGCCGGCCCGTCGGGGGCCTTCTTGGGTCCGCCTCGCGCCATCGCCAGGGTCGTGGCGGCCGAGACCCATGGAGACGATTGCGATCGTTCGAAATCGCCAATTCCCTCTAGCCCGAAGTCTTGCCGCATGATGGTGCCGGAACAGTCGTGCAACGTTTCTGCTTCATGTTCCAAGACCTCTCCATCCGTCCGGCTCGCCGCGAGCTCGCGCTTTCGACGGCTCTTCCTTGTTCCGAAAGCTATGGCAGAGCCGTGACGGCGCGCCACACACAGGCGGATAGAAACTCCCCGTCCTCGGACCACCTTCCGGCTACCCATTCGGAGAAATGGGGTGTGGGCGTACGCGCATGCGGTTAGCGCGGCTCGGGCGCTGCTTTGAGCATGAGGCACCACATCGGTGTCGTCAGATGCTCTTGATCGCCATGGTGCCGCGCCGGGTGGCCGAAACCGAAATCCGGCACCACTTTTTCGCCCCGCGCTCCGCCGGCACCATGACGAGGCCAAGCGATCGTCTCAGTGTGGTGGAAACGGTGTGGGGGATCCCTCAAAGCCTCAACGCAAGCAGCGCGCGACGAGGCCAAGAAATTGCCAAAAAACCGCCCCCAACATGCTTGCGATGACTGATGCGCTTCGTTATATCAGCCGCACCAGAGGGCAAGCGGCTTTGATCGCCGGTCCGGCTCCGGAGTGTAGCGCAGCCTGGTAGCGCACCTCGTTCGGGACGAGGGGGTCGCAGGTTCGAATCCTGCCACTCCGACCAGCTTTCCAACAGAAAAATTGAGTTTTTTCAGATCCTCTGGAAGAGCCCCAAGCTTCCCGTGACAGAGACAATGCTGGACACCTCCGTCGATTCGATCGGGAGAAGCGCGACCCCAACGATGGCGATCCCTCCTGCGAGATCGGGCATCGACCACCGTCTGGACGCCGTCCCGTCCGACGCCGCACAAACCGAACATGATCGCTCGCTCGCAGCTCATACGCTGCCGGCCCGCCTGACGATCCGTCCCGTGGCCGTGCCAACTCAACCGCACCGGCTCTTCCGGAGGCCATTTGGTTTGAGTCCTACGCTGCTATCGGCATTGGGTGGAGGGCGGCGGCTAGATTGGCTTCGGCTTCGGCAGACGGGAGTTGCCGATTGGCTGGAGAAGACGTCGATTGTCGAACCAGTCGACCCATTCGAGCGCGGCGAACGCAGTGGTTTTAAGGCTTCGCCATAGCCCGCGCCTGCCGATGACTTCGGTCTTGAACAGGCCGATCACAGTCTCGGCGAGCGCATTGTCATAGCTGTCGCCGACGGCGAAGCGAAACACGCGGCTCGGCCGCGCCAAGTCGCGACAAAGGTGAAATCACTGACCCATAGGGCGTTTGGCGACGGCGCCTTGAAGTTTCGGTTGACGTGGTCGAGCGGAGCGGGTGCCGCCTTGTCGCTCTTCGTCGTCTTCACCACCTTGCCGCGCACGGCGCCCTTCAAGCCCATAGCTTTCGGCAGCCGCCACATGGTGCATCGGGTGATCTCGAGGCCCTCGCGTTTCATCTGCCGCCAGACCTTCCGAACGCCGTAGACGCCGAAGTTCTCGCCGAAGATGCGTCGGACCTCTGTCGAAAGCTTCTCATCCTGCTTCTCTGGGTCCGATCGCCACCCACTCCTCATCCAACAGATCGCCTCGCGCCGATGCTGCCTCCACGAGGCAGCCTCAGATCAGACCTCAGACGAGATCCGTTTGATCGCTTCGCGATAGGGATTCTCAAAGCCGCTCGAACGCTGCGCGGACTTTGATCCGGGATTAGTCTGATTCAGCCTAATCCCGGATCAGACGGTTTCGGAATCCGCTATGCCAACAGGTCCTAACCCAGCCGCTCCGATGCAAAGCTTCCCGGGGATGCGGGGAAGACGACCGTGCTCGATCCGTTCAGGAAGACGCGATGGAAGATATGCGCGTGGATTGCGCGTGAGAGGACTTGAGCCTCGACGTCGCGACCGATCGAGACGTAGTCGGCGGCCGATTGCGCATGGGTGACACGGGCCACGTCCTGCTCGATGATCGGGCCTTCATCGAGCTCGGCGGTCACGTAATGGGCCGTCGCGCCGATGAGTTTCACGCCCCGCTCGAAGGCCTGCTTGTAGGGATTGGCGCCTTTGAAGCTCGGCAGAAACGAATGATGGATGTTGATGATGCGACCCGACATGGTCTCGCACATCGCGTCCGACAGGACTTGCATATAGCGCGCAAGGACGACGAGCTCGGCCTTCGTGGCGGTCACGATCTCCATGATGCGTTCCTCGGCCGCCGCCTTGTTGGCCTTGGTGACCGGGATGTGATGGAAGGGAAGATCGTGGTTCACCACGAGCTTCTGATAGTCGAGATGGTTCGAGACGACGCCGACGATGTCGATCGGCAAGGCGCCGATGCGCCAGCGATAGAGAATGTCGTTGAGGCAATGACCAAAGCGCGACACCATGAGCAGCACCTTCATGCGATCGCGGCCGTCGTGGAATGCGAAGGTCATGTCGAATGGCTCGGCGATGGCGGCGAAGCCCTTCTCGATATCGCCGAGGTCGCGACCCTCTTCGGAGATGAAGGCGATCCGCGTGAAGAAACGGCCCGTATCCAGATCGTCGAATTGGGCTGAGTCGATGATGTTGCAGCCCATCTCAGCCAAGTAACCGGAGATCGCAGCGACGATCCCGCGCGTGGAGGGGCAGACGACCGTGAGGATGCAGACGTTCATAAAGTGCCGTTTCATGATGTTTTCGACCAAGGGGTAAGGCGACGGCCGGGATTCGTGACGAGACCACCAAAGCCCGGTCGCGGGCGGTAAGACAATCGCGGCGGCATGTGTTTCCCCAGTCCAGTTCAGGTCCATCGACCCGCTCTCATCCGAGCGGCGGCAACGACGCCGCGCAGGAGCCGGCCACCGCGCCGACGAACTGGCCGGATCGTGATGCCCCGTCTTCCCGGTCCACGCCTTCGCGAGCGGGACAGGACTTACCGTTTGCGCCCGGATGAATACAAGTCAAAAATCACCTCAGAAGAATTTTGTTTTCTTCTCAGTTGATTTTTTCTACCGCGCCTATGGAATGGTCGCGCCAAGACGACAAGGCCGAAAGGAGCGCAACATGTGCGGGATCGTTGGTTTGTTTCTAAAGGACCGCTCGCTTGAGAAAGATCTCGGGCAGCTCCTGTCCGACATGCTGGGGACGATGACTGATCGCGGCCCGGATTCGGCGGGCATAGCGATCTACGGCCAAGAGATCACGGGCCGAACGAAGGTAACGATCCAGTCCGATACGCCAGATGTCACCTTCTCGGACTTCGAGCAGCGGGTGGGCGCTCTCCTCGGGAAGAGTTCGGGCCTTCGCATCAAGGGGAGCCACGCGGTTGCCGGCGTGCCGAACGAACGCGTTGGCGACGTGCGCAAGATGATCGACGATCTCGAAGGCGCCGTACGTGTGATGAGTGTCGGTGAGACCATGGAGATTTACAAGGAAGTCGGCCTTCCCAAGGACGTCGTCTCTCGCTTCGAAATCCCGGCCATGTCGGGCACGCACGGGATCGGCCATACCCACATGGCGACCGAGTCGGCCGTAACGACTCTCGGGGCTCATCCCTTCTCAACCGGCACAGACCAATGTCTCGTCCACAACGGATCGCTGTCGAACCACAACAATCTGCGGCGCGAGTTGAAACGATTGGGCATACGGTTCGAGACCCAGAACGATTCTGAGGTCGCCGCCGCCTACCTCACCGCTTGCATGAATGACCACCACCGGCGACGGCGGCATGACGGACGAGGAGCGCGGGCACTCCGACACGCTGGTCTACCAGTACTTGCCCTCGCGCTACGGCATGAATCCGACCGATCTTCGCCGGGCGGACGCGATCGAGATCGTCGTCGGCCAGGGCGCCAAGCCCGGTGGCGGTGGCATGCTGCTCGGCCAGAAAATCTCCGATCGCGTCGCGCAGATGCGCACGTTGCCTAAGGGCATCGACCAACGTTCGGCCTGGCGGCATCCGGATTGGACGGGCCCCCACGATCTCGAGATCAAGATCCTCGAACTTTGCGAAATCACCGATTGGGAGAAGCCGATCTACGTCAAGATCGGCGGTGCGCGGCCCTATTACGATACGGCGCTTGCCGTGAAGGCCGGAGCGGACGTCGTCGTGCTCGACGGCATGCAAGGCGGAACGGCCGCGACCCAGGACGTCTTTATCGAAAATGTCGGTCAGCCGACGCTCGCCTGCATCCGGCCCGCAGTCCAAGCGCTTCAAGAGATTTGACCGGCAATGGCTGCCATTGCCACATCTCGGTCTGGAACACGGACGGCTCGGTCAACGCCTTTGCCGACAAGGACGCCCCCTTCGGCCTCTCGGCGAAGGGTAAGACCTTCCTCTTCGGCATCATGCGGCACGGGCCCGCGCTCGCGGCGATCACAATCCGACGGTGAACTCCTATAAGCGCATCAATGCGCCGCTCACCACCTCCGGAGCCACATGGGCGCCGAACGCCATCACCTGGACCGGCAACAACCGCACCCACATGGTCCGCGTGCCAGCCCGGGCCGCTTCGAATTGCGCCTGCCGGATGGGGCGGCCAACCCCTATCTTCTCCAGGCCGTCATCCTCGCTGCGGGCATGAGCGGAATGGAGACGAACGCCGATCCCGGCCCTCACAGCGATCTCAACATGTATGTGGACGGGCATCGCGCAACGAACACGCCTCGCCTACCGCTGAATCTCCTCGACGCGCTTCGGGCGCTCGAATGCGACGAAACGTTCTGCATGGCGATCGGGCCGGAATTCGTCTCCTCCTATCTCAAGAAAAAGCGCGAGGAGTGGACGAGCTACGCCAGCGCCATCACCCAATGGGAGCGCGACAACACCCTCGACGTTTGATATCGGCAGGCCCATGAAGCCCTTGGACTTGCCTCGGAAAACTGCACCGATAATCCCATGGTCGAGAGCTTCTTCAAGACCCTGAAATCAGAACGCGTCTGGCGCACCGCCTGCCAGACAAGGACCGAGGCGACCGCCGCGATCGGTCGAAATATTGACGGCTTCTACAACTCTGTCCGGCGCCATTTGGCGCTCGACTTCATCAGCCCGCTTCAGTTCGAAAAGCGGGCAGCGTAAAGCCAAAAACGCTCTCCACTTTCCCGTGGCAAGTCCACTATCTCTCGCCACGGTCCTGCGGATAGCAGATGAACGACAGATAGATGCAGGGAAGTTTGACGAAGTCCTCCGGCCCGTGCGGCGCATCGGCATCGAAGAAGAAGCTGTCGCCCGGCTGCATGTGAACCCGCGTCTCGGCATGGCGATAGATGAATTCGCCTTCGAGCATGTAGAGGAATTCGAGTCCGTCGTGTTGGAAGGTCGGAAACACGTCCGACTCCTTCGACAGCGTGATCAGGTAGGGCTCCACCGTCACGCCGCTTGAGTTGTTCCCGATATGGCCGAGAAGGTTGTACTGGTGCCCTGCGCTCGTCCCGCGCCGCTCCATCTCGACCCCTTCGCCGGCCTTCACGAACACCGCGCTGCGCTGCTGCTCGAATCCCTTGAAAAAACCGGTGATCGGAACCCCGAGCGCCTGCGACAGGGCTTGAAGCGTCGCGAGCGAGGGCGAGATGTTCCCGCGCTCGATCTTGGATAGCATGCCGAGCGACATGCCGGTCGCAGAGGCCAGATCGCCGATCGTCAAGCCATGCTGTCGGCGGAGGTTGCGCACCTCGCGCCCGATCGCGCTTTCGAGCCGCTTCTCCGTGACCGGCTTGACCGCGTGAGAATCCTGGTGGAGTGCCGTTCCCGTAAGGCCCGTCTCGCCACGCTTGGCCTCGACTGCCGCTTCGGTTCCGGCATTCTCGTTGCGGGCGTGCTTTTTGGCGGGCATTTCGTCTCCTCAAGACAGTTGGTGCCTTGGACCCTTCGGGACGTCCGCCGGAACCGCTCTTTACTCGAATGCATCTATCACAAGGGGGCACCCCGATCGACGGCTTTCCCGTGGAGAAAGGTGAGCGACCTTTCGTTTCTTGGCCCATGGCCGTAGCGGGTCTTGTAGGCGCGCGAGAAATGACTTGCGCTGCGAAAGCCCGATGCGACGGCGATCTCACCGACGGAAAGCCGGGTCTGGCAGAGGAGACGCTGGGCGTGATGGAGCCGGATGGTGAGATAGTGCCGATCGAGCGTCGTGTGCATATGCTTCTCGAAGAGGCGCTCGAGCTGGCGGATCGAGACACCGGCGAGCGCGGCAAGACGAGCGCGGGGCAGGGGCTCTTCCACATGCTCCTCCATCGCCTCGACACGTTCGACAGACCGACGCTCGGAAAGCCGAAGCGCTCGAAGCGGGTCATCAGCTGTCCGCTCGCGCCGGCGCGCACATGGCTCTGCAGGAACCATTCGCTGACGGCGGCCGCAAGGGCCGTTCCATGAGCCTTGGCGATCAACACATGCATCATGTCGAGGGCCGAGATGCCGCCGGCGCAAGTCAGGCGCCCGCGATCGATCTCGTAGATCGAGGAGATGAGACGCGGCTGCGCGAAGGCCTCTGCGAAGGCTGCCGCGTGCTCCCAGTGGATCGTGCAGCGATACCCGTCGAGAAGACCGGCGGCGGCCAGCACGAACGGCCCGCCCGAGACACCGGCAAGCCATGTTCCGCGGCGGGCGAGACGTCTCAGCCAGGCAAAGGTCGGCTCGTGATCGAAGGTCGATGGATTGCCCGCCGCACAGACAATGAGGCCGTCATAGTCCTCCGCCTCGCCGACCGCGTGATCGGCCGCGAAGGCCAGGCCGGTCGAGGCCTCGACCACACGCCCTTCGAGCGCCACATGGCGCCAGCTGTAGAGGTCGCGGCCGGACAAGACATTGGCGGCGCGGAAGGGCTCGATCGCCGAGGCGTAGGGCATCGTCGCAAAGCCCGGCACCAGGAGGAAGCCGAGCCGCTCCTGTTTGCCTGTTTGAGATCGTCCTTGGGTGACACGACTGCCCCCTTTTCTGCCAGTCGAGACCCTCGATCGAGCCGATCGCCGGTCGGACGCTGTCGCGAGGCTCGAGAGAACTTTGGCGACACCCTTCGAATATGCCACGACCGTCGCCGAACTCTATGACGGGCTGGAGGCATCGAGCCAGAACCGCTTCCCGTCGCTGAAATTCGATGTCGGCGCCGTCAATTCGCTGTTCTCGCCCTTCTTCGTCGCCGGCTTCTACTTCAAGACCTTCATGTGGCCCGCGAGCTTCTGGGAGAAGATCTACGAGCCGGCGATTCGCCGGGCGGCCGGCCTCGGCCATGCCTCGGACGAGGCCGATCCCGATCGATACGAGAAGGCCTACGCCTTTTGCGACGTTCTCGTCATCGGCTCGGGCCCGTCGGGGCTCGCCGCAGCCCTTTCAGTCGGCAGATCCGGGGCCCAGGTCATTCTCACTGACGAGGACTTCGCGCTTGGCGGACGCCTCAACGCCGAGCGCTATGAGGTGGACGGCATGGCGGGCCATGCCTATGCCGCCCGCGCCGTCGAGGAGTAGCGGTCCCTGCCGAATGTCACGGTGATGGCGCGCACCACGGTCTTCGGCGCCTATGACGGACGTGAATTCGGCCTCGTCGAGCGCGTCGCGGATCATCTGCCGGTTCCGCTGAAGCACCAGCCGCGCTAGCGCCTGTGGCGCGTGGTGACGAAGCGTGCGGTGCTTGCAAGCGGCTCCTATGAGCGCCCGATCGCGTTCGGCGGGAACGACCGGCCAGGTGTCATGCTGGCGAGCGCGGTGCGCACCTATCTCAATCGTTATGGTGTCGCGCCCGGCCGGCGCGTCGCGATCTTCACCACCAGCGACGACGGCTGGCAGACGGCGCGCGATTGTCTTGGCGCCGGGATCGAGGTCTCGGCGATCGTCGATGTGCGGCCCGAGGTCTCGCAGCAGCTTTACGATTTCGCCGTGCGTGAGGGCGTGCGCCGCTTCGTCGGTGCCGAGGTCGTCGCGACCAGTGGCCGCCAAGCCCTGAGCGCCATGACGGTGATCGACAAGTCAGGGGAGCTCCACGAGATCGCGACCGACTGCCTCGCCGTCTCGGGCGGCTTCAATCCCAACCTCTATATCACCACCCATCTCGGCGGGCGGCCGAAATGGTCCGACGCGATCCACGCCTTCACGCCCGGCTCCAAGCCGTCGCATATCCATGTGGCGGGCGCGGCCAATGGCGAATTCTCGCTGGCGGGCGCCTTCCGCAGCGGTGCTGAGGCGGGTCTCGAGGCGGCGCGCGATCTCTAAACGATGCCGCTTCGGCTCCCGGCTGCTGCGGGGCGCTGCTCGGCGATCCTGTTTCGATAGCCGCTCGCGCGATAGGTGGCGATCGGATCGATGGCGCCACCGTCCATCGATCGAGCCTTGGCGAGGATCGGGCTCACATCCGTGCGGAAGGCACGTTTCAGGCATTCCGAGGCCATCAAGGGATCATTCTCGTCCTGAAAGCCGCGCAGAGCAGCCCGGTCGACGAGCAGCGCCTGGGCATAAGCGCGGCGGATTTCGTCCGCGGAGCGGATCAGGCTTTCGATCGGGTCCGTTACATTGTGGGATTGGTCGATCATATGGGCCGGGTGCAGCCTCGAAAGCGCATCGCCGGCTTCGACCAACTCGTTGAAAACCAGAAACAACCGAAATGGATCGATCGAACCGGCATCGAGATCGTCGTCGCCATATTTCGAATCGTTGAAGTGAAAGCCGCCGAGCTTCTCGGCGAAGATTAGTCGCGAAACGATCTGTTCGATATTCACATTCGGCGCGTGATGGCCGAGATCGACGAGGCAGAAGGCTTTGGTCCCGAGTTCCTGAGCGATCAGAAGGTTCGTGCCCCAGTCCTGGACGACGCTGGCATAGAAGGCCGGCTCGTACATCTTGTGTTCGGTGAAGAGGCGCCAGTCTTCGGGAAGGGCGCGATAGATCGCCTTGGCCGATTCCAGATAGCGCTCGAAGCTGCGGGCAAGATCGACCTGGCCAGGGAAATTCGATCCATCGCCGATCCAGACGGTGATGGCGGTCGAGCCGATCGCTTGGCCGAATTCGATCACCTCGAGATTGTGCTCGATGGCCTGCGTCCGGACCGCTTTGTCCGCATGGCTGAGCGAGCCGTATTTGTAGGAAAGCGGCTGCTTCGGATCGTCCGGATGGTCCTGGAACGTATTGGAGTTCATCGCATCGAAGGTGAGGCCAAGGCCTTGCGCCTTTTCCTTCAGCGCGGCCGGGTCCGTTCGGTCCCAAGGGATATGAAGAGAGACCGATGGCGTGGCGCGGCCGAGCTGTTGAATGACGGCGCAATCGTCGAGCTTTTCCATGATGCCGCGCGGCTCGCCCGGCCCGGGAAACCGAGCAAAGCGCGTGCCCCCCGTGCCGACGCCCCATGAGGGAACCGCGACCTTAAAGCCGCGCACCGCCTGGACGATGGCGTCGATCGAAATTCCGCGGCGATCGAGCTGGTCGCCGAGAGCGGCGTAATCGGCTTCCAGGTCCGGGTTTCGTTTGGCATTGTCGCTTTCGATCCGTGAAGGATCGATCGGCATATCGGTCATGGGGCATCACCTCCCGAGTTGGGCCCGAGACGAGGGAGCGGATGTCAGCGCGTGAAGGATTGGGCGTTGCCGGCATCCACATTGACGATGTTGCCCGTCGATTTGGCTGAGGCATCGCCGGCAAGGAAGGCAACCGCTTCCGCAACGTCGGAGGGCAGCACAGAGCGCTTCAGCATGGAGCGCTTACGATAATGCTCCTCCAGCTCGTCGGGGGCCATATTGTAGGCGGCGGCGCGTTGCTCGCGCCATTCGCCGGTCCAGATCTTCGAGCCCTGCAGCACGGCGTCCGGATTGACGACGTTGACGCGAATGCCCGCTTCGGCGCCTTCCAAGGCGAGACAGCGCGCGAGATGAATTTCGGCAGCCTTCGCCGTGCAATAGGCTGCGGCATTGGGCGAGGCGGCAAGACCGTTCTTCGAGGCAATGAAGACCACGGCGCCGCCGAGCTTCTGGCGCCTGAACAGGCGGAAGGCCTCGCGCGAGACGAGGAAATAGCCGGTGCCGAGAATCTCGATATTGCGGTTCCACATGGCGAGCTCGGTGTCCTCGATCGGCGCCGAAGACGAGATGCCGGCATTGGAGACGAGGATATCGACGCCGCCGAATTCCAGGGCCGTGGCTTCGAATCCTTGGGCAACAGCGCTCTCATCGGTGACGTCGAGGCGGACCGAACGGACGAGATCGGGTCCGAAACGCTCGGAAAGGTCTGCTTTCGCGCTGTCCAGCGCTGAGACGTCGATATCGGCGAGGACGACGCAAGCGCCATCGGACAGGAGGCGCTGGGCTGTCGCCCGCCCGATACCGCCACCGCCGCCGGTGATGAAGGCGATGCGGCCTGCAAGGGCCTTCGGTTTGGGCATGCGCTGGAGCTTGGCCTCTTCGAGGAGCCAGTATTCGATGTCGAAGGCTTCTTGTTCGGATAGGCCCCGATAGGTGCCGACCGCCGAGGCGCCCCGCATGACATTGATGGCGTTGACATAGAATTCGCCGGCGATCCGCGCGGTCGCCTTGTCCTTAGCGAAGGTGATCATGCCAATACCGGGGACGAGATAGACCACCGGATTGGGATCGCGCATCGCCGGGCTGCCCGCGTGCCGGCAGCTCTCGTAATAGCGCGCGTAGTCATCCCGATAGGCGGCGATCGCATCATCGAGCCTCGAGATCACCTGGTCGATGCCGCCCTCCATATCGAGCACGAGCGGGCGGATCTTCGTCCTCAGAAAATGGTCTGGACAGGAGGTGCCGAGCGGGGCGAGCTCGCCAAGCGCCTTCGAACCGACGAAGTCGAGCACGGCTGCGCTGTCGTCGAAATGACCGATCTTGCGCTCGTCCTGACCGATCCGGGCCCGGATTTCCGGCATGAGGCGCGCCGCGATCGCCCGGCGCTCGTCTTGCGATCGCGGTTCCTGGATGAGTCCGCCGAAGGCCGGCCGATCCTTGGTCTTCTCATCGAGAAAAGCGATCGCCTTGTTGATAATGCGAAGCGTCGTCTCGTAGCATTCGCGGGCGGTCTCGCCCCAGGTGAACAGGCCGTGGCTTTCGAGGACGACGCCCTTGGCCTCAGGATTTTCCTTGGCGAAATTCGACAGCTCCAAGCCGAGCTCGAAACCAGGTCGACGCCAGCCGAGCCAGCCGATCTCCTCGCCATAGATCTCGTGGGTCAGGTCCTTGCTGGTCGCCGTCGCGGCGATCGCGATGACGGCGTCGGGATGCATATGGTCCACATGGGGATAGGGAAGGTAAGCGTGCAGCGGCGTGTCGATCGAGGCGGCGCGCGGATTGAGCGCGAAGGTGCAATGGGGCAGATAGCCGACCATCTCATCCTCGTGCTCGGGACCCCGATACAGACCTTTCAAGGCTTCGAGCTTATCCTGATAGAGCGTCGCAAAGCCGTCGCGCTTCATCGTACCGACATCGCCGCCCGAGCCCTTTACCCAGAGGACGGTGACGTCTTTGCCCGTGAGCGGGTCCTTTTCGGTCAGCTTGGCGGAGGTGTTGCCGCCCCCGTAATTGGTGATCCGCTTGTCGGCACCGAGAAGATTGGACCGGTAGAGAAGCCGTCCGGGCTCATCGAGCGTCGATGCATGGGCCTCGTCCCAAAGGGATGGCAGCAATCGGGACGCGCGTCTTTCCTCGGCCTGCGGCATGATTGATCTCTCCTCGACGATCTTTGCGCGCACCATTCGCCAAAACCGGGCTTTCGTCAATCAATTCGATCACGATCAATCATGATGCAGCGCAACATGACGGAAGATGATTGAATTTGATTGACAGAAACCCAGGCTTCGCTCAGCATCTGCAATGGGAGAAACGCCGGACATGCACGAACGCGACAGACACAGAATCATCGTCAGCGTGGTTCAGGCTCGCTCGGTGGCGACCGTGCAGGAACTGGCGCGGCTCACCGAAGCGTCTGAGG
Organism: Fulvimarina manganoxydans; assembly: GCF_900176465.1. Lineage (GTDB taxonomy): Bacteria > Pseudomonadota > Alphaproteobacteria > Rhizobiales > Rhizobiaceae > Fulvimarina > Fulvimarina manganoxydans. Next base: position 119,329 of record NZ_FWXR01000015.1, read on the forward strand.
CGACGACGCGCCGCGATATCGCAGCGCTCGCCTTGCGCAAGAAGGTGAAGCGGGTTCGCGGCGGCGCAGAGGCCCTGGAGACGGCGCCCTTCGGCGAGATTTCGAGCCTGCCTTTCGAAACGGCCCGAACGATCAAGGAGCGTGAAAAGAGCGCGATCGCGAAAGAGGCCGCAAGGCTTTGCGGCGAGGGCGAGGCCATCATCATCAATGGCGGCACGACGACCTTCCAGATGGTGCACCACTTCGCCGGTATCCGTCTTCAGGTCCTGACGAATTCCTTTTCCATCGCCAATCATCTGATCGAGCATTCCGAATGCACGGTGATGTTGCCGGCGGGCGCGATCTATCGGGATCAGGGGCTGATCCTCAGCCCATTCGAGAGCGACGGCATCGCGCATTTTCGGGCGCGGCGCATGTTCATGGGCGCGCAAGGGATCTCGCCTTACGGCATTGCCGAAACCGATCCGCTGATCATCCAGTCCGAACAAAGGCTGATGCGCCAGGCGGACGAACTCGTGCTCCTCGTCGATTCCTCCAAATTCCATCATCCGTCGAGCATGATCATCGCGCCGCTCGAGCGGGCTCACATCGTCATCACCGATGACGGCGTCTCCGACAAAGATGCGGGAATGGTGGAGGCGGCCGGTGTGCGTCTCCTCGTGGCGAATCTCTCTGAAGAGGGAGGCGTTCAGGATGTCGCGTAACGCCTCGCCTCAAGACCGCGCCTTAGAGCGCTATGCCTTTCGAATGCAGCTTTATCCAGGAATGGCGGAAGAATACCGCCGACGGCATGAAGCGATATGGCCGGAGCTCGTCACGCTTCTGCGCGAGGCCGGCATCGGCGACTATTCGATCTTTCTCGATCCCGAGACGAATGCCCTTTTCGGGGTTTTGTCGCGAAAGCCCGATCACGGCATGGGCGAGCTGCCGAAGCACCCGGTCATGCAGCGCTGGTGGGCGGCGATGGCCGACATCATGGAGACCCATCCCGACAACGAGCCGGTCGCGGTGCCGCTCCAACCGATGTTCCATATGGATTGATGCCGATGGAGCGTGAGATCCGGAACGTCGCCGTCATCGATATCGGGAAAACCAATGCCAAGCTCGTCTTGCACGATCTTGAAACGGCGGACGACCTGGCCGTGCTGACGACGCCGAACCTTGTCTTGAAGGACGGCCTCTACCCCCATTACGACATCGATCATCTCTGGCGCTTCATCCTCGAAGGGCTCGCCGCGCTGTCATGCGAGAAGCCGGTAGATGCGATCTCGCTCACCACACATGGGGCTTCGATCGCGCTGATCGGCCCGGATGATCTCGCATTGCCGGTGCTTGATTACGAATATGAGCTCGATGCCGAATTCATCGCGGCCTATCGTGCCGAGCGCCCGGATTTTTCGGAAACCCAATCCCCGGCGCTGCCCGGCGGGCTGAATGTCGGGGCCCAGCTCGCCTGGCTCGAAACGCGCTTTCCCGAGCGCTTTGCGCAAGCGGAGACGATCCTCACCTATCCCCAATACTGGGCCTATCGGCTGACGGGAGTCAGGGCTTGCGAGGTGACACAGCTCGGCTGCCATACCGATTTGTGGAGGCCAGCGGAACGGGACTTCTCCTCCCTCGTCGACCGGCGCGGTTGGCGGGGAAAATTCGCCCCGCTTCGCTCCGCCTTCGATGAGCTGGGGGCCCTGAAGCCCGAGATTCGCGACGCGATGGCGCGTGATTGGGACATTCCGGTCTTTTGCGGCATTCATGATTCCAACGCGTCCCTGTTGCCCCACTTGATGACGCGCCAAGCACCGTTCACCGTGGTCTCGACCGGGACATGGGCGATCCTGTTTGCGGTGGGCACCGAGCCGAAGCCGCTCGACAAGGATCGCGATACGCTCGCCAATGTGGATGCCTTCGCTCGTCCGGTCCCTTCGGCGCGCTTCATGGCAGGGCGCGAATTTTCGGAAATGGCCGGTGCCGAGCCGGGTGAGGCGAGCCGCGAAGCGGCAGAGCGCGTGATCGTCCGAAACGCGATGGCTCTGCCGAGCTTTGCGAAAGGGACCGGCCCCTTTCCGACGCGCGTCGGAGACTGGACGCTCGATCCGGCAATGCTCGACCAGGGTGAACGCACCGCCGCTGCCAGCCTTTCCGCCGCGCTGACAACAGAGACCTGCTTATCGCTGATCGGCGCGAGCGGGCCGATCATCGTCGAGGGGCCTTTTGCGAAAAACACCATCTATTGCGACGCGCTGGAAGCGCTGACGGGGCAGCCTGTCGAGGCAAAGCCCGGCCTGACGGGCACGGCCGCCGGCGCTGCATTGCTTGCCCGAGGCATAGCCGGGCGCGCCGGAAGGGCGAACACCGAAACGAAAGAGGCACGACGGCGCGCGCCCTGGCCGGGCCTTCAAGACTATGCCGAGACTTGGCGAAGACATGTGGCGGGCGGCAGAGCCGCGGAAGCGGACGTGCTGGTGGGAGGAGAATGACGATGAAAGGATCGTTGGGAGGCCTTGGTGGCCGCTCAGAATGGTCGGGTGAGCGATGACCCCCGTCATCGAACTCGCAGGCGTGTCAAAGGCCTTCGGCCCGGTCAAGGTTCTGACCGGCGTCGACTTCGCTCTTTATCCGGGCGAGGTTCACGCGCTGATGGGCGAGAACGGCGCCGGCAAGTCGACCATGATCCGCATCGCTTCCGGCGACCACCGGGCGGATGAGGGCGAAATCCGGCTCGATGGGGAGGCGCGTCGGTTCCGTGGCCCGCGCGAGGCGCAGGAAGAAGGCATCGCGGTGGTCCATCAGGAACTGCTGCTCTTTCCCTCCCTCAGCGTCGCCGAGAACATCTTTCTCGGCCATCAGCCGAAGACGCGCCGTGGCTTCGTGGATTGGGGCCGAATGCGTCGCGAGGCGCGCGAACTCCTCGATCGGCTCGACTGCCCACAGCTCGATGTGGACCAACGGGTCGCGAAGCTCTCCGTCGCCGATCGCCAGCGTGTGGAGATCGCCCGCGCACTCTCGCGCAAGGCCCGCGTCCTCATCATGGACGAGCCAACGGCCGCGCTCGCCGAGGCCGATGTGCAGCGCCTTCTGGATGTCATCCGCCGCCTGCGGGAGGACGGCGTGGCGATCGTCTATGTGTCGCACCGGATGAACGAGATCTTCGCGATCGCCGATCGCATTACGGTTCTGCGGGACGGCACCTCGACCGGGACCTATCCGGTATCCGAGGTCACCGAATCCTCGCTTGTCTCGATGATGGTCGGGCGCGATATCCATCAGCTCTTTCCCAAGATCGAGGTCGAACGCGGCAAGACACGGCTGGAGGTGCGCAACCTGTCGCGCACAGGCCTCGTCGAGGATATCTCCTTCGACCTTCACGCCGGCGAGATCCTCGGCATTGCCGGTCTCGTCGGGTCCGGGCGCACGGAGCTGGCGCAAACGATCTTCGGCGTCACCCCGGCAACCTCCGGCGAGATCAAGGTGGATGGCAGCCCCCGGAAGATCGCGAGCGTGCGCGATGCGATCGCCAACGGCATCGCCTATGTGCCGGAGGATCGCGGTCTCCATGGGCTCGTGCGTCCCCAACCCTTGCGCGAGAACGTGACCATGGCGATCCTCGATCGCATGACGAAATTCTCCGTCATCGATACGGGGCGCGAACAGCGTATGGCGAAGGAGGCGATCGATCGCTTCGCGATCCGGGCCCGTGATGCCCGCCAAAGGGTCGGCCAGCTTTCCGGCGGCAACCAGCAGAAGGTCGTCTTGGCCAAATGGCTCGCCACCGACCCGAAGGTTCTGATCCTCGACGAGCCCACACGCGGCATCGACATCGGCGCCAAGACCGAAATCCACAGGCTGATGGGCGAGCTTGCCCGCAAGGGGATCGCCATCCTGATGATATCCAGCGAACTGCCGGAGGTGCTCGGTATGAGCGACCGCATTCTGGTGATGAAGGAGGGCCGGCTTTCGGCGGTCATCGATCGAAAGGATGCGACGCCGGACAAAGTGGGCGCCGCGATGATGCGCACGCGCCCAGAGCCAGCGGCAGCGGGGGCGGTTCGATGAAGAGCCGTTCCTTCCACGTCGTCGGCTCCCTTGGCCAGGAAATTCTCCTGGTTCTGGTGATCCTCGCGCTTTTCGCCTTTGTCGGCTGGGTCAATCCTCGCTTCGTCTCGGAGAACAACCTTACCAGCATCTTCGTCGGCAATGCCTATATCGCGGTCGCGGCCATCGGCATGTCGCTCGTCATCATCTCCGGCAATATCGACGTCTCGATCGGGGCGCTCATCGGTGTTCTCGCCGTTATTTCCGGCCTTCTCGTCACCAATGGCTATCCGATCTGGTTCGCCTGGCTCGCACCCTTGATCATCGGATCGGCGATCAACACGCTGCTCGGATGCCTCATCGCCTATGCGCGTGTGCCGTCGATCATCGCGACCTTGGCCATGCTGTCGATCCTCTCGGGCGGCCTCATCACCTTTACCGGCGGGCAGTGGATCAGCGGCTTGCCCAGCGGGTACCAACTCGCCCAGTTCCGCCTCCTCAACATTCCCTCGCCAGTCTGGTTCATGATCGGAATGACCATCGTCGCGGCACTTCTGATGCGCTACACGGCCTTCGGTCGATCCGTCTATGCGGTGGGTAGCAATCCGGAAGCGGCCCGGGCGAGCGGCATCGGCCATGCTTCGACGGTGGTGAAGGTCTTCGCCATCCATGGTGCCATCGCCGGCGTTGCCGCCGTCCTCTTCGCGACCCAGCTTCAGGTGATCCAATCGACGACGCCGGTCGGGCTCGAACTCGTCATCATCACCGCGTCCGTCGTCGGCGGGGTCTCGATCCTCGGCGGTGTCGGAACCGTGGTCGGATCGACGCTGGCGGCGATTCTCTTCGCCGCGATCGGCTCCTCCCTCATCTTCCTCAACGTCTCCGCCTACTGGCTGAAGGCCGTTCAGGGTGTTCTCATTCTGGCGACGGTCCTTGCCGATATGGCCCGACGCCGCCGGACGGGGTGACAATCATGGCTGCAGTGACCCGCATTCTCATCCGTCACGAGACCATTCTCGGCATCCTTTTCGTCATCGCTCTCTTCGTGATGGCGGCCCAGTCGGATCGGTTCTTCACGACGGCGAACCTCCTCAATCAGGCGCGCCTGATGACCGAGGTGGGGCTGATCGCGATCCCCATGACTTTCGTCATCATCACCGGCGGCATCGACCTTTCGGTCGGCTCGATCATGGGGCTTTGCGCTATTCTCGTCGGCGTCTTCTGGCAGAATGTCGGGCTGCCGCTTTCGGCGGCCATCGGCCTGTCCCTGGTGGCCGGAACGCTGGCAGGCTTTGCCAATGGCATCATCATCACCCGCTTCCGCGTGCCGCCCCTGATCGCGACGCTGGCGACCCTCGCTCTGTATCGCGGTCTTGCCGAAGGGATCAGCCAGGCCCGCTCCGTGCGCGGCTATCCGGACTGGTTCGCTCAGCTCGGCCAGGGCGAGATCGCCGGCATCCCCACCCAGCTCTGGCTTTTCGCCCTCGTCGCGATCGCGGGGATCTTCATCCTGCGCGCCACGACCTTCGGGCGCACGACCTATGCCATCGGCAACAACGAGGCGGCGGCGGAGTTTTCGGGACTGCCGGTCGAGCGGACCAAGCTCCTCATCTACACCGCATCGGGCTTCATCTCGGCGCTGGCCGCGATCGTCTTCGTCTCGCGCGTTTCGACGACACGCTCGGATATGGGCAATGGCATCGAGCTCGAGGTGATCACGGCCGTTGTCCTCGGCGGCACCTCGATCTTCGGCGGCCGCGGCATGGTGATCGGCACGCTGATCGGCCTTTGCCTGATGCAAATCCTTCAGAACGGCCTGTCGCTGTCCGGGGTCAGAGGTGATGGCACCACCGTCGTCATCGGAGCGATCCTGATCGTCGCGGTTCTGATCAGCAATATTCTCGGCCGTTTCGCGAACGACTGAGGGTTGGGAGGGGTGCCGAACCGGCACCTGAGATAAGTGGAGGAGAACCAAAATGAACAAACTGATGACGGCGCTTTTGGGCGCAAGCCTTCTGTCCACCCCGGTCTATGCCCAGTCGGCTTGGACGGGGAGTGACGACCAGCCGAACAGCCCGCTTGCCTGCACGGGTGAGTCCGCGGCTCCCGAGCCCGGCGAATACAATGGTGGCACGCCGACCAACGCACCCGACCGCAAGGGCAAGGATATCACCGTCGTCGACATTCCGAAGCTCGTCGGCGTCGGCTATTTCGCCAGCACCGCCGAGGGCATGCAGGAAGCGGCCAAGGAACTCGGCAATATCACGATCAACACCGACGGTCCGACGCGCGCCAATATCGACGAGCAGATCACCTTCGTCGACAATTACATCACCAGCGGTGTCGACGGCATTCTCTTTGCGGCGAACGATCCGGTCGCGATCGCGCCGGTCCTGAAGAAGGCGCTCGATGCGGGCATCAATGTCGTCGGCTACGACGCCGATGCCGAGGCCGATGCGCGCCAGTGGTTCGTCAATCAGGCGCTGCCCAATGGCGTGGCGAAGTCGATGATGGATCAGCTTGTCTCCGAGATCGGCGAGGATGGCAGCTTCGCCATCGTCACCTCGACCTTCACCACGCCGAACCAGGCGCGGTGGATCGCCGAGATGCAGGCCTATACCGAGAAATGCTATCCGAACCTCACCTTCCTGGAGACGGTCGAGGCGCAGGAGGACAACATTCTGTCCTTCAACCAGGCCCAGACGCTGATCAACAAATATGGCGAAGAGCTGGACGGCATTTTGGGCATGACCAGCGTCGCGACGCCGGCCGCCGCCGAAGCGGTTCAGCAGAACGGGCTGTGCGGGAAGGTCGCCGTCGTGGGCCTTGCACTGCCGAATGCGATGAAGCCTTACATCAATGGCGACTGCATCACGTCGACGATCCTCTGGAACACCGTCGATCTCGGCTATGCCGCCGCCCAGGTGATGCGCCAGGTCGCCGACGGCTCGCTTCAGCCGGGTGCGACCAGCGTCGAGGCCGGGCGGTTGGGCGAACTGCAGATCGTCAATCAGAGCCAGGTGCTGCTCGGTGCTCCGAAGGTCTTCACCAAGGACGATATCAACGACTTCGATTTCTGATCGAATTCAGCTGACGATAGATCATGAAAAACCCCGCCCGATGACCGATCGGGCGGGGTTCTCGTCTGTCACCTTGGTTCTTATTCCTATTGTGTCAAATGAATGCATTAGTGGTCTGGTCGCGGCCCCTTAATGCCGGTCGTCATCCTCGGCCCGTCAGGGCCGGAGACCCTGTGTGTTTGGGATAGTGTAGAGTGAGTGCGGGAAGGAGACCGACGGGACCCTGATCGCCCACGGGTAGATCGTGGCATGGCTCGATCCCTTC
>NZ_FWXR01000046.1 GCF_900176465.1 Fulvimarina manganoxydans
CGCCCGCCCGGGCGCTCTTCTCGTCTGTCATGGCTCCTCCTCAACGGAGCCACTCAAACCCAAAGTTCTGTCTCAGGAAACTCTATACCGGAGGACGACGATGTTCTCGGGCGCTCGAGAGCGCGGCAGCGTCCGCGTACATGAGGTCGGCGACGAGCCGCATCTGCGTGGGAACAAGGGCGCTGAATTCGAGCCCGAGCGAAATGCCGCGCGCATCGGGAATGCGCCGCCGCAGGACCACCGCGAGCCCCGCTTCTGCGCTGCCCTCGAATGTCAGTGTGCCCCGCACGCTTTCGTCCGCGAGCGTCTTGATGTCGAAGCCGATCGGCCGCACGCGCACGCCGCTCGAGGACACGTCCTCGATGATGACGGCGATCGCCTGCTCGCCAAAGCTGAGTTCGCCGCTGCGCGAAACCGTGAGCCGCTGGTTGCGCCGCCGCTCGGCCCGTTCGCTGACGACACCGAGCGCGAGACCGGCGATTACCAGGTTGAGGAGGTTCCAGGACCCGACGACCGCGAGGAGATCACGCGAGCTCGGCTCGACATACCAGCGCCATCCGCACCATATTGCGCCAGCCAGAATGGCGGCGAAGATCACGAAATAGGGCTTTGCCAGCGAGGACAGCCGATCGCTCTCGGTCGTGACACCCTTCGCGGTCACCTTGAAAGTGGGCGATTTGGGCGCGCGGATAACGGCCGCGATCGCGCCCAAGAGATAGACCGACTGAACATATTCGTAGAGTTCGGAAATCCACGGCCAGCGGACATCGCCATACAGATAATTTTGCAGCATCGCGTTTGCGAGCATGTAGAGGGCCGTATAGGCGAAGAATTCCTGCAGACTGGCCTGATAGATCTCCAGATTGAAGAAGATATAGAGAAGCGGCGCCAGCATGAAGGTAAGCCGCGCGACCGGGAACAGCCAGAAGATGCCAGACGACAGGTAGCACAAACGCTGCGCCCAGCTGAGCCCGCGCGCAAACAGCGGATTGCGCAGGATCATGATCTGCAACATGCCCTGGCACCAGCGCGAGCGCTGGCCAATAAAGCCCTCGAAGGTTTCCGGCTGCAGGCCCGCGATCAGCGGCTTGTCGACATAGCGGCTGGTCCAGCCCCTGGCGTGAAGCGAAAGAGCGGTCTCGCAATCCTCGGTGATCGTCACGCCGGAAAAACCATTGACCGATTCCAGTGCGCGGCGCCGCAGCAACGCGGCCGAGCCGCAGAAATAGGCCGCGCCCCAAGCGTCGAGCCCGCGCTGGACGACGCCGTAGAACATCTCGTTTTCCGACGGCATCCGCTTGAACAGTGTCAGATTCTTCTCGATCGGATCGGGGTTCAGGAAGAAATGCGGAGTCTGAACGAGAAAGAGCTTCTCGTCCTCGGCGAAATGGCCGACCGTCTCGTTCAGGAAGTTGCGGGCCGGCGCATGATCGGCGTCGAAGACTGCCACGAGTTCGCCGCCCGTTCGCGGCAATGCCGCGTTGAGATTGCCGGCCTTGGCCGAGTTGTTTTCAGCACGGGTCATGTAGACCGCACCCATTTCGACGCAGAGTGCTTGGAGCGTATCGCGCCGCTGGCGCGCAAGACGGGCGTTCAGCTGATCGGCGGCGTTGACCTTTGCGTCTGTGCCGCCGTCGTCGAGGAGATAGACGGTCAGCCTGTCGCGTGGATAATCCATCGCCAGAGCGGCGGCGATGGTCACGGTCAGAAGTTCGGTGCTCTCGTCATAGGTCGGGATGAAAACGTCGACGCTCGGTTTCTCGCGGCTCTCCAGACCCTTGCCCAGCCGGCGGGAGCCGAGCGGCTTCAGGACCACGAACAAGCTGGTCAGGAGCACGATAATCGCGAACATTTCCACGCCGTAGAGTAGAACGGCGGGAATGAAATTCATCAGCTCATCCGCTGGCGGGAGTGTCTCCGTCGTGCGCCAAAACGCGTAGCGACCGATGACACCGACGGCTAAAGCCATGAAAAGAATGCGCCGGGTCGGGCTCCGCTTGCCCATCTGCCAGAGCAGGAGCATGGCAACGACAAGGGTCGTTGCAAGGATCGTCTGTCCGCTCGTTCCGACCGATTGACAGATGGCAAGAACGAACACGGCCGCCGAAAGCATCCAGACCGAAGTCATTGCCGCGCGAACGATCATGCTCATCCCCCACTTGACGATCCGGGCACTGACTGGGACCTGGATCGAGGAGAACGGTGCGCCTCTTGTGATTAATGAAGTCCGAATATTTTCTATTAGTTGATGCTTGTTAGCGAACAGTCAACCTTATCGTTAAAGCTAACATAAATATAACTTTTCTATAAATGGTGGCCGATAAGGTAATTACCCACCCCTTTTCGGCGGCCAGGTTCTCTGAATCTATACGGTCATGAACCGGGATGATCTTAATCGGCTTTCAAAAGACAAATTGATCGATCTGGTGCTGCGGCTGCAGCGCCCGGCCAAGACGTCCCGCACGTCCTCAAAGCCACCGTCGATGGATCGCAATGATAGCAAATTCGGAGGATTGATTCAGGATTCCCGCTCGGACAGAAATTTTTTAGGCTCGCAGGGACTGATTTGATGGAGGCCTGTGATGGCGTTCACTCCCGAGCCGCTGACGATCGAGCAGCTTGAACGGCGATTTCGCGATGCCGACGACGTCGTCGAGCGTAACCATTTTCAGACGATCCTGCTTCTTTCGAAGGGTCGATCGCGGGCGGAGGTCGCGGAGATCCTGTCCTTTTCGGAGCGCTGGGTCCTGAAGATCGAAAAGCGCTACGCAATCGACGGTCCCGACGGGCTCGGTGATCGTCGGCGCAACAGCCGCGGCGGTAAACCGCTGCTTTCGCCTGACGATCTTTCGGCTTTGCGCGAGAGGTTGAATGCACCGCCAGACGATGGCGGGGTCTGGACCGGCCCGAAGGTCGCACGCTGGATGGCGGTGCGGCTAGGCGTTGAGAGCGTGCATGCGCCGCGCGGGTGGGAAGCCCTGAAGCGGCTCGGTTTTTCGCTAAAGGCGCCGCGCCCGAAGAACCCGCATTCTGCCACGCCGGAAGCCGTCGAAGCTTTTAAAAAAAGCTCGCCGACATCGTCGCACAAGAGGCGTGGACTTGCCCCGTGAAAGTGGAGAGCGTTTTTGATTTTATGCTGCCCGCCTTTCGAACTGAAGCGGGCTGATGAAGTCGAGCGCCGAATGGCGCCGGACAGGATTGTAGAAGCCGTCGATATATCGACCAATCGCGGCGGTCGCCTCGGTCCTGGTCTGGAAGACGGTGCGCCAGACGAGTTCGGATTTCAGGGTCTTGAAGAAGCTCTCGACCATGGAGTTATCGTAGCAGTTTCCCTTGCCTGACATCGAGATCAGGATGCCGTGTCGGCGCAGTTCGGCCTGATATTCGAGAGAACAGTATTGCGAGCCGCGATCGGCATGATGGATCAGCCCGGCGGACGGACGGCGAACGGCAATGGCTCGGCGTAGCGCCGACAGGGCCAGGTCTTTCTTCAGCCGATCGCTTGTTGATCATCCAACCACGCGTCGGGCGAAGAGATCGATCACGACAGCCAGATAAAGCCATCCCTCCCGGGTCCAGATGTAGGAGATGTCGACCCCCCATTTCTGGTTCGGTCCGGTCGCGGTAAAGTCCTGGTCCAGAAGGTTTGGAGCGATCGGAAACCCATGATGGCTGTCGGTCGTACGTTTGAAACGCCGCTTCTGCCGGGCCTTCAGCCCGTTGTCACGCATCAGCCGGGCGACGCGACGGCGGCCGACCAGATGGCCGTCAGCTCGCAGTTCATGGACCATACGCGGGCTTCCGTACGTCTCGTTCGACGTAGCGAACGCTGAACGGACCTGCGCCAGCATCACCAGGTCATCGCGCTGTCGGCGTGAGGCCGGACGCGCCCTCCAGGCGAAGTAGCCGCTTGGGCTGACGTCGAGGACCTTGCAAAGACGCTGGACAGGGAAATCCTTCTTCGCCGTGTTGATGAGCTTGAACCTCATCGACTTCCCTCCTTGGCGAAAAAAGTCGCAGCCCGCTTCAGGATCTCGCGCTCCTGGCGCAGGATCTCGTTCTCACGCCGCAGCCTCTTCAGCTCCGCCGGAAGGTCCTCCTGCCGATCGGGCGGCGGAGCTTCCAATTCCTTGTCCCGATGCGTCTCGAGCCATCGACGCAGTGTCGATAACCCGATGCCGAGATCCTCGGCGATCTCCCGCTGCGTCCTGCCGCTCGTCTCGACCAGGCGGACGGCCTCCGCTTCAAATTCCTTGCCGAACCGCCGCTGTGGCTTGCCCATGAAATGCTCCTCTTTCCCTCAGAAGAGCTCTCCAGTTTCCCGTGGCAAGTCCAATGCGCACGACCGAGAGGTCATGGCCTGGAAGGTCGTGGCCGGCGCCGGCATCAGCGGCTCCGACGTCCGCGACATGATGATCGAAGCCGTCGAGCAGCGCTTCTGTGGCGTGCGTGCGTCGTGACGTTGCCCCCAAGTTTTATCCAGCCGAAAGTTCGTTTCCGGCGGTTGGGTTGCTTGGCTGGGCGGGGTGAGCGACGGGCGGCGGCGCGGAGC
>NZ_FWXR01000014.1 GCF_900176465.1 Fulvimarina manganoxydans
GAAAGTCGCAATCATCGCCGTCGCCAGAAAGCTTCTCACCGTCCTCAACGCCATGCAGAGAGACAAAAAGGCCTTCGCATGAACACAGTTGCCATTCCCCGGCGAGCGGCCCTAGAGCCTGATGCGGAAAAGTTGCATGACTTTTCCGATCACATCATGCGGCAGAACAAAGGGCTAGAGAGAAATGGCGATCCCGATTCACGGTACACGACAGTCTCTTCGCACGGCGTCTGGAGAGGTCTCGGCGCTTGCAAGTCGGGCGTTCACATGCATCGCGTTCGTCATGCTCGGGCCCCGTCCCGAGCATCCAGTACGCCAGTGAAACCTCTCTATTTTCAGACGTTTCTGGATTCTCGGGACGGCGCCCGAGAATGACGATGCATCGAAGGAATCGATTTCTCGACCAGGTCGCAGGCTGCGCTTGTAAGCGTAGTGTCGTGTACCGCGATCCCGATTGGTCGCATCTCGCTCTTGCCCGTCACAAAAGCGCGCGGGACGAGCCCATCAAGCCGCAAAGCGGCTGGCATCGGCGCCGTAATAGGTGACATAGCGCGGATTGATGCGCTCGCGCGGCAGGACCACGAGAACGTCGGTCGTGCCGAATTGATGGTCGACCACGGCGCCCTCGCCGATATAGCCGCCGATGCGCAGATAGCCCTTCAGAAGCGGCGGCAGGGAAGCCAGCGCGCGCTTCGGATCGGCATTCGCGACATCCGCGCTGATGAAGGTGCCACAATGATCATGGGCGCGCACGCGCCATTCGGCGGGCGACGGGGCATTGTCGCGCAGGAAGGCGAGCGGCAAGGCGATCTTGTCCGGATCGGTGCCGGCGATGGAAGCGCAGCCGAACATCACGTCGATGTCGTGAGCGAGCACATAAGCCCAGATGCCCTGCCACAAGAGCTCCACAGTGCGCTTGCCGCGATAGTCGCGTAAGACGCAGGAGCGGCCAAGTTCGAGGAAGCGGCGACCGGGATGCCGGGCGAGCATCGGCGCGATGTTGAATTCGCCAGCCGTGTAGAAGCCGCCAGCGAGCTGGGCCTGTTCGGCGCGCAGCAGGCGATAGGTGCCCACGATCCGTTCGGTAATCGGCCCGTCTCGGTCGTGATCGATGACGAGGAGATGGTCGCACCATCGGTCGAAGGCGTCGCGGTCCCGGCGCGTCAGCTGCTGGAAGCGATTCGGGCGCGCGCTCATCTCTTCGTAGAAGACGTGATAGCGCAGCTGCTGGGCGGCCTTCACCTCCACCGGGGTGCGGGCCAGCCGCACTTCCAAAGAGCCCAGACGTCCGAGCGAGGGCGCGAGCGGGTCGAAGCGGCGTGCCAGATGCACGATCTTCGCCGGCATGCCCTTGAAGCTTCCGGTCGTGAAACGCGACGAACCGAACCGAAATTTCAGGCTGAACTTTTCCGGGCGAGTGGCTTGATGGACGGCCGCGTGCGCAACCATGTCGTCCTCCGTCGAGTAGTCCGTGCTCATCTACGATGATTCAGCGACGGTTTCATGACGCGCTGTCGTAGCAGACCATTGTCATAAACGGCAGGTCCTGCGCCAAGTTCCGGTCGCGTAAAGCAGAAGCGTCACATCTTCACCACGACTCGGCCGCGGATCGAGCCGTCGAGAATGCGTTTCGCGGTCTCGATCACCTCATCGAAGGCGACGATGGAGGTGATTGCCTTGATCACCTTCGGGTCGAGGTCGCTTGCAAGCCGCGACCAGGCCTTCAAGCGCCGCTCTTTGGGCGCCATGACCGAATCGACGCCGAGAAGCGAAACGCCGCGCAGGATGAACGGCATGACGGTGGCCGGCAGGTCCGGCCCTTGGGCGAGACCGCAGGCGGCGACGGCTCCGCCATAGGATGTGCCCGCCAGCACATTGGCCAGTGTGTGGCTGCCGACGCTGTCGATGCCGACCGCCCAGCGCTCCTTAGCGAGGGGCTTTCCCTTTTCGGACAATTCGACACGGTCGATGATCTCGGCCACTCCGAGGCCCTTCAGGTAATCGCTCTCGCCGGTGCGTCCAGTCGCGGCGATCACATGCCAGCCCTTGGCCGCGAGCAGCGCGACCGCGAAGGAGCCGACGCCGCCAGAGGCGCCCGTGACGATCGCCGGCCCCTTGTCCGGGGTCATGCCGGCCTCTTCGAGGGCGAGAACCGAGAGCATCGCCGTATAGCCCGCCGTGCCGATCCCCATCGCCTGTTCGGCCGTGAAAGCATCCGGGAGCGGGACCAGCCAATCGCCTTTGAGCCGCGCCCGCTCGGCATAGGCCCCGAAATGGGTTTCGCCGCATCCCCAGCCATTGAGAATGACCTTATCGCCCGGCTTCCAATCGGGATGGTCGGAAGTGACGATTTGGCCGGCGAGATCGACGCCCGGAATCATTGGCCAGCGGCGCACGACCGGCGAGGCGCCTGTGATGGCGAGGCCATCTTTATAATTGACGGTGGTCGCCTCGACCGCGACGGTGACGTCGCCTTCCATCAGATCGTCGAGCCCAAGCTCGGTGATCTCGACCGACTGGTTCTTGTCTTCGTCCCGCGAAATCAGAACCGCTCGAAACCGCTCCGCCATCATCGTCTCCCCGTCCCGTTTTTCGTCAGCAGAGAGGGCGAGCGAGCCCGATGTCAATTCCCCTCGCCCGGCCTGCCCTTGCGCGCCAACGCGGCCTCCTTACGCGGCGCGAGCAGGAACTCGTCGATCACGATGAGAAAGGCGCCGACGCTGATGAAGCTGTCGGCGAGATTGAAGACCGCGAAGCTCCAGACCGGCGTGTGGAAATAGACATAGTCGACCACATAGCCGAGGACGAGACGATCGATGAGATTGCCGATTGCCCCGCCGACGACGATGGCGAGGGCGAAATGGGTGAGCTTGCGATCGGGCGGGGTCTTCACCCAGAGCCAGAGCACGGCGACGAGGACCACGGCCGCAAGGCCGGCGAGTTCGATCGGCCCGAGGCCGGCGAGCATCGAGAAAGCGATGCCGGTATTTCTGGCGTGAAGCAGCGCCAGAAACGGCATGATCGGGATCATCTCGCCGAGCGGCATGGTGGCGACGACGATCGCCTTCACCACCTGATCGAGGACGACCGCGAGAACTACCACGACGATGTTCAAGGTCAGAAGGCGGCGGCTCGGCTTCATAGTTTCAGAACTCCGCGGCGTGCCTCGAACAGCATGACGCCCGTGGCTACGGCGAGATTGAGGCTATCGGCGCGGCCCGCTTGGGGAATGCGCACCAGCGTGTCGCAGGACTCCGCCAGCGTGTCGGTCAGGCCCGCCTGCTCGTTGCCCATCAGCAGAACTGCGCCCTTGGCGCCATAATCCGGGTCACGATAGTCGGTCTCGCCCTTCATATGGGTGCCGACGACGAGCGCGGGCGTCGATCTACGCCATTTGAGGAAATCGGCCTCGCTTGCCCGGGCGAGCGGCACCGCGAAGATCGAGCCCATGGTTGCCCGCACGGCCTCCAGCGAAAAGGGATCGACCGTCTCGCCGATCAGAACGACGCCGGCCGCGCCCGCCGCATCGGCTGTTCGAAGCACCGTGCCGAGATTGCCCGGATCGCGCACCCGGTCCAGCGCGATCAGCGCCTCTCCGGGTTTGATGCGTAAGGCGTCGAGTGGCGTCAGCCGCTTGCGGAACACGCCGATCGCGCTTTGCGGATTGTCCCGCCGGGTGATCGCCTCCAGCACCTTGCCATTGGCCTCGATCAGATCGGCGCCGAGCGCGACCGTTCGCGAAGCGGTCTTCTGCAGAAGCGGATTATCGGAAGCCGCCTTGGCAACGACGAGGCTCGATATCTCCCAGCCGGCGTCGAGGGCGTCGATGACGAGCTTCAGCCCCTCCGCCAGAAACAGCCCCGTCTCGTCGCGATGCTTCTTCTGGGCGAGCGCGCGGATATCCTTGACGATCGGATTGGCGGTGCTCGTCACCTCCTTCACCCGGCCGGGCGCGGCAAGGCCCTGGCTGCGGCGGCGATGGGGCGCGTCGGGTCTCTCAGTCATCGTCGGTCAGGCCGTCCAGCGGGAAAAGAGGGAGGTGGAAAGAAGGCGCGGGTCCTCGCCCTCCTCCTCGATGAGAAGTTCGCCGGCCTCGATCTGTCCGCCAAGACCGCGAAAGCTCTCGCCCATCAGCGCGCCGAGGGAGAAGAAGGAGGCGCGGATCGAATAGGCGGTCAAGATCAGGAAAAGCGGGCGATCGGACAGGAGCGCGCGGGTGAGACCCAGGAGATAGGGCAGATCTTCGAACAACTGCCAGACCTCGCCCTTGGGGCCACGGCCGAATTTCGGGGGATCGAGGAGGATCGCCTCATAGCCGCTGCCGCGCTTGACCTCTCGCTCGGCATAGCGGACGGCATCCTCGCAGATCCAGCGGATCGGCTTGTCGTCCATTTCGGCGAGCGCCTGATTCTCCCGCGCCCAACCGATCGCCTTCTTCGAGGCGTCCACATGGGTCACCTCGGCGCCGGCGCGGGCGGCGACGAGCGAGGCGAGCCCCGTATAGCCGAAAAGATTGAGAAGCCGCACAGGCCGCCCGGCCCCAGCGATCGCCTCGGACAGAAAGGACCAATGGGCCGCCTGTTCGGGGAAAACGCCAGTATGGCGAAAGCTTGTAAACCGGCCGTGATAGGCGATGCCGTCATAGGCGAGTGGCCAGGTCTCGCCGAGCGGCTCGGCGGGAAAGCGCCAGCGCCCGGTTCCCTCCTCGTCGGTGTCGCCGGTGAAGATCGCGTCGGCCCCGTCCCATTCGCTGGAGGTCCGGCGGCGTGGCCAGATCGCCTGATTTTCCGGGCGGCGAACGGTCAGCGGGCCATAGCGCTCCAGCTTCTCCCCATCGCCGGTGTCGAGAAGGCCGTAAGTCTCGTCCGGTTTGACGGTGAGGATCGCGGGCGCGGCGAGCTTAGGGCGCGGGCCCGTCGGACGGGGCAGGTCGAGACGCTTGACGCTTGGGCCCGCGTCGGCGGCAAGGGCCGGCGTCTCTTGAGATATGGCCCTCGCACTCTTGCCCTCGGAAGCCGCCGTTTTGGCCTGAGAAGCCGAGGTCGGCCTTGTCCGCCCTCGCCCCGCCTCGTCTTGCCCCTTAGCGGGACGCGCGTCACGCGAACCACCCGGACGAGCACGCGCGCCGCCGCGGCCCTCGCCGCCCGTTCGCTTGTCGCCTCGTCCGTCTCGCTTGCGTGCCACGCCGTCCCGCCTTTCGTCCTTTGGTTCAAAGCGCTGCATAAACGCTGCCGAAGCCCTTGGCAAAGCCGCTCAAGGCGTGATGCTAGGGGCTGGATGTTGTGCGTTCGGCGCTCGCAGGTCCGGGAGGGACTTATCGGGAGAGGCGCGACCCTCTCCTGATCCGCCTTAAAGGATCGGGCGCGGCGAAGGCACCTGGGCCATTCAGCCGAATGGCTCCGACTGGTTTGTTGCGGCCCGTGAGGCTCGCCGAGGGGTTTTGAGATCCTTCGGCGTCATGGTCCGAAGGCTCGAAAGGGAGGAGACCCAAATGGAACTCAAGGGTGAATACCGTCTGCCCGCCGATCGCGAAACGGTCTGGAAGGCGCTGAACGACCCGGACACGCTGCGCGAATGCATCCCCGGCTGTGAAAGCCTGACCATGAATGAGGACAACACCATGGCGGCGACGGTCAAGATCAAGATCGGGCCGGTCAAGGCGACCTTTAACGGCGAAGTGCGGCTCGAGAACATCAACGCGCCCGAGGGTTATTCGATCGTCGGCGAGGGCAAGGGCGGCATTGCGGGCTTTGCCAAGGGCGGCGCCGACGTCCATCTTCAAGAGGCGAGCCCCACCGAGACGATCCTCACCTATGAGGTGAATGCCCAGGTCGGCGGCAAGCTTGCCCAGCTCGGCGGCCGGCTGATCGATTCCACCGCCAAGAAGCTCTCGGGCGAATTCTTCGACTGCTTCGCCAAGAAGGTCTCGGATGGCGAGGCCGATGGCGCCACCGGCGAGGCCGTTTCGGCCTGATCGCCTGCGAGCGATCGAATTGGAGGACGCGCCGGGCCGTCGAAGCGTGACCCGGCGCTTTTCGTTCGGCCTGGCGCCGCGTTCGGCAGGCCGTGCGATGGCCTCCGGTTCTAGCGCACCACGAAGACCGAAATGCCGGCCCGGGTCGCAACCTTGCCGCCATGGGACGAGAAGAAGTGGTCGGGAATGCCCGGCACATGGCTCGCCATCACGATGAGATCGGCATTGCCGTCCTGCGCGGCCTGCAGAATAGCGTGGTCCAGCTCGACGGCCGGATCGTGGACGATGACCGGATGGGCGTTCGTCTCCAATCCGTGCTTCTCGCCTTCGCCCCTCGCAAAGCGTTTCAAGTGCTCGCCGAACTCCTCGGGCGTCCGGCCCGGTCCGCTCGGCGAGCCCGAACCGACCCCCAGATAGGTGACCGAGGCGTCGAAGGTCTGCGCGAGCTTGGCGGCGGTCGAAAGCGCCTTGTCCATCCGCTCGAGATGAGACAGGTCGACCGGGACGAGCAGATTCGTATACATGGCAGGTCCTCCTCGAGGTCGTCGCGCGTTCATCCGAATGCGCTTCTTGATGAAAGACGTTTTGCCATAGGGGGAGGTTTCATCGCTTGACCGAGGTCAACTCGGCGATCGATCTCGACGTCGATCGCGAAATGGGCTCCGATCGCAGCTCCGAAAGCCGATCGGGCGGCCCTATTAAACCGGCGAACGACGTATGTGACCGGTTCCCACCCGTCCCCGATTTGGATTAGAAGGCGTTCATTGTGACGCTGGGGCGCGTCGCTTGAACCATCGGCCCTGAATCTGCCCAATCGGAAAGACGACGATCCCATGAGCGAGAGTTTGACCGGCGACCCTCAGCGTCTCGTGGAACTTCGGGCGAAGATCGACGCCATCGACGAATCCGTCCATCGCCTCCTGATGCAGCGCGCCACCGTCATCGACACCCTTATCGAGGTGAAGGGAACGGCGCGCAACGGCGCCGCTTTCCGCCCGGGGCGCGAAGCCTCGATGATGCACGAGCTCGTCGCCCGCCATGGCGGCCATCTGCCGGTGACCGCCGTCGAGCATCTTTGGCGGGAGATCATCTCAACCTTCACAGCGCTCCAGGCGCCCTTCTCGGTCCATGCGACGCCGATGGAGGGCGACCTGATGGCCGCGGTCGATACGGCGCGCTTTTATTTCGGCTTTTCCGTCCCGCTCCTCATGGAAGCGACGGCCCAGGACGTCGTCGCGACGATCGAAGCCGGCGGCGACAAGCTTGGCATTCTGCCGCTCGAAGGGCTTTATCCGTGGTGGCAGGGCTTGCGCAAAGCCCAGATCGTCTGCCGCCTGCCCTTCATCGAGGCCGAGAACAGGCCGGCCGGACGGCCGGCCGTCGTGATCGCGCCGCCGCTCGCCGACCCTGTTAGTCCCGAGATCACCTGTTACCGGGTCGATGGGCTGAGCGCCATGGCGCCCGTATCGGAGGGCCTGACGATTCTTTCCCAGGCGCCCTACGGCACAGGCCTTTTCAGCGCGCTCGTCGCAACGCGCGAAGGGGTGGACGCCATCACCGCCCGCCTCAGCCATGGCCTCGACATCGCCCCCGTCGGCGGCTACGCCCCGACCATCCCCTATCCGAATGGCGTTCAGACCGCGTCAACGCCATCCGCAAAGCTCTGACGCTCGGCCGAAAGACCTTCAAGCCATGACGACCCCGCAACCGATCGACGGCATTCTCGACATCGACCCTTACGTCCCCGGCAAGAGCTTGGCGCCGGAAGGGGTGAAGCTGCACAAGCTCTCTTCCAACGAGACGCCGCTCGGCGCCTCGCCGGTCGCCCTGGAAGCGGCGCGAAATGCTTTGTCGAAGCCGGAACTCTACCCCGACGGACAGGCGAGCGCGCTGAAGGCTGCGATCGCGGAGGTCCATGGGCTGAACCCCAAGAACCTTCTTTGTGGCAACGGTTCGGACGAGCTGCTTGGCCTTCTCTGCCAATGCTATCTGGCGCACGGCGACGAGGCGATCCACACCGAGCACGGCTTTCTTGTCTATGACATCCAGATCCGGGCGCGCGGGGCAACACCCGTGGTGGCCAAGGAGACGAATGCGACGGCCGATGTGGACGCGATCCTGTCCTGCGTCACCGAGCGCACGAAGCTCGTCTTCCTCGCCAATCCGAACAATCCGACCGGCACCTATCTGCCCTTCGACGAGGTGAGGCGTCTGCAGGCGAGCCTGCCCGGCCATGTCATTCTCGTCCTCGACGCGGCCTATGCCGAATATGTCCGGCGCAACGACTATGCCGCCGGGATGGAGCTCGTCTCGGCCTCGAGCAATGTCGTGATGACGCGCACCTTCTCGAAGATCTACGGCCTGGCGGCGCTGCGGATCGGCTGGCTCTACGGGCCGGAGGCGATCGTCTCGGTGCTCGACCGGGTGCGCGGGCCCTTCAACCTGAACGCGCCGGCGATCGCGGCCGGGGCAGCGGCGATCCGCGACCGCGCCTTCGTTGAAAAGGCCGCCGACCACAACGCCGAATGGCTCGCCTGGACGGTCGGAGCGCTGGAAGGCCTCGGCCTGTTGGTGACGCCGAGCGTCGGCAATTTCGTGCTCATCCATTTCCCCGAGAAGCCGGGCGCCACCGCCGCCGAGGCCGACGCCTATCTGACGGCGCGGGGCTTCATCCTGCGCCGTGTCGCCGGCTATGGCTTCCCCAACGCGCTTCGCATGTCGATCGGGTCGGAAGAGGCCAATCGCGGCGCGGTGGCTGCCTTGGCAGACTTTCTGGGACAAAGCTGATGGCGGAAGCCTTCCAACCCTTTTCGCGGGTCGCCCTCATCGGCATCGGCCTGATCGGCTCGTCGCTCGCCCATAATATGAAGGCGCATGGCCTCGCGCAGCACATCGCCATCACGACACGGCGGGCCGAGACCTTGAAGCGCGCCGAAGCGCTCGACCTCGGCGACAGCTATCATCTGGAAGCGGCGGATGCCGTCGCGGGCGCCGATCTCGTCATCCTCTGCGTTCCCGTCGGCTCCGTCGGCGCGGTAACGAAGGAGATCGCGGCTTCGCTCGCGCCTGGGGCCATCGTCTCGGATGTGGGCTCGGTGAAGGCCTCGGTCGTCAAGGCGATGCAGCCGCATCTGCCAGAGAATGTCCATTTCGTCCCTGCCCACCCGATCGCGGGCACCGAGCAATCCGGCCCCGATGCCGGCTTCCTGGAGCTTTTCGAGCGCCGTTGGTGCATCCTTACCCCCGTAGAGGGGTCGGACGAGACGGCGGTCGAGCGGCTGAAGGCCTTTTGGACGGCCTGCGGCTCGGATGTGGAGGTGATGAGCGCCGAGCATCACGATCTCGTCCTCGCCATCGTCTCCCATGTGCCGCATCTCATCGCCTACAACATCGTCGGAACGGCTGCCGATCTGGAAAAGGTCACGGAGAGCGAAGTGGTGAAGTTCTCGGCTTCCGGCTTTCGCGACTTTACCCGCATCGCCGCCTCCGACCCGACCATGTGGCGCGACGTCTTCTTGAACAACCGGGAAGCGGTTCTGGAAATGCTCGGCCGTTTTTCCGAAGATCTCGCCTCCCTCCAACGGGCGATCCGCTGGGGCGACGGCGACAGCCTGTTCGAACTCTTCTCCCGCACGCGAAAAATCCGCCGGGAGATCATCGAGGCCGGCCAGGATACGGCTAGCCCCGACTTCGGACGCGGGCCTAAGCACGAGGTCAAACAGGAGGGCTGAGGCCGAACGGCCCCTTCCCCTTCACCCCAAGGGCTTTCTATAAGGGAGCGGGAGGCTGGTTCCGGCCCGGAGACCCGTTTGAGCGAGATCGAAGCTGCCGTCCGCGAGATTGCGGAAGAGATGCGCGTGAGGCCCGATCGGGGCGCGGTCGCGACCTATATTCCTGAGCTTGGCCGGGTTGATCCCGGCCAATTCGCGATCGCGGTCGCGACGAAGGACGGCGAGGTGATCGCGGCGGGCGATTGCAACACGCCCTTTTCCATCCAAAGCGTCTCGAAGGTCTTCACCCTGACGCTGGCCCTCGGCATGATGGGCGACGTCGTCTGGCAGCGGGTCGGGCGGGAGCCCTCGGGCAGCCCGTTCAATTCGATCGTCCAGCTCGAATTCGAGAAGGGGCGGCCGCGCAATCCCTTCATCAATGCCGGCGCGATCTCCGTCACCGATCTCATCCTGTCGAAATACCAGCCGCGCGAGGCGCTCGGCGAGATCCTGCGCTTCCTTCAATATCTCGCGGACGACGATGCGATCTATATCGACGAGGCGGTCGCTGCTTCCGAACAGCGCACGGGTTATTCCAACCGGGCGTTGGCGAATTTCATGAAGGCCTTCGGCACGGTCACCGGGACTGTCGACTATACGCTGGGCGTCTATTTCCACCATTGCGCCATCGCCATGACCGTTCGCCAGCTGGCGCGGGCCGGCAGCTTCCTCGCCCATCTTGGCCGCGATCCGGTAACCGGCTTTTCGGTCGTCTCGGCCGAGCGGGCGCGGCGCATCAATGCGGTGATGCTGACCTGCGGCCATTATGACGGCTCGGGCGAATTCGCCTATCGCGTCGGCCTGCCGGGCAAAAGCGGCGTCGGCGGCGGCATTTTGGCGATCGCGCCGGGCAAGGCTTCCATCGCCGTCTGGTCGCCCGGCCTCGATGCGTCCGGCAATTCCCATCTCGGCCGGATCGCGCTGGAAAAGCTCACCCAGCGCATGGGCTGGTCGGTGTTCGGGGCCTGACCTGACTGCCCCGCCTGCTGCGGCAGGCGCTCAACCCTGTTTCAGAATCCGCTGCTTCTGACGGTTCCAGTCGCGTTCCTTGATCGACTGGCGCTTGTCCGGCGCGTTCTTGCCCTTGGCCAGCGCGAGTTCCAGCTTCGCCGTGCCCTTGTCGTTGAAGTAAATCTTCAACGGAACGAGGGTCATGCCGTCGCGCTGGACGGCACCCGCCAGCCGATTGAGCTGGGCCTTATGGACGAGGAGCTTCCGCCGTCGCTTCGGATTGTGGTTGAAGCGGTTGGCCTGGAGATATTCCGGCAGGTTGGAATTGATCAGCCAGAGCTCGCCTTGCTCTTCCGTCGCATAGGCTTCGGCGATCGAGGCCTTGCCGCCGCGCAGCGACTTCACCTCGGTCCCCGTCAAAGCGAGACCCGCCTCAAGCGTGTCGACGATCTCGTAATTGAAGCGCGCCTTGCGGTTCTCCGCCGCAATGTTGCTGCCGGCCGATTTCTTCTTCGCCATGGTTTCGACGAGGCGCAGCATTCGGCGCCTCGATCCCTTTCATCTGTTCCGGTCCGTTTTCGGACAAACTCTCTCGGACCGGCTTAGATTGCGTCTGAGGCCGGTGATTTCAATCCAGAAGGCCCGCATGGCGCAGCGCGTCGTCGATCGCCTTTTCGGTCGAAGCCTCGATCGGCACCATCGGCGAGCGCAAGGTGTTGCGGCCCCGTCCGATGCGCGACAGGGCGTATTTGACGCCCGCCGGGTTCGGCTCGATGAACAGCGCCTTGTGGAGCGGCGCCAACCGGTCGTGATAGGACAGCGCCGTCTCGAAATCGGCCTGGGCGCAAGCCGCCTGGAAATTGGCGCAGAGCGACGGCGCCACATTTGCGCTGACCGAGATGCAACCGACGCCGCCATGGGCGTTGAAGCCGAGACAGGTTGCGTCCTCGCCGGAGAGCTGCACGAAATCCTGGCCGCAGGAAAGGCGCTGTTCGGAGACGCGCTCGACCTTGGCCGTCGCATCCTTCACGCCGATGATGTTGTCGAAGTCCTTGGCGAGCCGGCCCATCGTCTCCGGCGTCATGTCGATGATCGAGCGGCCGGGAATATTGTAGATGATGATCGGCAGCGAGACCGCCTTGGCGATCGCGGCATAATGGGCGTAGAGGCCGCGCTGGTTCGGCTTGTTGTAATAGGGCGTGACGACGAGGAGACCGTCGGCCCCGGCGCTCTCGGCGAAACGGGCAAGATCGATCGCTTCGGCCGTGTTGTTGGAGCCAGCGCCGGCAATCACTGGAATGCGCTTGTTCACGGTCTCGACACAGATCTCGACAGCCCGCTTGTGCTCGTCATGGGTCAACGTCGGCGACTCGCCGGTCGTGCCGACCGGCACCACGCCATGCGATCCCTCGCCAATCTGCCATTCGACGAAGTCCCGATAACCGGCCTCGTCCAACGCTCCCGTCTCGTCGAACGGCGTCACCAGCGCCGGAATCGAACCCTTGAACATATCGCCTCGCACTTTCCCGTCCTCGTCCCACCAAGGGACCGATTCATATCGAAGACGGCCTTCCCAATTCTTGACGAAGAACCGCGATATACCCTGAAAAGGCGCTTGCCAATGGTGGGAAGGCCGACAAAACAGGGTTTCGGCGCAGGGTGTCGCACGGGATCCGCATCACCTAGGCAGCGATGTCCCCGTTGTTGGAAACGAAGCCTTAAGGCTGATCGTGTGAGACTTTCGAAACCATCATGCCGGTCCCGTTCTCGGAATTGGCCGTATCCGTCGCGCCGTGGCGAGCCTTTGAAAGGCCCCGGGTGCGATGACGGCGTTTCGGGCCCGGCGGCGTTGCGGAAAAGTCCGGAAACGAGTTCTGCTGATCCATGACACGCTCTGCCACACGCTGCATCCTCGCGATCCTGTCGGCCTCCATCCTGATCGGGTCGCCGGGGACGAGCCTTGCCTCTTCCCTGCTGCCTGACGCCGGGCCGATGCCGCGCCCGCGCCCCAATGGCGGGGCGCCGCTCTATGCCGCGCCGACACCCGTCCAGACCTCGAACGCCGCGGCGTCTCGCACCAGCGAGCCGATCGGCAACGATCTCGATCCCTGGCGCTTCGGGCGCAAGGTAACGGCACCCGCCAATCCGCTCGTCAGCCGCTCTGCGCCGGACCTGCCGTCCTCGGCCGGGGCGTTCACCGCCTCGATCGCGGCGACCGGCATGCGCAACACCGCCGTCGCGCCGATGCGGGGCGAATTGAAGGAAGGGCTTCAGGCGCTTTCCGACCGGGACGAGACCAAGGCGCGCCGCATCCGCGAGGGGCTGAGACCCGGTTCGCTCGACCGAAAGATCCTGACCTGGGCGATCGCGCTGTCGGGCGCCGACGACGTGCCCTCGGTCGAGATCGCTTCGGCGGCGGCCGAACTGTCCGGTTGGCCGGGCATGAAGCGTCTTCGGATCAACAGCGAGAAGGCGCTTTGGCGCGAAGGCCGGCCGGCCCAGGCCGTCATCTCCGCATTCGGAAGCGGCGCGCCGGAAAGCCCGGAAGGCACGATGGCGCTGGCCCGCGCCTATATCCAGGCCGGACAGGCGGGTAACGCCAAAGCGCTCATCTCCAAACTCTGGCGCACAGAGCGGATGGACGTCGCCACAGAACGGGCAGTTCTGAAGAATTTCGAGACGCTGCTGACGCGCGACGATCATCTCCATCGCATGGAGATGTTTCTCTATGCCGATCGTATCAGCGATGCCGAGCGTCAGGCGGGACGGGCCGGCGCGACGACCCTCTTCAAGGCGCGCACGGCCGCAATTCGCGGCCAGTCCAATGCGGGCTCGCTCCTCAATCAGGTGCCGGCGAACCAGCGCGGCGTCAGCTATCGCTTCGCTCTCGCCGAAAGCGCCCGCAAGGCGGGCCGCGTCTCGGAGGCCGCCGGGATCGTTCTCGATACGACGCGCGATCCGGCCAAGCTGATCGATCCGGACGCCTGGTGGAACGAGCGGCGGATTCTCGCCCGCGACCTCCTCGACATTGGCAAGCCGCAGCTCGCCTACAAGATCGCGGCTGGCCATTCGGCCAAGGACGACGTGGAGCGCGCCGAGGCCGAATTTCACGCCGGCTGGATCGCGCTTCGCTTCCTCAACGATCCGCGCACGGCCCACAGCCATTTCGCCAATATCCTGAAGGTCTCGTCCAAGCCGATTTCCGTCTCGCGCGGCTATTACTGGCTCGGCCGAGCGGCGGAAGCCGGCGGCGGCGGCAATGCGGCGAGCTATTACGCCTCAGCCGCCCAACATTCGACGACCTATTACGGTCAGCTTTCCGCCGCCAAGCTCGGCCGCGCGCCGGGCTCGATCGCCTTTCCGAGCCCGAGCGATGCGGAGCGGCGCCGCTTCGAATCGCGCGAGGCCGTGCAGGCGATCCGCCGCCTTGAATCGATCGGCTCGGACTGGCGCGCCGACATTCTTTACCGCGCGCTCGGCGACGAATTGCAGAGCCCCGGCGAGCTCGCGATGCTCTCGGTCATGGCCGAGCGGCGCGGCGACCATCATCTGTCCCTCACCGTCGGCAAGCTTGCTTATTGGCGAGGCGTCGACGCGCCGGCGCTCGCCTTCCCCGTCGGCGTCATTCCGGCAAGCGCGGAGATCTCGGCAGCCGGCAAGGCACTCGCTTATGCGATCGCGCGCCAGGAAAGCGCTTTCAATCCGAAGGCACGATCGGGCGCCGGCGCGCTCGGTCTCCTGCAGCTCATGCCCGGCACGGCCCAGCAGGTCGCGCGGCGGGCGGGCCTGCCCTACAGCCAGTCGCGCCTCACCGCCGACCCGGCTTATAACGCCACCCTTGGCGCGCGCTTTCTCGGCGAGCAGATCGAGAATTTCGACGGCTCCTACGTCCTGACCTTCGCGGCCTATAATGCCGGTCCGCGCCGGGCGAAGGAATGGATCGAGCGCTTTGGCGATCCGCGCGGCAAGCCGATCGACGAGGTCGTCGACTGGGTCGAGCGCATCCCCTTCACCGAGACGCGCGCCTATGTTCAGCGCATCATGGAGAATTATCAGGTCTACAAGATCCGCCTCGGTGCCGGCGCCTCGATCGTCGAGGACCTGCGCTTCGGTCGCCATCGGTGAAAGGGCGGCCCTGACCGCCCCGCCACCTGAATCAAGCGTTCGACAGGAAAGCCTCTGTGAAAGCCGGGGCGCATTCGGCGACGGCGACGAGGGAATAGCCACCTTCCTGCACGATGACCGTCGGCAAGCCGGCTTTCCCGAAGATCTCGCCGATGCGCGGATAGGCTTCGCTCGAGACGTTCAGACGCGACAGCGGATCGTCGCGATGGGCGTCCCAGCCGGCTGAGACGACGAGCGCCTCGGCACCGAAGCGCTTTGCGGCTGAGAGGAGCTCGGTGACGGCGGAGACATAGTCGTCGTCCCCGGACCCTGTGGCGAGAGGCAAATTGAAGTTGAAGCCCTCGCCCTCTCCTTCGCCGCGCTCGTCCGCATAGCCGTAATAATGGGGATAGTAGCTGGTCGGGTCCGTATGGACCGAGCCCACGAAGACATCGCTGCGCCGATAGAAGATCGCCTGCGTGCCGTCACCGTGATGGGTGTCGAAGTCGATGATCGCAACCTTGGAAAAGGTCTTCCGCAGCCTTTGCGCGGCGATCGCCGCATTGTTGAAGAAGCAGAAGCCGGTCGCGCGATCGGCATAGGCGTGATGGCCCGGAGGGCGGCACAGCGCGAAGGCCGAGCCAACGCCTTCGGCGACCGTTTCGGCGGCCGAGGCTGCGCTCATCGCCGAATGATAGGCTGCCCGATAGGTCCCCTCGCCCATGGCGCAGGAGAGATCGCCGATATACCATCCGGCCTGGCCGAGGATGCCGGTCGTGCGAGGAGCCGGCCGCGCGGCGAGATGGGCGGCGGGCGTCGAATAGGGATGGACGTTCGGCAAGACCTCCGGCCCGGCATTGGGCAAAGCCCGGAAGCGCTCAAAGGCTGTTTCCAGGAAGGTCACATAGTGATCGGCGTGAACCGCCTCGATCATGGAGCGACCGCAATCGCGCGGCTCGGCAACGGAAAGCCCGAGGTCCGTAAGGCGCTCGATCAGCGTCTCGGCTCGTTCGGGATTTTCAAGCGGGCGCACCAGTCGCCCGTGAACGCCATACTGTACGGGTCGATGAGCGAGCTGCTCCCTGGCAAAGAAAACGTCCAAACCGGCCTCTCTTCTTCATTCCCTTTCGGCGCGCTTCGTCACGACGCCCGCCTGATTCGACATGGACACCCCGGCAGCCAGTCGTTGCACCTGGCCGGACAATCGGTATGCTCCCCCTCGGACATAACTAGCGCATTCGGGAGGCGCATAACATGAACCTCATCAAGTCGTTTCGCACTTTGCCTATGGCTTTCGCCGCAGGCCTGGCGCTGTCGCTCGCGGCAGGCGCGCCTCAGGCCGCCAAGGCTCAGGAGACCAATCTCATCTTCGGCACGGGCGGTACATCCGGCAGCTATTATCCGATCGGCGGCGCCCTGAAGCGCGTCTTCGAGGACAGCGACGCGATTGGCGACGTGCAGGTCGTCTCCACCGGCGCGTCGGTCGCCAACATCCAGAACATCCAGGATGGGCTGAACCAGGTCGCCATCGTCATGAGCGACGTCGCCTATGACGCTGTCGAGGGCAAAGGCCAGTTCGAGGGCAACAAGGTCGATCTCAAGGCGATCGCCGGGCTCTATCCGAATGTCGTCCAGATCGTCGCGACCGCCGATAGCGGCATCAAGACCGTCGCCGATCTCAAGGGCAAGCGCGTCGGCGTCGGCAAGGTCGGCTCGGGCGTCGAGCAGAGCGCCCAGAAGGTGCTGGAAGCGGCCGGCATGACCTATGACGACCTCGCCCGTGTCTCCAACACCGGCTATGCCGATTCAGTCACCGATATGAGCAACGGCAATCTCGACGCCGCCTTCTTCACCTCCGGCGTGCCGAACTCCTCGATCACCGGCCTCATGCAGACGAACGACATCACTTTCGTCCCTGTTGACGGCGAGGTCGCCGAGAAGCTTCTCGCCGCCTATCCCTATTACGAATCCTACGAGATTCCGGCCGGCAAGGCGGATGCCTACGACCTTCAGAACACGCTCGATACGGTCGCTATCCGCAACATGCTCGTGGTGCCCGGGTCGCTCGACGACACGGTGGCCGAACAGCTCGCCGAGAAGTTCTACGCCTATCTGAAGTCCGGCAATGTCTCGGTCGGCGCCCTGACCCAGTTCGACCCGGCCACGATGGATAAGGGTCTCGTGGCTCCCGTTCATCCCGGCGCGGCCGAATTCTACAAGACGGTCGAAGGCGGCGAGACCTCGAGCCAGTAAGCTTGAACAGGATCGGGCGGACCATGCGCCCTTCCCTCATCGTCGTTGCGGCCGCCTTCTTCTGGGCGGCCGCAGCCGCGGGTGCGGCTTCTCCCGTCGATCCCGGCGAAGCCGGTCGCACCCAAAACGCCCAACACCTCGTCATCGCCGAGGCGGAAACGCCCCTTCTTTGCTTTCCCGTTCAAACGGGTGATCGCTTCACCTTGTCCTGGGTCCATTCGGTCGAGATGGAAGACTGGCAGGAGGTCTTCGAGATCGAGGCGGATGGCAGCATCGAGGTCGTCGCCACCCGCTTCAAGACCTTCGGCGCCGGCGTTCCCGCCGATGCCGGCCAGACGACCCGGCTGGAGGATGGCTGGGTGGTCATGGAAGGCATCGATCGCGACGTCGATCCTCTGGCGATCCTGGCAACGCCGAGGCAGAAATATCGCTTGAGCCTTGCCGGTCGCACCCTCTCCCTGACGCCGGATGGACAGCCCCATCTCCTGACATTTCGCACGACATCCGATCAGCCGCCCGCCAACTGCCCGGACGCCGATCCATCCTCCGCCACCGCCCCTCTCCAACGGTAAGGCCCATGACCGACGCCAAGAGTGCCCCGACAGCCGACGCGCCCCTCGATCGTGAGCTATTGGAAAAATACGACAAGGAAAGCGCTTATCGGCACGCGCTGCCCAAGCCGATCGCGCTCTTCGTCACGAGTGTCGCCGTCGCTCTCGCCCTCTTCCATCTCTACACGTCGGTCTCCGGCCCGCTGATCGACATCGACCAGCGTTCGATCCACCTCTACACCCTGCTCGGCCTGACCTTCGTCCTTTATCCAGCAACGCGGAGCGGGGCGCGCGATCGCCTGCCGATCATGGACGCGGTCCTCGCCGCCATGGCCTTCGGCATCGGCCTTTACATGCTTTTCGTCTCCGACCGCGTGATCGCCTCGGGCGGGCGCATCACCCTGACCGACGCCGTCATCGGCATCGTCGCGGTCGCTCTCGTCATCGATGCCGCGCGACGCGTCACCGGCTGGGGCCTGACGATCCTCGCTCTCATCTTCTTCGCCTATGGCTTCTGGGCCAAGCTCTCCTTCTACAACGATCTGAACCAAGCGATCGTGCTCGCGACGATTCGCCAGGTGATGAGCCATCTCGTCTTCATCACCGAAGGCCTGCTCGGCACCGCGATCGGGGTTTCGGCGAGCTACATCATCCTCTTCATCCTGTTCGGCGCCTTTCTCGGCAAATCGGGCCTCGGCCAGCTCTTCAACGATATGGCCCTCGCCATTGCCGGCCATTCCAAGGGCGGACCGGCCAAGGTCGCGGTGATCGCCTCGGGCTTTCTCGGCTCGATCAACGGTTCGGCCATCGCCAATGTCGTGACCACGGGCGCCTTCACCATCCCCTTGATGAAGAAGACCGGCTACAAGCCGAACTTCGCCGGCGCCGTGGAGGCCGCAGCCTCGGTCGGCGGGCAGATCCTGCCGCCGATCATGGGCGCCGCCGCCTTCATCATGGCCGAGGTGCTCGCGGTCCCCTACACGCAGGTCATTCTCGCCGGCATCATCCCGGCGCTGCTTTTCTATGTGGGCGTCCTGGCCCAGGTTCATCTCAGAGCCCTTCGAAACGGGCTTCAGGGCATCCCGCGCTCCGAATTGACGCCGGTGCGCCAGGTCATGGCCGAACGCGGCCATCTTCTCGTGCCGATGGCCGTTCTGCTCTGGCTTCTCTATCAGGGCTACGCGCCCTTCTTCGCCGCCTTCTGGTCGATTGCAGCGACGGTTCTCGTCTGCGGAACGCCAGCCGTCGTCGCTGTCTCCGGCATCGTTTTCGCCGCACTCGTCGTCGAGCCGCAGATCTGGGCGATCGTCGAGGCCCGCGACTTGCCGAACCTGCCTTCGGGCCGCTGGCAGCTTTTCGCGATGATCGTCATCCCGATCGTCGTCAATTTCGCGCGGCGCCGCATCGGCCCGATGCATGAGGAGATGGATTTCGCCAGCTGCCGCGACGCAATGGCGAACGGCGTGCGCGAATCGATCCCGGTCGGCATCGCTTGTGGCGCCGTCGGCGTCATCGTGGGCGTTGCGACCCTCACCGGCATCGCGCTCGAAGCCGCCGACGCGGTAGTCGATCTCGGCAGCACGATCCCCTATCCGACGCTTCAGCTGGTGGTGACCCTCGTCCTGACCATGATCGCCTCGATCGTGCTCGGCATGGGCCTGCCCTCGATCCCCACCTACATCATCACTTCCACCATGGCAGCGCCGATCCTCCTCAGCCTGCCGCTCTTTCGCGAACTCGCCGGCTCCAACGAGACGGCGATCTTCGTCGCCCATATGTTCGTCTTCTATTTCGGCATCTTCGCCAATCTGACGCCGCCGGTCGCGCTCGCGGCCTATGCCGGCGCCGGCATTTCGGGCGGCAATCCCAACGCCACCGGCGTTCAGGCAATGAAACTCGCCATTGCGGGCTTCGTCGTGCCCTACATGTTCGTCTTCGCCCATTCGATGCTGATGATCGATGCGACGGTGACCAACATCATCTGGGTCATCGTCACCAGCGTGACCGGCGTTCTGCTCCTGGCAGCGGCGATCGAGGGCTATTTCCGCGGCCCGCTGCCCGCCTGGGCGCGGGTCCTGGCGCTGATCGGAGCGCTTGCGCTCATCTTCCCCGGCCTCGTCAGCGATCTCGTCGGCGCGGCCGTCGTCGCCATCCTGATCTTGGCCGGCGGCGTCAAGCCGACGACCGTGCGGGCGGCTTAAGAGGGCGGAGGGTCAAATCGGGGGCTGCCGCCCCCGATCCCCTGCTTGAGAAGCAGAGCTACCCAAACCCATCCGTTTTTTCATCGAGTGGGACGGGGGTGTGCCCCCGTCCCACTCGATGATGAAAGACACTGAAGGTCTGGAGGCCGAGCCTCCAGGCGGGTTCGGGCGGCAGCCCGATTTAAATCCCGGCGCTCAGGCGAACCGATCGGCCTTGGCGACGCTGGCGCGCAGGGCGATGGCGGCGAGAATGGCCGAGGCAAGCGCGTTCCAGCCAGCGAAAGAGAGGCCGAGGAAGCGACCGGCCGCCTCGTTGCAGGACGGAGCGCGAACCCGGTCGATCGCGCCGAGGAGATCGTTGCTGAGAAGATCGGCATTGCCGCTGGTGGAGCATCCGGTCGGCCCTGGCCAATATCCCCATTCGACGCCTGCGTGATAGACGCCGAGCCCCAGCGAGATCAGCATGATCACGCCGAGTAAGAGGAGGAGGAGCCGAACAAGGGGCGGGCGCGCCCGTCCGGCGGCCGCGATCGCGGCGATGAGCGCGACGGGAATGGCCACATAATACGGGATGCGTTCGGTCAGGCAAAGCGCGCAAGGCATATAGCCGCCCACATGCTCGAAGAGCAGCGCCCCACCGACGGTGAGGGTGGTGCCGATGAGAAGCGCGATCGCCGCCGCGCTTTGGCGAAAGCCGACGGGACGGGCGAGGAAGGAAACAGACATCGGGACCTCATGGAGCGAACGGCAACAAGCGCGCTCTTCGGTGATCAGACCAGATAGCGCAGGGCGACGAAGCCGCCGATCAGTAGGACCATGAAAAGGGTAAAAAGGAGACCGAGCCGGCGCTCGATGAAGCTCTGGATCGGCGCGCCGAAGCGCTTGAGGAGATAGGCGACCAGAAAGAAGCGACCCGCCCGGCCGACGATCGAGACGATGGTGAAGACCAGCAAATTCAACCCGGTCACGCCCGAAAAGATCGTCAAAACCTTGTAGGGAAAGGGCGTCAAAGCGGCGAAGAGGACCGCCCAGCCGCCCCACTCATTGTAGCGCGCGCTCATTTCAGCAAAAGCGTCGGCCTTGCCATAAAGCTCCAAGATAGGACGCCCGATCAGATCGAAGAAGAAGGCGCCGATCGCATAGCCGAGATAGGCGCCCAGAACGCTTGCGATCGTGCAGATCAGCGCGATTCGGAACCATTTGCGCCGATCCGCCAGCACCATCGGGATAAGCAGCGCATCCGGCGGGATGGGGAAGATGGAGCTTTCGATGAAGGAGACGAAGGCGAGCGCCCGTTCGGCGTGACGCGTCGCAGCGAGCGACATCACCCAGTCATAGAGGCGGCGCAGCATAGCCGGTGTCCCTGTTTCTCGTGGGACGCGGGGAACGTTCCAACGCGTCTTCGATATTGCCCGCCCCCAGGCCCGCAATCGCAAAACATCGGGTGAGGCCGGTTCGTCGGCGCGCCCTGATACCCCAACCGGCTTTCGCAGGCCATGCCTCTGATGAACGTGGACGACCGCGCGGCGAATACGGGTCGGTTCGATGTCGTCGCGATCTGCAAGGAACGCCATTGACCGAAGGCCCCTCGCCGGTATAGTCCGGCGCGACTTGACGTTTTCGAACGTCGGGCCCCTGTGGCGGAATTGGTAGACGCGCGCGACTCAAAATCGTGTTCCGCAAGGAGTGCTGGTTCGATCCCGGCCAGGGGCACCATTCATCCCAACGAGCTCTGAAGCAGCCTAGTCGCTTGGCGCGTGGTGTCCGCCCGCCCGCCATTCATTTCA
Organism: Fulvimarina manganoxydans; assembly: GCF_900176465.1. Classification (GTDB taxonomy): domain Bacteria; phylum Pseudomonadota; class Alphaproteobacteria; order Rhizobiales; family Rhizobiaceae; genus Fulvimarina; species Fulvimarina manganoxydans. The sequence continues at coordinate 21,592 of NZ_FWXR01000014.1, forward strand.
AATCGCAATCATAGCCGGCGAACCAATCCGGCTGTTCCGCATTATTGCTGCGGCGCGGTTGGCGCGGTTTGGGCATCGGCGGTTCCCTCTTGGCCGCCGAGGCGCGGGCTCGCCCTGGAGCTGCGAGCGTGTTCTGAGTTCGAAAGACCAAGGGCGCATCGCGGCCAGCCGAAAGGGCGATCGACGTTCGGCTCCCGCCGAAAGCACCATCGTCGCCGCCGCCGCACGCCCGACGACGAAGGCGACGCCTCGGTTCAAGGATGATTGGATATGTCCACTGCCATGATGAACGAGGCAACCGCCGAGACGGCTTCGCCCAGCCGATCGGTGCGGGCGCTCGGTGCTTTGAACTTCTTTCTCGCCGATGTTCGTGACGGGCTCGGCCCTTTTCTCGGCGTCTTCCTCATCGGCCAGGGATGGAGCGCGGCAACAATCGGCTATGTCATGACGGTCGGCGGCATTGCCGGCATGCTCGCCACGACGCCGCTCGGAGCGCTTGCTGACGCGACCCGCGCCAAGCGGGCGATGGTGGCCGTCTGCGCGGTGCTTGCCATCCTCGCCTCGCTCCTCATCCTCTTCGTCCCGACCGTGCCGATGGTGGCCGCCTCCCAGATCGCCACCGGCATTGCGGGCGCGGCCATCGGTCCGGCGATCGCGGCCCTGACGCTCGGTCTCGTCGGTCAGGCGGGCCTTGCCTTCCAGCTCGGGCGCAACGAGGCCTGGAACCATGGCGGCAATGTCGTGGCCGCCGCCCTCTCGGGACTGTTCGGCTATTGGTATGGGCTCCCGGCGGTGTTCGTCCTGATGACGATCATGGCGGTCGGCTCGCTCGTCGCCCTCGCCCTGATCCGCCCCAGCGATATCGATCACGAGGTGGCGCGCGGCCTCGAAACAGGCAGCCAGGAGAAGGGCTCGGCCCCCGAGGGTCTGAAGACGCTTCTGCGAAACCGGCGGCTGCTCGTTCTCGCCGCCTGCTTGATGATGTTCCATCTCGGCAATGGCGGTCTCCTGCCGCTGCTCGGCCTGCGCGTCGCCTCGGACGGATCGGTCGATCCGGCCGCCTATACGGCCGCCACCATCATCATCGCCCAATTGACCATGATCCCCCTGGCGCTCGTCGCCTCGAGGATTGCGCGCGCAAGAGGCTATTTCCTCGTGCTTCTGGCGGCCTTGGTCGCGCTGCCGATCAGGGGGCTGATCGCTGGGCTCTGGGGCGATCTCTACTCACTGGTTCCCGTCCAGGTGCTCGACGGCGTCGGGGCAGGCCTTCTTGGCGTCGCGGTGCCAGGCCTCGTCGCCCAGATCATGCGCGGCACGGGCCGCGTCAATGTTGCCTTCGGCGCGGTCATGACCGTTCAAGGGATCGGCGCCTCGCTCAGCCCGTCGGTGGGCGGATACATCGCCTCCACATTCGGGTATAGCACGGCCTTCGTCACGCTCGGCCTCTTTGCGGTTCCGGCGCTTTGTCTTTGGATCGTCTGCGGAGCGATGTTCGCCAAGCCAGATGGCGATGGGCGGCGGGAGCGCGAGACGAGCGGCGGCGAGACCGCGTCTCTCTGAGCGATTGGGCATTCATCGATGAGCATCGGTATTGGTCTGATTTCGGCGCTCGCCGTTGGGGGTGTCATCTTCCGCCCCTTCGGCTGGCCGGAATGGATCTTCGCGCTGGTCGGGGCCATCGCGCTCGTGGCGACCGGGCTTTTGACGCCATCCCTTGCGATCGAGGGCATTTTCGAAGGCACCGACGTCTATCTGTTCCTGGCCGGCATGATGCTCTTGGCCGAAATCGCGCGAAAAGAAGGCCTCTTCACCTGGCTTGCAGGCCTCGCTTGCCGTTTGGCCGACGGCTCACCCTGGCGCCTGTTCGTCTTCGTCTATCTCGTCGGCACATTGGTGACCGTCTTTCTGTCCAATGATGCGACGGCCGTTGTCCTGACGCCGGCGGTGATCGCCGTGGTGCGGGCGGCCGAAGCGGAAGATCCGATCCCTTATCTTCTGATCTGCGCCTTCGTCGCCAATGCCGCTTCCTTCGTTCTGCCGATTTCCAATCCCGCCAATATCGTCATCTTCGGCGATCAGATGCCGCCGCTCGGCGAATGGCTCGCGCGCTTCGCCTGGCCATCCGCGGTCGCGATCGCCGCGACATTCGCTCTTCTGGCTCTCACTCAGAGGCGCCGTCTCTTCGGCACGGTCCGAAACGACGCTCCCGGTCAGCCTTTGACGTCAGGCGCCCAAATAGCCGCTTTCGGCCTGGTCGCCGCGATCGCCGTCCTGATGACCGCCTCCGCTCTCGACGTCGCACTCGGCCTGCCGACCGCCCTGGCCGGTCTAGCGACTCTCGCCCTTGTCTCGATCGTAAAGCGCAAAAGCCCGCTGCCGGCCCTTGCCGGCATTTCCTGGACGACGCTCATCCTCGTGGCAGGGCTGTTCGTGATCGTCGAGGCGCTCGATCAGATCGGCCTGGAAACGCAGCTCGTTTCCTGGCTCGGCGATCTCAAGGACAGTGCCGGCGCGTTCTCCGCACCGCTTGTTGGCGCGATCGTCGCGGTCTTGACCAATCTGACCAACAATCTGCCGCTCGGCCTTCTCGCCGGCCATGTGGTCGCCTCGGGCGATACGTCCCGCGAGATCACCGACGCCATTCTGATCGGCATCGATCTCGGGCCGAACTTGTCGGTGACGGGATCACTGGCGACGATCCTCTGGCTTCTCGCCCTGAGGCGCGAGGGCCTGTCCTTCCGGGCCCTCGACTTCCTGCGGATCGGCGCCATCGTCATGCCGCCGACGGTGATCCTGACATTGTGGGTGGCGGCGGGCTGATTACTCGCCGTGCTTGAGACGCGCAACGCAAGAGACGTCTCCGCGACGGGCCATGAAGAGCCCGGCCGAAGAGAGTCTCAGACAAAATTCGTTCGATTGCTTCGCGATGACGAGTTTCAACACGCTCAGGCGCCGCGCGGGGCATCGGCCTGATCAGCTGGATGCCGTATCAGACGGTCTCCGGGGTCTGAACCGCATTCGCTTGCGTCTCGTCCTCGGCCTCCATGCGATTGACGAGCCGCATCAGTTCTTCGCGCAGAGCGGGAAGCGTGACATCGTCGAGTCCCGTCTGACATTCGACGACCGACTGAGCGTCGGCGGCGGCGGACTCGAGCGCCCGTCCCCGCTCGCTGAGAAGAACATGAACGACGCGGCGATCCGCCTGATCGCGCTGGCGCTCCACGAAGCCCGCCCGCTCCAGCTTGTCGAGAAGCGGGGTGATCGAATGGGGCGCCAGTTTCAGCCGCCGGGCAATCGATCCGGAGGTTGAGGCTCCGTCCTGCCAAAGAACGAGCATCACCAGATATTGCGGATAGGTGAGATCGATGGCCTTGAGCAGCGGCGCATAGCTGCGCGTCACCGCATTGGTCGCCGCATAGAGAGCGAAGCAAAGCTGGTCGTCGAGCCGCAGATGCTTGTCGTTCGACAATGTGCATCCTTTCGAATGTTTCGCGCAGGAACAAATGACGCGAGAGGTGTCGTGTCCAGGTGGCGTCGCGCCCGGGTCTTGCGCGCGGACCACCCTCTGGTGATGAAGCGACGGGTCTTGACGCCCGTTCGCCGAAAGATTGACGAGACTCGGCTCATCGCCGAGTTCCACCCCCTGCAATATAACATGACAGCGAAAATCAAAAACAGAATCGTAATTGTACTTACGATATCATGTCAGCGCTCTTGATGATGGCGTTACCATAAAATGCAAGAGCGCTCGTTTCAGATGTAACAGCTCCCATTTAGCCAAATTGCGTGGGAAGGAGGAGACGCTATCACGCCCCCCTTCCTCAGGACGCGCGGATCAGCTTTCGGTTCCGATCGAACGCGCCTGTTCCCGCAGGAGAAACTTCTGAATCTTGCCCGTCGAGGTTTTGGGAAGTTCACCGAAGACGATGGTTTTCGGGACCTTGAAACGGGCCATGTTCTCCCGGCAGAAGGCGATGACTTCCTCCTTGCTCAAGCTCTCGCCGGGCCGCGCCACGACGAAGGCACAGGGACTTTCTCCCCATTTTTCGTCCGGGCGCGCGACGACGGCCGCTTCGGCGATTTTCGGGTGCTTGTAGAGGATGCCCTCCACCTCGATTGACGAGATGTTCTCACCGCCGGAGATGATGATGTCCTTCGAGCGATCCTTGATTTCCACATAAAGGTCGGGGTGCATGACGGCGAGATCGCCGGAGGCGAACCACCCGCCGCGAAAGGCCTTGGTTGTCGCATCCGGGTTCTTCAGATAGCCGCGCATGACATTGTTGCCGCGCATGAAGATCTCGCCGATCGTTTCGCCATCGGCCGGAACCGGCTCCATGGTTTCGGGGTCGGCAACCATCAGCCCGTCGAGCACGGTGTAGCGCACGCCCTGGCGCGCCTTGATCGCGGCGCGCTCGTCCTCGGGCAGGTCGTTCCATTCCTCCTGCCAGGCGCAGACGACGGCTGGTCCATAGGTCTCGGTGAGACCATAGGCGTGGGTCACGGAGATCCCCATCGCCTCCACCCGCTTGATGACGGCGGCGGGCGGAGGCGCCCCGGCGGTCATGGCGTGGATCGGCTTGGGCAGCCCCTTCTTCATCTCGTCCGGTGCGCTCGCCAGCGTGTTAAGAACAATCGGTGCGCCGCAGAAATGGGTGACCTGTTCCTGGCGCATCAGATCGAGAACGGTCTGATCGCGCACGGCGCGCAGGCACACCGCCGTTCCCGAGACCGCCGCAAGGGTCCAGGGGTAGCACCAGCCATTGCAGTGGAACATCGGCAGGGTCCAGAGATAGACCGGATGGAGGCCCATCTGCCAATCGATGGCGTTGGACAAGGCGTTCAGATAGGCGCCGCGATGGTGATAGACGACGCCTTTCGGATTGCCTGTGGTCCCCGATGTATAGTTGAGGCTGATCGCCGCCCATTCGTCCTCGGGTTTGACATAAGAGGCGTCCGGATCGCCCTCGGCGAGAAGCTCGTCATAGGTCAGCGACCCGATGCGTCCGCCCTCACCCGTATAGACCGCATCCTCGATATCGATGACGAGGATGTCCTTTCGACCGGCCGTCTCCAGCGCCTTCTTCGCGACGGAGGAAAATTCGGGATCGACGATGAGCACCTTGGCCTCGGCATGGCCGAGAATGAAGCCGATCGTCGCGGCATCGAGCCGCGTATTGATGGTGTTGAGCACGGCGCCGGTCATCGGCACGGCGAAATGAAGCTCGAACATCTCCGGCACATTGGCCGCGACGACCGAAACCGTGTCGCCGATCCCGACGCCGCGTCTGGCGAGCGCGTTCGCGGCCTTCCTCATGCGGGTGAAAGTCTCGGCCCAGCTGATGCGACGCTCGCCATGGACGATGGCCGTGCGGCGCGGATAGATCGCGGCGCTACGCTCGACGAAGCTGATCGGCGTCAGCGCGGCGTAGTTGGCGCCGCATTTGTCGAGGTCGCGCTCATAGATGCTGTCGGTCATTGGCGTTTCATGTCCTCCCTCGTCGCTAAGCCTTATCGATGCGGCCCAAGCGATCGTTCTCGCAGATTTTCACAAAATCGAACGATCATTCCACAAGGCCATCAAGTGGCCCATCGCGCCACGTCAAACCAGCTTGCGAATATCCGTCTTTCGTAGCTTACCCGTCGCCGTATGAGGCAGATCGTCGACAAAACGCACATCGTCGGGCACGCACCAGCGGGCGACCTTGCCGTCATAGAAGGCCTTGATGTCTTCGACGCCGGGCTTCTCGGTGCCGGGCTTCAAGACGAGGAACAGGACCGGGCGTTCGCCCCATTTCTCGTCGGCCCGCGCTACCACTGCCGCTTCGGCAACCGCCGGATGGCCAACGGCGATGTTCTCGAGGTCGATCGACGAGATCCACTCCCCGCCCGATTTCACCACGTCCTTGGTTCGGTCGACGATCTGGACATAGCCGTCGGCGTCCATGGTCACGACGTCACCGGTCTCGAACCAACCATCCGGGCGGAAGTTCGGGCTCTCGGCATCGCGACCGAAATAGCGGCTGGCGACCCACGGTCCGCGCACCAGAAGCGCGCCAAAGCTCTTGCCGTCGCGCGCCACGTCTCCACCATCGGCGCCTTCGACGCGGAACTCCATTCCAAAGAGCGGGCGCCCTTGCTTGGCAACGAGCGCCAGACGCTCCTCATCCGAATGTCCCGCATGTTTGGCTTTCGGCGCCGAAGCCAGCCCCACCGGGCTCGTCTCGGTCATGCCCCAGGCATGACGGACCTCGACCCCGAGTGCGTTCATCCGGCTCGTCAGTGCCGGCGGCATCGCCGAGCCGCCTACCGCGACGCGTTTCAACTTTTGGAAGCGGGCCCCTTCCTTTTCCATATGCGCCGTCAGCGCCATCCAGATCGTCGGCACACCCGCCGACATGGTGACACCTTCCTCGTCGAACAGGCGAGCAAGGCTCGCCCCGTCGAGATTGGGTCCTGGCATGACGAGCTTGGCGCCCATCATCGGCACCGCGTAGGGAAGCCCCCAGGCATTGACGTGGAACATCGGCACGACCGGGCAGACCGTATCGGCCGCCGAGACGCCGAGCGCATCTGGCCAGCCGATCGCCATGGCATGCAGCACCGTCGAACGATGGGAATACAGAACGCCCTTGGGATCACCCGTCGTGCCCGACGTGTAGCAGAGGGCGCAGGCGGTGTTTTCGTCGAGGCTCGGCCAGTCATAGGCCTCGGGCCGCCCGACGATGAGATCCTCATAAGCCGTCAGAGCCGGCAACGTCTCCGAAGTCGGCAAGTCGTCGGCCCCGCAGAGTACGACGATGCGGCAAGTCTTGGGAAGCTGGTCTGCTATCGCCTCAAGAATCGGCAGAAAACCCGGCTCCACGAAGAGCGCGCGATCCTCGGCATGCTGGATGATGAAGGCGATCTGTTCCTTGAAGAGGCGCGGATTGATCGTGTGGCAGACGCGGCCCGAACCACCGACCCCGTAATAGAGTTCGAGATGCCGGGCGGAGTTCCAGGCAAGCGTCGCCACACGGTCCCCGGAGCCGAGGCGCATCTCGTCGAGCGCATGGGCAAGCTGGGCGGCACGGCGCGCCAGCGCCGCATAGGTGGTGCGCGATCGGCGCCCCCCGGCCTCCGCGCTCACCACCTCCGTATCGCCGTGGTAGGCGGCCGCATGGTCCAAGATCGCGGAAACAAGAAGCGGTCTGTCCATCATCAGAGCTTGCACGGCATGTCCTCCCGAATTGGGCCGCCTTCTCGCATCACTCGGGCGACGGCCTCACCCGGTCTCTTTTGTGGCCTGAAGCGCGGCGTTCCCGCAAGCGCGACGTCTTCCCGAGACACCCATTGCCGGACAGTTCGAGGCCCGCAGCGATGCCAGGGAGAGGCGACGCTGCCCCCGCGGCGGCAAGGGAATATTCATCGTGTTCCGCAAGGATGTATTATATTTAGATTTGTCAGTATTAACTAATCCTTGACGATAAACTTGCCCTCACAGGAGAATTGTTTACGCCTATTCATCAGGATAAACCCAATTCTTTTTGACTCCTGAGGGCGCAGACATGATTCAGTCCGATATCCGCGACATCGAAGGCAATGGCGAATGGGGCCCGATTTTGTCATGGCCGATCATTCCGCTGCATTCGGTCGTGCTTCCCGACGGAAAGGTGCTGTCCTTCGGCTCGACCGAGCAAGGGATGCAGGGCGGCCAGTTCGTCTACGACCTTTGGGACCCGGAAACCGGCGCCCATCGCACGCTGGAGAACACGACGGGCACGAACATCTTCTGCTCGAACATGGCGATCGATCCCAAGACCGGCAATGTGATCATCATGGGCGGCGATCATAATGGCGAGCCGGGCTATGGCGCGCTGACCGGTCGCCAGGACGTGCTCGTCTTCGACTACGAGAAGCAGGAGATTCGGGACGCGCAGGGCGGCGACGCAAATTTCGATCTCGCTTATGGCCGCTATTACGGCACGACCGTAACCCTCTCCAACGGCGAAATCCTCATGGTCGGCGGCCGTGACGAGAATTACGAGACCCCGACGATCGCGGAAGTCTACAACCACGAGACCGGCATTCGTCAGTTGACCGGCGCGGAGATGCCCGATCTCAAGGCCAATCCCGATGGCTCGACCATGACGAGCACGGACGGCAATTATTGGTATCCCCACGCCTTTGCGACCAGCAAGGGCGATGTCGTCGTCATCGAAGCCGATGGCGAGACGATGTACCGGATGACGACCGAAGGCACCGGTTCGGTCCAGGAGATCGGCACGCTTCCCTTCAAGTCCTACACGCTGAACTCGTCGATCATGTATCGGCAGGACAAGATCATGCTGACGGACGATGATGGCGGTCTGTGGACCATCGACGTTTCCGGATCGAAACCGCAATTCGAAAAGGTCGCCCAGCTCGACAGCGCCCGCACCGATGCCGGCTTCGTGCCGCTCGCCGATGGCCGGATCGCGATCGTCGGGGGCGGCAGCGCCTATGACCAAGGCAACATCCTCGAGGACGCCCAGAAAGCCGTCGCGATCTGGAATCCGGACGACAACTCCGTCGTCTATCAGGCCGATGCGGCGCTCGCCCGGCTCTATCATTCGACGGCGCTGATGCTGCCGGACGGCACGATCTTCTCGGGCGGCGGCGGCGCGCCGGGTCCGCTCACCAATCTCAATGCCGAGGTCTTCACGCCGTCCTATCTCTTCGACGAGAACGGCAATCTCGCCGACCGCCCCGAAATCACCTCGGCGCCGAAGAATGTCTCGACCGGCGACAGCTTCGAGATCAAGGTCGACGACGCCTCGGATGTCGCGATGGTCACGATGCTGCGCTCGGGCGCCATGACCCACGCGCGCAATTCCGATCTGCGTTTCGAAAAGCTGAGCTTCGAGGTCGTCGACGATCAGACGATCAAGGTTCAGCTGCCGACGAGCGGCGCGGCGATGCCGGGCATGTGGATGCTGACCACCGTCGACGAGGCGGGCGTTCCCTCTAAGGCCAGCCTTCTGGGCATCGACATGGTGCCGCTGGTCGACACCGGCCCGCTCGAAGCCAACAATCCGATCTACAATATCGACGACGAACAGATCAACGGCGCCTTCGAGCTGACGGTTGAAGCGCGCTACGACGATATCGACGCCGGCAACTATCAGCGTGTCTTCGATTTCGGCAACGGCCCCGCTCAGGACGAGATCTGGCTTGGACAGGTCGGGTCCAGCACGGACATGCGTTTCGAGATCATCCAGAACGGCCAGACCTTCAACATCACCGCGCCGGGCGCGATCCTCGAGAACGAGATCGCGACCTGGAAGGTCTCGGTCGACGAGACCGGCTTCATGCAGCTCTTCAAGAACGGCACGGAGGTCGCAAGGGGCCAGGGCGTCGTGCCGGTCGATGTCGAACGCACCCAGAATTTCGTCGGCGCCTCCAACTGGCCTGCCGACAGCTATCTGCGCGGCATGGTGCGCAATCTCGAAATCACCAATGATCTCGGCGCGACGGATGGCGACGACATGATCACCGGCACGGCCGGCGACGACGTGATCGACCCGCTCGGCGGCAACGACGTAGTCGATGCCGGCGCCGGGAACGACGCGGTCTATGCGAGCGCCGGGAACGACACGCTCGATGGCGGCGCGGGCAACGACACGCTGCGCCTTGATTCCGCCTCGCGTCCCGCCGGTGACTGGAGTGTCGATCTGGCGGCCGGAACGGCCGGGCCCACGGGCCAGCCGGACGCCAATATCGTGAAGAATTTCGAGAATGTCGTCGGCGGTGCCGGCAACGACAACATCGCCGGCACTGACGGCAACAACGAGTTGAGCGGCGGGGCCGGAGACGATCGGCTGACCGGGCGCGGCGGCAACGACATACTCGATGGCGGCGCCGGAACCGATACCGCCGTCATGGCCGGCAGCCTCGCCGATTATACGGTCGAGGTCCGCACGCCCCATGATATGGCCAATATGGGCGGCATGGGCGCCATGGCCCCAACCCTCTCGCTGACCGCCGCGAGCGGCGCGGTCACGCTGCTGAAGAACATCGAATCAGTCCGCTTTGAAGGCGAGGACAAAACCTACACGATCGACGAAGTGGCGAGCCAGGAAGGCGACAACGGCGGAGGCGGCGAGACGCCGACCGACTACCCGGACATCAACGGCGCCTTCACCGCCGAAGCGACGGTTCGCTTCGACGATATCGACGGCGGCGCCTGGCAGCGCGTCTTCGACTTCGGCAATGGCCCGGACAGCGACAATGTCTGGCTCGGCCAGTTCGAGAACAGTGATGACATGCGCTTCGAGGTCCTGATCGGACAGACGAAATACTCGATCACCGCCGAGAACGCGATCGTCGAAGGGGAAAGCGCGACCTGGAAGGCCACGGTCGACGAGACCGGCTTCATGCGGCTCTACAAGGACGGCCAGTTGGTCGCCGAGGGTGAAGGCGCGGTGCCGGCCGATATCGACCGGGCGAACGAATTCCTCGGCAAGTCCAACTGGCCGGGCGACACGCCGCTTATCGGCGAAGTGACGAGCTTTGACCTCAAGGACGGCGTCGACCCGGTCGATGGCGGCGGCACGGACGACGGGATCATCACCGGCACCGACGGGGATGACATTCTCGTCGGCACGGATGGCGCCGATCTCTTCAAGGCGAGCGCCGGCAGTGACAGCTATGACGGCAAGGACGGCAACGACATCGTCGAGATCGCCGGTTCTGCCGCCGATTACACCGTTACTCTCGTCGGGGACGACGAAGTCCGTCTCACCGACGTGAATGGCGCCACCAAGAGCCTGACCCGCATCGAACAGGTCCTCTTCCTCGGCGAGGACAAAACCTACACGATCGACGAGGTTCGGGCGCTGATCGACGATGGGGGCGAGACGCCGACCGACTATCCCGACATCAACGGCGCCTTCACCGCCGAGGCGACGGTTCGCTTCGACGATATCGACGGCGGCGCCTGGCAGCGCGTCTTCGACTTCGGTAACGGCCCGGACAGCGACAATGTCTGGCTCGGCCAGTTCGAGAACAGCGACGACATGCGCTTCGAGGTCCTGATCGGACAGACCAAATATTCGATCACCGCCGAGAACGCGATCGTTGAAGGCGAGACCGCGACCTGGAAGGCCACGGTCGACGAGACCGGCTATATGCGGCTCTACAAGGACGGCCAGTTGGTCGCCGAGGGCGAAGGCGCGGTGCCGGCCGATATCGACCGGGCGAACGAATTCCTCGGCAAATCCAACTGGCCGGGCGACACGCCGCTTATCGGCGAAGTGACGAGCTTTGACCTCAAGGACGGCGTCGACCCGGTCGATGGCGGTGGCACGGACGAAGGCCAGGTGTTCCCCGGTTCGCCGTCCGATGAATTCCTCACGGGCACAGAGGGCGACGATCTCTTCAAGGCCAGCACCGGACGAGACGGCTTCGACGGTCGTGGTGGCTCCGATACGGTCGAAATGGGCGGCAAGATCGCCAATTACGAGATCAAGATCGACGGCGACAAGGTCATCATGACCGACACGACGACGCCCTATCCGTCGGTCAAGACGCTCATCAATATCGAGTCGGTGTTCTTCCCGGACGTGAACAAGGGCTACACGATCGAGGAGGTCCGGGCTCTGGCCGAAGGCGGCGAGGAGCCGAGCGGAAACTTCTTCCCCGGCACGGGCCAGGACGACAACCTGATCGGCACCAGCGAGGACGATCGATTCGGCGCGAGCACCGGCAACGACAAATATGATGGCCTCGACGGAAACGATCTCGTCGAACTTTCGGGATCTGCGAAAGACTATACCGTCGAGATCATCAGCAATGTCGCTGTGCTTCTCACCGACGAGAGTGGCGAGACCAAGCGCCTGACCCGGATCGAGGAAGTCCGCTTCCTCGGGGAGGACAAGACCTACACGATCGACGAGGTCCGCGCACTCGCAGACGACGGCGGCGAGCCAGGCGATGGCGGCGGCGACGTCAATGTCATCAATGCGCCGGGCGGCTATGTCGCCGGTACCGACGGGGCGGACCGCTTCATCGGGACAGAGGGCAAGGACACCTTCTACGGCGGCAAGGGCAACGACGTCTATGAGGGCAAAGGCGACTACAACCAGGTCGACTATGACGGCAAGGCGAGCGACTACCAGTTCGTCCGCAACGCCGACGGCACGGTGACCGTCACCCATCCGACCTATGGCACCGACACATTGGACGGCATCGACGGCTTCTGGTTCCGGGGCGAGGAGAAGTGGTATCCGATCGAGGATCTCGCCGCGGAAGCTCCGATCGACGGCGGCGGCGAGCCTGATGGCGACTTCAACGTCATCAATGCCACCGGCGGCTATGTCGAGGGAACCGATGGCGCCGATCTCTTCATCGGCACGGGAGGCAAGGACACCTTCTATGGCGGTAAAGGCGACGACGTCTACAAGGGCGGCGCCGGCTACGACCAGGTCGATTACGACGGGAAGGCGAGCGATTATAGCTTCGTCCGCAACACCGACGGCTCGGTGACCGTCAGCCATCCGACCTACGGGACCGACACGTTGGAGGGGATCAACGGCTTCTGGTTCCGTGGTGAAGGCAAATGGTATGCCTTCGACGACCTCGTCTCGACGACGCCGACAGATGGCGGCGGGGAGCCCGGCGACGGGGGCGGTGACGGTGAGCCCGGCGATGGCGGCGGCGAACCCGGCGATGGCGGCGGAACCGATGGCGGGATCAATGTCATCAACGCGCCCGGCGGCTATGTCGCGGGCACCGACGGGGCGGACCGCTTCATCGGCACCGAGGGTCGCGACACCTTCTATGGCGGCAAGGGCGACGACGTCTACAATGGCGGCGCCGGCTACGACCAGGTCGACTATGACGGGAAATCGCAGGATTACGATTTCAAGCAAAACGCCGACGGCACCGTCACCGTGAGCCATCCGACCTATGGCACCGACAAGCTCGAGGGAATTAACGGTTTCTGGTTCCGCGGCGAAGAGAAATGGTACGGGCTCGATTCACTCGTGAGCAGCAAGGCCGCCGCGCCGGCCCCCGCTCTCAGCGCGATCGAGAGCGCCGAAGCTGCCCCGGCCGAGACACCGGATGCGGAGGATGCGGCTCTCGTCACGGCGACGACCCAATTCTTCGGCGACGATCTCAGCGCCGATGCGGGCGCTTCGGACCATGACGCCGGCCAACATCATGCGGACGATCACCACGCCCTCACCTGATGATCCGAACCGCGCGAGGCCCGGTATCACGCGATCGGGCCTCGCGCTTCAAATCTCGGGGGGTCGCGCCGGGTCTGACCGAGGCGGCACCAAGGGAACGGAGAGCGTCCAGCGATTGGGGGTAATCGCCCGACGCTCTCGCGCCTTGCTCGTTTCAACGGGCTCTTCAGGATTTCGACGGAGAGACGCCGGGTCTTTCTGCGAACGAGCGTTTCTTGAGTGGGGACTGGCAGCATGGACATTCGACGCAGTGGAGAATGGGGCGAACTGATCGACTGGCCGGTGGTCGCCATTCACTCAATCGTCATGCAGAACGGCAAGGTCATGACCTTCGGGACGGACGTCTCGGGCAATCAGGGCGCCATGATGGTCCATGACGTCTGGGACCCGGTGACCGGCGAGCACCAGCTTCTCGAACACCACATGCACACGCCGACGGACATCTTCTGCGCTGCCGCCGTGCTTCTGCCGGGCACCAATAAGGTGCTGATCGCCGGCGGCGACTCGCGCGGCGAAGGCCGCCCGATCAATATGGGCGTCAACGACGTCAACGTGTATGATATCGATACCGGCGAGATCCATCCGGCGAGCGATGGCGAAATGAACGCCGCGCGCTGGTATCCGACGACGATCGCACTGCCGACCGGCCAGGTCCTCATCCTCGGCGGCTCGGATGCCAATGGTGTCGGCGTGGCGACGCCCGAGATCTACACCCCCGGCCAGGGCTGGCGCAGCCTTCCGGGCGCCACCGATCAGGACGTCGCCGACTTCTTCGACTATCCCAAGACCTGGGTGGCTCAGGACGGCAAGGTCTACTATTTCGCCAATGGGCGGGGATCGGACGGCGTTCAGGATCTCGTCGCGCTCGACCCCTCCGGCGAAGGCAGCATCGAGAAGATCGCCTCGATGCCCTTTACTGCGGCCTGGGAGTCCCCGGCGATCATGTTCGACACCGGCAAGGTGCTGATCAGTGACATCGGCACCGATCTCTGGGTCATGGACATCAACGGCCAGACCCCGACCTTCGAGAAGGTCGGAACGATGCCGCAAGAGCGCAACTATTCCGACATGACCGTGCTCGCCGACGGCACGGTCATGATCAATGGCGGTAGCGGCAAGGACAATCTGGAGGCCTATGCCCAGACGACCGCCATCATCTTCGATCCGAAGACCAGCGAGATTCGCGAAGTGGGAGAGGAAGCCCATTCCAGGCTCTACCACTCGACGACGGTCCTTCTCCCCGACGGCACCGTCCTGTCCTCCGGCGGCGGTTCGGCGGACAATGCCGAGAAGACCTTTCTCGACTCCCAGATCTACAAGCCCGGCTATCTCTTCGACGAGACCGGCGCGGACGCTATGCGGCCGGTGATCGAAGACGCGCCGAAAAGTGTCGATCCGGGCGATGCCTTCGTCATCACCGTCGACGACGCGGACGCGATCGCATCGCTGCGTATGGTGCGGACCGGCGGCACGACCCATGTGCTCAATGTCGATGCCCGGGCGATCGTGCCGGATTTCGTCAAGCTGGACGACCATCGCATCGAGGTGCGCCTGCCCGAGAACGAAGCAGTCTCGCCGGCGGGCTTTTGGATGTTGTTTGCCTGGAACGCCGACGGCGTTCCCTCCGTCGCACCGATCGTCTCGATCGAACCGAGAGACGGCTTCTATGACGGCATCGGCGATGTGGAAGCGCTCTATTTTGCGGTCGATCAAAAGGTGACGAGCCTCGACCAGGTCGATTTCGACGCCGCGCCGCTCCATACGCAAGCCGTCGTCACGATCGACGAGGACACCTCCCACGCATTCTACGAAGGCGGGCCCAAGGATCATTTCGCCGTCCGCTATCAGGGCAGCTTCGATGTGACCGAGACCGGATCCTACAGCTTCTATCTGACGGCCAATGATGCGGCGCGCCTCACCATTGACGGACAGCGGGTCGCCGATCTCGCCGACCTCAAGCAAACGACGACGAGCACCGTCACTTTGACGCTCGAGGCCGGCATTCACACGATCGGGGTCGATCATCTGGCCGAGACCGGGCCGTCGGTCATCGACCTCGACTGGTCGGGTCCGACCTTTTCGCGAAAACAGCTAACCTTTGACGGGCTCGATTCGATATCCCCTGGCGATGGTGGCAGCGAGATCAATGTAATCGCGGCGCCCGGAGGCTATGTCGCGGGAACCGACGGCGCCGATCGCTTCGAGGGAACGGCGGCCGACGACACCTTCTATGGCGGTCTTGGCGACGA
The DNA here is from genome assembly GCF_900176465.1 of Fulvimarina manganoxydans. Classification (GTDB taxonomy): domain Bacteria; phylum Pseudomonadota; class Alphaproteobacteria; order Rhizobiales; family Rhizobiaceae; genus Fulvimarina; species Fulvimarina manganoxydans. The sequence continues at coordinate 37,052 of NZ_FWXR01000014.1, forward strand.
CGTCTATCGCGGTGGCGTCGGCTACAACCAGGTCGACTATGACGGCAAGGCTGCCGATTACACGTTCACCCACGAGGCCGACGGCACCGTCACGGTTTCGCACCCGATCTATGGCACCGATACGCTGTCCGATATCGACGGCTTCTGGTTCCGGGGCGAAGGCAAGTGGTATCCGATCGCCGATCTCGTCACCGATGGCGGTGGTGAGGGCGGCGAACCCGGCGAGCCGGCCGAACCAGGAAACGACGTCAATGTCATTGCTGCGCCCGGCGGCTACATCGAGGGGACGGACAGGGCCGATCGCTTCGAGGGAACGGCGCAGAACGATAGCTTCTATGGCGGTCTCGGCGACGACATCTATCGCGGCGGCGCCGGCTATAACCAAGTCGATTACGATGGGAAGGCATCGGACTACAGCTTTGCGCGCAAAGCCGACGGCACCGTTACTGTTACCCATCCGACCTACGGCACGGACACGCTGACCGATATCGGCGGCTTTTGGTTCCGGGACGAGGAAAAGTGGTACCCGCTCGACGAGCTCGTGAGCGAGGCTCCGAGCGATGGCGGAGGAAGCGGCGGCGAGCCGGGCGACACCGTCAATGTCATCGCGGCCCCTGGCGGCTATATCGCCGGCACCGATGGGGCCGATCGCTTCGAGGGCACCACGGCGAACGACACCTTCTATGGCGGGACAGGCAACGACATCTATCTCGGCGCGGCCGGCTATAACCAGGTCGACTATGACGGCAAGGCGTCCGACTACGTCTTCGCCCGCAAAGCCGACGGAACCGTGACCGTCACCCATCCGACCTATGGCAGCGATACGCTCTCCGACATCGGCGGCTTCTGGTTTCGCGGCGAAGAGAAGTGGTATCCGCTCGACGATCTCGTCAGCGAGGCCCCGAGCAATGGCGGGGGAAGCGGCGGCGAGCCCAGCACCGATATCAATGTCATCGCGGCACCGGGCGGCTATGTCGAAGGCACGGACGGGGCCGATCGCTTCGAGGGAACGATCGCGAATGACACCTTCTATGGCGGAGCCGGAAACGACATCTATCTCGGCGGCGCCGGCTATAATCAGGTCGACTATGACGGCAGGGCGGTGGACTATGTCTTCACCCGCAACGCCGACGGCACGCTGACGGTCTCTCATCCGACCTATGGCGCCGACACGCTTTCGGATATCGACGGTTTCTGGTTCCGGGGTGAAGAGAAATGGTACGCCTTCGAGGAGATCGGGGCCGCCATCCAGGCCACGCCGGCTCTGAATCGTCTATCCGACGAGAGCGCAGACGATACGGGCGATGACGATGCCGCACTCCGCACGGAGGTCGATCTGTTCTTCGCAGACGACCTCTCAGCCGATTACGAGGCGCCGCTCGCCTCCGAGGACGTTCATTCCGTCCATGACCACGCGATGGCCTGATCGAGATCGCTTGCCTGCCGGGTAACGACGAGGTTCAAGGCGCGACCGCCAGACTGTTCTGGCCGCTCTCGTCGAGGGCCCGGCGCACGAAACCCTCCTCCTTCGCCCGGCGGACGAAATCGCTGAGGGCCGGCGCCATCTCGCCCTTGGCAACCGGCAGGGCCATGGCCTGCTCGATCGCCGAGATCGCCCCGCTTAGAAAGCGGTAATCCGGGTCTTTCGCAAAGGCCGCCTCAAGAGATTGGCGCACGCCCGCGACGGCATCGGCGCTGCCCGGCTCCGACCGAAAGCGGTCGAAAGAGGCTTTCGGCGTCTCGGCGCGCACGAGGTCGAGATGGCGGGCATTGGCCGTCAGATAGAGGTCATAGGCCGAATTCCGGGCGACGAGGAGCCGCGTCTGCGGCCGGTCGAGCTCGTCCACATGGCTGAGCTGCGAATCCTGTCGAACGACGGCCGTCGCCTCGATCAGGACGTAAGGGTCGGAATAAGCGATCGCCTCCGCCCGTTCCTTGTCGATTGCCAGGAATGCGATGTCCCAGGCATCGGACGGCGCGGCGGCAACGACCTTGCCGGCGCCTTCGAAGAGGATGAAGTCAGGCTCGGCTCCGATCTCATCGCAGAGGCGCCTCGCAAGCGCGACGGTCACGCCCGAAAGGGCCCCCGTCATCTCGTCCTGCCGGGCAAGAGCCGCATTGCCGAGATTGATCGCGACCTTGAGCTTGCCGTCCCGTTTCAAACCGTCAAGCGTCACATTCCCCTCCCCTTCGATCCACGGCGATATCGGCCGATTGTTGGCCCGCCCATGGGCCGACCCTCTCAGCGCCTTACTTTCTGGCGTGCTGATCCGCTCGTAGCGTGTGCCATAAACTATGACGCACTTGGTAAGCGACCAGCTCATAAGCGGCAGTCGGAGCCGAGCCGCCCGTTTTTACGTTGTCCCTGCGAGCACACCGGCAAACACACCCATCGAAAGGCATCGTCATGGCACCTTCGAAAGTCGTCGTCTTCGACATCATCGAGACTGTCTTCTCGCTGGAACCTGTTCGCCATGGACTGGCCAGCGCCGGTTTCGATCCATCGGACCTCGAAACCTGGTTCGCCTTCGGGCTGCGCGATGCCTTCGCCCTCAATGCGACGGGTGATTTCGTCCCCTTCAAGGAGGTTCTCGACGGCGCTTTGGAGCAGCTTGCCGCCACGCGCGGCCTTGCCATCGGGCAGCATCGCCGTTCCGCGATCTTGTCGACTATGGCGCAACTCACCCCGCAAAAGGGCGCGGCCGAGATGTTTCAGGCTTTGCAGGAAGCGGGCCTGCCGATCCACGCTTTGTCTCACGGCGCCGTGTCCGCGACGGCGAACCTCTTCGATCAGGCTCAGATGCGTCATTTCCTGACGGGCATTCATTCCGTCGAACCCGCCAAGGCGTTCAAGCCGCGCGGCGAGGTCTATCGCGCCGCCCTCGCCGAGATCGGCGTCGAGCCGCAGGACGCGATGATGGTCGCCGCCCATGCCTGGGACTGCCATGGTGCGAAAGCGGTGGGCATGCGCACCGCCTTCGTCTCAAGGGGCCATCCGGTGCCGGCCTCCATGGCAAAGCCGGATATCGTCGTCGAAGACCTTACGGACCTGCCAGCCGCGATCCTGTCCGAGTAAAGACGACAGCGGCGCGCCTTTGACGCGCCGCGTCGTCTGCGCGTCGGCTTATCGACCGCTTGCCAGACGGGCGCTGTTGCCGTGCCAATCGTCCATGGCGGCAACACCGGTTGCGCCAGACCGCGCCCCGTCCGTGTCCGGGCGGCTCGCCAGATCATAGGCCGTCAAGGCGACGAAGCCGGCGATCGTGAGAATGCCGGCGATCTTGGAGGCGGAGGCGGACGGCATGTCCGCACTGGCCCAGAAGCGGGGCGATCTTTCTTCAAGCAGGGCCATCGGCTCTCTCCATCGTTTCAACCAAAGCGATGGAGTTTAGATCGACCCTTCTTCGCCATCATTCAAACGAATGTATTGAATGATGGGCATCAGATTGATTGATGAGAAGTCTTGATTCAACCCGCGAGATGGCGAAAGGCCTTCACGACCTCCTCATAGACCCCGCGCTTAAAGGGCACGATCAGGTCAAGAAGCTCGTCCATCGGCTTCCAGGCCCATTCGTCGAATTCGGCGGCATGGCCCGCCGGCGGTGGATTGATCTGAATCTCGCTTTCGTCGCCCTCGAAGCGGAAGGCGAACCAGCGCTGGGTCTGGCCGCGAAAGCGCCCTTTGAGCGCCACGCCGACCAGTTCGGGCGGCAGATCGTAATTGATCCAGTCCGGCGCCTCGTGAAGCAGCGAGACCGTCTTGATGCCGGTCTCTTCCCATAGCTCGCGCTGGGCGGCGGGAAGCGGCTCCTCGCCCTCGTCGATGCCGCCTTGGGGCATCTGCCAGAGCTTCGTCGCCCCGGTCATTTCGCCCTTGTCCTCGATCTTCCGCCGGCCTGCCCAGACGAGACCCTCGCGGTTCAGGACCATGATCCCGACGCAGGGACGATAGGGCAGATTCTCGAATTCGATCGGCTTCATGTGGCCTCACCCCTCTGTGCCATCCGGCCGAAGGGGTCAGCTCCGGCCGTCCGGCGAAGTATCGCGCGCCAAGGCTCCGCGACAAGGCCTGCACTGAGGAGGATCGGTTCGTCAGCGACGCTCGGGATCGAGGGCCGCGGCTGAAACGGGGATGATCTCGACGCCCCGCTTCTCGGCTTCAGCGATCCAGTCGGCAATCACCGCAGTCGATGCTTCGAAGGCGGAGGCGACGCCGACGGCCGTTCCCTTCGCCCGCGCGGCCTGTTCGAGCTGGTCGAGGCGGCGTCGAATCTCGCCCGGCTCCTGAACCGCATCCAGCACCATATCGGTCGTCGCAGCTGGCACAGAGGCGAGCTGCGCCACATCGCCGGCGACCGAGCGCATGGACGAGCCGTCGTCGAGATACATGAGGCCCCGGCGCGAGAGTTCGCGCATCAAGGGGTCGAGCGCGACAGCATTGGCGCTCAGCTGGCCGCCCATATAGTTCATGATGCCGACATAGTTGGTCAGCCGGCCGAGCGAGGCATAGAGCGCGGAGAAATCCTCGCCGCGCATCGCCTCGGCCGTGACCGTGTTCTCGCCCGGATCGACGGTTGGATAGCCGACCGGCTCCATCGGCACCTGCAGAAGAATTTCATGCCCTTCTCGCCGGGCGGCCTGCATCCAGCGATCCAGACTGTTGCCGTTGGCGGCGAATGCGAATGTGACCCCCGGCGGCAGAGCCTGAATGGCGGCCTGGGTTCCGGTCTGGCTGATGCCGAGCCCACCGACGACGATGGCGATCCGAGCGCCCAAGCGACCCGAGCTGCGGCCCGCATAGACGTCGAAGGGCCGGCGGCCGTCCGGCCCGCGCATGGGCAACGGCCCGTATTCCGTTTTCTCGATCAGAGCGTCGTCGGGAAGATGGGCCATCATCGGCGACTGGCGCAGATCGGCGACGTCCATCACCGTGACGGTCGCGGGTTGATAGGGCGCGTCCGCCGCCATCGGCTGCTCACCAAGCCGCTGCTTGGCGAGAGCGGCATCCACGTCGATCGACAAGGCCCCGCCGCGCGTGCGCCGCGAGGACGGCTCCGCGATTTCGGTGGTCGCGTTGGCGGCAAGCTGCGCGGCGCGCTCCGCCAGCCTATCACCAGAGCCGCGCTCGGGCCGATCGAGATAGGCGGGAAAGGCCGACAATCCGGCCAGAACGAGGAAGGCGAGCAGCAGCCCCCCATCACCCGCCGTTGGGCGAAGCCAGCGGCGGCGGGAGGAATCGATCGTCAAGGGGCGATGAAGCTCGGCGTACATGGCGCCGCAGACTAGGCGCATCGCCCTTCGCGAGGCTTGCCGGATATCGGACGAGCCGGCGCGACCCAATTTGCGCGGGACCAAAAGGCCCCCCAAAATACAGAACGGCCCAGGCAACACTGCCCGGGCCGTTCAACATCTTCGCATTCAGTCGATCGCGCTGGACACGGTGTGCGCAGCGATCAGTTCGCGGCGGCCTTCGCCTCCTGCTTCGGCGGGAACATGGCGTTGGTCTTCACGCCATTCAGGAGATCCAGCGCATATTGCAGCTGCAGATCCTTGTCGCGCTCCGGCGGCACGTAGCTCGATGAGCCCGAGCCTTCGTCCGTCTCCTCGGCGCCGGTGATGTGACCGCGCAAGGAGGATTCGCCGCGGCTGACCTCTTCTTCCGGATCAAGGCCCATCTGCGCCTTGATCTCGTCGGGAAGCGGCTGATCGACTACGATATCCGGGTCGATGCCGCGGCCCTGGATCGAGCTGCCCGACGGCGTGTAGTAGAGTGCCGTGGTCAGGCGCATAGCGCCGGCCGAACCGAGCGGAATGATCGTCTGCACCGAACCCTTACCGAAGGAGCGAGAGCCGACGACCGTGGCGCGGCGCTGATCCTGCAGGGCACCGGCGACGATCTCGGAGGCCGAGGCCGAACCACCATTGATCAGCACGACCAGCGGCTCACCGGCGATCTCGTCACCCTGGCGGGCATTGTAACGACGGGTCTCGTCGGCGTTGCGGCCACGGGTCGAGACGATCTCGCCTTTGTCAAGGAAGGCGTCGGAGACCGACACTGCTTCGTCGAGAAGGCCGCCCGGATTGGAGCGCAGGTCGAGGACGAAGCCCTTCAGCTTGTCGCCGAGCTTGGCCTTGATCTCTTCGATGCCTTCTTCGAGACCGACGGTCGTCTGCTCGTTAAAGGAATTGACCTTGATATAGCCGACATCGCCGATCTCCTCGAACTTCACCGACTTCACGGTGATGAGGTCACGGGTCAGCGACATGCGGATCGGCTTCTCCGCGCCTTCGCGAACGACGGTTAGCTTCACGTCGGTGCCGATCTCGCCCTTCATCTTCTCGACCGCTTCCGACAGAGTCAGGCCGCGAACGGGATCGCCATCGATCTCGACGATGAGATCGCCGGAGAGAATGCCGGCCTTCTCGGCCGGGGAGTCGGCGAAGGGAGAGCCTTCGACGAGAACCACCTCGTCCTTCATGGTCACTTGGATGCCCAGACCGCCGAACTGGCCGCGGGTCTGGGTTCGCATGTCCTGCGCTTCCTTGGCATTCATGTAGCTGGAATGCGGATCGAGCGAGGTCAGCATGCCGTTGATCGCCGTCTCGATCAGCTTCTGGTCGTCCGGCTCCTCGACATATTGTGCCCTGACGCGCTCGAAGACGTCACCGAAGATTGCAAGCTGCCGATACGTATCGGAGCCGGCCGCGTTCGCCACGCCCGCATTCTGGCCGACGACGGTCACCGCCGCCGCGCCCGCGAGCGCCCCGGCGAAGAGTATCGAAAGCTTACGAATCATTCCCCGTCCTTCCAGAGGTCTCGTCGATCCACCACGAAGAGGGATCGACCGGTTTTCCTGCTTTACGGAATTCCACATAGAGCGCCGGCCCGCTGGCGCCGAAATCCGCCATATTGACGCTCGCGATACGCCGAGCTCCCATCGCCGCTACCGGCTCTCCGGCGGAAACGAATTGACCGCTCTCCACATCGATCCGGTCCATCCCCGCTAAAACGACATGATAGTCATCGCCGGCGTCCAGGATCAAGACTTGTCCATAAGAGCGGAATGGGCCCGAATACAAAACAGTCGCATCGGCCGGCGCCGTCACCACGTCGCCAGGCCGTGTCGCAAAGGAAGCTCCCGTTACGACGCGGCCGATATCGTCCCTGTCCCCGAACCCGATGAGTTGCCGTCCTGCCACCGGTGGAGACAAACGCCCCTGGAGTGACGAAAATGCGGCAGTGGGCTGCAAAGCCTTGATGTCACGGCGAAGTGAGTCGATGTCGTATTGTTGCAGCGCCGGCGCGGCTTCGTCCGGCGCAAGCGCTGCAACGCGCATGCTCTTTTCAGCCGTAACGGGGCCGGAGGTGTCGGCCTCGGCGATATTGGTTTCACTCGCCTCCAGCGCGGCGCTTTCGGCTATTTCGCTCTGCTGCGCCTCAGCCTCTTCGCTCTGCTGCACCTCGGCTTCGGCAATCTTTCGCGCCTTCTCCTCCGCCGCCTGTCTTTCAGCCTCCAGGCGCATTTCTTCGGCCTTGGCTTCCAGGCGCGCGCGCTCGGCCGCTTCGGTCAGCCGTGCCGTCTTCACGTCCTCGTCAAGGGACGCGATCAGCGATTTCAGATCCTCGGCCTTGGCCGCAAGCTCTTCAGCGCGCTCGGACGCGGCCGTCTGCTTATCCCGGTTTTCAGCCTCGAGCGCGGCCTTCGTCTCGGCCAGACGATCGAGGCGGGTTTCCTCTCGCCGAAAATTGGCGAGCTGGTCGCCATAGCGCTGCATCTCGCTGTCGAGCTCGGCGCGCAGATCGCGAAGCCGCGTCAGATCGGCGAGAAGCACTTCCGTCTCGTGGCGCAATCCCGGCACGACCGAGCCGAGAAGAATGGCGCTGCGCACCGATCCGAGCGCATCCTGTGGCTTGACGAGAAGCGCCGGCGGCGGCTTGCGTCCCATGCGCTGGAGGGCGGCGAGCACCTGAGCGAGAAGTCCGCGCCGCTCGACGAGCGAGGCTTCGATCACGCCCTCCTCGCCGGACAATTTGGAAATCCTCTCTTCGACCGCATTAAGTGACGCGCTGGCGGCCTTCTGCTTCTCAGCTGCCTCGATCATCGCCGCACGGATCGCCTCGCGATCGGAGCGAAGGGTCTCGATCTCGGCATTGAGGGCGGTCAGCGTGTCCTGATTGAGGGTGATCGTTCCGGCGATCCGATCGAGTTCGGACAGGGTATCGAGACGCTGGCGCTCCAAAACCTCGGAGCGGGCCGGAGCGAGCGCTGCGGTGAGCATGGGGTCGGTCGCGGCGTTCAAGACCGGATCGGCATCAAGACCGCTTGCGGCCTCCTGGGCCCGGCCGATCGAGCTGACCAAGGCACCGGCCAGAACGCCCGCCATGAGACAGACGATCAGTGCCAAGCGGCCATTGCCGGCCGGCTCACGCGTCCTTCCGCTCTGGCTCAGACTTCGTCCCACCCGCACTCCGTCCGGTTTGAAACGCGCGATGATCGAGACAAGCGGAGCTTTGTCGAGCCCGCCCATCGCGGCCTATCGGGCTCGCCAAGCTCGGTTCGACCGGAACCGATTGCCCGTCACCCGCTCTCGAAAAGCCGTCCCCACGCGGCCGCCGAACATTCGAACATCATAGACTTAACAAAGGATCAACCATGGATGAGCAAGCGGTTTCGCGCCCTCCCGAGCGATTGCAAAGCGATCGTTGCCCGGTGGTGACGGTCCAGACGATCTCGCGCATCCCGTCGGCATCCCTCACGCCCGGTGATAGGGGTGGCCGGCCATGATGGTGGCGGCCCGGTAGAGCTGCTCGGCGAGGAGAATGCGGGCGATCTGGTGCGGAAAGGTCATCCGGCCGAGGGACAGAACGCAATCGGCGGACTTACGCATGTCCTTCTCATGGCCGTCGGGCCCGCCCAGGATCAAAGCACAGGCTTTGGCGCCGTCGTCGCGCCAGCGGCCGAGGCGGTCGGCAAAGGCGACCGAGCTCAGCATCTCGCCGCGCTCGTCGAGGATGATGGTCTTGGCGCCCGCCGGCATCGCGCCAGTGAGACGTCCCGCCTCCTCGCGCATTCGCTCCTCGACGGACGAGGCGCGGGACTCGGGAAACTCCGTCAGACCCTGCCATTCGAGCCCCATGGCCGGCCCGGCCTTGGCGAGCCGCTCCAGATAGCGCTCGGCCAATTCCCGCTCGGGCCCCGCTTTCATCCGCCCGATGGCGGCGATGAGAAGTTTCATGAACGCCTTGCAAATGAGATCGATGAAAGGAATGGCGCATGCCGCCGAGCCCTGCGGCGGGCAATGCACGCAGACATGCAAAAGCTTTCGGATCGCGAGTCAGCGGGCGCCCAAGATCCATAAGGGGCGCTTGCTTTCAGGTGAGCCGATAGAGCTTGCGCGCCAGAACGCCTTCGGCGTCGAAAGCGACGTCTCTGTTACAGGCCAAAAACCGGGTCGCTGGCAGTCAGCGGTGCGCGCGCCATGCCCGTCGAAGAGACAAACATGCTCATCTGCCACCGGCAAAGACGGAGACGTCAAGCGCAGCACATCGATGCCTCCTCAAAAGATGAGGGGCGCCCAGCCAAATGCGGACGCAGGACCGCTCCCGTCGCATCGCCTGTCCAGCACGGAGACTGCCGAACATCTCAGTCGATGTTCGGCCGATCCTTCCACTTGCCGACGCCCTGCCGGACCGGCTCAGTGAACCGTCGCCACAGCCTCTCCGCCGACGCTCCACATCTTCTCGATATTGTAGAAGCTGCGGACTTCGGGCCGGAAGATGTGAACGATGAGGTCTCCCGTATCGATCAGCACCCAATCACCATTCTGCAGACCCTCGACCTTGGGCGCCTTGACGCCAATGGCTTTGAGATCGCGCAAGAGATGATCGGCGAGCGCCGAGACATGTCGGTGGGATCGGCCCGAGGCGATCACCATGTGATCGGCGAGAGCGGACTTGCCCATCATGTCGATGGAGACGAGGTCCTCGGCCTTCGAATCATCGAGGCTCTTAAGGACGAGGTTCAAGACCGTCCGGGCGTCCGTCTCATCGACGGCGGCGGGCGTGTCGGAAGCGACGGCGTCGAAGCCGTTCTTCACTTCAGCCATTGGTCTCAGTGTCGTTTTCCCTTTCTGAACGACCATAGACCGGAGCCGGGAGGCACCGGCTGTAAGTAAGGTGGCAGTGATCTGCGACGGTTTCAAGACAAAGGCATAGCGGCATTTCGGCGACGTCGATGTTTCGCGCCATTTGCCGCTTGGCTGTTGTAGCGAAGTCTCGCGAGAACGGGGCCAAATTATCGCGGTCAGACCTAAGCAGCGGTATCGTCAGACTTAAATCGTTCGCCGCCCAGCGTCTCGGACACGGCCGTCGGCATGCGCATCGGTTTTCCCTCCGGCGAGATCACCGCGACCTTCACCTTCGCCGTCAGAAGCGCTTCGCCACCGCGCGAAACCGTCTGGTCGAGAAGAATGCGCGCCCCACCGAGGCTGCGCGTCACGGTCGAGACCAGAAGGACGTCGTCGATCCGGGCGGATCTTAAAAAGTCGATCTCCATATGACGAACGGCGAAGGCCATGGGCGCCCCGAATTCGCCGGCGCTCAACGCGCGATGGCCGATGCCTTTCAGACGCAGAAAGTCCGAGCGACCCCTTTCGAGAAAATGAAGATATCGCGCGTGATAGACGACGCCCGAAAAGTCGGTGTCCTCGAAATAGACGCGCACGAACAACTCGTGCCCCGCCGGCGTCAGGCGCCCTGCCAGTCCGTCTTCCATAGCGTCATGCCTTTCATGTCTCGCGCGTGCGCAGTCTTGGCTGGCGAACGTACAGCGCCGGTCGTTGCGTCATCCAACTGTCATCCGCCGCAGGTCATAGAGGGGTCCGCCATGTCCCGACGGCCGGCTTTTCGGCCTCCAACACTAAAGGAAGGAGCCGCTCATGCAGCGCAGCCTCTTGAAAGCTCTTCTCGCTTCGTCCGCCCTCGCCGCCACGGTCGGTTTTGCTCAAGCCGAGCCGGTCTTCAACCGCATCGCATCCTTCCCTGTCGCGAGCAACCTGCCGGCCGACGCCGATCCCGCCACGGTGACCTCTTCCGAGATCATCACGGTCAGCCAGGATGGCAACACGCTGGTCTATTCCGACAGCCCGGCCGGCGGCATCGGCATGGTCGACATCACCGACCCGAAGGCGCCCAAGGCCGGCGGCTTCATCAACCTCTCCGGCGAGCCGACCTCCGTCGCGATCGCCGGGCCGGACGTTCTCGTCGGGGTCAACACCTCGGAGAGCTTCACCAATCCGTCCGGCCGCCTCGCCGTCATCGACGTTGCCGAGAAGAAAGAAATCGCCTCTTGCGATCTCGGCGGTCAGCCGGATTCCGTCGCCGTCTCCAAGGATGGCCAGTTCGCGGCCGTCGCTATCGAGAACGAGCGCGACGAAGATCTGAATGACGGCGCCCTGCCGCAGATGCCGGCCGGCTATGTCACCATCTTCAACCTGAAAGACGGCGCGCCGGACTGCGCTTCGATGAAAAAGGTCGAACTCACCGGCCTGTCCGACATCGGCGGCGACGATCCGGAGCCGGAATTCGTCGATTTCAATAGCGCCAACGAGATCGTCGTCACGCTGCAGGAGAACAACGCCCTCGCCATTATCGATGCGGCGAGCGGCAAGGTGACCAACCACTTCTCCGCCGGCACGGTCGACCTTCAGAACATCGACACCGACGACAATGGCGAGATCGCCCTGACGGGCAGCCAGGAAGCGCGCAAGCGCGAGCCGGATGCCGTCCAGTGGATCGATGACGATCGCTTCATCACCGCCAATGAGGGCGACTACGAGGGCGGCTCGCGCTCCTTCACCGTCTGGGACAAGGACGGCACGGTCCTCTACGAATCCGGCCCATCCTTCGAATATGAGTTGGTGCGCGCCGGCCATTACCCGGACAAGCGTTCGGATGCCAAGGGCATCGAGCCGGAAGGTCTCGAAGTCGCGAGTTTCGACGGCACGACCTATGCCTTCGTCCTTTCCGAGCGCGGCTCGGCGGTCGGCGTCTACAAGATCGGCGAAGGCGATCCCGAATTCACCCAGCTTCTGCCCTCCGGCATTGCCCCGGAAGGCGCCGTCGCGATCCCCTCGCGCAATCTCTTTGTCACCGCCAATGAGGAAGACCTCGTCGAGGATGGCGGCGCACGCTCCCATGTCATGATCTACGAACGCGCCGAGGGCACCCCGGCCTATCCGACCATCGTCTCCGTCGATCAGAATGGCATCCCGCTCGGCTGGGGTGCCTTGTCGGGCCTGGCGGGCGATCCTCAGGATGCCGCAAAGCTCTACTCGGTCTCGGACTCCTTCTACAAGAACCAGCCGCGCATCTTCACGATCGACGCTTCCTCGATGCCGGCCAGGATCACCGGTGCGGTGACGATCACCGAAAATGGCGAGCCGATGCAAAAGCTTGATCTCGAAGGCGTCACGCCCGATGGCGAAGGCGGCTTCTGGCTGGCGAGCGAGGGCAATCCGGAAAAGGAAATCCCCCATCGCATTCTGCATGTGAATAGCGACGGCGCGGTTCAGAAGGTGGTCGATCTGCCGAAGGAACTGTCGGACCAGTCGACCCGCTTCGGTGCCGAAGGCATCACCATGGCCGGCGACACGCTCTGGATCGCGATCCAGCGCGAATGGAAGGACGATCCGAAAGGCGAGGTGAAGCTTCTCGCCTACAAGCCGGCCTCCAAGGAATGGGGCGCGGTGCGTTATCCGCTCGATAAGGCCGAGAAAGGCTGGGTCGGCCTATCGGAGATCACCGCTCATGACGGGGCGCTCTACATCATCGAGCGCGACAACCAGATCGGCGAAGCGGCCAAGGAAAAGAAGCTCTACAAGGTTTCGCTCGATGGTCTGACCCCGGCCCCGCTCAGCGGCGACCTGCCGCTCGTCGAAAAGACGGAGGCCCACGACTTCCTGCCCGATCTTCAGGCTTACAATGGGTTCGTCGTCGACAAGATCGAAGGCTTCACCTTCGCCGCCGACGGCACGGCCTATGCCGTCACCGACAATGATGGCGTCGACGATTCCTCCGGTGAGACCTTCTTCTTCAAGGTCAATCTCGGCGGGTCGGCGATGTAATCGCCTCGACGGGCAAAACGGCACGAAATCGAAAAGCGGGGCGTCGATCGGATCGACGCCCCGCTTTTTTTCCGTCGGTCATTGTTCGATGAGGTGCACTCAGTCCTCCCGCGTCATCTCCATAACGATCGCGGTATCTGCAGGGCTTGAAGGTGAGAGCGATCCCCCCGACGCTTCGTCATCCTCGCTCTCGCGAGAGAGCGGGGACCATGCCGTCACCATCTGAACCCGCATTCCGGTCGAGAAAGACCAAGATGAAAGACCGCAATCATTTGGAACTTTGAAGAGCGTGCGAGGCATGGGTCCTAAGGCCCTGGCGGGCCGAGGATGACGACCGGCATCAACGCTTCGACCAATCGTCCGCCGTTTCCATCCGACACAGCTGGACTAACGAAAGGACCTACGAAATCCGTTGGAGCGCTGTGCGATAGCGGTTTTCACGACGTTCACGTGCCGCGCGACTTTGATGCGGAACCCGACTGAAGCAGTCGGACCCCGTATCAATCGCGTAATTCCCGGCGCAGGACCTTGCCGACGGGGGACTTCGGCAGCTCGTCCCGAAATTCGATGATGCGGGGACGCTTGTAGCCGGTCAGCTGTTCGCGGCACCAGGTCTTGACCGCGTCCTCGTCGACGCTCTCGTCTTCGCGGACCACGAAGAGCTTCACGGCCTCGCCCGAATCCTCGTTCGGGACCCCGATCACGGCTGCTTCCAGAACGCCGGGCATCGCGACGACGGCATCCTCAATCTCGTTCGGATAAACATTGAAGCCGGATACGTTGATCATGTCCTTCTTGCGATCGACGATCGAGAAGAACCCGTCCGCATCCATCCGCCCGATATCTCCGGTGCGGAAGAAACCGTCTTGCGTCATCACCTTGGCGGTCTCGTCCGGCTTGTTCCAATAGCCGGCCATGACCTGCGGACCGCGAATCGCGATCTCGCCGATCTCGCCGACACCGAGGGCGCGACCCTCTTCGTCGAGCACCGCCATCTCGGTTCCGGGAATCGGCAATCCGATCGTGCCGGAGAATTCAACCTTATGGGTGGGGTTGCAGCTCGCTACGGGTGCCGTCTCGGAAAGGCCATAGCCTTCGCAGATCGACCGACCAGTGAGCGCTTCCCACATCTCGGCGGTCTTCTTCTGGACCGCCATGCCGCCGCCGACGGACAGAAGCAGGCTCGACCAGTCGATCTCTTTCGCCTTGGGATGACGTGCGATCGCCGTGAACAGGGTATTCACGGCCGGGAAGGAGTGGAACCGTCGTCCCTTGATCGCCTTCAACAGGGCGGGGATATCGCGCGGATTGGGGATGAGAATGTTGGCTCCGCCGGTGCGCATCGCCAGCATCATGCCGACCGTGAAACCGAAGATGTGATAAAGGGGCAGCGCGCAGACGAAGACGGGTTGTTCGTCGCTCTCCACCTGACCAAGGGCCGGCTTATACCAATATTCGGACTGGATGACATTGGCGACGACATTGCCATGGGTCAGCGTCGCACCCTTGGCCACACCGGTCGTCCCGCCCGTATATTGCAGCACCGCCACGTCATCGAGCGTCATCTCGAGCGGACGAAAACTCGCCTTCTCGCCATGTGAAAGCGCTTCGTGAAAAGAGATTGATCCCGGCAGATCATAGGACGGGACCATCTTCTTCACGTAGCGCAGGACGAAATTGACCAGAAAGCGCTTTGCCGTCGGCATCAGATCGCCCACCGAGGCGACGATCACATGCTCGAGTTCCGTCTCCTTCCGGCAGGCGGCGAGTGTCGAGGCCATATTCTCCAGAACGACGATCGCCTTGGCGCCGGAATCCGTCAGTTGGCGCTTGAGTTCTCCGGCCGTGTAGAGAGGATTGGTGTTGACGACGATCAGACCGGCCCTCAGCGCGCCTGCCACAGCCACCGGATAGGCAAAGACATTCGGCATCATCAGCGAGATGCGATCGCCCTTCTTCAAGCCCACCGACTGAAGATAGGCCGCGAACACTCGAGACTGATGCTCAAGATCGCGAAACCGCATTACGCTTCCCTGAAGATGGAAAGCGGGACTGTCGGCAAAACTGGAAAAGCTCTTATCTAGGAGATCCACCAAGGAGTGGTATTCATGTGGCGGCAGTTCATGCGGAACGCCTTCAGGATAACGATCGAGCCATGGCTTGTTCATGCGGTTCCTCACCAATTTTTGCGAGACACTAGCTGTAAATCAGGCCAAAGCAAGTGTTCTTGATGCGCGCGCCAGGGTTCGACACCGCCTTACACCATAAAAATAGAGGAGCGGCGGCGATGGACAGCCGATTGAAAGCCAAAATCGTCTCAGATGACGCAGACGATAAGCAACTCTTTACTTTCGAGCGCGGCGGACTGAGCTTGCGCGGCCGCCTCTATGGCCGGCTCGAATCGGAACCGCCGCTCGTTTGCCTGCCCGGCCTGACCCGCAACAGCCGCGATTTCGACGGGCTCGCCACGGCCTTGCGGGACCTCCGACCCGAATGGCCGATCGTCGCCTTCGATTCGCGGGGCCGCGGCCTATCGGAGCGCTGCGACGACCCCAACCTCTACAGCGTCCCGGAGGAGACGCTTGATCTTCTGGCCGGCCTCGACGCGCTCGGCATCGAACAGGCGGCTTTCCTCGGAACCTCGCGCGGGGTCCTTCTCATCCTCACGCTGGCCGCTTTCGCGCCCCAGCGGATCCTGGCGGCAATCTTCAATGATGCAGGCCCACGACTGGAAACCGCAGGCCTGAAGGCGATCCGCGCTCTTGTCGGGCAGGGCGAGACCTTCGAGACAATGGAAGACGCTGCAGTGCATGTCGCTGAGCTGTACGGTCCGACGTTTCCCTCCCTCGCCGAATCCGATTTCCGCAAGATGGCCGAGGCGCTCTACGACAAACGAGAAGACGGCCTCCTGGCGGCGGCCTACGACCCTCGGCTCGCCGAACCCTTCAACGCGCTTGATCTCGATCAGCCGCTTCCCGAACTCTGGGACCTTTTCGAAACGCTCGTGGATCGGCCGCTTCTCGTCCTCAGGGGGGAGATGTCGAACATCCTGTCGGCCGAGACCGCCCAGGAAATGGCCAAACGCCACCGCGATCTCGAACATCATATCGTCGAAGGCCAGGGCCATGCGCCCTGGCTCGATACGGCTGGCTTACCTCAGATCATCGCGAGCTTCCTTGCTCGCAGCCTTGGGCCGGCGAGGCCTTGAGCGGGCGAAGCGCCAAGGCCGCCGGAAGGAGACCCATCCCTTGCTCGCAGGCTTGATCAATCCGCCCCCTGGGTGAGCGCCATCGCCCGGCCAGGCCAAGCCCCCCGGGAAATGGTGCCGGGTTCCACGGCAAGCTTTGCCTCGACCCAGCGGATTTCGTCCTCGGTCCAGCCGGCGATCTGATCGAAATGAAAGATACCCATTTCGAACAGAAGGCGCTCCATGGACGCACCGATCCCTTCGATCCGGGTCAGCTCGTCCGGCTGACCATAGCGCGCGCTATCCAAGCGCAAGGGCTCTTGGCCGATCGGGGTACCGCCCGAAAGGGCGACATCCTCCAGTGTCTCCTCCGCCTGGTTCGGATCGCGCAGGATCGGCGCGTCGGCGCTCGACTCCTCGGCCGAAACGGCCTCGTCCTCGTCGTCGTCGTCCCCGCGGCCGTAGCGATGGGTCCGCCAATCCTTGTCGAAGGCTTCCGCCTTATGCTTTTCGGCGAGCGGGTCCGCCGGCATATGGCTCCTGCGCGATTCGTCCGGCGTGCGACCGCGCGGGTCTGGCGCACCGAGCGGCGCAACGCCCGGCAGATGCGGCATCATGCTGGGCGCGGACAGTTTGGGCTCCGGCCCATGCTGGACCTCGGCGGAGACGGTACTTCCGCCGAAATTGGCAAATTTGGCCTCCGCCGCGGGCGCCTCACCCTTCGGCGCTTCTTCCGGCGCAGTCCAAGTCGAATACGAGGCTCGCTTCCGGCGTCGTTCGGCCTCCCGTTCGGCTTCCGACTTCGACAGGCCCTTATAGTCGACCGTCCGAAAATCCTTTCGATAGGCATCAGCCTTGTGCTTGGACACGAGCGGATCGTCGGCATCATCCGCTTCGACCGGGGTGCCCTTGAAGCCCTTGATAAGCTTGGCGTCGGCGACGGGACCCGGATCCCAGTCATTGGCTGCGGGTGTGGAGCCGATTCGTTGCGCGTCGCGCTTTTCCGGCCCGCCATTGGACGTCGTCATCGAACTTCTCCCGTGATCGCGCTCGGGAACGGCCTCGGACGGTCCGGCCCCTTCACTCGGCTGGCGTTTGGTCAGGGCTCGAAGCCCGAACACACCGACCATGAGCATCAGAAAACGAGCAATCATCGGTCAGCCTCGTCCCTCGGACCCAGCAAATCGTCTCAAGAACAAGATTGGGTCAGACACGGCCAATCGGCAAGCGGTGAAGCGAAGTTATCGATGCGACAAGGCTTGGGAAGGGGACGAGGAACGGCCATTGTGCACGACACGGCGCTCGATCGCAGGGCGTGACTTGATCAAAAGGCCGATCCCTTCGACGCGTCGTCCTTCTCGGGCGCCGGGCCGAGAATCCAGAAACGTCCGAAAAAGGAGCGGCTCCATCGGCCCACCGGATGCTCGTCACGGAGCCCGAGCATGACGAACGCGATGAATGCGAGCGCCTGTTTCTCAATTGTCGAGCGTTCGATACACGCGGTTCGAAAAGACTGTCGTGGGTCATGCGGAAGAGCTCGGGTCGAACCCCACCTCAGTGCCTTCAAACGAAAAAGGGCCCGGCCGAAGCCGAGCCCTTTCCATTCGATTTTTAGGTCGAATGATTAGAAGGAGCGGACGAACTGGATGAAGCCAGACGTCTGGTCCAGGCTGTTGTCGAAGGCGCCGTTGCCGCCGTCGAAGTCGAAATCAGCGTAAGAGATTTCGGCCAGCATGTCGAAGTTGTTGGTGATCTCGTAGCCGACGTTTGCGACGAGCTTGTAGTAGTCGGCCTTGCCGGCGTCGAAGAAGCGAGCGTTCAGCGTGTCGTAGTCACGGAAGTCGAACGTCTCACCATACGCACCCGAAAGACCAACAGCCAGCTTACCGAAGCTCTGGGCGTAGCCAGCACCAGCCTGCCACTCAACAGCGATGTTGTCAGCCGCAGTCGAGATACGAGTTGGGTAGACACCGTTGTTGAAGATGCCGATCGAGGAGTAGAGCGACGGATCGAAAGCGTAAGAACCTTCGAACTTCAGCTCGGAGTCGGTGGCGACCAGATCCTTGAGCGACAGAGCGCCCTTCAGAGCGAAGGCGCCATCGCTGTCGCCGTCGATGCCGAAGCCCGTGGTCGAAGCGAAGGTGAAGGCGTCAACGCGCTCGTCGTAGGAACCGGCGAGGTAGACAGAACCCCAACCGCCCTCATAGGCGAGGCGGCCGACGACGTCCGGAGCGAAATCGCCCGTGCCATCGTCTTCGAGCGAGAGAGCGGCAGTGAAGCCGTTCGCCGCATAGGTGTAGGAAACGCGGTTCACCTGGAAGTCACCAACGGCGAGGTCGGTGTCGGTCAGGAGGCCGTCGCCGTCCGTCCACAGCGTGTCGAGGTAACCCATGGTGAGGCCACCGAGCTGGATGTAGCCCAGGTCCATCGCATAGGCAGCGTCAGTGTTCGGCGCGCTATAGGCGTTGTTCTCGGCCTGAACGCGAGCAACGGCGCGCAGGGTGCCGAGCTCGGTCTCTTCGCGAGCGTCGAAGTTCAAGCGAACGCGGACGCGGCTGTAAGCGCGGTAGTCGTCGCCTTCCTTGTTCGACAGGAAGTCAGCGCCGTTGTCGTCCTGGAGCGGGCCGTTGACGATGTACTTGAAGCGGACGTAGCCGCCGATCTTCAGGCAGGTTTCGGTGCCCGGGATGTAGTAGAAGCCGGTGCCGTAGACGTCGCAGACGCGAACGTATTCGACGGGCTCCTCAACCGGAACGATGACGTCCGCAGCGCGGGCGCCGGTGACTGCGACGAGAGCTGCCGCGGAGCCGAGAAGAAGGCTCTTGATGTTCATGTCCTGACCTCCAGTCAATCATGTGTTGGGGCTGGGCGCCTTATTGCGAAGGACAGCCGTCCTGCCCCATCCCCTCTCTAGCGAAAGCCGGCGATTTGTCCCCGCGGTCTTTCTGATGGCGACAATAGCCGTCGTGCTCCGTGGCGCAATTACCGAAATGCCACACTGCCCCCAAACCGGCAGGTCGGTCACACCCCTGTTGCCCCGATGTCACTTTTTCGGGAACCGCCGAGCTGCAAAGGTTTTGCCGACAATCGCCTGCCGCGGGCCCTTCGGCATGGCTTGCCTGAACCTGGACGAAAAGGAATAAGCAATCTTAAACCATGCCCAAGGTTTCTCGAGCCTTCGGCACGGTGGAGAGGCCGGTTGGCGTGATTCGGCGTGGTCCAGCTGATCGCATAGGCCGCAGCCGAAAAGTGCGAGGGCGCCCTCCGCTCGGTCGATGGAACGTCCTAGCGCGTGCCTCTTGGCTCTACGAGCATAGTTCCGTGCGTGCGATGTTGCGGTTGCTGCCTTTGGCCGACGCCTTCAATCCACGAGCCGTGCAAATTCGATTGCCGGTGAACGCACCTGCAGCTATTCTGCGCGTTGAAGGGCCTGGGCGCCCTGCCGTCCGCGGATCCGGCAAGGATCACGGTGAATCGCCCGGAACGACAAGCCGAACCCATGCTCTTCGTGGCATCCCGGGCCGGTGGCAATGCGGACACCCACATCTTCACGGCCTTATGCGGATGCCGGAAAGGCTGTTCGCCATGTCATTATCTCAACGCTCCGTCTCGCAGCGATCCGATCCCTTGCGGCCGGCGCCGATGCCCCTGCCCTCTCTCGATAGCCTGAAGGATCAGGCAAGACGCCTGCGAGGGGTCCTGCGGGAGGAGGTCGTCCCGGTCTCCTATTCCCACGCGCTGGAGATCGTCGCCCGTCAATATGGCTACCGAGACTGGAACACGCTCCACGCCGCGATCGGCAATCGACCGCCTTTGGCGCCACTGATGCCGGGTTCGCGGGTTGCCGGAACCTATCTCGGTCAGGCATTTGCCGGGCGAATTCTGTCCGCTGGCGCGCTTCAGGCCGATCCCAGCCGAATCAAGGTGAGGATCCTCTTCGACGATGCGGTCGATGTCGTGCGCTTCGAGAGCTTCTCCGCCTTTCGTCGCCGGGTCAGTGCGACGCTCGACCGGACGGGACGCACCGTCGAGACCACGTCGGATGGTCGCCCCCATCTCGAGCTTGCCTGGTAACGGGTAAGAAGCGCTCCGCGGAACAAGAACGCCCGGGCCGACCAATCCGCCCGGGCGTTCAAAGATCAATGGCTAGCCCATGGAAATGATGGCAGCGATGGCGGCCCGTCCCGCGAGCGCGGCTACACAGCCGTCTGGGAGCCGACTTCGAGACGCACGCTCGTCAAGCGGTCGCGCCGCCGGCCTCGGTCAAGAGGAAGGCCTCGCCGCAAGCCTTGGCGAGATTGCGGACTCGCAGAATGTAGCTCTGGCGTTCCGTCACCGAGATAACGCCCCGCGCATCGAGGAGATTGAAGGCATGGGACGCCTTGATGCACTGGTCATAGGCCGGCAGCACGCATCTGTGCAGGGCGCTCTCGCCCGCCGGCGCGCCGGCCTTCAGAATCGCGGCGCTCTGCTTTTCGGCCTCGTCGAAATGGCGATGCAGGATCTCGGTGTCGGCGAATTCGAAATTGTAGCGGGAATATTCCTGCTCGGCCTGCAAGAAGACGTCGCCATAGGTGACCTTCTCGGCGCCTTCGCGGCCATTGAAATTGAGGTCATAGACGTTGTCGACATTCTGCACATACATGGCCAAGCGCTCGAGGCCATAGGTCAGCTCGCCGGCGACCGGCGCGCATTCGATGCCACAGACCTGCTGGAAATAGGTGAATTGGGACACTTCCATCCCGTCGCACCAGCATTCCCAGCCAAGACCCCAGGCGCCGAGCGTCGGGCTTTCCCAGTCGTCCTCGACGAAGCGGATGTCGTGAAGCGCGGTATCGATGCCGATCGCCTTTAGGGAGCCGAGATAGAGCTCCTGAAGATTGGAGGGATTCGGCTTCAGAATGACCTGATATTGGTAATAATGCTGCAGCCGGTTGGGGTTCTCGCCATAGCGCCCGTCCTTTGGCCGCCGAGATGGCTGCACATAGGCCGCGTTCCAGGGTTTTGGCCCGAGGGCTCTGAGGGTCGTCGCCGGATGGAAGGTGCCGGCCCCCACTTCCATGTCATAGGGCTGGAGCACGACGCAGCCATAATCGGCCCAATAGCGATGGAGAGTGAGAATCAGCGCCTGAAAGGAACGGCGCGGGTCCATATGGGGCGCAAGGTCGGTCATTGAGCGGCGGCCTGTCGAAGGGTTGCGAAGGTCGAGCGCCGAGTCTCATGCGGGCTGAGAGCAGTCAAGCCGAGACGTTGTGCTCGTACCCGATCCGCGTCCTCGCGCAGCCTTTTTGAAAAGGCGCGGAGAGCCGTCAGTCCTGTTTCAAGCGATAGACCCCATCCGAGCCTCTGACGAGCGTCCCGTTCGCGCCGGTGCGCATTTCCGCTTCCGAGCGCCGGTTGCGCTCGGCCACCTTTTCGGCCTCTCGCTTCATCTGCTTATAGCCATAAAGCGCGGCGGCCCCGACGAGGCTGAGAAGAAAAAACTGCGGCATGATGTCGATCACGGCGTCCATTGGTCTTCAGCCACTATGCGCTTCGGCCGCCCGCGCCGCAATGTGCGCTCTTCGCCTTCGCCTTCACGGCCTCGGGATCGAGCCGGTCGGCGCTCATAGTCCGTAGCGAGCCCAGAGCGCCCGCTCCTCGGCCAGAGATAGGGTCTCACGCACGAGCGCCGAAGCGAAGGGCGAGGCCGCATCGCCGGACAGCATGTCACCCAGATGCGAGGCGATGCCTGGCTTGGCGCGGCCGAAGAGGCCTGTCTTCGGCGTGACCAGAACCGGCTTGACCTTCTCGCCATAACGCTCGCGCAGCGTCCCGCGCAGATCGCCGAGACTGTCGACGAGACCGAGTTCCTTACCCCGGACACCCGACCAGAAGAGGCCGGTGAAGAGATCGTCGTCGGCCGCGAGCTTGTCGCCCCGCGCGCCTTTGACGAGGTCGATAAAGGTCTGATGCACCTCCAACTGAAGCGCCTTCAGCCGCTCGACATCTTCCTGCCGCTCCGGCTGAAAAGGATCGAGCGTCACCTTGTTGCGCCCGGCCGTATGGACCCGTCGCTCGATGCCGAGCTTTTCGATAAGGCCTACGAAACCGAAGGACCCCGAGACCACGCCGATCGAGCCGACGATGGAGGATGGATCGGCGATGATCTCGTCCCCGGCGCAAGCGATCATATAACCGCCGGACGCCGCGACATCCTCAACGAAGATCAGCACACGCTTCTTCTTCTCATTCGCCAGATCGCGAATGCGCTTATAGATCAGGCGCGACTGGACCGGCGAGCCGCCCGGCGAATTGACAGAGATCGCAACAGCCGGGGCCTCCTTCATGGAGAAGGCCTTTTCCAGCATCGGCGCAGCGCTGGCGAGGGACAGGTTCTGCCGGCCGAGCGTCGAGGAGGCCATAATTGCCCCCGACAACCGAACGACCGGAATCTGCGTCTCCGACTTGCGAAAACGCTTGGGAACGAACCTCTTCAGGGGATTTGCCAAGGCGGCCCTCGTCTCGATGCTTGTATCAGGCTTTTTTCGAAAGCAGTGCTGCTCCGGCCCGTCATGTATGGAGACACCCGGCTTTCGCAAAGCCTCATGACGGATGAATGATCGGCGTTGCGCAGTCTCGAGGAGCAAGGGACAGTGCCTGCGATCGGCGTCGCTACAGCGCTCAAGCCGGCCATACGCCGACGGCCATCCCATCGATTTTTCTGATACCGCCAGAAGAAAATTTCATGAATCTGCCTTCGATGCGGTCATACGACTTGACCTGACGGTTTTTCGGGCAGCAATATATGACAGTGTTGTGGCGCCTCTCTACGAGTCACGTATAGAGGTCGGACCCGAAAGCCGGTGGCATCCATCGACGCTTCCGCGCTTTGGAGATCAGAAATGCAGTCAGGAATCCGGCTCTCATCATGGAGCCGGGCCGGATTGTCTGATGCTAAACTTTGAGAGGCCGGTGAAGATCACGCGTTATACGCATCGCCTCATGACAATTCTGGTCCCGTGATTGGCAATCCGCCGGCCCGGCTCTGGCGCGCCCGCATCTTAGCTTTTGAGGGAGACGGCCTTGTCCACGACACTGATTATCGGGATCGACGGCAGCAAGGCGGGCGAACGCGCCCTTGCCCATGGCAAGCGCCTCTCGCGCCTGATCGGCGACTGCACTTTGCTGCTCGTCTACGTGATCGAATGGTCTCCCTATAAATTCCAGTCGGCCGAAGAGAATGCGATGCGGCACAAGCGCCGCGAGGAAGAGATCGAGATCGCCAAAATGCGGGTCATCGAACCTCTGCTCTCCGCGCTGAAATCGGAAGGGCTCGATGCCGATTGCCGCGTTCGCCATGGCGACGCCGCCGAAATCCTGAACGCCGTCGCCCTCGAACATCGCGCCGAACAGATTGTCGTGGCGCGCGGGTCCGAGAGCGGCTTTGCCTCCCGCGTCTTTGGCACCGTCGCCATCAAGCTGGTCTCGTCGGCCAGTGTTCCGGTCACCGTCGTTTCGTAAGGATCGAAATCCGATGAAAAGACTGTCCCTCCTCGGCCTTTGGGCTCTCGTCTCCTTGGCCGGCACCACGGCCTTCGCTCTTGCCCAGGAGGCCGAGCCGGCGCCCTCGGGTATCGACGCCGTCGTCAACAACATTTTCGGCCTGTCGACGGGCTGGTTCGTCAGTCTCATCTTCGCGCCGATCCCCGGCACGAGCTTTCCCTGGATCGTGCTTTGGCTGGTCGCCGGCGCAACGATTTTCACAATCTATTTCGGCTTCATCCAGTTTCGCGGCTTCAAACATGCGATCGAATTGGTGAAGGGAGATTATTCGGACCCGAACGACGCCGGTGAGGTCAGCCATTTCCAGGCGCTGGCGACGGCGCTGTCCGGCACGGTCGGTCTCGGCAACATCGCGGGCGTTGCGGTCGCGATCGGCATTGGCGGGCCCGGCGCGACCTTCTGGATGATCTTGGCCGGCCTGATGGGCATGGCGTCGAAATTCACCGAATGCACACTCGGCGTCAAATATCGAAACGAATATCCCGATGGTTCGGTCTCCGGTGGGCCGATGTACTATCTCACCAAGGGCTTCGAGGTGCGAGGGAAGAAAGGCGGCCAGTTTCTCGCAGTCCTCTTCGCGATCTTCTGCATTCTCGGCTCGCTCGGTGGCGGCAACATGTTTCAGGCGAACCAGGCCCACGCCCAGCTCGCCAACATCTTCGGCGATTTTCCAGGCTGGATCACCGGCGTGATCTTTGCCGGCATCGTCTTTGCCGTGATCGTCGGTGGCATCAAATCGATTGCCCGCGTGACCGAGAAGGTCGTCCCCTTCATGGGCGTCCTTTATGTCGGTGCCGCCCTCATCATTCTCATCGCCAATTACGACATGATCGGCTGGGCCTTCGGCCAGATCTTCGCCGGTGCCTTTACCGGGCTCGGCGTTGCCGGCGGCTTCGTCGGCGCCCTCATCCAAGGCTTCAAGCGCGCGGCCTTTTCCAACGAGGCCGGGGTCGGATCGGCCGCGATCGCTCACTCCGCGGTGCGCACCAAGGAACCGGTCACCGAAGGCTTCGTCTCGCTTCTCGAGCCCTTTATCGACACGGTCGTGATCTGCACTATGACCGCCCTCGTCATCATCATCACGGGGGTCCTGCAGGTCGATCCCGAGACGGGCCTCTATCTGGTCGAAGGCGGCGCCATCGTTACGGAAGGCGGGGCTTCGGGTGTGGAACTGACCTCGCTCGCCTTTGGCCAGTCGATCAGCTGGTTCCCTTATGTACTCGCGCTGGCGGTCATCCTCTTCGCCTTTTCCACGATGCTGTCCTGGTCCTATTACGGGCTGAAGGCGTGGACCTTCCTCGTCGGCGAAGGAAAGAACAAGGAAATAACCTATAAGGTGATTTTCTGCCTCTTCGTCATCGTCGGCGCGGCGGCGAGCCTCGGGCCGGTCATCGACTTCTCCGACGCGGCGATTTTCGCAATGGCGGTCGTGAACATCGCCGGCCTCTATGTGCTGATGCCGATCGTCAAGGCAGAACTCAACTCGTACTGGTCGCGACTGAAATCGGGCGAGATCAAGAAATACAAGGCTGCCGGGTCCGGCACCCCTGCAGCGGCCGAATGACGGGCGGGCGCCTCCAGCGACGGATGCCGGCAGGTTTGGAGGGTGTTGCTGGCCTGTCGCTCGATCAGCCTGGCTCCGCCACCGACGTCGGCGTCAGCGCCAACCGAAAAGCGCCTCTCCCTCCGAGACGCTTCTCAAGAATTCGCTCGGCGTGCCGCCGGTCTTATGAAGGATGCATCCCGGCAGGATGGCGAGCGGGGCACGCGATGCCTTTCGCCCGGTGATCAGGATGCGGATCGCGGCCTCACCCTCTCTTGCATGAATGGGCGTGATGGCGATCGCGCCGAGACGCGTTTCATAGACGGGAAGGCATTCTCCAAGCGCCTCGGGCGGCAGAATTGCCGAAAAACGCCCACTATCCTTCAAAAGCGCGAGAGACGAGCGCATCCAATGCGACAGGAAATCCTCCCCCAAGGCATTCAGCGCGGCCGCTCGCAGAGGATCGGGCGAGATGCGATGGCCGGCGGGATAGAAGGGCGGATTGGTCAGAACGTGATCGAAAACACCCACATGAAGCCCCGCTTCCTCAAGGACCCGCCTTGGCGCCAGGAGGTCGGCCTCGATCGAGGAGACCCGATCGGCGAAGCTCTCATTCTCCGTAAGCGCTAGCCCTTGAGCGAGAAGGCCAACCATTTCCGGCATCTTCTCGACGCAAACGACGTCAAGCCGAGGGGCACGCGCCGCACAGGCAAAGCCGACCGCACCGGCCCCGGCGCCGAGATCGGCGAGGCGCCCCTTGGCATCCGGCGCGAGGGTCGAGGCGAGCAGCAGCGCATCGAGCCCCGAGCGGTAACCCTGCCCGACCGGCTGCACCAAGGCGAATCGCCCGCGCCAGAATCCGTCGATCCGGGTGTCGAACGGGCTTATGGAAGCCTCAGGCCGGATCGGTGAGCTCATGGCCGAGTTCGGCATCCTTCAAGAGGCGGCGGGCCTGCTCGGCCCAGTCGCCATCCACCATCACACGTCGCGGCAGGGCTCCGATCGAGCCGTCGAGAATGCTCATATGCGCATCAGCGACGAAATGCGGTATGCCGGCGTCATTGAGAAGTGCGTCCACGAAGGATATGAGAACCGCGTCGTTGGACCGCATCAGTTCCTGCATTTCGTGCTTTGCCCCTTTGCAAAGATGGCCGGCCGTCCGAATGGTTCGGCCCGACTTTGATGATTGAAGGGTGCCGGATCGCATAGCTGGAAGGCAAGAGCGCCGCGGACATCCTATCGAATGGCTGGCGTCCGCTCCCGGTCGCCCTAGCCTAATGGGTCGAATCTGATCGCAAGGCCTGTCTCAATGATCAGGCGAGGCCGATGGCCGAAGGGAATTGGAGTGACATGGTGAGTTCGGCGAGCCAAGTCCGGCACAGCGAGACGCGCGGATCGATCGATGGCATCCTCGCTGTCACCAAGCACGACATGGGCCGGGTCAACGATCTCATCCTGTCGATGGCAGGGTCCCGCGTCGATCTCATCCCTGAGATCGCCAATCATCTGATCTCCTCCGGCGGCAAGCGGCTGCGTCCGATGCTGACCATCGCATCGGCCCTCGCCCATGGCTATGAGGCGGGAGACGGTCATGTAAAGCTCGCGGCCTGCGTCGAATTCATGCACACGGCGACGCTTCTCCATGACGACGTGGTGGATGAGAGCGATCTGCGCCGGGGCAAGAGCACGGCGCGCACGATCTGGGGCAATCAGGCGAGCGTCCTCGTCGGTGACTATCTCTTGGGCCAGGCCTTCAAGATGATGGTCGAGGTCGGCTCGATGACCGCGCTCGGCATCCTCTCAGACGCCTCCGCCGTGATCGCCGAGGGCGAGGTCTGGCAGCTCGCCGCCGCCAAGAAGATGACCACCAGCGAGGCCGATTATCTCGCCGTGGTCGATGCCAAGACCGCGGCCCTCTTTTCGGCCGCCGCCGAAGTCGGGCCGGTGATCGCGGGCGCCGGCGAGGCCGAACGCGAAGCGATGCGCCGCTATGGCCGCTCGCTCGGGATCGCGTTCCAGCTCGTCGACGACGTTCTCGACTATGGGGGCGTGGCGGCCGATCTCGGCAAGAACACCGGCGACGACTTTCGCGAGGGCAAGATCACCCTGCCCGTCATTCTGGCTTACGCAAAGGGCGACGAGGCCGAGAAGGCGTTCTGGCGCGCGGCGATGGAAGAGGGTCGCAACGACGACGACGCGCTCGCCGAGGCGACGAAGCTGCTTCACCGCCACGGCGCGCTCGCTGCGACCACGGACCGCGCCCGGGCATTTGGAGCCGAAGCCTATGGCGCAGCCGAGACGCTGGCGCCCTCGCCTGTCCGCGAAGCCCTTCTCGATGTCGTGGAATTCTGCATCGACCGCATTCGCTGAAGAGGCCGGCTCGTCGACCCTCGTCCGACCTAAAGAAGACTGAGGGCGATAGGGCAAAGCCGATTAACTGCCTTTCGCTTGAAGGCGGAACAATCGCTCCGTATTCGAGACAAATCGCGGGGCCGACGCGAAGGGCTTTGAAAGCCCCAATCACGACAAGGTCTTGATGCAGGGTCCGCGATCACTTGCATTTCGGGCGCTTGTAGCGTCACTTCGCGCGACGAAAGCCTATCGCCGATCGGCGACCACCATGCCGAGAAGAGGAAGTCCCGTGTCCCTGAAACGTCGTCTCTGCCTGTCCGCGATGGTCGGTCTGGTCGTTGCGGCGCCCTTTGGCGCCTTCGCCGCCTCCGATCCGGTGGATGCTGGCAAGCCGGGCATTCCGCCGGTCGTCGCGCAATCGCTGTCCGGGGCCTATCTCGCCGCCAAACAGGCCCAGCAGACCGGCGAATTGGAAAGCGCCGCCCGTTTCTACGACCAGGCGCTGCGGCTCGATCGCGAGTCCGAGATCCTGCGTCAGGACGCGATGCTGGCTTATCTCGCAGCCGGCCGGTTCCAGGATGCCGCCGATCTCGCCGCCGAGCTTCGGGACAGCCCGACCAGCGGCAAGATCGCACGCATCACACTGGGCATTGACTCGCTCAATAAGGGGCTTTGGGACGCGGCGATCGAGGAATTCGATATCGTCGACCCCTCCGATCTCGACGCGCTTCTTCTCGGCGAAATGACCGCCTGGGCCGAGATCGGCGCCGGCCGTGTCGATGCGGCCCTCGCGCGGATCGACGCGCTCGATCAGGTGCCTTGGTACGAGACCTTCAACCTGTATCAAAAGGGCCTTCAGGCCTTGGTGGCCGGCCGCGACGAGGTTGCGCGCGGGACGCTGCGGACCCTCGTTGATCGGACCGATCTCGCTCGCACCTCGCCGGACGCCTATCTCGGCGGGGTCGACGCCCTGGCCCGGCTCGAAGCTCGCGCAGGCGATAAGGAGGCCGCACTCGCCGCTCTCGACAAAGGGCTCGAACTCGCCTCCTCCTATGACCCGCTTCTTCAGCTCAAGAGCCGGATCGAAAGTGGCGAGACCATCGAACCGGCCGTTTCGGGTGTGAAGGAGGGTGCGGCCGAAGCGCTCTATGTGCTCGGCCAGACCATCAATCGCGGCGACGGCCAGGATGTGGCGCTTCTCTATTTCCAGCTTGCCCGGACTCTCGCTCCGCGCAACCCGGCCCTTCTGACGGCGCTGGCTGGCATTGCCGAGCGCACGGAGCAATTCGATCAGGCGATCGCCTATTACCGCGCGATCCCCGAAGATTCGGCCTATCGCCGCACCGCCGATCTCCAGATCGGTCTCGACTATTGGTATGCCGAGCGCAAGGACGAGGCCAAGCAGCATCTGAAGCGCGCAGTCGAAGCCTATCCCGACGATATCCAGGCCCATACGGCGCTTGCCGACGTCCTCGCCGCCGACAAGGACTTTGCCGGCGTGGTGAAGGCTCTCGACAAGGCGATCGCGCTGGCCGAACCCATCGACGACCGCGACTGGAACCTCTTCTATCAGCGCGGTATCGCCTATGAGCGCCAGGGCGAATGGGACCAGGCGGAAGCGGACTTCAAGAAGGCCCTGGAGCTTTCGCCCGACCAACCGCAGGTGCTCAACTATCTGGGCTATTCCTGGGTCGATATGGGTCGCAATCTCGAGGAAGGCCTCGAAATGATCCGCAAGGCCGTCGAGCTTCGGCCCAATGACGGCTACATCATCGACTCCCTTGGCTGGGCTTATTATCGTCTTGGCCGCTACGAGGACGCGGTCGAGGAACTCGAGCGGGCGGTGCTGATCACGCCGATCGACCCGACCATCAACGACCATCTGGGCGACGCCTATTGGCATGTGGGCCGCGAGCGCGAAGCGCGCTTCCAATGGGAGCGGGCGCTGAAGGGCGATCCGGAGCCGGATGCCGAGCAGGTCGAGAAGATCAAGGCCAAGCTCGAAGGCGGTCTGAACGCCGTCGACGACGAGGGCGGCAATGTCGGCCCTGATGCCACGGAGCGGACCGGCGAGGCCAAGTCCGAAGGCGGCGGCTCGACGACGGCGGCGGAGGCGGAAGCCGCTCCCGGGTCGGGCAAGTCCGAGACTCGCTGACGGGCTTTTCGATGCAATCTCTTGCCTGCGGCGGACTGAACGCCCCCGCCAAGGTCAATCTCGCTTTACATGTCGTCGGTCGGCGCGCCGACGGCTATCACGAGCTCGAAAGCCTCGTTGTCTTCCAACCGCGAGCAGCGGATCGCCTTGATATCGCAATCGCGCCGCCGGGAAGCGCGGACAGTCTGAGCGTCGGGGGCCCCTTCGCTGCCGGTGTGCCGACGGGGCGGGAGAATATCGTTCTGAGGGCGATCGCGCTCGCGCGGGACCTGGCGGAAAGGGATGGCGAAACGA
Organism: Fulvimarina manganoxydans; assembly: GCF_900176465.1. Classification (GTDB taxonomy): domain Bacteria; phylum Pseudomonadota; class Alphaproteobacteria; order Rhizobiales; family Rhizobiaceae; genus Fulvimarina; species Fulvimarina manganoxydans. Next base: position 67,253 of record NZ_FWXR01000014.1, read on the forward strand.
TCCCACCGCTCTCGGTACGGCTCGAAAAGCATCTCCCCCATGGCGCCGGCATCGGCGGCGGCTCGGCGGATGCGGGCGCGATCTTGCGCCATTTGACGGCCGCCTGCCCTCGCCTTGGCGACCGGCTGACAGAGGCCTCGGCCTCTCTCGGCGCGGACGTTCCGGTCTGCCTCTTCGGTGCCCCTGCAATTATGAGCGGAATCGGTGAAAAGCTCGAAGCGGTCGGATCGCTCCCCGGTTTCGGCCTCCTTCTCGTCAATCCCGGCAAACCGGTCGCGACGCCGTCCGTTTTTCAGGCGCTGGAAAACCGAGACAATCCTCCGCTCCCCGCCTTGCCGGCTGGCGGCTTCGGCGATTTTCCCGCCTTTTGCGCCTGGCTCGCCAAGACACGCAACGACCTGCAAGCCCCGGCCGCCAGGATCGAGCCGTCGATCGGCGAGGCGATGCGAGCGGTCGAGGCGACAGGCGCTGTGCTCACCCGTATGTCCGGCTCCGGGGCGACCGTCTTCGGCCTCTTCGAAACGCAAGCCGAGGCCGAGGTGGCGGCGATTGCGGTGGCGGCCGCCCATCCTGACTGGTGGGTCTCCCCCCAAACCTCGGAGCGTTAAGACCGGCCCGTCCGGCGGCAAAAGCTGGCGCCCTATTCCGGCACTTCGTCAAGAAGCCGCTGAAGAAATTTCAAGACGCCGTCGCGTTCGTCCTGCGACAGGCTGCCGACGGCCGCCGCGAGACCCTGCTTCAAGACCCGCTGCTCTTCGAGGATCGGGCGCGCCTTCGCTTCGTTGAGAACGATGACGATCGCCCGACGGTCTGCCGGATTGGGCTGTCGCTCAATGAGGCCGGCGCGCTCCAATCGATCCAGAAGCGCGGTGGTCGCCCCGGTGGAGAGTGCCACATGCTCGGCCACCATCTTGCCAGACACCGGCTCGTGGCAACTCTCTAGAAACCCCAGGCAGCCTATATCCGTCAGCGCCAGATCGTGTCGGGCCGCGACATCCCGGTCGCGCGCGATCGCCCGGCGTAGCACCGCCTTGAACAGTCGCGCGACGTCGCAGAGCGCCAGATCGGCCTCGTCGTTCTCCCGGCTTTCCGAACGTCTTACCGAAGCGTCATCCGTCATTGACGTCACCCCCAATTCAATATAGCTTTATCGTAGAGTAATTCGACCATCAAGCAAAATGGTGATTAATATGGCCGGCAGAGGGGAAGTCGGGCAGAGACGGGACTTGCGCTCGCGCTGGGCCGCTATCGGGCGTTTGGCGCCGCTTCTCCTGGCGGCGGCGCTTGCTGGCTGCAACGAGGCGGAGACGCCCGAGCGTCCGCCCTCTCCAGTTGCCTATGTCACGGTGGAACCTCAGCCCTTCAGCCGCACGATCGCTCTGACCGGCGAGATCGCCGCACGCCATTCGGCGACCTATGCCTTCAAGACCAGCGGCCGGGTGACGGATGTCGCCGTCGATGTCGGCTCCAAGGTGGAGGCTGGCGATGTCCTCGCCCGCCTCGATCCGGTCGAACAGGAAGCCGACGTAGCAGCGGCGGAAGCCTCCGTCGCCTCGGCCAAGGCCCAGGCGACCCAGGCCCAGGCCGCTTTCGACCGCCAGAAGAACCTTCTCGACAGCGGCTACACGACCCGCAGCAATTTCGAGAATGCGGAAGAGGCGCTTTCCTCCGCGACGAGCGCCGTGGACATGGCCGAAGCCGAGCTTGGCACCGCACGCGAAAATCTAGACGACACCGTCCTATGCGCCGACGCGAGCGGCGTCATCACGAGCCGCAGTGTCGATCCGGGTCAAGTGGTGAGCGCCGCTCAGACCGCCTTCGGTTTTGCCGAGGATGGGCCGCGCGACGCCATCTTCGACATCCAGGAACAGCTTCTCCTCCAAAGCGACAAGCCGCCCGAGATCGCGATTCATCTTCTCGCCGATCCGAAGGTGCAGACCCGTGGCACGGTTCGCGAGATTAGCCCTTTGATTGACACGAGGACCGGCACCGTGGAGGTGAAGGTCGGGCTTCAGGACACGCCGCCGGAGATGACCCTCGGCGCAGCGGTCGTCGGCAGCGACACCGGCATCAGCGTGGAAAATGCAATCGTCATTCCGTGGGCCGCCCTAATGACGAGTGAAGGGGAGCCGGCGGTCTGGGTGGTCGATGGCAAGACGGGCGCCGCGCGCCTGACACCGATCAAGATCGGCTCCTATCAGAGCGACATCATCCTTGTGGATAGCGGCCTCTCCGAGGGCGACAGGGTTGTGACTGCCGGCTCGCAGCTCGTTCGGCCGGGGCAGGTCCTCGATCTAGTCGAACCCGACGAGCCGATCGGCATCGTCGGCGGCGGAAAGGACGGTGCATGATGACACGCGCGTTTTCGAACGGTCTGGTCCTTTTCGGGCTCATCGCGCTTGCGGCCTGCAGCGAGGCCGAAAACGAAGCGGCCGAGACGCCACAGGCGCCGCGCCCCGTCGTCAGCATCGTTGCCGAACCCATGGCGCTGGAGACCCTCGGCTATAGCGGCATGATTGCGCCGCGCTACGAGACGGCGCTTGCCTTCCGCACGCTCGGCCGAATTGTCGCGCGCGAAGTGGATGTGGGGGATCAGGTGGAGAAGGGCGAGACGCTCGCCGCCATCGACGCCGAGACGCTCGCGGCCAATGTGCGCTCTGCTAAGGCGCGGCTTGCCAATGCCCGCATCCAGGCGCGAACGGCGCGCGAGAGCGAGCAGCGCACCCAGTCGCTCTTTACCGAAAACACCGTCTCTCAGTCGGACCTCGACGTGGCGCGCCAGAGCCGCAGCGTCGCCGAAGCCGAATTGAAGAGCGCCGAAGCCCAGCTCGACAAGGCGGAGAATGCCCTCACCTTCGCCGTCCTCACCGCGCCCTTCGACGGCGTCGTCACCGCGCGCTCGGCCGATGTAGGCGATGTGGTCTCGGCCGGCGAGAGCGTCATGACGCTGGCAAGGACCGACGAGCGCGAGGCGGTGGTCGACGTTCCGGCTTCCGAGACCTCGAAGCTCGCGCCCGAGCAGTCCTTCCGCGTCGTCCTCCAGATCGATCCGAGCATTCGGATCGACGGTAAGTTGCGCGAGATCGCGCCCCAGGCCGATCCCCTCACCCGGACCAATCGGGTGCGGATCGCACTCGATGATGCGCCGCAGGCCTTTCGCATTGGCGCTCTCATCACGGCGGTACCGATTTTCGAAGGGGCGGCAATGCCGATTCGCATTCCCGAGACCGCGCTCTTCAAGATGGACGGCGAAACCAAGGTCTGGGTCGTCGACGAGGCCGCGGCCTTGGTGAAGGGTCGCAGCGTGACCACAGAAGCGGCACCGGACGGAATGGTGACGGTCGTCAGCGGCCTGTCGCCCGGCGAGCGGGTGGTGACGGCCGGTGTCGGCAGTCTGAAGGATGGTCAGGCCATCTCTCTTCAGGAAGGCATCGGCGAGAGCGGCGCGGCCGAGGCCCGCCAGGACGAGACGAGCGGGAGCGCATCGTGAAGGGTTTCAATCTGTCGGACTGGGCGCTGCATCACCGCTCCTTCGTCTGGTTCCTGATGATCGTCGCCATGATCGCCGGCACGCTGGCCTATCTCGGCCTCGGCCGGGAGGAGGATCCGCCCTTCACCATCAAAACGATGGTCGTCTCCGGCGCGATGCCTGGCGCGACCGTGACGGAGATGGCCGAACAGGTCACCGACCGCATCGAGAAAAAGCTCCAGGAGCTCGACAGCCTCGATTACACGCGTTCGATCACGACGCCCGGTCGCTCGGTCATCTTCGTCAATCTTCTGCCGACCACCCGAGCCGAGACGATCCCCGACGTCTGGACGAAGGTCCGTCATATGATGACGGACATCCGGGCTGACTTCCCCTCCGAGTTCAAGGGCTTTGCCTTCAACGACGAGTTCGGCGACGTCTTCGGCAACATCTACGCCTTTACCGCCGATGGTTTCTCCCAGCGCCAGCTGCGCGACACGGTCGAGGCGGTGCGCACCCGCATCCTGCAGCTTCCCGATTCCGGCAAGGTCGAGCTGGTGGGAGCGCAGGACGAAAAGATCTTTCTCGAATTCTCCCTGAGACGCATTGCAAGTCTGGGTATCGACCAACAGCAGGTGATCTCGACGCTTCAGGCCCAGAACGCGATCGCTCCCTCCGGCGTCGTCCAATCGGGCCCCGAGCGCATCTTCGTCAGGGTCTCGGGCCAGTACCGATCGGAAGAAAGCCTGCGCGAGGTCAATCTTCGCATCAACGACCGCTTTTTCCGCCTCAGCGACATCGCCACTATCACCCGCGGCTACGAGGACCCGCCCGCCACCCTCTTCCGCTACAATGGCGAGCCGGCGATCGGGCTTGCCATCGGCATGCGCAAAGGCGGCAATATCGTCGATTTCGGCGAGGAGCTGAAGGCGGAGATGAGCCAGATCGTCTCCGAGCTTCCCGTCGGCATCGATGTCCATCTCGTCGCTGATCAGTCGGCGGTCGTCGAGGAATCGGTCGGCGGTTTCACGCAGGCTCTCTTCGAAGCCGTGGTGATCGTTCTCGCCGTCAGCTTCGTCTCGCTCGGATTTCGGGCCGGCTTCGTCGTCACTCTGTCCATCCCCCTCGTCCTCGCCCTCACCTTCGTCGGGATGGAGTTTTATGGGCTGACGCTGCAGCGCATCTCGCTCGGCGCGCTCATCATCGCCCTCGGCCTTCTCGTGGACGATGCGATGATCGCCATCGAGACCATGGTCTCGCGCCTCGAAATGGGCGAAAGCCGGGAAAAGGCGGCAAGCTTTGCCTGGACCTCGATCGCCTTTCCGATGCTGTCGGGAACGCTCGTCACCGTCGCCGGCTTCCTGCCGATCGGCTTCAACAATTCCAACGCCGGCGAATACACCTTCTCGCTCTTCGTGGTGATCGCGCTTGCCCTGCTCCTGTCCTGGATCGTGGCGGTGCTCTTCACGCCGCTCATCGGCGTGCTCCTTCTGCCCAAGACCATGCATCATCACGATGCCAAGCCCGGCTTTGCTCGCCGAGCCTTCAGCGCGGTACTGAAGGGAGCGATGCGCTTTCGCTGGCTGACGATTCTCGTGACGGTTCTGCTCTTCGCCGGCTCGATCTATTCGATGCGCTTCGTCCAGCAGCAATTCTTCCCGACCTCCGATCGTCCCGAACTGGTGGTCGACTTCACGCTTCGTCACAATGCGACGATCGCCGACACCAAGGCGCGGATGGACGAATTGGAGGCGATGCTGAAAGGCGAGGAGGATATCGACCATTTCAGCTCTTATGTGGGCCGCTCAGCCGAACGCTTCATCCTCGCCTATGACGTCCAGCCCGACAATCCGTTCTTCGGCCAGATCGTCATCGTTAACAAGGACCTGGAAGCGCGCGAACGGATTCATAAAAAGATCGACGCCTTCGCCCGCGAGCATCTCGTCGGCATCGACGTCTATGTGAAGAATCTCGAACTCGGGCCGCCCGTCGGCCGACCTGTGCAATATCGCATCGGCGGTCCCGACCGGTCTGTGGTGCGCACCAAGGCCCGCGAGGTCGCGGCCATCATGGCGAGCGATCCGCGTCTTCATTCCATCGTTCTCGATTGGAACGAGCCGGCCCGCGTCTTGAAAGTCGAGATCCTTCAGGACAAGGCGCGCCAACTCGGCATCAGTTCCCAGGAGATCGCCGCCAATCTCAATCTGATCCTCGATGGCGAGACGGTCACCCAAATCCGCGACGACATCTATCTGGTGGACGTGGTGGCGCGCGGCCGCCAATCCGACCGGGACTCGATCGATGCGATCGAAAATCTCCAACTCACCAATTCGCAAGGGGCCTCGATCCCGCTGGCGAGCCTCGTGACCTATGAATATGGGTGGGAGGATCCGATCCTCTATTCGCGCTCGCGGATTCCGACCATCACCGTCAGCGCGGCGATTCTCGGGCCGACCCAGCCCGCGACGATCGTCACTGATCTTGCCCCCCAAATCGCCGAATTCGAAAAGAGCCTGACGCCGGAGACCAATCTCGAAGTCGGCGGCGCGGTGGAATCCTCGGCCGAGAGCCAGGGTCCGATCGCGGCCGTCGTGCCGGTCATGCTGGTCGTGATGCTCACCTTGATCATGGTCCAGATGCAGAGCTTCAGGGGTATGATCATCGTGCTCTCGGCCGCCCCGCTCGGTCTCATCGGCGTCGTCGCCGCGCTTGTCCCCTCGGGCGCCCCGCTCGGCTTCGTGGCGATCCTCGGCGTTCTGGCCCTGGTCGGCATCCTCATCCGCAACTCGATCATCCTCGTTCACCAGATCGAGGTGCTGAGGGACGAGGGCCTTCATCCCTGGAATGCGGTCTTCGAGGCGAGCGAGATGCGCGCCCGACCGATCCTCCTGACGGCGGCGGCGGCGAGCCTTGCCCTCATTCCGATCTCGCGCGAGGTCTTCTGGGGGCCGATGGCCTACGCCATGATGGGCGGCATCATCGCCGGCACGCTGATTACGCTCCTCTTCGTCCCGGCGCTCTATCTCGTGGTCTACCGGGTCAAGCGCCCGGATGGGCCGCAAGGAGAGACCGGCGCGAAGGCCGATGGCGAGAAGCCGCAAACGGCCGCCGGTTGACGAAACGACGGGCACCGCAATCGGCGACCGGGCTTGATCCCTCACCGATTGCGGCCCTTGCGCGATGCGGACAAAGCTGACGGGCGGCCCTTCGTTCGTGCATTTCCTCGGCCCGAGTGCCGCTCTGACGGTAACGGCATGGTCCCCGCACTCTTCGAGTGCGAGGATGACGAAGCGTCGGGGAAATCGCTCTCACCGTCGAACCCGCAAACTTGAGGACAGTTTACGAAACGAGACGGTAGGCTTCAGGAACTGTCCGAGATCCACAGAAATGGCGCGGCGGCGGCGCTGCGAATGGACAAGGAGACAGAAAACGGCGACGGCCCCGATCGATGATCGAGGCCGTCGCCGTTTCAAGCGTTCTGGCGAAACGAGGTGTCTTGGCGGAGAAGCGAGCTTCCGCAACGCCCTGAGCGCTCGGATCAGAAGGCGTAATTCAGACCGACGCGGCCGATGACGAGATCGTTGTCGAAGTGATAGTCGATCTGATTGCCGGGGAAGACGGGATCGGTCACCTTGATCTTGGTGTCTTCGAGATCGACGTAGAAGAGCTCGGCCTTCAGCGAGAAGGCCTCGGTGAACTTGTGCTCGACGCCGCCGCCGATCGCATAGCCGGCCGACCAGTCCTCGTTGCTCCAGCGCCCGATACCGCCGAGATCGCGCGGATATTGCGCGCCGTTGAGGAGCGGGAAGGTCAGATCCAGATTGAACTGATTTTTCACTTTACCGTATGCGAGGCCGCCCGAGACATAAGCGAGGGTCGGGCCGCTGGCATAGCCGAAGCGGGCACGCACCGTGCCAAGATTTTCGATGTCGGTGCTGTAGGACGTCCGGGTATCGGTTCCGGTATAGGGAAAGGCCGGGCTCGGATCGATCCGCTGATATTTGTTGAGAACGTTCAGATCGGTGAAGGAGAAATCGGCCTCGGCGCCGGCGACGAAATTGCCGAACTGGTGATTGTAGCCGACCTGAACGCCGCCGATCACGCCCCATTCGTCGCCATCAATGTCGCCGGGAAAGAGCCCATTGCCCACATCCGTCGTCAGCGGTTCGCCGGTATAATAGCCGCGCTCGGCTTGTCCGTCGCTATGGGCCCCGCCGAGGGTCACACCCGCATAGAACCCCGTCCAGATCGTGGGCTCGGAAGGTGCGGTGAACGGCGCGTAGTCGGACATGTCCGCCGCGCTCGCCGAAGTGGCCCCGACGATCAGTCCCGCAAGAGCTATCGAAAACCGGTTCATGGAGGCGGCTCCTGTTGAGCTGAAATCAGATCGTCAATCGGCTCCAAAAGGCACCGAACGAAATGCTGTCGTGGTTATCGTTTTCTAGTCGAGCTAGGTTAACCGATCGTTACCACTCTCGCGCGGCGAGTGTTTCGACAGGGGAACCGCCCGCATCGGCGGGACAGCCATCTCATGGTGCGGAAGGGTGGCGATGATCCAAAAGGCCCATAAAAGCCCGCCTCGCGTTTAACAGGCGATCAAGCTTTGACGCCTATGATCGGCCGAACACTTTCCTAAGGCTCCGTCGCGACGCTGAACCGTGGAGACCCCGGTTCGCGGCGCCGGCCAACACTTGTCGGGAGCCGCGATCGCTCGGATGTCGTCGCGCTCCAGGCCGGGAAGCCGAACGGACCGCACGGCCCGTCAGGGCCACGCTCAGGGGTTGAGAAGCATGCGTTTCGCCGAGCATCTGTTGCGCTTCATCGAGTATTTCGTTCCCGATTATATGCGGAATGACCGGGAAGCATCGGATCAGGCGCGCATGTTCTTGATCAGCCATTCGGTGGGTCCGATCATCGGCAATTCGGTCCCGCTGGCTCTCTATCTCGCAGACCCGACACCCGACTATGCGATCGCGGTGTTGTGCCTTGCGATCACGTCCTTCTGGGGCTTCCCCTTCCTGCTCAAGGCCGGACTTGGCTACAAGCCTCTCGTGCTGGTCTCGGTCACGATCCTCAACTTCTGCATTTTCTGGAGTTGCTGGTTCAATGGCGGCATCGCCTCGCCGACCCTGTCTTGGGTGCTCGTCATTCCGCTCTTGTCGTTCTTCTATATCGGCGGCGATGCGTCGCTTCGCGTGCCTCTTCTGGCGATTTTCGCCGCCTTCGGCTTCGGCTTTTTCGTGCTCTATCTGAAATTTCAGCCGAACCCGAACGACATTCCCGCCATGTCGAGCAAGGTCCTGGCCTTCGTCTCGAACATCGCCGCACTGCTCTATGTCGCGTTGATGGCGATCTATTATTCCCGCGTCTTCGATCGCAGCCTGGAACTGGAGCGCGAAGTGCGTCGGCGCCAAGTCCTCTCGCGCGAACTGCGCAGCGCCGTCAGCCAGAGCAACGAGGCCAATCAGGCTAAATCCCAGTTTCTGGCCCGCATGAGCCACGAATTGCGCACTCCGCTCAATGCCGTGATCGGCTACAGCGAAGTCTTGCGCGAGGACATGGAAGCGGACGGTCGCACCCATATGCTGCCGGACGTCATCCGCATCCACGATGCCGGACGATATCTCCTGCGCCTGATCAACTCGATCCTCGACATTTCCAAGATCGAGGCAGGTCGAATGCAGTTCGACGTCAAACAGCATGATGTGTTCGATATCGTTTCCTCAGTGGCAAACGACCTTCGCGGTGCCATCGAAACGAATGGCAACCGCCTCGACATCAACTTCGAAGCGCAAGAGCGTCTCATCGAGACCGATCGTTTCAAGCTTGTCGGAGTCCTGCGTGAACTCCTCGTGAATGCCGGCGACCATACTCGGAACGGCGAGGTGCGTGTCACGATTTCGCGGGAAACCCACCAAGATCGGCCCTTCTATCGCATCGCGGTCGCGGACACCGGCGCCGGTATCGCACCGAGCGAGCGTGTCGGTCTCTTTGAGCTTCATGGCGACAGCCGGGATGCGGCCGGCAGCCAATATGGCGGGACCGGCATGAGCCTGATCGTCTCGCGCATGTTAATCCGCGCCATGGGCGGCACGATCGAGGTGGAAAGCGACCTTGGCAAAGGCAGCACCTTCTCGGTGCTCGTGCCGGTCAAATGGAGCAAGGCGACGCCGGACCGCGATAAGGATCTCTTCGCGCTCACCACTACGTCGGTCGAGCGGAGCGATCTCGGGCAATCAGCTGCCGCCATCGCCTAGCGCGAGATGCAACGAATCGGAATCGCGATTTCGCTCTAAATCTTTGTTTTCCTGCATGACGAGATCCGGAAAGTCATGCAACTTTTCGGATCTCATCATGCTCGATTAAGACGAGGAAATCCTTCTCGTCTAGAACCGCATGCCGACGCCCGCGGTCAGAACCAGCGGATCGAGATCGACCTTGGCCGTCGCCGGCAGGGGGGCGCCGGTCGCCGGATCGAAGGTGGTCGCCGTGCCCGACGCGCCCGTGAAGACCTTCTTCACGTCGGTGAAGAGGTGGTAGTTGTCCCAAAAGCCGAATTCGGCACCCGCCTGAAGCACGGCGCCGAATTCGCCCTCCACCTCGAAATCCTTCAAGACGGCGTCTTTATCGTCGAAGATGAAGGTGTAGGCGACACCGGCGCCGATATAGGGGCGGAAGCCCTCCCCAAAGGCGTTGATGTGATATTTGGCCGTCGACATAACGGTGCCATAGGTCACTTCCCCGAGCCGTAATCCCTCGAAGCTGCCGCGCCCATCGAAATCCGAGGTCAACGGTATTCCGAGCGTCAGCGCCAGGGATACATCCGGCCGGACATAATAGCCGATTTCGGCCGTTCCGGTCATTTCGTCGGAGATTTCGGCATCGGCGTCGGGAACGCGATGGCCCATCACGTCGATCTTCGAGGAGGAGTCGAACAGGACACCGGCCAGGCCGATATTGACGTACCAGTCATGCGCTTCGGCGACCCTCTGATCGGCAATCTCGAGAGTGTCGGCGGCCTGTGCGGCGCCGATCATCATCATGCTGGTTGCAACGACAGCTGTTTGAACCGCACTCTTGCGCATTCCATCTTTCCTTCGAGCAGCCTTCGCTCCGGCATTCCCGGAAAATGAGATCGCCTGCGGCCTGAGGTCGAACGCGCTTCGCCCCGCGACCGGCGCGGCAGGCGCTGTGGGAATCGCAGTCGTCCGCCCGCCGGTGTCTGGCGATATCTCGACGGCCGAACGCCGCCCGACCGCCGCTCGGTATAGCCACCGCGCCTTGCCCGAAACCATCATCACAGGGTCAAGAGGCGTTCACAGGGGGTCGGGCAGAGCCAGCCGGCTAAGCCGAATCGGCTATCGCCCGTCTCCGAGGCGCGGAGTCCGACCCTCGCTCTGGCCGGTGGTCTCGCCCCTCTTCATAAGCCAAACTTAACGGTTGCGCCGATAGGTTGGGTCTCGAAGGCGTTCGTGATTCTTACAGCCTTCGCGCGTTGGCCGAGAAAACCGACACGCATCTCTCCGCTTGCGTCGCCACATCGGCTCGCAAACCACCACGCGGAGCACACTCCAGACAAAACACCTTGTTCTCAAAGATTTTTTGGAATTACACGGTCATTAAGCGTGTTTTGCCGCGAGATTTCGTTAATCCATCAAGTTATCCCTGTCTTAAGCCGCGGATTGGAAGGTCGCGTTGCAGAATTCAACTTAAGACGCCTATAGACAGGGGCCCTCCTCATGACCTTCCGCACCCTTCCCGCCGTCCCCCAAGCTGCCCTCGAAGGGTCTATGCGCGACTTCCGCGTCATGGAGGGGATCGATCTTCTCGAGCGCTGCGAACATTTCTTCGCCTGGCAGGATGTGCGCCGGCAATCGGGCACCTGGCCCTTCTCGCGTTCGACGGAGACGGGTCCGGCTTCGACCTGCGGCGTTCGCGACGATACCGGCACCTTGACCGAGGGCGTCAATTTCGCCTCCCAGGACTATCTCAGCCTTTCGTCCCATCCGGCCGTTGCGGCCGCCGCCAAGCAGGCGATCGACGTCTTCGGCGTCCATTCCGCCGGTTCACCGGCGCTTGTCGGAAACACCTCGACCTCGGTCGTCCTGGAGCGCCGGATCGCCGACTTCCTGAAGATGGAGGAAGCAATTCTCTTCCCTACCGGCTGGGCCGCCGGCTTCGGGGTCATCAAGGGCCTCGTTCGCTCCGAGGACTTTATCGTGATGGACGCCCTGTCGCACGCCTCCCTCCAGACCGGGGCCTATGCAGCGACGCGCAACATCTCGCTCTTCCGGCATAACGATCTGGAAAACTGCCGCGATCGCCTTGTGCGGATCCGCAATCGCAGCCCGAAATGCGGCATCATGATCGTCACCGAAGGCCTGTTCTCCATGGACAGCGATACCCCCGACATCGAAGGCCTTCAGGCACTGGCGAAGGAATTCGATGCGACGCTCATGGTGGATGTCGCCCATGATTTCGGCTGCCTCGGCGAGGACGGAACGGGCCATATCGGCATCCAGGACATGCTCGGCAAGGTCGATCTCGTCATGGGCAGCTTCTCGAAGACCTTCGGCTCGAATGGTGGTTTCGTGGCGACCAACAGCCGCGCGGTGAAGGAATATTTGCGCTTCTACAGCCCGTCCTGCACCTTTTCCAACGCGCTGTCGCCGGCTCAGATCGCGACCGTCACGGCCGCGCTCGACATCATCCAGAGCGACGAAGGCGCCGAGCTGCGCCGTAAGCTCATGACCAATATCCTCTCCCTGCGTTCGCAGCTGAGCGATCTGGGCTTCGAGACCTATGGCGAGCCCTCGGCCATCGTCTCGGTGAAGATGGGCGACGAAGCCCTGGCCCGCATGACGGCGCGTGCCCTGCCCCATGTCGGTCTCGTGGCCAATCTCGTCGAGTTCCCGGCGGTCGCCAAGGGATCGGCCCGCTTCCGCCTCCAGGTCATGGCGAACCACACGCCAGAGGAAATACAGGCGGCCGCCCGTCGTGTGCATCAGGCCTATCTCATCGCTCGGCGAGAGCTTGAAACCAACGAAGCCGCGGACGAAAAGCGCCTCTCGGCCTGACTCTTCACAGCTGATAGTATCCGGCGCCCGAACCTCGCCGGATACTGGATTATAAGGCGCGAGTAAGCCCTTCATGTTCGAAGAAACTTAAGACGTTTCTGGGACTGTTCGCGAACAAGAGGGAATGGATCGATGGGCGAGACTATCATCAACATGTTCATCCCGCGTTCGCTGGTCAGCAGCCACACCGAACGCGAATTGATGAAAATCTTTGTATTCACGCATCTTCTGGGCCCGCTGATCGCGCAGCCGATGGTCATTTATCTCTATGTGATCTCACCGAGCATCAACGCGCCGATGACCATCCTGACGGCCGGCGTCTGCGCTTTTTGGGCTTTGCCCTTCTTGCTGCGATACACCGGGGATTTGCGTCTTTGCGCGACCTTGTCCTTCGTCGGTCTGACCTCGGTCTCGCTGTTCGGCACCTATTTCTACGGAAACCTGGCCTCGCCCTTCCTGCCATGGCTGATCGTCAGCCTGCTGCTCGGCTTCTTCTACCTGTCCAAGAATGTCGCGCTGGTAATTGGCCTGTTCTCACTTTGTGTGGGCGTCTTCTCATGTGCTGTGCTTCTGTTCGGCCTGCCCACGATCGTCGATGCCAGACATCTCCAGCCGGTCGCCTGGCTCTCCATCGTCGCGGCCAGCATCTACATGTCCTGGATGGTCGTCTATTACGCCCAGATCTGTGCGATGCGCATGGATTTGTCGGCCGAGAGCGAACGCTATCAGGCAACGCTCGCCAAGCTTCGCAGCGCGCACGGCGTCGCCGAAGAGACGAGCCGAAAGCGCTCAGCCTTCTTCGCCAAGATGAGCCATGAATTGCGCACCCCGCTCAATGTTATCATCGGCTTTTCCGAAATCCTCATCGAGGATGTCGCGGACGAGGACGGCGAAGACGCCGCCAGCTGGGAGGACCTGCAGCGGATCAACAAGGCCGCCAACCACCTTCTGTCCTTGATTTCCCACGTCCTCGACGAAGAGACCGGCGAGACACAGCTCGACGATCTCGACGTCACGGAATTCGCCCTGTCGGAGCTTGTCGCCGATATCGAGGCCACGGCCCGCCCGATGATCGAATCCAATGGCAACGAATTCGTCATCCATTGCGTCAGAAGCCGCGAAATCCTTTGGACCGATCGCACGCGGGTTCGGCAAATCCTCCTCAATCTGTTGAGCAATGCCGGCAAGTTCACGCAGGCCGGCAAGGTGACGCTTTCGATCGAGGTCGACAAGATCGGCATAGACACACGAATCCGCTTCAGCATCGCCGATACCGGCATTGGAATCACGCCGGAGGCCATGGGCCGGCTCTTCCAGGACTATATGCAGGCCGACGCCTCGATTTCGGGCCGGTTCGGCGGAACCGGCATCGGCCTCGCACTGACGCGCCAGCTCTGCATTCTCCTTGGCGGCGATGTCAGCGTCGAGAGCACGCCCGGCGCGGGCTCGACCTTCACCGTCGAGATCGCCGCCGAGGTGAATGGTGGCACCGAACGCGCTGCGACGCTCCAGGAGGCCCTTGCGGGCGACGAAGACGACGGTGGCGGCGGACAGGGCAACGAAAAACAGACGATGCTCGCGGCCGCCTGACAGGTCATGAAGTGCCCCTTTTGAAGCGGACGAGAGAGAGATGCAAAGCGTTCAGAAGATCGACATCGACGACTGCGAGACGCCACAGGCCCAGCCGCGCCTTCTCGTCGTCGACGACGTCGCCGATAACCGTGCGATTTTGATGCGCCGCCTCGTCAGGCGCGGTTTCGAGGTGGTGGAAGCCATCGGCGGCCAGGACGCGCTGGACAAGATCGCGGCCGAATCTTTCGATCTCGTGCTTCTCGACATCATGATGCCGGACATCAACGGCAACGAGGTTTTGCGCCGGATTCGCGAGCGCTTTTCGGAGATCGAGCTCCCGGTCATCATGGTGACGGCGAAGGGCCTGAGCGACGATGTGGTCGAGAGCATCACCCTCGGCGCCAACGACTATGTGACGAAGCCCGTCGATTTCGCCGTCGCGCTGGCCCGTATTCAGAGCAATCTGCAGCGAAAGCTTCTCGCCGACCGTCTGAACCAGGAAAAAAAGAGCGCTGAAAGCCAGGCGGCCGAACTCAAGGTGACGGTTCTCAAGAACGAGACCCAGCTTCTCGACGAGAGCAATCGGCGCCAACAATCGGAAGAGCAACTCCGCTTTCTCGCCTTTCATGATTCGCTGACCGGCCTTCTCAACCGGCAGGGCTTCAACAACGCCCTGGCCGAGACGCTCGAAGTCACCAAGCGTGGCGAGGCCGAGACCGCTCTTCTCTTCATCGATCTCAATCTCTTCAAACAGGTCAACGACGCTTACGGCCATGAAGTGGGCGATCAGCTGCTCGCGGCTGTCGGCGCCCGCCTCAGCGAGACGATCGGCGAGGGAATGTCCGTGGCGCGCCTCGGCGGCGACGAATTCGCCGTTATCACGACGGCAGCCCATCAGCCGCAGATGACGATGGCGATGTCCGACAAGGTGATCGAGGCGCTCGGCCGCCCGTTCGAGATCGCCGGGCATCAGCTCCAGATCGGCGCATCCTGCGGAATCGCCTGTGCCAGCGACTGCGCCAACCAAGCCGAAAGCCTCGTGAAGGCGGCCGATCTCGCCATGTATCAGGCCAAGGGCGCCTCCAAGCAGACGGCGGTTCTCTTCACGCCCGACATGCTGACGGCCCAGAACCAGCGCAGGCAAATGGAGCAGGATCTGCGCCATGCCGTCGCAAATGGCGACCTGCAGCTCTTCTACCAGCCGCTGGTGGATATGAAGACCCGCAAAATCGTCGCCTTCGAAGCCTTGGTGCGCTGGCTCCATCCGACGTTCGGCATGTTGCCGCCGGATGTATTCATTCCATTGGCCGAAGAGATCAACGTCATCGATCAATTGGGCAATTGGGTGATTCGAACGGCCTGCGCGCAGGCGGCCCAATGGCCGTGTGGGATCGCCGTTGCGGTCAATGTCTCGCCGCTGCAGTTCCGCGAAACCTCGCTGCTTCCCACGATCATCAACGCCTTGAGTTCGAGTGGCCTCGCCCCGCGCAGGCTGGAGCTCGAACTCACCGAATCGACGCTTCTCAACCAGTCGGACGACCTGATGCGCACGCTCTCGTCGATCCGCGATCTCGGCGTCAAGCTCGCCATGGACGACTTCGGGACGGGCTATTCCTCCTTGAGCTATCTGGAGCGCTTCCGCTTCGACAAGATCAAGATCGACAAGAAATTCATCCAGAGCATGAGCGCAAGCGTCGAGACCAGCGCCATCGTCTCGGCGATCATCAATCTCAGCCAGACGATCGGGGCTCGAACCACCGCCGAAGGCATCGAGACGGAGGAGCAGTTCGACCAGATCTCAGAGCGCGGCTGCAATCAAGGCCAAGGCTACCTCTTCAGCCGCCCCGTCGCCGCCACCGAAATCGGCGCCCTCATCGACGACTATGGCTGCCTGCAGCAGCTGCCGATCGCGGGCAAAATCGACTGAGGCAGATATGCCGACCTCTCGTTGCCGTGGCGTGGCAGCCTGGATCTGATTGAACCACCGGGTCGAACAAAAAAACCGACGCTGACAAGCCGGGCCTTTTGTTTGCTGTCCCATACATGATGACGTGCTTCCCTGAATTCGGACCGTTTTGAGCTGGAATTTTCCAATTGTGATCCTGAGATCGGGATGAGGAGTGACATTGCCCCCTCGACCTACTCCAGTTTGAAGTTCGCTCTGGCCTTCTGACAGGAGCAGGATGAGCGGTCGCCCTTCGCCGTCGCAGACGGTATGGAGCTTCGAGTTCAATCCACCCTTGGTGCGCCCAATACGACGGGGAACATCCCCTTTTTAAGCAGGCTCGCCGCCGTGCGGTGGGCCTTCAGATGGGTGTCGTCGATCATGATGCGCTCAGGTTCCGGCCCTTCACCGGCAAGCCCGGCGAAGATGCGGTCGAAGACACCCAGCCGGCTCCAGCGGATAAAGCGGTTGGTGAGCGTCTTGTGAGGGCCGTAACCTCACGGTGCGTCCTTCCACTGCAATCCGTTGCGGATCACGTAGACGATGCCGCTCACCACGCGTCGATCGTAGACCCTTGGGACACCATGCGACAGCTTGTCGACGAGGAGACTCCGTTGACGGTGGACGTGGCGTTGCGCCTTGCCCGCCTCTTCGGAACGGTGCCGGAATTCTGGATGAATTTTCAGACACACTACGATTTGGAAACCGCCGAAAAGAAGCTCAGCAAGGATTTGGAAGCGATCAAGCCGCTTCCGAAGCAGGACGCGGCCTGATTAAGCTGCGTCCGTTACCCACCATGCACCCGCCCATGCAGCGCCTTCACCGCCTCGCGAAAGGTGTCGTCCGGCCCCGCGATCGGATGACCGGGTAGAAGTTCGCGCGTGCCGATCGGCTTGTAGGGCAAGGGCTTGGCGCCGAATTCGTCGAGCCAGACGACGAGGTCTTCCGTCGAGGTGGCAAAGACGATGCGCCCAAGACCGACCCATGCATGGGCTGTCGCGCACATGGGGCAATGTTCGCCGGAGGTATAGAGCGTCGCCGAAAAACGCTCTTCCGGCGCGAGATTCTCCGCGGCCCATCGGGCAAGCGCGAATTCGGGATGGCGAGTCGGGTCGCCGGAGCCAGTGCGGTTATAGTCTTCCTGAAGCACCCGCCCATCGCCTGATACGAGAACCGAGCCGAAAGGCCGGTTGCCGGTCTCGACCGCCTGCTCCGCCAGTTCGACGCAGCGCGCCAGATGCTTGCGGTCGGTCTCGCTTACGCTTGAAGACTCCATCACCCGCTCTCCTGATCCAAGAGGTATAAGCGGTCGAAATAGCCTTTGATTGATGGCGGACCAGCGTCGGCGGTCGTCCCGGTCAGAACAAGTCCAGCTGCCGGGCCTCACGTTTAGCTTTCGGCACGAAGCTCTCGCGTAGACCTTCGCGATCCGTCAGCCCGCCCGGCGAATAGTCGAGCGTCGTGATGAAGGGCCGGACCTTGTCGATCGACTGGCAGAGCTTGGCGACGTCGTCGAGCCGCAAGGTGCGGTGACGGCGCGTCGTCAAAATGCGTTTGACGGCCCGCGCCCCAAGGCCCGGCACACGCAGCAGCATCTCCCGGTCCGCACGATTGACGTCGACCGGAAACCGACTCCTATTCTTCAACGCCCAGGCAAGCTTCGGATCGATGGCGAGATCGAGCATACCGCCCTCCCCGCCCTCGACGATCTCGCCGCGCGAAAAGCCGTAAAAGCGCATCAGCCAGTCGGCCTGATAGAGCCGATGCTCCCGCATTAAGGGTGGCTTGAGGAGCGGCAGTTTCGATGAGGCGTCGGGGATCGGAGAAAAGGCCGAATAATAGACGCGAGACAGCCGATAATTCCCGTAGAGATTTTCCGAACGGCCGAGGATCGCCTCGTCGTTGGAGCCGTCCGCGCCGACGATCATCTGGGTCGATTGTCCGCTCGCCGAGAAGCGCGCCGGCTTCTTGCGGTCCCGCTTCTCGCCCTTGTGCTCCTCGATCTTCGCGCGAAGATGGCCCATGGAGCGGCGAATGTCGCGCGGGTCCTTTTCCGGCGCAAATTGGCTAAGCGTGATATCGGTCGGCATCTCGATATTCACCGACAGACGATCAGCGAACAGGCCGGCCTCCTCGACGAGCTTGGGCGCAGCGTCCGGGATCGCCTTCAGATGGATATAGCCGGAGAAATTCTCTTCCAGCCGAAGCTTGCGGGCGATCCGGACCATCTCCTCCATCGTGTAGTCGGAGCTTTGGATGATCCCGGAGGAGAGGAACAGACCTTCGATATAGTTGCGCCGATAGAAGGCCATGGTGAGGTCGACGACCTCCTGCACGGAAAAGCGCGCCCGCTGCACGTTGGACGAGGAGCGGTTCACGCAATAAGCGCAGTCATAAATGCAGAAATTCGTCATCAGGATCTTGAGCAGCGAAATGCATCGGCCGTCGGGTGCATAAGCGTGGCAGATCCCGGAGCCCTCGGTCGAACCGATCCCCTTGCTCTTGGCCGAGTCGCGACGCGGCGCCCCGCTGGAAGCGCAGGATGCGTCGTATTTCGCCGCATCCGAGAGGATGGCGAGTTTGTCCTGAATTGTGAGTCGGCCCATGACCTCTTTATAATGTTCGCGGTCCGTTCACTCCACCCATCAGGTGACGACAAGACGTCGCAGCGGCGCCCGAAGCTTATCCTTCGCTCAAGCCTTGCTCTTGCGGGCATCCGGCCAGGCGCAGGTCCATTTCTTCACGGTCCATTGCGGATGGTCACCGGCCCAGGCCGCCACATAGGGGCTGGACAGCATCATGCATTGCGCCAGAGACGAGCGTGCCTCGAAGCTCAAGCGCTCTTCGTGACAATCCGACGGGTTCGTGGCCATGCAGACCGTAAGGATGAGATCGACCAGCATTGAAGCGTTCGCCTCCCAATTGTTTCCACCGGTGCCCGTCAAGAAAAATGGCGCGCAACGATGCGGGAGGCAATTCGCGACGGGCGGACCGATGGCCGCAGGTCGAGATGCGTTCACCTTCTGCCCGGAAAAAATATTTGGCCGAAACCCGATTGCGGCCCCGCGCAGCTTTGACGCACCGCACTCGCCGTCTAGTTCCCCTCGCGCAAACGTTAGACCGCAGCCACCATTGTCCCCGTTGCGGGGCTTGGGCCGGCGCGTCGACAGCCTGAAAGGATTGTCCATCATGTCGAGACATGCGTCGTCAGGCACGACCGAAGGGGCGCTTGTCGTCATCTTCGGCGCCATTATCGGCCTCATCATCGCAGCCTATCTCTATATCACGCCGCTGACCGGCATCACCGGCTCCTTCGGCGCCATCCTGGTGATTGTCTCCTCCGCCCTTCTCATTCTCGACGGCGTGATGCTGCTCGGCGCGGTGACGCCGGGCTCTCGCGGCGTCTGGCTGACGCTCGGCTTTCTCGGGGCGCTCGGCACACTGGCCGCCGCCTGGTTCCTCCATGCCTTCTTTCTGATGGCGGCGATGGTGGTCGTCCTCGTCGGCCTCGTCATGGCCCTAGCCCGCCCCCCCTACGCCACCGCCGCCGCGAGCCGATGAGACCCATCATGTTGAAATTCCGTCTTCCTTCCGCCATCGCTCTTGCCGCTGGCGTGAGCGTTCTGACCCTGACCGCCCTCCCCGCCGCCAAGGCCCAAGAGACTGATAGCGAGGCCACCGGCCAGCAGCTCGGCGCTTCGCCCGGCGGCGGCGATGCCACCACGGGCGGCGCTCTCAATTCCGGTGGAAATGCCGGAACAGCCGGCGAGACGACGACCACCGAGGCGGCGAGCGAGCCTCAGGCGACATCGAACGGATCTGAAGCGAACGGCGCCGATGGCTCCGACTCGAGCGCGTCCAGCACCGCCGCAGCCAACAATTCCGGCCAAGCTCCCGCCCCGCGCGAGCGCCGCGACATTCCGCTCGTTCCAGCCGAGTCCACCTGGGATGGCTTCCACGGTCAGCTGAACGCCCAGAAATATTCGCCGCTCGACCAGATCACGGCGGACAATGTCGGCGAAATCGAGAAGGTCTGGGAGTATCACACCGGCGACGTCTCGGACGGATCGGGCGATCTGCCGACCACGGTCTGGTCCGCTACCCCGATCTACGCCAATGACACGCTCTATATCGGCACGCCCTTCTACCGGGTGATCGCGCTCGATCCGGCGACCGGCGAAGAGAAATGGACCTTCGACAGCCAGTCGACCCTGAAGGCCCTCACCCAGCCGGCCCTGAAGAACCGGGGCGTCGCCTATTGGGAGGCCGAGAATCCGCAAGAGGGCGAGGCCTGCCAGAAGATCGTCTATCTCGGCACGATGGATGCGCGGCTCTTTGCCATCGACGCCGATACCGGCAAGCCTTGCGAAAATTTCGCCGATAATGGCGTCCTCGACGTCAATCAGTGGAACACGACCAATGCCCGTTGGCCGCTGTCGCTTCTCCAGCCGCCGACGATCACCGGCGATCACGTCATCATCGGCTGGGCCGGCATGGATTGGGCCTATGAGGAAGCCCCTCCCGGCACGGTCTTTTCCGTCAATGCCCGCACCGGCGAGCTCGAATGGACGCTCGACTTCATCCCCGAGGCCATTCGCGAGCGCACGGGCACGGCGAATGTCTGGACGGCCATGAGCGTCGATGAGGGGCTCGGCCTCGTCTATCTGCCGGTCTCTTCGCCGTCGCCGAACTATTGGGGCGGCAACCGCACCGAGGAGATCCCGCTTGCGACCTCCACCACCGCCGTCGATATCGAGACGGGCGAGGTCGTCTGGTCGCGCCAATGGGTTCATCACGACATCTGGGATTACGACATCAATTCCGCCCCGACGCTGATGGACATCACCGTCGATGGCAAGACGATCCCGGCCCTGATGCAGGCGACGAAGATGGGCTTCCTCTTCGTGGTCAATCGCGAAACCGGCGAGGATGTCTGGCCGATCGAGGAGCGGCCCGTCCCGTCAGGCCATGTGGAGGGCGAGGTCTATGCGCCGACACAGCCCTTCCCGACCAAGCCCGAACCGCTCCTCGACCAGGCCGAAAAGCCCAAGGCCTGGTGGCTCGCGGATCTCGCGAGCTTCGGCGCCTGCTCTCGGCTCATCGATTCCCTGCATTACGAGGGGATGTATTCGCCGCCGATCACCGAAGGAAACGGCGTCGCGGCCTTCCCGGACTCCTCGGGCGGTGTCCAGTGGGGCGGCGTCGCCTACGATCCGACCACGGAGACGGCGGTCGTCAACACCTCGCATATTCTGCAATATATCCAGCTCTACGATCGCAAGACCTATAACGAGATTGCCGGCGGCTCAGGCAATGAGAGCGGTTTCTATCCGCAGGAAGGCGCCCCCTTTGGCATGAGCCTGAAGGTCGCGCTCAACTGGCTCGGCATGCCCTGCTGGGAGCCGCCTTATGGCGAGCTGGTCGCCATCGACATGAAAACTGGCGACATCAAATGGCGCCATCCCATCGGCTCATCGCAGAAATACGGCTTCTATATGCCGGAATCTCTCGGCTCGCCGACGATCGGCGGCCCGGCGGTCACCGCCGGCGGCGTCATCTTCATCGGCGCTTCGATGGATGCGAAAGTGCGCGCCTATTCGCTGGAGACCGGCGAAGAGCTCTGGTCCGACATCGTTGAAGCACCGGCCGTCTCCAACCCGGCGGTCTTCGAGCATGACGGGCGCCAATATGTGGCCTTCACCGCAGGCGGCAACACCATCCTGAAGGATCAGGTGGGCGATCAGGTCGTCGTCTACGCTCTGCCCCAGGACGAGTGATCGAAAAGCGGGTCCGACAGGGCGCCTCCTTCGTCCGAGGAGCGCGTCCTGTCGGCTCGGCGATAGGCGAGCGAATGCCCGCGCGGCGCCCCGGCCGCAGGCCTTCCCGCCCCGTGCTCCTTGTCGCGGCCATTTGACCCTTCCGCTCACAGGTCTAATTCGTTGGTCCGCAGACACTGTCGGCCACGATCTCGTTGAGACGGAACGTGCGCCGTTGCGCGAGAGAGGGAGGAAGACGTTGGCGAAGGTTGCATTCATCGGATTGGGGGTCATGGGCTACCCCATGGCAGGCCATTTGAAGGCCAAGGGCGGCCATGACGTGACGGTCTGGAACCGCACCGGCGCCAAGGCCGAGAAGTGGGCCAGCGAACATGGCGGGGCCAAGGCCGATACGCCGCGCGAGGCGGCAACAGGTTGCGACTTCGTCTTCATGTGCGTCGGCAATGATGACGATGTCCGCTCGGTCGTCTATGGTGAGGATGGGGTTCTCGCAGGGCTCGAGACCGGCGCGACGCTCGTCGACAACACCACAGCCTCGGCCGAGCTCGCCCGCGAGCTCGATGCGGCAGCCCGCGAAAAGGGCGTCAAATTTATCGACGCACCCGTTTCCGGCGGCCAAGCCGGCGCCGAAAATGGCGCGCTGACCGTCATGTGTGGCGGCGAGGAGGCCGATTTCGAGACCGCCAAGCCGGTCATCGAGGCCTATGCCAAGATGGTCGGGCTGATGGGCCCGGCCGGGTCCGGTCAGTTGACCAAGATGATGAACCAGATCTGCATCGCGGGCCTTGTCCAGGGCCTGTCGGAGGCGATCGCCTTCGGCCAGAAATCCGGTCTCGACATCGAGAAGGTTGTCTCGGTTATTTCCAAGGGCGCCGCTGGCTCCTGGCAGATGGAAAACCGCCATAAGACCATGAATGAGGGCCATTATGACCACGGCTTCGCGGTCGAATGGATGCGCAAGGATCTCGGCATCTGCCTTGCCGAAGCCCGCCGCAATGGCGCCAAGCTCCCGGTGACGGCCCTGGTCGATCAATTCTATGCGGATGTGGAGGCGATGGGCGGCAAGCGCTGGGACACATCCAGCCTCCTCGCTCTTCTCAATCGCAACTGATCGCTTCGGGAGGCGGCGTCATCCGAAATCCGTTTGATCGCGTCGCGATGACGGATTTCAACACGCTCAAGCACCGCGCGGGCTTTGATACGGCACCGGCCTGATCTGCCGGATGCCTTTTCGTACCAAGATGCAGGGATGGTGACCCATCCGCATCTTGAGCCGTTCGAGCGCCACGCGGGCTTGACCAAAACTCGATGAGTCGGCCTCATCGAGCTTCGGTGTCAGGCCGCCTCTTCGACCCGCGACTTCATGAACAGGCTGATCGTCTCGCGAAAGCCGTCGGCATCGAACGGCTTCATCAGGACGCCGTTCGCGCCGGAGCGTCGCACCTTCATCTGCATGCCGATATTGCGTTCGACCAGCGAGACGAGGATCACCGCTTCGCGCCCCGCATCGCTCAAGCGAATCGTGCGCACGAAGTCGAAGACGGCCTGATTGCCGCCGGTCGCCGACAGGATGATGAGGTCGGCGCCACCCTTTTCCCGATGCGCGGCTTCCGCTTCGGACAAGGTCTCGAAACAGTCGGTCTCGACGCCAAGCTTTGCGAGAATGCGCGGAGCCACTTTCCGCACGATCGGCATCTCGTCGAAACACAGGCAGGTCGGCATCGGCGTCTCCTCCGCTCCATCGCGCATCGGAGCGCCGCTCCGGCCGAGCTCCGAAGACCGATCATGTCACGGGACGGCTTGCCAAAAGGTTTGCGTCCGGCCGATTATCGGCCTTATATCGCCGGACGAATGAATCGACCCCTCGGGTCAATCCACGTCCAGCGAAGGGCTCAGACGCCGCTCGGCCTCCCAGCGAACATTCGAAAGCGGTGCTCTCATATGTCCGCTGGTATTACCCG
This sequence comes from Fulvimarina manganoxydans, assembly GCF_900176465.1. Taxonomy (GTDB): domain Bacteria; phylum Pseudomonadota; class Alphaproteobacteria; order Rhizobiales; family Rhizobiaceae; genus Fulvimarina; species Fulvimarina manganoxydans. Next base: position 91,054 of record NZ_FWXR01000014.1, read on the forward strand.
ATCTTGAAGACGACCGATCCCTCGCCCTTCTCGTAGCTGACGCTCAACCCGGCCTCGCGGGCAAGAAACAGCGTGTAATAGGGCTGGATGGTCTGTGCATCCATCGCCTCGCCGTCGTCGACGCCGTCGAGCAGGGCCACCGCGCGCGGCTGGAGCCGGATCCGCTCGCCCTTGGCGGTGACGGTCGCCTTGCCGGGATCGATCTCTTCGATCGACACTGTCACCTCGCCGCCGCGGCTGATCGAGTGGGAGGCCAAGACGACGAGATTGAGCACGGCCTTGGCGAAGTTCTTGGCCGCATAGCCGCCCTCGCCCTCCCAGGTCAGGGTCGGCTTTTCATGGGCCATATAGCCTTCGGCCACGCCCTTGGCGTCGTTGAGATCCACCGTCGCCGTCTTCGAGCCAGAGGCGCCATAGGCCATGCGCGCGAATTGCAGCTTGGCGACCGCTGATTTAAGCGAACCGCGAACGAGCTCCATCGACTCGGCATCGTTCGGCATGTCGTCGAGAAGCTCCAGACCGCTCTGGATGCCGAAGACCGGCGAGATGATGTCGTGGCAGAGCTTGCTGGCCAGAAGCGCCGCGAGATCGGCTGGCGAGAGATCGGGCAAGGACGTCATGCGGGCTTCCTTCGTCTTTGAGTGGTCCTCGGCCCTTACGCCGACCGGTCCGCCGGGCCAACCCTTCACAATGGCGAGGCCTCGACGGGAACCGGCCCTTGGAACGGGCAGACCGTCAAGCGGTGTGAATCCTCAGCCTTGCGCGGGGCTGATGATCCGACCTCCGACGGCTGTGACCGGCAGAGCGAAGAGCTCAGATCCAATCGACATCTTAGCGTTTCGGTAACCCTGAACCGCCAGACTAGGGGCCCTGCCGGCCGCGGTCGACGGCCTTTGCGCCTGCCGAATATCGAAGCAGGCGCGAGATACGAGATCCATGGGAGCCTTTGCGCCATGACACGATCGTTCAACGCCTTTGCCACTTTCTGGCTCGCCTGTTGCCTCGCGCTCGGCGCGATCGGGGCAAGCCGGGCCCAAACGCCTGCGCCTCAGTCCGGCTATACGATGGACGAGGTCATCACGACCGGCCATCGCTTCTTCGGCTCGACAGCCGGCGGACTTGCCCAGCTCGTCCAGCGCGCGATCGAGGATTACGGCCTGCCCAATGGCTACATTCTCGGCGAGGAGGCTTCGGGCGCCTTTGTCGGCGGCTTGCGCTTCGGCGAAGGCACGCTCTTCACTAAAAATGCGGGCAATCACCGGGTCTTCTGGCAGGGCCCATCGGTCGGTCTCGACTTCGGCGGCGACGGGGCCCGGACCATGATGCTCGTCTACGACCTGCCCTCGGTCCAGGCGATCTATGGCCGCTTTGGCGGCGTCACCGGCACGGCCTATTTGGTAGGCGGTCTCGGCATGACGGCGCTGAAGCGCGACCAGGTGATGATCCTGCCGATCAAGACCGGCGTCGGAGCGCGGCTAGGCGTAAATATCGGCTATTTGAAGCTGACGCCGATGCCGACCTGGAACCCTTTCTGACCGAAGGGAATTCCCCTTCGCCGAACACGATCGCAACACCTGCCGGAAGAATTTCGACGAAACCGCATCGATAGGCGAGAAAAGTCGCGTCCGCCGGATTATGTTATGGTGGCAGAACGAAAGTTGCCGTCTCGCCCATGATCACCGCCGCCCTCGTCTTCGCCTTCGGGTTTCTCGTCGCTTTGCTTCTGGCGCTTCTGCTCGCACCGCTCGTCTGGAGGCGGGCGCAGCACATTGCGCGCCAGGAATTCGAAGCGACCATCCCGGCCAATGCGCGTGAGATCCGGGGCACTTATGACCATCTTCGCGCGCGCCTCGCCTTCGACGCGCGCAAGCGCGAAGTGGCCGCCGAAGAGCGCGAACGCCGCGCCGCTTTGGAGCGCGCCGATGCCGGCCGGGTCGCCAGCGAAAATGCCGAGCTAAAGGCTCGAACTCAGGCGCTGAGCGCGCAGATCGCCCAGCAGATGGCCGAGCTCGAAGATCTCAATACCACCTTGTCGAAGCGCGAGAACGAGGCGGACGAGATCGATCGCGAATTGCGCGATGCCCATCACGATCTGATCCAGAAGATCGAGGAGCTGGAAACGCTCGGCGCGCGCTTCAACGAACTCTCCGACATCGCGGAAGAGCGAAAGATCACTTTGGTCGCGTTGGAGACCCGCAATGAGGGCCTTCTCGACGATCTGCGCCAGAACGAGCGGCGTGCGCGCGAAGCCAACCACACGATCGATCGGCTGACCAGCGAGCTCGAAGCCACGTCGGCCCAACTCGATAAGGAGCGTCAGGCCAATCGCCGCTTGGACGCGAAAGTGGCACGGCTGACCACGCAGCTCTCCGATCGCGACGAACAGCTCGAGCGCATGTTCGCGCAACGAGGCAACGACAATGGCGCGCGCCCCACGCGCAGCGCGACACGAAGCCGGGACGAGAGCGCAGCGAACGGACGGAGCACGAACGATGCGCGCGGGACCGATCGCGCATCCCTGCCAGCGGCAAGCCCCGAAGATGCGGCCCACAAAAGTCGAGACATGCCTCGCCGAGGCGTGCGAAGCGGCTATCAAATCCTCGAAGAGGCAAGCCGCGAACCTGCGGCCGAACGGGGACAGGATCCGGCTGCCCTGCGTCCCGAAAGCGAGGAAACGACATCAATCGACAGAGAAAAGACGGAAACTGATCTTTTGGCGATCCATGACCCCGCGCAGCTGCGCGAGGAGGTCGCGGAAATTGCCGCCCGCGTCATCGACGTCACCGCGCGCCAAGAAGGGCCGAATTCGCCCATCGAGACGATCCTCGCCCGCGCCGACGAGGATACCGACCCGCGAACATTGGCTGGCCGGGTCCGCAGTCTGCGCAAGGATCGCTCCATCCAAGCAGCCGAGTAAAGACTTCAGCCAACCGGAAGGCGTACCCGGACGAGAAGCCTCTGGGCTCGGTAGCCCGGCTATGGCATGGACGAGAGGCAGAGGCGGGCCGACTGGTCCAAGCCGTCCCACGGAAGCTTTGAGGACAAGGATGCCCATAGGCCCGGACCCATTCAAGGTCGCATTGGCGGCCGGTCTCATGATGGTCTTCAGTCTGACGCCGGCCCAATCCCAGACCTGGAACGCCAGCGAGGCGGATGGCGAGGTGCGCACCGGTCCAACCTACGAATTCGACTATTCGGGCCTGTTCCTACGGTGCAACCGATCGACCGGCCGGCTCCATCTCAGGCTCGACGGCACAACCGGGCGCTATATCGAAGGATCGGTCCACCCATTGACCATATCCATAGCCGGGCGCGTCTTCCCGCTCGAAGGCATCGTGTACCCCTCGGAGCTTGGAGAAAACTACAGCTTCGAGATCGAGCCGAAGGCCGAGACGCTGAACCCGCTGCTCGACGCTCTCGCCGCTGGCCTTCGAGCGACGGTCATCACCCCCAATGACCGCTACGAAGTGCCGCTCAAAGGCTCTCAAAAAGCAATCGAACGCTTCCGCCGGGATTGTCCATCGGTTTGAAGATTCGAGCGATCGGTCGATTTAGGCCAACGTGCTCGCTTTGGTCGATGAAGCGCTGACGACGTTCGTCATCCTCGGCCAGTCTGAGCCGGGATTCCATGCCTCAGCGCCTTTCAATCCGCTCGGTTTCGCGGCCTGTCATGATGCCCTTCCGCGATCAGAGCACCGCACGAGCGTGGACTACATCCGTCCCGCGCCCTTCGAGCATGGGGATGACGAAGCGTCGGGGGCTCGCCTGAGCTTTCGACACCGGGAGAGACGGCGGTCCTTCGTGGCCAGACTTAGCCGGGCTCCTCGAACTGCCTCGACCTCAACTGGCGATATCCCTCCGATTCCGCAGGAAATGCGACGACGCCTCTGTGATAGGGAAATCGGGCGCGCTGGAGCGGATCGGGACCGGTGAAGATGAGCCGCGTCCGGAAGGCCGGAGGGCTCACGACGATCAGATAAGGTTTTAACGAGGGATCGTTCGGAACGAACATCGGCATGTCGAGATACCGCCTGTCGTCGCGAACCCAGCCGGGCATATCGAGCGCCCAGCGCCTCGCAAGATGTTCGCCGACGCCGCCAATGAAGGCATCGGCCTGCGGATGGCCGAGATATCTCGGCTCATCGGCGATCATCGCGGATTGGCGCTCGATGTCTCCATCCGCGCCATAGAATGCATCGAGAAATTCGCGGATGTGGTCGTTCCAGTCCCCCCCCTCCATGCTCCTCTCGGCAACCGCGACGAGGCTTCGCGAGCGCATCCGCCTCAAGCTCCTTTCACGAGAACGGAGCGAAAACGCGATAAGGCCTCCCAATGGGGCTCTTCGTCATGAATCGAGACGTATAGGGCTCGAAGTTCGCCCTCGTTGTCGATGGCGAGATGAGAAGCCAGCGCCGAGCATCACCCAAGTCCTTGTCGCCTCGGTCGATGTTGCGCAACGCCTGCAGCTTCATCGCCAACAGATATTGGGGCTTGGCCGTCAGCACCCGAAGGCCGGGAGTCCCAGTCATGGGATAATTGCCCATGACGTCGAAGAGATCGTCGTTCTCGCCAAGCGGCGTGTACATGCCGACAGCATTGTTCAACCAGTCGCCTTCGAGCCCCATCTGACGCGCGACCACCGCCACCGAAGCGCCAAGCGCATGCTCGTCGTAACCCTCTCTCACGACAGCGTCGACATATTCGGTGGATCGCCCCCAGTCGAACTGCAGAACAATCGCGCTTCCGCGATAGACAGCGAGCTCGATAAAGAGTCCTCTGGCGAGAAGATCGTTGCCAAGCCGTTCGAGGGCCTCGATCAGTCGCGCCTTGTCGAACATCCGCTTCTGCCTTCGAGAAACGCTTCAGGCCGGAGCGCGATCCGCTTTGGACGAACTCGCCCCGCCCTCCGCGTCAAATATCGAGATTGGCGACCGAAAGGGCGTTGTCCTGGATGAATTCGCGCCGGGGCTCGACCTCGTCGCCCATCAGCCGGGCGAAGAGGTTGTCGGCGTCGGTGGCGTCCGACACCTTCACCCGCACCAGCGTGCGGGCATTGGGGTCGAGGGTCGTCTCCCAGAGCTGGTCGGAATTCATCTCGCCGAGACCCTTATAGCGCTGGGTCGAGATTCCCTTGCGGCCGACTTCGAAGACGGTGAGGAGAAGTTGCAGCGGCCCCGCGATCAGGCGCTCGGTATCCTTGCGCCGCAGGACCGGCACGCCGGCGCCATAAATGTCGTTCAGCCGCTCGGCCTGGCGCATCAGGGCATGGGCATCGCCCGAATGCAGGAGCGCGGCATCGAGCGTCTGCACCTCGGTCACGCCGCGCACCGTCCGGCGGAAGCGATAGCCGCCGTCGATGGCTTCGCCTTCCCAGCCCTTTTCGGTTTCTTCCGCAATCAAGTCGAGCCGCTCGGCAATGCGGGCCGCCGTCGCTGGCCCGTCCTGGGGGTGATCGGCGACGTCGGGCGACAGCGCGCCCATGATCGCCGCCTGCTCGACGACCGAGCGATCGTAGCGCGAATGAAGCCCGGACAGGATCTGGCGCACCGCCAGGGCATCGTCGACCACGGCGCGCAGATCGCGCCCGGTGCGGATTTCGCCGCCCGGCATTTCGAGGGCCGCGTCGTCGAGGCCGCCTTCGATCAGATAGTTCTCAAGCGCGCGCTCGTCCTTCAGATATTGGCTCTGCTTGCCGCGCGTCACTTTGTAGAGCGGCGGCTGGGCGATGAAGATATGGCCGCGCTCGATCAGCTCCGGCATCTGGCGGAAGAAGAAGGTCAGAAGCAGGGTGCGGATATGGGCGCCGTCCACATCGGCGTCCGTCATGATGATGATCTTGTGATAGCGCAGCTTGTCGGCATTGAACTCGTCCTTGCCGATCGAGGTGCCGAGGGCGGTGATCAAGGTGCCAATCTGGTCCGAGCCGAGCATGCGATCGAAACGGGCGCGCTCCACATTGAGGATCTTGCCGCGCAGGGGAAGGATCGCCTGGTTCTGGCGCGAGCGCCCGCCCTTGGCCGAGCCACCGGCCGAGTCACCCTCGACGATGAAGATCTCGGACTTGGCGGGGTCGCGCTCCTGACAGTCGGCGAGCTTGCCGGGCAGCGAGGTGATGTCGAGCGCGCCCTTGCGCCGGGTCAGCTCGCGCGCCTTGCGCGCCGCCTCGCGGGCGGCAGCCGCCTCGACCACCTTGGTGATGACGATCTTGGCTTCCTGGGGGTTCTCCTCGAACCAGGTCGAGAGCGTCTCGTTGACGAGATTTTCCACCACCGGACGCACCTCGGACGAGACGAGCTTGTCCTTGGTCTGGGAGGAGAATTTGGGGTCCGGCACCTTCACCGACAGGATGCAGGACAGGCCCTCGCGACAGTCGTCGCCGGTCGGCTGGACCTTTTCCTTCTTCAACAGGCCGGAAGCGTCCGCATAGCCCGTCACCTGCCGGGTCAGGGCGCCGCGAAAGCCGGCAAGATGGGTGCCGCCGTCGCGTTGGGGAATGTTGTTGGTGAAACAGAGGACGTTTTCGTTATAGGAATCGTTCCACCACAGCGCCGCCTCGACGGTGATGCCATCCTTCTCGCCCTTCAGCGAGATCGGCGCCGAAAGCAGCGGCTTCTTGGCGCGGTCCACATAACGCACGAAGGCTTCGAGGCCGCCCTCATAGAACAATTCGATCCGCTTCTCGTCGGCCGGCCGCTTGTCGGTAAGCGTGATGCGGACGCCGGAGTTCAGGAAGGCGAGTTCGCGCAGCCGGTGCTCCAGCGTTGCGTAGTCGAAGCTCGTCACGCCCTGAAAGGTCTCGAAGGAGGGCATGAAGGTGATCGCCGTCCCGGTCTCGCCGCCGGCATCCCCCGTCGCCGCGAGCGGGGCGTCGGGTACGCCATGGGTAAAGCTCATCTCGTGGATCTGGCCCTTGCGCTTGATGCGCATCTTCAGCCAGGTCGAAAGAGCGTTCACCACGGACACGCCGACACCGTGGAGGCCGCCGGAGACCTTGTAGGAGTTCTGATCGAATTTTCCGCCGGCATGGAGCTGGGTCATGATGACCTCGGCGGCCGACACGCCCTCGCCCGTGTGAATATCGGTCGGAATGCCGCGCCCATTGTCAGTGACCGTGCAGGAGCCGTCGGCATTCAGCGTCACCGTCACCAGGGTCGCGTGGCCGGCCAGCGCTTCGTCGATCGCATTGTCGACGACCTCATAGACCATGTGATGCAGGCCCGACCCGTCGTCGGTGTCGCCGATATACATGCCGGGACGCTTGCGGACGGCGTCGAGCCCCTTCAGGACCTTGATGGAATCGGCACCATATTCGGCGGGGAGGCCGGCGGAGAGATCGTTGGCAGCGGACATTGGCTTCCTTGCATGCGGGAGGCCCGTTCGAGGGCCTTAAGAGCGAGTCATCGCTCTCATGAACACCCATGTATATAAAGTGTTGTGGAGCGCGATGAAAGCGTTGCGACGCAAAGAGGCGTCATGCGTTCCAGGGATCGACCAGTTCGACGCCGCATCCGGTGAAATCGGCGACATTGCGCGTGGCGATCGTGGCGTCCAGGGAGCGTGCCGTGGCGGCGATGAGGCCGTCGAACCCCTCGAGCGGCCGACCCACCATCCGGCGCATCATAACGATTTCCGCATAATGGTTGGCAGCATCTGCGGTGAAGGGCAGAATGGCCTGGAACTGACCGAACACGTCGGCGAGAGCGGCCGACAGGATGCGCCTGCGTGACCCTGCTGGCATGATGGCCAGCCCGGCCTGGATTTCGGCTTGAACGATCGTTCCCGTCACGAGAGACGACCGGGGCTGCGAAGCGACCCAATCGAAGACCTGCTGCGAACAGGCCGGGCGAACGAGTTCCGAAATCACGTTGGTGTCGAGAAGAATCATGAAAAGTCCGGCGGCTCGCGTGCAGGGCCGCGCGCAATTTCGGGCAGATCGATCCCGCCGATGGGTTCCACGATCCTGCGGATCGACGTCGCCAGATCCACCTCTTTCTTCGCGGACGGTGTAATCGCATCCCGCAAGATCGCGCGGAGCTCGGCCTCCATGGACCGGCCGTTCTTGGCCGCCCGCACGCGCAGGGCTTCGCGTTCGTGGTCGGGCACGTTTCTGATCGTCAAGGTCGCCATGCCGCCACTATAGCAACGAGATCGACAGCACTGCAAGCATTGCATGCATTGCATGCATTGCCTCGCTGGCCTGCGATTGACGGTTCGATATCCCGCGTCCCTTCGCCCCGCTCGACGCCGTCCGAGCGCGTCCCCATATTGCAACGCAGGGTCATCAACACAGTCCGATCGGCGATAGGCTCCATGTCCACTGCGCTTCCCGCAACAAATAGTCCTGGCCCCGAATCGGCGCCGCGTCCATTTCGGGCACCGGCTCCAGTTCCCCATGCCGAACCGCTGGGCTTCTTCGGCTTCATCCAGACCGCGACGCGCAATCCCATCGAGATCTGGGGCACCAGGGCCTTCAAGGAGCCTTACGTTCGCGGCTCCTGGCTCGGTGTGCCCAATATCGTGATCAACGATCCCGACAGCGTCCGGCACTGTCTCGTCGACAATGCGAAGAACTACGTGATGCAGCCGCTGCGCCAGCGCCTCTTGCGTCCATTGCTAAGAGACGGACTCCTGACGGCGGAGGGCCAGCTTTGGCGCCGAACGCGAAAGGCGATCGCTCCAGTCTTCACACCGCGGCACATCGCCGGCTTCACGGAGCCGATGGCGGCACGATCGGAACAGATGGCCGATCGCCTGGAAGCTCTTGAAGGCCGGGAGCTGGACATCTCCCATGAGATGACACTGCTCACCTTCGACATCCTTCAGGCAACGCTATTCTCCGACGACATCGCCTCCGAGCCCGAAGGCTTCGCTCGCTCCACCCGCGACTTCCTCGGCTCGATGGGCCGGGTCGATCCGCTCGATCTTCTCGGCGCGCCCGCCTTCTTGCCGCGACTTCGGCGTCTCAAGGGCCGCAGGTCCATGGCCTATTTCCGCGGCCTCATCGTCGAGACGATCGAAAAGCGGAAAAGCCAGATGGCAGCGGGCGGAAACGACGTCCCGAACGATCTCCTCACGCTCCTCCTCAAGGCCGATGGTCTCTCGCGAGACGAGATCGAGGACAATATCATCACCTTCATCGGAGCCGGGCACGAAACGACGGCGCGTTCGCTCGCCTGGACGCTCTATCTCCTCAGCCAGGCGCCGGAGGAACGCGCCAAGGTCGAAGCCGAGATCGACCGGGTCCTTCCGACTCTCTCCCATCCATCCCAGTATCTCGACGCCCTGCCCCAAACCCGCGCCGTCTTCGAGGAGGCCATGCGGCTCTATCCCCCCGCCCCCTCGCTCAACCGGACGGCGCTCGCGCCCGACAACGTCGGCGATCTGGAGATTCCCGCCGGCGCCACCCTACTCGTTATGCCCTGGCTCATCCATCGGCATGAAATGCTGTGGGATCGGCCTGACCATTTCATCCCGTCTCGCTTCCTGCCGGAGAATCGCGACGCGATCGATCGTTTCCAATATCTGCCTTTTGGGGTCGGTCCGCGCATTTGCATCGGCGCTAGCTTTGCCATGCAGGAGGCGGTTATCGCCTTGGCTATCTTGATGCGGCGGCTGCGCTTCGACTTTGTGGGCGCGGCTCATCCAGCTGTCGTTCAGCGCATCACCGTTCAACCCGATGGCGGCCTGCCCATGCGCGCGTCGCGGCGCTAGGTGCAAGACATCAGCCGTCGCGAAGAATTGTATCGAAGGCCTTTCGCGGGCCCGGCGACGGGGTCGGCGCGCCCAAACGCGCTGGACTGTCGAGGTTTTTGGGCCGCTCCATCGCGTGAAACGACACGTCATGAACGGGTCGGCCGGCCCTTGATCGCACCGCTTTTTGCTCACAAGGCATGGACATTCCGGCCCGGGCGCGCGAAAAGACACGCTACGCCTGTTCCGATTATTCCGCATTCTCGCGGCTTTCTGTCCGGGACAGGGCGCTCGGCAGCGTCCTCTGGCGGTGACTGGTCCAAAATGGACATGGCACCGTCTTCCTAGAGTAAGGCGCCAAAAAGTTGATCGACTTTTTGGATCACGGCTTACGACAAACAAGAGGTTAGAGTGGGCATGCGACCGAACTCGGTCGCGTTTCACTCTAGAGCGCCAAGCGCCGGTCAAGCGCCTTTCGTGATGGAAGCGGCAGCCCGTTCGGGCGCGGCTCTCAAGGCGCGGCCAAGCACTCGTCGAAGGCCATCGACCTTCCGGCGAAGCCTGTCATCCGCAGGCGATCAGTGACGTTCGTTTGAACCTTCGGGTCCAGACGATCGTTATCCGTCTATCGATGCATCATCCGATGCACCGATCCGTTGAACGACCAACCTTACGACGAAGGAGACGCTTTGAAAGTCGACGTTCGAGACAACAATGTGGATCAGGCTCTTCGCGCGCTGAAAAAGAAGCTGCAGCGCGAGGGCGTATTTCGTGAAATGAAGGCACGGCGCTCCTATGAGAAGCCGTCCGAGGAACGCGCTCGCCGCAAGCAGGAAGCCATCCGCCGTTCGCGGAAGCTCGCTCGCAAGCAGGCCCAGCGCGAAGGTCTTCTGCCGAAGTCCGGCCGCGCACGCTGAGCCGCGAAACCTAAGGCGTCCGATCGAGGCTGCCGATCCGGCAAAGCCGCGACCGCCTCCTCGACGAAAGCCAACCCCGTCATCGCGGCTCGAGTCCCGATGACACACCAAAAGCCCGAGCGAAATTCGCCCGGGCTTTTTTGTTTTCCAATGAAACGTCAAGCTTCGCCAGGGACGCGAACCGGGTTCCTCGTCAGGGGGGAGCTTTCGCAAATTCCTTGACGCGTTCGAAAGGCAGATCACACGCCGGGATCGGCGGCTTGAAGAACCACCGATGCCGGATCGACAAAGCCAAAGCTTCGTTCGTTAGATCGAGGGCGCGCCTTTGCGCGGCTCTTGGGTCTCGTCCTCGTCCGTCAGACCTTCGAAGAGAGCGGTCGAGAGATAGCGCTCGGCAAAGGACGGGATAATGACGACGATGTTCTTGCCTTCCATGCCCTCGCGCTGGCCGACCTTGATCGCAGCCCCAAGAGCTGCGCCCGATGAAATACCAACCGGGACGCCCTCGAGACGGGCGACGAGACGGGAAATCTCGAAAGATTCGTCATTCGAGATCTGGACGATTTCGTCATAGACCTCGCGATCGAGAATATCCGGCGCAAAGCCCGCGCCGATGCCCTGGATCTTATGCGGACCGGGATCGCCACCCGAGAGAACCGGCGAGGCCTCGGGCTCCACCGCAATCACCTTCATCTCCGGCTTGCGGCTTTTCAGGACCTGGCCGGCACCGGTGATCGTGCCGCCGGTGCCGATGCCGGCGACGAGAACATCGATCGCGCCGCCTGTATCGTTCCAGATTTCCTCGGCGGTCGTCACGCGGTGGATTTGCGGATTGGCCGGATTCTCGAACTGCTGCGGCATCACCGCGTCGGGAATCTCCGACAGAAGCTCCTGCGCCTTGGCGATCGCGCCCTTCATGCCCTTCGGCCCTTCGGTGAGGACGAGGTCGGCGCCCAAAAGCCGCAGCATCTTGCGGCGCTCGATCGACATGGTTTCGGGCATGGTCAGGATCAGGCGATAGCCCTTGGCCGCGGCCGCGAAGGCGAGCGCGATGCCGGTATTTCCCGAGGTCGGCTCAACGAGCGTCGTCTTGCCGGGGGTGATCTTACCGTCGGCTTCCAGACGCTCGATCATCGCAACGCCGATACGATCCTTCACCGATGAGATCGGATTGAAGAATTCGAGCTTGGCGAGAAGATTGGCCTTCACGCCCTTCTCCGCCGCCAGCTTATTGAGCCGAACGATGGGCGTATCGCCGATCGTGTCGACGATCGAGTCGTAGATGCGGCCGCGTCCCTTGGTGCGGGGGGTCGTGTCGTCGATCGGGTTGTCCATGTCTCTCTCCCTGAAAAACGATCGCAATTCGTCGATGAGCCGTCACGGGCGGTGCCGCGCCGAGACCATCGGTTCGAATACAGAAGGTAGGGCACGGCCGCGCCGATTGTCAGCACCGCTCTTTCAAAGACGGCCTCCAGCGGAGAAGAAGATTCCAGTCGGATCGATCGAATTGCAGGAAAACCCTTCAAGGCTCGTTGAGGCGGCCATGAAAGAATTGCCGGTAACAGTTGAATTGTGAGTGTTTTCTCATGTCGAAGCCGAGCCTGTCGATCGGGACGATCGTTACCGAATGCTGCCTGCTTCTGATCGCCAGCATCGCCTTCTCGATCAAGGCTGCGACCTGGTTCTTGGAAGACTCGAATGCAATGGTGCAATATCGCGTGACGCTCTTCGTCGTCATTCTCGCCGTTTGCGTCAGCTTGGTCCATCTCATTTATCTTGTCATTCGGCTGGGGCTGTTCCGCCTGCAGAGCGAGGGATGGAAGCGCCGGGCGCTCTATGATCGGCTGACCGGGGTGCGCAATCGAAGCGGGCTGACGCTGGGCTGGGGCGAGAAAATGGCAAGGGGTGGGCACGGCCTCGGGATCATGCTGCTGATCCTCGACGCCGACCACTTCAAGCGCATCAACGACAAGCTCGGGCATCCCGCAGGGGATCGAGCACTGAAGGCCATCGCGGGGACTCTGGCGCACTCCTTGAGACGCGACGATCTTGTCGGCCGAATGGGCGGCGAGGAGTTCGCTATCGTCTTCAATTGCTCGTCGGAAGACCAGGGCAGAGCGATCGCCGAACGTCTTCGTGCGACCATCGCGCGGCTTTCGGTTACGGAAGGCGGCCTGACGCTTCCGATCACGGTCAGCATCGGCGGGGTGTTCACCGCTCAGCCGATCGGCTTCCAGCGCCTTTACGACATTGCCGACGGCAATTGCTATCGCTCCAAGCGCGCCGGCCGCAACCGGGTGACAACCTCAACCGTACCGCCGGTGGCCTACGGTCACTCGGCGCAGCATTTCCGCCATGGTCAGCCCGCACGCGCCGCGTGAAAGATCCCGACAAAGAACTCGAAGAGCCCCCTCTCAGCGTCCGGTCGACCCGAATCCCCCGCCCCCGCGAAGCGTCTCGTCGAGCGCGGCTCCTTCGAAAAAGGTCCCGCGCGTGACCGGCGAAAGGACGATCTGGGCGATGCGATCGCCCCGCGCGATCGTCACCGGCCATTCGCCGAGATTGATCAAGATCACCATCACCTCACCGCGATAGTCGCTATCGACCGTGCCCGGCGTGTTCAGAACCGTTACCCCTTGCCGGGCAGCAAGGCCTGAGCGCGGCCTCACTTGCATCTCGTAGCCCTCGGGGATCGCGAAGCGCAAACCGCTCGGCACCAGCGCTCGCGCCCCTGGCTGAAGCACGAGATCGGTATCGATCGCCGCGCGCAGATCCGCGCCGGCCGCCCCGTCCGTCTCGTATCGGAGCAGCGGCAACCCCTCGCCATGGGGCAGTCTTTGGACGGCGACGCGGATTTCGCTCATGCGCCCGAAGCTCCCATTCGCGCAACGATCCAGTCGACGAGGCGGCGCGCGACATCCGCCTTGGCCATGGTCGGCCAATCCTCGACCCCGCTTTCGCTGACCAGATGCACCGTGTTGCGCGGCCCGCCCATGACGCCGCCTTCCAGCGAGACGTCATTGGCAAGGATCGCGTCGGCGCCCTTTCGCATGAGCTTTGCTTGCGCATTCGCCAGAAGATCGTTCGTTTCAGCGGCAAAGCCGACCACGAGCTTCGGGCGCTTCTCACCATGGCCGATCGTCGCCAGAATGTCGGGATTCTCGACAAGCTCCAGACGCGGCGGGCCGTCCGCGCCCTTTTTGGTCTTGGATGCGCCTTCAGTCGCAACGCGCCAATCGGCGACGGCCGCGACGAAGATCGCGCCATCGGCCGGCAAAGCTTCCTCGACAGCCTTCAGCATCTGGCGGGCGGTCTCGACCTTGACGGTCCTGACACCCTGAGGGTCTGGGATCACGACCGGACCGGAGACGAGGACGACCTCGCCCCCGGCCTCGGCAAGGGCTTGCGCGATCGCATGGCCTTGCTGGCCGGAAGATCGATTGGCGATATAGCGGACCGGATCGATCGGCTCATGGGTCGGACCGGAGGTGACGACGAAGCAGCGCCCCGCCAAAGGCTTAGGCGCGTTCGGTGCCAGCACCTCTTCGACCGCCGCGACGATCTCCAAAGGCTCGGCCAATCGCCCGACGCCGGCCTCCCCCGCCTCCGCCATTTCGCCCGCACCCGGCCCGACGAAACGCACCCCATCGGCGATGAGGCATTCGTGATTGCGGCGCGTCGCGGCATGGGCCCACATAGCTGGGTTCATGGCCGGCGCCATCAGGATCGGGGCCTTGGCCGCCAGCATCACCGCGCTCGCCAGATCGTCCACCAACCCACCCGCCAGGCGCGCCATCAGATGCGCCGTCGCGGGCGCAACCAGAATGAGCTCATGATCCCGCGCCAGGCGGATATGGCCGACATCGTGCTCGTCCTCGCGGTCGAAGAGATCGGAATAGACCTTCGAAGCCGACAAAGCCCCGATGCTGAGCGGCGTCACGAACTCGGCCGCACCGCGCGTCATGACCGGCGTCACCTTCGCTCCGCGCTCGCGCAGGCGCCGGATGAGGTCGAGCGCCTTATAGGCGGCGATCCCCCCGCCGACGACGAGAAGAATGCGCTTATCTTTGAGGCTCGCCATCGCGCTCTTCGACCCCGGCTGTCTCGATCGAGGCGCCGGACCGACGGAACGGCGCTGTCAGACGAGCCTATAGCGACCGGAAGCGCCGAGAGCTACCGTCAAGCGGCCAAGAGCATCCCGGCTCGAGCCCGAAGTCGCGGCGCGGCGCCGTGTCTCTATGACACCGCTAACGGCTTGGTGTACCGCTCCGCCACGTGTCCCAATCCCGAAACAGGATCAGACGATCCAAATTCCTTCCGCGATTGCCGGGGCGACGAGCCCCACATTTTCTGGGCTCTCGGAGAATCCAGCGAGAATGTCGGCACGCTCGGCGCGGCCAGAGGCCAATTCGCCGGTCCAGAAGGCGACACCTTCGATCTCACCCTCGCGGCCGAGAATGTTGAGATAGAGTTTTTCAACGAAACCCCGGCTCGTCGTCCCGCCATAAAGCGCGAGAGACTCGTCCGAATTCAGAAAGCCGGCTCCGACCTCGCGCAGCGTAGCGCCCTGATCCATCGAGTCGATCCAGAATTCGAGGCCATCCATATCCGGCGTCCGCGCAAAAGCGGCTTGATAGATGCGATAGGCTTGGCCCGCGATCCCGCCGGTATCGAGGGCGAGCGTCCCGTCGCGAAAGGCGAGCCTCTCGATATTGACCAGCGTGTCCGTGCCATAATCGCCGGAAACCGTAATCCGGCCGCCATCGACAGTGATGCTGTTCTCTGCCCGGGTCGAATAATAGACCGCCGTGTCGATGCCCGTTCCGCCATCGGCATAATCGTTCAAGGTCGAGAGACGAAATTCGTCATTCCCACCAAAGAGCGCATGGGGCGCGAAGACGGTTCCCACACTCGCCTGACCGAGGCTGGCGAGTTCCTCTTGTGAATAGGGCCTACCTTTGGTGAGGTCGATGGAAATGGACGTGTTGGCGACGCCGGCCTTGGTGATCGAATAATATTCAACCGTTCCCGCCGGGCGTCCGTCCGCGGCGTCCATCAATCGCGAAATGCCGACATAGTACGGGGCGCTGACTGCCTCCTCATACATTGTGAAATATTGCGTATATTTCGTATTCGATCCACTGTCGAAGCCCCCACCCGCAATATCGAGCCCGTAATAGATTCTCTCACCCGTCAAGGAGTCGTGTAGCGACATATCGAGCGCGAGATTTCTTGCTGTAACAAGTGCCATACCCGCTTTCCCTCCAACCAAACGCCCCTTTTGTTACTGCATAGGACTGTTGCATTCCGCAAGGATCGAATGATGGTGAATCGAATGAAGATGAGAGGACATTGGTTTCCATTTGCCGTCTCACTCGGCCTGTCTGCGGACCCGCTCGATCCCGGCCGCGGCGCAAACCAGCTCGAACACCGAGGATTGCCGACAGCATTCAACGCCACCGCCCTCCAACCCGTCGCACTCTCGACGCTTCAGCCATCTGAAATTCGATATGCCCGCCCGTTGACAGGTGACGCCGCCCCATCCTAAATGCCCGGCACCGGTGGACGGGGCTGTAGCTCAGTTGGGAGAGCGCGTCGTTCGCAATGACGAGGTCAGCGGTTCGATCCCGCTCAGCTCCACCATTCACCTTTATCCTTTTGATTTTACTCGAAAGCCTTGTGACTCAAGGCTTTCGCGTGCGAATGTGGTACACAACAGTGGTACACAAGAGTGCGCTTTGATGGCCGGGCGGGTTCCCAATTTGCAGCTTTAAGGCGGCACGTATCGCCTTCGAGTTCGCGTCCCTGACGCTTTACGATCCGTCCTCGGAAAGCAGGAAATCACCATATCGCTCCATACCGGTGATTTTCGTGAAGCCAGCCGGCTTGCTCGGCTGGAAAGGGTCAAACTCGATGCCGAATGAGCAGCGCTCCGTCGCAAGATCGACGGGACGCAAAAGTCGCGTCTGACGGAGCCCGAGATTTTGAATCTGGTTGCAAAATGGATTGACCTTGCCAAACGTTGCTCAAGTCCTGATCGCTTTGATGAGGAAACAGAAGCGCCGGAATATGACGAGGAGCTGCGAGACCTTCAGGACACAACTGAATGGGAGAAGATCGCGCCGGTGGTGTACGCCGAAGCGACGCGCCTCTTACGTGAAGCTCATCTCGTTGCACCAGAAGACGGATCTGAGTTCCTACACCTTCAGCGGACACTCCACAGTGCTATGATTGAGATCGCGCGCCGTCGTGTGATGCGTCGCTTCCCAAACGCCCACATTGCGCTGGACCCGGTGTTTCAGGAAATCGAGCGAAAGCCGGTCGTGAACCCGGTTGCAAAAATTTCGCTCGCCAACCTCATCACGGACTATCAAAAAGACCCGACCCGGCCTGCCTTACGGGGCAAGACCCTGGCCAAGCGCCAGGCTCAATGGCGCATGCTGGAGAGCTTTTTCGGTGCAACAACCGCAATCGGCGAGATTGAACGCTCTGATGTGCGGCGGTTTATGAGTTTCCTGGAGCGCTTCCCCAGCAACGCTTCAAAGCACTTTCCGGGTGTTGAGCCCACGACTGTTGTAGCGCTTCCGGAAGCGCAGAAGCTCCCCGCGATCTCGCCCGATACGGCCAACGACTACCTGCGGCAACTGGGCGCCCTAACCCGCTTCGCCTTGCACGAGGGACTCATCAAGACCGACCCCGCCGCCGGGTTGCTTTTCGCCAAACCGAAAATTGCGGCAAAGGACAAGCGTCTCCCCTTCTCGGAAGACGACCTGAAACGCATTTTCGGGGCTCCGCTGTTTCGCGGTTGCGTCGATGACGAAGCAGGTTACTCCAAGCCGGGGCCGAACATCATCCGTCGAGGTCGTTTTTGGGTGCCCCTCATCGCCCTGTTCACCGGCATGCGCCTGAATGAAATCTGCCAACTTACGCTCGATGACTTCGTTGTTGAGGATGGCACTGATATTATTCTGATCCGAGGTTCAGACGACGAGACAAAGCGGGTGAAGACGGAAGCGGGCCAACGTTTCGTTCTTGTGCATCCGGAGCCGAAGGCAATCGGTCTCCTCGCCCATATCGACGGTCTTCGACGCAAGCGCGCATCGAACGCGCCTGTCTTCGCGGACCTTGCGGTTGGGACGACAGGCTATAGGTCAGACCCCTTCTCTAAGTTTTTCGCGCGCTTTCTGGACCATGTGGGCATCACCCATTCCAAGAAGGTGTTTCACTCCTTCCGGCACACTTACCGCGATGCCCTCCGAGAAGCGGAGATTTCTCCGGAACGTGTTCGCGCTCTGGCTGGCTGGACGTCTGGACGAACAGAGGAAGCGTATGGGAGTGGGCTACGTCCAAGCACACTGAGGACCGAGATCGAGAGGATCTCTTACCCAGATCTGGACCTTAGCCACCTAAAGGCCAACCGCTCCTAGCAATGGAATTTCGAAGGGCGAACAAGTATCGCAGGTGGTCTGAATGCACGACAAGGCTACGCATCTCAGGCTTTCGCCATCTGTTACGTTCATCCACCGTGAACAGATCGGATAACAGATCAATAGGGCGTCTTCAATTCGGAGAAAATTCATTCATTCCAATAACCTAAACGCTTGACGACGTGTCGTTTGACCGTCGATCTGTTATGGTTTGAGAAAATCACTGTGAGTGGTCGAATTTGCAACCGGGTTCAAAAATTGGGAAAACTCGAGCAGTAGCGCGTCGGCCCTTTTATGAAGCCGGTTTCAAAATTGAGAAGCCTATCCATGCTCGTTGTCATCGAACCGAAACTCGGCGATGTCGAGGATGGACCGCGTTTCGGCGTCGTGCAAAGCCAACCTTAGTGACTCGACGATCCCATGTGGCCCCTCTTCCTCGTCAACGACGAAGGATATGGGATCGGCGGTGTAGCTCTCCGGCTGACCATCCTGGTCGTAATAGACCTCATGGAGCGAAAAATGCCCCTCCGCGTGCCGGATGATCCGGTAATTCCAGCTCATGCAGTTCCATGCTCCCTGGTTGATCTACCAGACTCGGCCACGCGCGTAATACGCTGCCTTTGACCTGCCATTGAGTTTTTCCCTCCACGTTGGACTAAAGTCCGCTCCCATGAGGACGGACGGCATGTAGCGAAGCCTCGCCGAGTGCCGCTGTCATTGACAGCCAGAGCGTGAAGGCGATCGAGAGCGGCGGGCCGACGAGCTATGACGCTGGCAAAAAGGTCGCGGGGCGCAAGCGCCAAACGATGGTGGATAAGAATGGCCGAGCCCTCATCATCGATCCGCAGTCTGCCGACATCCAGGATCGGGACGGCGCCGTCCCCATCCTGCGGGTCTCCCGCAAATCATACCTGTTCGTCGAGAAGGTCTTTGCCGACATGGGCTTCTCCAGCGAGTGGCCACATAACGCCTCTTTGATCGACGTCGAGATCGTGCGAGAGCCGCCTGACCAAATCGGCTTCGCCGCTCACCCTCGGCGCTGGGTCGTCGAACGCTTCTTCGCCTGGATCAGTCGAAACCGGCGCCTCTGAGAGGACCCCGAGTCGACCATCGCCCTCGCGGCCGCCTTCCTGTACGCCGCTTCCGTGATAATCCTCGTGAGACGGCTCGGATGGGAGCCATGACTTCACGGACGGACTCTGAGCCTAGCGAGCGTGCTTTCACACGGATCTTGCTTCTGGTCGAAGTGCAGGTCCGCCACCTCCCTATATTATTCAAAATCGCCTAAAATATTACGATTAACCGAAACATTACTGAAAGTCACTAGCTCATTGACGTCAGTTTTGCTTTGCAACAAAGTATGAGAGTGAATGGAGCCATGCTCTGCTCGTATTACCCTTTGGAAAGAGATTCTCATGCGCGTTGTCCTTTCAGGGGCTGGCTGGCTCGCTTGCGCGGCCGCGTTCCTTCTTTTGATTCAGCAGCCGATCAGTGTGAATGCCCAATGGGTGATCGCGATGACGGCGCTCGGAGTTGCAGCCGCGATCTATGCCTTGCGTCTCGGAGGAACGTGGCGTTTTATTTTCCTCGCAGCGGCCTCCGTCGTTATCTTGCGTTACGCCTACTGGCGAACGACGGCAACTTTGCCCTCTACCGAAGATTTAATCAACTTTGTTCCTGCAATAATTCTTTACGGCGCCGAGATGTACTGTCTCCTTATGCTTGCAATGAGCCTGTTTGTCGCCGCAGATCCTTTGGAACGTTCGCGTGCGCCGCAATATCCGGACAATGATCTGCCGAGTGTTGATGTTTTCGTCCCTAGTTACAATGAGAGCAGCGACATTCTTGCGCTCACTCTCTCCGCCGCAAAGGGAATGGACTATCCGGC
Source organism: Fulvimarina manganoxydans (assembly GCF_900176465.1). Taxonomy (GTDB): domain Bacteria; phylum Pseudomonadota; class Alphaproteobacteria; order Rhizobiales; family Rhizobiaceae; genus Fulvimarina; species Fulvimarina manganoxydans. Next base: position 110,976 of record NZ_FWXR01000014.1, read on the forward strand.
GGACCGGCTCCGGGTTCATCTCCTCGACGACGGCGGCACCGACGAGAAGCGCCTTTCCAGAAACCCTGCAATCGCTACAGCGGCTCTTCGCCGCCACGAGGAACTCAAAGATCTTTGCAGGGACCTCGAGGTTACCTATCACACGCGCGTCGCTAATGTTCACGCCAAAGCCGGCAATCTCAACAACGGCCTGTCCCGGTCTTCTGGCAAGCTAATTGTCGTGTTCGATGCCGATCATGCGCCGGCGCGAGAGTTTTTGAGGGAGACAGTCGGCTTCTTCCTCACCGATCCTAAGCTGTTTCTGGTCCAGACGCCGCATTTCTTCGCAAATCCGGATCCGCTGGAGAAAAACCTTTCAACGTTCAAGCGCATGCCGTCTGAGAACGAGATGTTCTACGGCCCGATCCAGAAGGGGCTCGACAAGTGGAACGCTGCTTTCTTCTGTGGGTCGGCAGCCGTTCTGCGGCGCGAGGCTCTTGCGCAGGTGGGCGGCTTTTCCGGCATCTCGATCACTGAAGACTGCGAGACGGCACTGGATTTGCACTCGCGTGGATGGAATTCCCTGTACGTCGATCGCCCGATGGTAACCGGCCTGCAGCCGGAGACGGTCTCCAGCTTTATAGGCCAGCGTTCGCGCTGGTGTCGCGGAATGGTGCAAATCCTTCTCCTGAAGAACCCCGCCTTCCGCCGCGGCCTCAGCTTGCCGCAGCGCATCTGCTACCTGTCCAGCATGATGTTCTGGTTTTTCCCATTCATCCGGCTGATTTTCCTTATCTCTCCCCTTCTATTTATCCTGTTCGACCTCAAGATTTTCGACGCTTCGGTCGACGAGTTCATCTCCTACTCCATCACCTATCTTTGCGCGGGTGAGCTGATCCGGAACTATCTTTATGGTCGCGTGCGCTGGCCCTGGGTTTCCGACCTCTATGAATACGTTCAGTCGGTCTACCTCGCGCGCGCCGTCATCAGCGTCCTGATCAATCCGCGTCGCCCGACCTTTAACGTCACAGCGAAGGGGCAAACTACCGATAAGGAGCATCTGTCCGAGCTCGCCTGGCCCTATTTCGCGATCTTCGGCGTCCTGCTCTTCGTCATGGGTGTCGCCATCTACCGCTTTCAGACCGAGCCAGCGATCAGCGGCATGCTGCTCGTCGTCGGCGCCTGGAACTTGATGAACCTTATCGTGGCTGGTGCTGCCCTCGGCGTGGTGACCGAACGAATGGAGCGCCGGCAGTCACCGCGTTTGCTGGCCATGCGCAAGGGCGATCTTTGCATCGGCGGTGCTACGGTTCCCGTGGCCATCGAAGATGTATCGCTTGGAGGTGCGAAGGTCCTGGCGCTCGGCCCAGTGCCGGAAGGCCTTGTGCGGGAAAACGCCCGGCTCCTGATCTATCCTCTAAGCGGCGGCAAGGAGATCGGCTCGCTGCCGGTTGCCATTCAAAGCCTGGTGACGAGCGAGGAAGGGCTAGGACTTGGAGTTCGGTTCAAGGCTGCGCTGCAGCATTACCATCTGATCGCCGAACTCATGCTCGCCGATATGGAACCGGTGCGCGAGCAACGCAGTAAGCGGCGGCGGATGCGCGGCATCCTGGGCGGCAGCCTGGCCTTCATCGGCTGGGGAATAAGCTACCCCCTTCGAGCCTTTCATCACCTGATCTTCGATCGCGACGAGCCGAAAGCTAAAGGCGCCGAGCCAGCAGGTTTAGAGGCTGCCTTTCCGACGTCGGCGCCGACAAGCTCTAGAATTTCCTGAGGGACGGTCATGCTGAAGAAAACGTTTCTGTCTACCACTTTTATCGCGGCCGTCGGGGTCTTCTCGCTTCCCGTCTGCGCCCAAGGGATCGCGCCGTTTTCCTTGGCGGATTCCGGACGGCTGGCCCCCGCAGCCGCGGCAGTCGGAACCGCATCGACTAGCCTCAGGCGCTTTGCGGCATCACAGCAGGACCTGCTTTTAAGCGGCGAACGAGCCATGACCAACATCGCGTTCTTCGTCACGGCTGCGGAGACCGCTCAGCCGGCGCGCCTGAATATCGTCTACCAGACTGCCGTGTCCGTCCTGCCCCAGACGTCTAGCATGCAGGTTTTCGTCAATGACCGGTCTGTGAGCGAGACCAAGCTTCGGGCGGGTCCGGCAAATTCGCTCGTCCTAGAAATTCCGTCCGGTATGCTGCAGCCCGGCTATAACAGCATCGGTATCGCCGTCGACCAGCATCACCGGGTCGATTGTTCGCTCTCAGGAACATACGAACTGTGGACGCAGGTCGACGCGGCGCGGAGCGGGATCGATTTTGCCCTGCCGGATCTTGGGCCAATATCGCTTGCCGACCTTCCTGTAGTCGCCCGCAGCGGTACAGATCATACGGCGATCAATGTCGTGCTGCCCGAAGGCACGTCGAACCGGCTGAAGTCTCTCGCACTGAGTGCCGTGCAGGCTGTCAGCATCCTCGGTAGCTTTAAGCACCCATTGGTGACCTTCAGCAAAACAGCAGGAACCGGGCCCGGTATCGACATCTTCTTTGGGGAGGGAGCAGCCGCGAGAGCGATTGGCGCCGGAACCGGACTCCCGGGCGTCTCGCTCATCAAGCCTGATCCGACAGGGCGAGCCGGGCTGGTGCTGGGCACTCAGGCGGCTCCCGACATTGCATCCGCAGTGACGGCGCTCGTTTCTGCAGCCCAGTCGAGCCGGGCGAGCGGAACAATTTTCGGACTGAAGGCGCTCGGGCAGCCGGAACAGGCCGAATTCCCGCTAGCGACGGCTGTGTCTCTTCGGGAATTTGGGCTTGATACCCAGGAATTTTCTGGCCGGATGTATCGGTCCGAGATGTCCTTCTTTCTGCCGACTGACTTTTATCCTGCGGACTACGATACCGCGCGCCTGAAGCTGAATGCAGCCTACGCAGCCGGTCTCTCGACAGACGCCCAACTGCTCGTCAAGGCCAACGGGCACCAGGTCGCCGTGCTGTCGCTCAACGCACCGGGCGGCGCGCAACTGACTGACCAGGTTCTCAAGATTCCGCTCGGCAATCTTAGGCCGGGGAGAAATACGATCTCCTTCGAGGCGTCGCTTTTGAAGAATACGGACGCCACCTGCGATCCTGCTGAGGCTGCGGATCTTGACCCACGTTTCGTAATCCGTGAATCCTCTACCTTGAGGGTCCCGCAGGTTGGGCGGATGGGGCATCTTCCCGACCTTGGGGCGATCGCCAATGCCGGTACTGCGGATGCCGCGGTAGGTGCTTCTCTGACGCTCCTCACGCCGGTCTCCGACGGCCCCTCCTTCGATGCTGCAGCAACGATCCTCGCCCTATCCGCACGTTCGTCCAGAACCGTCAGGACAACGCGACTGAGTTCGACGGTTCCACCTACGACGTCCGGCGATCTCCTGGCGGTCGGCACTTTCAAGGATCTGCCTCCAGAACTTCTCACCCACACTGGCGTGAATGAACCGGGAATGCTGCAGCTGGGCTCGTCCGAGCCGGAACCGACGAGGGGCGGACAGCCGGAGGCGAAAACTCTTGCGGTTCGGGAGGCGTCGTTTTTCACCTCCTTCGCTACGCCGATGGATGTCAGCACTCGCGTCGCCGAGTTGTTGAACAACTCCGTCTTGTGGGCCCGCCGCACTGTCGTCATTGACGGGATCGGAGACAGCAGCACCTTCACGGCCATTCAAGGATATCAACCTGACAGGAGCGCCAGCGTGATCCTGGCCCAGGCGGCGACGCCAGGAAGCCAGCCTCACGCCTGGAGCGTTGTCGCTGCGCCCGACGAAGCCGCCCTATCTCAGGGCATCGCGCTTCTCAGCGGAGGATCCGGTTGGGACAGACTTTCAGGGGCTGTAGGGACGGTCGACGACAAGGGCGACGTCGAGACCTTTGCCGCGAACCGGGAGCGTCTGTTCGAGACGCAGCCGCGGTCCCTCACCAATCTCCGTCTGGTCTTTGCCGGCTGGCTCTCGCGACACGTACAGACGTACATGATCTCCATCCTCCTTCTTGCCCTGCTCCTTGGTGTTTCGACGCACCTCTTTCTCAGGCAGCTGGGGAACACGAAACGATGAATCGATTCCACGTGGCCTCCGCAATGTTCATGCTCGCAGCGAGTTCTGCGATGGCCAGTCCAGACAAGGGACCGCGCGTTCTGTCGGCAGACGCGTCCACCGCCGCTCCCGCCAGTCAGCAGACGACAGTGCAACCGTCTGATTATGTAACCGGGGCCTGGTCGCTCTACCGGTCGGTCTTCATGACCCCGGAAGGCAGGATCGTCGATCGCGAGAACGGTCTGGTCAGCCACAGCGAGGGACAGGGTTACGGCATGCTGATCGCCGTCGCCTCGGACGATCAGCCAGGTTTCGAGACCCTCTGGAGCTGGACTGAGCGTCAGCTGAAGGTGCGCGACGACAATCTCGCGGCCTGGAAGTGGGACCCGACAAAGACGCCGCACGTCACCGATATGAACAACGCGACCGATGGCGATCTCCTGATCGCTTGGGCTCTCCTGCGAGCGTACCGGAAATGGGGAATTCGCGAATACCTGCGCGAGTCGCAAGCGATCGTCGGCGATATCGTCCGCCACGCGACCGCGGACTCGCCCCTCGGGAAGGTTCTGCTTCCGGGCGTACAGGGCTTTGCCGCAGTCGATCGCTCAGATGGGCCCGTGGTCAATCTCTCATACTGGATCTTCCCGGCGATTGCCGAACTCGGCGAAGCAATGCCGGACCTCAGGGATCTTCATCTGGAGCAGAGCGGCATCGCAATGCTGAAGCGCATTGCGACGTCCAAGGAGAAGCTGCCGTCGGACTGGACGTCTCTGGCTGGCGGGAATCCCGAGCCGGCGGACGGGTTCTCTCCGACCTTTGGTTACAACGCTGTACGCATTCCGCTCTACCTTGCCTGGGGCCCGGACGTTGATCCGAAGCTGCTGCGATCCCTGGGCAAACCCTGGTCGAACGAAGGCGAAGCGGGACTTGCCGCGGTCGATGTGACGACCGGCAAGTACACCGAGCCGATGATCGGTACCGGCTACGAAGCCATCCGCGATGTTATCTCCTGCAGCCTGACTGGTAATGGGTCGATCCGGCGCGCCAAGCGCTTTGAAATCTCGACCTACTTCTCGAGCACGCTGCAAATCCTCAGCCTCATGGCTCTCTCCGAAAGGTATCCTCAATGCTTCTGACGAGAACCAACGCCTTCGTCTCGGCCGTTTGCCTCACTTCGACGATCGCATTCGCCGGCCCTGTGGGTCTCGGCCAAGACGCCGGCGGCAGCCTGATGCTTACCCAGAGCGGCTCTTCACAATCTCTGTCGAGTATCTCCCTAACGTCACCTGTCGGACCTGGTAGTTCGGAAGCGGTCGTGCGCAGCCTGTATCCAGGCCTTGGTTCCACGCTCGATCGCCCTGTCGCAGCGGACTCGTCTTCCGCCACCGTCGCAGCTCCGCAGGTCGGCGCAAATCCGTTCGCCTTGCCGCAACCGGTGCGATCGACGCCCATGCGGACGGTGAGTACGCCGGCGGCGAACCCGTTCAACCCAGTGAACGGTCGTGGCGCCGATATTTCGCCGGATGCGCAGGCACCCGCATTCGCGATCAGTGGCCAAGACGTTTCGGCAGATGACGCCACCAAGCCCGAGCGCGTCGACGAGACAGCGCTGCGCTACTACGCCGATCAGCGGAATCTTGAGCGGGTTGGCGCGGAAATCCGTCGCCTCAAGGCTCTTTACCCTGCTTGGAACCCACCAGCCGATCTGTTCGCCCCGAAGAGCACTGTCGATGAACAGCCGATCTGGGATCTCTACAAGGCCGGACGGATCGCCGAAGCTCAGCAGAAAATTCACGAGTTGCGGAAGGGGGATCCAAATTACCGGCCGTCCGCCGACCTTCTCTCGAAATTGGACGATGCGGAAGCTAGGACCAGCATCAAGGCTGCCTCCAATGCCGGTGACTGGGCAACGACCTTGGCGGTTGCCCAGATACGGCCCGGCCTCCTCGTTTGCGCAGAGATCGACGTCCTCTGGCGAGTGGGCGAGGCGTTCGCGAAATCCGACGATCTGGCCAGAGCCTTCGATCTCTATCGGTACATCCTGACCAACTGCACCAACCCTTCCGAGCGGATGGCGACGATGCAGAAGGCGGCCAGCGTCCTGCCGCAGAAAGGGGTCGATGCACTCGTCTCCTATGGTGGGACACGTCCTGACGGTACGGGCGAGTTCGACACGATGCGGTTCCAGAAGGTCCGGACTCTGATCGGCGACGCACTCTCGGACAAAACGGCATCGCACCCCATCGACCCCGACGAGCTCGCCGGCTTCGAAGGCTTCGTCAAGTCCGGTCGCTCCGCCGACGACGCTGGTCTCCTCGGTTGGTACAACTATGGCCGAAGCGACTTCGCAGCGGCTAGGGACTGGTTCGAACTTGGCTCGCGCATGTCGTCCGACCCGAAGCTGCTGGAAGGCTACATCCTCTCCATCCGCAATCTCGGCGATCTGAAGGCGGCGGAAGACCTTGCCTACCGCAATCACGACCGGTCACCGACGATCGCAAAGATCTACGTCGAACTGGTCGCCGACCGCCTGAACGATGCCGCGGAAAGTGAGGACGAAGCTTTGCCAGACCTCGATCGATTCAAGGTTGTCGTCAGCCAGAGCCGTTCCGCCCTTGGTGCGCAGACACTCGGGTGGAAGCTCGTAGACGATAAGGCCTACGCGGAGGCGAAGGACTGGTTTCAGAAGTCGGTAGACTGGCAGGTTACCGAGGAGGGGGTCGTCGGCCTCGCTGTTGTAGCAAGCCGAATGAAGGACAAATCCGAGCTGAAGGCGGTAAAGGCAAAATACGGCGATGAGTTTGCCGCGCTTGCCGAGTTCAAGGACTATCAACCCCCGGCACGTCAAGCGATCGGCAGGTCCGGGACCCATCGGCGCTCAACTGGCGGCAGTTCAGGAGGTGATCGTCTGCTTCGGCAAGCCAATAGCCAGTTCGAGGCAGGTGACTATCAAGCCGCGCTTTCGACTCTGAACCGCAGGGAGGCGCGAAGTGGAAAGTCATACGGAGCCGAGATTCTTAGAGGCTGGATCAACATCAAGCTCAAGCGCTGGGATGACGCGGAGCGCATCTTCCGCGCCCAAGATCGTAAGCGCTCGACAAAGGACACGCGCTTCGGCATCGGCGCTGTCTCGAACTCTCGATACGGCATGTGGCCGGAGGAGACGAACAACTGCACCGTCCGGTGGAAATGCTGATTCTTTTTCGCATCGGAAAAACCTGAAACGGAGTCCTTCTATGAAGCGCATCAGAAAAGCCGTCTTCCCGGTCGCCGGTCTCGGCACGCGGTTCCTGCCCGCCACGAAGGCGATCCCGAAGGAGATGCTCACCGTCGTCGACCGGCCCGTGATCCAGTACGTGGTCGACGAGGCGCGCGAGGCGGGGATCGAGCACCTGATCTTCGTCACCGGCCGCAACAAGGGCGTCATCGAGGACTATTTCGACATCCAAGTCGAACTGTCCGACACGCTCGCCGAGCGCGGCAAGACGGCGGAACTCGCGCTGCTCGACGAGCTGCAGCCGACGCCGGGAACGGCGAGCTTCACCCGCCAGCAGGCGCCGCTCGGGCTCGGCCATGCGGTCTGGTGCGCGCGCGACCTCGTCGGCGACGAGCCCTTCGCGCTGCTTCTGCCGGATATGATCATGCAGGCCGAGTGCGGCTGCCTTGCCGAGATGGTCAAGCTCTACGAGAGCGCCGGCGGCAACGTCATCTCAGTCGAGACCTGCGACCCGAACGAGACCCAAAAATACGGCATCGTCGGCAAGGGCGAAGACATCGCCAACGGCTTCAAGGTCACCGGCATGGTGGAAAAGCCGAAGCCGGCCGCCGCGCCGTCGAACTTCTACATTTCCGGCCGGTACATCCTGCAGCCCGAGATCTTCGACATCCTGGCGACGCAGGAAAAGGGCGCCGGCAACGAGATCCAGCTCACCGACGGCATGCACAAGCTGATGCAGCGTCAGGAGTTTTCGGCCTATCCCTTCCATGGCCGCACCTTTGACTGCGGCTCAAAGGAAGGCTTCATCGAGGCGAACGTCGCCTTCGCGCTGTGGCGGCCGGACATCCGCGAGAAGGTAATGGGTAACATGGAGAGGCTAATGAAGACGGTGGAGCCGCGCAGCTTTAAACGCGCGGCGTAAGCCGCTGACGTTGCCCCTCGCCTCAATCCGGTTTGAAGTTCGTTCTGGCTCACCGAGAAGACCAGAACATGAAGCGCAGCCGTTTCTCCGAAGAGCAGATCATCGGCATCCTGAAGGAGCAGGAGGCCGGTGTGCCGGTCGCCGAGCTCTGCCGCAAGCACGGCGTCAGCGATGCCAGCATCTACAAATGGAAAGCGAGGTTCGGCGGCATGGAGGTCTCGGAGGCCAAGCGGCTGCGGTCGCTGGAAGACGAGAACGCCAAGCTGAAGCGGATGCTGGCCGATGCGATGCTCGACAAAGTCGCCTTGGAGTATCCTTTGGGAAAGAAGTGGTGACGCCCGCTGCCAGGCGGAAAGCCGTCGTCCATCTCAAGGAGCGCCACGAGATGAGCGAATGTCGGGCGTGTAAAGCCATCGGCTGCTGCCGCATGACGATCCGCTACCAGTCGACCCGCCCGCCGGACGTTGTCCTGCGCGAGCGTCCGGTGATAATTGCCTGTCGCCTCGAAACCAACGAGGACGGGGCGGCCAATGGCAGAGAGATCCTCGACCAGCCGATCGTAATCGAGCTTGGTCGCCATGACGGTCATGCGCCGTCTACGCCCGCCCTCCGGTCGCTCGATCAAGACTTCCTGTCGGTTCTTCGACATATCGATCGCTACCAGCACTTTGCCGGTCGGGGTAAAAAGACGTCTGGTCATGGTCGGTCACGCTCCAAAGTGTTGTCTCAACAACCTCACTCTAGAGACCTGTTGGCCGACCATGGCCGCCTGGAAATGCGTTACGCCCTATCGGGCTCCACACATTCTCCGGCGGTCCCAACGTCCTCTTCCCAATGGGCTATGGGAGCGAGTTCACCTCGAACGCCATCCTTGCCTTTGCGGACAAGGCGCGCATCAACTGGCATTACATCGCGCCGGGAAAGCCCATGCAAAACGGCTTCATCGAGAGCTTCAACGGCCGCCTTCGCGACGAACTGCTCAATGAGACACTGTTCTCGTCGCTTGCCCAAGCCCGGGAGAAGCTGGCGTGCTGGCGGGGCGACTACAACACATCGCGCCCCCATTCCGGGATCGGCTGGCGCACTCCGGCCGCCTTCGCCGCGACCTTCCGATCGCGACGGGCTCCGACGCTGCACTGCATGGAAAGCTCCGCGCCGAAGCCCGTCGCTTACTAAGCCCAACAGGGTAACAAAAACGCTGGAAACGAACTCCCGGCTGGATAAAACTTGGGGGCAACGTCTTGCGATTTATGTCAATGTTGCACAAAATGGGAAGATGGATGCGTTTTGCCTTCTGCATGGAGAGCCAAAACGTAGCAGATCAGGCGATGAGGAAGAGCCCATCGTCGACGGCATTCTCGATCAGCGAGCGGAGCTCCGTGGCATCCGAGAAGGACGTCAGGAAGTCCGGCACGGACAGGCCCTTCTGGAAGGCGTCAAGCCAGAAGGCCTCGCCCGTCGCATCGGGTGCCCGGCCGAAGATGTTTTGGTAGATATCGTCGATCAGGGTCTGAGGCGACGGATTGGACCCGTAGGTCGAGGTGAATTCGCTCGACTGGATGAAGTAAGCAGCGATGTCATGGAACGATAGGCCGTTATCTGCCTGATCCTTCCAATAGCTGAGCCCACCGATGTCCGCCGGCCTGTCGAAAACCATTTGATAGAGCGCGTAGAGATCGACGGTCGCGGGATCATCGTTGCGCTCGAGCGTCAGATCGTCGAAGCGCAGCGCTTCGATATCGGAGAAGAAGATCGCGTTGTCGGGATCCGCGTTCTGCACGATGGTGAACCCGCCCGGCGCCGGGCTCAGGGTGAAGTCCGAGAAGTTCCCCGTAAAGACGATCGTATCGGTTCCGGCGCCGCCCTCCACCGAGGCCGGGAAGGGGATGTCGGTAAAGGTGTCATCACCCTCGGTGCCGGGATAGACCGGGTCCTCGACATTGCCGCTGCCACTGCCGCCACCGCCGCCGCCGACCGAGGGCGAGAGGTTCGTCACGGCCTGACCGGTAAAGCTCGCCGCATCGTTGTCGGCCGCATCCTGAATGACCCCGTTCGTATCGTCCTGCGCCGGATTGGGATCGGTATAGGCAAGAGAGACGACCTGCCCATTGGAGACGGCTGAAGCGAGCGTCAAGGTGACGGTCTTCGCCGCTTCGTCGACCGTGACGGCATTCACGCCGACAGTCGCACCGCTGACATCGACGGCGAAGGCCGAAGTCGCGGGCACGACGCCGTCCAGGTCCAGCGCGTCCGTATAGGTCAGAACGAGGCTCGCACCGTTGACCGTCGCCGAGGCGAGCGTGGGGGCGGTGGTGTCGATGGTGACGTTGCCCAGGAGGCCAACGCCGTTGCTTTCATTGCCGGCGAGATCGGTCTGCCACACCCTCAAAGCTTCGTCTCCGTAGCTCCCTTCGGTGAGAATGAAACTGTCGCCGGAGCCGGCCGTCCAATCCACGCCGCCATTGGTGCTGTATGTCCAGCTGGCGTCTTTCTCCAGGCCTGTGACAATGATCGTGCCGTCATTGGTCACGCCGTCGCTGTTGCTTGATCCATTGTCTTGTGAGAGCGCCAGCGACGGGACGTCCGGTGCTGTCGTGTCGATCAGGATAGCCTTATTGGCACCGAGCGACCCGGAGGAGCCGGGCGAGGGAAGTGTCAGAACCGCATCAAAATTCGTGCTGCTCGAAATGATCTGCGCCCCATTGAGCGCAAAGGCTGCGCTTGAAACATAGTCAAGGTCGGCGCTCGTATCGCCCCCTTGGATAGTGTAGCTGAAATGCAGAAGGGTCGAACCGGACCCGGACGAATAATCAACCGACCGACCACTGGAGCCGGTCTGAAGCGTCAATTGCGGCGTTCCATTCGTCGTATAGACGGTCACGGTTTCCGAAAAGGTGACGCTCACATCGATAACGTCGCCGGCTTTATAGGCGCCGTCCGCCGTCGACGAGGTGACATTGGTGATGGTGGGAACGGCAAGAAGCTCCAGGCTCGCCGTGTCGGATGCTTGTGAGGTCGAGCCTGACTGCGGATCCAAGAAGTCAAGGGCTGATTTGGACCCATTTATCTCAGCTGTCTGGTCCCAGGCATGGAAGGCGATTGCATTTGCAACTGTGCCGGCAGTTTCACTTGTGTTTTGGAAATAGAGCCGGGCATCTGGAGCGAGATAAAGAGCATGCCAATGGTCGACAGTTCCTACGTCGGCCCAGGTTGTTCCGCCATTGATGCTATAATACCAACTTCCGGCACCCGAAGTCGCGGTCAGTGCGATGCCGGTCATTGCCCCCACGTCGGCGTCGGTAACGTTCGACAGGGGGTCGTCCAGTGCGATCAGTTGTGAGACCAGCGTTCCGACCGGACCGCTGGGCGCTTCGGTTGCGTTCACCGCCTCGGCGGACAGCGTCGGCGACTTAGACGCATCGAGGATCGGAGCGTCGTTGATCGAAGTCGCGACGACGCTCGTCGTCGTATCGGTTGTCGTGTTGGCTCCATCGCTCACTGAAAGGTTGAAGCCTGTCGTCACTGTCTGGCCGGGCGCGACTTGGTTTTCCGTCGGCGTGAAGACGAGGCCTTTCAAGGCCGACATGACGTCTGAAGCGGTGCCGGTGAGCTGGTACACGCCATTGTTGCCGGTCAGGCTCGTCCCCGACAAGACGCCGTTCGCTTCGCTCGCCGAACCGTTGACCGTGGTGGTGATCGTCACCGTGAGGCTGTCGCCGTCCGTGTCACCTAGAGTGACATTCGTGAACGGGCTGATCGTGGCATTATCGCCCACAGTATGGCCGGCGCTTGTGCCCGTGATGGTCGGTGCATGATCGTCATTGGTGATCGTGCCAGTCTGAGTGGTATTTGCGACGAGGCTGGCATTGGTTTGTTTCGACAGGGTCAGCGTGAAACCCTCGTCGGATTCGACCGCCCGGTCGCCCGCCACCTTGACAATGATATCCGCGCTCGCCTCATTCGCCGCGAATGACACAGTGCCGGTCGGCAACGCGTTGCCGAAAAAGTCGGCCGAATCCGCTTCATGGGTGCCGGACCCCGTTACCGCATAGGCGAGCGTGGAAGCGTTGGCGAGATTGCCCGTCCGCGTCACCGTATAGGTGAAATCGGTCGCGCCGCCATCGCCCTCGGCATGGGTCAGCGCGCCGGTGGTGATTGAAACGCTGGGCGACGTCGTGTCTACCGTCGCAGTCACCGTCCGGGTGTTCGTAGCCGTGGTCACTCCGTCGCTTACCGAAACGGTGAAGCTCGCGCTCGCATTATCGGTGCCGTCCTGCAGAAACGCGACTTTGCTACCTGACAAATCGGCCTGGGTGAAGGTGCCAGTGCCGGCCGTGAGAGTGCGGCCATCGAGTGTTACGGAGCCGTCGGTCGCGGCGGTGACCGTGTAGGTCAGCGTCTGATTGTCTGAATCGACGTCATTCGCCGTCAAATCCGCTGTCGTGATGGCAACCGATTGGCCTCGAAGCACCGCGATCGCCCCGTCGCCGCCGAAGGTTGGCGCGTCGTCAACGGCGGCAACCGTGACGAGGATCCTTTGACTGACGGAAGTGTTGAGGATGGTCGTCAGCGTGCCATCAGAATTCCCGACGATGAGGTCGTCATCGCCGTCGCCATCGACATCTTCCAGGACGGGGGTGGTCGACGTACCGGCACCAATTCCCTCGAAGGGTTCTGTCGCCGAGCGTGAGTAGCTGCCATCCGCCGCGCGAAGATAGGTTGTCAGCGCCCCATCGTAGTCTCCGACTACGAGATCGTCATCGCCGTCTCCGTCCACATCTCCGAAAGTGGGCGAGGCGAGACGGCCCACGAGAACGTTGGCGAGGGGGTTTGCCGTTGCCAAAGCATAGCTGTCGTCTTCCGCGCGGAGATAGGTTGTCAGCGTGCCATCCAAGTTTCCGATGACGAGATCATCATCGCCATCACCGTCCACATCTCCGAACGCGGGTGAACTAGGAAAACTCACTCCAACATTGGAGAAGGGGTTTGTCTCAGCCAGAGCGTAGCTGCCACCGCTGCCATCATTGCCGCGGCTATAGGTTATCAGCTCGCTCTCGGAACCCACGAATACCAGTTCGCGGCCATCTTGCGTAAAGGCAGGACGGATGAGGTAGTCGTATGAAGGGAAGCCATCGAAGGGGTTCCCGGTCCCCTCTGCGAGCGTGTAGCTGCCGTCTTCCGCGCCAAGATAAGTTGTCAATGTTCCGGCTGAATTCCCCACGACGAGATCGCGGTGGCCGTCGCCGTTGACATCGGCAAACGTCGGAGCGCTATAATAACCGACATCCACGCTGGAAAAGGTATCCGCTTTTGCGAAGGGGGAAACGGCCGTCGTCGCCCCACGATCGTCCGTCACCGTGACAGTGAGGACGCGGTTCGCGGTCGGCGCATCGGCGGTGTCCTCATAGGTCAGATGCTCGAGCAGCGTCTCGACCATTGCCGCATCGGCCGTCGCATTGAGCGTGATGGTGAAGCTGGTGCCCGTGCCACCGGAGACCGTGCCGACGGTCGCACCGTTCAACGATACATCGTTTCCCGATAGCGTCACCGCGCCATCGGTCGAAAGCCCCACCCGATCTTCGGTGAGAAGGCCCGAAACCACGATCGAGCCGCTCCCATAAACCGAGTTGGTAAACGTCACCTCGCTGTCGATCACGACAGGCGTCTGCTCGGTGGCCGAAAGACTCGCGGTCAGGCCCGAGAGCTTCGACGTTTCCGTGACGCTGATAGCGGGGATGGAAACGGTCGGCACCACCGGGGTGTTGATGACAGTGGTCAAAGTACCGTTTTGGTTACCGCTGACGAAGTCCGTGTCGCCATCGCCGTCGATATCCGCGAAAACGGGAAGAATGCCGGTACTGAAATCGACTCCAGAGAAGGGGGTCGTCGCTTCCGCGTAGCTGCCATTTCCGGCCTTGAGATAAACCAACGGTGTGGTTCGTAAGCCGCCAAGCACGAGGTCCTGATCACCATCGCCATCGACGTCAGCGAAAGCCGGAATAGTGCCATAGATTGAACTGATGTCGGCAAAGGGGTTTGTCGCTGCGAGCGCGTAGCTGCCATTCGTCTCGCGAAGATAAGTCGTCAACGTGCCCTCTTGATTGCCGACGACGAGATCGTCATCGCCGTCGCCATCCACATCTGTGAAGGTTCGGTAGGCAGTCTGCTGATTCTTCGGAAGTTCAGCAAAGGCGTCTGTCTGCTTCTCTGAGTAGCTGCCGTTCGCCCCGCGACTATAGGTCGTTAGTGTCCCGTTAATTGCAGCAAGGACGAGATCGTCCTTGCCGTCGCCATCGACGTCCCCGAAAGATGGAGAGAGGATATGGTGCGAACCGATGATGCCGGCGAAGGGGTTCGACGACGCCAGTGTATAGACGCCGTTCGGCCCCTGGAGATAGGTTGCAAGCGTGTCAATCCCATTGCCGAGAACGAGGTCCACGTCGCCATCGCCATCGACATCCGCAAAGGCAGGAATGCTGGTACCATCGACACTGATGCCGGAGAACGGGTTTGCCGCACCGGTCGCCTGGGCATAAGAAGGAACCTTGGCCACGAGGCCTTGATCGTCAGTCACCGTGATAGCCAAGCTGCGGCCTGCCGTGAGGCTGTTGGCCGTTCTCTCATAGGTCAGATGTTCGATCAGGGTCTCGACGATAGCGGCATCGGCCGAAGAATTGAGCGTAATACTGAAATCGCTGCCCGTGCCGCCCGAGATCGTGCCGACGAGATTGCCATTCACCGACAGGCTGCTTCCCGATAGCGACACCACATTATCGATCAGCAGGGCCACGCGGTCCGTGGCCAGAAGGCCTGAAACCACGATCGAGCCACCGCGAAAATCGGCATCGGTGAAGGTCACGTCGCTGTCGATCAGGACGGGCGTCCGTACGTTGACCGGCGCGAGCGCGGCGTTGACGTCCGTGAGCATTGGCACGTTACTGCCGGCTAACTCCGTCGTGCCAGCGGCATTGCTGGGCGCTGGCGTGATGCCAGTCGCTCCGGTCACGCCGTTTCCATTTACGTATCCGTCACGACCAGTCATCTTACGCACTCCTGCCGATAACGAACGACCAGGGCGCCAGGCGCCACCGATATCGCGCTCACACCGCCGATCGGAGCGCGTCCCCAAGGGGTAGAAAGGCGCTCCCGGCGAACCTCTCTCGTCCGACTGATGACGGGACGAGGAAAGGTTTATCAGCGGTTAAAGATCGAAACGGAGCGGGCTCCTATAGTTGAGCGACCTAGATGCGTATCGCGGAGACTGGCAGAGGCCACCGAAGCGCAGAGGGAGTGAGATCGGATGGAAGAAGAAATGCGCGACGGCCGCCGGTTGGACCGCTCGCTGAAGATCGCGGAAACTCTGCTCTCTGCCATTTATGACACTCGCATTGTCCCAATCCTCGTCCTCGCGAGATAAGGTGTTCGTTTTGATTGCTTTTCCGCTGCTTGAACGGTTGCGCATCACGACGATGCCGCAGGGTCGATCTAGTCCGTTCGACTAGACCCAAAGCCCATTATTTCAGATACCTTCGAGGCAAGTGGCAGGCCTTTGGGCCGCATTGGCCCAGGCCGTTTGCGTGCCGCGCGTTTGTTAACCAAAAATAAGGTATTGTTGATTTTGCGCGAGACGAGAGATTGAAGACGATCGCCCTAATCCTCGTCGACGACCACCCCGTCGTCGCCCATGGCCTGGAACTGGCCCTTCGCCAGACGCCTGATATCCAGCTTGTCGCCTGCTATGGCGATCCGCATAGGGCGCTCGCCGCGATCGACAGCCATCCGACTGACGCGATCGTCCTGGATCTCGCTTTTGGGGGGGAGGTGAATCTCTCTGCCATCGGCCAATGCCGAAAGCTCGCGCCGGCTGCCCGGATCGTGGCGTTCTCGTCCTTGCCCGCCCGGAACTATCGGCCGCTGGCGCTGGCTGAGGGCGCGGATGCTTTCGTGCCGAAGGACACCGACCTGCCTTCGCTGGTGCATCTGATACGCACTCTGTGCGGCGGCGAGGACGGGCCGCCTCCACCGTCGGCGGATAGGGCGCGAAATCCCAGCGTGCCTCCGATCGCCGAGCAGATCGCCCGGCTCACCCGACGCGAGGCTCAGATTGCCGCCCATCTCAGCCGTGGGGATGCTCTCGCCACAATCGCGAGCGCCACCGGTCTCAGTCCAAACACCGTCGCGGCGCATCGCGACAATATCCGCCGCAAGCTCGGCTGCCGCGACACCGTCCACCTCGTGGCGATGCTCGCCACGATCTTCGCAACGCGCGGGCCGGTTTCATGACGGGTTCGCCCGCTTCGTCGCCCACTCGGTTCGGCAACACGCGAACGCTCCTGTTCGCCGCGCTCTATGCCGGCCTCGCGGCGGTCTGCTATTCGACTGCGCTTATCCAGCCCAACACCGCAACGGTCTGGGTGCCTTCGGGTTTTGCCTGCGGGCTCCTGATCGCGGAGGGGATCGAGCGGTGGCGAGCGGTGGCGCTCGGCTCGTTGGCCTTCAATCTCGCCATCAATCTGGAGGCGGTGCCGGATTTCGGGTTTGCCCCCGCCATTCTTGTCGCCATCGCCGTCGCTCTTGGAAATATCGGCGAGTCGGTCTCGACGGCTTATTTCGCGCGTCGCTGCGCCAGGGGCGTGCATTTTGCGGAAAAGCTGGCGACGACGGTGATCTTCACTTTGGTCATCGCACCGCTGACGCCGTTGATTAGCGTCTTTCTCGGCGTCTTCGCCAGTCGGATCGCGGGCTTTCCTTCAAGCGGCACGCTTTCGGAGGTGTCCCTGACTTGGTACATCGCCAACTATGTTGGGATCATCGTCTTTACCGGTCTGACGATCAAGGCGTTGAAGAGCGTTCGTCAGTGGCCACGGCTGGTGCGCGTGGGCGAAGCACTGCTTCTGGCTATTTGCCTCGGTTTTGCCGGCCAATCACTCGGCGGCTATTTCGGCAATGGCTGGATTTTCGATTGGGTCCAGTCCTATATGATCGTGCCGCTCTTGCTGTGGGCCTGTTTCCGGTTCGGCGCGACAGGCGGGCTTTTCTCGCTGGCCTTCATCACTGTAATTGCGGTCTTCGGGACTTTGCGGGGCTTCAGCGCCTTTCCGGCTCCGTCGCCTTGGCGCGCGCTGATCGACCTCCAGATTTTTCTCGGCATGCTCTCCGTGACCACGCTGACGCTTTCTGCAGCGCTTCACGAGATCGCTGCCTTTCGCGCGACGCTGGAAGAACGCGTGCGCGATCGCACGGCCGAGATCGAAGGCTATATGCGCGAGCGCGAAATCTTCACCACTCTCGTTGCGCATGATCTGCAAAGCCCGCTTTACGGTATCAGAAACGCGATTCGTGCCACGCGCGACGATATCGACCATCACAGGATCGACCAGAACGAACTCAAGCAGACGCTCATCGTGATGGACGAAACCTGCACGGCGCTCGCCGACAGAGCGAAGTCCCTGATAGCGGCCGCCGATCCGCATGCAGCGCCGGCGCCGCGCGACCTCTGGGGGATTGTCCGCGAGATTGCCAGCCTGCAAGGCGTTCAGCTCGGCGAAAACGCCCGGCTTCGCTATCAAGGGCCTGCCGATCTCGACATTCCCAACGCCGCGGATATTGAGCTCATCCTCGCGACATTGATCGACAATGCGCTGTGCTATTCGCCCGAGCCCACTCCAGTGACAGTCACAGCTGCCGTTACAGACCGCGAAATTAGTGTCTCGGTCGCCGATCTGGGCGCGGGGGTTCCTGCTGAAATCAGCGCAAAGCTGTTCTACTCTGCGGTGCGGTCGGGCGGTGCCAACGGTGGACGGGCCGGCATCGGCCTATTTCTTGCTGCAGAAAAGGCCCGCCGGCTCAATATAAAGCTTGGCTACGGGCCCAACGCGCCACGGGGCTCGGTTTTCACTATGCGCGTGCCGGTCTGAGATTGCCCGTGTGGTCATTGCAATGGATCTTCTCCCTTTGACGTCTTGGTAAGATTGCCGATTGCTCTGAGCAGCCGGCGGTTGTTGAAACAACGAAAGCCCATTCGAGATTGGCATATTCGAGAATTGCGAGGCTTCGCCCCGAGGCCGCCCTTTTGCCTGTGAGCATAGGCGTCGCAAAACCATTTGGTCATACAGAAGAGGTCGACCAGCAACCTATGGCGGACGAGGGCCGAAAGCGGACCGACAGTTCTCGGACAGATAAGATTGATGGCCACTATTCCGCCCGCAGACCGAACAGCAGCAAATCACATGACTGCTCAGCGGTTTATTTCAAGCATGCCCTTTTCAAACCAACCTTTCATTGGTTCAAGAAATAACGTTTTGAACCCATAGTGAACTACCGAAATGTGAACCATTCAAGGTGAACTGGAAGGTTCAAATACTCACTCGCCTCTACCTGCGCGCATCGACCAAAAACCAGGATGCAGAGCGTGCGCGAGCTGAACTGGAAGCGTTCGCCGAAGAGCGTGGCCTGACCATTGTCGGTACATATGTCGAAAACGAGAATGGCGCGCACTTGGCGCGGCCTGAACTTTTCCGACTGCTCAAGGACAGTCGGCGGGGTGATGTGCTTCTCGTCGAGCAGGTTGATCGCCTATCACGTCTTACAACGGGGGACTGGCAGAAGCTTCGAGCCGAGATCGCCGCCAAGGGCGTGCGGATCGTCGCCTTAGACCTACCCACCTCATATCTTCTCGCCAACTCTGAGGCGGAAAGCTTCACCGCCCGCATAGCCGACGCCATCAACGCCATGTTGCTCGATATGCTCGCTGCGGTCGCTCGCAAGGACTACGAGGACCGGCAACGTCGCCAAGCGCAAGGAATTGCCAAGGCACAATCCGAAGGGCGCTATCGTGGTCGTCCTGAAAACAAGAAACGGAACCAGGGGATCGCGCGAATGCTCGCCTCCGGCATGTCATACTCGCAAATACAAGACGCAACGAACGCTAGCCGCGCGACAATTGCCAAAATTGTAAAAGCTACCGCTACCGAGTAGCACGCGGGCACGAGAGCGAATGGCGTGGTTTGCACCCGGTTGCAAAACGGCGCCTTGTTTTGCTTCCAAAATCAGCCGAAAAGCTGCGGAAACTCAAATTTCTCTGAACTTTAATGGTCCAGCAAATCTGGAACACGAAGTTGTCGATGCCTAAACGAATAGGCGCGAAATTTCTTCCGCCCAGCCTAAACCTGCACTGTTTTGCAACTGGTTTCAAAATTTAGGAACAATAAAAATTTCTTATTGTCGCCCACACGGCGGCTCCGCGAGTGAAGTCCCAACCGTTTTCCCCCGGTTGAGACTTCTTCCGATCTCGCGACTAGGCTCAGGACCTATTAATTTCGTTTGAGATGTGATTCACGGTTTCCGAGAAAGGAGGCCGAGATGAGTAATCTGTTTCTGCTGAGCCAGCGC
>NZ_FWXR01000011.1 GCF_900176465.1 Fulvimarina manganoxydans
TCCGGCGTCCGCGTCGCCCGCGAACTGGATCGGCTGATAGTCGAGCATGGGAAGCCCAAGATGATCGTCAGCGACAACGGAAGCGAGTTTACCTCGAACGCCATCCTGGGTTGGGCCGACCGGGCCAGGGTCGAGTGGCATTACATCGCACCGGGCAAGCCCATGCAGAACGGTTTCATCGAGAGCTTCAACGGTCGTCTGCGCGATGAGCTTCTCAACGAGACACTGTTCTCGTCTCTCACCCATGCACGGGCAGCACTGGCGCTCTGGCGCGCCGACTACAACACGGCGCGTCCACACTCGCAGCTCGGCTGGAGCACTCCGGCAGAGTTCGCCGCAACCCTCAAACCGCGACGGGCTCTGGCGCTGCGCTCAGCCGACTGCTCCGCGCCGCCGCCCGTCGCTCACCCCGCCCAGCCAAGCAACCCAACCGCCGGAAACGAACTTTCGGCTGGATAAAACTTGGGGGCAACGTCAAAATCGACGGCGCGCGTCCCGCGCGGCGTGGACGCTGTGCGGCAAGTTCGCCCGGGGAACAAGCGCCGACCTGCGCTGACACGCGTTTCCGAGAAGCAATCCTCATTTCTCCCCAGACCAATTGCCTCATTTTCAGTCCTGCGCTGAAATGCGCCATGACACGCGTCGGCTGTTAAGCTTTCATTAACGGTCCGGGCGCAGCATCGTGAGATCGGCTCGTGAGGCCGCGACAAACGAAGACGCCGGGAGCGCCATCGAAGTCATTGGTATTGATGTGGAATTGCTGGAAGAGGATGAAAGCGATGCAGAAGACCCATGCCGATCCGTCCTTCATCAAGATGCTTCAAGGCTACAGCCTGACATCCGCCGAAGTGCTTTATCGCATGCCCGATCATCCGGCGCTTTTGCAGACCTTCTTCTGGCAATTTGAGGACATGGCGCCGGATTATCCGCGCCTTCGGCGTTTCCTGGAGCATTGGGAGCGGGAGATCGAGGCGATCATTCATTCGGTGCGCGTCATGCATCGCGGGCTTGTTGCGCCCCAGGAGGTTCGCCTCGTGCGCGATGGCGGCCAGTTGCACTGATCAAACCGTCAGGGGGAGCAGCTTCGTCGCGCCTGCCGAGCTTATCCAACGCGCCGGCCTTTGTGGCCGACAATGACGGCCTCACCCCGGCGCAAGCTTGATCGTTCAGAACCGTTAACAGGGCGTTAATCGCCCGGAATGTGCCGGGCGAATTCGCCCCGACATCCACGAACGGACTGGACGATCGAGGCAGCTTATGGCGACCGACATCATGAAGAGCGCGCCGGTCGGCGCGATCGGCAAGGACGCGAAATCCAAAGGCGGGCGCGAGATCGGCTTTGCCGTCGGCGTCATCTTCGTCCTCACCGTTCTTTTCGTGCCGATCCCGCCGACGCTGATCGATATGGGCCTTGCTTTGTCGGTGGCCTTATCGGTGCTCATCCTCATGGTCGCGCTCTGGATCGAGAAGCCGCTCGAATTTTCCGCCTTTCCGACCGTGCTCCTGCTTGCCACCATGCTGCGCCTGTCGCTGAACATCGCAACAACGCGTGTTATCCTGTCCAATGGTCATGAAGGCGTGAACGCCGCCGGTCACGTCATTGGCGGCTTCTCCCAATTCGTCATGGGCGGCGACTTCTTCATCGGTATCGTGGTCTTCGCGATCCTGATCATCGTCAACTTCATGGTCATCACGAAGGGCGCGACGCGTATCGCGGAAGTCGGTGCGCGCTTCACCCTGGATGCCATTCCCGGCAAGCAAATGGCGATCGACGCCGATCTCTCGGCCGGTCTCATCAACGACAAAGAGGCCCAGGCCCGCCGCAAGGAGCTGGAAGAGGAATCCTCCTTCTTCGGCGCCATGGACGGTGCCTCGAAATTCGTGCGCGGCGACGCGATCGCCGGCCTCATCATCACGGCGGTCAACATCTTCGGCGGCATGGTGATCGGCATCATGCGCTATGACATGGATCCGGGCAGCGCGGCCGACGTCTTCACCAAGCTCTCGGTCGGCGATGGTCTCGTCTCCCAGATCCCGGCGCTGATCGTCTCGCTCGCCGCCGGCCTGCTCGTCTCCAAGGGCGGGACGCGCGGCGCCGCTCAGCTCGCTGTCTTCGGCCAGCTCGGCCATTATCCCCGCGCGCTGTCGGTTTCGGCCGGTCTGATGCTGGTCCTGGCGCTCCTGCCGGGCCTTCCCTTCATGCCCTTCACGGCGCTCGCCGGCGTTCTCGCCTTCATCGGCTGGGCGATCCCCAGGCGCCGGCAGGAGGAGGAGCAGAAGGCCGCCGCCGTCCTCGCCGACGAACAGAAGAAGGTCGTCGACAGCGAGAAGAATTCGGTCAAGGAGAGCCTGAAGATCGTCGAGATCGAGCTCGTTCTCGGCAAGCAGATGGCTGCCCAACTGATGATGCAGCGCGACGAGCTCGCCCATCGCGTCCAGAAGATGCGCCGGCGCTTTGCCTCGCGCTACGGCTTCGTCGTTCCCGAGATCAAGCTGTCCGACGATCTGGCGGTCGGCTCGAAATCCTACGAGATCAAGATCCACGGCACGACGGTCGCGACCCAGGAGCTCCGCCTCGGCGAAATGCTGGTCGTGCTTGGCGAAATGCCGGCCCCGGAAGTGCCCCACGACATCACACGCGAGCCGGCTTTCGGCATGCGCGCGGCCTGGATCTCGGAGAGCTTTGCGACGGAAGTGCGCCGCCAGGGCCACGAGCCGATCGACACGCTCACAATCATCCTCACCCATATGTCGGAAATGCTGCGCAACAACCTCGCCCAGCTTCTCTCCTATAAGGACATGCGGGCGCTGCTCGACCGGCTGGAGCCTGAATATAAGCGGCTCATCGAGGAGATCATCCCGACCCACATGTCCTATTCGGGCCTGCAGGCGGTGTTGAAGCTGCTTCTCGCCGAGCGTGTCTCGGTCCGCAATCTCAACCTCATCCTGGAGGCGATCGCCGAGATCGCGCCCCATGTGCGCCGCTCGGAGCAGATCGTGGAACATGTGCGCATGCGCATGTCCCAGCAGATCTGCGGCGACCTTCTCCACAATGGCAAGCTCTCGGTTCTGCGCCTCGGCAATCAGTGGGACCTCGCCTTTCATCAAGCGCTCAAGCGCGATGCCAAGGGCGACGTGGTCGAATTCGACATCGATCCGCGCATCGTCGAACAATTCGCGACCGAGGCAACCAAGGTCATCCGCGAGAAGATGGATACGGGCGAGGTCTTCGTTCTCGTCGCAGCCCCTGATGCGCGCCCCTATGTGCGCATGATGATCGAGCGGATCTTCGTCAATCTGCCGGTGCTCAGCCATGTGGAGATCGCGAGAGGCGTCGAGATCAAGCCGATCGGTTCGATCTCGTGAGCGAGGCCGCCTCCGCCCTCGTCTTCGCGCTGTTCCTGATCTTTTGCCGGATCGGGACCTGCATGATGCTGATGCCGGGCTTTTCCTCGAGCCGGATCCCGGCGCAGGTGCGGCTGTTTTTATCCTTCGCCATCACCCTGGCGCTCTCGCCGATCATCCTGCCCCAGCTTGAGCCGCTCTTGAGCGGGGCGAGCGACGCGGACCGGCTGCACCTCATCGCCTCGGAGCTTCTCAACGGCTTCTTCATCGGGCTCTTGGGCCGCGTCTTCCTGATCGCTCTGTCTTTTGCCGGCCATGTCATCGCCAATGCGATCGGCATGGGCCAGGCGATGGGCCCGGTCTTCGAGGATGGGCCCGATCCGACGATCTCGACCCTCGTCACTTTCACCGCGACGACCCTGATCTTCGTTCTCAATCTCCATGCCGAGATCGCTCGGGCGCTCGTCGCCTCCTATTCGGCGATGCCGGCGGCAAACGGCTTTTCGGTCCAGGCGAGCCTCATCAACATCGCCGACAATCTCGACGAAGCCTTCATGCTGTGCCTGCGCATATCGAGCCCCTTCGTGCTCTATGCCGTGATCGTCAATTTCGCGATCGGCCTTGCCAACAAATTGACGCCGACCATCCCGATCTACTTCATCTCGCTGCCCTTCGTTCTGGCCGGCGGGCTCGTCCTGTTCGGCTATGTGATCGGCGATTTTCTCATCCTCTTCATGCAGGAATTCCAGCAATGGGTGCTCAACGGGTGAGGGAACGGCCATGAACGACGCCGACAAACGCGCCAAGCGCATGGAGCGGGTTCTGAAAGTTCAGGTGCAGAAGCGCCAGATCGAGGAATGGACGCTGACCCATCTGAAGCAGAGACATGCCGAGATCGATCAGGCGGATCGCGAGATTCTGCAGAGCCTCGATCCGTCGTCGGAGCTTCATGGCCTGTTCGTGGATGCCAAGGTGAAGTCGCTTCGACGCAACGATCTCGCCCGCCGCGACAATTTGAAGGCGCAGGCCGAGACGGAAGGGCGCCTGCGCGAGGCGCGCCGGGGCGAAAAGGGCGTCGAAAAGCGCCGGGACGAGGCCCGCCGCGAAGCCGGCAGCGCCAGCGAGGCCAAGACGCTGGCCAGCAATGTGGACGCGTTTCTGGCGCGGGTGCCGGCGCCCGGGGGCCGGCGTTGAAGGGGCAGTCGACTTGGCCAGGGCGGGCGTTGATCGCGCCTCGCTCAAGGATTTGAACGAATTCGCCGTATCAGACGACCGGACCGACCCGCGCCCTGGTCGCGCTGCGCAATTGCAGCGGCACCACCTCGAAGACGTCATGGGGCGTTCCGGCTGCGGCCCAGACGGTCGAGAAGCGGAACAGGCTTTCGTCCATGAAGACCTCGATCTCGCCGGTCGAGCCGAGGGGCGAGACGCCGCCAATGGCAAAGCCCGTCGCCTGGCGCACGAAGTCGGCATCTGGACGACGCAACGCTTCGCCGAAGGCCTCCGCCATCTTCGCTTCGTCGACGCGGTTATCGCCCGCGACGAGAAGGAGATAGGCCTTGTCCGTCTCGGCGCCGGCAAAGACCAGCGACTTGACGATCTCGCCGACCGAGACCGACAAGGCTTCGGCCGCCTCCTTCGCCGAACGGGCGGTCTTCTCGGTATGGACGATACGGATCTTGATGCCCTTGGCCTCGGCGTCGGCGACGACGCGGGCAACGGCCGGATGCAATGTCTCGCTCACGGGTTTTCGCGGCTCTCTTCTGACATAGTGTTAGAACGGCCATAACACGGATTGGTCGCAGCGCCAGGTCGGGAGCACGGAAGAATGGCTTCCTCACTTCATGGCGTAATCCGAAGGCCTTCATAAGGTTGGACCCGTCGCTGGCGCGGACCTTTGCCAAGACGTGCGTCGGCAAGAGCTGTGCTTTGGAGCGAAGGGCGGCGCGATCTCGTCGCCGTCTTGACCGTTGGGCCGGGGAGGGGATAGCCGTTCGGCCAGTCCGCGCGACCGGGGATCGCGCTTGGTCCGTATAGCCGATCGACCCATCGGCGATAGTCTTGAAACGAGTGATGCCATGCGCCTTGGAGGCCGGCTGTCCGCAGCCATCGAGATTCTGGCCGATATCGAGGCGCGTCGACGGCCCGTCGCTGATGCTTTGAAGGATTGGGGCCTGTCCCATCGCTTCGCCGGCTCGAAGGACCGGGCGGCGATCGGCAATCTCGTCTATGACGCCCTGCGGCGCAAACGCTCCTATGGTGCGCGCATGGAAGAGGAGACCCCACGGGCCTTAGTCTCGGCGGCCGCGCTGGAGACGCTGGTCTCCGGCCCTCAGGCGCTGTATGCGGCTCTCGAGGGCGATCGCTTCGCACCCGAGCTTCCCGGAGCCGAGGCCCTCTCGCGCTTTCTGGACGATGATGCTCATCAGGCCCCGGCAGCGGTGAAGGCCGATATTCCCGACTGGCTGGCGCCTCATTTCGAGGCGGCCTTCGGCGAGGACTGGGTGGCGGAAGCGGCCGCGCTCAGCGACCGGCCACCTCTCGATCTGCGCGTCAACACGCTGAAATCCGATCGCGAGACCGTGCTCGCGGCCCTCAAACCCTTTTCGCCGGAGCCTTGTGCTCTCTCGCCGGTCGGTGTGCGCATCGCTCCGATCGAGGGCGACGGACGCCATCCGAATGTCCAGGTGGAGGCCGGCTTCCAGAAGGGCTGGTTCGAAATCCAGGACGAGGGATCGCAGCTCGCCGCGCTCCTCTCGGGCGCGATGCCGGGCGGGCAGGTGCTCGACTTCTGCGCCGGTGCCGGCGGCAAGACCCTGGCCCTCTCCGGGGCCATGGAGAATTCGGGCCAGATCCACGCCCATGACGCCGACCGCCAGCGCCTGGCGCCGATCTATGATCGGTTGAAGCGGGCCGGGGTCCGCAATGCCCAGGTCCATGACCCGCGCGACGATCTCTCAAGCCTTGAAGGGGCGATGGATATCGTCCTCATCGACGCGCCCTGCACCGGCACGGGCACCTGGCGCCGTCGGCCGGACGCCAAATGGCGCTTGAGCGAGGCGGCGCTCGCCAAGCGCACGGCCGAACAGGATGCGGTGCTCGCGGCGGCAAGCGCCTTCGTCAAGCCGGGCGGCACTCTCGTCTATGTCACCTGTTCGGTGCTCGGCGTCGAGAATGCGGACCGTGTCGAAGCGTTCCTGGACCGCAATGCGGGGGGCTTCTTGCCGATCGACATGGCGGCGCGCTGGGCCGAGATACTGCCCGATGTGTCGCCGGCCTATCGAGCGGTGCCGATCGCCGGGGTGGCGGCCGGAGGGCTGATGCTCTCGCCGCGCATCAGCGGGACCGACGGCTTCTTCATCGCAGCGCTTCAGGCCGCATCGTGAGCCCGCGTTTCGCGCTCTTCGCCTTCGTTCTTTTGAGTCTCGGCGGCGGCGGGCTGATCGGCCTCCTCGTCGAGACCGGCGATTGGTATCAAAGCCTTGCCAAACCGGCCTTCAATCCGCCGGGCTTCGTCTTCGGACCGGTCTGGACCGTCCTTTATATCCTGATCGGCTTTGCCGGCTTCCGGGTCTGGCGGGCGGGTCTCAGGCGGCTTCAGCAGCTCTGGTGGGCCCAGCTTGCGCTGAATTTCGCATGGCCGGTCCTCTTCTTTTCCGCCCATGCCCTGACGGGTGCGCTCGCCGTCATCGCGCTTCTCGTCCTCGTCATCCTCGCCTTCGTCGCGATCGCCTGGACAAGGGAGCGCTTGTCGGCGCTTCTCTTTCTGCCCTACGCTCTCTGGACCCTGTTTGCCGCCCTTCTCAACGCCTCGATCGTCTGGATGAATTGATGAGCTTTTCGCCTGATGTTTCGCTGACGGATCTCGCCGGACGCCGTGTCCTCTTCGTCATGGCGGCCCATGCGGAATATGGGCCGGCGCTCAAGGCGCGCATCCGGCCGCTGATGACCGGCGTCGGGCCGATCGAATCGGCGCTGGCAATGGGAATGGCCCTTCAGTCCCTTGCGGCGGAAACGAGGCTGCCCGATCTCGTCGTCTCGCTCGGCTCGGCCGGCTCGCGACGTCTCGAACAAGGTGCGATCTATCAGGTCGCTTCGGTCTCCTGGCGCGATATCGACGCCTCGCCGCTCGGCTTCACCAAAGGGGTCACGCCCTTTCTCGACCATCCCGTCGAAACGGCGCTGCCGACCCCGATCGAAGCCCTTCCGACGGCGCGGCTTTCCACCGGCTCCGACATCGTCACGGGCGCGGCCTATGACGGGATCGACGCCGATATGGTTGATATGGAGACCTTCGCGGCCTTACGTGCCTGCCAGCGCTTTTCCCTGCCGCTGATCGGCCTCCGCGGCATTTCGGACGGCGCCGCCGATCTCCATCATTACGACGACTGGACAGAGCTTCTCCACGTCATCGACGAGAAGCTCGCCGAGGCGGTGGACGGGCTGGAGACGGCGATCGAGGCCGGCAAGCTTTAGAGCGAAATGCGATCAATCGGGATCGCCATTTCGCTCTAAGCATTTGTTTTGCCGCATGATGTGATCGGAAAAGTCATGCAACTTCTCCGCATCATGCTGTAGGCGCGGGCCTCGATCGCCGACGTCAATAGACGGTCGAGCTGATTCCACCCGGCGGCGTCGGGCCGCCGGAGAAGACGCCCGGCGCCTGCTGACCGGCCGGACCGTTGCCGTATTCAGACGCCATGTTGGACAACGGCGCGATCCCGTCCCCTTGGCCGTATGCGCCTTGCGGCGCCATGGGCGCAAAGCTCGACGCCTCGCAGGTGATGATCGCGCTCCACTTCTCGACGCGCTCGTTCAGATAGACGTCGTGGCCGTATTGCTGTTGGAATTGCGGCTGGGTGCCGGGCTGGCAGACCCGCTCATTGGCGACCTCGACGACCACCGCCCGCGCGACCGCCTCGTGCTGCGGGCTGCCGATGCGAATCTTCGGCGCTGAGACGCGGACATAGGAGCGCGGCGCTCCGCCACCCGTCGAAGGCTGACTCCAAATGTCGACCGTGAACGGATTATAGGTGATCTGGCTTGGCGAGGTGTAGGTGAATTGCTGCGGAGCGCCCATGGGCTGAACGGACAGCACATCCTCGACGGGCTTCTCGCCGCTTCCCCCGCTCTGGCAGGCGGTCAGCGTCGACAGGACGAGGGCCAGGGGCCATAGGGCGCGAAACGTCAAGGCGATGGGTCCTTCCGCAAAATTCAAGTTCCCGATATCGGGCGTCCGACCGCCTTAGCAACTGCGGCGGCAAAAGGCATCAATCCGGATGCTCGGCTCCTCGGGATTTCTCGTCCCACACACTGCAACTGCGGCATCGGCATGGCGGCAGGCGTCACGAGTGCTAAAAGCTATGCGGTTCCATGTTGCGCGGCAACAGGAGTTTGACTAAGGCATCGCCATGACAGCGCACCCTGAATCCGTTCTCATCGTCGATTTCGGCTCCCAGGTCACCCAGCTGATCGCGCGCCGTGTGCGCGAGGCGGGCGTCTATTCCGAAATCGTGCCCTTCCAGTCTGCCGAAGACGGCTTTCATCGTCTGAAGCCGAAAGCCGTGATCCTGTCCGGGTCGCCCGCCTCCGTCACTGACGAGAACGCGCCGAGTATCCCCTCCGTGATCCTTAAGGCGGGTCTACCCGTCTTCGGCATCTGCTATGGTCAGCAGACCATGTGCGAACAGCTGGGGGGCAAGATCGAAGGCGGGCTCCATCGTGAGTTCGGCCGCTCCTTCCTCGAGGTCAGGAAGGCCTCGCCGCTCTTCGAGGGCATTTGGGCGGAAGGCACGCGCCACCAGGTCTGGATGAGCCACGGGGACCGGGTCACCGCGCTGCCCGACGGCTTCGAGGTGATCGCGACTTCGCCCGGCGCGCCTTTCGCCGCGATCGCCGACGAGGGCCGGCGCCTCTACGGCGTCCAGTTCCATCCCGAGGTGGTCCACACGCCGGATGGCGCCAAGCTCCTGTCCAATTTCGTCCACAAGATCGCCGGCCTCAAGGGCGACTGGACCATGGCCGCCTTCCGCGATCAGGCGATCGAGGAGATTCGCAAGAAGGTCGGCGACGGCCGGGTGATCTGCGGCCTGTCGGGCGGCGTCGACTCCTCTGTCGCGGCGGTCCTCATCCATGAGGCGATCGGCGACCAGCTGACTTGCATCTTCGTCGACCATGGCCTCATGCGGATGAACGAGGCCGAGGAAGTGGTCTCCATGTTCCGCGACCACTACAATATCCCGCTCGTCCATGTTCAGGCCCAGGACCTTTTCCTCGACGCGCTCGAAGGCGAGATGGACCCGGAGGTCAAACGCAAGACCATCGGCCGCCTCTTCATCGAGACCTTCGAGGATGAAGCCAAGAAGCTCGGCGGCGCCGATTTCCTCGCGCAAGGGACGCTCTATCCCGATGTGATCGAAAGCGTCTCCTTCACCGGCGGCCCCTCGGTGACCATCAAGTCCCATCACAATGTCGGCGGCCTGCCCGAGCGCATGAATATGAAGCTCGTCGAGCCCTTGCGGGAACTCTTCAAGGACGAGGTGCGGCTCTTGGGGCGCGAACTCGGCCTTCCCGAGCGTTTCGTCGGCCGCCAGCCCTTTCCGGGGCCGGGCCTCGCCATTCGCTGCCCCGGCGGCGTCACCCGCGACAAGCTCGACATTCTGCGCCAGGCCGACGCGATCTATCTCGACGAGATCCGCAAGGCCGGCCTCTATGACGCGATCTGGCAGGCCTTCGCCGTGCTCCTGCCCGTCCAGACCGTGGGTGTCATGGGCGACGGACGCACCTATGAATTCGTCTGCGCGCTCCGCGCCGTCACCTCCGTCGACGGCATGACCGCCGATTTCTACCCCTTCGACATGGACTTCCTCGGCAACGCCGCGACCCGCATCATCAACGAGGTCCGAGGCATCAACCGCGTCGTCTACGACGTCACCTCGAAGCCGCCGGGCACGATCGAGTGGGAGTGAGCGTCAGAGGCGCCTGACGCCGTTGATTCAGCGATCCGTCCAGGAGTTCGGGAGCGCCTTTGCATGGCGCGACCCGGATCAATGGGCGGAAGGCGCTTGGGCGCTTGGCCCATTCGATCTTGCACGACATCCGTTCGATCGCTTCGCGATACGGATTTTTAAGGCCGGTCAAGCGCCGCGCGGGCTTTGATGCACAGGCCGGCTGAATCATCCGGACGCCGTATCAGCAGCCGATGATCGGGCGCGAATCGCGTCCGGCCCAGGACAGGCCGGCTGAGGCAAGGGGGCCTTGCTGGTCGGCTTCGTCGATCATCGCCGTCAGGATCCCCAAGAGAAGTTTCTGGTCGCGAAGCGAAAGCTCGTCGACCCGGCGCTTGATCTCTTCTGCGACCGAGACGCTTTCCCAGTCATCATCACTCGTGGCCAAAAAATGGGACGGGGTGCGGCGATAGAGCCGGGCGAAAGCCGATAAATCGGCGAGGTGGATCGAAACGGTGCCGGCTTCGATGGCTTGGATTGTTTTAGGCGGAAGACCGATCTGCGTCGAAACTGCTTCGACGCTCAGCCCCACCATTCGTCGAGCCGCCTGAAGGCGGACACCTACATCCTGCGCTAAACTCTGAGAGGCCTGGTCGCACATAAGCAGTACCTTGAACGGATGAAACTCTTGGGCATGTCAGACACTGTTCTTACACGAAAGTCTTATGTCCGAAGTGAGCTCGGCCGAAAGTCGGTTTGCGGATTCGCGACAGTCTGATTCGCGAAAACCACCCACTTGCACGTTAGGAGAGTTATTTTTGCTGCCAGAAATCGACCTAAGATGGAATAATTGAGGAAATCACGCTCTAAGACGTAAGTCAGATGAAGCCAATTGCGCCTAGAAATGGGCTCTCTTTTTCAGCGCTTCAGGCTGCTAAAGCGCGAGTAAGAACTGGTCGTCTCAAAACCAACAGCTCGGAAACCGGCAACGTATGCTATTGTCGAAAAGTATTAAAATTTTACTGAAATGTATCACCCGTTCTCGGAACGGCACCCGAGGAATAAAATATTTTATGTTACCATTCACTCCACCAGAATTAGAATAGCACTAAGGCCTTATGGGTCTATTATTTTCGGAATATTTTTGATATCCGTAGACTTGGTGAGCCAGACAGCAGATGGTCGGCCAAGCCGATCTCGAACAGGAGATGTTCGGGGCCGAAATGGTGGCTCGCTTAAAAAGCGAGCGCGCGACGCGCTCTGTCACGGGCATGGATTGATATGGCGATCGCGAAAAAGGAGGCGATTTATTCGGGCCCCTATGCCGAGCGGCCTTATTATCGTCATTGGCTGAATGGGATGGCGGATGCCGAGGCCTTCAACGCCTCACTCCTGACGCCGCTCGTTTATCGAAATCGGGCAGGATCTGACCTCGACATGACATTCGAGGGTGGACGAGGCAGTGATCTCAATCTTTGGAAGACCACTTCACCGACTGGATTTCGGACATCGACAATCTACGAGGTGGATGTCGTCACGGTCCGCTTCGTGTTGCAGGGGCAGATCTTTCGTCACGATCCTCGTGGAGAGATCGTAGCAAAAGCCGGTTTCGGGATGCTTCTGCCCTTCGCCAGCCAGCGTCTGGAAGAGGCCTCAGCACGCTTCGAAGCGATCGCCGCCGTCATTGATCGCAGCACGATTATCTCGCATCTCTACGCGCTCGAGGGTTGCGAGCGGGTGACCCTGCCGGATTTCGCCCTGATGGCCGATACGCGCAAGCCTGGAATGATGGCGCTTCTCTACAGCCTTGTCGGCACACAGCAGCGTATCGCAAACGGCGTGCCGGCGAGCAATATCATCACGCCCCTGTTGCAGGAGGTGTTGATCTACCAATTTCTCGGTGCATGGCCGCGACTGAACGGCCAGCCACCAAGCCCTGAGACCTACGCCCAGCCGCGCAAGCTGAGAACGGCGATGGAGTATATTGAGGGCAATCTCAGCTCAAAACTGCGCGTGTCGGACGTGGCTGCGGCCTGCGGCATGAGCGTTCGAAATCTGCAGCTCCTGTTCAAGCGCGAGACTGGCAAGTCGATCGTCCAGACGATCAGCGACCTTAGGCTCGACCGGGTTAAACGCGATCTTCGCACCGATCCGACCCTGTTGATCAGCCAAGTCGCCTATCGCTGGGGCTTTCACCATATGGGCGATTTCAGCCAGCGCTATCGCGAGCGCTTCGGTCGTCTCCCGTCTGAGACACGGGCAGGCCGAATCAGTGAGGTGAACAGCGTCGACAGCACGCTTCTGCGCATTGATCATATGGCCTAGACCCACACCGTCGGGCAATCGACCGGCTTTGCGCGTCGTTGTCGTTCGTCGATCACGACTTGGTCCGCACATAGCTTCCCGGCGCATCCTCGATCGGGGCGAGCTTGCCGCCGCCGGGCTCGCGCGCCGGCACGCGCTCATCCCTGTTGTGGCTTTCCGTCCAGGCCTGCCAATGGGGCCACCAGGAGCCGGGTGTCTCTTCGGCTGACAAGAGCCAGTCCTCGAAGGTCGAGGATCCCTCCGGCTGCGGCCCCGTCCAATATTGATACTTCTTCTTCTCCGGCGGATTGACGACGCCGGCGATATGGCCCGAGCCCGACATCACATAGGTGACCTCGCCGCCAAAGGCCTTGGAGCCGACATAGACGCTGCGCGCTGGGGCGATATGGTCTTCCTTAGTGGCGAGATTGTAGATCGGCATCGTGACGTCCGACAGGTTCAGCCGGATCCCGCCGATCTCCATCTGGCCGCGCGAGAGGCGGTTTTCGAGATAGCAATTGCGCAAGTAAAACATGTGGTTCGCCTTCGGCATGCGCGTCGCGTCGGCGTTCCAGTAGAGAAGGTCGAAGGGCAGGGGCTCCTTTCCCTTCAGATAGTTGTTGACGAAATAGGGCCAGATCAGATCGGAGGAGCGCAGCATGTTGAAGGCGGTCGCCATTTGCGATCCGTCGAGATAGCCCTTCGCGCCCATGGTCTTTTCTAAAAGGGCGAGCTGGCGCTCGTCGACGAAGACCTTCAGGTCCCCGGCATGTTTGAAATCGACCTGGGTGGTCAGGAAGGTGGCGGACGCGATCCGGTCGTCCCCCTTGGCCTTCAGATAGGCCAAGCCCGCCGCGAGCAGCGTGCCGCCGACGCAATAGCCGATGACATTGACCGATCGCTCGCCCGTCGCCTGTTCGACCGTGTCGAGGCCATAGACGACGCCCTCCTCGATGTAGTCCTGCCAGGTCTTTTCCGCGTGGCGCGCATCGGGATTGACCCAGGAGATGACGAAGACCGTATGGCCCTGGTCGACCAGCCAGCCGATGAAGGATTTCTGCGGGTTGAGGTCGAGAATGTAGAATTTGTTGATCCAGGGCGGCGAGATGAGGATCGGGCGCTTCCAGACCGTCTCGGTGCGCGGCGCATATTGGATGATCTGGCAGATCTCGTTCTGGGCAATCACCTTGCCGGGTGTCACCGCCATGTCCCGCCCAACTTCGAAGGCGTTGTAGTCGGCCTGGCGAAGGCGCAGATTGCCACGGCCCGCCGCCATGTCCTCGGCGAACATTTTCATGCCTTTGACGAGATTCTCGCCATTGGAGGCGATGGTCTCGCGATAGAGTTCGGGATTGGTTGCCACGAAATTGGTGGGCGACAGGGCGTTCGAGACCTGACGCATATAGAAGGCGGCCTTGTGCTTGGTGTGCTCGTCTAGCCCGTCGGCGCGGTCGACGAGGTCGTCGGCCCAGCGCGTCGTCATGATATAGGCCTGTTTCAGGAAGTCGAAGAAGAAGTTCTTCTGCCAGTCCTCGTCGGAAAAGCGCTTGTCGCCCTTTTGGGGGGTGATCGCCGAACCGTTGAGATCTTCGCCCGCCAGACGGCGGATCGAGTTGTTCCACACCGTCATATAGCCGGCGAAAAGGCTCGTCTGAGCCTCGATGGCGCGCATCGGGTCGGTCATCCAATATTCGCCGACCTTCGACAGGGTTTCGACGACCTCCGACATGGAGACCGGACCGGTCTCGATCGTCTCGCCCTTTTCGCGCGGCTCGACCCAGGCGCTCGCAGCCTTGCCGATATGTTCGAGCATCCGCGCCATGTTCATCGCGAACTGTTCGGGGTCCTGCACGGCGAACTCGCTCGGGGGCATGGTGCTCTCTGTCTCTGCCCGTCGATCGTTTGTGCCCGGCCTTTGTGCCGCCATGATCTTCGCCTCCCGTAAGACCCGTTCGGTTATGAGCGGCCACCTGTGGGCGGCGCCCATTCCGTCCAGTGTGTTTATCGCGCACCTGTCGATACATCCGATCGCGGCGCCTGCTTTGTAAAAGCTTCGTATGTAGGATATGACACGACCGCCGATTTCAAAAAGGCTTTTCGTTATGCGTGCCAGAGCTGGGCTTGCAACCTTCGGGCTGATCGCCGCCGCTTCGTCTCTTTCCGCCTGTCAGGCTTTTGGCCCGGAGGAGGAGACGTCGGTCGGCGCCTTGCGCCTGAGCGCCGCCCAGCCGGTCGCCTCCAGCCAGCGCCTCGACGAGGATGGCTATCCGCTCCTCGGCGCCTATCCGGGCGCGGCCGCGCCGCAGCTGTCGGCCGCCGAGGTCGCTTCGGCCGACAGCCGTCTCAACCAGGTCGCCGCCTCGCGCACCGGCACGGGCGGCGCCACCGGCTATGATGCCAAGATCGCCAGTCTGAAGGCCATTCGCGACCGCCGCGTCTCCGAGGCCGAAGCCGCACTCGCCACACAGCCCCGCCCCTCGCGGACGACGGGGCGTGGGCCGCGACCGGAAGACGTCCTGCGCGAGATCGAAAGCTCCCAATAAGCGCGGCAACCACCGGCAACGGGCTTCGATCGACAATTGGTGAAGAGATCGCGGCCCCTTTTTGCGCCGCAAGGACCCAAGCTTATGGAAGAATATTACAAGATTCGCCGCCTGCCGCCTTACGTCTTCGAAGAGGTGAACCGGCTGAAGGCCAGCGCCCGGGCGCGCGGCGCCGACATCATCGATCTCGGCATGGGCAATCCCGACCTGCCGACGCCGAGCTTCATCGTCGACAAATTGTGCGAGGTCGTGCGCGATCCGCGCTCCCATCGCTATTCGGCCTCGCGCGGCATTAACGGTCTGCGCAAGGCGCAAGCGGCCTTCTACGAGCGCCGTTTCGGGGTCAAGCTGGATCCGAACAGCGAGGTTGTGGCGACGCTCGGCTCGAAGGAGGGCTTCGCCAATATGGCCCAGGCGATCACCGCGCCGGGCGACGTGGTGCTCTGCCCCAACCCGACCTATCCGATCCACGCCTTCGGCTTCATCATGTCGGGCGGAACGATCCGCTCGATCCCGGCCAAGCCCGACGAGGAGTATCTGCGGGCGATCGAGCGGGCCGTGGTCCATTCGATCCCCAAGCCCATTGCCGTGATTCTCAACTTCCCCGGCAATCCGACCGCCTATACGGCCGATCTCGACTTCTACCGGGACGTCGTCGCCTTCGCCAAGAAGCACGAAATCATCGTCCTGTCGGATCTCGCTTATTCCGAAATCTATTTCGACGACGTGCCGCCGCCTTCCATCCTTCAGGTCGAAGGGGCACGGGACGTTGCGGTCGAATTCACCTCCATGTCGAAATCCTATTCGATGCCGGGTTGGCGCATCGGCTTTGCGGTCGGCAACAAGCGGCTTTGCGCGGCGCTCGGCCGGGTGAAGTCCTATCTCGACTATGGCGCCTTCACGCCGGTCCAGGTGGCGGCCGCGACCGCCATCAATCAGGGCGACGAGGCGGTCGCCGAGATTCGCCAGACCTATAAGAAACGCCGCGATGTGCTCGTCGACGCCTTCGGCCGCGCGGGCTGGGACGTGCCGGCGCCGTCCTCGACCATGTTCGCCTGGGTTCCTCTGCCCGAGGCCTATCGCAAGATGGGCTCCTTGGAATTCTCCAAGCTCTTGGTCGAAAAGGCGGATGTCGCCGTCGCGCCGGGCGTCGGATTTGGCGAGCATGGCGACGATCATGTGCGCATCGCGCTGGTCGAGAACGAGCATCGCATCCGGCAGGCCGCCCGCAATATTCGCCGCTTCCTTGCAACCGAGGACGAAGAGCGTCAAAAGGTCGTGCCGATGAGGGCGCGGGCCTGACGGTCCAGCCCTCGAAGGCATGACATATTGACGCCGGCTCGTGCGGGAGACCTTCCGCGCGGGCCTTGTTCCACGGACCTTGCGCCTGGGACCGGTCGCCATCGATTTCCCGGTGCCGCGACGGGCCTCGGGCCCATCGAATGACGACTGACTGGACCCCATGACCAAGCCCCTGCGCATCGGCATTGCCGGCCTCGGAACCGTTGGCGCGAGCCTCGCTCGCCTTCTCATTACCAAATCCGAGACCATCACCCGTCGCGCAGGTCGGCCGATCGAGATCGGCGCGGTTTCCGCGAGAGACAAGACGCGCGATCGCGGCGTCGACTTGAGCGCGCTCGCCTGGTTCGACGATCCGGTCAAGCTCGCTCAGGACGGCGAGATTGACGCGCTGGTCGAACTGATCGGCGGGTCGGAAGGCGCTGCACTCGATTGTGTCCGGGCGGCGCTGTCGCGGGGCCTGCCGGTGGTCACGGCCAACAAGGCGCTGCTCGCCCATCACGGCGTCGCGCTCGCGCGGCTCGCGGCCGAGAACGGCACCGAACTTCTCTACGAGGCGGCGGTCGCCGGCGGCATCCCGATCATCAAGGCGATGCGCGAGAGCCTGTCGGGCAACGAGGTCAGCCGCGTGACCGGTATCCTCAACGGCACCTGCAACTACATGCTAACGCGCATGGAGCGCGAGAACCTCTCCTTCGAGGCCTGTCTGAGGGATGCCCAGGCGCTCGGCTATGCCGAGGCCGATCCGACCTTCGACATTGGAGGCTTCGACGCCGCCCACAAGCTCGCCATTCTCACCTCGCTCGCCTTTGGCACCGAGATCGACATCGATTCGGTCTATGTGGAAGGCATTCAATCGATCACCGCCGAGGACATCGCGGCGGCGACCGAGCTCGGCTATACGATCAAGCTTCTCGCCGTCGCCCAGAAGACCGATACCGGCATCGAGCAGCGCGTTCATCCGACCATGATCCCGGCGGAAGCGGCGATGGCGCAGATTTCCGGCGTCACCAACGCCGTCACCGTCGACACCGATCTTCTCGGCTCGATCATGCTGGCCGGCCCCGGCGCCGGCGGCAATGCGACCGCCTCGGCGGTGCTCTCCGACGTCATGGATCTTGCGACCGGCGTCGTGCCGCCGACCTTCGCGGTGCCGCCGGATCGTCTCGTGCCTTACGAGCGCGCTCGGATGCGGACCCATGAGGGCGGCTACTATATCCGCCTGTCGGTCCGCGACCGGGTCGGGGCCTTCGCCTCGATCGCGACGCGCATGGCGGAAAACGGCATTTCGCTGGAATCCATCGTCCAGCGCAAGGCGGCGGGCGTCGCCGATGTGGCGAGCGCCATGGTCGTGCTCGTCACCCATGAGACGACCGAGGAGGCGATCCGCTTGGCGCTCAAGGCGATCTCGGAGGATGGCCATCTCTCGGGCGATCCCCAGATGATCCGGATCGAACATCTCTGATCGAGAGCTCAGGCGCAAAGGTGCGGTGCCGGCCGGCGACGTTTGGCCCGAAGGACCGACATCGGGCTTTCATGCATTGCGCCCATAGAGCATGATGGCGGGACGTTGCATGGCTCCTGCGATGGTATCATGCGGCAGAACAAAGACTTATAGCGCCGGACGAATGACTTGACCCGTCGGGTCGATCCGCGTCCGGTGCAAGGCTGGAAACGCCGCCAGTTAAGGCAGCGCCATCGAACGATCCGGATCGTTACATGGCGCATGAGGGCGATCACTTGTGCTCGCAAGGGAGGGGAAAGACGATGGGCAAGGAAGCGCGAGCGCTGGATCGCACCTTCACGCTTGAGCTGGCGCGCGTGACCGAACATGCGGCGATCGCGGCGGCCAGGCTGCGCGGGCGCGGCGACGAAAAGGCCGCCGATCAGGCTGCGGTCGATGCCATGCGCCGCGAACTCGACACGCTTTCGATCGACGGCACCATCGTCATCGGCGAGGGCGAGAAAGGTGAGGCACCGGCGCTCTTCATCGGCGAAAGCGTCGGATCGGCCGAGGGGCCAGCGGTCGATGTCGCGCTCGACCCGCTCGAGGGCAAGACGGTCTGCGCCAAGAATCTGCCGAACTCCATCGCGGTGCTCGCCATGGCGCCGAAAGGCAGCCTCCTGAAGGTGCCGGATGTCTATATGGAAAAGCTCGCCATCGGGCCGGGCTATCCGGCCGGCATCGTCTCCTTGACGAGAAGCGCGGAGGAGAACCTCACCGCGCTCGCCAAGGCCAAGGGCGTCGACGTCACGGAGATCACCGCCTGCATTCTCGATCGCCCCCGCCATGGCCGGCTCATCGAGGAGGTGCGCGCAGTGGGCGCCGCAATCCGCCTGATCGGCGATGGTGACGTGGCCGGCGTAATCCATGCCGCCAATCCGGCCGAGACCGGCATCGACATCTATATGGGAATCGGCGGCGCGCCCGAGGGCGTCCTGGCTGCGGCCGCGCTTCGCTGCACCGGCGGGCAGATGGAAGGCCGGCTGCAACTGACGACGCCGGAAAAGCGCGCCCGCGCCGATGCGCTCGGCATCACCGAGCCGAACCGCATCTATTCGGTGGAGGAAATGGCCTCCGGTGACGTGGTCTTCGCCGCGACCGGCGTCACGGACGGCAATCTTCTCGACGGCGTGCGCTTCCAGCGCGACCGCATCACGACCCATACGCTGATGATGCGCTCGGCCACCCGCACGATCCGGGAAATGCACGCCCAGCACTATATCTGAGCTGGGAGTCGGCCGGACGCCATCTCCTCGCGACGCAAGGGTCTCGTCGCGGCCGGGCCGCGCGAACCAAACGGTCAGCGGATTGGTTCGTGAACCGTCACCAGCTTGGTGCCGTCCGGAAAGGTCGCTTCGACCTGGACGTCGTGGATCATTGCGGCAATGCCCTCCATCACCTGATCGCGCGTAATGACCTTGGCGCCGGCTTCCATCAGATCGGCGACGGAGCGTCCGTCGCGGGCGCCTTCGACCACGAAATCGGTGATCAGCGCGATCGCCTCCGGGTGGTTGAGCTTCACCCCACGGGCGAGGCGCTTGCGCGCGACCTCCGCCGCCATGGCGATGAGCAGCTTGTCCTTTTCGCGCGGCGTGAGTTGCATGCGTCTTTTTCCCTCGTCGGCTCATGCCCTCGATGATTGGGCGATTTCATAGCGACCATATCCGCGGCAAGGGCGCGATGGCCAGTCGGTTCAAAAGTGGGACCAGCGTCTTTCTGAGAGCGAAGCCGCCCTCGGCGACGAGCCGGATCACAAGACAGCCTTCGACGAGGCTCGCCCCGCCGCGATCGCTGATGATCTCGCGGACCTCGCCGATCAGCGCCTCTGCGCGCGGTGAGACGAGAAGGAGGCTTGCAAAGGCTCTTGCCCCGCCAAGCCCGGCCGCCGCAGCGGTGATGCGCGCGATGTCGGGCCCGAGCCGCAGGGCGTCGGCATAGACGAGACGCCCCGCGATCCGCACCCGCCAGCGATCGGCGAGAAAAGCCTTGCAAAGCGTCTCGCCCATCGCCTCACGGCCAAGAATCACCGGCTCGCATAAAAGCGCTTCGGCGCCTTCGGCAAGATCGACATCAAGGCGGCGGGAGAGGACGCCGCCTTCGAAGAGGATCGTCTCCTGGGGCAGATAGGCCAGATGCGCGCCGCTCTCGGCCGACAGCCGTGTCGCAACTTCAGCCTGTCCGCCGCTTGCGCGATAGACCCGCTCGCAGGCCTGGGTGGTGACGGTGAGGGCCGCGCCGGCGTCGAGGTGAAAGACCTGGGTCAGACGGTCGCCGCCTGTCAGCCCGCCTGACGTGTTGATGAGGACCGCCTCGATCGAGGGCTGGGGAAGCCGGGGAAAGCGCAGCTTGAGGCAGCCTTCCTGGCGCAGATCGGCAAGTTTCGTCCGCTCACCGAGACGGCGGACCCTCGCCTCTGCTGATCCCCGTGCCCGCTGAAGCGCGGCGGTCTCAGCGCCGTCGTCGCAGCGGGCGAGAAGGGAAGGGGGCATCGGTCTGCCTTAAGGTTCAAAGGGTCGGAATGGGGTTCACACCGTCAGATGCCGGCGAACTTCCTCCCTGTCCAGGCTTTCGGCCGGGCCTTCGTGAACGATCTCGCCGCGATCCATGATATAGACCTTGTCGGCGAGCTCCCGGCAGAAGTCGAGATATTGTTCGACCAGGAGGACCGCGAGGCCGGCCTCTTCTTTCAGGAAACGGATCGCCCGGCCGATATCCTTAATGATCGAAGGCTGGATGCCTTCGGTGGGCTCGTCGAGGACGAGGAGCTTCGGCCGCGTCACCAGCGCCCGGCCGATGGCGAGCTGCTGCTGCTGGCCGCCCGAGAGATCGCCGCCGCGCCGACCGAGCATGTCTTTGAGCACCGGAAACAGCTCATAGACGTGGTCGGGGATCGTCTTGTCGGATTTCAGCGGCGCAAAGCCTGTCTGAAGATTTTCCTTCACCGTCAGAAGCGGAAAGATCTCGCGGCCCTGGGGCACGAAGCCGATGCCCTTTCGCGCCCTCGCATAGGGTGCCGAGCGGCCGAGGGCTTCGTCGCCGAGGCGGATTTCGCCCTTGCGGATCGCCTGCTGACCGACGATGGCGCGCAGGAGCGAGGTCTTGCCGACACCGTTGCGGCCAAGGACGCAGGTGATCTCGCCCTGTTTCGCGTCGAGCGAGACATTCTTCAGCGCCTGGGCGGCGCCGTAATAGAGATCGACATTGGAGACTGTCAGCATTGTCTGTTTCCCATCAGGGCCTGTCGCGACGCTTCGCTCATCGCCCAAGATACACCTCGATTACCCGTGGATCGCTCGACACATGGTCGAGCGTGCCTTCCGAGAGCACCGTTCCCTCGTGAAGGCAGGTGACCTTGACGCCGAGAGCGCGGACGAAATGCATGTCGTGTTCGACGACGACGACGGAATGCTTCTCGGCGATCTCGCGCAGGAGCCGCGCCGTCTCTTCCGTTTCGGCGTCGGTCATGCCGGCCACCGGTTCGTCGACGAGGAGGAGTTCGGGGTCCTGGGCGAGCAGCATGCCGATCTCCAGCCATTGCTTCTGGCCGTGGGAGAGGTCGGCGGCGAGGCGGTGGCGCTTGTCCACCATGCGGGTGGTGTGAAGGATCTCCTCCACCCGGTCGTTCTCTTCGCCCGAACGCTTGTGAAGCAGTGCCTCGAAGACCGAGCGCGAGCCGGCGAGCGAGAGGCGGAGATTCTTTTCCACCGTCAGCCCTTCGAAGACCGTCGGCTTCTGAAACTTGCGACCGATCCCCATAGAGGCAATCGACGCCTCGTCATGCTTGGTGAGATCGACGTCGCCGGCAAAGAAGACGTCGCCGGAATCGGGCCGGGTCTTGCCGGTGATGATATCCATCATCGTCGTCTTGCCGGCCCCGTTCGGGCCGATGATGGCGCGCATTTCGCCGCGCTGGACGACGAGGGAGAGATTGTTGATGGCCTTGAAGCCGTCGAAGGTCTTGTTGACCCCGTCGAGATAGAGAAGCGTCTCGCGGCGGGCGCCAAGCCGGGCTTCCTTCTTCGCCTGTTCGACGGCGCGTTCGGTCGCGTAAGGATGCGGCGAGACGCGGGGGACCGTGATTGGCTCCGATGCCGGTTCGGGCGCGGGCTTTGGCGCGGCGGCGTGCGATGGCGCCAGGCCGTCTGCCGGCGCCGTCTCCGCTCCTTGCGGCTCTTGAAGAATGCGCGCCTGTTCGGCCGCCTCGTCCCTTCCATCGCCGGCGGGAAGAGGATCGCGGGTCGTGTTCATCTCGTCCATCCTCGTCATTCCGCCGGGCTCGCGGCAAGGTTGGGATCGTTGCCGGTGCCTTCCGACTCGCCTTTTTCGCGGTTTTTCGCGCGGCGCCGGGCTTTCAGCGCGTCCCAGCCATGATCGATCGTGCCGACGATGCCGCGCGGCAGGAAGATCGTGACGACGACGAAGAGGCCGCCGAGGACGAAGAGCCAGTATTCCGGCGCGAGCCCCGTGAAGACGCTCTTGCCGTAATTGACCAGAAGCGCGCCGATGACCGGGCCGAGCAGGGTGCCGCGTCCGCCGACGGCAGCCCAGACGACGATCTCGATCGAATTGACCGGGGCGAACTCGCCCGGATTGATGATCCCGACCTGGGGCACGTAAAGCGCGCCGGCGATGCCGGCCATGACGGCGGAGAGGGTGAAGGCGAAGAGCTTCACATATTCCGGCCGCCAGCCGATGAAGCGCGTGCGGCTTTCGGCGTCACGGACGGCGATCATCAGATCGCCGAGCTTGGAGCGAATGATCGCGCCGACGCAGAGGACGGCGAGGGCGAGCGCGATGCAGCTGGCGGCAAAGAGCGCGGCGCGGGTCGTATCGGCCTGGATCGGATAGCCGAGAATGTCCTTGAAGTCGGTGAGGCCATTATTGCCACCAAAGCCCATATCGTTTCGGAAGAAGGCAAGCAGCAGCGCATAGGTCATCGCCTGGGTGATGATCGAGAGATAGACCCCGGTCACGCGGCTTCGGAAGGCGAAATAACCGAAGACGAAGCCGAGCAGGCCGGGCACGACCATGACCATCAGCGCGGCGAACCAGAACTGATCGAAGCCATACCAATACCAGGGCAGCTCCTGCCAGTTGAGGAAGACCATGAAGTCGGGAAGCTCGGGATTGCCATAGACCCCGCGCGCCCCGATCTGGCGCATCAGATACATGCCCATCGCATAGCCGCCGAGGGCGAAGAAGGCGCCGTGACCGAGCGACAGGATGCCGAGATGGCCCCAGACGAGATCGAGGGCGAGCGCCAGCATCGCATAGCAGACATATTTGCCGATCAGCGGAACCAGATAGGACGGCACGTGCAGCGGATGGTTCGCCGGCAAAGCGAGATTGGCGAGGGGCACGAGAATGGCGGCGGCGACAAGCGCCGCGACGAGGATCCAGACCCGGGCGCCGAGATATCGGATGATCATGCGTCGACGAAGCGTCCCTTCTGGGCGAAGAGGCCCCGCGGCCGCTTCTGGATGAACAGGATGATGAGGACGAGGACGACGATCTTGCCGAGGACCGCGCCGGCGAAGGGTTCGAGGAACTTGTTGACGACGCCGAGCGTCATGGCGCCGACGAGGGTTCCCCACAGATTGCCGACGCCGCCGAAGACGACGACCATGAAGCTGTCGATGATGTAGCCCTGGCCGAGATTGGGCGAGACATTGTCGATCTGGCTGAGGGCGACGCCGGCGATCCCTGCAATGCCAGAGCCGAGCGCGAAGGTCATGGCGTCGACCCAGGGGGTGCGGATGCCCATGGCCGAGGCCATGCGCCGGTTCTGGGTCACGGCCCGCATCTGGAGGCCGAGCGAGGTCTTGTTGAGGACGGCCAGCAGCGCGACGAAGACGATGATCGCGAAGACGATGATCCAGAGGCGGTTCCAGGTGACCTGCATCAAGCCGACTTCGAAGGCCCCCGACATCCAGTCGGGATTGCCGACCTCGCGGTTGGTGGGCCCGAAAATGGTGCGCACGGCCTGTTGCAGGATCAGCGAGACGCCGAAGGTGGCGAGCAGGGTCTCCAACGGCCGTCCATAAAGGAAGCGGATCAGCCCGCGCTCCATGACGAGGCCGACGAGACCCGAGACCAGAAAGGCGAGCGGCAGGGCGATGGCGAGCGACCACTCGAACAGGCCCGGCACATTGGTGCGGATGAACTCCTGAACCACGAAGGTCGTGTAGGCGCCGAGCATGACCATCTCGCCATGGGCCATGTTGATCACCCCCATGACGCCAAAGGTGATGGCAAGGCCGATCGCGGCGAGCAAGAGAACCGAGCCGAGCGAGAGCCCGTACCACACATTCTGGGCCTGGTTCCAAAAGGCGATGTTGTTCTCCACCTGGGCGATCGCCGAAAGCGCGGCGGAGCGGGCCTCCGGCGTCTGCGCGCTGTCGGCGAAGCGGGAGAGCATGGCGAGGGCTTCGCGGTCGCCGCG
Source organism: Fulvimarina manganoxydans (assembly GCF_900176465.1). Taxonomy (GTDB): domain Bacteria; phylum Pseudomonadota; class Alphaproteobacteria; order Rhizobiales; family Rhizobiaceae; genus Fulvimarina; species Fulvimarina manganoxydans. The sequence continues at coordinate 24,385 of NZ_FWXR01000011.1, forward strand.
CGCGGCGAGGATGCGCGCTTCCTCCGCCTTTTCCGCTTCCGGCGCATCGGAGGCGAGAATGGCGCTGGCGCGCGCCTCTGCCATCGCGGTCTTGACGGCCGGGTCCTCCTCGGCGGCGATCGCTTCGGTGAGGGGGGCGATCATCTCGGGATCGGCTTCGGAAAAGAGGGTCTGGGCGGCCCGCAGGCGCTGGGCCGGATTGTCCGAGCGCAAGGTGAGGGAGCCGAGGGCCAGCGTCACCGCATTGCGGATGGAATTCTTGACGCGGACCTTTTCCATCTCGCCGCGGGGCGCGGTGCCGGCCGTTTCGCCGGTCATGGGGTCGAGAAGATCGTATTCGTCGCCGTCGCGCGTTGCGATGAAGACCGCCTGATCGCCTTCGCGCCAGTAAAGATCGCCGTCTCTGAGGGCACGCAAGGGCCGAGCGACCGCCGGATCGCCGGTTCCGGCGAGTTCGGAAATGACCGCCTCGGTCTCGTCATAGCTCTGCTTGCCGCCGAACTTCTGGACGATGGCCGCCGGATCGCCGCTCGCGGTCGTGGCAGGTTCCTGGGCCGTGGCAGGCGCTGAGAGGAGCGAGCCGAAGAGAAGGGCGAGGAGGGCAAGAAGCCAAGGCATCGGACGGATCATGAAGGCAAGGCCCCGGTCGGTCGGTTTGTCCGGCGGTCCCGCGAGGGATGTCGGGCGTTTGAAAAGGGCGGAGCGGCCGATCACCAGCCGCTCCGCCGGCACCCCTTGGGAGGACAGGGTGCGGGAGACGCAAAGACGGAAGCCTTACTGGGCTGCGGCGGTCTCACCCAGGCACTTGCCGGCCTCGGTGTCGTAATTGCCGCATTTCAGCTCGACCCAGTCGGCCTTCAGCTTCTTAGATTCCGGCAGGAAGTCCGACCAGGCATCGCCCGGCACGAGGTCGTCGGTCTCGGAGACGACGTCGAACTGGCCTTCGTCGTTGATCTCGCCAATGAGGACCGGCTTGGTGATGTGGTGGTTCGGCAGCATGACCGAGGTGCCGCCGGTCAGATTCGCCTGCTCAATGCCCGGCAAGGCGTCGATGACGGCGTCTGCGTCGGTGGTGCCAGCCTTCTCGACCGCCTTCACCCACATGTTGAAGCCGATATAGTGGGCTTCCATGGGGTCGTTGGTGACGCGCTCGTCATTGCCCGTGAACTCATGCCACTTGGCGATGAAGTCCTCGTTCTCGGGCGTGTCGACGGACTGGAAGTAGTTCCAGGCAGCAAGATGGCCGACCAGCGGTCCGGTGTCGATGCCGGCCAGCTCTTCCTCGCCCACAGAGAAGGCGACGACCGGGATGTCGGTCGCTTCGATGCCCTGATTGGCGAGTTCCTTATAAAAGGGAACGTTCGCGTCGCCATTGATGGTCGAGACGACGGCGGTCTTCTTGCCGGTCGAGCCGAATTCCTTGATCTTGGCGACTTCCGTCTGCCAGTCGGAGAAGCCGAAGGGCGTGTAGTTGACGATGATGTCCTCGGCGGCGACGCCCTTGTCCTTCAGATACTGCTCGAGAATCTTGTTGGTCGTGCGCGGATAGACATAGTCGGTGCCTTCCAGCACCCAGCGCTCGACGCCCTCGTCCATCAGATAGTCGACGGCAGGTATCGCCTGCTGGTTCGGCGCGGCACCCGTATAGAAGACGTTGCGCTCTGATTCCTCGCCCTCATACTGGACGGGATAGAACAGGATCGAATTCAGCTCCTTGAAGACCGGCAGGACGGACTTGCGGGAGACCGACGTCCAACAGCCGAAGACCGCCGCGACCTCGTCCTGGCTGATCAGTTCGCGCGCCTTTTCGGCAAAGAGCGGCCAGTCGGATGCGGGATCGACGACCACTGCCTCAAGGGGTCGGCCAAGAACGCCGCCCTTCTTGTTCTGCTCTTCGATGAGCATCAGCATGGCGTCTTTGAGGGTCGTCTCCGAGATCGCCATGGTGCCCGATAGCGAATGGAGAATACCGACCTTGATCGGCTCGCCGCTCGGCGTCTGGGCCATGGCGCTTGTGGCCATGGTGGACCCGATCGTTGCCGCCGCGGCGAGATTGCGCAGCCATGTCAGGGATGACGTCATCCAGCTCTCCTGTCGTTCCGTCCCGCCTTTTTGTCGGCGGGCTCCCGGACGGAGATTGCAAAGGCCGTGCCAATCACTCGAATCGGGGCAGGTTTTGGCATGGAAGCCTTAGGCTACTGCCTTTGAGGAAAGCAGCGCCAGGGCGCTTGTCGAGAGGCCATTGATCAAGAGCTGAGGTCGATATGCTCCTTCATTAAGCACAAATCTCCCAGGGCGCACAAAAAATAATCAGCCTATTCTTCGTGCATCGGCGGTGCATACCCCGCCTTAGCAGTTCACCCGTCACAGCAGATCGAAAGGCCGAGAAGTTGCAGAGATGAAGACGCTCAGACGCCGCGCTCGGCGCTTTCATGGGCGGTCATGATTGCCTGCAAAGTCGCCTCAATCGCGGCGAGGAGCGGATCGGGGCCTTCCTCGGCTGCATGAGCGAGGTAATCGAGCACTTCGATGTCGGAGAGGGCTGCGCGCAGGGCGGGGGCGACCAGCGGGTCCCCCATGCGACCGCTGGCCTCAAGGCGAGTTTCGGCGACCCGAAGGGCGCCGAGGACAGGGCGCAATTCGGCGAGAGCTCGTTCCGTCTCGGTCCTGTTCGCGCTTGCCGGCGAAGCGAGAAAGCCGCGAGCTTCGGCTCGACCGAGAAGGGCTGCGATGGCGGTCAGGCGCTCGCCTTCGGATGCAAGGGCGACGACGTCACGGGACTTCGGCGGCAGATCGGGGTCGATAGCGGGCCCATAGGGAGCCTTGGCGAGGCCCTGGGTCGTCATCGGATCGAGACCGTCGCGGCGCTCTCCGACCGTGAGGCTCGGGCGAAGATCGAGCGCGATCGGCACGCTTTGGACATCGGCGGGACGAACGGAAGGCGCGAAATGCGGCAGCGGCACGGGGCGCATGGCGGCATAGGCCTCGGCAAGGCTGCGGCGGGTGCGCGTCGTCTGCGCATCGGTAAGGGCTGTGAGCGTCTCGGACGAACCGGAGCCGATGCGATCGAGATAGCTGCGCATGGTCGATACGTAGTTTTCGGTGCCGGCGCAGAGATAAGGTGCCGGCGCCTGGCCGAGAAAGTCGGAGAGGTCTGTCACGATCCGATCGGCGATCCAGCGGCTGTCGGAATCACCGGCCCAGCTCGCTCGTCCCCGGGCGCGCGCAAGACCCGTAGCGATCCGCAGGGATTTTGCCTCCTCGCCGCTCCGCCGGCCCGAGGCGGGCGTGAGGACAAGGCGGCCGGGAAGGCGTTCGTCGCCGCGTCGGGCGAGGGCCCTGGCCTCCGCGATTTTTGCGAAAGGGCCCGATCGGACATCGGCTAGCTTCTCATGGAAGCGTGCCGCACATTCGCTCGCCGATCGGCTGCCGGCGAGCGCGGGTGGGACCAGCGCAAAAGCAAAGCACAGAAAGACGAGCGGGAAGCGCGGCATGGCAGAGATCCGGTGGCTGTCGCCGGCAGCGATCGCCGAACCGCCGGCGGAAGCTCGATAGAGTGAAACGCGACCGAGTTGGGTCGCATGCTCGCTCTAAAGCCTTGTCTTTCGTAAGCCGTTATCCAAAAAGTCGATCAACTTTTGGGCGTCTTACTCGAGGCATCCCGGCGGACCGATGACATGCTGCGCGGCCCATTCGCCCGCCATGCTCGCATGGAGCCCTTTCTCTCAGGTGAACGAACCATTTCCTAAGCGAGGGGATGGACTGGGAACCGATGAAGTGAAGGCGCCGGTCGCGACGGATCAGAGGCTGGACAACACTTCGTCGGTAGAGCCCTGGGCCCTGTCCTTCAGTGCCCGGAACTCTTCCTGGAAGGTCTCGTCACGACCCTCGGATTGGGCCATAGGCCTTCCAGGCTAAAATTCACCGGTTGCGAGGCGGTGAATTCCTCGGGCGTTCCGGCCGAGGCCGTCAGAGAAAATTCCTCATAGCTACCCAAGAGTTGGAGCCAACGATCCGTGAGGGATACCCGGCCATGAGCCGTTAGGACGCCGCTTTGATCTTTGATTTCCAACGCATCCACCGCCACCCGTGGACCGTGGCCGGACAACTCGACTTCCATCCGCGTAAAGGGCATGGAGCCTTCCACGAGGCCGGCCATGAGGGGCTGCGTTCCCGCTTTCGAAAACACTTTGGGGTCGAAGCCGGACACGATGCCGTTGTGAACGGTGAGATCGGCTTTCAGCTCGGCGCTGGACAGGATGGTCTCCCAATCCCGCGCGTCGGCGGTGAGCTCTGCATCGAACTGGCCCTGGCCGGTCAGCTGCACATTGGTGTCGCCAAGCCGGGATACCAGACGTCCCATGTCGATGCCCGAGCCTGTCCAGTGGCCGGCAAGCCCCGGCACCTTGCCATTGATCAGCGCGATGCGGCCATAGGTGCGCCCGCCGAACAGGGATGCGTCGCCCACATCCAGCGTCGCCTTGCCGTCCGAGACGCCGATGACCGCCGCCACGTCCTGCAATGGCAGCGAGCCGATTAACGCCTCGCCCGCCGACAGGCGGATATTGAGATCGATCGCGTCGGAGAAAGCGACGTCGATCGGCCGGCGCAGATTGAAGGGGCCGGTCGGCGGCGGCACGACCGCCCGGGCGATCGGGCCGAAATCGAAACTCGGATAGGCGAGGGTGCCGCTCAGCCGGCGACGATCGAGATCGAATTCCATCGCCCCCTGGCCGGTCGAGCCGGCGATGGAAAGCGCCGCATTGCCGAAAGCGAGGGTCGAGCCGGCCAGCGCCATGTCGCCATTGAGCGCGACAGAGCCAAGTTCGGGAACCATCATCTGCGGCGAGGCGAGCCATCCGACCATGCGAGAGAAGGAATCGCCCGCGATGGAAAACCGGCCGTCCAGGCGCCGCAGCGAGCCGAAATCGAGCGTGCCGTCGAAATTGGCCGAAAGCGGAGGTGTCGCCAGGCTGAAGGACACCGCACTGGCGCCGGCCTCTTCGAGATTGGCGGTCGAGGCGATCGACATGTCGAGATCGGCCGGCTGGCCGTTCCAGATGAAGCTGCCATCGACGCGAACGGCGCTGCGATCGGAAGTGCGCGCCACCGTGAAATTGGCGTTGCTGAAGCCGTTGGGGCTGATCCCGGTCTGTGTCGGACGCCAGACCCCATCGCGGACTTCGAGCACCTGAAGCTTGTCGAGGCGGGTGATGGCGGCGCGGGTGAGACGCTCGAATTCGTTGAAGGCCTCGATCGAAGGCGAGACCGGACCGGCAGGCCTTAGGCCCGTCTCGATCGGGTTAGATGCGTCTCTCTGGGCCTCGGCGGGCCGATATTCCGGCCGGATCAGCACGATCCGCGCAATGGTCGCCTTGCCGAACAAGGCATCGACGGGATCGAGATCGGCGACGATCCGATCGACGGAAAAGCCGATCGCCGGTCCGATCTCCACATGGTCGGCGATGAGGCGCGTGCGCGGCATCACCGAGAAGCGAACCGGCCCGCCGATCGCGACCTCCGCACCTGTCAGGGCGCGAATGCGCTGGGCAAGTTCCCGCTCCGCATCGCCGGACGCCAGGACAAAGCGCGGCGCGAGCATCGCCACCGCCACGATGACGGCTGCGAAAAGCCCGATCCCCAGCCACCGGCCTTTGCGGCGCTTCGACAGCATCCCCTACTCCAGTTCTGCGGGGGCAGCCGACCATCGGCCATCCTCCCGCACGGTGGATCTGACGCTCCCATCGTCCTTCGCGATGTCCGCTCGAACGAAGGCCAAATCCAAAACCGTTTCATTCGCGCGCTCCTGCCAAGAGCTCTCGGACCCCGGACAGGACATCGTCGCACCGAACATGGACCTTGCGGTCCTCCGGCGAGCCCACGCCAATTCCATGACGGTGAGCAAAAGGATCCAATCTCCGAATCGGGCCCTTATTTCCAAACGGCCCCTTCCAAAGCGGTGGAGATGGTCCGTCCGATCCCGAGGCGATTGGACGCCTTCGTCATTCCACCTCTTCAACCCGAAACCGATTGCGCACTGCAATAGGCTTCAATCCCATGTCGGGTTTGGAGACGGGACTGGCAAGATGGCCACGCTGTTGCAATGCGAAACTTCGTACCAGATAGCCGCATAGTCCACGCATCCTAGGTCATGGCTCCTGCCCCAAACCTGTGGCATCAACATGACCGCGATGTCAGAAAGAGGTTTGGAATGACCGGGAAGCTGCTCTGGACCCCGTCTCAAGAGACCATCGACAACCATCCGATGTCGGCCTTTGCCAGAAAGGCGGAAGAGGAAACAGGCCAAGCCTTTGGCGACTATTGGGCTCTGCATGGCTGGTCCATCGAGGATCGTGGAGCCTTCTGGGATCTCGTCTGGCGCTTTTCCAAGATCAAGGGGGACAAGTGCGGGACGGCGCTCGCGGCCGGCGCGACGATGCGCGAGGATCTCTTCTTTCCCGAGGCGCGGCTGAATTTTGCCGAGAACCTTCTCGCCAAGACCGGCTATGAGGATGCCATCGTCTTTCGCGGCGAGGACAAGGTGGAGCGCCGGCTGTCCTGGGACGAACTTCATTCGCTGGTCTCGCGCCTCGCTGAGGCGATGCGGGCCGAGGGCGTCGGGGCTGGCGACCGGGTCGCGGCGATGTTGCCCAATATGCCGGAGACGGTCGCGGTGATGCTGGCGGCGTCCTCGATCGGCGCCGTCTTCTCTTCCTGCTCGCCCGATTTCGGCGAGCGAGGCGTTCTCGACCGTTTCGGCCAGATCGAACCGAAGCTCTTCTTTGCCTGTGACGGCTATTATTATGCCGGCAAGACGATCCATGTGGCGGACAAATTGCAGCCGATCGCCAAGGCGCTTGGCGTGAAGACGGTCATCGTCCCCTATCTCGGCAAGGCCGAAGATGTCGCGGCCGCGCTGGACAAGGGCGTTTCCCTGCCGGCCTTTATCGAGCCTTATGAGGCCGGGCCGATCGCCTTCGAGCCGATGCCCTTCTCGGCGCCGCTCTATATCATGTTCTCGTCGGGCACGACCGGCGTTCCCAAATGCATCGTCCATTCGGTCGGCGGCACGCTTCTCCAGCACGCCAAGGAGCATCGGCTCCATTGCGGTATCGAAGAAGGCGACCGGGTCTTCTACTTCACCACCTGCGGCTGGATGATGTGGAACTGGCTGGTCTCGGCGCTGAGCACCGGGGCGACGCTGCTTCTTTATGACGGCTCCCCCTTCCACCCCAATGGCAACGTCGTCTTCGACTATCTGGCGGCCGAAAAGGCGACCTTCTTCGGCACCTCGGCCAAATATATCGACGCCGTGCGCAAGGCAGGTCTCAAACCGGTCGAGACCCATGATCTGTCGAGCATCAGAATGCTCACCTCGACCGGCTCGCCGCTGTCGCCCGAAGGCTTCGACTTCGTCTATGAGGGCATCAAGCCCGACGTTCATCTCGCCTCGATCTCCGGCGGCACGGACATCGTCTCCTGTTTCGTGCTCGGCATTCCCTGGCTCCCTGTCTATGAGGGCGAAATTCAGGGCCCGGGCCTCGGCATGGCCGTCGATGTCTGGAACGAGGCGGGCGAGAGCGTGACCGGTGAGAAGGGCGATCTCGTCTGCACCAAAGGTTTCCCGTCCATGCCGATCTATTTCTTCGGCGACGAGACGGGCGAGCGCTACACCAACGCCTATTTCTCGCAATTTCCGGGCATTTGGGCCCATGGCGACTTTGCCGAATGGACCGAGCATCGCGGCCTCATCATCCATGGCCGCTCGGATGCGACGCTCAACCCGCAAGGGGTGCGGATCGGTACGGCCGAAATCTACAACATCGTCGAACAGTTCGAGGAGATCGGCGAAGCGATCTGCATCGGCCAATCCTGGGACGACGATGTTCGCGTCGTTCTCTTCGTGAAAATGGTGGCAGGTGTCGAGCTCGACGACGATCTCGTCAAGCGCATCAAGACGGCAATCCGTACCGGCGCTTCGCCGCGCCATGTGCCGGCCAAGATCGTCGCGGTCGAGGACATTCCGCGCACCAAGTCCGGCAAGATCGTCGAACTCGCCGTGCGCGAAGTCGTCGAGGGACGGGATGTCAAGAATATCGAGGCTCTGGCCAATCCCGGCGCCCTCGACTTCTACCGCGACCGCAGCGAACTGACGGACTGATCCTTCTTATTGTGGATTGGCGGGCGAGGCCATCGTCCGCCGGTCTCGATCGCCATATCCTCGCCTTCAGTCATCGCGCATTGGCGGTGACGGGCAAGAGAGCGAGAAGCGACAATGGACAGACCCGGCGTTGGCTGCGGCGTCGTCATCTTGAACGATGCCGGCGAACTTCTCCTGATCCAGCGGCGAAAGGCGCCGCAGGCCGGCCATTGGGGCCTGCCGGGCGGCAAGGTCGATTTCTTTGAAGAGACACGAATGACAGCGGCCCGCGAGGCGCAAGAGGAACTCGGCATCAAGGTGGCAATCGGCGAATTGATTTGCCTCACCGAAGAGCATCACGCTGAAGAGGCCGAGCGATATCACTGGGTCTCGCCGGTCTATCGGGCCGCCTCTTTTGAAGGCGAAGCCGTTCTCAAGGAGCCGGACAAGCATTCCGGCCTCGGCTGGTTCGCGCTCGATGCGCTTCCGAAGCCCTTGACCGAACCCACCCGTCAGGTCCTGCCGCATCTTCGGACGAAAACGGGCGATGCCGGCTGATTTGGCATGAAGCCGAGACGGGTGTTCAGTTCTTCATCACGATGCAGGAGCCGCCCGCTTTGCGCAGACGACCGCAGAGACCATCGGCCTCCGAGCGGGAATCAGCGCCGATCCGCACCGCATAAATGCGCTGACGGCTCGCATTGCGCGAACGAATGACCAGCGGGTCCTTGCCACCGATGACGGAACCATAGGCGGAACGGACGCGCGAGAACATTTTGACCGCGACGGACCGATTGGCGTGGCCGGCGACCTGAACGCCCCAGGGCTTCATCGGCACGCTCTCGCTGCCGTCCAGCGAGGCGAAAACGGCCCTGGTCTTCATGATCGGCAGCCGAGCGCAGGACTGATCGAAGGAAAGGTCCTTATCGAGCGGGCGCGGCTCGACCTCCCGCCCCGTCTCGGTGAACCATTCGACCGGGCGAAAGGTAATCGCATTCACATATTCGACGGTCTCATAGGGCAGGCCGCGCGTCGAAGTCTCCGCCATCCAGCCTTTCACCCGGTTGATGCCGCCATTATAGGCCGCCGCCGCAAGGCCCCAATTGCCGAGCTCGGCCTTCAGGTCGCGGAGGTAGAGCGCCGAGTGGCGGATCGCTTCCTCGTAATCATATGGGTTGGCAAGCCCGCGTTCCTTGGCAGTATAGGGCATGAATTGCGCAATGCCGCGCGCCCCCACCGGCGAGACCGCTTTGACGTCGAAACGGCTCTCCTTCCAGATGAGGCGGGCGAAGAAATCCCTGTCCATCTTCACCCGGTCGGCTGAATCCCGGATTACCGAACAGATTTCGGCGGCCGTCGGCGGCTTTGTCGCTTCGTCCTGACCATTGGCGGCTTCGGCGGCACTCGGCGGAGGGTCCTTTTGAGTGCTGGACGCTTCGGTCGTCGTTTCGCTTGCCTTGTCCTCGGGCGCTTCGTCCTCGCGCGCTTCGCTCTTGTCGGCCGAGACGGCGCTCTCCGCCGGCGCCCGCGCGGCCGCTGCCTTGTCTTGTGCCGCTGCTCCTGTCGCCAGGGTTTGAGCGAGCGCAAGAAGGACGGCGATGGTGATCGTCCTCGGCGAAACGGCCATGATCGCTCCCTGGAAGCTGGTTTGAAGCGGCGACGGTCGATCCGCCGCCCTTCGTCTTATTCGGCCGCCGCTCGTCCGTTGCCCGAGCCGAAGCGCTTTTCGATGTAATCGGCGACCATCGCCTGAAAGTCCTCGGCGATCTTCGGTCCGCGCAGCGTCGTCACCTTCTTGCCGTCGACGAAGACCGGCGCGGACGGGCTCTCGCCCGTGCCGGGCAGCGAAATGCCGATATCGGCATGTTTGGATTCGCCCGGACCGTTCACGATGCAGCCCATGACAGCCACATTGAGGGCCTCGACGCCGGGATATTTCTCCCGCCAGACCGGCATATTGGTGCGAATGTCAGACTGGATCGCCTCGGCGAGTTCCTGGAACACCGTCGAGGTGGTGCGCCCGCAGCCCGGACAGGCCGCGACGACGGGCAGGAACTGGCGGAAGCCCATGGTCTGGAGAAGCTCCTGAGCCACCTGCACCTCGCGGGTCCGGTCGCCGCCGGGCTCCGGCGTCAGGGAGACGCGGATCGTGTCGCCGATGCCTTCCTGAAGGAGGATGCCCATGGCGGCCGAAGAGGCGACGATGCCCTTGGTGCCCATGCCAGCTTCGGTCAGGCCGAGATGGAGCGCATAGTCGCAGCGCCGGGCGAGATCGCGATAGACGGCGATCAGATCCTGAACCTGGCTGACCTTGGCCGAGAGAATGATGCGGCTTCGCGGAAGGCCGATCTCCTCGGCGAGTTCGCCCGACAACAGCGCCGATTGCGCCATCGCCTCGCGGGTGACGGCCCGGGCCGAGCGCGGTTCGGAGAGGTCGTTGTTCTCGTCCATCAGCCGGGTCAGAAGCTCCTGATCGAGCGAGCCCCAATTGACGCCGATGCGCACCGGCTTGTCGTAGCGGATGGCGGTCTCGATGATCGCGCCGAACTGCCGGTCGCGCTTGTCCTTGAAGCCCACATTGCCGGGATTGATGCGGTATTTGGCGAGCGCCTCGGCGCAGGCCGGATGATCGGCGAGAAGCTTGTGACCGATATAATGAAAGTCGCCGACGAGCGGCACGCTGACGCCCAAGCGATCCAGCCGCTCGCGCACCTTCGGAACGGCGGCCGCGGATTCGTCGCGATCGACGGTGATGCGCACGATCTCGGAGCCGGCGCGCGCGAGCGCTGCGACCTGGGCGACCGTTGCATCCACATCCGCCGTGTCGGTGTTGGTCATCGATTGGACCACCACCGGGGCGCTTCCGCCGACCAGGACGCCACCCACATCGACCCCGACCGTGCGCTTGCGGGGCAGGGGATCGGCGATGATGTCGTCTTCCATGGTCATGTCCTTCATCGCTTGAAGCTCCGCGCCGGCGCTCAGGCGCCTCGGTCGATCGGCGTTGCCCGAGGCTTTCGAACCCTTTGGTCACACGCCGGATGATCGAAGACCAGTCTTTCCCGGCTCGCCCGACGCGCTAAACGCCTTCGAGGTGGCGCCATCGGGCGGCCTTGTCAATTGACCCCGTGCCAATGGCACGCATGTGACGCATATGAAACGCGCCGATCACGAAGCTGTCGGTTGGCGCAAATGGCTCAAAGGAGATGAATGAGATGGAAGTGGGTTACGGGCCGATCATCGTGGTTCTGGCCTTTCTCGTGCTGATCGCGGCGATCCCGACATGGCCGTGGTCGCGTCAATGGGGTTTTCGGCCAACCATCTCACTCGGCATCATTTTCACGATGATCGCCGTCTTCGTGGCGATCGGCGGGTTCGGACCGGGCTGAGACAAGCCCGCTTGAACGGCCCTGCCGTCTTTCGATTCCGCACAGGACTTCGCATTCAGTATGGGTTCATGACCGGATTGTCATTCTGGTGAACCTTGGAAAAGCCGAATTTCGCATGATCTTCGACCTGAGATGGTTTCGGTTTCGCGTGCCCCACGCGGCGGCTTCGCGCCATTTTTGAGATGTAGAATGGCCAGGATGAAACCGAACCGACACGAACCAGACACCGCTTCGACGATGAGACCGATGGCCCATACCTCACTTCTCGCTCGCCTCCGCTCCAGCCTTGCCCGTTTTGGCCTCGCCGCTGCCCTTTCCATGACGGTCGCTCTTCCGATCGCGGCCTTGGCCCCGTCAGCCGCCTATGCCCAGAGCGCGGCCCAGCGCATCGCCGACCATTTTTCGAGCGTGCCCTCCATGCATGGCAATTTCGTCCAGTTCGATCCGAACGGACGTCAGAGCGAGGGCAAATTCTATATCGAGCGGCCCGGCAAGGTGCGCTTCGACTACACCAACACGCCGCTGCGCGTGATCGCCGACGGCTCCAATGTGGCGATCAACAACAAGAAGCTGAACACCTGGGACACCTATCCCCTGTCCGAGACCCCGCTGAAGCTGCTTCTCGACCGGCGCATCGATCTCTCGGAGGCCAATATCCAGAGCGTGAAGGAAGAGCCTGACCTGACCACCATTGTGATGGGCGACCGCTCCGTCTTCGGCAATTCGCGCATCACCATGATGTTCGATCCGAAGACCAGCGATCTGAAGCAATGGACCATCCGCGACAAGCAGGGCCGCGATACGACGGTCATGATCTTCGACGTTCAGGAAGGCGGCAACATCCAGGATTCGGCCTTCAAGATCCCCTATACGGCGATCAGCCAGGGCCAGACCGGCAACTGACCGGTTGCAGACAGGGGCTGAGGCCGATCAGCAACAGCCCCGCCGTCTTCGACCTGATCCGGGTAAGTCATTGAACGAAAGGCGCCGAATGGCGCCTTTTGCTTTCCGTCGAACTTCTAAGCCGCCCGTAGGGTCAACGAAACATTAACCATTGGAATTTACCGTCTTCGTTAAGGCTAACAGGTCGTCATCCGGGCGGCCGATGCGCCGTTGACGCGGAGACACCACCATGAAGACTTATCTGCTGACAACCGCCGCGGCTCTCGGGGCCCTGTCGGCAATGACCCTTGCGGCTCCGGCCGCCGATCTTATCGAACCGCCGGTCTATATCGAGCCGCAGCCGCTCCCCGTCCCGGTCGAGGAGGTTTCCACGGCCGGCTGGTATATCCGCGGCGACGTGGGCTACGCTTTCTCATCGAAGACGGACGGTTACTACAAGTATCAGCGCGGTTATGCGACGGCGCATGGCTACGACATCTTTCTTGACCAGGCTCATTATGAGAGCATCGAGACGGACGACAGCTTCCTGATCAGTGGCGGTCTCGGCTATCGCTTCAATCAGTTCGCCCGCGTTGATCTGACGGCCGACTATCTCTCGACCGATCTTCGCGGCTCGACCAACTGCGCCGGCTATCCGGGTAACGTCTGCAGCTATGACGACTCCTCCGATGCCGACATCTGGACGGTCATGGCGAATGCCTATGTCGATCTCGGCACATACGGCCGCATCACGCCCTATGTCGGCGCCGGCCTCGGCTTCGCCAATGTCTCCTACGGTTCGATGAACAACAAATTCGTCTGCGATCAGGCTGTTATCGGCCATGGCGGACCGATCTGCGGCTCCAGCGGCAAGCATGAGGGTCAGTCGAGCTGGCGCTTCGCCTACGGCCTCGCGGCCGGTGCTTCGGTGGATATCACCTCGAGCCTCAAATTCGACGCCGGCTACAAGTGGACCCATATTCGCGGCGGCGAGGCCTATGGCTTCGATGACGAGGATCGGGCGGCCGGCTTCACCGGGGTTCAGTCCTGGGATCATGGCTTCGACATCCATACGATCCGCGCCGGTCTGCGCTACGAGTTCGGTGGCGGCGGTTTCGGCAAGGGCAAGGGCCCGATGCCGGTCGAGCCGATGCCGGTCTATGATCCGGTCCCGGTCCAAGAGGACGTCGTCTGGAAATAATCGGGAGCGGCTTTTGCCGAAAAGGCAGGCCCCATCCGTCAAGTCTGACACGAAGGCCGCGTTTCCCGTTCGGGAGCGCGGCCTTCGTGCTTTGTAACGACGTGTTTGCACCGAGCCATAGGCGTCTCGATCAGCCGTCCTATCCAGGATGGAGACGGGCCGGGATCGGTTGCGCATGATCGGCGCTGAACCCGCCGGGCGGCATGGAAAATGACCTGTTAAAAAACACGGTTAATGGCTCGTTAATCATTCGCTGGCATCGTCCAGGCCAAGTCCCCGCAAGGGGAAATGGCAATCGACCCAAAGGCCTCGTCCAAGCGGCCGGAGTTGAGATGACGATGACCCACTTTTCGATCCGTGCCGGTTCCGCGCTTGTCGCGCTTTCGGCTTCGCTCTTGAGCCTGACGGCCACCCATGCGGCCGATCTGCCGCCGATCTACGAGACGCCGCTCTTCGAGACCGCGCCCGAACTGCAGCCCGTGGAGATCGGCACCGGCTGGTATCTGCGCGGCGACGTCGGCTATGCCTTCAAGGGCGAGAACACGGTGACCATCAACCGGCGCGCGCCGTTTTCGAGCGGATCGGAGTACGGCACGCTCGACGAGAACGTCGAAAACCAGTGGAGCGCTGGGATCGGCGCCGGCTATCGCTTCAATGACTGGTTGCGCGCCGACGCGACCGCCGAATGGCTCGCCAATGCCGATGCGAGCCTGAACGGCCGCACGCCTTGCACGACCTATCGTTCGGTCGACTTGGGCGCCGGCCCGTTCGATCGCGCCTATGACGACGAATGCGATATCGCCGGCTCCGCCGATCTCGACGTCTACAACTATATGGCCAATGCCTATGTGGACCTCGGCACCTATGTGGGTTTCACCCCTTATGTCGGCGCAGGCCTTGGCGTCGCCAACTTCCAGACGACGGCGAAGGCCAACGAGACCTGTAACGGATCGGCCGATCCCGATGTCGGCTGCCTCGCCTCGGTCGCCAATATCAATTACGGCTCACCCACAGGGGAGACCACGGTCAATTTCGACGATTCGACCTGGCAGCTGTCCTATTCGCTGATGGCGGGCCTAGGCTACAATGTCAGCAAGAATCTCACCCTCGATGTGGGCTATCGCTATCTGTCGGTGCCCGAATACAAGGCCTTCGGCATCAAGAACGACGATGGCTTCGACATCCATCAGATCCGGGCGGGTGTACGCTATTCCCTCTGGTAGGCCCCGGGCGCGCTTATCCATTTTAGCTTTCCTTCGAACGGCGGGCCATCGGTCCGCCGTTTTCGCGTTTGGCAATGAGGCCCGCTTGGCTTTGAAACATCGGCGTAAGGATAAAGCGCGCTGTCATCGAAAGGTCGCTTGACGGACCTCGCGCAAAGGCATATCGCCATCCGTGGGACACGCCTCCCCAACGAGGCGCGCCTATCTGAAAGGGTAGTTACAAGATGACCACTGCTGCGAAGCCGGATCTGCGTCCGGCCAATCCCCGCTTTTCGTCTGGACCGTGCGCCAAGCGCCCCGGCTGGAGCCTCGAAGCGCTTCAGGACGCCGCTCTCGGCCGGTCCCATCGCGCGAAGATCGGCAAGTCCAAGCTTGCCCGGGCGATCGACGAAACCCGCGACATTCTCAATGTTCCCGCCGATTATCGGATCGGCATCGTGCCCGCCTCTGACACCGGAGCCGTCGAGATGGCCATGTGGTCGCTGCTCGGCGCGCGCGGCGTCGACATGGTGGCCTGGGAGAGCTTCGGCGCCGGCTGGGTGACCGATGCGATCAAGCAACTGAAGCTCGACGACGCCCGCACCTTCGAAGCCCCCTATGGCGAGATCGTCGACTTCTCCACGCTCAATTTCGATCGCGACGTGGTCTTCACCTGGAACGGCACAACCTCCGGTGTGCGCCTGCCCAATGGCGACAAGATCCCAGCAAACCGCCAGGGCCTGACCATCTGTGACGCGACCTCCGCCGCCTTCGCCCAGGACCTTCCCTGGGACAAGCTCGATGTCGTCACCTTCTCCTGGCAGAAGGTGATGGGCGGGGAAGCGGCCCATGGCATGCTGATCTTGTCCCCGCGCGCCGTCGAGCGCCTGGAGAGCTACAAGCCGGCCTGGCCGCTGCCGAAGATCTTCCGCATGACCAAGGGCGGCAAGCTGATCGAGGGCATTTTCAAGGGCGAGACCATCAACACGCCCTCCATGCTCTGCGTCGAGGATTATCTGGACGCGCTGGCCTGGGGCAAGGAGATCGGCGGTCTGACGGCTTTGAAGGCCCGCGCCGACGCCAATCTCGCCGTCATCGAGCGCTTCGTCGAAAGCCATGACTGGCTCGGCTTCCTGGCCAAGACCAAGGATATCCGCTCCAACACCTCCGTCTGCCTGACCTTCACCGATCCGGCGCTGACCGAGAAGTCTGAGGACGAGCAGAACGCCTTTGCCAAGGGTGTTGCGTCGCTGCTCGAGAAGGAGGGCGTCGCCCTCGATATCGGCGCCTATCGCGACGCCCCAGCCGGCCTTCGCATCTGGTGCGGCGCGACCGTCGAAGCCTCCGATCTCGAAGCGCTGATGCCCTGGCTCGCCTGGGCTTACGAGACCCAGAAGGGCGAGCTGAAAAAGGCTGCCTGACCGCATGGCTTGAATGACAGGAATCCTCATCCTCGGGATCGTCCCGAGGATCTGAACTCGCCTGTCCTGTTACGGCATTCGACAGATTTGAAATGTCATGCGCCGGCCGTTCTCTTCAAAGATCGGCAGATCCTTAGGGGCGAGCCCGAGGATGACGGCCGACACGCATGATGCCCATGACGCCGCGCTTGAGTTGCCTCGCGCGCCTCCAAAAGACATCAAAGGATATCCCATGGCACCCCGCGTTCTCGTTTCCGACAAGCTCTCCGAAACTGCCGTCCAGATCTTTCGCGATCGCGGCGTCGAGGTCGATTTCCAGCCCGATCTCGGCAAGGACAAGGACAAGCTCCTCGAAGTCATCGGCCAATATGACGGCCTTGCCATCCGCTCGGCCACCAAGGTGACCGAGAAGATCATCGAGGCGGCGACCAATCTGAAAGTCATCGGCCGCGCCGGCATCGGCGTCGACAATGTCGACATTCCGGCAGCCTCCAAGAAGGGCATCATCGTGATGAACACGCCCTTCGGCAATTCCATCACGACGGCCGAACACGCCATCGCGCTGATGTTCGCCGTGGCTCGCCAGCTGCCCGCCGCCGACGCCTCGACCCAGGCCGGCAAGTGGGAGAAGAACCGCTTCATGGGCGTCGAGATCACCGGCAAGACGCTCGGCGTCATCGGCTGCGGCAATATCGGCTCGATCGTGGCGACCCGAGGTGTCGGACTGAAGATGCGCGTCGTCGCCTTCGATCCGTTCCTGTCGGCGGAGCGGGCGGCCGAACTCGGCATCGAGAAGGTGGAACTCGACGATCTCTTCAAGCGCGCCGACTTCATCACGCTGCACACGCCGATGACCGACAAGACGCGCGGCATCATCAATGCCGAGGCGATCGCCAAGATGAAGGACGGCGTGCGCATCATCAATTGCGCGCGCGGCGGCCTCGTCGTCGAGGCCGATCTTGCGGAAGGCATCAAGTCGGGCAAGGTAGCGGGCGCCGGCGTCGACGTCTTCGAAACCGAGCCGGCCAAGGACTCCGTTCTGTTCGGCCTGGACAATGTCGTCTGCACGCCGCATCTCGGCGCTTCGACGACCGAGGCGCAGGAGAATGTCGCGCTTCAGGTCGCCGAGCAGATGTCGGATTATCTGATCCGGGGCGCCGTCACCAACGCCATCAACATGCCCTCGATCACCGCCGAGGAAGCGCCGAAGCTGACGCCCTTCGTCAAGCTCGCCGATATTCTCGGCTCCTTCGCCGGCCAGGCGACGGAGAATGCGATCAAGAAGGTCGAGATCACTTATGACGGCCATGTGGCGGGGATGAACACCCGCGCGCTGACCTCGGCCGTGCTCGCCGGGCTCATCCGCAGCCAAGTCGCCGACGTCAACATGGTCTCGGCGCCGATCATGGTGAAGGAACGCGGCATCCAGCTGACCGAATCGCGGCGCGACAAGTCCGGCATCTTCGACGGCTACATCATGCTGTCGGTGACGACGGAGAAGCAGACGCGGTCGGTGGCCGGCACCTGCTTCTCGGACGGCAAGCCGCGCTTCATCCAGATCAAGGGTATCGGCCTGGAGGCCGAAGTCGGCGAGAACATGATCTACTGCACCAATGACGACACGCCCGGCGTCATCGGCTTCCTCGGCAACACGCTGGGCGAGGCGGGCGTCAACATCGCCAACTTCCAGCTCGGCCGCTCGGCCAAGGGGGGCGATGCCATCGCGCTGCTTTATGTGGACGGGCCGGTCTCGGACGAAATCCTCGCCAAGGTCCAGGCCTCCGACAAGATCAACACCGCGAAATATCTAAAATTCGCCGTTGCGGCCGAATAAGGCCTTTTTAGACCCAGAGCCTCCCAAGGCCAATCGAAACGCCGGTGTGGACCAAGGTCCGCGCCGGCGTTTTTTGTATGGTTGTCCAAGTGACTGTTCGCGGAAACCGCCGGGAATGGTCTCGATCTTAGAAAAACGCTGGCGACGTGTTGGCTCGGAGAACTCGACGTCCGGTCAGCTCGGATAGGGGACGTTCCAGATTGGCTCCTTCGGCCTTTTCCAGCCAGGGAACCATCATGACGCCCCGACCGGTTAACCCAGAGATGCGCCATCAACCGAGAGGAGGCCGCCCCATTGTCCGTCGAACCGATCCGCCTGCCTGCGACCGCAACGATCCCGAATAGCGACTGGCCGCTTCTCCTCGTAAAGGGGGCGATCACCCAAGAGGCGGCTCGTTCGGCGGCTGTCGAGCAGCGGTTTCAGGATCACGGCTGGCAGGGAACCTGGACCTATACGGTCTACGACTATTGGCACTACCATGTGGAAGGCCATGAAGTGTTGGCCTGCGTCAGCGGGACCGGGAAGGTCGGCTTCGGCGGGGAGCCGGAAGAAGGTGGGCGCGTTCTCGATCTCGAAGTGGGCGATGTGGTCATTCTCCCCGCAGGGGTCGGCCATAAGCGCTTCGAGGCGAGCTCGGATTTCGCGGTGGCCGGCGCCTATCCGCCGGGCCAGACCGGTGCGATCACCCGGGCCGGTTCGATGGATCTGGACGAGGCGCGCCGTCGGATCGCTGCGCTGTCGCGCCCGGCGAGCGATCCCATCGACGGGGCCGAGCCAGGCGTCCTCGCCCATTGGGCGGACGAGCACCCTGAGCGTGCGTGAGTTTCGGCATCTAGCGCTACCGTTGAAGGTATATCTGTTATCAGAACAGGTGATTTTAGGACGAGACCTTACGAGGCGCCGTTATCTCGGCGCCTTTCGTTTCCAATTCTTGGAAGGAGCCATAGGCGCGCCGAGCGATGGTGACACTTATTCTTGCGGCATATCCCATTTGGGGTATGCAAATTTGGTTGACGTATGATGAAAATCGTCTTGCAGGGCTGCCGGTCAGGAACCGGGATCGCAGCTCTTCGACGGTCGCCTTTGCGCTGCTCCCAACGGCGCAGAGGCGCCCGTCGACTGGGGCGCTCGCCGAATAATTGGGTCCGAGACTATCCCAACGCTCTTTGCCTGCGCGCTGGCGCATCATGCACCGGGTCGCTGATGCTCTTGAGCCTCTGACCCTCGGCATGGTCGCTGTTGGGAGGCCTTGGGACTCGCCCGGCGCGAGTTCTGGCCGGCAAGGCGGAGGCGGAAACGAAAGGAATGCGAGCCGATGGAAGGCGGATGGTGGTCTTCCGCCCGTTTCGGCTCCTGTTCAAAGACTGTTGAGATGGGGAATGGCAGGATGCAGGACGACACGGAGCCCGACAGCAAGATTTTCATACTGACCTGGATGGCCATCGCGGTGCTTCTGGCTCTGTTCTGGTATGGCGCTGGACGCACGCTCTATTCGGCGATCGAGCCTGCTTTTTACTGACGCTGTTGCCTTCGGCCGCTCACGAGCGTCCGACAAAGCGCCCTCGCTCGATCGAAGGCAAAGCCACCTGGTCAGACACCGAGCATGGCCAGAAGGCGCTCCACGAGCCTTCGATAGCCGCTCCCGAAGAGCCGCAGATGAACGAGGGCGGGCCAGAGCGTATAGATCGTCTGCCGTTCCTCGAAGCCGGGCGCCAGCGACCCATAGGCCTCGGTGAAGGCGGGGCCGGGCGAGGCGAAGAGATGGAGCATGGCGAGATCGACTTCTCTATCGCCGTAATAGGATGCCGGGTCGATCAGCCCCGTGACGCAGCCCTTCGAAACGAGAATATTGCCCGACCAGCAATCCCCGTGAAGGAGCGAGGCATATGGGGTCTTCGGCAGTCTGTCCGTAAGATCTGAGCAGAGCCCTTCGATGCGCCGCGCGAGATCTTCGGGGATATGGGCCGCATGGACCATGAGCCTGCGCTCGGCAAAGAAGCTCGGCCAGTCGGCCGCCGGTCGGTTGTCGATGGCAACGGGACCAAAGGCATAGGGCTCCGGCCAGCCATAGTCCGGTCCCTCATCAGCATGGAGCGTCTTCAGCGCGGTGCCGAGGCTGCCCCAGGCCCTCTGCAGGCTGTCGTCTGAGGCGATCCATTCGATGGCGAGAGCATCGTCGTCGACCGCGAGAACCGCTGGGGCCGGAGCGCCGGTCTTGGCGATCACCTCCAGCATCGAGGCCTCCGTGCGAGGCGCCGGGCCGCCTTTGAGAACCGCCTTGCGGCCATCCTCCATCGTGACCAGCAAAAGGGCCGATAGATCGCCGCCGGAAAGGGATTTTGACGCAGTAATCCGTCCGCCGAGAAGCCGCTCGCCTGCGGCTGCGAGCTTGGTCAATCGGCTGGCTCCCTCGTATTGCTTGCGATCAGCCGCACCATAAGGGCCTTCGCCCCGGCGCTGACGTCGCTCCAGGTCGTCTCGAACCCGTCGGCATTGCCATAATAGGGATCGGCAACGGGCTCGCCGACGCGCCCCGTCACATGGTCGAGCAGCAGCGAGAGGCTCGCCGTCGCATCGTCTGGCCGCAGTCGCTTAAGAATGTGCAGATTTTCGTGGTCGAGGGCGATGACATGATCGAAGCGGCGAAAATCGGCCTCGCTCACCTGCCGCGCCTTCAAATGGGAAATGTCGGCGCCATGACGCAAGGCGACCGCCTGGGCCCGCCGGTCGGGCGCCGCGCCGATATGATAGTCGCCCGTTCCCGCCGAATCGATCTCGACCTTGACGCTCAGCCGCTCGGCTTCGAGACGTAGCGCGGCTTCCGCAAGCGGCGAGCGGCAGATATTGCCGAGGCAGACGAACAGCACCGCCGGCGGTCGGGACATGGCTCTCTCCATCGCTGGCCCCATCGGATGGCGTTTCATCCTTTCACGCCTTCCCATCCAGAGCAAAAGGCGGCGGGGCGATCGCAACCCTCGCAGCGCCCCGCCCAAGCCACCATGCGACCTTTTGCGCCTTCATCTCGCCGGCCTGGAGCCGTATCCGGCGGCGGATTTGAAAAGGAGGACCCATGCCGTCGACCCGTTTCCCGATCCGCAGTCTCGTTGCCCTGTCCATTATGTCGGCGCTTGCCGGTTGCGCGTCCGAGCCGACCTTCGGCGAGAGGCTTGTGGCCGAAGGTCAATCACGTGCCGAGATGGGCGCGCAGGCGGTTCAGGCGGAGAAGGACATCGAACGCGGTCGCCGGCTGATCGAGGAGGGCCGGTCGCAAGAACGCGATGCCCGCGCCAAGCTCGACGAAGGCCAGCGCCTCGTCGATCGGGGCAATGATCGGTTGAACGAGATCAGGAACGCCGTCTCGCAGCGGCGCTGAGCTCGCCGGTCGGCGCGTGCCGCATCCGAGTCTTTCCCGCGGGGAGCATGATCAAAAGCTCACAGCGTCCGATCGATGGTCCCGTCGAACGGACGCAAAATGTGTCGTCCCTGACAATTCTTGGGCTGTCCGGGGGACCGCACCCATTGCTCGCCGGACTGCAAGCTCTATCCTTGCCCCTATGGGACACCTTACGGAGAGGACCGTGACAATGAAAAAGCTGTTCATGCTCACCGCCTTGACAATGACCGTCGCGGCTGCCGGCTGCACCACCGAAGACCGCTACACCGCTGGCGGTGCCGCCCTCGGCGGCCTTGGCGGCGCGGCCATCGGTGCCGGCGTCAGCGGCAATGCCGAGGGCGCGCTGATCGGCGGTGCGCTCGGCGCAGGCGCTGGCGCGGTCGCCGGCAATGTCGTCGGCCGCAGCCAGGAGCGCGAGGGCTATTGCCGCTATTCGGACGGCAATATCTATCGCTGCCCGGCTGGCTATTGACCGGTTCGTCGCTTTGACGACTATGGGCCGCCGGGCGACCGGCGGCCTTTTCTTTTATGAGCGGGGGACCTTAGTCGCCGCCTCTTTGCTCGTCTCGCACGCAATAGAAGACGGGGAAAGCGGTTCGGGCGACCGAGATCGAGGGCGCGAGGCGCTAGGCGATGACAGGACCGAGGGAGGGACGAGACATGCCTTTTGCGAAGTCGGTGAGACGATTGTCGGTCGAATGCTCTGGGTCGGACCGGCGGGCTGCACGCTCGGCTGTGCTGCGTCGTCGGAGCATGACGGCGGTTCTGCTCGGCGGTCTCGCCTTCGTCGCCGGCGGCTGCACCGGGCCGGAGGGCTCTCCCGTCCTCGGCGCTGTCTTCGGCCTTGAGGACGCGTCGACGAAATCCTTTCGCATGGGCCGTATTCCTGTGCCCACCGTGCGCCCGGGCGACGATCTCATCGGCCAGGCTGCCAATTCCCCTGGCGAATGTATCTGGCGCAGAGCCGGCTCCTCCCGCCGCTTCCAGGCCGCATGCCCGGATGGCTACGAGCCGTGATGGGCACATCTCGGTGCGCAAGGATTTCGTGAGCGGTCACAAACGCCGCCCATCACGTCAATGCGCGCCGTCCGAGACCAGATCGACAAAGGCTTTACGATAGCCGCCGTCTCCTGCCGGATCGCGCCGAAACGCGATTCGGGCGAGGCGATCGGATCGGGCGATCTCGAAGCCGCGTCGGTCGACGGTCGCGATGCGCCAGCCGTCACCCGCCTGTCCATTGGCGGCGGCGATCGCATCGATCGCGTCGCCATGATCCTCGTTCATATGAAGCCGGGCGCGTTCCCCGGCTGCTTCGAGATCGGTGTCGATCGCTTCGTCGAGAAGGTCCCCGGCTTCGAGCTCATAGGCACGGGCAAAGCCGCCATTCAGCGAGGCCGAGAGGGAATCGAGCCGAACGAAACGAAAATCCGGGAAATCCACATAGAGCTCGGCTTTGGGATGGCGGGCGAGGAAGCGATGACGCAGGTTTGCCCGTTCGGGGGCGTCCGGCGCGATGATGTCGGCGGTGGCGAAGAGAGACAGGCGTGGATGAGCGAGCGGATCGCCCTTGCCGGGCTCGCCGAGAAGCAGCGAACAGCGCCTGTCGTGTTGCAGCGCCTTGGCATGCAGCGAGAGGCCGGAGACAAGGAGGAGCGGGCGACCGAGAAAGTCCGTCGCCACGAGCACGCGACTG
The DNA here is from genome assembly GCF_900176465.1 of Fulvimarina manganoxydans. Taxonomy (GTDB): domain Bacteria; phylum Pseudomonadota; class Alphaproteobacteria; order Rhizobiales; family Rhizobiaceae; genus Fulvimarina; species Fulvimarina manganoxydans. Next base: position 47,541 of record NZ_FWXR01000011.1, read on the forward strand.
GCTGCCGGAAATCCATCGTCAGGCCGTAGCACCGCGAGCGAGCCATAGCGACTGCTGCGCGTCAGTTGCCGGGCAAGGGCGCGTGCATCCTCGTCGACATCCTGGGTCAAAGCCGGTTTTGCCGCCTCCGTCATCGCCGTCTTGCCTCCCTCGCGGCTGCGTCTTCCTACCAAAGGACGTCCCTCATGGCGCCTTCTGCCTGTCTTCGCCCTTTGCGTCGGCGCTCATCCGTCATATCTGCCCCATCAAGCTGACAGAGACGAGCGGAAAGGCAAGCAAGCCGTGGCGGAAGACATCAAGGGCCAGATCCACGATATCCTCAGAGCGATGGAAGCTCCCGACAAAGCCGGTGACGTGGTCTCGCGCGGGCTTCTGTCGGACGTCTTCATCGCCGACGGCAAGGCGTTCTTCTCCCTGACGGTCCCCGCCGACAAGGCGCAGATCTTCGAGCCTTTCCGCCAGGAGGCCGAGCGCCGGGTGGAGGCGATCCAGGGGGTGACGAAGGCGATGGTCGCGCTCACCGCCGAAAAACAGGCCGGAACGCCCTCGCGGGCACCGCAGCCGGCGCCTGCCCAGCCTGCGGCTCGCCCCGCCCCGCCGCAGGGCGGCGGTCGCCCGCAGACTTCCAAGCCCGGCATTCCTGGTATTGATCGCATCGTCGCGGTCGCTTCCGGCAAAGGCGGCGTCGGCAAGTCGACGACGGCGGTCAATCTCGCCCTTGGTCTGCGCGATCTCGGGCTGAAGGTCGGCATTCTCGACGCCGACATCTATGGCCCCTCAATTCCTCGGCTTCTCGCGCTGAAGGACAAGCCGCAATCGGCCGGCGGGCGGATGATCAAATCGCTCGACGCCTATGGTCTGAAGGCCATGTCGATCGGCCTTCTCGTCGAAGAGGAGACGGCGATGATCTGGCGCGGGCCGATGGTGGTTTCCGCGCTGACCCAGATGATGCGCGAGGTCGAATGGGGACCGCTCGACATTCTCGTCGTCGACATGCCGCCGGGCACGGGCGACGCGCAACTGACCATGGCCCAGCAGGTGCCGCTCGCCGGCTCGGTCATCGTCTCGACCCCGCAGGATCTCTCGCTGATCGACGCCCGGCGTGGCATCGCCATGTTCCGAAAGGTGGATGTGCCCGTTCTCGGCATCGTCGAGAATATGAGCTATTTCATCGCCCCCGACACGGGCGCGCGCTACGACATCTTCGGTCATGGGGGCGCGGAGGCGGAAGCCAGACGTCTCTCCGTCCCGTTTCTGGGCGCCGTTCCCCTCGACATGAATATCCGCGTGCGCTCTGACGAAGGCGTGCCGATCGTCCAGGCCGAACCGGACGGACCGCATGCCGAAATTTATCGCGATATGGCGGCCAGAACCCTGTCGGGCCTGGAGACCGGACCCGTCGCTTCCTCGGGGCCGTCTATCGTTTTTGAGTGACTGGTCAAAAAATTGGGTTGCGAAGGAGCGACAAAAGCTGTCGGATGGCGCGATCGGCGGACGACAAGAATCCGCCGGACCGTTCTGACAGGAGATCGTCCTTCATGAGACTCATTTCCCGGCTACTCGCCGCGACCGCGCTGACGCTTGCTTTCGGCACGGCGGCAGCGTCGGCCAAGACGCTCGTCTATTGTTCGGAAGGCTCGCCCGAGGGCTTCGATCCGGCGCTCTATACCGCCGGCACGACCTTCGATGCCTCGTCCCGCGCCGTCTACAACCGTCTGGTCGAGTTCAAGCATGGCTCGACGGAGATCGAGCCGGGTCTGGCCGAATCCTGGGAGGTCTCGGAGGACGGCACGGAATATACGTTTAAGCTGCGCCCCGACGTGAAGTTCCAGACCACGGACTTCTTCACGCCGACCCGCGCGCTGAACGCCGACGACGTGATCTATTCCTTCGAGCGTCAACTCTCCGGCGACAATGCCTGGAATCAGTATGTTCCCGGCGCGAGCTGGGAATATTTCAACGGCATGGGCTTTCCCGATCTGATCAAATCGATCGAGAAGGTCGACGATCTGACGGTGAAGTTCACGCTGAACCGGCCCGAAGCGCCGTTCCTAGCCGATCTCGCCATGGATTTCGCTTCGATCATGTCGAAGGAATATGCGGACCAGCTGGAAGCCAATGGCAATATGGAGCAGCTGAACCAGCAGCCGCTTGGCACCGGCCCGTTCCAGTTCGTCGCTTACCAGCCCGACGCGGTCATCCGCTACAAGGCCCATCCCGACTATTGGGCTGGCAAGCAGCCGATCGACGATCTGGTCTTTGCCATCACCTCCGACGCCTCGGTGCGCGCCCAGAAGCTGCTCGCCAACGAATGCCAGATCATGCCCTATCCGAATGCGGCCGATGTTGCTTCGATGAAGGACAATGATGCCCTCAATGTTCTGGAGCAGGAGGGTCTGAACGTTGCCTATATGGCCTACAACACGACCCAGGCGCCCTTCGATAAGGTCGAGGTTCGCAAGGCGCTGAACATGGCGATCAACAAGGAAGCGATCATCGACGCCGTGTTCCAGGGTGCGGCCGTGCCGGCCAAGAACCCGATCCCGCCGACGATGTGGTCCTATAACGACGCCATCAAGGACGATCCTTACGATCCGGAGGCCGCCAAGAAGATGCTGGAAGAGGCGGGCGTCACCGATCTCTCCATGAAGATCTGGGCCATGCCGGTTTCGCGGCCCTATATGCTGAACGCCCGGCGTGCGGCCGAGCTGATGCAGGCCGATCTTCAGAAGATCGGCGTCAACTCCGAGGTCGTCTCCTATGAATGGGGCGAGTATCTCGACAAGTCCAAGGCCAAGGACCGCGACGGCGCGGTGATGCTTGGCTGGACCGGCGACAATGGCGATCCGGACAACTTCCTCGACACGCTGCTCGGCTGCGACGCGGTTGGCGGCAACAACCGCGCCCAATGGTGCAATGAGGAATTTGACGCACTCGTCTCGAAGGCGAAGGAAATATCCGACCAGGGCGAGCGCGCCAAGCTCTACGAACAGGCCCAGGAGGTCTTCAAGCGTGAGGCGCCCTGGCTGACGATCGACCATTCCACCGTGGTTATGCCGATGCAGAAGTCGGTTCAGAACTTCGTTCAGGATCCGCTCGGTTATCACCGCTTCGATGGTGTCGATTTGGCCGAGTAAGGGCTTTTGACCGCTGAAAAGCCTATTTCGGCTTTGCGGCGGATTTGACGATCAAGGTCGAGGACGGGTGGCCCGAAGGCTTACCCGTCCTCGACCTGTTTCCTGACAATCCTGCGGGTTCGAAGCGCTGCGGCCGTAGTAGCGATCGATCCGGGCCTTTCGTAGACGCCCGTCTATTCCATCCGGCGACGATGGGCTTGGCGAGAAGGCTCTGGATCTGCGCGGCAAGAATGGCGTGAACCCCCGAATCGGAGAGCGGACAGCCCATGCTGCGCTTCTTCCTATCGCGCGTCCTCGTGCTCATCCCGACATTCATCGGCGTGTCGATCGTCGCCTTCGCCTTCATTCGGCTGCTGCCGGGCGATCCGGTGGCGCTGATGGCCGGCGAACGGGTGATGGACCCGGAGCGTCATGCGCAGATCATGGCGCAGCTCGGCTATGACCGACCGCTGATCGTGCAATATCTCGATTATCTCTTCGGCCTCTTCACCGGCGATTTCGGCACCTCAATTGTGACGAAGCGCGGTGTCGCAGGCGAATTCTTCACCCTGTTTCCCGCAACGCTTGAACTGTCCTTCTGCGCCATCGTCATCGCGGTGGCGATCGGCGTGCCGGCGGGTGTCTTCGCAGCGGTCAAGCGCGGCTCCTGGTTCGACCAGATCACCATGGGCGCGGCTCTTGTCGGCTATTCCATGCCGATCTTCTGGTGGGGTCTTCTTCTCATCATCCTGTTTTCGGGAACGCTCGGCTGGACGCCGGTCTCGGGTCGCATCTCGCTGCTCTACTATTTCCCGCAGGTCACCGGCTTCATGCTGATCGACAGCCTCCTATCCGGTCAGGAGGGGGCCTTCACCTCGGCGCTGTCGCATCTGATCCTGCCCTCGGTGGTGCTCGCGACGATCCCGCTCGCCGTCATCGCCCGCCAGACGCGCTCGGCCATGCTCGAGGTGCTGGGCGAGGACTATGTGCGCACCGCGCGCGCCAAGGGCCTCAGCCGCTTCCGCGTCGTCGGCGTTCACGCCTTGCGCAACGCCATGATCCCGGTGATCACCACGATCGGCCTGCAGGTCGGCGTCTTGATGGCGGGTGCCATCCTGACGGAGACGATCTTCTCCTGGCCGGGCATCGGCAAATGGATGGTCGATAGTGTCTTCCGCCGGGACTATCCGGTGGTCCAGGGCGGGCTGCTGCTCATCGCCCTCGTCATCATGATCGTCAATCTCGTCGTCGACGTCCTTTACGGCGTCATCAATCCGCGCGTGCGCGCCCGCTAAATTTGAGGAGGCGACGATGAGCCATATCGAAGCACAGGAAGCAGGCGAGGGGGTCGGAGCCGACGTGCCGGACCGCGAGCCCGCGAAGAGCATGCGGCGGCAGATGCTCGCCGAGTTCTGGTATTACTTTTCCGAGAACAAGGGCGCGGTGGTCGGCCTTGTCGTTTTCATCGCCATCGTTTTGATCGCATTGGCCGCGCCGCTGATCGCGCCCCATTCGCCTGTTCTGCAGAACCGCAACGCGCTGCTCATCCCGCCCTTCTGGCAGGAGGGCGGCTCGACCGCCTATCTTCTCGGCACGGACGCGGTCGGGCGCGACATCCTTTCGCGCCTGATCTTCGGGGCGCAATATTCGCTCTTCATCGGCGTCGTCGTGGTGGTCATCGCTGTCACCGTCGGCATCGCCGTTGGTCTCATCGCCGGCTATGTGGGCGGCTGGGTCGATACGGTGATCATGCGGGTGATGGACATCATCCTCGCCTTTCCCTCGCTGCTTCTCGCCCTCGTTCTCGTCGCCGTGCTCGGCCCTGGCCTCGTCAATGCGATGATCGCGATCTCGCTGGTGCTTCAGCCCCATTTCGTGCGGCTGACGAGGGCTTCGGTGATGGCGGAGAAGAACCGGGAATATGTCACCGCCGCGCGGGTCGTCGGGGCTTCGCCTCTCCGCCTCATGGTGGTGACGATCCTGCCGAACTGCCTTGGGCCGCTCATCGTTCAAGCGACGCTATCCTTCTCGAACGCGATCCTCGATGCGGCCGCCCTCGGCTTTCTCGGCATGGGAGCCCAGCCGCCGACGCCCGAATGGGGCACCATGCTTGCCGAAGCGCGCGAATTCATCCTGCGCGCCTGGTGGGTGGTGACCTTTCCAGGCCTTGCCATCCTGGTGACGGTGCTCGCCATCAATCTCGTCGGCGACGGACTTCGCGACGCGCTCGATCCGAAGATGAAGCGGAGTTGATTCATAGGGGTGCGGCGAGTGAATGCGCTGTGTCAGAGTTTATTCTCGTTCCCGCTAGGAGCATTCAATGCTGAATGATGCTTTTTCAGCTTATTGGGACGTATTGACAGCTCGTCCGACTGCGCCTGTCGAGCCTCTTTCCTTCGTGCAGACCGTCTTCAGCAAAGACAGCCTCCTGGGAGCGGCCATCGTGGGAGCGGGTGCATGGCTCGGCAAAAAAGGTATCGAAGCTCTCACGGATTCGTGGCGGCAGGAAAAACGCGAGCGCGAGGCGATGGTCTGGGTCATGACCGAGACAGCATCGCGGATCTCAAGTGTGGAAGAGCATTTTCCGAAGGCGGCGCTGCCGACGCTGATCGAACGACTATCGAGGACAAGCCGGAAAAAGCCGTTCCGATTCTACCTCGTGTCGTCCTACGATACACGGTCCTATGAGGCTTTCAGGCAAACCGCCTATCGCTACGGTCCAAGGGTGATTGCGGCATTCCACCGCTATGTCACTCTGGATCAGTTTTGGGTTGCCCAATATGAAAAGCTTGGGTCGGATGACTTCGCCGATTTGCCGTTTGAGCGAAAAAAGCTCGCGGTGACGTCGCTTTTTCAGACGACGGAAGAACTTGTCGCTGCCGGCAAGGACTTTCTGTACCAGCTTTCGCTCGATCGACGAGCGGCATCGCGCGGTGCTGGAATGGTACCATTTGATAAAGAGGCGGCAGAGGCACGCAACGCACTAAAAAGCCTGTCGCGTATCATCGACGACAGGGCATGCAGCAAACTAAAACAAAAACTTGAGGCGATTGATAATGAGTTGAAGCCTTTGCTTCACCCCTTCGAACATTCAGATAAGCGGGAGTACGGGGCCAGTCATGGCGATGCTCCGGTTCAAACGCGATCGGACGAAAGATAATGCCCCTTCTCTCTATCCGCAACCTGTCGGTCACCTTCGCCACAGCCTCCGGCCCGTTCAAGGCCGTCGATGGCGTCGATCTCGCCGTCGAGCCGGGCGAAGTGCTCGGCATTGTCGGGGAGTCGGGCTCCGGCAAGTCGGTCGCCATGCTTGGTCTGATGGGCCTTTTGCCGCCATCTGCAACCGTGACCGCCGACGAGATCGCCTTTGAAGGCCGCGACATGCGGGCGCTCGGTGCCCGTCAACGGCGCAAGATCATCGGCAAGGACGTCGCCATGATCTTTCAGGAGCCGATGAGTTCGCTCAATCCCTGCTTCACGGTCGGCCATCAGATCAAGGAATCTCTGAAGGTTCATCTCGGTCTCGACAGAAGCGCGCGCAAGACGCGGGCCGTCGAGCTCTTGTCGCAGGTCGGGATCCCCGAGCCCGAGCGCCGCCTGTCGGCCTTTCCGCATCAGCTGTCGGGTGGCATGAGCCAGCGCGTGATGATCGCCATGGCCATGGCCTGCAATCCAAAGCTCCTCATCGCCGACGAGCCGACGACCGCCCTCGACGTCACCATCCAGGCGCAAATCCTCGATCTTCTGGTCGATCTGCAGAAAAGCCAGGGCATGGCGATGATCCTCATCACCCACGATATGGGCGTCGTCGCCGAGACCGCCCAGCGTGTCGTGGTTCAATATGCCGGTCAGCAGGTCGAGCGCCAAAAGGTCTCGACGCTGTTCGATCATCCCCACCATCCCTATACGGCCGCGCTCCTTTCGGCGATCCCCGAGCGAGCGACGGGCAAGCGCCTGCCGACCATTCCGGGCGTTGTGCCGGGGCAGGGCGACCGGCCAAACGGCTGCCTGTTTAACCCCCGCTGCCCGCGCGCCGACGATCGCTGCCGCACCATCGTGCCGCCTCGCCAGCCCGCCAGCCTCGGCGAAGCGCTCTGCCATTATCCCCTTGAAGCCGTCGGAGAAGCCGCGTGAACGCGATCGTCACCGCCAAGGATCTCAGCCAGATCTACGAAGTCAAACGTGGGGTCTTCGCCAAGCCGCTGGAGCTCAAGGCCGTCAAGGAGGCGAGTTTCACCGTTCAGGAGGGCGAGACCCTCGCCATTGTCGGGGAATCGGGCTGCGGCAAGTCGACCCTCGCCCGCATCCTGACGATGATCGAATCCCCCAGCGAAGGCGAACTCGTCATCGATGGCGTGACGATCGCGGCAAGCGGCGCCGGAAGCGATGCCAAGCGCCTGCGCTCCATCGTCCAGATCGTCTTCCAGAATCCCTATGGCGCGCTCAATCCGCGCCAGAAGGTCGGCGCGATCCTGGAAGAGCCGCTGAAGATCAACACCAAGCTGTCCGCCGGCGAGCGGCGGAAAAAGGCCGAGGCGATGCTCGCCGAGGTCGGCCTGCGCCCTGAGCATTACGGCCGCTATCCGCATATGTTCTCCGGCGGCCAGCGTCAGCGCATCGCGATCGCCCGCGCGCTCATGCTGGAGCCGAAGATCCTCGTTCTCGACGAGCCGGTCTCGGCCCTCGACGTCTCGATCCAAGCGCAGATTCTCAATCTTCTCGCCGATCTCCAGGAGCGGCTGAACCTCACCTATATCTTCATCAGCCACGACCTCTCAGTCGTGAAGCATGTGGCGAACAGGGTGATGGTCATGTATCTCGGCCGGCCTGTGGAGATCGCGCCCAAGGACGTGCTCTATGCCGAGCCGAAGCACCCTTATACACGGGCGCTCCTCTCGGCGACGCCCGCTACACGGCCCGAAGATCGCGGCGAGCGTATCCGGCTGACAGGCGAACTGCCGTCGCCCTTCAATCCACCGCCTGGCTGTTCCTTCAATCCGCGCTGCCCTTATGCGAATGATCGCTGCCGATCCGAGCGACCGCTGCTCAAGCGCCATGGGGCGAGCGATGTCGCCTGTTTCGCCGTGGATGAAGGACGCCTACCCGGCCTTGAAAAGGACGCTGCGTAACATTCGTCCACCCTTTGCCGACCGCACGCTGATATTCGTTCCACGTCGATCGCGGTGAGGCGAGACACTGAGCCGTGGCCGGGGCGGGAGCTTCGGCTCCGGGTCACGAATTGGCATTTGAATGGGCATCCGTTCGCTTTGCTTAAGGGCAAAGCAAAGCCTTGCCCTTGCCGTCCGAGCGTTGCACACTCTCTTCAGACGAGAAGGAGCGAGTTCTGCCGCGTGATTCCTTTCGAGGGCTTGCGCCGGCATGACGGCGACGGCAATTCGGAGGCAGACGTTTTGGTGAAACGCAATTTCCACGCATTCGGAACGGCACTCGGCGCGATCGCCGCGCTGTCGGCCATAATCGGCCTATCAAGCCCCGCAAGCGCGCAGGAACGTGTCGTCAACGTCTATAATTGGTCCGACTATATCGACGAATCGATTCTGTCCGACTTCACCAAGGAGACCGGGATCAAGGTCGTCTACGACGTCTTTGATTCGAACGAAATCCTGGAGACGAAGCTGCTCGCCGGTGGCACGGGCTACGACGTGGTTGTGCCGACCGGGACCTTCCTGGCCCGCCAGATCAATGCCGGCGTGTTTCAGGAACTCGACAAGTCGAAACTGTCCAATTGGGACAATCTCGATCCCGACATCCTTGAGCGCCTCGCCATGTATGATCCCGGAAATGAGCATGCCGTGAACTATATGTGGGGCACGACCGGGCTTGGCATCAATTCGAAAATGGTGAAGGAGCGGCTCGGCGAGGACCAGCCGCTCAATAGCTGGGATCTTCTCTTCAAGCCCGAGCTTGCCGAGAAGCTGTCCGACTGCGGCATCTATATGCTGAACACGCCCGAAGAGGTGGTGCCCGCAGCACTCAACTATCTCGGTCTCGATCCCAATTCCGATAATCCGGACGACCTGCAGAAGGCTGAGGATCTGCTTCTGTCGATCCGGCCCTATGTTCGCAAATTCCATTCCTCCGAATATATCGAGGCACTGGCCAACGGCGACATCTGCATGGCCCATGGCTGGTCCGGCGACATTCTGCAGTCGCGCGACCGGGCTGCGGAAGCCGGACAGGGCGTCGAGATCCAATATGTGATCCCCAAGGAGGGTGCGGTCATCTGGGTCGACAATATGGCGATCCCGGCCGATGCGCCGCACACGGAGGAAGCCTACGAGTTCATCAATTACATGATGAGGCCCGAGGTCATCGCCAAGGCGACGAACTTCGTGAACTACGCCAATGGCAATGCGGCGGCTGACGAATTCGTCGAGCCGGCCATCCTCAACGACCCCAGCGTCTATCCCGACAAGGAGACGCGTCAGCGCCTGTTCGCGGTTCAGCCCAAGGGCCCGCGCGAGCAGCGCCTGCAGACGCGGCTCTGGACCCGCGTCGTGACCGGCCAATAGGCCCGGTTCCTTCGCGCTCCGCCCATGAAGACCCAGTCCCTCGGCTCGATCCGAAAGAGCTTCGCCCCCTGGGCGGACCCGTCCGAGAAGCCGCTGATCCGCTTCGAGAACGTGACCAAGACCTTCGACGGCTTCACCGCCGTCGATGACCTTTCCCTCGATATCTATACGCGGGAATTCTTCGCGCTTCTTGGCGCCTCGGGCTGCGGGAAATCGACGCTTCTGCGCATGCTCGCCGGCTTCGAAAGGCCGACCAAGGGACGCATCGTTCTCGATGGAGAAGATTTGACCGGCATTCCGCCCTATCGGCGGCCGGTCAATATGATGTTCCAATCCTATGCGCTGTTTCCGCATATGAGTGTCGCCAAGAACATCGCCTTCGGCCTCAAACAGGACGGCATGGCCAAATCCGAGCGTGAGGACCGGATCGCCGAGGTTCTGAAGCTCGTGAAGATGGAGCGCTTCGCCAATCGCAAGCCAGACCAGCTCTCCGGCGGCCAGCAGCAGCGCGTGGCGCTCGCCCGCTCGCTCGCCAAGCGGCCGAAGGTGCTTCTGCTCGACGAGCCTCTCGGCGCCTTGGACAAGAAGCTGCGCGAAGAGACCCAATTCGAGCTGACCGATCTGCAATATGATCTCGGAATGACCTTCATCATGGTCACCCATGATCAGGAGGAGGCGATGACCATGGCCGACCGCATCGCGGTCATGGATCAGGGCCATATCCGCCAGATCGGTACGCCGCCGGAGATCTACGAGGCGCCAAGCTCGCGTTTCGTGGCCGATTTCGTCGGCTCGGTGAACATCTTCGAGGGCAAGGTCGCCAAGAAGACCGGCGAGCGCGTCACGCTCGAAACGCCTTCCGGCGGGGTGATCGAGGCCGACAATGGCGGCGCGGCCGAGGCGGGCTCCACCGCCTGGTATGCGGTGCGACCTGAAAAACTGATCATCTCGGCCGAGCCTCTGGATGGCCCGAACGTCTTCAGCGGCGAGGTGTGGGAGATCGCCTATATCGGCGACATGACCCTCTTCCATCTCAAGCTCGACGATGGCTCGATCTTGCGGGTCTCGATGGTCAACCGGGCGCGGTCGAGCCCGCTTCAGCTCACCTGGCACGAGCGCGCCTGGGCCTCCTTCGCGCCCGACGCCGGTCTGGTTCTGGTGAGGTAGAGGTCCATGGCGGCAAGCGGCATGGGCAAGGGAGTCTTCCGGCGGGTCGCCATCGGCCTGCCCTATCTCTGGCTCCTCGCGCTCTTCCTCATTCCCTTTCTAATCGTCCTGAAGATTTCCGTCTCGACGATCGCAACGGCGATCCCGCCCTATACGCCGACCTTCGGCGATATCTCGACCTGGCTCGACGGCATCCGGCAGTTCACCTTCGAGAACTATCTCTGGATCGCGAGCGACTCGCTCTACATCACTTCCTATCTGGAAAGCCTGAAGATCGCGGCGATCTCGACCGTTCTGACGCTCGCGATCGGCTATCCGCTGGCCTATGGCATGGCGCGGGCGCCGCAGCGGATGAAGCCGCTGCTTCTCATGCTCGTCATCCTGCCGTTCTGGACGAGCTTTCTCATTCGCGTCTATGCTTGGATCGGCATTTTGAAGCCAGAAGGTCTTCTGAACCAGTTTTTGTTCTTCCTGGGCGTCATTGATGCGCCCTTGATCATCACCAACACGCCCGTCGCGATCTATATCGGCATCGTCTATTCCTATTTGCCCTTCATGGTGCTGCCGATCTTCGCCAATCTCGACAAGATGGACGGCCGTCTGTTGGAGGCGGCGGCCGATCTCGGCTCGACGCCGCTGCGTGCCTTTTGGACGATCACCTTTCCGCTCTCCCTACGCGGCGTTCTCGCCGGTGCGTTCCTCGTCTTCATCCCGGCGGTGGGTGAGTTCGTCATTCCCGATCTTCTCGGCGGCTCGCGCACGCTGATGATCGGCAAGACGCTCTGGATGGAGTTCTTCAACAATCGCGACTGGCCGGTCTCTTCGGCCGTGGCGATCATCCTTCTGCTCATCCTCGTTGTTCCGATCGTGATCTTCCAGCGCATTCAGGACCGGCAGGAGGCGAGCCGATGAACAAGGGCTGGACCGGCTTCAACATCGCCTCGGTGGTGATCGGCTTCGCCTTTCTCTATCTGCCGATCGTCATTCTGGTGATCTATTCCTTCAACGCCTCCCAGCTCGTGACCGTTTGGGGCGGCTTCTCGACCCGCTGGTATGGGCAGCTCTTCTCCAATCGCGGGCTTCTCGACGCGGCCTGGGTGACCTTGCGGGTGGGGCTCTTATCGGCCACCGTCGCCACGATCCTCGGCACGCTCGCCGCCGTCGCCTTGACGCGTTACACGCGCTTTCGCGGGCGCGTGCTCTTCACCGGCATGGTCTATGCGCCCCTCGTCATGCCCGAGGTGATCACCGGCCTGTCGCTCCTGCTTCTCTTCGTCGCCATCGATTTCGATCGCGGTTTTTGGACCGTGACCCTCGCCCATGTCACCTTTTCCATGTGCTTCGTGGCGGTGGTCGTGCAATCGCGCCTCCTGTCCTTCGATCGCTCTTTGGAAGAGGCGGCGATGGATCTTGGCGCAACGCCTGCGCGAACCTTTCTCTTTGTGACGTTGCCCGTCGTCTGGCCAGCGGTCATCGCTGGCTGGATGCTCGCCTTCACCCTGTCCCTCGACGATCTGGTGATTGCGAGCTTCACCTCCGGCCCAGGCGCGACGACCTTGCCCATGAAGATCTACAGCCAGGTGCGGCTTGGCGTCACGCCGGAGATCAATGCCGTCTGCACAATCCTGGTGGGCCTCGTGACGCTCGGCGTGATTACCGCGACGCTCGTCAACAAGCGGCGCGAGGTGAAGAAATCGCGCGAGGGCGAACTGGCGATGGCCTGAGCCGGGCGGCCATCGAATAGATGGCTTCCGAAGGCCCAGCGCCGTATTGCGCGCGTTTTCGATGAAAGGATAATCCCCCCGAGGGCCGACGCCGTCTCAAAAGAGGCGTCGTGTGACGCGCCTGAGCGCCGAATTTGGGGCAGCTTGGCGGTGGGCGCATCGCCGCCCTCGGAGGTGAGCCTATCGGCTGATCTACATTCGCGCCATGCGAGTGCCACGTCATCCTCCATTTGGGGGATGCCTTAGGGAATTTCTGCCATAGCTTTTTTAGAGTATTTATATCGAGCTTTTTGAAACAGACCGATTGATGACACTGTTCGCAGGTGACCAAGACCTTTTGGGGCGCATCTACGAGGCGGCCTTCGTTCCGGACCTTTGGCCCTCGGTTCTGGAAGAGCTTTGTCAGGTTTCGGGCGGTATCGGCGCAGGGCTCTTTACCGCCGATCCCAATGGCATGCGCTGGGTCGCCACGGACTTCATGAACCAGCTCTTGGCCGATTTCGCCGAGCTCGGACAGCCGGACATCGATGTGCGAACCCTGATCGGCGGGCGCCTGGACTATCCGGGCTTCATGCGCGAACAGGACTTTCTCGGCGATATCGATTTCAGCGAGTTGCCGCTCTATCGCGACTTTCTGTGGCCGCGAGGCGTGGGCTTCTGTGTCGGGACGCCCATCCGCGTCCCGAGCGGCGATCATCTGGTCTATTCGATCGAAGGGCGGCGCGAGGATGGTCCGTTTTCGCAAGCGGTCGTCGCAAGGCTCGATGCTCTGAGACCGCATCTTGCGCGCGCGGCCGTTCTGTCGGGACGTTTTGCCGTCGAACAGGCGCAGGTCGCGACCGAAACCTTGTCGTTGATCGGACTGCCGGCGGCCGTCCTGTCCTTTGGCAATCGGCTGATGGCGGTCAACGCCCTGTTCGAACCGCTCATTCCGCGCATCGTCGAGGATCGACAGACGCGGCTCACCTTCCGTGATGCGGGGGCGGATGCGCTGCTCGACATCGCGCTATCCTCGCAAAATGCGAGCACTGTGCGCTCGATCGCTCTGCGGCCCGGGCCGGAGGAGGCGCCGATGATCGCCCATCTGGTCCCCGTCTGCCGGGAGGCTCGGCACCTGTTCGCCTTCGCCAGCTGGATCATGATCATGACCCGCGCGACCAACGCCAAGATCCCGAGCGCCGACCTCATTCAGGGGCTTTTCGACCTGACGCCCGCCGAAGCAAGGGTCGCTAGGGGCGTTGCCGAAGGGCGCACGCCCCAGGATCTGGCCACCGGCGCCGGTCTATCGCCGGCGACGGTGCGCACCCAGCTGAAAGCGGTCTTTGCAAAGACGGGCGCCTCGCGCCAGGCTGAACTGGTGCGGCTGTTAAGCGGCCTGTCGATCTGACGACGGCTTTGCGCGTTCCGTCTCCGTAAGCCTTCAAGCGGGAAGGTCGGCGCGCTCCACGATTTCGTCCAAACGCCGATCGCGCAAGGCCGCGACATTGCCCATTTCTTCCGCTTCGATATGCGCGAGGAGCCCGCGAAGAATCGCGGCCGGCAGGCCCGGTCCGCCATAGACGAGGCCTGAATAGATCTGGACGAGGTCGGCGCCGGCCTCGATCTTGCCGATCGCATCCGTCGCATCGAAGACCCCGCCGACACCGATGAGCGGCATGTCCCCTCCGAGCGCCTTGCGGAAGAGGGCGAGCACCATGGTCGATTGGTCATAGAGCGGACGACCGGACAGGCCGCCGGTCTCCTGTCCATGATCATGGGCCTCGACGCCTTCGCGAGAGAGCGTCGTATTGCTGACGATAAGCCCGTCGATTTTGCGGCGCTTGGCGACCTCCGCGATCTCGCCGATCGCCGATCGGGTGAGATCCGGCGCCACTTTCAGGAAAACCGGGACCTTGGCCGATGCCGAAACGGCGGCTTCGCCGTTCCTTGCCGCGACCACATGATTGAGCAGCCGGTCGAGCTCGTCCGCTGCCTGCAGGCCGCGCAGGCCCGGCGTATTGGGCGAAGAGACATTGACGGTGAGATAGCGGGCAAGGGGGGCAAAACGCGTCACCCCTTCCACATAGTCGGCGACCCGATCGGCCGCGTCCTTGTTCGCGCCGATATTGACGCCGACGATACCGGGCTTGCGCTGGCGCAAGGCGAGGCGCTCCACCGCGTCGGCATGGCCGCAATTGTTGAAGCCGAAGCGGTTGATTACTGCCTGATATTCGGGAAGCCGGAACAGGCGAGGCTTCGGATTGCCGTCCTGGGGGCGGGGCGTCAGCGTACCCACTTCGACAAAGCCGAAGCCGAGCCGCAACAACGCGTCCGGCACCATCGCATCCTTGTCGTAACCGGCCGCAAGGCCGATCGGATTGGGAAAGGCGATCCCGGCGACTTTCGTGCGGAGCCTGTCGTCGACCGGCACCTTGCCGCCTTTGACGAGACCTTTTCGGAGTGCGGCAAGGGACAGGTCGTGCGCGCGTTCGGGATCGAGCCGGAAGAGGGCCGGCCGCGCCAGGCGATAGAGTGCGCTCATCGCACGCTGGCCGGGAAGGTGTGATGGCCGTCGGGCGCGAGCGGCAGGTCCTCGGCCCAAAGAACCCTATCGAGGGGCAGCGGTCCGTAAAGATGCGGAAACAGCTGGCCGCCGCGCGAGCGTTCCCACTTCAACGCATCGCCCAGCGCGTCCGCGTCGATCGCAAGGAGGAGAAGATCGTCCTCGCCCGAAAAATGCCGCTCGGCCGTCTCGCGCACCTGCGCCCCGGTCGAGAAATGGATGTAGCCATCCTTCAGATCGACGGGTGCTCCCTCGAAGCGGCCCTTTGCCTCGGCCTCCCGCCAAAGCGGGCGCGGAACGATTTTATAGATCGGCGTATCCATGGGCGAAGAGATGCGGCAGCGGTGTGGGAAAATCAATTGGACGGCGCTGCTTCAACCTCTGACGCGAAAGGACTGCCGACGGAAGCCGTTCGAATAAAATTCCGCTTGAATAGCGATATGAGTATCATTGATTGAGATCGATCGGGAATGGAGTTAGGAGCAATAACGAACTTGTAACGAAAAAGGGTCTACCAACGTGTATCACCATGATATATGTTCCTCTCGAAGCCGAGCTGGCGTGGCAGGACAGACGTCGTGACGCAGGCAAAGGCATGGACACCGACGGAGGCGACCAATGGCATTCGGCGTTTTGCAAAAGCGAAGACTCTCGCGCTGACCTACAAGCTCCATGCGCGTGAGCGCATGGCGGAGCGCGGGCTGATCGTCGGTGACGTTCTCTACGTTCTCAAGAACGGCTTTGTTCATGAGGCGGCGGTGCCGGCCACGCGCGTTGGTTATTACAAATACTGCATCGAGAGTCGGACGCCGAACAGCGGTGGCCGACAGGTTCGGCTTGTCGTCATTCCCGACGAACGGGGCCCCCTCATCAAGATCGTCACCATCATGTGGGTCGATGAGGACGCCACCCGAGCCGGCTCGATCCTAGGAGATTGACATGGTGCATCATTACACTGAGAGCGGATTGGACAACGTCTTCATCGATGGGATCCGGATCGAGCGCGACGACGATGGCGACGATGTCGTCACCGTTCCGGCGATCAACGAGCTCCATCGCGTGATCGCTGAAGGCATCGTCCTGCATGGGAAGGGGATGAGCGGCGCCGAGCTGCGATTCTTAAGGACCGAGCTCGGTCTCACCCAAGCCGAACTCGCCCAGCTCGTTCATCGCGACAAGCAGTCGATCGGGCGTTGGGAGCGCGGCGAGATCGAGTTCGATCCGACCGCTGAAACCTTGATCCGACAATTGGCGATCGAAAAGCTCGAGCTTGATGTCGAGGTCGGGATCGGCGAGCTGTCCCAGCGCAGTGTGCCGACGGCCGAGACCCAGCCGATCTCGATCGTCGCCCGAAACGGCGGTAAGGATGGATACGCGCTGGCAGCGTGACTGCGATCGTCACGAACGAAGCCGGGCGTGGACGCTCGGCTTCGACGTCGCCTGATCAAAGCGGATGCGCATCCGCCGTTTTCGCCTTGCGGGCGGCCTTTTCCTCGCCGACCGTGCCGCGGGAGCGCAGCTCGGCCGAGAGCTTATCCACCGGCGGGGCGTAGAGGAAGCCGAAGGAGACGCAGCCATCCTTGCCCTCGACCGCGTGATGGAGGCGGTGGGCCTGGACGAGGCGCTTGGCATAGCCCTTGTGCGGAATGTGCCGGAACGGCCAGCGCTGATGCACCAGCCCGTCGTGAACGATGAAATAGAACAGGCCATAAAGTGTGATGCCGACGGCGATCGCGCCGACGATCGGATGGCCGAAGGCCGCAATCACGAAAAGCGAGATGGCGAGGATCGAAAAGACGACCGCATAGAGATCGTTCTTCTCGAAAAGCTCGTCATGCTCCTCGTGATGGGATTTGTGCCAACCCCAGCCAAAGCCGTGCATGATGTATTTGTGGGCCGCCCAGGCGACCCATTCCATCACGAAGAAGACGCCGATCGCGATGGCGATCAGAACGGGCCAGCTGGTCGGGTCCATGGTCAGTCTCCTTACTGCATTCCGGCCGGGGCATCGCGCCGCCCTTCGTCCTCGGCGGACGCTTCGCCGGAGGGCGCCGGCCGCATTTCCTGACGGGCAGCCTGGCCGATCATGGCCAGAAGATGGGCGAGACGGCTGCCGGGTCCAAGGGCCGCGTCGACATGACCGAGGGCCTTTTCCATATGCCGCTCGATCTCCTGTCCGGTGGAGCTGCGCCCGATCATCGAGACGATGGTCGACTTGCCCTTGTCCTTGCCGATGTCCTTGCCGATGGCGCTCGCGCTGGTGCCGCCGTCGAGAAGATCGTCGAGAAGCTGGAAGGCGAGACCGAGCTCGCGGGCAAAAGCTTCGAGTTCGGCCCTGATCTCCGGTGCCGCGCCGCTTCCGATCGCCCCGATTTCCACGGCCGCATGAAACAGCGAGCCTGTCTTCAGCGCATTGACGCGGGCAACGTCGGCTTCCGAGCGAGGTCCGCGACCGCCGCGCAGGTCCGCGAACTGTCCGCCAACAAGGCCCAGCGAACCGGTCGCCTTTGTCAGGGCCCGCACCGAGCGCAGGCGCTGCTCGGGGTTGAGGCTCTCTGTCTCCGTCACCAGCTCGAAGGCGCGCGAGAGCACCGCCACGACCGCGAGCAATGCGACATCCTCGCCATAGGAGACATGGGTCGACGGGCGGCCACGGCGCATATGCGCGTCGTCCATCGACGGCATGTCGTCCAGGATCAGCGAGGCGGCGTGAATCATCTCGATGGCGCAGCCGCCATCGATCGCCGCGGCAACGTCGCCGCCGAGGTCGAGCGCCGTCGCGACCGCAAGCAGCGGGCGCAGCCGCTTGCCCGGCGCCGTCACGCTGTGCGCGACCGCCTCGCTCAGCATGGTCTGCCCCTCGATGCATTCGGGCAAGAGCTCCGCCAGGCGGCGTTCGATCCGCTGGCGCAGGCTCGTAATTTCGTCAGATGCCGACGCGCTCATGCGAGAGCATCCCTGTTCGTGCAACGCAACTTGATCTCGACCCCCCAAGCCGGCCATGAGTTGGTCTCGAAAGCTAACACGAATGGGCCAGATTTCGACCGGCAATCGCCGAGAACCGCGAAACATGGCGCCAACGATAGGGCAAACCTGGTGGAAAAAGGCAGCGGCAGAGCGCCGCAGAGCGACATCGACACCCGAAAGAGCGACCATTTGGACATCGTGCTGGAGCCGCGCCTTGCCGGCCGGCGCGCCGCCTCCGGTCTAGACGACATCCGATTCGAGCATTGCGCCCTGCCGGAAATCGCTCTGTCGGAGATCGATCTGTCGGTCTCCTTTCTCGGTCGGCGTCTCGACGCCCCGCTGCTCATCTCCTCCATGACCGGCGGGCCGGAGCGCGCGGCGCGGATCAACGCCCATCTCGCCGAAGCGGCCGAAAAGCTCAAAATCGCGCTCGCGATCGGCTCCCAGCGCATTGCCATCGAAGGCCGGGCGTCGGGCGGTCTCGATCGCTCCTTGCGTGAGCGCGCGCCTTCCGTGCCTCTATTAGCCAATATCGGCGGTGCTCAGCTCGTCCTCGGCTATGGCGAGGCGGAGGCCATGCGCGCCGTCGAGATGATCGGCGCCGACGCGCTCATCGTCCATCTCAATCCGCTTCAGGAAGCGGTGCAGACGGGCGGCGACACGGACTGGCGCGGGGTTCTGGCCGCCATCGAGCATCTCGCTTCCACCCTGCCGGTCCCGATCGTCGCCAAGGAGGTGGGGGCGGGGCTTTCGGGGTCCGTCGCGCGCCGCCTCGTCGAGGCAGGCGTCAGCATCATCGACGTCGCCGGCGCCGGCGGGACGAGCTGGGCGGCGGTCGAGGCGGAGCGGACGGACAATCCAAGCGCCCAGGCAACGGCGATGCTCTTCTCCGACTGGGGCATTCCGACGGCACGCGCGCTCGCCGATGTGCGGCGTGCCTGCCCTCAGGCGACGATCGTCGGCTCGGGCGGCATCCGCACGGGCCTCGACGCGGCCCGGGCGATCCGCTGCGGCGCCGATCTCGTCGGCCAGGCGGCAGCCTCTCTGGCCGCCGCCGACCGATCGAGCGAGGCGGTGGTCGCCCATTTCTCCGATGTCGTGTCGGCGCTCAAGATCGCCTGTTTCTGCACCGGTTCGCCATCGCTGAAGGCCTTGCGGACGGCGCCGCTGATCGAGGCGCCGAGTTTTCTTTGACGAGGCCCGCGGCTCTCTCGCGCCTTCGCCTATTTCGCCTATAGAGAATGCAATTTACGCCCGTCCCGGCTCTGCCCTATCCTTGTCGGCATCGACGAAGGGGCGGCCAGCCCCCGAGGTCCAGAGGAGGACATCCATGACAGCGTCCCTCGACGCCTTTCTCGGCTCCCAATGCGGGTCCGACGCGCAAGGTCAAAGACTCGCCGATACGATCCGGCATCTCTCTGCGGCGGCCGTTAAAGTGCGGAACACGATCATCGAAGGGGGCACGGGCACCGATCTCGGCGGCAAGCGCGAGGCGACCAATGCCGGCGGCGATGTGCAGAAGGAACTCGACGTCCTCGCCGATCGGGTCTTCGAAGAGGCAGCCCGCGCCTCCGGCATTGCCTTTTTCGGCTCGGAAGAACAGGACGCGCCGATCCCGATGGCTGCCGAGGGCGATCTCGCCATCGCCATCGATCCGCTCGACGGCTCCTCCAATATCGACACCAATGTCTCGATCGGCACGATCTTCTCCATTCTGCCCGTGGAGGACGCCCATCGAGCCGAGCCGAAAAGCGTGTTTATGCAGCCGGGCCATCGCCAAAAGGCGGCTGGCTTCTTCATCTATGGGCCCCAGCTTCTTCTGGTGCTGACCGTCGGCAACGGCACCCATGTCTTCCTGTTCTCGCCGAAATTCGGCGGCTTCGTCGAGATGACGGCCTCGGTCGCCATCGCGGAGAAAACCCAGGAATTTGCCATCAACGCGTCGAACTACCGGCACTGGGATCGCCAGATGCGCAGCTATATCGACGATTGTCTGGCAGGCGAGGAAGGCCCGCGCGAGAAGAACTTCAACATGCGCTGGATCGGGTCCCTGGTGGCCGACTGCTATCGCATCCTGACGCGCGGCGGAGTGTTTCTCTATCCGGGCGATCAGCGAAAGGGCTATGCCAAGGGCCGCCTGCGCCTCGTCTACGAGGCCAATCCGGTGGCCATGGTCGTGGAGCAGGCCGGAGGATCGGCGACCGACGGCGTGACCCGTATTCTCGACCTCGTTCCCGACGATCTCCATGCGCGCACGGGTCTCGTCTTCGGCTCCAAGCGTGAAGTGGAGCGTGTCGGCCGCTATATGGTCGATCCCTCCGCCATCGCCGAGCGCTCGCCGCTCTTCAGCAAGCGAAGCCTGTTCCGGGCCTGATCCGATCCGACAGTTGGCATGAGCGGGCGACCGATTGGGTTCGCCCGCTCACTTCACGCCGCCCGATATTCGTAAGCCGTGATCCCAAGCGTTGAAAGCCGTCTGGGCGTCGCCTCTCAGAGCGAAATGCGATAAATCGGGATCGTGATTTCGCTCTAAGTGTTTGTCTTGACGCATGATGTGATCCGAAAAGTCATGCAACTTTTCGGCATCATGCTCTAGCGTCGACCCGTGCAAAATCCCATGAAACCCCCTATGGGAGGCTTCGATGGCGGAGAGGGCCATCGAGGGAGGGGACGAAGGGGAGGGCGTCATGTCCGCCAGACATCCGATCATCGCCATCACCGGCTCGTCCGGTGCTGGCACCACGTCGGTCAAGAACATCTTCGACCAGATCTTTCGCCGCGAAAGCGTCAAGGCGGCTTTCATCGAAGGGGATGCCTTCCATCGCTACGACCGTGCCGCGATGCGGGCGAAGATGGCCGAGGAAGAGGCGAAGGGCAATCGCGACTTCTCGCACTTCTCCCCGGAGGCCAATCTCCTCGATGATCTGCAGGAAGTCTTTCAAGACTATGGGCGAAAGGGGCGCGGGCGCACGCGCCACTATATTCACGACGCGGACCAGGCGGAGGTCTATGGCGCAGCCCCTGGCAGCTTCTCGGACTGGGCGCCGCTGACCGACAGCGATCTCCTCTTCTATGAGGGGCTGCATGGCTGCGTGAAGACCGACACGGTCGATCTCGCCCCTTTGGTCGATCTGAAGATCGGCGTCGTTCCGGTGATTAATCTCGAATGGATCCAGAAGATTCACCGGGACAAGGCGACCCGCGGCTATTCCACTGAAGCGGTGATGGACACGATCTTGCGACGCATGCCCGATTACGTGAAATATATCTGCCCGCAATTTGCGCGCACCGACATCAACTTCCAGCGTGTGCCGATCGTCGATACCTCCGACCCCTTCATCGCGCGCTGGATTCCGACGGCCGACGAGTCGATGATCGTCATTCGCTTCGCCAATCCGCGCGGCATCGATTTTCCTTATCTCCTGTCGATGATACACGGCAGCTTCATGTCGCGTGCCAATTCCATTGTCGCGCCCGGCAACAAGCTCGATATCGCGATGCAGCTGATCCTGACGCCCCTGATCCTGCAGCTCATGGAAAAGAAGCGTCGCGCGTCCTGACAGGTTGAAATCGAAGAAAGCGAGAATTCATGTCCGACACTGCCGATCGTCCATCGCCTGAGAGCACCGACCGCAATCCGCGCGACATGGCGAATGCCATCCGTGCGCTGGCCATGGACGCGGTCCAGAAGGCCAATTCCGGCCATCCGGGCATGCCGATGGGCATGGCCGACGTGGCGACCGTGCTTTTCCAGAAATTCATGCGGGTCGACCCGCAAAATCCGAATTGGCCGGATCGTGACCGCTTCGTCCTGTCGGCCGGCCACGGCTCGATGCTGCTTTATGCCCTGCATCACCTGATCGGTTATGCCGACATGGATATCGACCAGCTGAAGGCGTTCCGTCAGATGGGTAGCCGCACCGCCGGCCATCCCGAATATGGCCATGCGCTCGGCATCGAGACGACCACCGGCCCGCTCGGCCAGGGCATTTCAACCGCCGTCGGCATGGCGATCGGCGAGCGGCTGATGAATGCCCGCTTCGGTGACGATCTGGTCGATCACTACACCTATGTGATCGCCGGCGATGGCTGCCTGATGGAGGGTATCAGCCACGAGGCCATCGATCTCGCCGGCAATCTGAATCTGTCGAAGCTGATCGTTCTTTGGGACGACAATGGCATCTCGATCGACGGCAAGGTGGAACTCGCCACCAAAATGGACCAGATCGCCCGCTTCAAGGCGGCCGGCTGGAACACCTGGAGCGTCGACGGCCATGATGCGGACGCCATCGAGGCGGCGATCGCCGAGGCGCGCAAGTCCGACAAGCCGGCCTTCATCGCCTGCAAGACGATCATCGGCTATGGCGCGCCCAACAAGGCCGGCACCCACAAGGTCCATGGCGAGGCGCTGGGCGACGACGAGATCGCCGCGACCCGCAAGGCGCTGGTCTGGGAGTCCGAGCCGTTCGAGCTGCCCGAGGCCGTCGTGAAAGGCTGGCGCGAAGTTGCGACCAAGGGCGCCAAGGCCCGTAAGGCTTGGGAAGAACGTCTTGCCGCAAGCGACAAGCGCGATCGCTTCGAAACGGCGGTGAACTGCACGCTGCCGGCGGCCTTCGCCGAGGAGATGCAGAGCTATCGCCAGGCTCTCGCCAAGGACAAGCCAAAGGTCGCGACGCGCAAATCCTCCGAAATGGCGCTCGAAGTGGTCAATCGCCTCACCGAGCTGACGATCGGCGGCTCGGCGGACCTCACCGGTTCCAACAACACCAAGACCAAGGATATGGTCTCTGTGACGGCCGACGACTTCTCCGGCCGCTACATTCATTACGGCGTGCGCGAGCACGGCATGTCGGCTGCGATGAATGGCATCGCGCTCCATGGGGGGGCGATCCCCTATGGCGGCACCTTCCTGGTCTTTTCCGACTATGCGCGCGGCGCGATGCGCCTCTCGGCGCTGATGGGCATCCGGGTGATCTATGTTCTCACCCATGATTCCATCGGTCTCGGCGAGGATGGCCCGACCCATCAGCCGGTCGAGCATCTGACCATGCTGCGGGCGACACCCAATATGCTGGTCTTCCGCCCGGCCGATGCGGTCGAAACGGCCGAGATCTGGGAGATCGCGCTGACCGAGACGAAACGTCCCTCCGTGCTCGCCCTGACCCGTCAAGGCCTGCCGACGGTGCG
The DNA here is from genome assembly GCF_900176465.1 of Fulvimarina manganoxydans. Lineage (GTDB taxonomy): Bacteria > Pseudomonadota > Alphaproteobacteria > Rhizobiales > Rhizobiaceae > Fulvimarina > Fulvimarina manganoxydans. The sequence goes on from NZ_FWXR01000011.1 coordinate 70,777, forward strand.
CGAGGATGTCTCTGAGAACCTTTCGGCCAAGGGCGGTTACGTCCTGAAGGAGGCCGAGGGGTCGCGCGACGTGACGATCATGGCGTCCGGCTCGGAAGTCGAGATCGCTCTGAAAGCCGCCGAGACGCTGGCCGGCGAAGGCCTGAAGGCCGCCGTCGTCTCCATGCCGTCGATGGAACTCTTCGCCGAGCAGGACGCGGCCTATCGGGCCGAGGTCTTGGGCCAGGCGCCGCGCATCGCCGTCGAAGCGGCGATCGGCATGAGCTGGGACCGCTGGCTCGGCGACAATGGCCGCTTCATCGGCATGACCGGCTTCGGCGCCTCGGCGCCCGCCCCGAAACTCTACGAGCATTTCGGCATCACCCCGGCCGCGGTCGTCGCCGCTGCCAAGGATCTTGCCGCCAAGGCGTAAGATCGAAAACGCCCTATGCGGATCGGCCGGCTCGGCCGGTCCGCGTCTTCCAAGCAAGACCGGATTTGGCTATGCGATCGCAACGCTCTCATGCTCCCTCGATCCGAGCCAAGGTTGAACCCCATGAAACCGGTCCTCATCGCCCCCTCGATCCTGTCAGCCGATTTCTCCCGGCTGGGTGAAGAGATCGCCGCCGTCGACAAGGCGGGAGCCGACTGGATTCATCTCGATGTGATGGATGGTCATTTCGTGCCCAACATCACTTTTGGGCCGCCGATCGTCAAAGCGGTGCGAAAGGCCAGCGCGAAGGTTTTCGACTGTCATCTGATGATCGAGCCCTGCGATCCTTATCTCGAAGCCTTCGCCGAGGCCGGTTGCGACATCATCACGGTGCATGCCGAAGCGACGAAGCATCTCGACCGCTCGCTCCAGGCGATCCGGGCGCTCGGCAAGAAGGCCGGCGTCTCGCTCAATCCCTCGACGCCGGAAAATGTCCTCGAATATGTCCTCGACCGCCTCGATCTGATCCTCGTCATGACCGTCAATCCGGGCTTTGGCGGCCAGGCCTTTATCCCGGCCATGATCGAGAAGGTGCGCCGGATCAAGAAGATGATCGGCGATCGGGACATTCATATCGAGATCGATGGCGGCATAACGCCCGAGACGGCCCCGCTCGTGGTCGAGGCGGGCGCGGACGTTCTGGTTGCCGGTTCGGCGGTCTTCAAGGGCGGGACGCCGGACCATTACGAAGCGAATATGAAGGCGATCCGGACGTCTTGCGAAGGGCTTCGCGCTCAAGCGGCTTGAGTTTGGCAATTGTCGACGCGGAAGGACCGTGTCAGTACGCCAGGAAGCTTATTTCGAAGGTCTCTCAGCTTCTGCCTTCGCGGATGGCGCGGCGGAGGGCTTCGTTGACCGCGTGGTGCCAATGGCTCCCGTCCTGACGGACTTGGGATCGAAAATAGGCGGCGATCTCTGGATCGAGGGCAACGAGATCCTCGCCGCGAAGAATGGCTCGCTCGCCAATCTTCATGGTCGCGCTTTCGAACCAGGTTTCGTCCAATTCCGGGGCGTCGTCCTCATCCACCCAATCGTGCCGCATAGCGCCTTTGTTCCCGCTCATTGGCCTTCCTCATAGAAATCACGTGACGAACATCGTTTCGTTCTGTCCAGACGAGGACGACCATTCGGCCACCGATCATTCCGATCGAGATGATCCGAACTTCTCCATAATCCTTGCGATCGTCCACTTGGTCAAAGTGCAGACCGGCCCACACAGAAACGGCGTCCTCGAAATCGAGGCCCCGTTCCTCCAGCGTTCTCTGGCGCTTGATGGGATCGTAGCTCACTTGCATGGATCGACAAATAGCTCGTGGATGTTACCTACTCTGTAAAACGTCTATCGCAAGTGGTCTCGAGAGTTTTGACAGAAAACGTCCATATCCGCATCGAAGGCCGGGCCGGCCGCATCACGCTGAACAAGCCCAAGGCGCTCAACGCGCTCGACCATGACATGGTCATCGCCATCAAGGCCGCGCTCGACGCTTGGGCGGACGATACGGCCGTCGCGCTCGTCATCGTCGACGGGGCAGGCGACCGCGCCTTTTGCGCCGGCGCCGATCTGAAGCGCATGCACGCCTCGGCGGCCGAAGGCGACTATTCCGCCGGTCATGCCTTCTTCCGCGACGAATATGCGATGAACCAGGCGATTGCGGATTTCCCGAAGCCGTATGTGGCAATCATGGACGGGATCGTCATGGGCGGCGGGGCAGGGCTGTCGGTGCATGGAAGCCATCGCATCGTCACGGAGCGCACGCTTTTCACCATGCCCGAATGTGGTATCGGCCTCGTCCCCGATGTCGGCGTCTCGCGGTTTCTGGCGACCGCGCCAGGCTTCATCGGCGAATATGTGGGGCTCACGGGTCTGCGGCTGACTGGTGGCGAGGCGATCCAGGCCGGCTTTGCAGGCCTTTACGTGCCCTCCAGCAAATTGTCCGATCTCATCCAGACGCTTTGCAGCACCGGTGAGGTCGCAAGCGTCTATGATTTCGAAAGCGAGCCCGATGTGACGCTCTTCTCGGTTCATCAGACGGCGATCGATCGCTGCTTCTCGAAGGAGAGCGTTGCGGCGATCGTCGCGGCGTTGGAGGCCGAAGACAGCGATTTCGGCCGGGACACCGCCGCGCTCATCCGCAAGGGCTCTCCGCTCTCGCTTTCCGCGACGCTCGATATCCTGCGAACCGTGCGCAAGGAGCCAAGTGTCGAAAGGGCGCTCGCCGAGGAACTGAAATTCACCCATCGCGCCCAGGAATTCGGTGATTTCCAGGAGGGCATTCGGGCCGTCGTCATCGACAAAGACCGAAATCCCCGCTGGCCCGATACGATCGAGAGCCTCGATCCTGAGCGTGTCGCCCGGATGCGCGCCGAGCTTGGCTGAGAGGCGCTGGCCCGAAGCCTGACATCCGCCTCGATGGCCGCGATCAGAAGTAAAGCATAGTTTTTATCTTGGGGTGCATATACGATACCTAAAGAGTTGGGTGATTTCGTCATGCGGCCCGTCGGTTGTATCGGGTTGTGGGAGCATGGCCTGATGCGAAAGGCGTCCTCGACTACCAAACCGTTATCGTCGTTCCACGGAACGCTACGGCCCATTCTCTTTGGTCTCGCCATGGTCGGTGCATTGGGAGACGAAGCGCAGGCCGGCGCCTGGACTCAAGAGGCGGGCCATGGCCAAGCGATCGTCACCGGCCTCTACTCGGCCTCCGAGGACGGGTTCGATACGGCAAAGACTGGCCTTGAGACCGATTATACCAAGGGCACGGTCTCGCTGTTTCTCGATTACGGCCTGCTGGATGGTCTGACGCTGACTGCCGCAGCGGAGATGGGCGCGGAGCAGTTCGGCGCTTTGCCTCTCGCCCGGCCTGGTCTGACGAAAACGCAAGCGGGTGCGCGAATGCGGCTTCATCGCTCGGATCGGCTCGCCATGACGGCTGGAATTGCGGTGATCGCCGAGGACGCCCATGGTGCGGCCGATCGCCTCGTCGATACCTTCGGCTGGGACGCACCCATGCTGGAGGCGCGCTGGTCCGGCGGCGTGAATTTCGCCGTTCTGAATCGTTCGGCCTTTGCCGAGGTCTCACTTGGCTATCGATATCGGATCGGGGAGGGACCGGACGAAGTCGTCGCCGATGCCACGATCGGGGCCCATCTCGCCGAGCGCTGGATGCTCATCGCCCAGAGCTTCTCGACGATCTCGACCGGCTTCGAGCGGCCTGAGGCCGACTATGCTTTTCATAAGGCGCAGGGCTCTGTGGTCTATCGACTGAACAAGAGATGGTCGGTTCAGGCCGGTGCCTTTGCCACCGTCGCCGGCCACAATGCGCTGAAGGAGCGGGGCGTGATCACGGCGTTGTGGTACGACTTCTGACGGGCATGCCTTCGGCCGCGAGCAAGGAGCCGCCGAAGGTCAGTGACGGGCCGCGCGATCCGTGCCAGAGGAATGGCATGAGACCATCGTCCCGTTGCTTCCATCCTCAGACTGTATTGTCGGCCGGTCCGAACGCCAGTGCGGGCGCGTTGCGCCCATGAGCGATGGCCTTCAACATCTTCGATCGGCAACGCGCGCCTGGAAAGGCGTTGCTCGCAGCCTCCTCATCTATCACGCCCGCCCGGCCCATATTCGTGGTCTGAAGCGCCTCTATGGCCGCTTCGTTTCCCCAGGAGAACTCGCTTTCGACGTCGGGGCCCATGTGGGCGACCGGACGCGAGCGCTTGCGGGTCTCGGCGCGCGGGTGGTGGCCGTCGAGCCGCAGCCACGGCTCATGGCCTGTTTGCGCCTTCTCTTCGGCCGGCGATCGGATGTGGTGCTCGTCGAGGCCGCGCTCGGTGAATCCGAAGGCGAGATCGAGCTTCATCTCAACACGGCCAATCCGACCGTCTCCAGCGCCTCGATCGATCTTCGCAAAGCCGCGCTTCAGGACGCGCGCTGGCAGGGGCAGATCTGGGACGAGGTGGCGCTCGTGCGAATGACGACGCTCGACGCCCTGATCGCGGCTCATGGGGAGCCGGTCTTCGTCAAGATCGATGTGGAAGGGCTCGAGGATCAGGTCTTGAAAGGCCTGTCGAGACGCGTCGGAACGCTGTCATTCGAATTCACGACCCTGCAGCGCGATGTCGGTCTGAAGGCGCTCGAACGCTGTGCGACACTTGGCTATAGGCGCTTCAATCTCTCGCTCGGCGAAAGTCACGCGATGGAATTTGCCGATCCGATCGATCGCGAGACTCTGGCCCAAGCCATCGCCGCCTTGCCCGACGAGGCCAATAGCGGCGATGTCTATTGTTTCGAGACGGCATAAGCCAGCAGGGCCGACCTATTTCATCCCGGCCATCAGCCGGTCGACATCCATCATATGGCCGGCGCGCTTGGCCTTGGTGCGCAGATAGCCTTCGTTCTGGGGCGTGACCGTGCCAAGGACCGGCGAGCGGCCCGCGACCTCGACGCCGCAGGCGCGCAGATAGGCGATCTTGAGCGGGTTGTTGGTGAGAAGCTCCACACGGCGGATACCGAGCTTGGAGAGCATCGCCGCCGCCGTCTCGTAGCGCCTCTCATCGGCTCCGAAACCCAGAACGGCATCGGCATCGACCGTGTCGAAGCCGTCGGCCTGCATGTGATAAGCGCGCATCTTGGCCCCGATGCCCGTGCCGCGCCCTTCCTGATCGAGATAGATCATCACGCCGCCGCCGCGCTTTTCGAGCGTCTTCAGGCCGTTCCGCAGCTGGTCCCCGCAATCGCATTTGAGCGAACCGAACAGGTCGCCGGTGATGCAGGAGGAATGGACCCTGATCGGCACGGGGCGCGACATGTCCAGTTCGCCGACGACGATGGCAAGCTGATCGCGCTGATTGAGCCCGCCGCGAAAGACGACGAAGCGCGAAGCTTCGATGCCGGCAAGCGGCACTTTTGTATCGGCGATGATCTCGAAATGCCCCAGACCGAAGCGATTGGCCGTCGCCACATCTCCGAGTTCGATGGACAGGGCGTCGTTGAAGCTTTTGTCGTCCGGGTCGATCTCGGCGACGACCGCGACGGGCAGAAGAAGGGCGAGGCGGGCAAGCTGCGCCGCTTCCGCCGCCAGCGGATAGCCGGCCTCGAACACCGTCGGCGCCTCGGCGCCGCGCAGATAGCCTAGATGGGAGGCATCCGCGAAATCGAGCCCCGCAAGCGGCACGAGAGCGCCATTGGGGGCCGCAAGGCCCATGACGTCGGCGCGCTGGGCGGTCAGGAACAGGGAATGGCGGTCGTCGACGGCCAATCGGAAGGCTTCGTATTGGGCCGGGCTGGTCGCATCGAAGGCAAGCGCGACCAGACAGCCGCCATTCCGCTTGTCGAGGATACGGACCGGGCGGCCATAGCGAAGCTCGGCTGCCGCGCGCTCGCAGCGCACAAGGGCCCGGCTGTCGTCTTTCAAGCGCAGTTCCCGATGCAGGTCGTTCGGCATGTCGTTCACGCGAGACACCTTCCTATTCACTCGAAGCTTGTCGCCAATGACGGGCACAAGGTCCGTCTCCGTCCATATCGATCTACGCAGAGCGTCCGCCCCTGAGAGGATCGGCCCTGACAGCTTTCACTCTGCCGTTGACCGAACGAGGGTCCGATCCATCTTGCCGCGACGGGTTCGCCACCCGACGCCGCTCCGGCTCGACCGCTTGAAGATGCAGGGCTTACCGTCTGTCATGAAACTCCGAGTATTCAGATTCAAACTCGATCTCGGCGATTTGGTTCGCATTCGGGTTCCGGCAACGGAAAAAGTAAGATGAGGACAGTTTGCCGCGCATTCTGGCTTTCGGGTCCGGGCGAGCCCGCCATCGTCGAAACGCCGCTCGGCGAACCGGGTGACGGCGAAGTCGTGGTGGAGGCCCGCTTCGGCGCCGTCAGCCGGGGCACCGAGACGGTTGTCGCCAAGGGCCGTGTGCCCGAGAGCGAATATGAGCGCATGCGGGCGCCCCTTCAGGAGGGCGATTTTCCCTTTCCGGTGAAATATGGCTATGCGACGGTCGGCCGGATCGTCGGTGGAGCCCCTTCGCGTGACGGCGAAGAGGTTTTTGTGCTGCATCCCCATCAGGATGTGTTCATCGCGCCCGAAGCCATGGCGATCCCTTTGCCCAAAGGCGTTGCGCCGGAGCGCGCGGTGCTTGGCGCCAATATGGAGACGGCCCTCAACGCGGTCTGGGACGCGGGCATTCAGCCGGGGGACCGGGTGGCGGTGATCGGCGGCGGCGTCGTCGGTCTCCTGACCGCCTATCTCGCGGCGCTGATCCCGGCGAGCGACGTCACGCTTGTCGACATCAACGAGGTGCGGCGGGGTGTTGCCGAACGGCTGGGCCTCCACTTTGCCGGGCCGGACAGCCTGCCTGAGGATTGCGACGTGGTGATCCATGCCTCGGCTTCGCAGGACGGGCTCGCCAGCGCCATTCTCGCCGCCGGCTTCGAGGCGCGGGTCGTTGAACTCTCCTGGTATGGGGAGCGCCCGGTGACCATCTCGCTCGGCGGCGCCTTCCACTCGCGGCGCTTGACCCTCGTCTCCAGCCAGGTGGGCGAAGTGCCGCAGTCCCGCCGCGCCCGCTGGCCCCATGCGCGCCGGCTCGCAGCCGCGCTTGCACTCCTTGCCGACGACCGGCTGGAAGCGATCATCTCGGGCGAGACCGCTTTCAGCGCGCTGCCCGAGGCCTACATGGGTCTTCTCGCCGACCCGGACACGCTCTGTCATCGCATCCGTTACGACTGAGCCGTCCCATAAACCGCCATCCAGCCGGAAGGATCGCTGCCGAATGTTCGCCGTCGAAGTTCGCGACCACATCATGATCGCCCACAGCCTGCCGCGCGAGGTCTTTGGCCCGGCCCAGAAGATGCACGGGGCGACCTTCGTGGTCGATGCCGCCTTCTTCACCGAGGATGTGGACGAGAACGGCCTCGGCGTCGATATCGGCCTTGCGACAGAGGTTCTGTCGAATACCTTGAAGCCGCTGAATTATCAAAATCTCGACGAGATGGATGTCTTCGCCGGCAAGGTCACGACCACCGAGGTTCTGGCCAAACATATCTTCGATGCGTTGAAGGCCGGCGTTGCAGGTGGCGATCTCGGACCCGGCGGCGCACGCATCAAGCGCATCCGTGTGAGCCTTCATGAAAGCCATGTGGCGCGGGCCTGGTACGAGGCGGAGCTTTGACGAGCCCAGCGATGGATGACCCGCTTTCGGATCGTCTCGTCTTTGCCATTCCCGGCGATCTGTCAACGCCGAGCGGCGGCTATGGCTATGACCGCCGGCTGATCGAGGAATTGCGCGAGGCCGGTTGGCAGGTCGATCATCTCGCGCTCCCCGCCGATTTTCCTTTCCCGGACGAGAGGGCGCTCGAGGAGACCCGCGCGGCTTTCGCCGAGCTTCCCGACAATGCGCTTGTCCTTATCGATGGTCTCGCTTTCGGCGCCATGCCCGATATTGCGCTGGCCGAATGTGAGCGGCTGCGACTGGTCGCGCTGATCCATCATCCGCTCGGTTTCGAGGCGGGTCTCGATGCCGTCTCCCGCGATCGACTGCTGGCCTCCGAGCGCCGGGCTCTGACGGCGCCCCTTGCGATCGTCGTCACCAGCCCTGCCACCAAGCGCACCCTCGTCGAAGAATTCGGCGTCAGCGAGACAGACGTCACGGTCGCCCTGCCGGGAACCCGCAAGCCTGCCGCAGACAGCGATGGGAGACGAGAGCGTGAGGTCGCCGACCCGCATATCCTCGCCATCGGCACGATCATCGAGCGCAAGGACCATGCGACACTCGTCAAAGCTCTGGCGCAAATCGCGGACAGAGCCTGGTGTTGCACGATCGTCGGCAACGATCAGGCCGAGCCGGAAACCGCGAACGCGCTGCGGGACCTTGTCGACACGCTGGGCCTTGCCGACCGGATCCTCATTCATGGCGCGGCGGTCGATGTCGAAAGCTTCTATCGCCAGGCGGATATCTTTGCCCTGGCGAGCCGCTATGAAGGCTACGGCATGGTCTTTGCCGAAGCCCTCGTCCATGGCCTGCCGATCGTCGCCTGTCGGGGCGGCGCCATCCCGGACGTGGTGCCCGAAAGCGCCGGGATTCTCGTCGAGCCAGGCGATGTGGACGCTTTTGCCGATGCGCTTCGCTCGCTTCTCGACGAACCGGAGCGCCGGGCGCAGCTTTCGGCGAGCGGACGCGCGGAAGGCATGCGTTTGCCCGATTGGTCAGACACGGCGCGGATCGTCGCCGATCTCTTGAAGGAGTTTCGCCGATGAGCGGCTTCGAAGCCCGCTGGCTCGATTTGCGCGAGCCGGCCGATCATGCGGCGCGTGCTCCGAGCCTCCTGCGTCGAGCCGCCCACCATATGGACGCTGGGGAGGAACCTCGGCCGCTGGTCGTCGATCTCGGCTGCGGAACCGGCTCGACCCTTAGAGCTTTCGGCCAAACGGGCCATGGTTGGCGCTGGCGGCTTGTCGACAATGACGAGGCGCTTTTGGCGGAGGCCAGCCAGAGACGCCCGGACGGCGCTAGGGTCGAGACGGTCACCGCCGATCTCGCCCATCTCGACCGAGAAATTCTCTCCGGCGCCCGTTTGGTCACGGCCTCGGCCCTGTTCGATCTCTGTTCGGACGGCTTCGTGGCGAACCTCATCGAAGCGCTTAAGAGCATCGGCGCCGGCCTCTATGCCGCGCTGAATTACGACGGGACCACCACATGGTCCGAGCCGCATCCGATGGACGAGGCGATCGTTGCCGCCTTCAACCATCACCAACGGGGCGACAAGGGTTTCGGCCCCGCCCTGGGGCCCGATTCCGGCCCCGCGATCGCGCGCTTAGCGCGACAAGCTGGCTTCATGGTCGAAACGGCGCAGACCCCTTGGGATCTCGGCCCCGATCAGGCCGGTCTGCAGGAGCGCTTTCTGGAAGGCCTCGCCCAAGCGGCTCGGGAGACGGGCCGCGTTTCCGGCGAGGCGGCGCAGGACTGGCTGGGCGTGCGAACCGAGCGGATCGCGACGAGCCGATGCGTCGTCGGCCATCTCGATTGCCTTGCCCTGCCGGCCGCCTGATCTCCTTCAGATCATTCGGTAAAGCATCGCGTCGCGCTTCAACAGGTGATGGTGGAGAACGCCGCCGAGATGCAAGACGAACAGGACCAGGATCGCATAGCCGAGCGCCACATGGACCCCCATGAAGATCGGGGCCCATGTCTCGGACTTGCCGACCGGACTCCAGACGGTGACGATCCCGAACCAGTCGAGCGGAAAGCCGAAGGCATTGGTGGCGAGGAAACCGAAGATCGGCTGCAGGAACAAGGCCACATAGAGAAGCCCATGGACGCTCTCGGCGGTGATCTTCTGCCAGCGCGGCATGGGCGGCTGCGGCGGCGTGCCGCGGATCATACGCACCACGACCCTGACCAGCATCAGCCAGAGGATCAGAAAGCCGAAGGACTCATGCAGGAAGTAGAAAGGCGTCTTGGAGTCGTTCTGGACGAATTCGATGACGAAGCCGAGCGGCCAAACGACAAGGACGAGCGCGGCGACCGCCCAATGGATCAGCCGCGACGTCGGCGCATAGCGCGCGTTCTGGGACAGGCCTTCGGCCGGCCGAACGGCCGCCATCGTATCGCCGGCTGACGTCTCGGCGGATGCCGTCGTTTCGGGGGACATGGTCACCGGCCGATCCTCTTCGAGCTTCGTGTGTTTCGAACGCACGGGTTCAACCAAGCCCATTCGGCCCGACCAATCAAGCGCCCGGCGCTCATCCGTCTGCGGCGCCAGCCAAGGCCGCGTCGATCTCGGCGCGCTTCGGCATGGCGCTCTGGGCTCCGACTTTGCGGCAGGCGAGCGAGGCGGCCGCTGCCGCGCGGCTGAGCGCGTCTTTGACCTCCAGCCCTTCGGCGAGGGCGGTGCTGAAGACCCCGCAAAAGGTGTCGCCCGCCCCGGTCGTGTCTTCGGCTTGGACGCGAAGGGCGGGAACGGTGACGACCTCTCCGGCAAGCGGGATCGCAACGACACCGCGCGGGCCGAGCGTTGCCACGATGCCGACGCTGAGCGCGCTCGAAAGCCGCCGAGCCAAAGCGGCCGTCTCTTCCGGCGTTTGAATGTCATGGGGGGCGTCGATCGAGCCCTCCAGGCATCGGGCCGCCGCGGCAAGCTCGCTCTCATTGACGATCAGCCAGTCGATCGATTCGCACAGGGCCCGCAGCCGCTTGTCGTCGAGATCGGGCGGAACCGGCGCCAGATTGAGGACCGTCCGCCCACCGGCCTGTCTCACCAGGCGCGCCACGTCTCGCGAGGCCGCTTCCGGCACCTCCATCTGCAAGGCAAGGACCGTGCGCGCATTCAGGGCAAAGGCCGGGACGGAGGCTGCGGACGGAGCGCGATTGGCCCCGCTCGCCACCGTGATCGCGTTTTCGCCATGCTTGTCGATCGAAATGAAGGCCGCGCCTGTTGGTTCGACGGAACGCAAGATGCCGGCCGTGTCGATGCCGTTTTCGGCCAGATTGGCGATCACCGCCTCGCCGAGATCGTCCTCGCCGACGGCGCCGACCATCGCGACTGCGACCATGTCCTCGCCGGCCCTCGCCGCCGCGACGGCCTGGTTCGCGCCCTTGCCGCCGAAGAGCTGGGTATAGGTCGGGCTCAATACGGTCTCGCCTGGCGGTGCGATCCGCTCGACCCGGCAGACCCAGTCCACATTGAGGGATCCGAACACCAGAACCGACGGCTTGTCACCGCGCATCTCAACCATGGTTTCTCCCCTCGCGTCGCGCCGCTCCCGCCTGATGGCGGAGCTGGGCGCCTCTCTGTCTTCTTAGACTATCGATCGAAGCAGATGCGTCACAGGTCAAGAGCCGGTCGGTCTTTTGGCTTAGCGGCATCGCCTTTGTGAGACGCTTGCGGCGTCTCACTAAGAATTGTTTAGGACACGGGCCTTATGGTCGCCCCTTACGAGACGGCCATGCTGAAGCGGCCGCTATGGGGCCGATGTGATGGCATGGCATGACCTCCTCATTCTGGGAACACTGATCGCGGCGAGCGCGGCCCTTTACTTTGGGGTATCGCTTCTCATGCGATCGGTCATCGTCGCGGCGGAGGCGTTGTTCGGTGCCGGGCAGGGGGGAAAGGGCGTGCAAGGCGATGCTCATCCCTTTCTGTCGCTCGCCATGCGTCGACGCCAGGTCGGGACCCGTCATACCGTGAGTCCGGCTTCTGTTTTTTCGCGTAAGATCAATCCTTCACGGAAAATCAACCAACCGGCGTCTTTAATAAAGCCAAGCGCGGCTTTGGGCGGTGGCAAGTCCTGGAACCGGACGGTCGGGGACGTCGCGCCGGGGGTGTCCGAAGGCAAGGCTCGAAGCCGCATGCCGTTTGAAGCCTCGCGCTCAGCGCCTGATCGATAAAATCCGTCGGACGCGTCTCTCTGCCTCGACCGACAGTTGGGAAACCGTTTGAATGTCTGAATTCATGTTGAACGAACCCATCACCGTGGCGCTTCCCGCGGTCATGGATCTGAAGGCCGCCGGCCCGCTAGCCGAAAACCTGTCCGGCTTTCGCGGGATGCCGCTCAATCTCGATGCCTCGGGTGTCGAGAAGGTGGGCGCGCAATGCGTGCAAATCCTGATGTCCGTCGCCGCGACCTGGAAAGACGATATGGCACCAATCGCCCTCGTCGACCCGTCCCCTCAATTTCGTACCGGTTTGGCGCTCCTGGGTCTGACCCCCGAGGCCGTTATGGAGAAGGAAATCACACGATGAGCCGCACCATCCTGACAATCGACGATTCCCGTACGATGCGGGAGATGCTCCGGGCGACGTTGGTCGCGCAGGGGTTCAACGTGATCCAGGCCGAGGACGGCCAGCATGGCGTCGAAGTCCTCGAAGGTCTCGACCAGGATCCCGACGTCATCATCACCGACATCAACATGCCCCGCATGGACGGTTTCCAGTTCATCGAGTCGGTGCGTGGCAATGACGAATATCGGGCGATCCCGATTCTCGTTCTGACGACCGAGAGCGATGGCGAGAAGAAGCAGCGTGCGCGCCTCGCCGGTGCGACTGGCTGGATCGTCAAGCCCTTCGATCCGACCAAGCTCGTCGACGCCATCAACCGCGTCGCTGCGTAACCTTGCTCAGGATCGGGCAAGGCCCCGTCGCTAGTAGCTAAGAGCCCGCGCCCCGTAGGGCCGACCGTTTGCTGAGGGTGGACAAGACGATGGATGCGATGGAGGAAATCCGGCAGACCTTTTTCGAGGAATGCGCGGAGCAGCTCGCCGAATTGGAGGCCGGGCTACTCGCAATCGAGAATGGTGAAGCCGATTCCGACACGGTGAATGCGGTCTTCCGTGCCGTTCACTCGATCAAGGGCGGCGCTGGCGCCTTCTCCCTCGACGAGCTCGTGGCCTTCGCTCACATCTTCGAGACCACGCTCGACGAGCTTCGCTCGAACCGTCTCGATGCGTCCGAGACGGTTCTGAAGGTGATGCTGCGCTCGGCCGACGCCCTGGCGGACCTCGTCTCGGCGGCGCGCGACGGCGGCAACACCGACAAGGAGAAGAACGAGGCGCTCGCCGGCGAATTGCGGGCGCTCGTGGCTCTGGCCAAGGGCGAGGAGCCCCCGGCCGCCGGCGCGCCTGCCGCCTCATCCTCGTCGGTGGAATATGACGACGGCATGGGCGATTTCGACTTCACCCCCGTCGCCGTTGACCTCTCCGAGCTGATGGGCGACATGCCGGGCAACCGGTTCCGCATCCTGTTCCGTCCCCATGACCGGCTCTATGCCAAGGCCAACGAGGCGAGCCGCGTCATTCGCGACCTTCTCGAACTCGGCGTCGGCACTGTCCATTGCGACTCTTCCGAGGTGCCGCTCCTGCCGCATCTCGATCCCGAGGGGGCCTATCTCAATTTCACCATCGAGCTCGAAACCGAGCATTCGGAGGAGAAGATCCGCGAGGTCTTCGAATTCGTCGAGTTCGATTGCGAGCTGATGATCGAGCCGATGGAAGGTCCGATCGTCCGCCAGGAAATAGACCTCGAAGGCATCGATCCCGAGATCGCAGCGCTTCTGTCACGGGTCTCCGGCGGCGAAGACTTCAATTTCGGCTCCGATGCCTTCGGTGCGCTCGAGGGAAACGACGAGAGCGGTGAGGCCGAAGACGGCTCCGAGGAGCCCAATGAGGATCTTGCCGCGCTTCTAAAGACTGCTTCAGAGGCCGAGAGCGTCAGCGACATCATGGCCGCGGTCGCCGAGCGCGAGCCAAAGGAGGAGGCGAGCGCCGAAGCTCCGGCTCCCAAGGCCGAAGCCGCCCCGGACAAGAGCGCCGAAACGGTAAAGGCCCCGAAGGCGGAGACCGAGAAGGCCAGTGCCAGCGCGCCCAGCCCCGGCCAGACGATCCGAGTCGATCTGGAACGCGTCGACCGGCTGATCGATCTCGTCGGCGAATTGGTCATCCATCAGGTGATGCTGTCTCAGCGCGCCTATCAGGCCGGTCTCGCCAGGGCCTCGGAGGTCGCCGTCGGCTTCGACGAGTTGGAACAGCTGACCCGCGAGATCCAGGACAGCGTCATGGCCATCCGGGCGCAGCCCGTGAAGTCCGTGTTCCAGCGCCTGCCGCGTCTCGTTCGCGAGGTCGCCGACATTTCCGGCAAATCGGTCAAGCTGGTCACCGAAGGTGAATGGACCGAGGTCGACAAAACTGTCATCGAGCGCCTCGCCGATCCGCTGACCCACATGATCCGGAATGCGATCGACCACGGGCTTGAAAAACCCGAGGATCGCCTCGCCGCCGGCAAGGCCGAGGAAGGCACGGTCAAGGTCGCGGCGATGCATCGCTCGGGCCGTATCGTCATCGAGATCAGCGATGACGGCGCCGGCATCAATCGCAAGAAGGTCAAGGAGATCGCGGGAAATAAGGGGTTGATCCCGCCCGACGCCAATCTCTCCGACGACGAGATCGACAATCTCATCTTCCTGCCCGGCTTCTCCACCGCCAGCCAGATTTCCCAGCTTTCGGGGCGCGGCGTCGGCATGGATGTGGTGAAGCGCTCGATCCAGGCGCTCGGCGGCCGTGTCTCGATCACCTCCAAGCCCGGCAAGGGCTCGACCTTCACCATGAGCCTGCCCCTGACGCTCGCCGTTCTGGACGGCATGATCGTCTCGGTCGGCGAGCAGACGGTGGTCGTTCCGCTGACGGCGATCATCGAGACGCTGCAGCCCAAGAAGGACGAAGTGAAGGGCTTTGGTGGCGACTCGCGCCTCATCCAGGTTCGCGACGCCTTCCTGCCGCTCGTCGATGTGGGCCGCGAGCTCGGCTATTCCTGGGAGCCGGCCAGCGCGACCGAGGGGGTCGCAATCCTGGTCGAGGCCGAAAACGGAAGCCGCTCGGCGCTTCTCGTCGACGCCATCCAGGGTCAGCGCCAAGTCGTGATCAAGTCCCTCGAAGCCAATTACGGACGCGTGCCCGGCATCGCCGCGGCGACGATCCTGGGCGATGGCCGTGTGGCCCTCATCCTCGATGTCGACGCCGTCGTCGCCACCTCGCGCGTCGATCAGTCATCCTTCTTCACCGGCATGCAACAGGCAGCGGAGTAGGCGCCATGAGCAACACCAACACGCCCGTCGCGGCAAACGGCCGCGAAGGCCGCATCGACCACAAGTTCGCCCGCGAGCTCATCGCGTTTCGCATCGGCGAGCAAGAGTTCTGCGTCGACATCATGTCCGTCCGCGAAATCCGCGGTTGGACCCCGGCGACCCCGCTGCCACACGCGCCGTCCTATGTGAACGGTGTCATCAATCTGCGCGGCGCGGTCCTGCCGATCGTCGATCTGGCAGCGCGGCTGGGCTTCCAGCGCACCGATCCGACCGCTCGCTCGGTCATCATCGTGGTGCGTGTCGACCAGCAGCTGTTCGGCCTTCTCGTCGACGCCGTGTCCGACATCCTGACGGTCACCGACGACGCGCTTCAGCCGACGCCGGATCTGGCGTCCGATCTCGCCAAGACCTTTGTGCGCGGCGTGATGGCGATGGAAGGCCGGATGATCTCGCTGATCGCGACTGAGGCCGTTCTGCCGCAGCTGCAGATGGCGGCCTGATCGAGGTCGATCCGGTTCGGGCAGGTCCACGAGACGGCTCGGCTTATCGCACGATCTTTGCATCGGATCTTCGAAGAAGCCCGATGCTGAAACTTCGATCCGACATGGTCGGGATATGCGCGGTATCGCCTTCGAACGGGCTGACCGCGCCTCTAAGATGAGGACGACAGACGGTGGGGGCGTTGAAGCTGGACGGCGGCTTGGCCACGAAGGCGGCCGATAACAAGAAGGTCGGCACGCCGAATGGCGAGTTCGCCATGACCGAGGCGGACTTCAAGGCGATCGCCCGTATGCTCTACGAGGATGCCGGTATCTTCCTCGCCGAAACCAAGTCGACCTTCGTCTACTCCCGCCTGTCCAAGCGCTTGCGTGTTCATGGTCTGAACAGCTTCGCCGAATATTGCGAGCTTGTCGGAAACAAGAACAATACTGAAGAGCGCATGGCGATGCTCGCCGCGCTGACGACGAACGTCACCCACTTCTTTCGCGAAAACCATCATTTCGAGCATTTGAAATCGACATTCCTGCCGCCGTTGCTGGATGCGGCCAAGCGGGGCGGCCGGGTCCGCATCTGGTCGGCGGGCTGTTCGATCGGGCACGAGCCCTATTCGATCGCCATGACGATCCTCTCCATGTTGCCCGATGCTGGGCGCTACGACGTGCGCATCCTGGCCAGCGACATCGATCCCAATGTCGTGGCCACCGGCCGGGCCGGCGTCTATGGCGAAAGCGCCCTGGCTTCCATCCCGGCCGAGATGCGGCGCAAATTCTTCCGGTCCGCCGGCGGTCGCAGCCGCGACGGCGAGGCCGAGTTCGAGGTGGTGGACGCGATGCGCTCCATCGTCGCCTTCCGTGAACTGAACCTCAATGGTTCGTGGCCTATGAAGGGGCAATTCGATGCCATCTTCTGCCGCAACGTAACGATCTATTTCGATCAGAAGACGCGTGAGAAGGTCTGGGAGCGCTTCTGCGAGAAGCTTCGTGCAGGCGGTTATCTCTATGTGGGGCATTCCGAGCGCCTGTCGGGGCCTGCCCTTTCGGCGATGGCCTACGACGCGAACACTTCCTACCGGAAAAAGGGATGACGGACCGCCCTCGAGGCTCCGTTGCGAATGAGGAGAACTGGAGAATGCCTTCCGCGAGCGTCCTCGTCGTCGATGATTCGGCGACCATGCGTGCCCTGATCCGTCACGCCCTCAGTCAGGATCCAGAGATTCGCGTCGTCGGCGAGGCCTCCAATCCTTTCGAAGCCAGAGAGAAGATGAAGGCGCTCGATCCCGACGTCGTCACGCTCGATGTGGAGATGCCGAATATGAACGGCATCGACTTCCTTCAGAAGATCATGCAGCTGCGTCCAACGCCGGTGATCATGGTGTCGAACCTGACCGCGCCCGGTGCCGCCGTCACGCTCGCCGCGCTCGAGATCGGTGCTTTCGACTGTGTGGCCAAGCCAAGCGCCCGCGACACGATGTTTCAGGCGCTGCCGGGGCTCGTCAAGGAAGCGGCCCGCGCTCGTCCGGCTCTCGAGCGTCGCCGCCGCGCCTTGAGGGCACAAGCTGCGCCTGCCGCCGCCCCGGTCCAGGTCCGCGCCCCGGCAATGGCTGGGGCCGCTCCGATCGTCGTCGATCGTCCGGCCGCGGTCGCCAGATCTGGCGCTAACTATCAGATGGACGTCATCGGCATCGGTTCGTCGACCGGCGGCGTCGAAGCCCTTCTTCAAGTTCTGGCGGATTTTCCCGCGGATTGCCCGCCGACCGTCATCGTGCAGCATCTGCCCGCCGCCTTTACGGGCTCGTTCTCCCAGCGGCTCGACCGGGTTTGCCCCGCGGCGGTGACCGAGGCGCGGGACGGCGAACCACTGCGGCGCGGCCATGTCTATCTCGCCCCGGGCGGCGAGCGGCATCTGCGCGTGAAGCAAGGGAGCCAGCCCTTCATCTCGCTGGCGGCCGAAGAGGCGGTTTCAGGCCATCGACCCTCCGTCGACGTGATGATGGCGTCGCTCGCCAAGGCTTTCGGCCGGCGCGCGGTGGGTTGCATCCTCACCGGGATGGGCCGGGACGGCGCCCAAGGCCTCTTGGAAATGCGTCAAGCCGGCGCAAAGACCCTTGCCCAGGATGAGGAGACCTCGCTCGTCTACGGCATGCCGCGTGTCGCATTCGAAATCGGAGCCGCCGAAAAGCGGCTGCCGCTCGGCAGGATCGCTCGTCAGATCTTTGCTTGAGCGCTGCGGCCTGAGGGTCGCGCCATAAACCACGTCCTCCCGATGAGGACTTTCTTCACGATTTCCGCGTTAACTGCGGCGAAAAGGATCGGATCATGAGCATCAAAGACCAACTCAAAGTGTTGATCGTCGATGACCACCGCACAAGCCGCATGTTGATTCGCGATGCGTTGGAGCAACTCGGCATCAAGCAGATCGTCTTCGCCGTTGACGGCGAGGAAGCTCTGAAGGCGATGATGGCGACGCCGTGCCACATCATCATCTCCGACTTCAACATGCCGAAGATCGACGGCATCCAGCTTCTCAAGGCGATCCGGTCCTATCCGGCGACGAAGAAGGTGCCCTTCATCATCCTGACCTCGAAGGGCGATCGCGAACTCGTCCAGAAGGCGGCTCAGCTCGGCGTCAACAACTTCCTGGCCAAGCCGATCACGGTCCCGGTTTTGAAAAAGACCATCGAAGCCGTCGTCGGCCGGCTCCAGTAAGAAGGAGAGGCGCGGTGAGTCGAATCCACGTCATGCAAGGGGAGGCTCGCGTCGAAGGCGGCGACGAGACGGTCCTCACCACCCTTCTGGGCTCCTGCGTCTCGGCCTGTATGCGCGATCCGGGAGCCGGGATCGGCGGGATGAACCATTTCCTCCTGCCGGGAGCCTCGGATAGCCAGGGTTCGCGCGCGGAAAGCTTCGGGCTCTATCTGATGGAGCTCCTTGTCAACGAGCTCTTGAAGCGCGGAGCCCGTCGCGGCCATCTGGAAGCCAAGCTTTTCGGCGGAGCGCGCACGGTGGACGGCCTGTCCGACATCGGCGCCAAGAACATCGAATTCGCCGAGCGCTTTCTGAAGATGGAAGGTATCGCGAATGTCGGCGGCAGCGTCGGCGGCGATCGCGGTCGGCGTATCGAATATTGGCCGGCGAGTGGTCGTGCGCGCCAGCTGTTCTTCGAACGCGCGACCATGCCGAAGATCCCGGTGGCAAAGCCCACACGTCCGACCGCAAGCGTCGGCGCCGTGGAGCTCTTTTAAGCCGTCACATGCTCGCCATTCCTGGGAGAGGTCCGATGTCGTCCGTCAATGTTTCCGAGCTCATGCGAATTCTGTCTGCGGAACTGCGCCAGCTCGCGGAGGCGACGGAAAATCTTCACGATGTCGTCTTCGCCGAGGGAGAGATCAAAGGGGAAGGGATACGCGTCGTTCAAAGCATCGACCGCACCCAACAGACGCTAGAAAACCTCGCGGATTTCATGTCCGTGCTTGGCGAGGACATGTCTGAAAACCTCGCCGTCGCCATGGAAAATGCCCTGGCTCAGGTCCGGCTCGCGGATCTGAAACGGCGCCTCAACATGGACGGCTCGTCGCCCCTCAATGACAACGCTGGGTCGGACGCAGGCGACCTCGAACTCTTCGGATAAGCGCTTCAGGTCTTTATGAGAAAAGGCAGGTCTCGGGGAGAGGCGGGAGACCTCATGTCAATCCGCAACCTCGGAGCCTCATCGTGTTCAGCGAAGCCAACTTTTGAAAGGGCGGCGCGAGCGCGCGTCACGACCCCTCACGCATCTTTCAAAATATATTTCGACGACGCTCTACGGGCCCTCAAAATATCTTTTCGGCCCGCTTCCCTGGTTGCTGCGGCGTTGGGTGGGAGCTCAGAGCTCGCTTGCCAAGCACTGTTAAGCGCGGTCGCGGTTCAGCGCGAAGCGATCTGCCGGGCGTCGTCCGCAACAATTTCGATGCCAAGACGGCCATCTCGGGTAACCGACCATTCGAGGGACGCTGATTGTTCGAACATTTCTGGTTCGATCGCCTTACAAGCGCCGTAAACTTTCGGCATGGCAGAATCCGAAAGCCTCACCTGCAGAGGCAGCTCGCGTTCGCAATCTGCCAGTGTCTCATAAGCAGGCACGGGCACGGGAATTTCGTTGCACGAATTCAAGTCAGAAGAGCAGCCGACGAGCAGCATCAAAGCAGCGATGTGTTCCATGAAACCTCTCCATGTCGAATACCAAACACAATAGAAAAGAATTTGTTCCGTTGCGCCTGGGTCACAGGCTCAAATTTGCGTGACGATGCGTCATATCGCGTGAGCCATACTATCTTGCTGACATAACGCGCTGATCGCGCAGTGGTTTCCTCATTGCCGCGTTTCATTCGCCTGATTCGGCCCGTTCACGATTTTTTTCAGAGCGCGAGTCCCAGTAAACCTTTAACTGAGAAGGCCGTGGCCGTGCATTGGTTCGCTGTCAGCGACAGGCGTCTCAAGACAGAGAAGCCTCATTGGCCAAGAACCGTCCAGCGTCGCACCTTACGACATTTACACATCTCTCAATCGAACATATCGAGCCGTCTCGTAGGCCCGGAGCCTTGCCAAGGCGAGCGCGACGAAGGCGAAAGCCTGACTCGGGAGTACGGAGTATCCGCCATACCCCGTTCGATGAGACTGGTGCATAGGCTGGACATGGTTCGCAGATCGATCAGACGCAGTCATTCGGCCGCGAGCCGGTTTTGGCCGTGACGGAATGGCCGGTGTCTTCGCATTCCGCAAAGATCCGCGTTTTTCACCGGCCAGTAATGGCTCCTGGAATGCGGGATGTGCGTGGTCTTCGACGGATAAGGGTCGAAGAGAGCAAGACCGAGCGCTGGGCTCACGCCTTTTGGGCGGCAGGCGCGTCGATGATCTCGAACTGGCTGTCAGGAATCCGCAACACATAATGGACGCCATCGGGTTCATGGGTCAGCTTGGCGCTGCCACCGACGGCATTGGGCACGATGCGCTCTAGGGTCGACGTGCCGAAGCGTGGGTCGCGGTCCGAGCGCACCCGCGGCCCTTCGCTTTCCTTCCAGTGGATCACGAGGTCCTGTCCGCCCTCGACCTCTTCGAAATCGGCATTGATCGAGATCTTGCCACCGGGCACGGACAGCGATCCGTAGGAGGCTGCATTCACCGCCAATTCGTGAAGGGCGAGGCCCACATGCAGGGATGCAGTTGGCGATAGATAGACACGTGCGACATCGGCCGCGATCTGCTGCATGCCATCCGGCGCATAGCGTTCGACCTGGAGGGCGATGAGATGGGCGAGATCGGCCCCGCGCCAGTCGGTGTCGGTCACGATGTCCTGGGAATAGGAGAGCGACTGAATGCGGCCCCGGAAACGGACCAGGAATTCGGGAACGGTGAGGGAATGGCGAGCGGTCTGACTGGCAAGACTTTGAATGATCGCAAGCAAATTTTTCGAACGATGGGACAATTCCCGAAGGAGCGTCTTCAGTGTCTCTTCGCGCCGCTTCTGCTCGGTGATTTCGACGGAGGTGCCGAGAATGCCGTCGACGACACCCTCTTCGCTCCGGTCCACGTCGAGACGAATGTCGTACCAGCGCACGGACCGCGCATTCTCGATCAGAAGTTCGAAGCGGACCGGCCGCTCGGTCTCCAGAACCTGACGTTTCATGGCAAGGCAGCGCGCCGCGGCCTGTCCTTCGAGAATGTCGGCGTCGATCGTGCCGTCGCCTGCGTTTGCCAGAAAGGACCCACCCGGATTGCAGACCCAGGAATAACGCAGGTCACGATCCTGCCGGAACACGGCCATATCCGTGTTCGCGACCGCTCTCATGACCTTCGTCGATACCATCAGACCACGCTTGAACTCATTGGCTCCGTTCGGACGCATACGCGCCGCCACCGGGGAGGTGGCGGCATGCGACGTGCCCGCGGGCTCCATTGCCTCAGGCCGCAACCTTGCGGTCGCTCTCGAAGAACAAGGCCTGGCTGATCAAGGCCTTGACCATGTCCGGATTGAACGGCTTGGTGACCAGGAAGGTCGGCTCGGGCCGCTCGCCCGTCAAAAGCCGCTCCGGGAAGGCGGTAATGAAGATCACCGGCACCGAGACGTGGCTCAAAATGTCGTTGACCGCGTCGATACCGGAGCTGCCATCGGCGAGCTGGATATCTGCGAGCACCATGCCGGGCTGCTGCTTTTCGAAGAGGCTGATCGCCTCCTTATGAGTGCGGGCGACCCCCGTGACCGTATGGCCGAGACCCTCGACCATCTGCTCGATGTCCATCGCGATCAGCGGTTCGTCCTCGATGATCATGATCTCGGTCGAGACCTGGCGACCGATATCGGCGCTAGCCTGACTGATCAGTTCGGAGAACTCGGTGTCGCTCTTGCCGAGGATCAGACTGGCTTCCTCGGTGGTGAAACCTTCCACCGCCACGAGAAGGAAGGCCTGACGCGGCAGGGGCGCGATCGCCTTCAGATTGCGCGAGGCCTTTTCTTCCCAGGCGCTCGTCGGAGCCTCTTCGTGAATGTTGACGTCCAGCGACTGCCAAAGCGACGAGAAGAGCTTATAGAGCGAGATACGCGGCGACTGGTCCTCGGGGAACAGTGACGGATCGGCGATCAGCGCTTCCAACACCGCCGCGACATAGGCGTCACCGCTCGCCTGAGAACCGGTAAGGGCCCGTGAATAGCGCCGAAGATAGGGAATATGCGGCGCTATGCGGGATGACATCGACATGAATACTCCCCTCGTGTCGATTTGTTGAAACCTAGGTCGGCGAACAATGCGCGCCGGCCCGCTGAGTTCCCTCGAAACTGACTTCATGGGAACACAGTGCGATGTCGCTTGTTATGGGGATGAAAAGCCCGAAGTGAAGTGCCTCGGTCGGTTTCGTGAACGGTGCGTCAGGACTTCGGCCCCCGCGAAATCGGTCCAGTCTCAAGACATGCCAGACTTGAGACACGGCCCGGGTCGCTTAAGTACTCCGACCGACGAGGCTCGCACGATGCCGGTCGGGACCTGGATGTCGTGAGCGAGATGACGTGGCGAGCCGAGATCGGAACACAATGAAGTCTTCGACGAGACCCAATGACATGAAAGACGCGCCGGGACTGACCATGGACGATCGCGAAAAGGCGGGAAGCGAGCCTTCCTCCGGGCATCCGGAACAGAGCGATAAGGGCGACGAAATGACATTCGCACTGCCGAGCGCGATCGGCGATCGCCTTAAGGCCTATTACAACGATGTGGCGGCCGAGCCGGTCCCCGATCGGTTCCTGTCCCTTCTCGAGCGCCTGGATCAGGCCGAGAGCCGCAACGCAGACGTTCAGGACAAGGATGGCGAATGACCACCGACAACGACTTCCGAAAGGAGCTGCTTGAGGTCATTCCGAACCTGCGTGCCTTCGCGGCCTCGCTTGCCGGCTCTTTCGACAGAGCCGACGATCTGGTTCAGGAGACGCTGGTCAAGGCCTGGGACAAGCAGCACACATTCCAGCCCGGCACCAATCTGAAGGCTTGGCTGTTCACGATCCTGCGCAACGAGTTCTATACCCAGATGCGCAAGAAGGGCCGAGAGGTTCAGGACGTCGACGGTGTCCATGCCATGCAGCTCGCCGGCCACCCGGAGCAGCAGGGCCATCTCGACCTGCAGGATTTTCGCAAGGCGCTCGACCGCCTTCCGGACGATCAGCGCGAGGCGTTGATCCTGATTGGAGCCTCTGGCTTTTCCTATGAGGAAGCAGCGGAAATCTGCCACTGCGCCGTCGGTACCATCAAGAGTCGCGTGTCGCGCGCCAGAACCCGGCTTGCCGAGCTTCTGCAGATTGACGGCGATGGCGAATATGGGCCGGACGCGATCTCCTCACAGATCATCGGCGTCGCGCCGGCTGCCTAAGCTGACAAAGGGGGTGCCTCAAGCGCGTTCCCCTTTGATCCATTTGCCTTCGAACTGTGAAAAAGCCTCGCTGACGCGGGGCTTTTTTGCGTGGTCGGGTACTTGTCCGCCCTTGTCTCGGCGGCGGTTCGAACGAACTCGTTCTTCGGCGAGCGAATAGGCGGCCGGCGGCTGGAACATTCCGTCCTTTAGATGGTTTCGTTCGCAAGCGCCGCACGTGCTTCGAGCGGCGATGAAGATCACACGAGAATCGAAAGGTTGCGATATGGCATCGGACACGACCCCGCACCCCCAGGGCACGTCGACCACCGGCGGGACGATGGGCGCCGGACCCGGCACGCATGCGGGACAGAGCGATCGCGAACAGCTGGAAGCGCAGATCGCCAAGCTTCGTGAGGATGTGTCGGGCATCACCGACTCGCTCAAGCAGATGGCGACGCATCGTGCCGAAGGCGCCCGCGGCCAGGCCTATGCCCTGCGCGACGACGTGAAGGCCCAGGGCGAGCGCTATCTGCGCCAAGCCCAGGATGCTGCTTCCGACCTGGAAGAGCAGATGAGCGATCGCATTCGCGACGAGCCGATCAAGAGCGTGCTGATCGCGGCTGCGGTCGGATATCTCTACGCTCGCCTGTTCCGCTGATCGCCCATGTGGTTCCTTGTAACCAAGCTGATCCAGGGCGAGCTCGGGATTTATCTCGCCCGCATGAAGCGCCTGGCGATCCTTTACGCGGTGATGGTGGTCTTCGCGCTCCTACTGGTGGCTTTCCTGATCACGGCGCTTTTCGTCGTGGTGTCGGCCGAGATGGGCGCTTTGGCAGCGGCGTTGACGATGGCGGGCGTGTGCTTGGGTGTCATTGTCCTGATTTGGATCGCGACCATCGTCGTGCGCCGCAAACCGGCCAAACGGGCTGAAGATCGGATGAAACGCGATATCGCCTCCATCGCCGGCGTTTCGGCTCTGTCGAACGCACCGCAGCTGTTGCGGGCGGTCAAGCGGCGCAGGTCGCTGATGCTGATCCCGCTTCTTGCCGGCCTCGGTTATGGCGCATGGGTCGCTATCAAAGGCGACGACGAGTTCTGAGGCATTCGGGGCGGGCCGCCTCAAACATGTGGCGTCTGATTCTAGGCCTTTCACGGGCTGGCCTTTCGAGGTCCGCCCGAAGCCTCAGGGCATTCAAACACAACAAAATGTCGGAGGACACGTCATGAGCGATGTCAAAGTCGACTATGAGACCTGGATGCTGATCGCCGATGGCGAGAAGGCCTTGTTTTTGAAGAATCTCGGCGATGCCGAACTGCCCAATTTCGAGGTGCAGCGCGTCGAGGAGCACGACAATCCGAGCGACCGTGAGCAGAGCGCGAACCGACCCGGCCGCCTCTCCGATGGTGGGGTGAACCATCGATCGGCTGTGGAAGATACCGATTTCCACCAGCTGGAAAAGGAGCGTTTCGCCGCCGAACTCTCCGACATCCTCTATAAGATGGCCCATAAGAAGCGCTTCGAACGGATCGTGCTCGTCGCCCCGGCCAAGACGCTGGGCGAGTTGCGCGACCAACTCCACAAGGAGGTCAAGGACCGCGTGGTCGGCGAGATTTCCAAGGATCTGACCAATCATCCGATCGATCAGATCGAGAAGGCGATGGTTGCCTGAAACTCGGCGCCGCATCGCGCACCCACTGGTTCTCCGCCATTCGCGTTAGGATGGCGATCCGGGCGCTCGGTCTTTGATTGTATTGTGCCGATTTTTTGCAAGGGGCGTGCCGACGGGCGCGCCCCGGTCGTTTGTTTTTGAAAGAGACGGGAAAGGTCACTCGCCTCCATGTCCGATTTCGATCCGAAAGAGACTCGTCAGGGCAGCAAGGGGACGCCAATCCTTCTGATCCTGATCGTCGCCTTGGCGCTCTGTGCCGTCGTCTTTATCGGTCTTGGCATCTATGGCTGGCTATCGCCCGATCCCGAGAGCGCACTCGATATGTCGTCGCCGGCCCCTGCGATCGAGGCGTCCGGTGAACCGGATGGCCCGGTCGAGCCCGGTGAGCCCGCGACAGCTCAATAATTGGCTTTGAGCAGCGGCGTTCGTCCTCCTCAACGAGGCAACTCTTCTGCGCTGACGCCGTTGTGCTCTGCAAGAGAACTAAGGAGTCCGTCATGTCCGACCGCCCGACCCCTCATCAGGCCGATATCCTTCCCGTCGATCAGGCGGTGGGTGGCGATGCCGACAGCCCCGGCATCGCGCAGCCGGTGACCCAGGACGAGATCGACGATATTTTGAACGATCAGACGATGCCGATCGAGGAGCGTCAGATGCGCCTCGAAGACATCCGCAACCGGCTGGGTGTTCGTGACAGCGCCGATCGAGGCTCCGATATGTCGGCGCTCGAATATCAGATCGACGAAGCGCTCAATCTCCTGGCGGACGGTGGCCATGTCTATGGAACGCTGGAAGGGGCGGGCATCGACCCGTCGGAGCGAGCCGATACACGCTCACCCGACGATGACGAGAGCCTAGGCGCCCCCGATGCCGTCGGCGGGCGCGAGCCGCGTTGAGGTGTCCGCCCGGACGATCTGGCAAAAGGAGCGATCCGATGGCCCGCAAAGACAATGAAGACAATCCAAGCCTGAAGAATCCTGACCTCTACGAGGATTTACGCGATCAGGGTTATTCGAAGTCGAAATCGGCGGCGATTTCGAACGCGCAGGCTAATGAGAATATGCACCCGTCCAAGAAAGGTGGGAAGAGTCCAACCTATGAGAAATGGACGAAGGACGAACTCTACGACCGCGCCCAGGAGTTGGACATCGAGGGCCGGTCGGGCATGACGAAAGACGAACTGATCGGGGCTCTTCGCAAAGGTCAGTGATCGTGAGATGGCGGGTGCGATAGGTGCTCGCCATTTTTGCGTCCACCAAACGGTTGATCTTCCATTGTCCGAATCGCCGAGATGAGGCGCGATGACCGGTGGGTGCCGCGCCGGTTTCGAGGCTGCCTTCATGCGCCCGGCGATTAAACTGATCAGCTCTCGATAATGCTGAACGCATAGCGGCCAGCGCGTCATGCTTGGATAGATCATGTGCGCAAAATACCGCACTGATAGGATTTTGGTTGTAATTTTTTCAATTCCGACTGCAATCTGTCTTGCATCTTGGACGGATTCCGATCTCCTATAGCTCGATTTCATCGATCGCTTCATTTCAGATCGATCGAAATTCTCTATGGGAGGATGAGCATGTCTACGGCAACAACGGCCGGCAGCGGGTCGTCGGGCTGGCTTTCACGCGAGCGCACGATCGCCAAGCCGGGATTCAATCGGTGGATGGTCCCGCCTGCAGCCCTCTGCGTGCATCTGTGCATCGGCCAGGTCTACGCCTTTTCGGTCTTCAACAAGCCGATGTCGCTTCTGATCGGCGGCGACCAGCCGGCCCCGGCCGATTGGTCGATCCCGGCGCTCGGCTGGATCTTCTCGATCGCCATCGTCTTTCTCGGCCTCGCCGCGGCCTTTGGCGGAGCATGGGTGGAAAAGGTCGGTCCGCGCAAGACCATGGCGACGGCGGCACTGCTCTTCGGCGGTGGCTTTATCGTCGCTGGCTTCGGAATTGCGACGCACCAGCTTTGGCTCGTCTATCTCGGCTATGGCGTTCTGGGCGGCTGCGGCCTCGGCCTTGGCTATATCTCGCCGGTGAAGACGCTGATGACCTGGTTTCCCGACCGTCCCGGCATGGCGACGGGCATGGCGATCATGGGCTTTGGCGGCGGCGCCTTCATCGCATCGCCGCTGTCGGTCTTCCTGATGAATCAGGTGGGTGTCGCTGGCGCCTTCTTCGTCCTCGGCGTCATCTATTTCATCTATATGATGGTCGGCGCGACGATCGTTCGCACGCCGGCCAAGGGCTGGGCGCCGAAGGGCTATGTCGCCCCGACCAAGTCGAAAGGCCTTGTCACTAGCGCCAATGTCCATGTGGACGAGGCCTTGAAGACCAAGCAGTTCTGGCTGCTCTGGGGCGTTCTCTGCCTCAATGTGACCGCCGGCATCGGCGTTCTCGGACAGGCCTCGCTGATGAGCCAGGAGATGTTTCCGGGCGTCATCACGGCGGCGGCGGCGGCCGGTTTCGTCGGGCTTTTGAGTCTCTTCAATATGCTCGGCCGCTTCTTCTGGGCCTCGACCTCCGACTATATCGGGCGCAAGACGACCTATATGATCTTCTTTGCCCTCGGCATCGCGCTCTATGCCGCTGTTCCCTTCGCCGGTCAGATCGGCTCGGTCGCGCTCTTCGTTCTCTTCTATGCCGTGATCCTGTCCATGTATGGCGGCGGCTTTGCCACCATTCCGGCCTATCTGAAGGATGTCTTCGGCACGCGCTATGTGGGCGCCATCCACGGCCGCCTTCTCACCGCCTGGTCGGTCGCGGGCGTCCTCGGACCGGTGCTCGTCAATTATATCCGCGAATATCAGATCGCCTCGGGCGTGCCGAAGGCCGAGGCCTATACCGTCACCATGTATATCATGGCCGGACTGCTCGCGGTTGGTCTCGTCCTCAATCTGATGATGACGCCGGTCGATGAGAAGCATCATCTGGCCGCCGAACCGGCGACGGCCTAAGCGAAAAGAGGAGGAAGAACTCGATGGCTCAGAACGAATCCACGACCACCACCGGTTCGGCCAAGCTCTATCTTGCTTGGGCCTTTGTGGGGGTTCCCCTGGCTTGGGGCGTCGTCATGACGCTGATCAAGGCGATGGATCTCTTTGCCGGATGACGAGATGATCGGCGAGCATGGCTCGGTCTATGCTTGCCCGCAGCTTCGGTTCTTGAAGCGATGACACGGCCCGCATGGTTTTCATCCATGCGGGCTTCTTGTTCTATGGTTGTTCGGTATCGCGTCTCATGAAAGGCCGTCTCATGCAGGATCGGCTCGAAATGTTCATCACCCTCGTGCGCGAGCGCCATTTCGGCCGCGCCGCCGAGGTCCTCGGCGTGACCCAGCCGACTCTCTCCTTCGGCATTCGGGCGCTGGAAGAGCAGCTCGGCGCTCCGCTGGTGCGGCGCGGCTCGCGCTATCAGGGGCTGACCCCGGAAGGCGAGCGGATCTACGAACGGGCGCTGAGGATCGTGGCCGAGACCCGCGCGCTGAAGGAGGACGTCCACGGAGCCTCGGGGGAGGTAAGCGGGCAGATCCGGCTCGGCGCCGTGCCAACGGCCTTGACGCTCGCCGCCGAACTCGTCTCGGCCGCCCAGAAGGCGCATCCCAAGCTCCGCTTTCGCATTCTCTCCCAGACTGCTGGCGAGATTGCTGATGGGCTGGGGCGGCTCGATCTGGAAGCGGGCTTGAGCTATGCGCGGCCGGGCGATAGCGAGCTGTTCGACCATGTGCCCTTGGTCGAGGAGCGCTCCAGTCTCCTCGTCCATCAAAGCCATCCGATGGCCAAGCGGCGCTCGGTCGACTGGGGCGAGGCGGCCTCCCTGCAGCCCTGTCTTCTGACGCCGGGCATGACCAATCGCGCGATCGTCGAGACACGGTTTGCCGCCGTTGGCGTCACCATTTCGCCGGCCGTCGACAGCAATTCGATCCTGGCGCTGACCGCTCTCGTCAAGCTCGGCGATCATGCGATCATTCTGCCCGAACGCCTTGCGCGCTCACTGGCCTCCGGCGCCCCGCTTACGGTCGTGATGATCGAGGACGAGGCCGGTGATGTCGGCGAGCCCGGCCGGGTGGGCCTGCTTCTGCCCCGGCGCAGCGCCCCGCCGCCCTCGCTCGTCGCTTTCAAAGAGGTGGCGCTACGTCTGGCCAAAGGGTGAGGGCTGCGCAGCTTGGCGCGTCTTCGCTCGGTCGCGCTCAAAGATCGCTGAGGCTTAAGATGTTAATGTCGATGGGGCATTGGGCACCCCCGGCTCGCAAGAACAGAGCCGGGGATGCCAAGGCATAAAGCCTTCCGACCTCAAACCACCGGCGAGATCAGCGGGTCGCCCTTCAGATGGGCGCGCAGATTCTTGACGACGAGATCGCCCATGGCCCGGCGCGTCTTGTGGGTCGCGCTGCCCTGGTGGGGGGCGAGGACCACATTGTCGAGGGCAAAAAGCTCTTCCGGCACTTTCGGCTCTTCCAGGAAGACGTCGAGCGCTGCGCCGCCGAGCTTGCCGGATTTGAGAAGCTCCACCATGGCCGGCTCGTCGATCAACGTGCCGCGCGCCATGTTGACGAGGCAGCCATCGGGGCCGAGCGCTTCCATGACGTCGCGCGAGACGATCCCCTTGGTCGAGGCCGAGCCCGGCGCGATGACCACCAGCCAGTCGACGGCGCGGGCCATTTCGGTGAGGTCGGCATAGAAGGGATAGGGCTCGTCCGCCTGATGGGTGCGGCCGTGATAGACGACTTCCATCTTGAAGACCTGCGCCCGGCGGGCAATCTCCTTGCCGATGCGGCCGAGGCCGAGAATGCCGACCCGCTTACCCGTGAGTTCGGCGGTCAGGGGATAATTGCCTTTCGACACCCAATCGCCGGCTCGCACATAGGCATCGGCCTGAGGAATGCGGCGGCAAAGCGCCAGCATCATGCCGAGGGTCAGTTCGGCGACGGCATCGTTGAGGACGTCGGGCGTGTTGGTGACGCGCACATTGTGTTCGCGCGCCGCCTTCACATCGACCGCATCGTACCCGACGCCGAAGGAGGAGATGACCTCCAGCTTCGGCAGCGCGGCGATGACATCGGCCGAACAGCCATGATGGCCGCCGGTCGCCACGAAGCGGACGCTGTCCTTCAGCTTGTCGAGCATCGCGGCCTTGTCGTCCGCCTCGAAATAGCGGTGGATGGTGAAGTCCTGTTCGAGGGCTTCCACCATATGGGGCGGGAAGGGCGAGATCTGCAGAAGGTCCGGCTTGTCGGTCATGGCGCGTCCTCGATGGGAAAATGAGGGAAGGGGCGTGAAGACGTGAAGGACGTCAGGCGGTCTTTTCGGGTTCTTGAGTGGGGCCGGAGCCGAGGCGCTTGCCCTCGTTGATGGACTCCAGCCAGAGAAGATAGGCGGAGTGGTCGTGGCGCCCCATCTTCATGTCGCGGGCGAGCGCGTGGAAGGCGTCGCGCGTCTTCTCGGTCAGCGGCAAGGTCAGGCCCGCAACCTTGGCGACCTCGAGGGCGTTCTCGATGTCCTTCAATTGCAGATGAAGCGGCCCGCCGGGCACGAAATTGCGCTCCACCATGCGCTCGCCGTGAAGCTCCAGAATACGCGAGGTGGCAAAGCCGCCCATCAGCGCCTGGCGCAGGGCGGCCGGATCGCAGCCGCCTTCCTGGGCGAGCAGCATCGCTTCGGACACCGCGCCAATGGTCACGGCGACGATCACCTGATTGGCGAGCTTGGCGGTCTGGCCCGCCCCGTGAATGCCCACATGGGTCGGCCGGCCCATGGCGCAGAGAAGTGCCTCGGCGGTTTGGAAGTCGTCGGCATTGCCACCGGCCATGATGGCGAGATTGCCGTCGATGGCGCCGCGCTCGCCGCCCGAAACCGGTGCATCGAGATGGCGCCGACCGCGGCTTTCGAGTTCATTGGCATGATCGCGGGCGACGGAGGGCTGGATCGACGACATGTCGATGAAGAGCGCACCCTCCTTGGAGGCCTCCGCGACGCCTCTCTCGCCGAAATAGATCTCGGTCACGATCGGCGAATTATCGACCATGGTGATGATCGCATCGGCATTCTTGACCGCGTCGCGTGGATCGTCCGCGACGGTCGCGACATCGGCGAGCTTCTCGGCCTTGTCCCGCGTGCGGTTCCACACGGTGACCTCGAAGCCCGCTTTGGCGATGTTGCGGGCCATCGGCGCGCCCATGATGCCCGTTCCGATCAGGGTGACGGTCTTGATTTCCATGGGCGAGCCCTCCTCTTGCCTGCCGCTTATTCTTGCGTGTGTCGAACCGGCCTTAGGCCGGAACGACCACCTGGCTCTGCTCGCCGAGACCCTGGATCGACAGGGTCATCCGGTCGCCCTCCTTCAGATAGACCGGCGGCTTCATGCCCATGCCGACGCCCGGAGGCGTGCCCGTCGAGATGACGTCGCCCGGCATCAGGGTCATGAACTGGGAAAGGTAGGAGACGACGGTCGGCACGTCGAAGATCAGCGTGTTGGAATTGCCGGTCTGACGACGTTCGCCATTCACGTCGAGCCACATTTCCAGATTGTGCGGATCGCCGACCTCGTCCCGGGTCACCAGCCAAGGGCCGAGCGGACCGAAGGTGTCGTGGCTCTTGCCCTTGGTCCACTGGCCGGAGCGCTTGGTCTGGAAGTCGCGCTCGGAAATATCGTTCATGACGGCAAAGCCCGCCACATGGTCCATGGCCTCGTCCTTGGAGACATATTTGGTGCGGCTGCCGATGATGACGGCGAGCTCGACTTCCCAATCCAGCGCCTTGGACCCGCGCGGCAGTTCCACATCGTCATTCGGGCCGCACAGGGCGTTCAGCGCCTTGGCGAAGACGATCGGCTCCTCCGGCGGCTCCGCGCCGGTTTCGGCGGCGTGATCCGAATAGTTGAGGCCGATGCACAGGATCTTCTGGAGACCGGAGACGCAGGGACCGAGGCGCGGATTGCCCTCGACGGCCGGCAGCGTGGACGGATCGATCTCGGAGAGACGCTTGAGGCCCGCCGGCGAGATGGTGTCGCCGCCGATATCGGGCACGAGGGCTGACAGATCGCGGATCTGGCCATTCGCGTCGAGAAGGCCGGGCTTTTCACGCCCGCTCGGTCCATAGCGCAAGAGTTTCATGAGACATGCCTCCGTCAAGAATCAGGTCGAAGCGCCGCTGGAGCGCTTGCAGCGGTCACCGCCATACCGCCTGTCGGTCTTAATGTATACATTGGTTGGCTGCAAAGGCGATCTCTGGGCGAGAAGGCTGGCGGAGATGGGCGAAGGAGGCTCTACGCCGAACGCTTTTCCATCCGCCAGAGGCGGCAGTTCCATCGATCGAAGCTTGCGGAGATCGAACGGGCAGCCGATAGATCGTCATCCGTTCTGATCGTTGGAGATCATCCGATGCGCCTTGCCGCCGCCCTGTCCGCTCTTTCTGCTCTTCTGTTCGTGTCCGCCTGCGCCAGCCCCTCGCCGGAGGTCCGCAGCGCGAAATGGGAGGACAATGCCGCGCTGATCACCGGACCCGCGACGGAATACTGAGGTTGCGCCGGGCGATCGGTCCGACCGCTCCCTTGCTCCTCAATGCCCGGCCTTGGCCGTGCCGCCGGTGAGGGCGTTCCAGAGCGGCGCGATCACCTTGCCGACGATCGGGATGAGGATCAGACCGGCCACGAGGCCGACGACACCTGAACCGGCGGCAAAGACCAGCCAATGGATGAAGCCTGACAGGGCCTCGACGGCGTGGGCGACGCTCTCGGCCACGGCCTCGATGGCGTGTTCGGGGGCGGCAAAGCCATATTCGGCCATGCCATGGACAAGGATGCCGCCGCCGACCCAGATCATCGCGGCGGTGCCGACGATCGCCAGGATTTTCAGGAAGTAGGGCATGCCGACCACGAGGCCGCGCCCGATCGCCTGGATGACGGCACCGCCGCCGGATTTCGCCATCGCAAGACCCACATCGTCGGCCTTCACGATCAGTGCGACGCCGCCATAGACCACCACCGTAATGCCGATCGCGACCACGGCGAGGATCACTGCCTTCATCCAGATCGAATCCTCGACCGGAATGGTGGAGAGGGTGATCGCCATGATCTCGGCGGAGAGAATGAAGTCGGTCTTGATGGCGCTGGAAACCTTCTGGGCCTCCAGGGCGGCCGGATCGGCAGGCTTGGCGCCGGTCTTGGCCTCATGGGCATGGGCCTTGTGCGGAAACAGCGCCTCGAAGACCTTTTCGGCACCCTCATAGCAGAGATAGAGGCCGCCCAGCATGAGGAGCGGGGTGATCGCCCAGGGCGCGAAGGCGCCGAGGAGGAGGGCGATCGGCAAAAGGAAGACCAGCTTGTTCTTCAAAGAGCCGAGCGTGATCTTCCAAATGATGGGAAGTTCGCGCTCGGGCTTGAAGCCGGTGACATAGCGCGGGGTGACAGCGGCATCGTCGATGACGACGCCGGCCGCCTTGGTGCCGGCCCGCGCCGCCTGGCCGGCGATATCGTCGAGGGAGGCGGCCGCCACCTTGGCGAGCGACGCCACATCGTCGAGAAGCGCGATCAGTCCGACACTCACCTTGGCCACCTCGTTCTTCGAGCAAAGAGGGAGGGCCGAGTCGATTCAGCCGCCCGGAACGGGTTATAGTCCGCCAATCGCGGGCGTCGAAGAGCGGGCGTCCGGCCGACGATCGGGTAAGCGTAAACGAAGCGGGAACAAATGTCGCTTATCGGTGGACGAGCCCCTTCGGCCGCTCCGCCGCTCTTGCCTCGGGCGGTGCGAACGGGGTTCAAGACACGGCAGGATCAGGCAAGACAGGCAGAAGGTGGCGGATATGCGCGAGATCGTCTTCGACACCGAGACCACCGGGCTCGACAACAGCCTCGACCGGGTGATCGAGATCGGCGGCGTCGAACTCTGGAATCACATTCCGACCGGCAAGACCTTCCATGTCTTCGTCAATCCGGACGGCAAGAAGGTCGATCCGGCCGCCTTCGACGTCCATGGCATCTCCAACGAATTTCTCACCGACAAGCCGCGCTTTGCCGAGATCGTCGACGACTTCGTCGCTTTCTTCGCCGATGCCAAGCTGATTGCGCATAACGCCTTCTTCGACGTCGGCTTTCTGAACGCCGAGTTGAAGCGGGTCGGCCAACCGCCGATCGAGCCCTCGGTGGTCATCGATACGCTGTCCATGGCACGGCGCAAGTTTCCCATGGCTCCGGCCACGCTCGACGCGCTCTGCTCGCGCTTCTCGATCGATACGAGCCGGCGCGAGAAGCATGGCGCGCTTCTCGATTCAGAGCTTCTCGCCGACGTCTATATCGAGCTGATCGGCGGTCGCCAGTCGAGCCTCGGCCTGGTCTCGGCCGCCGATGCCTTGGAGAGCGAAGGCGGCGGGCAGGGGGCGATTTCCGTCGGCCCACGAAAGGTCCCGCTCGCACCGCGCCTCTCCGATGCCGAAAAGGAGCGCCACCGCGCCTTCATCGCCTCCCTCGGCGACGAAGCCCTGTGGTGGCGCTATCTGCCGCGCGAGGTGGCGGAGGACGAGGTGCCGGCGCTTGCCGCGAATGGCTGAGCGCGGGGGCGTCTCGGGCATGTCCTTCCCGGATTGATCGGCCAAACCGCTAGACTTTGAAAGCGCGGATGCGTCCCGCGACGTTTCGGCTTCTCTCTCTTGGGGAGAAGTGCCGGGAGGCGATGAGGGATAGCCGGGGCCTTGATCAGAGTTATGCCGATCGGCGCAAACCCCCATATTGCTTGAGCTTATTCCCTCATCCGCCGTTCGCGCATCTTCCCCCCTGGGGAGAAGTCGTGGGTGCTTGCCGCCGACTGTCGACATCAATCGCCAAAACCTCCAGGGGAGCCGCGGCCGGTCGCAGTCACGACGTTTTTGTCAGATCCCCGGAACCCCCTGAAAACACGTCAGCCCGGCGCATGCCTCGATCCTTAACGTCTTATCAACCCGAACCTGCCTTCATGACGCGATCAACGAACCGTTAAGCAATATGACCGAGACCTTGACCGATACGCGACCAATCCGGCTGAAGGGACGCTCCTTCCTGGCGATCCAGCTGTCGCCGGAACTGCCCTTCGACAACTGGCTGGCGCGTCTCGACGACCTGGCGCGTCGCTCGACGGGCTTCTTTCTCGGACGCCCGATCGTGCTCGATGTGGAGGGGCTGGATCTCGACCAGGATCAGCTGAAGGATCTCATCGCGGAGCTCGGCGAGCGGGGCGTTCGGATCATGGGTATCGAGGGCGCCCGGCCATCGATCCTCGGCCTCGGCATGCCCCCGGCCATGCGGGGCGGGCGTCCGGCCGCCGACTTCGACCCGCCCGCCGAGACGACGCCCGAACCTGTCGCGGCAACCGGCAAAGCAGAGCCGGGCGAGGCGAGCGTCATGGAGCGCCCGGCCGAGGCAAAGCCCGCCGCTACGCGCTCCGAGCCCGTCCGGGCAATGCCATCCCTCATCGTCGATCGGCCGGTCCGCTCGGGCCAGTCGATCATCTTCCCGGAAGGGGACGTCACCGTCCTCGGCGCCGTGTCGTCAGGCGCCGAGATCGTCGCGGGCGGCTCCATCCACGTCTATGGCGCCCTGAGGGGACGAGCCATGGCCGGCTCGGTCGGGCACTCGGAGGCGCGGATCTTCTGTTCCAAGCTCGAAGCCGAGCTCGTTGCGATCGACGGGCTCTACAAGATGGCCGAGGACATCGACCGGCGTCTCGTCGGTCAGCCCGTCTGCGTCTCGCTCGATGGCGAGACCATCAAGGCGGACCTCATCTAAAGATCAATCTCCCGGCGATGAACGCCGTGGAAGCAGGAGAACGACATGGCAAAGACGATCGTGGTGACCTCGGGCAAGGGAGGCGTCGGCAAGACCACCTCGACAGCGGCACTTGGCGCAGCCCTCGCCCAGCGAGGCGATAAGGTCGCCGTGGTGGATTTTGACGTCGGCCTTCGCAATCTCGATCTGGTGATGGGTGCCGAGCGGCGGGTGGTCTTCGACCTCATCAACGTGCTTCAGGGCGACGCCAAGCTCACCCAGGCGCTGATCCGCGACAAGCGCGTCGAGACGCTGTTTCTTCTGCCCGCTTCCCAGACCCGCGACAAGGACAACCTCACCGCCGAGGGCGTCGAGCGGGTCATGGAGGAACTGCGCGCCGATTTCGACTGGATCATCTGCGATTCGCCGGCCGGCATCGAGCGGGGCGCGACGCTCGCCATGCGCCATGCCGACATCGCGGTCGTGGTGACCAATCCGGAAGTCTCCTCGGTTCGCGATTCGGACCGCATCATCGGTCTTCTCGACGCCAAGACGGCCAAGGCCGAACGCGGCGAGCGCATCGAGAAGCATCTTCTCCTGACCCGCTACGACCCGATCCGGGCCGAGCGCGGCGATATGCTGAAGGTGGACGACGTCATCGAGATTCTGTCGATCCCGCTGCTCGGCATCATCCCCGAATCCATGGACGTGTTGCGCGCGTCCAATCTCGGCGCACCGGTCACCGTCTGCGATACGCATACGGCGCCCGCCATCGCCTACACCAATGCCGCACGTCGCCTCGCCGGCGAAGAGGTCCCCATGACCATTCCTGGCGAAAAGCGCGGCTTGTTCGGCAAGTTCTTCGGCCGGAGGGCTGCATGAACCTCTTCAGCTTCTTCCAGAAGCGGTCGAGCGCGCCGGCGGCGCGCGAACGGCTGCAAATCCTTCTCGCCCATGAACGCGCGACCGTCGGTCATTCCGACCTCGTCGCCATCCTCCGCGAGGAGATCATCCAGGTTATCGCCAAGCACATTCAGGTGGATGGCGAAAAGGTCTGCGTGAAGATGGACAAGGGCGACAACGTCTCGACGCTCGAAGTGGATATCGAAATCCCGGCGAGCGCGAGCCTGCGCGCGGCCTGACGGCCTTCTCTCGCGGAAGGGCGTCGGTCACGCCTGCGATCCACCGCCCGGCGACCGGATCGGCCGCCGGCGGTTCCTGCCAAGACATGGAGAACCGGACATGAGCAGAGCCACACTCCTGCAGCGCCTGGACGAGCTTCAGGCCCATCCGAAATTCGCCAAGCGGGACATCAAGACCGTCAGCGCCATTCTCTCGCTCGAAGCCCTCGCCCAGCACGTGAAGGTCTGCGAGGAGAGCGCCGCCCGCTGAAGGTCAGCGCTCCCGGCGAAGCAATTCCATCCGATATGACGAGAGCCCGGCGATCACCCATCGCCGGGCTCTCGTCGTTTTGGGGCATTCGACGTGGCTGTGCGATTTCTGTTGCCGCTCGGCCTGCCGCGTTCCATGTTCCCGCCACGCAAAACCAGGAGGGGACCGACTATGGACAGTTTGAAGGGCAAGACCCTATTCATTTCCGGTGGATCGCGGGGCATCGGACTGGCGATCGCCTTGCGGGCCGCCAAGGACGGCGCCAATATCGTCATCGCCGCCAAGACCGACAAGCCGAATCCGAAGCTGCCGGGCACGATCCATACGGCGGTCGAGGAGATCGAGAAGGCCGGTGGCCAGGGGCTCGCCGTCACCTGCGACATTCGCGAGGAGGCCGAGGTCGAGGCCGCCGTGGCAAAGGCTGTCGAGCGCTTCGGCGGGATCGACATCGTCGTCAACAATGCCTCCGCGATCCAGCTGACCGGCACGCTTCAAACCGAGATGAAGCGCTACGACCTGATGCAGGGGGTGAATGCGCGCGGCACTTTCCTCGTCTCCAAGACCTGCATTCCGCATCTGAAGGCGGCCGACAACCCGCATATCCTGACGCTTTCGCCGCCTCTCGACATGAAGGCGAAGTGGTTCGCGCCCCATGTCGCCTATTCCATGGCGAAATTCGGCATGTCGCTCGTCACGCTCGGCCTCGCCGCCGAGTTCGAGAAGGACGGGATCGCCGCCAATTCGCTTTGGCCCCTGACCGCCATCGACACGGCGGCTGTCCGCAACGTGCTCGGCGGCGACCAGATGGCGCAAATGAGCCGGAGCCCGGAGATCGTTGCGGATGCCGCGCATCATATCCTGACCCGGCCCTCCCGCCAGATGACGGGCCGTTTCCTCATCGACGAGGTGGTGCTGCGCGAGGCCGGCGTCACCGACTTCTCGGCCTATGGGCCGAGCGGTGGCGGCGAGCCGGTGGCCGATTTCTTCGTGCCCGACGAGGTGGTGGCGAGCGTTCCGACCAAGCTGAGGCATCTCTCCTTCGGCCATGGCTGAGGGGGGCGATCATCCGAACGCTCTGATTGTCGATCGAACAGATGAGCCGGCTGTCGATCCTGCTTGACGCCGCGTGAAGCACGCCGCATGAGGCTCTTCGGGGATTTTCGACTTCGAGGGGGATCGACGTCATGTTCGCGCGCATCACGGGCCTTGCGGCCATCATCGCCGCGGTCGCTTTGGCCGGTTGCACCACCACGCAGGAAGCCAATGAGGCGCTGCAAAGCCGCTGGGTCGGCCAGCCGAGCGACGCCTTCTTCAGCCAATTCGGGCCGCCGGCCACCGCCTTTCCGCTCAATGACGGTGGCCAAGTCTATACCTGGCGCGGCGGCGATACCGATCGCCGGATCCCGGCCCAGTATCGGATGATGACCGAACAGGAAAAGAAGAACCAGGCCAGTTCGCCGTCGACGATCATCAACATCGCCATGGGTGGCATGTCGACCGGCCCGTCGACCTATGTCCCGCCGGGCCAGGTGCTCGTCTCGCCGGAGCGCACCGAGCGTCTCGGTTGCGAGGCGCAGATCGGCGTCAACGCCTCCGGCATTATCACCTCGATCCGCACGACGCGCGACACCGATGGCGCTGGTTTCAGCTTCAGCCGCTGCGCCGAGGTCTTCGGCGTCACCAGCTGATCGGAGGCGAGCGATCAGGTGGCAAGGGGCAGGCGGACCGTCTGCCTCAACCCGCCCTGCTGGCGGTTTTCGATGGTGATCGAGCCGCCCATCTTTTCCACGATTTCCTTGGCGATCGCCATGCCGAGACCGGCGCCGGGCTTTGAATGCCGGCGGCCGGGATCGACGCGGAAGAAGGGCTCGAAGGCTCGGTCCAAGAGCTCAGGGGGAATGCCGGGACCCTCGTCCTCGATCACGACGATCGCGGCGCCCGTTTCTCGCTCGAGATGGGCGCAGGCCGCCCCGCCATGCATGGCGGCGTTCTCCATCAGATTGCGCAGCGCGCGCTTCAAGGCCAAGGGGCGCCCCGCAACGACGAGATCCGGCGGGCCGGCTTCCTCGAACGCCGCATCATGGCCGATCTCGGCCAGTTCGTCCGCGATCTCGCTCATCAGCGCGCGAAGGGCCACCTTTTCGCTCCGTTCGGGATCGACCTCCTCGCGGACCAGACGAATGGCGCTGTCGGCGATGCGGTCGATCTCGGCGAGATCGGCAAACCAGGTCTCGCGCTCGTCTTCCGGCAGGAATTCGGCCCGGAGGCGCATGCGTGTCATCGGCGTTCGCAGATCGTGGCCGGCGGCGGCCACCAGCCGCATCCGGCTTTCGACACCGGCCTTGACCCGGGCGGTCAGACGGTTGAGCGCCATCGCGGTCTGACGCACCTCCAACGGCCCGGTTTCGGGAAGCGGCGCGGGCAGGCCGTCCGGCCCGACCGTCGCGATCGCCCGTTCCAGGAGCCGGAAGGGCCGCGTCATCATGCCGGCGACGAAGAGGGCGATGGCGGCCGAGCCGAGAACGACAAGCGCAAGATAGGCCACGAAGACCGGCCAGTTGCGCGGCGGCAAGCCGATATAGGGAAGATAGGCCCAGCGGCCGGGGGCAAATTCGAAGGCGAGTTGGCGGGCGCGGCCTTCGACATCGATGACCATGCGCAAGGGGATGTCGAGACCCTCGCGGGCCAAGTGGCGCGAAATGCGCCGGCGCTCTTCCACTAGAAGGCCGGGCGCTTCGCGCGGCTCCGGGCCGACCTTGATGCCGAGCCGGCGTGCGGCGTCTGGATCTTCGCCCAGCAGCGTCGCGACGATGCGCACCTCCTCCGCGAAAGTCTCGTGGAAGCTCGACCGATCCGGTCGCTCCAGCATCTGGATCGAGACGAGGGCGGCAAGAACCACCACCGCGAGGATCGCGCCGACGAGGAGGAGGGCGATGCGCGCCCGCAAGGACCGCATGAAGCGCGGCAGTCTCACGGCTCAGCCCCCGCGCTTTTCGACCGGCACGGCGAACTGATAGCCGCCATTGCGGACCGTCTTGAACATCTTGAAGACGCCATTATCGGAGAATTTGCGGCGCAGTCGGCTCATGGTGACGTCGATCGCCCGGTCATAGGGCTCGACATTGCGGCCATGGAGAAGGTCCATCAAGACATCGCGCGACAAGACCCGGCCGGGCCGCTCCAAAAAGATCAGCAGGAGGTCGAATTCGGCGCCGGTCAGGGCGATCGTCTCGCCATCGGGCCGCGTTACCTGGCGCCGGTCCGGATCGGCGATGAAACCGTCAAAGACATAGCTCGTGCCCGAACTTGCCGCCGGCAACGCGTCGTGATTGCCCGTTCGGCGCAGAACGGCGCGTATGCGCGCGGCGAGCTCGCGCGGATTGAACGGTTTGCCGAGATAGTCGTCGGCGCCGAGTTCGAGGCCGACGATCCGGTCGACATCCTCCTTCAGCGCGGTGAGAAGGATGATGGCGAGCTCGGGCCGGCGATCCTTGAGGTCGCGGCAGATGTCGAGCCCAGAGCCATCAGGCAGCATGACATCGAGCACGACGAGATCAACCCGGCCATCGGCGAGCTTCTGCTCACAGCTTTTGCGGTCGGTCGCGAGCGTGCAGCGAAAGCCCTGGCCTTCGAGATATTTGCCGAGAAGCCGGCCGATTTCGGGATCGTCGTCGACGACGAGAATAAGAGGAAGAGCCATCTCAGCCTCAGCCTGCGCATGGGTCGGCGAGCGCGGAGCGACATCGACAGGCCCTTGGGCTTGGCGAGTGTCCGGCGCTTCTGCGGATCTCGGGAGTGCGACCTTGTCGGGTCGCGTCTCCCACTGAGGCTCTTGAAACGTCGTCATGGCGAAATGAAGCCTCAAGCCGGGCGGGAGAGCGAGCGGCAAGTTTTTGCACAATGTTTCTGAGGCCGGCTTGGCAATGTTTCGCAACAAAACCGGGCCCGCCCTGTAACGAAACGCGACATTCGGCCGTCATGTGGCAACATCGGACCCTTAAGTTTTGGTGCATCGACAACGAGATGAGGGAGACCGTCTCATGAGATATGCACCGAACCGTCGCGCCAAACTTGGCTTTGCCGCGCTCGCCAGCGCCGCCGTCCTGACCGTGAGCGCCGCGGGCAGCGCGTTTTCCCAGAGTCCGACGCCGCCCCAGATGCCGAACGCCGCCGCTCAGAGCGATGCAGCTTCGCCAGCGGGCCGCGAAGGCGAGAACCGCAGAGGCGGTGAACGGCACGCCTGGAACGGCCATCATGGCAAGCATGGCGGCAAGCATCATGGACGCCGGGGCGGCCGGGGCCCGATGATGTCGCCGGCCGCCGTCGCTGCCGGGCTCGCGACCTTGGAGACCGGTATCGGTATCACGCCGGAGCAGATGGGGCCGTGGCGTGACTTCACCGGCGCGGCGGTCGCCTTCTCAGAAGCCGTCCAGCCGCCAATGCGCGGACCTGGCGGCTGGCGCGGCAAGGACGACGCGCGAATGATGCCGAGTGCCGAAGCCGAGCAGGGCGCGAGCACCGAGACGGACGGTGAGGCCGACGCGGTTGCCCCCGCGGATGGCCCGGACGGGGCGCCGATTGGCTCGAACGCCGCTGGCGGGTCGATCTTTCCCTTCGCCAACAGGATGGCCGATCGGGCGATCGCCGCAGGCGAAGCCGGGCAACGCCTGAAGAGCGCCATGACCAATCTCGATGGCGTCCTGACTGCCGAGCAGAAGCAGACGGCCCAAACGCTCGTCCGCTCCATGATGCGGGAGGCGCGGGACCATCGCCGCGGCGAGCGTGAACGTCCCCATCGCGGCGATCGTGAAGGCCCTCGCCATCATCGCGGCGATCGTGGCTGACGGCCATTGATGCAAAATCAACGCCCCGCCCGGTCCCGAAGGGGCCGGGCGGTTGGCTTACAGGCTTCACC
The DNA here is from genome assembly GCF_900176465.1 of Fulvimarina manganoxydans. GTDB lineage: Bacteria > Pseudomonadota > Alphaproteobacteria > Rhizobiales > Rhizobiaceae > Fulvimarina > Fulvimarina manganoxydans. The sequence goes on from NZ_FWXR01000011.1 coordinate 112,889, forward strand.
AAATCTCCACGCGAGCGCCCATTGTCTGCAATCCAGCGCTCATCGCTCCTCTCATGCCCTCGCCAGACTGGTCGAGAGCCGTCGTCTCTGTATCTTCGTCACCCAATAGGATGCGGCATGGCGCCCTGATGGGAGCCGAGGCCCGGGTCGAAGATGGAGGGCGCATGCGCTGGCGTGGACGCAGACAGTCGAGCAATATCGAAGACCGGCGCGATGGCGGCGGCGGGTTCAGCTCCGGTGGCCGCAGGCCGGGAGGCTTGCGCATTCCCGTCAAGGCGGGCGGTGGGGGCGGCATCGCCCTGATCATCATCGTCCTGATCGGCTGGTTCGTCTTCGGCATCAATCCGATGGCGCTTTTGAGCGGTATGGACGATGGCGGCAGCTACCAGACGAGCCAAGTCGACACGCGCCAATCTGGGCCGGGCGTTGCCGGCACGGCCGATCAGACAGACGATTTCGTGGCGACGGTCCTTGCCGATACCGAGGATGTCTGGACCCGGCGTTTCGAGGCGGCGGGCGAAACCTATCCGGCCCCGACGCTCGTCCTCTTCGACGATCAGGTCCGCTCCGGCTGCGGTCTCGCTGGTCTGGCGACGGGCCCCTTCTACTGCCCAGCCGATCAGAAGCTCTATATCGATCTTGCCTTCTTCCGCGAATTGGAGACCCGCTTCGGCGCGCCTGGCGATTTTGCCCAGGCCTATGTGATCGCTCATGAAGTCGGCCACCACATCCAGAATCTGACCGGCGTCCTGCCCAAGCTCAACGAGGCGCGTCGCTCTCTGCCCGAAGCCGAGGCGAACGCCCTTTCCGTGCGCGTCGAGCTGCAGGCCGATTGCTATGCTGGCCTTTTCGCCCACGACATCGGGCAGGCGAACTATCTGGAGGCGGGCGATATCGACGAGGCGCTCAACGCGGCCTTCCAGATCGGCGACGACACGCTGCAAAAGCGCAGCCAGGGCGTCGTCGTGCCCGACAGTTTTACGCACGGCACGTCCGATCAGCGACGCGAATGGTTTCAGCGCGGCTATCAGACCGGCGACTTCGGCGCCTGCGACACGCTTCAGGGGCGGTTGTAGGGGGCGCCCTGATCGCCGGGGCGAACGAGCGCGATCGGGCTCGAGACATGGTCGGTAGAGATTGCCCTTCCGCCCGCCTTCGAGCGGCATGAAAGGCTTGGCATGGGTCCCCAGCCCTGGCGGGCCGAGGATGACGAAGCGGGATGGTTGGCGCTTTGGCCCTCAGGGCTTGAGCCCAGCCTGGCAGCCTGTGAGCCTGGAAGCACGCGCTCCTTCGAATCTTGCGAAATGGTCCGCCACCGCGCACACAACCTGGACGCTCGTCATCCTCGACCCGACAGGGTCGGGAACCCATGCCAAACCGCTTGCGACGCCTGCGAACTGTCGTGGTTGCGCATCGAAGCGCTCAGCGCGGCCTACGCGCACTTCTCATCCGACAATCGCATGGGGCACGAAGCGCGAGAGGTTGCGCGTGATGCGGCTCGTATCCTCGCGAAGGCCGAGGCCGCAGGCCGTCTCGCCGACGATCCAGGCCCCGAGAACGGCGTGGCGGCCGTCCGTCTCGAAGAGCCGCGTCAGCTCCTGGACGACGAACCCTTCCGCGCCATAGTCGCCCTCGGTCGTCTCGGTCTCGACGCCGTTCTCGATCACCGTGACATTCTCGCCCTCGCGCGAATGGAGCGGTTTCTTCACGGCATTTTCCATCTCGCCGGCGCGCGGATCGTCGGCGAAATAGGCCGGGAGAAGGTTGGGATGGCCGGGCGCCCGCTCCCAGAGGAGGGGCAGGATCCCCTTGTTCGACAGGATCGCCTTCCAGGGCGGCTCGACCCATTGGGTTCCGGCGCGGGAAAGATGCTCGGCGAAAGGCTCGCGCAGCATGTCTTCCCACGGATAGAGCTTGAAGCAGAGATCGATCGTGCGATCGGACAGATCGGTGAAGCGGCTTGTCGCATCGACGCCGATCTGGCGGATATCGAGAAGCTCGGTGCGGTGGCCGGCCTGGACCGCGCAATCCATCAGATAGGCCGCCGTGCCGCGATCCTCGTCGCTTTCTGTATAAGCGGCGAAATGGAAGATCGCGTCCTTGGAGAAGGCGGCGAAGGCCTCGATCAGCGCTTCCTGGATCGAATTGAACTGATCGGCGTCCTCGGGCAGGGCGCCGGCCTCGATATTGTCGATCAGCCAGTTGTATTGAAAGAAGGCCGACTCGAAGATCGAAGTGGGCGTATCGGCATTGTATTCGAGGAGTTTCGCCGGCCCCGTGCCGTCATAGGCGAAGTCGAAACGGCCATAGAGGGGTTTGTCGCCCGCCTCCCACGAACGGCGAACGAGATCCTGCATCTCGTCCGGAATGGCGAGCCGGGTCATCATCGCCGGGTCGCGGACCACGTCGGCGACGATGTCGAGGCACAGGGCGTGAAGCGCCTCGGCCGGGTCCTCGATCGCCTCCTCGATCTCGGCGAGGGTGAAGAGATAGGCCGCATCGTCGACCCAATAGGGCTCGCCATACATTTCGTGAAAGCCGAAACCCACGGCCTCGGCTTTTTCGCGCCAGTCCGGCCGCTTGGCGAGGGCGATGCGTTTCACGCCGTCAGCCCCCGAAGAAGCCGCGCGAGGAGGAGCGCCCGCCGAAGCCCGAGCGCGACACCGTCCTCGTATTGACGTTGACCGGGCGGGAGACGCGCTGGCCGTTGGAGATCCCGCTTGTCACCATGTCGCCGGAGCGCGTCCGGTAGATCGGCCGGGAATAGCTGTAATTGGGGCCGCCCACATAATTGCGATAGGCGCCATAGCTCGCCAGATTGCCGATGGCGGAGGAGACCAGATAGCCGGTCATGAAGGGGATGAAGAAGGAGCCCGTATCGCTGCCGGCATTGGTGCTGCCATCGGCGGCCGCCACCGACTGGGAGGAGAGGCACCGCCCGTCGCCATATTCCTGTTCGCAGGCCGCCTGGCTGTTGAAGTGCGGCGCGCTCTGCAGATGGGCCTGGAGCGCGCGCTGATATTCGGCCTGGCAGATCTGCAGGTCGACCCCGCTCGCGGCGCATTCGGTCGGATTGTCGAAGACCACTTCGGTGGGCTGGTCGTCGCCGCAGCCGGTGAGGATCGCGGACGTCGCCGCGATCGTGCCGAGGGCGAGAAGCGGGCGTCGCCCAAGTTTTCTCTGGCGCATGTCTCGTCTCCTCCTCTCGTCCTCAATAGGTCATGCAGGCGGCATTGAGCAGGCCGACGGCGAGCGAGATGCCCGCATTCCAGACACCGGCCGAGATCTCGCCATTGGTGATCCGCTCATGCAGCTTGGTCATGGTCAAAGACGCGATGAAGAAGGCGAGAATCTGAGCCAGGACGCCGATGATCGACCAGATGATGAAATCGACGACGGAGACGGAATTGGCGGCGGCCGAAGCGAGCACGATGCCGAAGCCGAGGATCGAGCCGAGATAGGCGGTGACCGCCGCCATGTTGCCGGCTCGGATCAGCGTCATCTCCTTTTGCGGCGTCAGCGCGGAATAGACGAGCGCGAAGACCCCGTAGAAGACAAGGCCGAGGACGAAATAGGCGAGAAAGGCCGGCAGGCCCGCAACGTAACCGAACATGGTGTCTTCAACTCCCTCCGGCGGCTCGCCTCGAAGGCGCCGGCCGCTCTTTCACGAAATGATGGTGACCCCGGCCTTCCGCGCGGTTTCAGATGCGCCTGACATCGGCCGGGCCAAGGCCGTAGCCCAGCATGAATTCGATCGAGCCGCCTTCGCGCGAGGTCCGCTGAGCGAGATCGCGCTCGATATTGATGAGCAGCATTTCCTGGGTTCGGCCGAGCGGGCGCGCATAGAGCATGCAGGTCTGATGGATCGAGCGTCGGTCCTGGCCGTCGGTCACGTCCTCGACGAATTCGACCAGATCGGCGCGCTCCTCGCCCTCGCCCCAATAGCGGTTGAAGAGAATGCCGTCGGCGTCGTAGCGCGGCTGGCCGATAAGGCCCGAGCGGCCGGTCCAGCGCTCCCATTCGCCATGGCCGGCCGGCACAACGCTGTCCCAAGGGTGATAGATGGAGATGTCCTCGATGGCATCACCCGGGCGTCCGGTGGCCGATAGGATCTGCAAGAGGCGATCATTGTCGTCATAGTAGCGCGACAGAACGGTGTTGCCGTCGAGCCGGGCTTCGCCGAAGGCAACGCAGATGAAAGTGCCACCCTCGGGCAGCGCCATGCCGGGTTCGGCGCCCGCCGCGTCGGCCTCCACCGAAAGGAGATCGATCTCGATGGCGCCGCCGATGGGCACGCCGAGCGGGCCGCGTTCGGCCGGCAGATCGGCGCCGCTATCCTTCTTGCCGAACAGCGAGGAAAAGATCATCGGGGCGCTCCGTTGAGCTTGGACCAATCGAAACTCGCCCCATCGAGGCGGTGATCGCAGATGTAATAGAGGGTGTCGCCGGACGAAATCGTGACGTCGTCGAGACAATTGAGATCGACCGTGCCGTTCTGCCCGATGCCGACCAGGGTCGCGCGATAGCCCTTGCGCAGACCGGTCAACGCTTGCTCATAGGTGAATGGCCCGGCCCGTTCCGGCACTTTGATGGAGTAGGCGGTGTCGGCGGAGGCGGCCGAGAGAAGCAGCTTGGCGACCTTGGACGAACCCGGATCGCGGGCCGAGCGCACCAGAAGCTCGGAGGAGAGCGAGGTGATCGTCTCAACGCGTTCGGCCTGACGCGACAGGATGTCGGCGGTCGCCTGATATTCGAAATGGGCGACCACATGGCTAGAGGGACAGACCGTCGTCGCGACGAGGGCGGCGGCGAGCGTTTCGTCGTCGTTTTCCCCGCGCACCACGATCGAGCGAGCGCCTTTCGCGCCGGCGCGCTCCAAAGCCTGAGGATCGGCAAGCCGCTGCGCTTTGACGAAGTCGATCTCGCCGGGCATCGGATTGTCCTCGATCGACTTGGCGATCAAGACGGGCAGCGGCTCGTCCTCTGTGCGCTCGCCCGCGACGAGTTCGAGCATGGCGCGGCTCGTTCCGTCCTGCCAGCCGAGCACGACGAGATGGCCTTCGCGCCCATGATAGTCGCCGAGACCTTTCATCTTCCGCCTCCAGACCTCGCTGATACCCGACAGAAGCTTGCCGAGCGTTGCGGTGAAGATCGCGATCGCCCCTGGCAGAATCCACAAAGCGGTGATCAGCCGGCCGGCATCGCTCGAAGGCGACAGATCGCCATAGCCGACCGTCGTCGCCGTCACCATGTAATAATAGACGAAGCCGACCGCGTCATCCGTCAGGGCGCTCTCTCCGGCGAGAGCGAGAAGGAGCCAGCTCACGAGGAAATGAGCGACCAGCATAAGGAGAAGGGCGCTCCAGGTGAGCTCGGCAAGCGCCACATAGGCACGGCGCAGAACCCTGGAAAAGACGGGCATCGCATTCCCTTTGCGCGTCTCGAACGAGCTTTATCGATCAGTCGGGCGAACCGGCCAGCTTCGATTGAACATAGGAATAGGCCCGATGTAAAACCGGGCGCCACGTCATTGTCCCAATGAGGAGAGAAACCCCTGTGGAACCCTGGAATCTGGCCAGTCTGACGGAGCTTTTCGCATCCGATCCGGAAGAGCTCGGCGATGTCGATGTGGAGATTGTCGAAGGCACCGAGGTGATTCGGGTCATCTTGAAGGAAAAAGGTGACCTCGACGTCCTGATCACCGCCTCCGGCGATCAGGTGCTGGCGAGCGTGATTCTCACTCGCGCGAACGACATTCCGCGCCGCGAGGCCTTCGACCGGATGATCCTTGCGACCCATAAGCTGGTACCGCTCTCGACCTTCGGCATCGTCACGATCGACGGCGAAGAATGGTATGAGCTGTTCGGCTCGCTCTCGGCCCATTCGAGCGAACATGCGATGGTCGAGGAAGTGGCCGTTCTCGCCGCCAATGCGGTGGATGCGGCCAATATGATCGAGGAATGGAAGAACGGGGAGTTCGGCCAATGAGCGTTTGGGGCAAGCTGTTCACCGCCGTGCGCGGCGGCGTCAACGAGGCGGCGGAGGCTGCGGCCGATACGCAGGCCCTGCGCATTCTCGACCAGGAGATTCGCGACGCCGAGAATTCCCTGCGTAAGGCGCGCTCTGATCTCGCCGGCATCATGGCCTCGGCCAAGCAGCTGGCGCGGCGCATCGCCGAGGCGAAGGAGAAGGAGGCCCGCGACATGGAATCGGCTCGGGCCGCCATGCAGGCCGGCCGCGAGGATCTTGCCCGGGGGCTCGCCGAGCGGATCTCCAAGCTTCGCGGCGACATCCAGCGCGACGAAGGCGAATATGAGCGCATGCAGACGAGCCAGCAGCAGATGATGCGGGCCGTCCAGGACACCGAGCACCGCTTGCAGCAGATGCGGCGCGAGGTGGAGAACGTGAAGGCCAACGAGTCGCTGATCAAGGCGCAGTCGGCGATCGCGCACTCCCAATCGGGCGTCAATTCCAAGCTCGGCAATGCGATGGACTCGCTGGAGCGCATTCGCAAGCGCCAGGACGACACGCGCGGGCGGATCGAGGCCGGCGCCGAACTCGCGGCCCTGGAATCGGGCTCGGACCTCGATCGCCAGCTTCTCGAAGCCGGCATCGGCGGCAAGTCTTCGTCGGCCGACGACGTTCTCGCCCAGATCATGGGCGGCTCTTCGCAGCCTTCGATCGGCGCTTCGCGCGACCCGCTCTCGATCGAGCGCAAGGGCGAGTAAGGCCCCGCGTCAGACCATGAGACGAAAAACCGGCGCGGGACAGCTCCCGCGCCGGTTTGCATCTGCTGGGGATGGCAGCGAGGCCGCCGCTGCCCTCGAATCTCCTCACAGAGAGGCCGCTCGGACGATCCCTCGAAAGACCAGGCGTCCTGAATTTCGCTGCCGGGCCGGATTTGCGGGCGAGGCAGCGCCAGACGCGAGCAGATTTGGGCGCCCATGACGACCGACCAAACCGACCCCCCGCCTTCAAAGCTCGAACCGGCCGTCTGGCTGATCGGCAACGCGCCGGTCGCGGAGGATCGCTCGCGGGCGATCGACGGGGCGGAGGTGGTTGTCCGGTTCAACAATGCCTTCGGCTTCGGCGGGGTCAATGGCGCGCGAACGACCCATCTCTTCCTGATCAATTGCGGCGGGCAGGCCCGGGAATGGCTCGGCAATGCCCAATTGACCGAAGGCGCGGCGGTTCGGGGCGCCGATGATATCCTGTTGCCGATCCACCCGGCCAAGGACGATCTCTACAGGCCGCCCTTGACGGAAGCCGAGCGCCACGAGCCCGACGCCGTCAATATGGCGCACGCGATGACCCTGATGCTGCGCGGCGCCGGCAAGCGCGTCGGCATCCTGCCGCCGGAGCTGTTTCTCAAAGCCTGCCGGGTCATCGGCTATGAGCGACCCGAACGGGGCATGGCGGCGCCCTCGACTGGGCTAATCGCGCTCCTCTGGGCACTGGAAAACTTCGATCTGCCGATCGTCGCGACCGGCTTCGGCTTCGATGGCTGGCCGGGCCATCGCTGGGTGGCCGAGCGCGCTTTCTTCGAGACACTGCGGGACGAAGGCCGGCTCCTTATCCATCCGCTGGACCAGGGCTGAGCCGAAATCTTTGCGTTGCCGCGACCCGGTCTCCGCGTTCTGGCGCTGGGCCGGCCCTAACTGTCGGGACCAATCTCATCGACCGGTTTTCGCGTGTCCGCCAAAGCCCGTCACATCGCAAAGAGGCGACGGGACAAGCATTCGCCCGACCGCCGCTCAGAGGTCCTATGAAACCCATTGCCTTCTTCGTCCATCATCAGGGCCGCGGCCACGCCAACCGGACCATGGCGATGGTCGAGGCGTTTTCGAAGGCACGTCCCGTCTCCGTCATCACAGCCGGGCCGCATCTGTTCGACGGCTTTTCCCGCGATATCGAACTCGTCGCCTTGCCGAACATGATCGGCGCCAGCGTTCCGACCTCGCGCCTTTATGCCGAGCCGACGCCCTCGGTCCTCCATTGCGTTCCACTCGGCCTGAAGGAGATGCGCGCCACCATGCGCATGATCCTCGATCATCTCGACGATCGCGGGGTGGGGCTCTTCGTCGTCGACGTCTCGTCCGAAATCGCGCTGATGTCGCGCATCGCCTCCGTGCCCGCCGCCCAGATCCGCATGCATGGCGACCGCTCCGATGTCGGGCATCTGGGAAGTTACGAATCGAGCGTCGGAATGCTCGCGCCTTTCGACGAGCGACTAGAACAGGCCGACTATCCAGCGCATCTGAAGGCTAAGACCTTCTATTCCGGCGGGCTCTGCACCACCCGCGATCCCGTCCTCAGCCGGGAAGAGGCACGCGCGAAATTGGGCCTCGACCAGAACCGTGAGATCGTCGTCGTCCTGACCGGGGGCGGCGGCGCCGGGACGCCCTATGCGCCGCTCACCGTTGGGGCGCGGGCGCTCCCCGATGCCGAATGGCTGGTCCTCGGACCGACGCTGAAAGAGGGTCACGAGACCAATTTCGCCAATCTCAAGGAGCTCGGCTGGGTCCCGAACGTAACCGATCACTTGGCCGCCGCCGATATCGTCATCGCCTCGGCCGGCGACAATACGGTGACCGAGATCGCCCGCGTCGGCCGACCTTTCGTCGTCATGCCGGAATGGCGCTATTTCGGCGAACAGGCGCGCAAGGCCGAAGCCCTGGCCGCGCTCGACGCCGCAGTCCTTGCTCCTCGCTGGCCCGGCGATATTCCGAACTGGCAGGCGCTGATGAACGAGGCGCGCCGCCTTGATACGGCACGGATCGCAACGCTCTACGATCCGGACGCAGCCACAAAGGCAGCGGGCTGGCTGGAGCGCCTCACCGACGAGCTTTGGGATGAATGACGGATAAAGCTTGTGGCTCTCTCGTCAGCTGAAGCGGACATGGCCCGGCTGGCGGGCCGCCGCGATCATCTCCGCATCCGGCTCGCGCAGGCAGACAATGTCGCCAGCCTCTTGCGACCACTCGATCAGGCCCGTCTCGGCAAGCTGACCGAGCCAGTAGGTCATGCACCATCGCCCATGTTTTTCGTGAAAGCGCCGCGCATTGCGGATGATCGAGCCGAAATGGTTGAGCGGTGGGATATGGACCGTGTGGTGCTGGTGATAGGCGCGGGCTCCTGCCGTCCACCAGACCGGGATTCCGGACTTGTCGAGACGGGCCGCTAGATCGGTTTCCTCGCCGCCATAGCCGACAAAGCGTTCGTCCATTCCGCCAAGCCGGTTCCATAAAGACTTTCGAAGGGCAAAGGACAGACCCCAGAATTCGCCCGCGTCCGGTTCTCGGCGCCAGCCTGTCGCCGGCATTCCCGGCTTTGAGGGATGGGCGATGCCGACGGCATCGAGGCTCGCGGTGTCGAGCGGATTCGTCACGGCGCCCTCCGGCAGATAGAGAACCTCGCCCAGAAACAGGCCGTGCTCAGAGGCGCTCGCTCGCTCGAAGTTCTCGACGAGGGTCGGGCTGGCGATGCAATCGACGTCGAGAAAGACGAGCGTATCGCCCTTCGCCGCCGCCGCCGCGCGATTTCTGGCCTTTGCGAGCGGCAGGGCTTGGCCGGTCACGGTCAGGGCGCGGACCGGCAGGCCGATCGCCGGCAGGTCCGGCTCGATCGTCTCCTGCATGAAGGCGATGACCAGTTCGTCGGGACGCCGCGTTTGCGCGGAGAGGCTTTGCATCAGATTGACGAGATGGGCGCGGCGCCCGCGCACGAGGGTCAGGACGCTGAGGCTCAATGGATGCCCGCCCGAAGGGTCCGGTTGCGGAAATGTTTGACGCCTTCGATAATGCCGAGGGCATGGCGGTTTCGCGCCACATAGGAATGGGCCAGATCGGCCCGGTTCGCCAAGCCATCCGAATAATTGGCGACGATGATCGATTGCGGCACAGAGCGCAGCATCTCGATATCGTTGCCGCTGTCGCCGGCGGCGAATACGTTCTCGTCGGCCAGCGTCAAACGACGTTTGAGATGGGCGATCGCCGCGCCCTTCGAGGCGGCGACGGGCAGAATGTCGAGATAGCGGCCATGGCTGTGGATGATCGAGGCGGCAAGGCCCTTGGATTTCAGATATGTCCGCAGCCGTGGCACGATCGATCGGTCGCCTTCGGCGAGATAGCTGAGCTTGAACTCGCGCTGTTCGAGCGCCCCTTGCGGAACGATCGCCTCGAAGCCGTCGAGGGCCTCAGCCAGCGCGCGTCTTTGCCAGCCTCTCGCGATCCTCCGGCTCCAGGCCTCGTCGCGCCGATAGGTGAGTCCGTTCTCGTCGAGCCAATAGATCTCGGAGCCGACCGAGGAGATGATGATTTCGGGGTTCGGCGCGTCCTGTTGTTCCAGAATTGAGAGCGCGCTGTGGAAGGAGCGGCCGGTCGCAACGGCGAAGGACAGCTCGGTCTCACCCTCGTGCCAGTGACGGAACGCCCGGATGGAGGGAAGCGAGCCGGTGAGCGTGTTATCGATATCGCAGACGAGGAGCTGGCGGACCCCTCGACCCGCCCTTCTGATGGCCGGGGCCACGAGCCGCGACGAAAGCCGCCGGCAACGCTCGGCATGGCTCTGCCAGTCATAGATCGACACCGCCTCCAAACCCTTCGTCGAATGGTCCTGCCAAAGCTCGCGATCCTTCAGGATATCGCGGCAAGCCTCGGCAATGGCGTCGGGGTTCTGCGGATTGACGAGCCGTCCGTTGCCGCAACGCTCGACGATGTCGTTCGGACCGCCGCTATCGGTCGCAACCACCGGTAGGCCGCTCGCCGCCGCTTCGAGAAGCGTCAGACCGAAGGGCTCGTTCAGCGCCGGATTGGCGAAGACGCCGCGTCTGGCCCTCGCGAAAGCGTAGATCGCCGGAACGTCGCTCGGGCGATGGGATTTCGGGAGCGCAACCTTGCCATAGAGATCGTGCCGGTCGATGGCATCCAAGATGCGGCGCATTTCGCCGGCAAGCTCGGGATCGAGATCGTCGATGTCCCGGCGTGTGCCGGCGACGATGATCAGATTGGCATTTTCCTTGAGCCACGCATCGCGACCGAAAGCCTCGACGAGCATCGGAAGGTTCTTCTTGGCGACGGGTCTCGCAATCGCGAGGATTGCCGGTTTGTCGGGATCGCGCAAGAACGGGGCGATCATCTCGTCGACACGGGCGATCGGCTCAGCGGACCGATAGAGGCCGAGATCGCTGCCGGGCTCGACGATGCGGATCTTGCCGGGATCGTAACTGCGATAGGATGCATATTGGACTTCCGCCTCGTCGCGCGAGGAGGCGACGACGAGATCGGCTGTCTTGAAGGCCGCTTCCTCGACTTCGATGCGACGATCGAGCGAGGCACAGGCGTCTGGCGCAAGTTCACGCCCTCGAACGGTCTGGAATTTCACGCGACCGAGAGAATGGGCCGTGAAGACGAAGGGAATGCCGAAGCGCTTTCGGATCACAGCCGCCACGGTTGCGGCATCGGCGTAATGGGCATGGAGGATGTCGGGCCGGTCGGCTTGCGTGTCCAGCCAATTGCCGAGCCCTTCGGCAAGGCGCGGTGCTTCGGTCCACATCTCCTCTTTCGCCAGATAACCCGGCTGGTCGGTGGCGATGCGCAAAATTTCGACCTTGGGGGCGATCCGCTCGAGGCCGGCGTGGTATTCGGGGCCGTAAACGCTGTCGAAGGCTCGCGTCGCGATGACGATCCGATCGATCGCGGGATTCTTGGCCTGAGCCTCGACCAACTCCAGAAGATATTTGATGTGACCACCGGTGTCGGGCGTCATGCCGTATTCGACATCCCGGGCTTTCAGGCAACCTTGGAGAGCGACGTGTACGATGAACATGACGCGCTTTCTTTTCGTTTGGGAGCAGTACCAATTCTGCTTTCAGGCCCATATGGCTGCCGATGAAACCGCTTCGAGTTGCTCAAGTCGCCCCTAACATCTTTCCCACGCCGCCGGGCCTGTCGGGCGGGACGGAGCGCATCGTTCACGATCTCTGCAAGGCGTTGGAATCGCTGAATGTGGATGTGACGTTGTTCGCGCCATCCGATTCCGAATGCGACACTGTGCGCATTGGCGACCTGCCGAGCCTATCGGCTTTGGAAGCGCGATATGGCGCGGTGCCGCCGTCGATCCCCCAAGTGCTCGAAGCCGTGCAGATGGAGGCGCTTCGCAAGCAGCTCGAGAGTTTCGACATCGTCCATTGTCATGGCGAATTCGTCCACGCCGCGCTACTCGGCGAGCGGCGACCTCAGTCGCTCACCACCATTCACTGGCGGGTCGACGAGCTCGATCGGCAGCTCTTCTTCGCGGCCTTTCCCGACCTGCCGGTGGCGGGCATCTCGAACAGCCAGTTGGAAGGTGTCCCGCCAGCGAACCGGGCCGGTGTCGTCCATCACGGCCTCGACGCTTCGCGCTATCGGCTCGGAAAGGGCGGCGGGGGATATGCCGCCTTCATCGGTCGGATGACCGACCAGAAACAGCCGGATGCGGCGATCCGGATCGCCCAAGGCGCGGCCATGCCGATCAAGCTTGCGGGCGCCGTCGATGTGGGCAATCCCACCTATTTCCGCGAAAGGGTCGAGCCCCTGATCGGCCGCGACGCCAAACATCTCGGAGCAATCGACGATGAAGGCAAGCAGGCGCTTCTCGGCTCTGCCGAAGCGCTGCTTTTCCCGATCGACTGGCCGGAGCCATTCGGTCTTGTGATGATCGAGGCGATGGCCTGCGGCACGCCGGTCATCGCCTTCAATCGCGGCGCGGTGCCCGAAATCCTCGAGGACGGCGTGACGGGGTTCATCGTCGAGACGGAAGGGGAGGCGACAGAGGCGTTGAAACGGATCGGCGGGCTTGATCGCGCCGCGATCCGGGCGCGCTTCGAGGCCCGTTTCACGGCAAGGCGTATGGCGGAGGATTATCTCGCGATCTATCGCAGGCTTCTCGCCCGATGACGATCCGGCGGACTGCGCTGATCGCATGGGATTATCCGCCGAGTGCCTCGGGGCTTGCCGTCGCGGCGCGCGAGATCGCCGAGAGCCTCACGGAAGCCGATGTCGACGTCACCGTCTATACGCTCGATCGCAGCGACCGCAGGGTGGAGAACGGCGTGACGATCGTCGGGGCTTTGCCCAAGAGGGCGATGATCAGCGGATGGCTGCGGCGGCGCATGGCGCTTGGCCATCTCGTCGCCCCCCGCTGGTTCATGGAGGCGATCGCTCCCGATCACAAAGCCGATCCTTTCGATTGCTTGGAGGCGACCAATTGGTACGCGCCGGGCGCGCTGGCGCGGCGACTGCCCGATCTCACCTTCGTCACGCGCCATTCGACGCCCGGCGCCTCAACCGGCGCCTTGTCCGGGTCACTTCGGAACCGGATCGATGGCCGGTTCGCCTGCAGGCTGGAGGCGTCAAGCGCGCGCCGATCTCATGGCCATATCTTCAACACCGCACCCCATGGCGAGACGGTCAGCCGTCTCTATGAACTGAATCGCGAGACGCCGCGGGCGGTGATCGGGCTTTCGCTGCCGCCCGAGCGGCTGGCGCGGGCCGCCGGTGCGGCCTATCCCCATCGTGATCGCAACGAAGGCGAGCCCGTCGAACTGCTCTTCGTGGGGCGGGCCGAAGAGCGAAAAGGCTTCGACTGCCTCCTCTCCGCGATCGAGATCCTGAGCAAGGACGTCGCGTCCGGCGCACTACCGGACTTTCGCCTACGGCTGGTCGGGATCGAAGCCGAGCACATCGCAGGGCTCGGTTCGGCGGCAAAGCGTCATGTCGATATGCTGGGTCGGCTCTCTGATCGTGCTCTCGACGAGGCCTATCGACAGGCGGATCTCGTCGTCGCGCCGTCGCGCTACGAGTCTTTCGGGCTCGTCTATCAGGAAGCGCTCGCCTTTGGCCGGCCCGTCATCGGCCTTGCGGTCGATCCGTCCGCGCGTGAGGTCGTCGGGGCAAGCGGCGCGGGCCTTCTGGCGCAAGAGGCGAGCGGCACGGCCCTTGCCGAGATGCTTCGGCGTGCAATCCGCGATCCCGCCCTTCGCCTCGACCTCCACCAGCATGCACTGGCCGCCGCCGGACGCTTCAGCCGCAGGAGCCTAGCGGCCGAAACGCTCGCACTCTACAGCGCGGCGAGCGCCTGGAGGAAACGTCACGGACGATAGGGCCGCAGAAGGTCGCCGGCCTCGAAGGTGCGACCATGGCCCGGCGACATCGCCTCATAGGCCTTCGAGCGGGCCTCCACATGGGCGCGCGACAGGCGATGCTCGATGACGAGATTCGGCGCGATCATACTGTCCCGCCAGCCGCGCGGGAGGTCGGGGCGCTCATGCACCGCTCCGGCATAGCGCACGGCTTTCCGGTTAAGCCGGTATTGGACATCCGGGAAGAGATCGGAGAGACGCCTGTCGACGCGGTTCTCTCGCAAGAGGCCGACCGAGAGGGTGCCGGCCTGATCGGCATAGGCCGCCACATGCCCGACCGATCCAAGGGCTGATTGGGCGAGCTCTTCGTCGGCGTCGAGCTGCAGCACCCAGTCATAAAGCGCCAGATCCTGGCCGGCATTGCGCTGGGCGGCGAAATGGCCGGCGAGGGGGCGGGCGGCGAGACGCGGGCCACCCGGTTGGGTCATTCCGGGAGCGATCGCCTCGCCATCGATCAAGAGAACGATATCCGCAAAACAGGGCGCCAGCCTTTCGACGAGGCTCGTCAGCGCGCTCACATCACCAGGGCGGCAGAGGATTATGACCGAAACCGGTACGGGTTCGATGTCCCCCAAGGGAACGAGTTTCGCTTGGGCAGGAAGCTTCGTGTAGGGTGCTTTGAGCGCGTTCCACTGGGCCGCATCGGCGGGGATCGCCGCTAGGGTCTTCGAGAGTGCGAGCGTGCGAAGGGCATAGCTTTCCAGAAAAACCGGATCGTCCGCTGAGAGGGCGAAGACTTCGTCCTCAAGCCGTTCGGCAAGGACGCTGCGGACCTCGCCGGCGATCCATGCGGACGAACGCGCGAGCGAGGCGCCATCCGACCCATTCGCATCGGCCTGAAGCGCACCCCTTTCGGCGATGAGGCCGCAGTGGCTGCATTCGAGGGCGTTTGGTCGACCCAGCGCCTGACATCTCTCGGTTGGACGGAAATCGCGGGCCCGGCAGGAAGGGCAACGTGTCATGAAAGACCTCAAGATGAGGAACGATCGGAACACGGCGCGACGGGCCGATCGATAGGCGGGCAATACGTTTGATTTTGACAGTCGGCTCGTTCGGACCACCTCTTACCGCGAGAAGCCGCCATCCGGTAGCTTCGATCGCGGAGCTCCCGTCTTGCCGACATCAGCGCATTGTTCGATCGGGCACGCTCCAGCGGCGCACGGACCCTGTCGAAGACATTCGTTCGTCCGTGCTGCGCGGGGCTCAATGTCGCAAAATTCGGCGAGGCTCGGCACTTGAACAAACATACCCCCGGTGATTCCGGCCTCTTCTATTGCAGCTTCGATGCGGCTTTCCGATCGGCGCGAGACGGGGGGCTGTTTCGCCAAATCGGGCAGTTGTACCGGGCGGATGGAACGCTCGGTGCCGATTGGGTCCATTTGATGGATCGCCTTTGCCAGGCGGGGGCGACCAACCTCAATCTCGGCCGCCTCCTCGAGGGCCATGCGAATGCGGTCCAGCTTGTTCGCCTTTATGGCGATAAAGGTCAGCAGGCATGGCTCGATCGTGCGCTCAGGTCCGATCTCATTCTGGGCGTCTGGGGCGCCGACGATGCTGATGCTGCTCGTGTCGAGGTCGTCGATGCCAAACCGACAATGAAGGGCGCCAAACGATACGCCTCGGGGCTCGGCATGGTCTCGCAAGCCGTCGTGCCGATCGCCGACGAAGCGGGGCATTTGCAACTTTATCTTCTCCCGGTCGAGGCTCCAGATAGGCAAGATGCCTCCGTCTGGGCGGTCAGTGGCATGCAGGATTCCGCATCCGGTCGCTTTTCCTTCGAGGACATGCCGATCGAGGCCGGAATGGTTCTCGGCGCAACCGGCGACTACAAGACGGAGCCCTTCTTCGAGGGCGGCATCTGGCGCTGTGCGGCCGTCCATCTAGGTGGCCTCGAAGCCATCCTCTTGATGACGATCAAGCATCTCGACCAGAGCGGGCGGCTCGACCATCCGCTGCAGAGCGAACGCCTCGGCCATGGGATCATGCAGGCGCGAACCGCGCGCTTTTGGGTCGAGGATGCCGCGCGACGGATCGAGGAGCCACGCAGCGACGAGACGACCGAATTCGCGGTCGCCGCAGCCTCCTATACGCGGCTTCAGGTGGAAGCGAGCGGGCTCGCCGTCATCGAGATTGCCCGGCGAGCGGTCGGGCTTTCGTCCTTCCGGACCGACCATCCGCTCAATGCCGCGATTTCCGATCTCTCGGTCTATCTGCGCCAAGCCAATCCCGATGCGCTCCTCCTCCATAAGGTTCGGGCCATGCTGAGGGGATTTGCGCTTTGAGCGACACCTATGCGCACTGGCTGGCGCGATGCGCAAAAGCGCCTTCGACGAAGGCCCATCGTCTTCTCGGGACAGGAGGCCTCGTCGTCATCGCGCCGCATCCCGACGATGAAACCTTAGGGGCGTCGGCGCTCCTGTCTGAGGCCGCCCAAAGCGGCCGACCGGTCGGCATCGTCGCCCTGACCGATGGCGAGGCATCGCACCCCGGCTCGAAGGCCTTTCCCCGTGAGCGCCTCGCGGAGGTCAGGCGGTCCGAGCAGGAGGCCGCCTTGACGGCACTCGGGCTGCGCCAGGTCCGCTGGCTTCGTCTCTCCCTTCCCGATGGGGGTGCGGGCCGCGATCCGCGATGGGCCGATGCGCCCGCACGGATCGCCGCGTTCTGCCATGCGATCGGGGCGGAAACTCTGTCCGCGCCCCATCCGGGCGATCCCCATCCCGACCATCACGCGGCGGCCGCGCTTGCTGAAGAGGTGCGAACCCTGAGGCCCGATCTTCGCCTGCTCTTCTACCAAGTCTGGTCGATGCGGCTTTCGGGAGAGGCCCCTTATCGACATGAACAACTCCTGCCCTTCGGAATTGCCACCGATCCTGAGGCAAAGAGACGAGCGATCGCCTGTCATGCCTCCCAGCTCGGCCAGCTGATCGCCGACGATCCCGATGGTTTCGTGCTGCCGGACTGGTTTTTGACGGCGCAGGCCGCTCCGCGGGAGATCCATGCGCTCGCCCCGATGAGGGGGACGGTCCCGCCACCGTCCCATTTTGCCGCGCTCTATGCCGATGGCGGCGATCCCTGGCATGTGCGTTCGTCACGCTACGAAGCGGCGAAGCGGGCGGACAATTGCGATCAACTGAAGGGGCGAACCTATCGAGCGGGCCTCGATATCGGCTGCGGGGAGGGGCATCTGTCCCGCGCACTGATCGAAAGCGGGATCGCGCTCGGTGTGACGGGCATCGATCGGGAGGGGGCGATCGTGGAACGCGCGAGCGCGGTCCATGCGGATCTTGCCTCGTTGACGTTTCGGAGCGGGTCCTTGCCGGACGATCTGCCCGATGGTCCCTTCGACCTCGTGGTCATGTCCGAAGTTCTGTATTTCCTCGACGAACAGGGCCTTTCGGCCCTCGCGACGAAGGTGGAGAAGCGTCTTGCCCCCGGCGCCGATCTTCTGATCGTCAGCTATCGCGGCAAGACAGGGACACCGCTATCGGGGCGCCAATCCCACGATCTTCTCGTCGCTCTCTTCGGCGAGACGCTGCGATCGATCAGTCTGCGAGAGAGGGAAAGCTACCGGGCGGAGCTTTTGCGATTTCGTCGCGAAGCCGAAGAAGGCTGGGCAGACACCGCGCCATCTCGCTGAAGCGCAAGCGCTCCCGCGCCAGGGATGGGAGCTCCGCTTCGGCGTGGAACCACGCCATCTTGCGGTCCGACCAACAGGCGAGTTCGCCGGCGCGCTCCGGCGTCAATCCACCGGCGACAAGGGCTTCGGTAACCGCCTCTCGCCGCACGCCCTCTTCGACCAGCCGGCGCATTCGCAATCGTTGCAAGAGGTGCCGGGGCGTCTCCAGCGCTTCATCCACCAAAGGATCGGTTTCCGTCCGATTGCGCAGGAGTTCCGCAGCGAGCCCGCCAGTCGCCGGACGATCGAGACGGCACGAGGTCTCGACGCGGGGACCGTCGGCATAGGAAATGCGGAGCCCATGCGCCTCGCATCGCCGGCGCAAGGCGCGATCCTCGCCAAAGGCGACGAGCGGGATCGGCCCGGCCTTTCCATAGGCCTCGGAGGTGATCGCGAAATTCGCCCCGCCGATATTGCCGTGATGGGGAAAGGGGTTGGCCGGATCGGGAAAACACAGCGCGCCGATTTCACGGCTCGCATCGCGATAGGCGCGGATCGCGGCATCGCGTTGCGGATCGGCCGGCGGCAGACGTGCTGCTTCCTCCGGCAGAAAGCCGATCCGTCCGCAGACGAGATCGAAGTCCGCCTCGAAACAGGCGTCATAGGCTCGAAGGAGCCCCGGACAGACCAGCGTATCGCCGTCGGTTGAGAAAAGCCGAGCGTTTGGGGCTATCGACAGAGCGAGTGCGAAAGCCAAAGCTCTGGCTCGTGGCGCACTGCCTAGTCCTTCCTGCCACCGAACCGTAACGGCCGTCGCGGCGCATTCGCCTCGCGCGATCTGTCCCGTCACGATCTCGGCGCTCTCATCGTCGCTGTCATTGATGAGGACGAGACTGTGGGCGGCCCGAGCGAACTCCCCGTTCAAGGCCGCAAGACACCGACCAATATGCGCTGCCTCGTTGCGCACAGGGATGCAGGCGGCATAGCGAACCGCTCCTTCCGCGATAGGAGGGCCTTCGACACCCAAGAGACGAGCCCCATGCCCTGCCAAGATCTCGCCGATCCGCCCCGCCATTGCGCTCGCTCTGCCACTGCCATCGACCGGAAAGAGGGACCCGATCTTTGGAAATTCCCATGCGATAACAAAGTCTAGACGGTCGACCGCGGTTCCGTTGAGGAGGTGGCAGGCAGGTGCTGATTTTGCAAAGGGACGAGGTGGTGGCGGAGGAGGAACTCGAACCCCCGACACGCGGATTATGATTTGGATCGTATCAGTCTAAGTGTTTGAGGTTTTTAGAGAAGTTTTCGACTGAGTCCGGTCTGCGCTTCACTCGATAGCAACCCGTTAAGCAACCTTTCAGTCAACATTACATCTATGGGTGTACGCCAGTGCGGGCCGGCAACTCCAGTGCGCCCCGCTCTTCGCGATCCATCGAGGTCGGTTTGGACGAGGTCCGAGGCGTCTTGGCCGGGCGCTGCTGGCGCAGCACCAGATCGATCAACTCGTCCTTCGAAAGCCGCTGCAAATCAGACCGCTCCATGCCGACATGGATTCAGCGAATTCAGCCGTTGGCAAGGGGGTGGGTAATTGCACGGTGGAAACCGGCGGGAAGTCCTTCGGTAGTATCCGCCACTGGCAGCCCATCGAGAGCAGATACAGGATTGCGTTTGCCACCTCGCGCAGATCGGCACTGCGTGGCCTACCCGGACGTCGCGGTGGTGGCAGGAACGGCGCCAACAACTCCCATTCCCGATCCGTCAAGTCGCTTGCGTATCGCTGGCTCAGGCGGGCATGCTCACGCCGAGCGGTATCAGTCCAGTGCATCGTGACCTCGTCATTCTTCTCAAACCGACGTGAATCACAACCTGCTGATATCGCTGAACCCATTTTGGGTCGGGCACTTAGAGCAGTTGTGTATAAGGGTTCACTTCAAAAGCTCTGGCAAGTTGGACCATGCTGGCTTGGCGGCTGACGCCCATCTTGGCGTAAATATTCTTTAAATGAACCCTGGCAGTATTCTGTGTGATGTGAGCTCGCCGGGCGACGTCAGCAACGGTCCCTCCGTGTACGAAATCTCTTACGATCCTAGCCTCCGCTTCTGTTAGAGAGTAGAACTTGCGCATCGTATTGAGATCGAGCAGTGGCGGCGCGCTCAAATCTTCGATCACCATTTTGCATTCGGGTCCAGCAAAAAATCCAAGTTCGCTCGTAATGGGCGATGGAGCAATGTGAATACGCAATGGGAATTGATTCAGACGTCTTCGTACTACGAACATAGGATTTGTTTGATGTTGTTTGATTTGCCGAGGCGACATCTGATGAACGATGCACTCTACTAATGACGCCTCCGATGAACAAAATTTACCCATGGCGTCGATCCAAATGCCGTCACCGAGGGTTAGTAGTTTTTTGGCGAAATGGTTCATTTGCTTGACAGTGCGGTTTTCGTGAATGCTGATGAACCCAAGCTCCGATGGAACTTGCGAAAGCTGCAAGCCACCATGCTGCTTTTTCTTGCGATATAAGCTAAAAGCTTTTGCTAAGTGAGGGACAAGTGCTTGTAGTATTAGCATTCCTTCGGCGATTTGGCTTTCGTTTTCGTCCCCAGTTGTAACGCTTAGAAGCAAATTTCGAGATTCTTCTCTCCAAATTGTAACCCCGATTGCTGACCTAATTTCCTGGGGTTGCAAAAAGTCCGCGTAATACTCAGTTTTCCGAAGCGCATCTTTTGCGAGCATATAATCTGCAGAAACCGCGAGCCCCAATTGTCGTGTTGCCGCTCCAGGCATCCAAGGGTTTACTGCGGAATAGTATTCGCTGTATTGCTGCAAATATTTTTCTTCAATGCCCGAAGTGATTGTAAACGCCCCAGAGCCCGCTCGCTCGTCATGAAAAAAAAGCGTCGCCTTGCCATCGTTAAGGCATTTAGATAGCTGATCAAGAAAAAACTGCCAGCTGTGATTGCCCAAAACACAATCATAAACCAGATGGATCAATTCGTCTTTGGTCGTTTGAAAATCCATTCGTATTAAGCTTGCTTCTCCCGGTCCGTAAAAAAGCATATCAGGGCGGATTAGCAAATCAACCGCTGAGGACTTGGTGAGTGACGCCCTGACCGGTTTGATAGGCCGCATAAAGTGGGTGCGGACCTCGCCAATGAGGCTTCTACGATCCGCGCGCTCGTGATGGGTGTGATGTGAACAGAGCTGTCGTTTAGTTATGATTATCGCTCGGCATATTTATGCGGCGGTATCGGCGAATGGGCCTCGGACCTGAAGGATCGGCCGCTCCTGGCATGCGAACGGAGCCTTTCCGCTCTTCATGAAATGCCAAACCCGAACATCATGAAATCCGCATTCTATGACCTTCTTGGTCGTCGATGCAGTAAGATGTTGATCGCGCAATGGCTTTGAAATCGACGCTTGAGCGGTCGCTCTACCCCTTCTCTCAAGCATTGTCCGACATGAAAGTTAGGTCATAGAGTTGGGGAGGATTGAAATTTCCAATCCTCCCCTTCTTCATATTGGGAACTATGCTCAACCAGCCTGTTCGATCCCATCACAATGCGATTGAAAGATAGCCGATTTGAGGATTCGTGCTTTCATCAACGGATTGTGCCGAGCGGCCCTTCGAACCGACCGCTGCGTTTGACCGATCAGAAATCCTGCCAGGACGCATCAGCCAGTGCAGCGCCCCCTGTGCCTGTCGTGCGCATCTGGCGGATCGGCTGGGGTGTTGTTGCCTTAGGCGCCGATTCCATCGGAGCGTCGATCCGCCTTTGAGCCTGCTTCACGGTCTGGACAGACTTGCCGATTTTGAAGCGTGTGACGATCTGAGAAAGACCGTCCGTCTCACTTTGGAGAGCCTGTGCTGCTGCGGTGGATTGCTCGACCATCGCAGCGTTCTGCTGGGTGACCTTATCCATCTGATCCGCTGCACCGGAAACCTCGCGAAGGCTTGTTGCTTGTTCACGGGCACTATCGGCGATTTTCGAGATGGCATCTGCCATGCCCGCAACCTCATGGACAATTTCGTCGAGCGACTTGCCCGATGCCGTCACGAGAGTAACGCCTCGCTCCACATGTTCGGATGAGGTGGTGATCAACGATTTGATTTCCTTCGCAGCTTCCGCAGACCGCTGGGCGAGCCCACGAACCTCCTGGGCAACGACGGCAAAGCCCTTGCCCGCTTCCCCTGCTCGTGCGGCTTCAACACCGGCATTCAGCGCAAGAAGGTTGGTCTGGAAGGCGATCTCGTCGATGACACTGATGATCTGCGAGATCTGTTGTGACGATGTCTCGATCGCGTTCATCGCAAAGACTGCTTCGGCTACGACCTTGCCGCCCTTGCGCGCTTTTTCGCTGGCGCTCGATGCGACCGACCGCGCCTGGTTCGCACCTTCGGCTGTGTCGTTCACCGCGCTCGTGACCTCACCAAGTGCGGCGACCGTCTCTTCGAGGCTCGCCGCCTGCTGCTCGGTGCGCTGAGACAAGTCATTCGACGCGATGGTGATCTCGCTGAGCCCGGTGCGGATGGCCGAGACGGCGCCGACCACATGAGTGATCGCACCTTCGAGCTCTGCCACCGAGGCGTTGAACTTGGCGCGGATTGGCTCAAATTCCGGTGCGACCTTGCCGGACATACGGATCGTCAGATCGCCAATGGAGAGGCGATCGAAGCTCGCATCGACCACGGCCATGAACTCCCGAAGGTCCTCGGCCTTTGCATGTTCAAGGTCGGCCTGGCGCTGCTTGGCGTCGGCCTCCGAGCGGCGAGCCTCGACGGCCTGTTCTTCGAGCCGGCCGCGCTCGAGCGCCTGGTTCCGGAAGACTTCGACCGCCCCGGCCATCTGGCCGATCTCGTCCTTGCGCCCCTGGGCGGGAATGGTGATCGACGTATCGCCGGAGGCGAGGGCTCTCATCGCCGTCGTCATTCGGTTGAGCGGCCGCGTGATCGAGCGGGCGAGCGGAACGGCGCAGGCGACAAGGATGAGGAGAAGCACACCGCTCCAAAGGAGCGTTTTGTAGACTTCGGCCATGAACTGCTCCTGCAGGTCATCGACGTAAAGACCCGCAGCGACAGTCCAATCCCAGGGACCGAACAATTGAGCATAGGAGAGCTTGGTGGAGACGTCGTCCGACCCTTCGAGCCGCGTACGGTAGTAGGTTGTGAAGCCGCCACCCTTGTGGGCGTTCTCGACCATCTCGCGATTGTAATAGGTGCCCTTCGAATCCTTCGACGTGAAGGCGTCCGTGCCCTGTAGCTTCGGGTCCGGATGCATGACGCGCATTCCGTCGGCGCTCATCATGAAAAGATAGTCGTTGTTGCCAAACCGGATCGGACGGGCTGCTTCGCGAGCGCGATCCTGAGCCTCTTCAAGCGATAGCTCGCCTGCTTCGACCCGCGCCTGAAAGCCGGCAAGCATCGTAATTGCGCTATCAACCTGCGAGACGATCAGGCTTTGACGATCCTTCCAGATCGTTTGATGGAGAGCGTAAAGCTGCAAGGACATTGCAACGACACTGACAAGCACCGACACGCCGATCAGAGCGCCCAACTTTCGGGATATCGTCATGTTCATGAAGGGATTCCTGCGATGTGACGGAAGGACCAGTTCCGCAGGACAATGCGCGCAATTGCTCAAAATTTAGTTTATTCTGTTATTATTTTGCCTGTTTAGGGTTCGCTCGATTGCCGGCATCCCAGAGGCACATGTTCACGGTGTGTCGACTCGCTCCAAGGACGATCTCATCCGGGTCATAGCGGCATCGGCACTTCCCGTAGCAGGTCTAGAGTTTTACGAAGGGGCGACGGCGAAACGAACAGGAGTCAAGAGAGGTGGACCCGGTTGTCTGAGCAGACTCGCCGGTTTTGATAAGTGGATCGACTGCGGGTTTTCAGGCCGCGGCGAGCAGAGGCTGGTTGAAGTTGATGATGTCTGGCGCATTGCCGACGAGGCGGGAATGCGGGCGCCGTGTGTTGTAGAAAGTCAGATATCGACCGATCGAGGCGCGGGTCTCGCTGACGCTGTCATAGGCCCTGAGATAGACCTCCTCGTATTTGATCGTCCGCCACAGCCGCTCGACGACGGAGGAGGGTTAGAAATCATGGATAGGACCCATGATTCCCGACGACGGTTGTCGCGCCAAGCGCCATTGCCGTCCATGGAAATTTGGATCTCGTGCGCCTTAAGTATCGTGATGAAGTCGGCGCTGGTGAACTGGCTCCCTTGATCGCTGTTCATGATATCCGGCTTTTAGAACCGCGCCAGCGCCTCCTCGAGAGCTTCGATGCAGAAGTCGGTACCGAGTGTGATTGAGAGCCGCCAGGCCAAGACCTTCCGGCTGAACCAGTCGACGACGGCGGCGAGGTAGACAAAGCCTCTCGCCATGGGAATGCAGGTGATATCCATCGCCCAGACCTGGTTTGGTCTGTCGACCGTCAATCCGCGCAGAAGATACGGATATATCTTATAGCCGGGAGCGGGCTTGGAGGTGTTCGGCTTTCGGTAGAGCGCCTCGATGCCCATCCGCTTCATAAGCGTGACGACATGTCGGCGACCGACGGCGAAACCGTCCCCCATCAAAAGCCCTTGCATCATTCGGCTTCCTGCAAAGGGGAAATCCAGATGCAACTCGTCGATCCGTCTCATGAGCGTCAGATCGGCTTGGCACGCGGGCGCAGGCTTGTCGTAGACCGCGCAGCGACTGATCCCCAGTTCTCGGGCCTGCGCCGCGAGCGGAAGGGCGTGAGACCGGTCGAGCATCGCTTTGCGCTCGGCAACCGTCCGCCCCTGCCGAGCGCTTTCTCACGCTGAAGATCGTTCGAAATCTAAACATTCGTTGGCCAGCGTCAGCTCGCCGATCTTGGTGTGAAGCGTCTTTACATCGACCGTAGGCGCGGCGTCCGGCGAAGCGGGACCAAAAACATCGACCGCCTTCTCCAGAAGCTGAGCACGCCACTGGCCGATCTGTTTCTGATGGACGTCGTATTTCTGTGAAAGCTCAGCGAGCGTCTTCTCACCTCGTACGGCAGGAAGTGCCTCCTTCGCCTTGAACGCCGGACTGTGATTGCGGCGGGGTCTCTTCGTCATCGTCTCTCCTTCGCGGCCATCCTGGCCGTCTTCAGGCAGACAATCCACTTATCCCGCTGTTCAAGGATCCGTGGCCACCTCTATCGTCACCGGCTCGCCGGCGGTGAACATCAAACGATAGGAGAGCTCGCATGGCGAACCCGGCCTGTGCGATGATGGCTGACGGATGCCCGAGGACGGATTGTCGGTTTCAGGCGGTGAATGCCTGGGTCGAGGCGGCGAGGACAGACGCGCCGGCGGCGAGTTGCTATGCCTATCGGTGCCTGACCTGCGACGGCCGCTGGACGGTGAAATGGGCGCAGGTCCAGCCGGTTTTTGATCGGGAGGGGAAGGTGGCCAGCGCCATCACGCCGAGAGTGATCAGCCAACGAATGGCTTAATCTTGAGATAAGCCCACCTCTATAGGAGAATCATCCCATAGAGGGAGATCGAGCATGGCCGACCAGACAAAGATCGAATGGACCGATCGAACCTTCAATCCTTGGACCGGCTGTACAAAGATCAGCCCGGGCTGTGATCACTGCTATGCGGAAGGGTGGTCGAAGCGCTCCGGTCATGTTCGCTGGGGTAATCATCCTCGCAAACGCACGACCGAGGCTTATTGGAAGGCGCCGCTTGCCTGGCAGAAGGCAGCGTCTGGTTTCATCGCGGAGAGCGGGCGGCGGCCGCGCGTTTTCTGTGCGTCCTTGGCAGACGTGTTCGACAATCAGGTCGACCCGCAATGGCGCCGTGATCTGTTCGATCTTATCGCGGCGACACCTGATCTCGACTGGCAGCTCCTGACCAAGCGCCCGCAGAACATCGCCCGCATGTTGCCTGAGAATTGGGGTGCTTCGGGTTGGTCAAATGTCTGGCTGGGCTTCACGGCCGAGGATCAAGTCCGCTTCGATCAACGCAAGCGCTTCATCGAGACGGTGCCGGCGGCTGTCTGGTTCGTTTCCTATGAACCTGCGATCGGACCGCTCCGGATCGCGGAAGCCGATCCCGCGCCGAACTGGCTGATTATCGGCGGCGAGAGCGGGCCGGGCGCACGTCCGATGAAGGCCGAATGGGTGAATGGTGTCCTCAAGGACTGCGGAGCACGAGGCATCGCTCCATTCTTCAAGCAATGGGGTCAGTTCGAAAACAATCCGCTGACCGGTACTTACAATCTGCCGAAGTCAGAGCTGCAACGTCTCGATCCGCATGGCAAAGGCGGCGGCTTGGTCGACGGCGTCATCGTTCGGCATTTCCCTAACCGCAAAACTCATAACGCAGCTTGACGATTGTGTTCATACACCTTCTGGTTTTCGATCGAGAGAATCGAAGATCATGGGTGTCGCATGGTGACGAAGCCGTTTGATTGGGCCGCAGGCGTCGAGCTTCCGGAACATTCTCGTCGGAAGCACAAAGTCATTGAGGAATATTTCACCCAATATCTTCAGGTGCGCTGCCAGATCCCGCATCAAACACGCTTCAAGCTCGCAATCGTCGACGGCTTTGCCGGCGGCGGGCGCTACAAGGCGGGCGAGCCCGGATCACCGCTCATTTTCGTTGAGGTTCTAGAGCGCTTCGCTGCAGCCGCGAATATCAAACGGTCGAGCGAAGGGATGCCGTCACTAGACATACATTGCCGGCTCATTCTCAACGACCTGAGCTCGCAAGCATTGGACGTTCTTCGTTCGAACCTGGCGCCTTATCAGGCTCGGATAGAGGGCGGGGGTGTTCCGCATCTTTCCATCGAGGTGGATTACTGGAACCGCCCTTTCGAAGAAGCCTATCCACTCATTGCCCATCAGCTTGAGGCTGATCGGTTCCCCAACGTCCTTTTCAATCTCGACCAGGCCGGACATCAATGGGTGTCGTTACCCACGATTCGGGACATCATGGTCCGCTTCAGAAGGGCGGAAATCTTTTACACCTTCATGATCTCGTCACTCCTCGCATTCCTCCAGAAGCGCGAGCCGGTGAAGCTGCGCCGGCAGCTGTCAATGCTCGATATGCCGGAAGACGTTGTCGAGCGGCTTGACGAACTTGCGTCTAACGACCGTTGGCTCGGTCTGGCCGAACGTCTTGTTTACGAGGCTTTCGGCGCGTGCGCGCCGTTTGTCAGCCCGTTTTCCATCACGAACCCTGAAGGCTGGCGATATTGGCTCATTCACTTCGCCAATGAGCCGCGAGCTCGGCAGGTTTACAACGACGTTTTGCATGCCAATAGCAGCATGCAGGGGCATTACGGCCGCGCAGGCCTGCAGATGCTCGCTTTCGATCCCTCCCAAAGCGATGCTCAGCTTTATCTCTTCGATCAGCGAGGACGCGACCGAGCGCAGGATCAATTGTTCGATGACGTTCCGAGGCTGATCAGTGGATTTGGTGATGCGATCGAGGTCGCTGACTTTTATCGTCAAATCTACAACTCGACGCCGGCACATTCCGACGACATCCATCAGGCGATCGTAGGGCATCCTGATTTGGAAGTGCTCACAGCGTTGGGAGGCAAGCGCCGGAAGGCAGACCGCATAAACCGGGATGACCAGATCATCCTGAAGCGCCAATCCAGCTTCTTCCCAATGTTTCGGGATTGGAAAAGAAAATGAACGAACACGATGACAAGTCTTTCCGAACACGCCTTCTCAAATGGTTTGGCATAGCGCTCCTGCTATGGATCTGTGTGGCGCTTGTACCGCTTTTCGTTCTTACTGATTGTCGCAACGGGTTGTTCGACTGCATGCAGCCGAGCGAGTGGGGCGACCTCCTCGCCGGTCTATTCGCACCGTTGGCTTTTGCCGGCCTAGCAGTGACCATACTGCTTCAAGCCACGGAAGTGCGTGCCGCGCTGCGCGAGGCCCGTGACACTCGCATGGTACTGAAGGAGCAGCAGCAGGAAGCAAGAAGGCAGGCTGAGTTCATGGAAGCGCAAACAATCGCTTTTGAACGCCAGCTGTTATCGAATTTTCAGCGAGGCCATCTTGCCGAAAGAGATGTCGAGATAAGAACTGCGCTGATTGAGTTTTACCCACTGCTGAATGAAATCGTCAGCGAATTCGACCTTCAAGAGGACGTTCGATCCTTGCCTTCAAATTCCCGTTTTCGAGCAATGCCCGTCGTCCGGCAGGTGTCGGAACTGTGGCAGATCGTCGAGGTCGCTTTCCCTCGTCTGCAATCCGACGAAACCCTTTGACCAACCGCTCTTCTCGCGGCCAACGTGGAAATTCGCAAAACTCGTTGCGACGATCTTTTGAACGCAATCAACGCAATGGACCGAGTGCTTCAAACTGCTGCAGGCATAGGAACCGCTCGCGAATTTCTTTATGATTTGCAGCGTATGTTGGCGCTCCTTCAAAGCCGGAGCCAACAACCGTCCTAACGAGGCAGGAAGCTGAATTCCGCACGGTTCCGGGCGTTGGCTTGGGTGGCATTTTCGCCCCATGCCGACGCCCATCGCCCGTTTCGATATTCCCTATGCCCATTGGTCGCTGAAGGTTGGCCGTGACGCGCCGGCGCCTGGCGAGATCGTCGCGCAGATCGCGGACCTCGAACAGGGCATTCACAATCTCGTCCTGACGCCAACGGGCTCCGTGCCGACCGAGCCCGAGAAGGGCTGCGACGTGATGGACTATATCGACCGCCCGCCGGCGGTCGCCATTCCGGCGCTGACCGAGACCATCTGGGAAGGCCTCAATCGCTGGCATCCGCGCATCGTCGTCGGGTCCGTCCAGGTCACCCATGATCCGAGCGACCGGGAGTTCTCACGCTATGCCTGCCCGATCTTCTGGGGCCCGCGCGAGAGCATTCTTGCCGAGTTCATCCGCACCGTCGTTCCCCTCTCGCGCTCCGAGATCGCGCGGCGCCTCGGCGCCGGGACAGTGTTTTGATGAGCGCCGTCGCCTGGAGCCAGCTGACGCCTGAAAGCGTGCGGGCGCGGGGTGAGCCCGCCTTCTTCGAGACGTCCTCGGATGCCTGGAAGGCCAAGCTCGTCGGCTGGTACGAAGCCGAGACCGGCCGCACACTCTATCCCGATCAGACCGAGATGTTCCTGATCGAGATGCTGGCCTATGCCTTCGCGCTCATGGGCGAAGAGGGCCAGGCCGCTGCGCTTCAGAACCTCATGGCCTATGCGACGGGCCGCCATCTCGACGACGTCGCGAACAATGTCGCGATCGTCCGCCAGGAGGCCTCGCGGGCTCTCACGACACTTCGTTTTAACCTGGTCCAGCCATCGCCCGCCGGGACGCTGATCCCGAAGGGAACGATCGCGGCCGCCGGCAATGCCGAGTTCCGGACGATCGCCGATTGCCTCATCGCCGAAGGGGCGAGCGAGGGTGAGGTGACCGCCGAGGCGGTCGTGGCGGGTCCTGCCGGCAATGGCTTCCTGCCCGGCCAGATCACGACCCTGAAGACGACGCTCCCCGCACCGGCGAGCGTTCGCAATCTTACCGTCTCCGGCGGCGGGGCGGCCCGCGAAGATGACGAGCGCCTGGCCTTTCGCGGCTATCACGCCTTTGACCGGGTCGATCGGCGCGGCGGCTGGGCCGGCTATGGCCAGTTCGTCTTCGACGTCTCGCCGGCGATCACCGACGTCGCCGTCTTCCGCCGCGCGCCCTGCGTGATCGAGATCGTCGCGCTGACCGGGCGCGTCACGGCCGCGCCGGACGTCAATCAGGCGATCGAGGATGCGCTTCATCCCGAGACCGTGCGGCCCCAGGGCGACGATCTCCATGTTTGCACCGCCACGGCCGTCATCTTCGACATCGTCATTCGCGTTCGCAGCAACCGGGACGTCGAGGCGGTTCGCGCCGCCGTAGAGACCTCTGCGCGAGCGGCCTTCGAAGGCTTCAAGCGCCCGGCCGTCCAGCCGAAGAGCGCTGTCCAGTTCTCCCCGACGATTGGCATTCTCGGCGCCCGGGTCTCGCCATCGCCGCTTCATGCCGCCGCGATCGCCGTTGACGGCGTGATCGATGCCGAGGTCGAGGGCATCACCTATGCGGACCTGCCTTGGTACGAGTTAACGGTGCTCGGCTCCCTGACCGTCATCCTGAAGGAGGCGCCCGATGCCTGAGCTCGACAGCCAGCTTGTCCCGCCGGGCGTCAACGACGAACGCGCCCGCGCCTTCGTGGCCCTCATCGAGCGCGGGATGGCCGAGATCGACCCGAAGCGCCTTCTGGTCAAACGGGTCCATTCGGTCGCCTCCGACGTCCTGCCGGCGCTCGTCGTCGAATATTCGGCGCAGGTCTTCCTGGCCGATGGGGTCCGGCAAGAGTTCGTCCGCAACATCCTCACCAATATCTGGGAGCTGAAAGCCCGGACGAGTACCGTCGAGGGCTGTCTCTTCGGCCTCTCGCTTCTCGGCATGCGCGCCCGCTGGACGCAATGGTTCGCGGAGGTTCCGAAGGACGAGGTCGGAACCTACAAGGCCCGCATCTTCATCGAGGAGCCGGTGATCGAGGGCGATGTCGAGGTGCTCTCGCGCGGCGCCCAGGCGGCCGCCCTCAAGATGGTCGATGCGATGAAGCGCCACAGCCAGGAGGGGACGATCGGCTTTGGCCTGTCCCGCCGAGGCGAGGCCCGCCTCTATGGCTATTCGCGAAGCCTCTCGACCCGGCGCATCGGCGCCTTCCGTCCGGCCCGGATCGAGACGAGCGGCCAGATCCTCGCTGGCGGCCTGGCGCGCGCCGCCCGCGTTCTTCGCGCCGCCACTCATCCCCTTCGCGTTGCCGCCTCGGCCGAACTCGCGCTTGCCGGCGCCTGCCGTTCGTCCCGCCTCATGAGGATCGCCTGAGATGCAGATCAAGCTGACCGAGATCGGCACAGAGAAGATTGCCGCCTCCATGGCCGGCGGCCCGCTCTTTGCGCCCGCGACGATCGTCCTCGGCAATGGCGGGGCGGGGGAAAGCCTGCCCTATACGGTCTATGAGCCGACCGGCGAGGAGACCGGCGTTGCCGAGGAGGTCGCGCGCTATTAGGCGACGTCCGTCTATCGCAATCCGGACGATCTCTCGGACCTCATCGTCGAGACGATCGTGCCGGTGACCGCCGGTGACTACTGGGTGACCGAGGCCGCCATCCTCGACGGGGACGGCGATTGCGTCGCCATCACGAAGATCCCCGTCTTCCAGAAGATCGCCTCGTCCTCGGGCTCCTATGACGATCTCGTCCTCGAATTCGTCATCGGCGTCGGCCGCAATGCGACCGTCAACGTCACCCTCGACCCCTCCGCCGTCCTCGCCACGAGAGCCTATGTGAGCGCCCAGCTCGAAGGCCTCGGCTCGTCCATCTTCTATCACGGACTTCTCTGAACCATGGCTTTCAAGGCACTTCACAAGGCCGTCGTCCTGACGGCCGCGCAAGCGACAGACGTCACCGGCGGCGGCCTCGCCGAGACAGAGGGCGGCACGCTGATGCTCAACCTCAACAATGACAGCGGCGCCGAGGTCACCGTCGCCTTCATCGCCGTCGTGCCGGCAGGCGAGGAGCTGGAACGCCGCTTTCACTGGCAGTCCGGCTTCACGATCCCGGCCGATGATGGCGGCAACTATCAGACCATCCTGCCGATGATCCTCGGCCCCGGCGACAAGGTGTTCGTCGAGGCCGACGCCGACATTCCCGCCCAGCTCAATGGTGAGGCCCGAGCCTGATGAAGCGCCAGCCCGAACGTATCTTCGTCCCCCATCTTCGACGACCAGCGACGGTTGACCGCTTCCACCACAGCAGCTGGAACACTCTTCGCCAACACCTTAGCGAAGCAGGATTATAACGGCTTCTTCGAGTCGAAATCCTACGGTTTCCAACCCAAGGGCAAGGGCTTCAACGCCTACCCTGGCAAATATGTCTACGTCGCCATTCGTAAGCCAGGCGCCTGATCAGGAGCGAACACGATGTATCTTCTCGCAACATCGGCGTCTCCGGCGCCGCAATCCATCCCCCAAGGCTTTGCCGGCCATTTCGATTGGCCCGCGATCTCCGACGAGGAGAAGGCCCGTCGCGGCTGGGTTAAGTACGAGCCGCCGGCTTTCGATCCCCACTATCAGCGCGCCGTTCCGAATTTCGATGAGGGCGAACACGGCGTCTGGCGCGTGACCTATGCGGTCGAATTCGTCGAGGATTACGAGGCGGTTCTCGCCTGGCTTCTCGGGCGCCTTGCCGCCAAGCGCTGGGAGATCGAGACCGGCGGCACGGCGCTTCCCGATGGCACGCCGATCCCGACCGACGAGCGGACCCGCAACGTCATCATGGCAGCCTATGTGAAAGCCAAGGCCGATCCGGCCTATGCTATCCCGAATTGGAAGTTCGGCGCCGGCCAGTTCGGTCCGCTCGATGCAGCGACCATCATCGAGATCGGCGATGCGATCGAGGCCCATGTCCAGGCCGCCTTCGGCCGCGAGGCGGAGATCACCGCCGCGCTCGAAGCCAAGCGGGCGGTCGGGACACTGATCGAGATGTGGGATGCGGAGATCGAGAACGGGTGGCTTGAACCGGCCTAGCCGCCACTGTTGGTATTCGGAATGGGTTGAATACTTCCAACGATTTTATCCCAAATACCCTTTGGAATTTCAGGATCGTAAATGAAGTAGACAACGATACACGCTAGAACGACAACGCCGACGAGCGTGCCTGCTCTCCTAGCCCAATCCGGCATTTTGAAATCCCCACGTCCGATGCTTGGCATCAGATGAAGGTATGTCCATGCAGTATCAAGATGCTCGCTCTTATATTTGCTCCGGCGACCTCCTCGCCTGGCAAAGCAAGGGCTTGATCGGCCGCTTCATTCGAAGCGCTGATGGTGGCTCTTGGAGCCATGTGGGGATCGCCTGGGCGATTGGCGGGCGGCTCCTCATTCTGGAAATGCGGGAATTCCACGGCCTGACCATCCGCCCCGCCTCGGTCGCCGCGCCCTTCGACTGGATCGCGACCGGCGCGGCTTGGTCATCCGAGATCGAGGAGGCAGCGCTCGCCGCCTTCGGAAGCCCTTACGGCTATCGCGCTCTCATTCCGCTCTGGCTCGGCAACTGGGCGCCCGGCGATGGCGAAGTCTGTTCGACTTGGGCGGCCGAGCGCCTTCGCGAGGCGGGCGTGGTCATCCCGAATGGTGGCCTGACGCCCTCGCGCTTGGTCGGGGCGCTCATCCGAGACGGGCATGCGTTAGACGACGTCGGCTGAAAATGGGTTCTAACACGCCCGGTCAATCGAGTGCGTCTCGTGTGTCCGGCTTTTCACTCGGCCTGCATGGATAGGAAGGTGCCAAAAGCGACGAGAACCGCTGCCATGCTCAAAGCTGTTCGTGGGAACATCGAAGGCTTACGGCGAACCGTCTTGTAGGACGAAAGCCATTCCTCTTCTCTCGAATGGGCCTCGGACGGTTTGACGTTGCCCCCAAGTTTTATCCAGCCGAAAGTTCGTTTCCGGCGGTTGGGTTGCTTGGCTGGGCGGGGTGAGCGACGGGCGGCGGCGCGGAGCAGTCGGCTGAGCGCAGCGCCAGAGCCCGTCGCGGTTTGAGGGTTGCGGCGAACTCTGCCGGAGTGCTCCAGCCGAGCTGCGAGTGTGGACGCGCCGTGTTGTAGTCGGCGCGCCAGAGCGCCAGTGCTGCCCGTGCATGGGTGAGAGACGAGAACAGTGTCTCGTTGAGAAGCTCATCGCGCAGACGACCGTTGAAGCTCTCGATGAAACCGTTCTGCATGGGCTTGCCCGGTGCGATGTAATGCCACTCGACCCTGGCCCGGTCGGCCCAACCCAGGATGGCGTTCGAGGTAAACTCGCTTCCGTTGTCGCTGACGATCATCTTGGGCTTCCCATGCTCGACTATCAGCCGATCCAGTTCGCGGGCGACGCGGACGCCGGA
>NZ_FWXR01000025.1 GCF_900176465.1 Fulvimarina manganoxydans
CATTCATGCTGGCCTCCTTCCAGCCAGCATGTTGAATCACAGCCCAGAGAAAAGCGGAATCCTCAGCGACTCAGTTCGATGTCATCCCGCTCTAGCATCTTGGCCGGACGACCGAAGGGGATGCCCTGCTTCCGGGATCCGGCGCTGCCATGTTCTATCTATGCTCATCCGCACTGCGGAAGCACCGACCGCACCGCGCTCCCAGACGATCCGACGCCCCATCCAATCGGCACGGGGTCGTCGGAAAAGTCGAATATGTGCTGGCGTCAGGCATCGAGCCCGGCAATACGCGGGCGGGTCCAGAGATCGGTGGAGCGCTGCGGAAGCGTTCGGGCTAATCTGGAGGCCGCGACGAGGCGCATGCCGTGGCCGACATGGGCGATCTTGCGCACTGCCCCCGTTTTTGCCCGCGCATCGAGGGCTTGCGCCCCGCGACTCCTGAGAATGGTTCCGATCTCCCGGTAGACGCCATGGGCCGTCGCGACCGCCCATGCCGCCCGAGGCGGCAGCGCGGCGAGACCGTGAAGGGCGGAAGCATAATAGCCGTCGGCGAGATCGACGAGGCGCAAGACGAGTTGTGCCAGCGTCTCGCGATGGCGCGGCTCGCCCAGTTCGTCGGGCCTGATCCCCATCTCGTCCAGCCATTCGCACGGCAAATAGAGGCGCCCGGCGCGAAAATCCTCCGCGACGTCGCGGGCGATATTGGTCAATTGGAAGGCGATTCCCAGATCGCTGGCCCGATCGAGCGTTTCTGTGACCTTGGCGGTCTCGCGCTCATCCCGGCCCACCCCCATGACCACGGCCATCATAACCCCGACGACACCGGCGACATGGTAGCAATAATCGAGCGTGTCCCGCAGCGTCTCGTAGCGTCGCCCCTCTACATCCATGCGAAAACCCGCAAGGTGCTGGAGCGGCAAGGCCTCCGGCAAACGATGGCGAAGCGCCACGTCGCCGATGGCGTCGAACGCCCCCTCGCCCGTATGTCGTCCCCGGATGGCCGCAAGCGTCTTGGTCTCGAGTTCGTTGAGACGCGCCTCGGCATCGATTGCGCCAACGGGCGAGCGACGCGCAAAGCCGAGAATCTGATCGTCCACGACATCGTCGCAATGCCGGCACCAGGCATAGAGCATCATCGCGCTCGCCCGTGTATCGGTCCCGAAGAGCCGAGCGGCGGCGGCAAAGCTCTTCGAGCCCTTGGCAATCGTCGCCTGGGCCTCAGCCGCCGCGGCGGCACGGTCAGCCTTTCCGAGAGGCAGTGCGCGAGCAAGCATGGGCGACAGCGGTTCCGCGACGCTCATGCCGATACGCGCATCGAGGCTGCGTCAGCGATCATCAGCCCCGCCGTTGCCTTGGCCGAACCGACGACGCCTGGAACGCCTGCGCCCGGATGCGTCCCTGCTCCAACGATATAAAGATTGGGGATGGCGTCGTCTCGATTATGAGGGCGGAACCAGGCGCTCTGAGTCAGGATCGGCTCCAGCGAGAAGGCCGAGCCGAGATGGGCGTTGAGTTCGGTCGTGAAGTCGTTCGGCGTGAAGGTACGGCTTGTCACCAGATCGGCCTTCAAGCCCGGAATATAGTGCTCTTCCAGATAGTCGAAGATGCGGTCGCGATAGCGGGGCCCTTCGACCGACCAGTCGATATCGGCCTGGCCGAGATGGGGGACCGGGGATAGGACGTAGAAGCTCCCCATTCCATCGGGCGCCAGCGAGGGATCGGTGACGCACGGATTGTGCAGATAGAGAGAAAAGTCCGTGGCGAGTTCGGTGCCCCGGAAGATCTCGTCGATCAGCGGCCGATAGCGCGGGCCGAAACACACCGTGTGATGAGCAATGTCCGGCCGGTGCGTCTTGAGGCCGAAATAGATGACGAAGAGCGACATGGAAAAGCGCTTGCGCTTCAGCGCTCCGGCATATTTCGCGCCGCGCGCGGTTCGCCCGAGCAGCTTGTCATAGGTGTGAACGACATCGGCATTGGAGGCGACGAGGTCGGCCTCGAAACGGCGTCCGTCCGCGAGCTTCACGGCCTTGGCCTTGTCGTCCTCGACGACGATTTCGGCAACATCGGCCGAGGTCTCGATCCTGCCGCCGAGATCGGTGAAAAGCCGAACCAAGCCGTTGACCAAAGCCCCGGTTCCGCCGCGCGGAAAAAAGACGCCCCAGCGCCGCTCGAGAGCGTGAATCAGTGCGTAGATCGAGGAGGTGGCGAAGGGATTGCCGCCCACCAGCAGGGAATGGAAGGAAAAGGCTTGGCGCAGATGATCGTCCTCGATGAACTGCGCGACCTTGGAATAGACGCTGCGGTAGGCCTCTAGCCGGACGAGCTGTGGCCCGGCGCGAACCATGTCGCGGAAATTGAGGAACGGAACGGTGCCGAGCTTCTCATAACCTTCCCGAAAGACGTCCTTCGAATAAGCGAGGAAGCGGCGATAGCCTTCAACGTCCTTGGGGTTCAGAGCCTCGATCTGCCGATCGAGGTGCTCCTGATCGTCGGCATAGTCGAAACGGACGCCATCCTCCCAGGCTAGGCGATAAAAGGGCGCGACAGGCAGCAGTTCGACATAGTCGGCCATGGGTCGCCCGGCGACCTCGAACAACTCTTCGAGGGCCGAGGGATCGGTAATGACCGTCGGTCCGGCATCGAAGGTGAAGCCTTCATCTTCATAGACATAGGCCCGGCCGCCCGGCTTGTCGCGACGCTCTAGAAGGGTGGTCGAAATTCCGGCAGCCTGCAGGCGGATCGCCAGGGCAAGCCCGCCGAAACCGGCCCCGATGACGACGGCGCGGCGCCCCGTGCCGAAGGCGTTCGGTGCGATCCGGTTCATGCATAGGCTCCTTGAGGATGGCGAGAGGCGAGAACGCGCAAGGCGCTTCGCACGCTGACCGGCGGCTTGCCGGTGAGAATACGAAGCTTGTCGCCCCGTGTCAGCCGAGCGGCGTAAAAGCGCGAGACGACCGGCTCCGGCAGACGGTAAAAATGCTCCAGAATGCGGTAACGCTCGGCCGGGTCTCCGGCGAGATAGAGGAGCCTATTGAGCATGCGGAAGAAACCGCGGTCGGCCCAGGCGTCGATCGATTGGCGGCGTGTCGCGTCGAAGAGAGCCGCATTGGAATGGTCCGGCAGCGTGGCAATTCTGTCGGCGAGATGGACTGCATCGGGAAGCGAATAGCCTGTCGTCGGGTGGAACAGGGCCGCCGAAAGGCCGCTCGCCGGGAGCCCTTCGCGATCGGCCCAGAAGGCGTCGATGTCGCCCGAAAGCGCAATGGGCAGAACGCCCTCCTCTTCCCGCACGAGATCACCTTCAAGCCAGCCATGATCGCGCCGGTAAAGGTCGATCTTGGCGCGCGAGCCGTCCCGGTCTAGCGCGGCGGCGTCCGCATAATAGGTGTCTTCGATCAGAAGGCGTGTCGGCGTCAGCGGCAGCACATAGACGAAGCGATAGCCGTCGTCCTGGGGAACCGTCGCATCCATGATGGTCGGCTCGGCGACGCCATGGGGAGCGGCAAGCTCGATTTCCTGGCCTAGAAACTTCTGGAAGCCGAGGCTGAGATGGGGCCCCGGCCGATAGCCGCGACCATCGAGCGCCGCGCGCGCGCGAATCTGCGCTCCATCCTGAAGGACGAGACGCGTCTCCTCGCCTTCGCGCTCCACGGCTTCGACGGAGGACGACGTCTGCACCCGATCGCCGAAACGCTCGTTCAAAAGCGCGCGAAAGCGCTCCGAAGAGACGCTGAGATAGGCCGACGAGAGACGCCTGTGACGGTTTGGGAAGCGAACAAGGTTGCGGTCCCAGCGATAGGTGACGAAGGGCGCGAACCAGCGTAGCTCGTCTGGCGTCAGATCCTCTCCATGAAAAGACCAGGTATGATTGCCGCCCAGCTCGGGCCCGGCTTCCAGGAGCACGAAGGAAAGCTCTGGTCGCAGTTCGGCGAGCCGCCAGGCGACGAGGCCATTGGCGAGCCCTCCCCCGATCAAGGCGATATCGACCGGGCGGTCGGTCGTCTTGCTCACGCCACCAATCCTTGCAAACTCGTCTCCTTGTTCTGCCACCTCGAAGACCCGCTCAAAGCGGCCTCGGCAATGTCCGCTGCCATGACCGCGCCACCGGAGGCGCGGATTGGGCCGGCCATTCGACCAGCTGCTTTCCTGTAGCTATCTTCGCAGAGAAGCGCCTCAAGGGCACGGGCGAGTTTGCGGCGAGACAGAAGGACGCGGGGCAGCTTCAACCCGACCCCGTGATGGACGATGCGCGCCGCAATGCCGGGCTGATCGAAGGCAATGGGAAGAGCGAGAAGCGGCTTCCCGTCACGCAGGGCATCAAGGACCGTGTTCATGCCCGCATGGGTCACACAGACATCGGCCAGTGACAACGCGCTCGCCTGATCGACAAAATCGGCCACATGATCGGCCTCGAGCGAGGCTGCCTGCCGTTCGGTCAGCCGGCCGCAATGGGCGACGATCGTGGCTGCGCCGAGATCGCGCGCCGCGGCCACGATGGATTTCAGGAGGCGATGTCGATGCCCTTGCAGCGTTCCGAGGCTGACATAAACGACGGGCCGGCCAGCGCTGTGCTCCGGCAAGACGATCGGCGCAGGGGCCGTCGCCGCCGGGCGCCAGCGCCTGCGGATCGGGCCGACCCCATGACGGATCGACGAATATCCGCGCGGAAAATCGAACGCCTCGACGAGTTGCGAGACCTGCGCGCTCGTCGAAAGGCAGTCGGCGAGCTCGGAGCGAATTGGAAGACCAAGCTCGCGACAGGCCGTCTCGATCGCTCGGCCTTGATGTTTCAGAAGCCGGCGCGCGACCAACTCGCCGCCGCGATTGCGACCGAGACCCTCATCGCTCGGATCGTAGCGCCAGCCAAGAAAGGGAAGCGGAACGCTCTCGTCGCGATGCATCGGCAGCGCGGCAGCGAGCGACAGAAGCGGCAAGCCAAGCGCCTCGGCAATGAGACCGGCCGCGGGCTCCGTCTGATCGCCGATGACCGCGTCGCAGCCGAGGCGGTCCAGAAGACGCGGCGCGCAACGAGAGAGAGCGCCGGTCGCCTCGGCGCCGACCGCAATGGTCCGGAACAAAGCGAGCGGACCATCTCGGCTCGCCGCATCGACCATCCGCTCGGCAAGCCCCGCGCTCGGACCCTCGGCGCCATATTCGATAAGGCCGACACCCTCCGGCAGATCCTTCGAGAGGTGCCGGCCAGCCCCTTCCGGCAGGACAAAGCTTGCGCGATGACCACGCGAGACGAGCTCTTCGGCAACCGCTTCGAAGACCCGGAGATGGCTGAAGAGCGGCAGCGTGATCAATGCGAAATGCGCCATGGTCGGGCCTCTGGCCACTCCTCTTCCTCGGGTCTTCCGTACCCATGCGACGCCGTGGCGGCATCATGCGAAGGTTTTCCGTTGCATGATAACTGCCGATATCGTTACGCGTTCAACCGCTTCGCGAAAACCGCTGATCGCATCTTTGCCCGGCGCGGCGCCACAGATACGAAACATCTTCCCCGCCCTGCCCGAGGTCGACCGCATCGCGCATCGACAAAGCTAGGCGCGCGGGACCTTTCAGCCCTCCCAAAACCCTTTTGTCCACAGACCTTTTTGGTCTATGGCCAAATATCCCGCCTCTGGGCTTCTCAAGAAGGCCACTTCCTTGACCGATGCTGCTTCCGGATCGACCGGATCGAAACCGGCCCCCCAGGTCGGGCCTGAGCCGGACGACGATCGTTTCGCCGCTTTTAGAAATCCGCGCTTTCTTCGCTACTGGTTGGCGCGATTCTTCGCGACGTTTGCCACTCAGATCGTCATCGTCGCAGTCGGCTGGCAGATCTACGATCTAACCCGAGATCCGTTGGATCTCGGACTTGTCGGCCTTTGCCAGTTCATGCCTTCCCTGCTCCTCGTCCTCGTGACGGGCGTTGCCGCGGACCGCTATTCGCGGCGCTGGATCATGGGCGTCTCGACGCTGATCGAGGCGAGCGGATCGTTGGGTCTGCTGCTTCTGACCTGGCATGGGCTTGCCTCCCCGCTTCCCGTCTTCGCCATTCTGATCGCCTTCGGCGTCGCCCGCGCCTTTTTCGGCCCGGCGTCTCAGTCGCTCGTGGTCAATCTGGTGACGCGTCAGGAACTCGCCAACGCGATCGCCTGGAATTCCTCGTCCTGGCAGATCGCGGCGATCGTCGGCCCAGTCGCAGGAGGCCTGCTTTACGGGCTGTCGGCCCTTGCCGCCTATGGCGCCGGCGTGCTGCTCTTTCTCGCCGCCACCGTCCTTGTCCTATCGATCCGCGCCCCGGCCCAACGCACGTCGCGCGAACCTGCCAGCCTCGAAACAGTGGTCGCAGGATTTCGATATATCTGGAGGGAGAAAGTGGTGCTCGGCGCCATCTCGCTCGACCTCTTCGCCGTTCTCCTCGGTGGCGCGGTCGCATTGATGCCGGTCTATGCGCGCGACGTTTTGGCAGTTGGTCCTTGGGGACTTGGCCTCTTGCGCGCCGCGCCCGGCATCGGCGCCGTGGCGACGGCGATCTATCTCGCGGCCCATCCGATCCGAAACCATGCGGGCGCACTGATGTTCGGTTTCGTCGCCCTGTTCGGCGCCTTTACCGTCGTCTTCGGCTTATCTTCTGCTCCGTGGCTCTCGATCGTCGCGCTGATCCTTATGGGCGCCTCGGACATGATCTCGGTCTATATCCGCGAGACCCTGCTTCAGCTCTGGACGCCGGACGAGGTGCGCGGACGCGTCAATGCGGTGAACATGGTGTTTGTCGGCGCCTCGAACGAACTCGGCGAATTCCGCGCCGGCACCATGGCCGCCATCATCGGAGCGGTTCCGGCCGTCGTGATCGGCGGTTGTGCGACGATCGGCATTGCAGGCCTCTGGGCCTATCTCTTCCCCGATCTTCGCAAGGCGAAACATCTCGCCGCCCGGGATTGAGAGAAAGGTCAGACCCGCAAGGTGAGCGGCTTCGATCAGCCGCTCGCCTCAAACGGCTCGCCGAAAACTCGGGTCAGGAAGGCATCCAGCCAACGCCGCACCGGCGCATCATAGATCGCACGACCGTGGAAATGGTGCTTGCGAGCCTGGGCTCCGGGAAGAGCCAAGCGCTCATGGCCGCGCGTCGTCCAGCGGTGAAGCATAGCGAGGGTCAGTTCAGCGTGGAACTGGACGCCATAAGCCCGCTCGCCATAGCGAAAGGCTTGGTTCGGATACCAATCACCTTCCGCCAGAAGCTCCGCGCTTCTCGGCAACTCGAAGCCTTCGCGATGCCACTGATAGACCATATCGGGCCAATGTGGCAGGAAACGCCGCCCGTTCACCGTCGCCTTCAGCGGATAATAGCCGATCTCGGCATACCCCTCCGGATGCGGCGCCACGTCAGCACCAAGATGCTTGGCCAGCATCTGAGCGCCAAGGCATATGCCGAGAAAAGGTCGATCTTCCTTCAGCGGAATATCGATCCAGCCGAGCTCTTGGCGAATGTAATCGTCCGTATCGTTGGCACTGGGCGGCCCGCCAAAGACGATCGCGCCGCGATGGCCTTCGAGCGTTTCAGGAAGAGCATGGCCCAGCACAGGCCGGCGGATATCGAGCTTCAGGCCATGAGCTTCAAGCACCTGGCCGACCCGGCCCGGCGTCGAGTTCTCCTGATGGAGCACGACCAGCATCGGCCGGTCATCCTTGGACGCATCCAGACGATAGCGCGTCGATTTCAGACCTCGCTCGATTGTCTCCAAGGCGCTCGGCGCGTCTGCCTCGCTTGCAAAATGATCCATTCGTCGTCAGTCCGCTGTTCGCCCTGCGACCGCCCGCTTGCGGAGCATCCGGTCCCGGGTCGAGACGCCGAGCAGATCGGATACGCGCCAGATCACATTGTCCTCCAGCTCGTGAACCTGCCCGTCGGCGAAGGTGACCTCCCATAACTCTTCAACAAAACGGATGCGGGCCGCTTCGTCCAGTCGGGTCTTCAAGAGAGATGTAAAGCGATAGAGATCGACCGCCTCGTCATTGGCGGCACGGCCGGCCTCGGCGACACGCTCGGCTTCGGCGGAGGAAAGCCCGTAATCGCTGACGAGAACGCCGATCAGGCGCTTGCGCTCCTCCTCGGTCACCACCCCGTCAGCATCAATGACATGGAAGAGCAGCGCCGCCACAGCCAGGATCAGCTCGTCGGGCCCCTCGTCTTGAACGGGACGAGGTTCGCCCGCAATCTGCCGCATGACCGATCTCAGCCCATCGAACAGGGACGATGCCATGAGGGCTTCTCCTCAATCTGACGACCCGGCCAGCGGATGATGTCGCAGCCGGGTCCGCCTCATTGTTTCAAGCGAAGGAAACTGAACCGTCAGTGGGCAGCGCGAGCCTCGTCACCCTTCGGCTCGGACACGACGACAGGCCCGGCCGCACCATTCGCTTTCTGCCCTTCGATCTGTCGTGATTCGGTATCATCGCTTTCAGCCGGGCTCCGCCGATCGCCACCAGGGCGCTGCTCGATCATCCGGCTTCCGGCCTCCTGCGACTGTTCGAGCGGCGTCTTCCATTCGACCGCGTCGAGCTTGCGGCTGACCGGCGAAAGCGGCATCCAATCGTCGAGAATAATCCCATCGGCCATCCAGGCCGGATCGCGCCGCGCCTTGATCGCCATCGCCAGCCATTCGCGCACGCGGCCGACCTCGCCGCTTTGCTCCTCTTCGATATCGGCCAGAAGCAGATAGACGCCTTCGCGCGGATCCTTGTCGGCCGCCTTCAGCGCCGCCGTGCGTGCCATGTCCAGCTGGCCCGCATCGAGCGCTGCGCGCGCAAGACAGAGATCGGCTTCCACATGGGAGGATTGCATATCGGCGAGCTTGCGCGCCCGCTTCAGCCGATCCTCCACCGAGTCGCCGGCCCTGGCATGGACATAAGCGTCGGCGACCTGCGGGTGGGGCGAATGGGCCCAGGCGGTTTCCAGAATGCGTGCGCCGCGCCGCGTATCGTTGAGGCGAAAGGCTGCGCGCGCCGCAACAAGGGCGGCGGGCACGAAGTCCGGTGCGAGCTTCTGGGCCTTACGGCCGAGCGAGCGTGCCTGTTTCGGATCGGTGTCGGAGAGGTCCTGCGCCTTCGCCGTCAGGAGAACCGCGCGCAGACGTTTGGCCTCGCCGTCATTGACCAAACGCGTATTGGTTTGAGCCTCGAGGACACGAAGCGCGCCGTCCCAATCGCCGGAGCTGGACTTGCGCTCCAGAACTGCGTCGCCCGCCCAGGGCAGATTGGGCGCCAGGCGCAAGGCGCGCTCGGCATAATATTGTTCGGCCGCTTCGTCATTGACGCGCCGCGCCTCGACGAACAGGCCGCGCAGGGCCAGAAGCCGCGTATCGGGATCGCGCTCCATATCCTCGAAGATACCCCGTGCCCGGTCGTGATCGCCTTCGATCAGCGCCGTCTGGGCATCGAGAAAGCCGAGAAGTGGCTTATCCTTCGAACCGACACGCTTGGCGGATTTGCGTACCATCTCGCGGGCGACCGCAGCATTGCCCGCGCCTGCCGCCATAATCCCGGCGGTCAGGTAGCGATGGCCCTTGTTGGCGCTGCGCTTTTCCCGCCATGCGGCCCAGCGATCCGGCGCCTGGAAGAACTTCGCGATCGCCCAAGCGATGACAAGAACCGCACCGATGAAGATCAGAGTCGCGACCAGGAAGACGACGAGGCTGACCTCGACGCTCTGTCCCTGCCAGACGAAGGTCACCGATCCCGGATTATCCGCCAACCAGCCGAAGCCGAGATAGAGAACGAGAACGAGAATGAAGAATGTCAGGATAGCCCACATGGCCGACGTCGTGCCCCTTAGCCTTGGTTTTCTTGGCCGGCCGGTTCGGCGGCGGACGAAGAGTTGAGTAGGGATGAAACGGCCTCGGACAGCGCTTGATCCGTCGCAAGCCGCGCCTTCACGTCGGCGGCGAAGTCGGACCCGGCCTTTTGTGCATCCGCCGGCAGGCTTTGCCACTCATTCATGAAGGCCGCGAGATCGCCGGTCTCGATGGCATTGTCGAGGCGCGTGACGGTCGCCTCGGTGCCTTCGGCATTCTCGTCGACGGGACCGGCCGGGCGCACGCGAACCAGTGTCTGAAGCCCCGCAAGAACCTGCTCGCCGACCGGCGCATCGGTGCCGGGACCAGCAAGGGCAGCGGCAACGCGATCTTCCACATCCGGCCATCTTGCGGCGAGCGCCGTCTTGGTCGGGACGCCGCCATCGGCATAGGGTCGCAAAGCCTCGACCGTCGCCTCGGAGCCACCGGCCTTGGCAAAGGTGTCAAGTTCGCCGCCAAAGGAAGAGCCGGAATCAATCGCGCTCTTCAGCCCCGCCGCCGCCAGCGCAAGCCGCGCCTCGGCATTGGACCTCTCGAGCGCCGAGAGCCTTTGATCGCTTGTCTCGAGGTTCGACTTCAGCTCCTCCACCCCGGCTGCAGCCTGCTGTGCGGTTTCCGAGGCGCCGCGCGAGGACTGTGTGGCGGTCCGGGCGGCTTCTCGCGCGCTCGTCGCGGCCTCGTTTGCGCGATTGGCGGCCTGCTGCGCTTCGTCGACGGATTGTTGAAGTGTCTGGATCTGGCTCGACGCCTCGTCGGCACGACCGCGCGCCGCCGCAGCGCTCTCGGAAGCCGCCTTGATCGCAGCCGCGGTATCGGAATTACCGGACGATCCGGCTTCCAGACCCTCGACGCGCTGGGACAGAGCAGCAAGTTCCTCAGGCGTGACGACGCCCGCTCCGGCAACGTCGGCGCCCTGAGGAGCCGCGTCGAGATTCTGGCGCAAGGTATCGAGCTCGGAGCGCAAGGATGCGAGTTCCTCGCTCGACGCGCCCGAAGTGGCAGCGGACGGCGCAAAAAAGCCATTGGCCGAGAGAGCATAGGCGCCGCCAAGCGCGAC
This sequence comes from Fulvimarina manganoxydans, assembly GCF_900176465.1. Taxonomy (GTDB): domain Bacteria; phylum Pseudomonadota; class Alphaproteobacteria; order Rhizobiales; family Rhizobiaceae; genus Fulvimarina; species Fulvimarina manganoxydans. The sequence continues at coordinate 10,900 of NZ_FWXR01000025.1, forward strand.
AGCCGCGCCGACGATACCGGCCGCGAGCACGCCGCCAAATCCGACGCCGGAACGCTCATGGGACGAGGCCTGGGCACTTCTCGCAGCGGACGTGCCAGCAGCTGTCGCCCCTGTTCCCGCCGCGGTGGCCTTCGGTTTATCCTCGGCTGCGCTCTTGGGCTTTTCAGGCACGCGGGTCACCGCCGGCGGTCCCTGATAGCCGCCGGTCTTGGACCAATCGGAGTGGCTCCGCGCCTCGGCGCCCTCATTGGGTGGTATTGCCGTCGCGCTGCTTTCCTCCGTCGCTGGAGGCTCTTTGGACGATTCCGCACCCTTATTCGTTTCAGCCATTGGCGTTCCTTCAGTCGTCGATTCGTTCGCGCCCGAACTTTGGCGAGAAGCGTCCGGTTCCGCCTTCGCTTCGGTGAAGCCTTCGTCCTCAGCAAATTCCGTTTCCGGCGTTTCGGCCGACGTCTCGGTGCGGGTTTCGGATTTCGTCTCGGCAGATCCCGCTTGGGCCCGATCCTCCGCCGCGAACGCCTTGTCCGGGCTTTGCGGCTGCCGGGTCTCGGCTTTCTCGGGGTTGGTGGCCGTCTCCCCCTCGGCCTTAGACGCGCCCGTGGTCGACGTTTCGGCCGACAGGTCGATCGTCTTGCCGCGCGGGCGGCTCTGTCTCGAGCGTCGAGGACGGTTCGTCATCGGCAGGGCTCCCTCACCTCAGGCTGCATTCAACGCGATTCGAAACACCGGACGGCTCGCAACGCATGACGACCATTGGTCCCTCATTCGCAAGACTGGCGCAAGGCTGGACGCCCGCTCTCCCCTCAAACTTAGGCTAGGGTATCCATTCGAAAAGCGAAGCAAGCGACGGGCTTGTGGAAATCTTTGCCCTATAGGTCAGATCGACGGGCAAAGCGGCGGCGATCCGCTCGGACAAACAGAGAAGGTGCGGCTGTGCCTTGAGGGGCCATCCGAGCGATGCCTCATCGAGCCTTGCGACGAGCCTGCCATAAGCTTCCGCCTGCCCCCGAGACAGGATGAGAACGGCGTCGACCGGTGCTCTGCTCAGCGTCGATTGGGCGAAAGCCAGGTCGGGCATGAGGGGGGCGATGTCATAGACCTCCCAGATGCCGAAGGCGATATCGCAAGCCTCGAAAGCCTTCTCGAGGCTTCCGGACCGGTTCCGCCCGGCGGCATAGAGAAGATTCGGTCGCGCGGTTGCGCCAAACGCAGACCTGACAAGCGACGGCAGACTGGTCGCCGTCCCCTCTCCCGCAATGACATGGACCAGACCTACCGCTCGCGCCGCTTCGGCTGATGCCTCGCCGACGGCGAAGACCGGCCGCGTATCATCGGAAAAAACCTCCGCGAGACGCTCGACTGCTTTCGCGCTCGTCACGACGAAGCCGGTCCAATCCCCGACAGGCGCAGCGCTCTCCAAGCGGACGACGACCTCAAGCGGCAGGAGTAACGGCTCATGGCCGATACCGATCAGCTTCTTGGCCGTGTCTCGCGCCGATTCGGCCTCTCGAACGACCACAACCCTCGCCATCACCAGAGCCTCAGGCCTTCAGATCGGCCCATCTGGCAAAAAAGCCCTGTCCCGCCGCACTCAGAACGACACGCCCAGCTTCCATGCCGATCTCATGGGCATCGGACACCGGTCCGCTCTGATGCGTTTCATGCATCTCGCTCCCATCGGGAGTGAGAATCACGCCATGAAGCGTGAGCTGCCCATGCCCGTCGAGCTGGGCATGGGCTGCGATCGGCGTCCGGCAGGAGCCGTCAAGCTTGGCGAGAAAGGCCCGCTCCGCCGTCAAAGCGACCGTGGTGTCCGCATGCCCGATTGGCGCCACGAGTTCGGCGATCCGCTCGTCGCCCTCGCGGCTCTGGATGCAGATCGCACCTTGGCCGGGCGCTGGGGGGAACCGTTCGACCGAGAGGACTTCCGTCGCCGTCGAGGCCATGTCCATCCGATTGAGGCCGGCCAGCGCCAGGAGCGTGCCATCGGCTTGGCCCTCGGCCAATTTCCGCAAACGGGTCTGGACGTTGCCGCGGAAGATCACGACATTGAGATCGGGACGCAGGCGCTTGATGAGCGACTGACGGCGCAGCGACGCCGATCCAACAGTCGCACCCCTTGGCAGATCATCGATGGTCGCAACGTCGCGACCGATGAAGGCGTCGCGCACGTCCTCGCGCTCCAGAAAGGCCGTGATTACAAGGCCTTCGGGATTGGCCGTCGCCATATCCTTTGAGGAATGAACCGCGATATCAATCCGGCCATCAAGAAGCGCGGCTTCGATCTCCTTCGTGAAGAGGCCCTTGCCGCCCACCTCCGAAAGCGGACGGTCGAGGATGCGGTCGCCGGAGGTCGAGATGATTTCAATGCCGAAGGCGTCCTCGGGCAGTCCATGGGCGGTCATCAGCCGGGCGCGCACCTCGCTGGCTTGGGCAAGAGCCAGCTGGCTGCCGCGCGTTCCGATGCGGATGGGTGCCTCGGTATGGGACATGGACGATAGGCCTCCGTGACTTGGGCTTGCGTGTCGCTCTTTGTCATAGGCGCCCCGCTCGCTGCCATGCAATCACCCAGTCATGGATCGGCCAGAGGAGACGCGCCACATCAGTGAGGGCTTTTCTCCGATGACGAAGCCTGCCAGAACCCGCAGCAATAGCGAAGGAGCGTCACATCCATGCCCGACAAAGGGCCTTTCATTCTCGGGATCGAGACCAGTTGTGACGAGACCGCCGCGGCTGTTGTCGGGCGCGACAAAGCGGGCCGCGCCGCGATCCTGGCCAATGTGGTCCACAGCCAGATCGACGAGCACGCCGCTTTTGGAGGTGTCGTTCCGGAGATTGCGGCGCGGGCTCATGTGGAGGTGCTCGACGACTTGGTCCGAGCCGCCCTGAGCGAGGCGGATGCGGGCTTCGAACATCTGGCCGCAGTCGCGGCGACAACCGGTCCCGGCCTGGTCGGCGGCCTCATCGTCGGTTCGGTGACGGCGCGCGCGATCGCCCAAGCCCGCAACCTTCCCTTTCTCGCCATCAACCATCTCGAAGGCCACGCTCTGACCCCGCGACTGACGGACGAGATCGCCTATCCCTACCTCCTGCTGCTGGTCTCGGGCGGCCATACACAGATCCTTCTCGTTCGCGGCCTTGGCCTTTATGAGCGCTGGGGAACCACCATTGACGACGCATTGGGCGAAGCCTTCGACAAGACGGCCAAGCTCCTGCGCCTCGGCCATCCCGGCGGACCGGCCGTCGAATGTGCGGCCGAGACCGGTGATCCCACCCGGTTTGCCCTGCCCCGGCCGATGCGTGGAGAAGCCAAGCTCGATTTTTCCTTCTCTGGGCTGAAAACGGCGGTCCGACTTGCGGCCGAGAGAGCGGCCCCTCTCGACGAGCAGGCGGTGAGCGATCTCTGCGCGTCGTTCCAGGCCGCCGCTGCCGCCAGTGTCGGCGACCGCATCGCCCGTGCGCTGGCCCGTTTCCGCGAAGAGCTTCCCGAGATCGCCTCACCGGTCCTTGCGGTCGCGGGCGGCGTCGCAGCCAATCGCACGATTCGGGCTGCACTCGAGGGCGAGGCCAACGCTGCGGGCTTTGCCATCGTCGCGCCGCCCTTGAAGCTGTGCACGGACAATGCCGCGATGATCGCCTATGCGGGTCTGGAGCGCTTTGAGGCGGGGCGCCTTGACCCTCTCGACACACCGGTTCGCCCGCGCTGGCCGCTCGACGAAACGGCCTTGCCCGTGGTGGGCTTTGGCCGTCGGGGAGCGAAGGTATGAGCTTGGCGAAGGACGAAAAAGGGCGCTTTGCCGTCGTCGGCGCCGGTGCATGGGGCACCGCGCTCGCCGCGCTTTACGCATCCGCCGGCCATGAGGTCTCGCTCCTTGTCCGCGATGAAGCACGCGCGGCGACGATCGCCGCAACCCGCCGCAACGAAGCCTATCTGCCAGGTATCGACCTGCCGTCGACCCTCCATCCCACCGCGAACCCTTCGGCGGCACTCACGTCGGCCGACATCGTTCTCCTCGTCGTCCCGGCACAGGTTCTCGGCAGCGTCGCGAAAGAGCTTGTGCACGCGATCCCTTCGAAGGCGCTCGTCGTTCTCTGCTCGAAGGGCATCGATCGGACGACGGGTCGCTTTGCGTCTGAAAATGTCCGCGAGATCATAGGCGCACGCCGGCTTGCCGTCCTGTCCGGCCCGAGCTTTGCGGCCGACGTCGCACGCGGTTTGCCGACCGCCGTTACGGTTGCCGCTGAGGAGGCGAGCGCGGCCGATGCGGCTGCGGCTCGGCTTTCGACCGAAACTTTCCGCTGTTACGCGAGCGACGATGTTGCCGGCGTCGAGGCCGGCGGGGCTCTGAAGAATGTGTTGGCGCTTGCCGCAGGGGCAGCGATCGGCCGTGGTCTCGGGGAATCGGCCAAAGCGGCCATCGTCACGCGTGGTTTCGTCGAATTGCGCCGCTTAAGCGCAGCGCTTGGCGGGCGGGCGGAGACCACCATGGGGCTTTCCGGTCTCGGCGATCTGCTTCTCACCTGTTCGACGGCTCAGTCCCGCAACTTCGCCTATGGGCTCGCCATGGGTCGGGGTGAGCCGCTCAGCGGCCTCAAACTCGCCGAAGGGGTGTTTTCCGCCGAGATCGCCTCGCGTCTTGCTCGCGAACGCGGCGTCGAGGTCCCGATCATCGATGCGGTGGCCGACATTCTGAAAGGGGAACTTTCACTCGATGAGGCGATGCGACGGCTTCTCACACGCCCCTTGAAGCGCGAGTCCGCCGACTGAACCCGATCTCAAGCAGCCCTTCGAGGCTGCCCGTCACAAAAGGACAAAGGAAGACAACGATGCTGTTTGCCATTCTCTGCGAAGACAAGCCCGGCGCCCTCGAGCTTCGGATGGAGACCCGCCCGGCCCATCTCGACTATCTCAAGAGCCTCGGCAAGACCCTGAAATTTGCCGGTCCATTCATCACCGATAAGGAACAGACGCCTTGCGGTAGCCTCGTCGTCATCGAGGCCGAGGACGCGGAAGCGGCAAAGGCGATCGCCGACAAAGACCCTTACGCCGAGGCTGGGTTGTTCGAGAGCGTGTCCATCCGCCCATGGGTCTGGGCGATCAACAACCCGGAATCCTGATCGATCTCCAACTCCCAGCAAGGAGCGCGAAGACGTTGCAATATTGGCTGTTCAAATCCGAGCCCTTCAAATGGTCCTTCGAGCAGCAGAAGGCGAAGGGCGAGGCCGGACAGGAGTGGGACGGCGTGCGGAACTATCAGGCACGCAATTTCATGCGCGAAATGGCGGTCGGCGATCGCGGTTTCTTCTACCATTCCAACGAAGGCAAGGCCGTCGTCGGGATCGTCGAAGTGATTGCGACCGCCCATCCGGATTCGACCGCCGAGGACGCCAAGTGGGAGTGCGTCGACATCAAGGCCATGATGGACGTGCCAAAGCCTGTCACCCTGGATGACGTGAAGGCTGAGCCGCGACTGAAGGACATGGTGCTGGTCAACAATTCGCGCCTCTCGGTCCAGCCGGTCACGGCGGATGAGTTCGCCCTGGTCTGCGAGATGGGCGGTCTCGATCCGAAAGAGGCGATGGCGAGCTAAGCCGCCCGTCCATCAGACGAAACCCGTCAGCTTCTCGGGCAACGACGGATTTCAGCGGAGTTCCTGCGCTGTAGCGGCTTTGGGGTGGTGTCTGGTTCACTCGGCCAAGCAACGGATCAATCGAGGTCGCGGCGCATGGTGGCCATGCCGTTCGAACGGCCAAGTTCCTCATAGCCCGACGATTCGTAAAGCTTGAGGGCCGGTTCGTTGTCGAGTTCAACCTTCAGGGTGATCGAGAGCGCACCGAGGTCGCGCGATGCGTTTTCAGCAAATTGCGCGAGCTGGGTGCCGGCGCCGCCTCGCGCCTCTTCCTCGACGAAGACATAGACGAGGTGGCGCACTTCCGGGCCGATCCCCACCCGCAGCGCGAAGAAACCGACTTCGCGCCCGCTCTCGTCGAGAAGATAGAAGGATTCGTCATCCGGCTCGTTCAGCCATTTCTCCTGCCATTCCAGCGGATCGAATGGATGCTTGGCGTTTGGATTGACGAGAGCAAGATCGCTTTCCTCTTTGAGAAGGCGGGCAAGTGGGGCGAGATCGAACGGTGCGTTCCGGCGGATCGTCAGCTCGGACAAGGCTCTGGCTCCTGGTCGGGTCGTCGGTTGTCGGCGGATTTCGGGTCGCTCCTCGCATGGGCATAATGCTCGGCGCAACCGGGCGGCCGCCCTTTGGCTCCTCCGCCCGCATGGCGCCTCTTAAGCCTTGGTCACACGCCGCAAGGTGAGGTTGAGCCGACCCCCATTCTTCAGAAGAGCAGACGTCGCCGGGTAAATTCGGTCGACGCCGTGATAGGCAAGCCTTCCCTCCCCGCCAAGCACGACCACATCGCCGGAGGCAAGGCGCAACGACGTCGTGCGCCCGCCCCGTGTGGTCTCGCCGACACGGAAGCGGCAATCGTCGCCGAGCGAGATCGAGACGACCGGCGCGGCGAAGTCAGCTTCGTCCTTGTCCTGATGCATCCCCATCTTCGCCGTCTCGTCATAGAAGTTCACGAGGCATGCCTCGGGCGGCGCATCATGGCCGGCGATTTCGTCCCACAGCGAAAAGAGGCGCTCTGGCATGGCGGGCCAGGATTTGCCGGTCACCGGGTGGGTCGGCTGATAGCGATAGCCGTTGCGGTCAGCGACCCAACCAAGGCTGCCGCAATTCGTCATCCGAACCGAGAGCGGCTTGCCGGTTCGCGGCATGACCGGCTGAAAGAGAGGCGCTTCGGCGACGACGGCGCGAATATCCTCGAGCAGCGCCTTCTGGGCGGCGGGATCGAGGCAGGACGGCACATGCCGCACGCCCTTCGGCAAAACATTCACGAGAGATAGCCGAGCTGCGCCGCGAGCGCGACCGCATGGGTCCGGTTGGAGGCCCCGAGCTTGCGCTGCGCAGAGGTCAGATATTGAGACACGGTGTATTCGGATAGGCTGAGGATCGTCCCGATCTCTTGGGAGGTCTTTCCCAGCATTGCGAGGCGCAGGCTGTCGCGCTCGCGCAAGGTGAGCGGATTGTTGCGCCGGTTTTCCTCGAACCGTAGCGCCGCCAGCATGCCGAGAAAGGAAAAGGCGAAGCAATGTAGCGCCTGGATCGAGGCGCGATCGGGGAGCGCGTTCGGACCGGCAAAACTCAGAACGCCGCTGAAGGCGGTCAAGGCGTGAACCGGCAGAAGAACGCCCTCGCGCCAACCTTCGCCAGCCAGAAACTTCGCGCCGGGCGAAGGATCGTCGTCCGAGATGCCATAGAGCGTATCGAGATCCCATTCGAAGGGCATCGGATCGGTGGCTAGAGTCGCGACGACGACCTTGTGGCGATGAAGCCCGGTCGTCTCGTAGCTTCGTTGAAAGGCAGGGGACCAGTTGCCGAGCAGATAACGGGTCTGAAGCCCCTCCTCATCCGTTGCCGGCATGGCGAGCGCGGCGGCATGGGTGAAGCCGAGATCGGCGGAAACGGACAGAAGCTCCGCGGTCAGAGCATCCTCGTCCCACGGACCGTCGAGACTGGCGATGCGATGAAGGCAATCGGTCATGCGACGCGGCCCGATCCGCACGGACAGACGCGTCCGTTTACGGGACAGCGTCGTCGATCCCCCCGCCAGTCGAGCGCCCCGTCGATCATCGAACCGTCTGGCATTGATCCATCCCTCGTCGATCCGGCGCAATCGAGACGATTGGCCGTCTTCTCCGCACGCAGCCACTTTGAACGCATTCCGCCACAAATTTGAAGCCTTGCGCAAACGGCAAACCCCACTTCTGCTCCAGAGCGGGACAGCCTCTTTCAGAAGAAATAAGGAAGAGTCCCGCCTCAGCACCGTTTACCATTCTTCAATACAGCGGCTCGCCGCCATTGACCGAAACTCTCAGAGAGATTTACTTCCGGTTAGCCAAGCATTCCGAAAAATTTTCGGATTATATTCAAATTTTAACTTTCCCGAATCCAATCGCCGGAGGCGTAGAATGGGTATCGCGCGCATCGATCCGAACACGGTTCGAGACGGCTATCTGCAAGAAGCGAGCGCGGACGACGTCTTCGTCCTCGCTGTCGAACAAGGCTGGTCCTATCGAATCGATCTTCTGTCATCCGACGGGTCACTCGATCCCCTTCTCTCGGTCTATGAAGCATCGAGCGGCCGTGTCTTTGCCAATGACGACGTGGATCACAACGGCGGGAATTTCAATGCGAGCCTCGGCTTCACGGCCGCGGCGTCGGGCGATGTCTATATCGACGTCTCCAGCTGGGGCGACATCACCTTCGGTGGCTACCACCTGGTGGTGAACCCGGTCGGCCACGTCTATGATTCATCCAGCTTCCTTTTCACGGATGTCGATATGGGCATCTTCGAGAGGGCCCGCACCGTGGTTCTGGACCAGCCACATGTTGGATCGATCGACTTTTCCGGCGATATCGACATGTTCCGTCTCGACGTGATCGCCGGTCGGTCCTACACGGTCGATCTCAGCGATCTGGGAGCCGGGCTCGACATGGCGCTCGAAGTCTTCGGAGCGAACGGCCACAGCATCGGCTTCAACGACGACCGGGGCGACGGAAGCCTCAACTCCCGTGTCCATTTCACTGCCGAGGAAACCAGATCGGTCTATCTGGAAGCCTTTTCACACGCGGGCACGATCGGTGCCTACCGCCTCGATGTGAACGGTGGATATGGCGATGACAACCAAGGTTCGGACCACCTGAACGGTCTCTCCCCAAACGACGCGAAAGAAATCGCCTATCTCTACGAAGCGGCGCTCGGACGTCAGGCTGATATTGACGGGCTCAATTTCTGGATTGATCAAAAAGAGTCGGGCTTTTACGACGATGGGGATATTGCCCTGGAATTCGTTGGTTCGACCGAATTTCGCGGACGCTTCGGCGATCCGGAAGCGATGACCAATCAGGACTTCGTCGAGCGGCTGTATCTCAACGTCCTCGATCGGCCGGGCGAAACCGCCGGCGTCGCTTTCTGGACTCATCAGGTCGATACCGGCATGGATTGGAAGGAGCTTCTCTGGAGCTTCGCGACGAGCGAGGAAAACACCGCCAATTCTCAATATATCGATACGCTGACCGATGATGGGTCCGGCTGGTGGTATTTTGCCTGAGCCGAAACGGCGGCAATCCTCAGAGGGCGGCGAGTCGAAACGTCGCCCTCGGGAATGGATTTTCCTCGCGATATTCACAAGTTACGATTTCCTCAAAAAAGTTCCCCTTCAGCGCAAAAACCTTCTCTTCGCCGGATTCAGATCACTCTTTCGTCACATGAGTTGAGGATATGGCGCCTCACCGACCGGTCCGAGGGGTCTTGCGGGACGAAGCGTCCGAAGCATCGACTGGCGGCTTAAGATGGGGTCAGCGCAAACGCCAAGCTGCGACGCGCTCATAACGCTTCACAGGTCTGACGAATGAAGTTCACTGCCAAGGCGGTCCTCACGGCCGCTGTTCTCGCCTTCGCCTCTGCGGGTGCCACTGTCGCGACGACCGAAGTCGTCTATGCGGGTTCCAAGGCAAGCGCCGGAACCGCTTCCTATTACGGCAAGCGCTTCCACGGCCGCACCACGGCCAATGGCGAACGGTTCAACATGAACGCCATGACTGCAGCGCACAAGTCGCTGCCTTTCGGCACAAAAGTGAAGGTCACCAATCGCAACAACGGCAAGTCCGTCGTCGTGCGCATCAACGATCGCGGCCCGTATCACGGCAATCGCGTGATCGATCTCTCCCGCGGCGCCGCCGCGAAGATCGGCATGCTGAATTCCGGCACGGCGCGCGTCAGCATTCAGGTCCTCTGATCGGACCGATAAGATGCGAGGGATCGTTCAATGCGATGGACATCCCTCAAAGCCGGTAGGGTTCGAGCGAAGGCGGAGCGTCCATGATGGGCCCTCCGCCTTTTTTCGTGCACCATTTCCGTGGTCGGCGGACGAGATTGGCTATTTGGCTCTTCGCTGGCCCGCTTGACAGCGCTCCGCGGACTGATAGCGTTGATCCCATCCAAGGGGAGGTCCGGCAGGGACCTGAGAGGCCGACGGGAGCGATCCGCGCGGCGACCCTTCGAACCTGATCCAGTTCATACTGGCGTAGGGATGGGAAGCCGGACAGCGACGATGCATGAATTGCATCCCGTCAAGCCGGTAGCGGCTCGTACAATCGTGGGGTTCGCCCTCGGCCGCGCTCGTTCTCCTCGACAGCCCGACTGGATCTCCGCAGACCGCCATCTCGGATCGACGCCATAGGCGTCTCATCCGTCTGCCGGTCGGACGCAATGTCGAAAATGGCGAGCCGGTGCGCCGGTTCCCTTTCGACGGTCAGGAGAGCCGTCATGAATGCGCCAGAAACGTTCGAAACACCGAAAGTGACAACCGGTGCACTGCCGGCCTCGCGCAAGATCCATCGATCGAGCGACCGATTTCCAGGCCTGAAGGTGCCGCTTCGGGCGATCTCCGTCCATCCAAGCGCGAGTGAGCCGGATGTCGTCGTCTACGACCCGTCCGGCCCCTATACCGATCCAGCTGCTTCGATCGATATTGGCCAAGGTCTTCCGCGTATTCGCACCCCGTTCATCGAAGCGCGCGCCGACACACAGGCCTATGTCGGCCGAGCGGTGAAACCGGAAGACAACGGCAATCTGCCGATTGAAAAGCTGACGCCGCAATTTCCCCTCGCTCATCGTCCGTTGAGGGCCAAAGATGGGCGACCGGTGACCCAGCTCCAATATGCCCGAGCCGGGATTGTCACCGCCGAAATGGAATTCGTCGCGATCCGCGAAAATCTCGCCCGCGAAGACGCCGCCGCGTCTCGGAAAAGGCCGGATGGACGCCCTTTCAAGGCGGCCATTCCGGATTTCATCACCGGCGAATGGGTGCGCGAGGAAGTGGCCTCCGGCCGGGCGATCATTCCGGCCAATATCAACCATCCTGAAGTCGAGCCGATGGCGATCGGCCGTAACTTTCTCACCAAGATCAACGCCAATATCGGCAATTCGGCCGTCACTTCGTCCATGGCCGACGAGGTCGACAAGATGGTCTGGGCGATCCGCTGGGGCGCCGACACGGTGATGGATCTGTCGACGGGCCGCAACATCCACAATATCCGGGACTGGATCATCCGCAACGCGCCGGTGCCGATTGGCACCGTGCCGATCTATCAGGCGCTGGAAAAGGTCGGAGGCATCGCGGAGGATCTCACTTGGGAAGTGTTCCGCGACACGCTAATCGAACAGGCCGAGCAAGGCGTCGACTATTTCACCATTCATGCCGGCGTGCGTCTTGCCCATATCCCGCTCACCGTCGACCGAGTGACAGGTATCGTCAGCCGAGGTGGCTCGATCATGGCCAAGTGGTGCCTGCATCATCACCGCGAATCCTTCCTCTACGAGCATTTCGCGGAGATCTGCGAGATCATGGCGGCCTATGACGTCTCCTTCTCGCTGGGCGACGGGCTGAGACCCGGTTCGATCGCCGACGCCAACGATGCGGCGCAATTTGCCGAACTCGAAACCTTGGGCGAACTCACGAAAATTGCCTGGGCCCATGGGTGTCAGGTGATGATCGAGGGTCCCGGCCATGTGCCGATGCACAAGATCAAAGAGAATGTGGATCTCCAGATGGAGCTCTGCGGCGAAGCGCCCTTCTACACGCTCGGGCCGCTCGTGACCGACATCGCCCCGGGCTATGATCACATCACCTCAGGGATCGGCGCGGCGATGATCGGCTGGTTCGGCACGGCGATGCTCTGCTACGTGACGCCCAAGGAGCATCTCGGCCTGCCCGATCGCGATGATGTGAAAGTCGGCGTCATCACCTACAAGATCGCTGCCCATGCCGCCGATCTCGCAAAAGGCCATCCGGCCGCCAAGTTACGCGACGACGCCCTGTCTCGCGCGCGCTTCGAGTTCCGCTGGGAGGACCAGTTCAATCTTTCTCTCGATCCCGAAACGGCGCGCGATTATCACGACCAGACCCTCCCGAAGGAGGCCCATAAGGTCGCCCATTTCTGTTCGATGTGCGGGCCGAAATTCTGTTCGATGAAGATCAGCCAGGACATTCGCGAGGCGGCTAGAGACGGAAAAGCCAAGGCCGAGGGTATGGCGGACATGGCGCAGAAATACCGCGCGAGCGGCGACCTCTATATGCCGGTCGATGCATTCGCCAACGAGGCCCCGAAAGCGAACTGACCGAGCGCCGCTCCAGCAAAAGCAATGAAAACCCCGGTGCAGCGGCTGCACCGGGGTTCCTTAGATGCGAGGCGCGACCGGGTGCGAGGCGCCCGGCGGCTGATGGTGGCTCAGGCGATCGACGTCTCGATGCCGTCCACGGCCGCAAAGCCGAGGAGGAGAGCATCGAAACCATCGGCTTCGACGATGTCGTCCCAATAGTCGAGCTCGGCATCGACCGCTTCGCGACCGAAGCCGTTCTGATAGACGAGGCTGATCGCATCGCGGGTCGAAAGACCGTCGATCTGATCGGTGAACTCGCTGCTGGTGACGAAGAAAGAAGCCGCCTGTTCGACCGTCAGGGACTGGCCTTTGTTCGCATTGATCCAGAAAGCCTCGCCATTGGTCTCGGCGTTGCGGTTGAACGCCGCCTGATAGAAGACGTCCAGATCCTGGCGGAACTCGGCATCGCCCAACACGGTGTCCTGACGCAGGTCGAGGTTCTGGATGCGCGTGTCCTCGGCCTCGGGCGTGTCGGCTCCCATGAAGGCATTCGATTCACTACCGAATTTTTCGGAAAGGTAATCGCCAAGAGCCTTCTGCTCGCCGAGCGCGTTGGCCGGCGCCTCAGGAAGATCGGCTTCGGCATCGTTGATGATCGACGGATCGATCGGATCGGAGAGCGTGCCGTCCTGAAGGAGGAAGCGGAAGTTCTCCGCGTTGTCGCGGAAGGGATAGCCATCGCCGCCACCAGCGATGAAGTTGAGCGTCACGATCGAAATGGTCGACGGCGCGTTCTCGACGATCTGACCGTCTTCGACGATCGTCGCCAGCACTTTGCCATCTGCATCGATGAGCGCGACATTCTTGATCCGGGCACCCGACTCCGCACCCTCGTCGTAAGAATAGCTGACTCCGCCGACCTGCGGGAACGCGCCCTCATTATTGGCGACACCGGCCGCGTAATCGAGGATGTTCAAGAGGCCCTGAGGCGTCACGTCCGCGACGACCAGCTTGTTGTCGAAGCGCAGCGCATTCTCGATATCGAGCTGGGAAACGCCGCCGAGGGGCTTGCCGGCTTCCGGATTGGCGATCGGGCGAACCTCTTCACCTTCCTGGTTGACCGAACCGATCGAAGCGCGGATGCCGCCGCCATTCTTGATGGAGACGACGAAGCTGTCGCCGCCCAGCGCGTCGAGCGCGGCATCGCGATTGGCGTCGGCGGTCAGATTGCCGAGATTGGTCTCCTGGCTGCGGACGATCGCGCGCTCGCCTTCCAGATAGACATCCGTGCGGCCGAAGACGGTGCCGTCCTTGTCGTTGATGACATTTTGGACGGCATTGGTGATGGTGCGCACCTCGCTGCCGATCGAGCCGTCGGTGAAGGCGACGGACTCCAGCTCGTCGACGGAGACGCCATAGGCCTTGGCGACGATCTCGGCGCTGGACGCATAGGCGCCGCTTTCGGCAACATCATAGCTGCCCGGAACGTAGTTGCCGTTCTCGTCGAACTTGACCACGAGGCGACCGAGATAGGTGAATTCGTTGTCGGTGTTGACCAGAAGCGTCGTGCCGCCGGCCGCATCGGTGATCTCGATCGGATAGGTGTCCGAGAACTCCGCCGCATGGCCGTTGAACTGAACGGCCTGATCGTCGGCGTCGCCGATCCGCTCGTTGGAGCCAGCGCCCACGATGATATCGACCCCCTTGAGAAGGGTTGCCAATTCGCGCTCATTGTCGAGATTCTGCAGATGCGACATCAGAACGATCTTGTTGATGCCGTCCGCGATCATCCGGTCGATGATCGGCTGAAGCTCGGCGGCTAGCGCCGACATGTCATCTTCATTCGGACCGTTCACGGTGGTCCCGGTCGGGGAGGAAATGTTCTCCAGACGCTGGGTCGTCGCGCCAAGAAGGCCGATGCGCTCGCCGCCTTCGGTGATGACCGCAGCGGGAACGATGGAGCCCGGTGCCAGCGATGAGGCCTCGGGAAGCGTATCGCCGCTCAGCGTGTCGATATAATTGTTCGACAGCGAGGAGTCGCCGGAGAAATCGACATTGGCGGTAATCTGCGGGAACAGCGCGCCGACCCAGTCGCCCGACGGAGAGATCATTTCGTCATAGGCACGGGAACCGAGATCGAATTCGTGGTTGCCGATCGTCGAGGCTTCGGTGCCGAACGCATTGAGGATTGCGAAATCCGGGCGGCCGCGCCCGGCGGAGCCGATGGCTGCGACATCGGAGATCGACGGATCGGCACCGGCCGTCAGGAACGGCCCCGGGATGACGTTGTCCCCACCCGACAGAATCAGCGTGTTTGCATATTTGTCGTCGAAATAATCGATCAACGCGCCCATCAAAGGTGCCGTCTGCGAAGCCAGAAGGCCCGCTTCCGGATCGCCGAAGTGAAGCAGCTGAAGCGTGTAATAGGAGGACTGATCCATTTTAAGCGTCCGCTATGGCTCGGGCGGTAGGCACTCATCGACCCACGAAGTTCCCGACATGACAGAAAGCGCCAACCGCGCGGATCGTGATGTGTCGATCCGCGCCGTGGCACGTCGATCCCGGCGGCCGAGCCTCTTTTCGGCAAGGTCGCGGTGCGGGTCGCTGTTATGGGCGCCATGCAAAAACTGCATGACGGAAGCGTTACAGAAATATGTCGCGGGTCGTTGAGGCCGCTTTTGAGCCTCTGGAAAATGGATTGCTAGCGAAGCGAATTGCGTACCGGCGCGCGTGACGAGCAAAAAACAATGCCGCGCATCTCCATCGATGGGAGACGCGCGGCGCCGGGTCGAATCGCTATTTTTGGATGGATCGTCAGAAGAAGTAGCCGTTCGCGAAAGCCGCATCGACATTCGTCGAATTTTCTTCCGACAAGGCCAATCCGGAAAGCGCCCCGGCGACGTCGATCTGGCCCGACGAATAGGCGTTGGCCCAGAAGGTAAGACCAGCGTCTTCCGGATCGCGATCAAGGATATTGCGATAGAGCTCGGTCACGAAGGCGACCGCGTCGTCGATGATGCGCGCATAGGCGGTTTGGAACTCGTCGGAAGCGACGAAGGCATTGGCGACCGCGTTGAAGTCAAGAACGGCGTCATCAAGAGCATCGATCCAATATTTGAAGCCGGCGGAATCCGGCATCCGGCCGAATGTCGCCTCGTAAAGACCGAGGAGATTTCCGGCCGCACCGTCCTTGTCCAGAGCCAGCGTCCCGTCGGCGAACTGGATGCGTTCGAGATTGCTCAGGCTTTCGGAGAAGCCATCCCCCGTGATGGTGACGCTCGTCCCGTCGACGCGGATTTGAACGCCGCTGTAGGGCAAGCTGTAGGTTGCGGTCCCCAAACCGCCATCTTCCGTAACGACACCAACCGTGCCGCCACCGCCATTCTGACCACCCTCGCCTACCTCGGCCCCATTCAGATATTCGCCGATGACCGTATCGCGATCAAAGGCCTCGAGCGCTGCCAGGAGCTCTTGCTTTCCGGCCTCCACGAGCGAGGGGTTCTGCCAGATGTAACGCAGAAGATCGGCTGTCTCGGGCGTCAACGAGCCTGGAGGCGCAGTCGAAATGATCACCTCGACATCCAGCGTCTGGGTGAGGTTTCCGTATTGTTCGAGAATATCGATGAGAGCGCCGATCGTCAGATCGATAAAGGCCGAAAAGTCGAAAGTCATACGCTTTGTCCCCCAAGCGGCCTCGCCGCCCACACTGCCGCAAGGTCAGATACTCACTTTCGCCAGTTCGAACAACAGATAGACTGCTTCTTAACCGCAATCCAAAGCCATTATGACTTTACGGCAACAGGACCGCTTTGGCCGGCTGATGGTGGCGTTCCACCTCAATCTCCCACGGCCGCACGCCTCTCTACATCGATCCCCGACCAAGATGTCGATCGATCACGCCTTTGGCCTCCAGGGGCGCCGTCCAGCCGATGACACTGTCGGTGACACCGACGAAACGATGCTGGGCGAATTGCCGCGCCAACCCTCGACGAGCGTCCGTCAAGCGTTCGGTAAATCCAAGAAGCGCGTCGACATAGGCCTCAGGTGCATGAACAGTCTCGAGCCGCCTGCGTCCGGAAAACCCTCGATCGTCGAAAACGGTGCGGTCGCCGAGGAGCGCGGTGAGATAGGAATCGAGAAGCCCGGCTTCTTCTTTGGGATGAGCCTTCAAAACGGTCTCGTCCGGCAACTGCGCAAACCAACCGATATCCGAGACCACCGAGGGCACCCCTGCATTGAATATGCGGAGCTGCGATCCCGAGGCCTCGCCAATCGTCGGAAATCGAAGATTGAAGACGAGGTCTGCTGATGCCAACGCCTCGTCAAGTTCGGCCTCTGGCACGAAACCCTTGAGGGTGACGATCTCCTGCAGACCGCGATCGGCGATCCAACCGCGAACCATCGGCTCGTCCCAAATCGGCCCGTAAATATCGAAGCGGAACAGGTCGCGATCGGGTTGACGCGCCAGCGCGTCGAGCACGGAATCGATGCGGCGATGAATGCCGAGATAGCCAAACTGCACGAGGCGGATCGGACCGTCGCGCTCGACCCGCCGCTGCAGCGGACCGGCTTCATAGGGAAGTTCGACCTGAAGCGCGGGAAGCTCGTTCCGCTCGACCTCCTCGCGGACCAGTTGCGTATGGCAGACGGCGCCAAACGCATTGACGAGTGCCGGCGAGAGAAGTGGGAACGGTTTCATCGCCTCTCCCGGTTCGAGGCCGGTCAGAACCTTGTGGGCGACCTCGATTGCCGGTGCGCCATGGACGCGTTCCAACTCACGCAGATAGATCGGTCTGCGGTCGTGACGCTCCAGCCAGTAATGGAAAAAAAGACCATGCAGGTCGGCTTCGTGGAGAATGACGATACCCGGCACCATCCAGGCCATTTCCTGGATCGGCCAGTGAAAGCCGCCGTGATTGCCGAGATTGTAGAAGATCGCGTCGGCCCGATTGAGCGCGGCATAATCCTCTGGCGTCCTTTCGAAGCGCCTTATTTCGACACCGGCAAGGTCCGGCGGAACGGGGTTTTCAGTCGCAGTCCATATCGTCACTCGTGCCTTGCCGGCAAAAGCCGGCAAGGTTCGATTGGTGAAGTGGCCGATATCGGTGCGATCGGGCGGCAGGGGCGAGACCCAATGGATCGTCTTCATGAGAAATGCGTCTTCAGCGCTTCGATGGCGCCAGCCCGGGCCGGCAGGCTGATGCGCCGAACTCCGAGATGATGCAGCCAACCACGCCCCTTCTGTTCGAACTCGACGGTCAGGATCGCGGCGGGCGAACCAGCCGGAAGTCCGATCGGCAAGACGAGCGGGCGCTTTGCGCCGGCGGGAACGATCACGGGCAGGTCGATGGTGAAGCTTTCCCGGCGACCATCCGGCTCCAACGCGTTGATGCTGAGGACGATGTCCGCACCGCTCCAGTCCCGATGGCCCTGATTGTCGAGCGAAAGCGTGACCATCTCGCCATCTGCACTCTCGACGCGGATCTGGCCACGGAAGGCGAAGGGATCGCCCAGATAGAGCGAACCACCGTCATTGCGCCGTCGAGATCCGGTCTTCGTACCGGCCCAGAAGATGTTCTGCCCCCGAAGATCGAGCGGAAAATCGTCCTTTTCGAGGTCGGCCAGCATGGGCGTAAAGGGGTCGATCTCCTTGCGATAGACGTCGCGGGTTTGGAGAAGGTCCGTTTCGAAACCGGTGATCTGTCCCAGAAACTCGACCTCGTGCGGCGTGTATTCGCGGTTATGGCGTCCATAGACGCCGTGATAGGGAACGAAGACACCGAAGGAATAAGGCGCGCCGCCGCGATGGGCGAGTGCCAGGGAGCGATAGGAGACGATGTTCGGCGTCGTCACCACGAAGCGCCCGCCTGGCCGCAGCACGCGAGCCGCTTCCTCGAACATATGGGCCGGATTGAGCGCCAGATGTTCCAAAACCTCCATCGCCAGGACGAGATCAAAGCTTTCGTCGGGAAAGGGAAGCCGCTCGGTTTCCAGATTGGCGGAACGCGCTTCGACAATGAGATCGTCCCCGCCGCGCATCGAGGGAAAACGCTCGCGGCCATCAGCTTCGGCCTCAACGATCGAGGCAAAGCTCGAGCCTTCGCGCGTCAGCTGGATCAGACCGAGAAAGGCATGGGGGCGCCCGCCGCCAAGATCGAGAACCCGCAAGTCGCGCTCTTCGGGCACATATTGCAGGGTCTGGAGATAGCGCAGCCAGTGACCGTCGAGATAGCGACGCACTTCGAGACTGGCATGGTCGCCCATGGCAAAGGAATCGAGCACCGTGTCGATCGTCCGCGCTTCGGCAGGCAAGCCTTCGACGATCTCGGTCTCCTTTACCGCAAGACGTTCGGCATAAGCGGCGACACGGCTGAGATCGAAGGCGGCGGAGGGCGGCGGCGTGCGAAGTGGTGCTGCATCGCGCGGCGGCGGAAGATGCGCCGTGTCGTCCGCGAGAAGGCGTTCGAGCACCGGCTCCCAACCGATATCCATCGCGAAATAGCGCTCGCGCGCGGCTTCACCGAGCCGTCCGCGCAGAGACCGGTCCTCATAGAGCCGGTCGAGTTCCCGGGCGAGCGCCTCGGCCGTCGGCTCGACGACGAGGCCTTCGACCTCATGACGAATGAACTCCAGCGGACCGCCGGAATCAAATGTCGTGAGCACCGCCTTTGCGGCGAGCATCGCCTCCAATGTCACATAGCCGTAGTCCTCGTCGATCGGAACGAAGGCGACGGCCTGGGCTCCGGCATAAAGCTCGGAGAGCTCTTCGACAGGTAGCCCTTGATACCATTCGACCCGCTCGGACAGGCCATGCTCCGCCACGAAAGCGTGGAGCTCAGCCTCATAGCGAGGAACATCTGGCTTGCCGACGAAGATCAGGCGAACCGGCGTGCGCGTCAGAGCGAGCGCTTCGAGCACCAGCTTCTGACGCTTTGCCGGACCGATCCGGCTCGGCACGAGCACATAGCCTTTGTCCGCGCCGGGCTTCAGATAATCGGAGAGCGGGGGCGGGTGATAGATCGGCGTCGATTCGATCCCGATGAAGCGGCGCATGCGCTCGGAGACATTGGCCGAGATCGTGTAGACGGGCCTGCCCTCGAAGGCGCGCGTATCGGCATCCTCGATGGCGGCCTTCACCATGGCGCCTTCCGGCTGTGTCAAGAGGTCGCTCGTGCCGTCCTCCCACATATCGTAGGCCTGACGATGCTGGTGGAGCACCCAAAACCGCTTGCGCGCATGGCGGGCGAGATAGGCGGGAAACTTCAATCCGATCGCGAGATCGATATGAAGACCGCCCAATTCGTCGATATCGACGAGGCTGCCCGCCAAGAGAGTGTCGAGGAGCTTCGACGCCGGATTCCAGTTGTGCGGGACCGACACGATCTCCGCCTCATGGCCGGCCATCTGGAGCTGACGCTGAAGACCTTCCGCCAGAAGCTCGGCACCGCCTCTGACGAAAGGAACCTGCGCGTTGAGAAGAGCGATACGCATGGGTCAGACCGCTCCCTGGCCGTCGGCCTCGAAACGCTCCAGCGGACGACGGGCGAAGAAGCCGTAATCCTGATAGCCGAACAGAAGATAGGCGAAATCACCGGGCATCGTCTCCATCGCCTCCTTGAGCCGCGGATGGGGATGAAGCGGCCTGACGATGCGCTGATCGAAACCGACGGTTTCGGCCAGAACGTCCAGAAGACCGCTCGGGACCGGCTTCTGATGGGTCGGGTCCATGTGGAAAGTGGAGGCCCCGACAGTGAGCGTCTCGGGGTTGGGCGTCTCGACGATCAGCTTGCCACCCGGTTTCAGGATACGCCGAATCTCCAGCATCCACTCCGCCAGGGTTTCAAAGGGAAGATGCTCGACGATGTGGAAAGCCGTGACGGCCATGTAGCGCGCCTCCGGCTCGCCCCGCATGAAGGCGAGCGCGTCGCCTTCTCGAACGGCGAGACCATGATCGCGAGCCTCGGCAAGCTGACCGGCATTGGTGTCGAGGCCGAGCCCGTCGATCTCACGATCGCGCAACAGCTTCAGCCATTCCCCCCGTCCGCAACCAAGATCGAGGACAGGACCGCTGGTCAAAGAGTCGGCATTGAGGGCGTCGAGTTCGCTCAGATAGATCGCCTGACGGGAGGCGATGTCTTCGGTCGTCCCGCGATACCGGTTCTCGAACGCGACGTAGAAATCGTCGAGAAGGCTCTTCACGCGAGGCGCGATCGAAGCAGGCGTCATCGCGGGCGCAGCGGGGATCGCCTCGTTCGGGTTGCGAAGCATGATCCGCTCGACGAGGTCGACATTGCTGGCCAGTGCGGCGATCCTGGCGTCCTGACGTACCCGCGCATGGTCGCCCCGCGCCAAATCGGCCGACGATCTCTGGGAAAGGGCGGTCTGCTGGACGCCGATTTGGCGAAGCCCCTCTTCCAGGCGCCGCACCTTTTCGCGAAGCTCGTCGGTCTGGCGCTGGGCATCATCGCGTCCGGTATCGGTCTCACGGCGCATATCGTCGACGGTATGGCGCAGACCGTCCGTCTTCCTGTGCGCGTCATCCAAGTCCCGACGAAGGTCGTCTATCCGGCGATCGAGATGGTCCAAACGCGCTTTGTTGCCATGGACGAGACCGCGCGTTCTGTTGAGGCGTAGAATCGAAAGGCCGTAACGAAACAACGGTCCGGTGATGCGGCTGCGGGACAACGCGCCGTGCAAGCCCGTACGCTGCTGTGATCGGTTGTCGTCTTCTGGCGGCATGTGGGCGCTCCTTCGGATATGCACATGGCCGAAACGCGGAACCGCGGGTCCCTGTCAGCCAATGGGGATACGGCCCTTCGAAAGGCCGCCTCGCACAAACGTTATTCCGGGGTATCAAGGACTTGGCCTGAGACGAGCTGACCTGCCCGCTCGATGACGTCGAGCGTCGTCGGATTGCCCACGTGAACATCGGCATGTTTCGCAGCGCTCACCAACCACGCCACGAAACGATCGCGGTCCAGGCTGCCGGATTCGATCGCAGCCTCGGCGAGCGAAGCGAATGCGTAGGCATAGCCGAGGCTCGTCGCGGCGACATCCTCTTCCATCGCCCGCTTCGTGGCCTGCATTTCGTTTCTAAGATCTGAGATCAGCTCCCAGACCGTCTCGATCGGCGGCTGCATGTCGGACATCGGACTTTCAAACTCTTCGGAGCCTTGCTCCCATTGACGGTTGGTTCTCGTTACGCGGCAAGGCGTCGTCCCGATAGAGGCGGCGTTCGGAAAATCGGCCCTGCGTGTCCTCGGCGTGACCCTCTAGCTCGTATCGATGACGATCGTCGCCATTCAATGGCGGAAAATCCAACGACTAGCCAGAAAGGTCAGCGGCACGGTGAAAAGGATGGCGAAAGGGGTCGCGAAGACCGCGGGCAGCGCAAGCATCTCGACCCAGAAGGCAACAAGGGCGAGACCAAGACCAAACTGAACGAGATACATCAGAGGAAACAGGGCTTGGCGCCAGGACCGCGAGCGGCTTTTGAAAACGATGCCGCGATTGAGGGCGAAGGAGATGCCGATCCCGCAAACGAAGGCGATGCTGTAGGCCAGAGCGTAGCCGAGCGGTGCCAAAAGCAGGAGATAGATACCGTAGGTCAGCCCCGTATTGACGATGCCTGCCCCAAGAAAACGGATCAGGGGTCCTCGGCCATCGGCATCTTGCCGAGCCATCGAAGGCCTCGGATTCATCCGATCCGCTTTATCTTGGCGGCGTCGCGAGAGCACGGAACTCGGCATAGCTGGTGATGTAGTCCGACCGGTTATAGGGCTCGGAGGCAAAGACCTGCAATATCGCATCTTCCGAATGGCCCCATTGCGTGCCCCAGTGAAGGACGGGCAGGTGCAGACCATGGGTTGGACCATCGAGCGTCACCGAGAAACGTTGACGACCATCGTCCACGAAAACCGAGACCCGGCCAGCCAGAACGACGAGGACCTGCTCGCATCGTCTATGGGCATGATTGCCGCGCGTTTCACCGCCCGGCACGCCATAGACCAGGAAAGAGCGCTTCGGGACGAAGGGCAGATCAGCCGCAAAATCGATGACCGCGAGGCTGCCGCGCTTTTCGGCAACCTCATGAAAGGACAGGAGGCGAGGATCACCCTCGGCGATCGCAGCTGCTGATCTTTGCGCGGGCGTATCTGTCCCCTCCTTGTCCGATGCAAAGCCGATAACCCTTGCCGGGTTGCCGACGGCGATCGCGTAAGGCGGCAAATCCTTCGTGACCACGGCCCCGGCCCCGACCATGGCCCGTTCGCCGACGTGGATGCCCGGCAGGATCGTCGCATTGGCGCCGATCGAGGCGCCATTTGCGACGCGGATCCTCGGAAAGCTCTCGGGCCAGGCTCGACTGCGCGGGAACGGATCGTTCGTGAAGCTCGCATTGGGCCCGACGAAGACGTCATCTCCGAGTTCCACGCCATCCCAAAGCTGGACCCCGCTCTTCACCGTCACCCGGCTTCCCAGACGGACATCATTCTCGATGAAGACATGGTCGCAAATATTGCAGTCGTCACCGATCCGCGCGCCGGGAAGGATATGGGCGAAAGCCCAGATACGCGTCCCCTCGCCGATCTCGGTGCTCTCGCACAGACCGTTCGGATGGACGAAGACGGACGGTTTGGCGTCACTCATGGGGAAGCGCCCTCCTCGGGCGCAGAGCCGGGAAAGCTCTTGATCGACATCGGGATGGCGATCGGTCGCTGTTTGGTATTCTCATAGGCCCGCCAGGCATAGGCCCCGACAATGCCCAGCCCGAGGAGATTCACCGAGCCAACGAAAGACGTCACGATGATGCTCATCGTATAGCCTGGCACATCGATGAAGCCGAGCAATCGGGCGAAGAATGCCGTCAGACCGATCGCACCGAGGACGAGGACGGCCGCCCCGCCAATTCCGATGAGAAGCCGTATCGGCAGATCGGTAAAGGCGAAGATCGAATCGAGGAGATAGTTGAGCTTTTTGGCGAAGGTCCAGGCCGAGCGCCCATGAAGGCGCTTGCGCCGCTTATAGGTGACCGTCGCACGGCGGAATCCGAGCCAGAAAATCTGTGCCACAAGCGAACTCTGCCGCTCCTCCATCGACAGGAGCGTGTCGCGGAAAATGCGATTGCAGGCGAAGACGTCGACACCGCCGGGCGGCATGTCCGGCACGACGAAGCGGCGATAGAGCCGCCAGAAGATCGCCGAGAGGGTTCTGTCGCGCCATGGGTCTTCACGCGCTTCGCGGGCACCGACGACCACGTCCACGTTCCCGCCTCGAAGCGTCTCGTCCATCTTAGTGACGAGTTCGGGCGGCTCCTGAAGATCGGCGGCCATAACCGCGAAACGATCGCCTTCGCCGGTCTCCAACCCGACACGGATCGCTGCGAAAGAGCCGAAATTGCGCGAGAGCAGGACGAGCTTTGCGGCGAAGGGCGCATCGGGCAAAAGGTCGCGAAGGCGTTCATAGGAACGGTCGGGACTGCCATCGACGACAAAGACGCATTCGAAACCCTCGGGGCATCGTGCCGCGATTCCCGCGATCGCCCGGACGAGATCCGGGATCGACCCCTCGTTTCGATAGACAGGGATGACGAGGGTCAGCACGATCAACGGGCTCCGGGTGAGGTCGTGGCCGCGATCGGCTGAATCTCGGCAAGGACCGACGCGGTCCTCGACAGGACATGCTCGACGTCCTCCTCCGCCATTCCAGGAAAGCAGGGAAGCGTCAGAACATCGCCGGAGGCCCTCTCGGTCTCGCCAAGCAGGACAGGCGTGAGATAATTGCGATTGGCCTTCTGCCAATGATCGGGCACGGGGTAATGCACATCCGTCCCGATGCCAGCCGCGCCAAGTGCGGCCTGGACGGCATTGCGCTCGCGCCCCCCGAGCCGGATCACCGCCAGATGAGCAACATCCGCCTGTTTCGCTTCGACTGTCGCCGGAAACCGGACCAGATCGGCAAGCCCATCCCGGTAGCGCGCGAGAATGGCCTGGCGCTCGGCGTTCCAGCGATCGAGATGCGGGAGTTTTTCGCGGAGGATCGCGGCCTGGAGCGTGTCCAATCGGCTGTTGCGCCCGCCGGCCTCGACCACGTGATATTTGTCGCCCCAGCCATATTGGCGAAGGCGTCGCACCCGAGCGACGAGCTCCGCGTCCGATCCGACCACCGCGCCACCGTCACCGATGGCGCCGAGATTCTTCGTCGGATAGAAACTGTAGCATCCGAGGCGCCCGAAGGTGCCGGCCCCCTGCCCCAGAAACCGCGCGCCATGGGCCTGGGCACAATCCTCGACGACCGGGATACCGGCTTCGTCGGCGAGCGCCAGAATGGCCGACATATCGGCCATGCGGCCGTATAGATGCGTGGCAATGATCGCCTTTGGCCGTGCTTCGAGCTTCGACAAGGCATCAGACAAGGACGCTGGCGACAAAGTGAGGCTTTGCGGATCGACATCCACATAAGCGGGCGCCGCCCCGATCGCATGGATTGCGGTCGATGCGTAATAGCCGGCATTGGCGACAGTCACGACCCCGTCGCCCGCTTTTACCCCGAGGGCCCGCAATGCGATTTCCAGCGCATCGGTCCCGTTACCGACGCCGACGCAGTCCCGAGCCCCGCAATAGGCGGCGAATTCGGCTTCGAACCGTTCGACCTCGTCGCCCAGCGCAAAGCGCTGGCTCGCGACGACCCGGTCGAAAGCCGGTCGCAGAAGCTCCGGCGTATTCACCGCTCTGGTGGAGAAGATCGGCACGGAAATCATTGGCCAGCCTTAGAGGATTTGGTCCCCATTTCTGCGACATAATCGCGCCAGGCGCTCGCGCCGACAGCCAGGAAGAGACGCTGGCCATCGCGTTCACCAGCGGCGACCTGCAAACCGATCAGCGCCTGCGTATCAGCAGAAAAGAGCGGGCCGCCTGAATAGCCTTGAACGATGTCGCCGGCTGCCGTCAGGGTCGTCCCCGAGCGCCCGACGATCGTGCAATCGGCGGCGACCGAGAGCTGGTAAGGCCGCTCGCGCGCAAAGCCGGCGGAGATGCAGGGCAGATCGGCTCCGCCGATATCCGCCGCGATCGACGCTGGGCGAATTGAAGCCGGTGCCGCATCCTTCAAAGTGAGGATCGCCCAATCTCGGTCGATCGATCTGAGCGGGTTCGCCGGATCGTAGGTTTGATCGATCCGAACATCCTCGGCGACGGTCGCGAAATCATACGAACCCCGATCATAGCCGAGTACGAAATGAACGGAAGACGGGGGCAGGAAACGCTTGGTGCGCTGATTATAGACGCAATGGGCTGCGGTCATCGCGATTTTCGGCGCGACGAGAACGCCCGTGCAGCGGCCATAGGCTTCCGTATTGACCTGACCAACCGCCTGGAAGGGTGGCGCATCGATATCCACGGGACGCCTGTCGGCTGCCGCCGCGCCAGACGCCGCCGCGCTTGCAAGCGCGACTACGACAGGAAGGCGTGTCAGCCACAGCCGCGCGGCATAAGGGAAGAGAGCAAGGGGCGCATGAACCATGACAGGTCCATACGCCAACATTGCGCGGCGAAAAAGATCGCCGTCCTCAGCGGGCGAAACGACCGCCCGCAGTCACGGCCGCCGGTCAGGCGAAGAAGATGCCGTCCTCGATGGCGGCACCCACCGCGGCGATATTCTCGGAGGAGGCCGAGAAATTGTCGAGCACGAACGCCCGATCATAGACGCCGGAATTCAAGGCGTTGACCCAGAAGGCCGTCCCTGCCGCTTCTCCGTCCCGGCCAAGGACATTTGTATAAAGGGCGTCGACGAAGCCTGTATTGCTCAGTCCACCGTAAAGCGCTTGTGCCTCATCCGAGCGCAAGAAAGCGGCGGCCAGAACCTCGGTCGATGTTCCGCCGTCGCGCTGGGCGATCCAGAACTCAAGCCCGGTCTGATCCGGTTCTCGGCCAAAGGCTGCCTGATAGAGTCGATAGCCGATCGCGGCCGACTCGTCCGGCGCGACATCGAGCCGATAGTAGGCTCCGCCCGCCAGATCGACCCGCTCGATCCGCGTAACCGTGTTGGAATAGCCCTCGCCAGTGACCTTGAAACTGCCATTGCCGAGCCCGTCGATCACGAGGCTGGTCTCGCTATAGACGATGCGATCGAACCCTGAACCGCCATCGAAATAATCGTATTGCGACCCGCCATCGAATCGATCGGCGCCGCTGGTGCCGGCCTCCAGATTTGCGGCCCCAATGGCTCCGACCGCATCTATATCGGCACCGACCGTGGAGCCCGATTTGTCGCCTTCATTGATGTCGTCGACGATACTGACGAAACGGAACGGCGTCGCCACCGAGACACCGGCGGCGGCAAGGAACGGGTCGATGTCGATCGAATCGGTCGACCCGTCGACCTTGCCGACCGATATCCAGTTGACACCGTCGGCGCTGATTTCGATGAACTGGTCTTCGACATCGGGACCGATCTCGAAGATGTGCAATTCGGGATCGCTGTTGCCGCTGGCCAGAAGGACATTGTCGTCGAAGGCGACGATCAGCCGACCACCGGCGCCGAGCGAGACATAGGTGCCCGCACTGGACGCGTCGGGAGCCCCAATCGCGCCTGCTGGCGTTTGATAGGTTGCGCTGGGAACATTGCCGCCAGAGAAGGCCGGATCATAGGCGATAACACGGTCGGCGAAGGACACATCACCCAAAGGAAAGGTGATGCCACCATATTTGGTTTCCATGATGGATACTCAAAAATGCAACGCCCCGAGACCCGAAGGCTTCGCATTGCACTCGCTCTGCGTCAAGCGTGGAGGGATCACTTCGTCGAAATCAGCGGCGATCGCTCCGGCTTGTCTCAGTCACTTCGAGCGTTGCCGTCCTTCCGCTTCGTCAGTGCGACTGGGGGACCAATTCGATCCAGTCGAAATAGGCCTTATAGGACGGCTGCGGCGAGGCGGCCTCGTCGATGAAGACCAGGCTGTTCTCTCCGTCCCGCAATAAAGTGCGCGGCACGTCGGCGTGCAGTTGCGTGCCTTCGAACTGCGCGGGGACCCGTGTCCCGTTCACCTCGACACCGAGGCGGTCCCGGACACCCGGACCACCCTCGCCTGGAATCTCGGCCGTCAAGCGATAGTCGGTCTCGGCCGGGGAAAGATCGAAGACGAAGCCCGCCCGGTAGCGGGTCTGCCAACTCGTCGAGCGGTGCGCGAATGGGGTAGCCGTCCACTCGACCGGCAGCCAGCCGAACCCGCGAACCGGCCATTCGAGATCCCACCAGGCGCCGAAATCCCAACGAAAGCGATCGCTTCGCTCGCCTTCGCCGATCCGTGGGAACATCCCGAAATCGAGAGGCCAAGCGCTCGGTCCGAGCACGGCATCGATGCGGTCCACCGTCGCTGCCTCTCTCGGCGGAAGGCTCTCCGACCGCCACTGTCGAATCAGCGCGGGAATGTCGGCTCCCAGTTGGCTCAGCGTCAGGACTCTCGTCTCGTCCTTCATGTGGACGCGAGGCCAACCGGTCAGGCCGCCTCGTTCGAACGGCAGGCTCGGGCGGAACACGTAAGCGTTTGCGCTCTCCCAACAGGTTCCGGGTCGGTTATAGGGGTCGAGAGCCGGCCACGCATGTTCCGGTTCGTAGCAGACATCGAGACGGCCTTCGAAATTGCGACCGTAAATATAGCTCAGCGCATAGAGAAATTGGCCGCCAAGCCCCCAGATCCCATTGATGGCCCCAGTCTGGTCGAGAAACACGATCGACTTTTCGCTCGGCTCTGGACCGATCTTGGCAACGGCGGCCGCGAGCACCCGTCGCTGATATTCGGCAAGCTGGGTGTAGTGATGAAATTGGAAGAGCTGGAAGACGAGCCCAGCGCCGAAGCTCGCAGCGAGCACGACCGTCAAGGCAGGCCTGAAACGGGTAACCGGCATGAGCACCGCAAGCCACACGAGCGCTGCCCCGATCGAGGCGAAGATGAAGGTTCGCTGGGCCGTCGCCACATGAAACGGAGAGGCGATGTAGGGCAGATATCCGCAAGCCAGCAAGACGAACCCGATCAGGGCGATCCGCAGCGCGCGGAAGCGATCGACCGGCACTTCCCGTGCCGGACCCGTCATCGGAGCAAGAAAAGCTCCGGCGCTTAATCGAAAGGACAAGAGAACGAGGGCGCAAAGGAGCGCTGTCGCGATCAGCGGATAGAGCGGATTGCGCAATGCTTCGACGGCCATGGAACCCGCGTCCCACCAGCCTTCGAAAAGCGCCCGAATGAAACCGACGGAGAAAATGAGCGGCAAGCGCTCGATCATTCCCTGAGCGGCGGAGCCGGGCGTGCCGATCACGGCATTCTGATAGGTTCCGCCATCGAGAAGCACGCTCGCGATATAAAGGGCGCAGAGAGCAAAACCCGTCACCCATGCAAGAGCGATGTCGAGCCCGCCCCTCAAACGCCGAATAGCGCGCCAACCATCTTCCGCAAAGGCGAGGCAGAACGGCAAAGGCGCCAGAAACAGCGCCGTCTCATACATCAGCCCGGACGTTACCACGAGCACGGGCAGGAGAAGGCAAAGGCCAAGGCGCGACAGCCCCTTTTGTCCTTCTGCCACCGGGAAAAGGGCGCCTGCCAAAAGGAGCAGCGCAAGACTCATCTCGATATGGAAGCTGCGAAACGGATATTGCAGCGTATCGGCGGGATAGAGCACCCCCATGGCGCCGAACCAGAGAGCCAAGGGCAGCGAACGTGTCAAGCGAAGGCCGATCGCAGCGAGCGCCGAACATTTGACGAAGAGGCTCGCGATCATCAGCCCATGCCAGGCGGAGAATCCGTCGGGTTCGAGAGTGAAGGCGAGCGCGTGGGGAAAGACCGTCAGTGGGCGCATACGGTGATGGGCGAGCGGTGTCGCCGCATCGGTGATGTACCAAACGCCCGAGCTCGCGAAATAGGTCAGAACCTGCCAAGCCTCGATCAGCGCCGACATTCGGAAGCCGAAGGGGAACCAGACGACGAGCAGAACGACAGCCATGAAGACGGCAATCATGGCGGCGGCGCCCGAGATTGGTGTCGATCCTTCTCGCTTCGTCATCCCGTTCGGTCCTTTCGCCCATTGCCCTCTCGACGCTTGGGTGGTCTTGGCAACGAGACCAGGGCTTTGGTGCGGCGCCATAGGCCGAGCACTGCATTTTCGCAATCGCGGCACGCTTGCAGACCCGACGCGCGCGCCCTTCGTATCGCCCGATCAAAGCGGAACGAACCACGCCAAACCTTGCGGGAGGCCATCGGATGGCCTAGCTCCCTGACGAAGTGACGGGCCCTCTCGCCAATGGCGGAAAAATGATGCAGGCTTGCCACAGATCGCAGAAAACTGCGGCGCGTCCGCTTCGAGCTTCCGAAACCGCTCGGCATTCATGCCCGGTTCGGGAACCGCGGACGATGCGAGGGAGCGCCGATTGGACGCTTTCGCGCACACTGACAAAGGAGACGCTCAACATGCCCACCATCGCGCTCGTCGATGACGACCGCAACATCCTCACATCCGTGTCGATAGCGCTGGAGAATGAAGGGTATCGCGTCGAAACCTACACTGACGGGGCATCGGCTTTGGAAGGGCTGCAGCTGCGTCCGCCCAATCTGGCCATCTTCGATATCAAGATGCCCCGCATGGACGGCATGGAGCTCCTGCGCCGGCTTCGTCAGAAATCGGATTTGCCGGTGATTTTCCTCACATCGAAAGACGAGGAGATCGACGAACTCTTCGGCCTGAAGATGGGCGCCGACGACTATATCCGGAAGCCGTTCTCTCAAAGGCTGCTGGTGGAACGCGTGCGAGCGATCCTTCGACGGGGCCAGCCCAAGGATGCGGCGGCCGTACGCCCCGGCACCAATCCAGAAACCTCGCTCGAGCGCGGCCAGCTGGTGATGGACCAGGAACGCCACACTTGCACTTGGAAGGGCCAGCCGGTGACGCTGACCGTCACCGAATTCCTGATCCTTCAGGCGCTAGCCCAGCGGCCGGGCGTCGTCAAAAGCCGCGATGCGCTGATGGATGCGGCCTATGACGAGCAGGTCTACGTGGACGATCGCACCATCGACAGCCACATCAAGCGCCTTCGCAAGAAGTTCAAGGCGATCGACGACGAGTTCGATATGATCGAGACGCTCTATGGCGTGGGGTACCGCTTCCGAGAGGTCTAGGACGGGTCGAAGCGCAACCATTCCAGCGCAAGGCCTCGCGCCAGCGTCCCAAGCCCCACACCACAGCGCTCTCTGCAAGCACGGAGCGGGTCGGGCACGAGGACGGATCTTGAACGCCAGCGCCACCGGCCAACCGCATTGGTCGCCTGGCTAAGAAGCTAGAACGAAACCCGCAGCAAAGCGAAAGTTCGAACAGACGCATATGGTCGCGATCAGCCGGTCGGCAGAGGAGAACAAGCAGCGCGAGAGCGAGGTCAAACGGCGTAAGCGCCTGAGGCGGCTACCGATCGTGCGGCGATGGCTGTTCCGTATCCGCTGGGTCCTTGCTCATACGATCTTCTCTTCCCTCACCCGGCGCATCGTCTTCCTCAATCTCGTCGCGCTGATCGTCCTTGTCTCGGGCATTCTCTATCTGAACCAGTTCCGCGCCGGGCTGATCGATGCCCGCGTCGAAAGCCTTCTGACCCAGGGCGAGATCATCGCGAGCGCCATCGCATCCTCGGCGACGGTGGATACGAATTCGATCACCCTCGATCCCGAGCGCCTTCTTGAAATGCAGGCGGGCGAGACCCTGACGCCCTCCTCCGACGGAACCGAGAGCCTCGACTTTCCAATCAATCCCGAAAGGGTCGCCCCGCTACTCGGTCGGCTGATCTCGCCGACCCGCACGCGGGCCCGGCTCTATGATCGCGATGCCAATCTCATCCTCGATACCCGCCATCTCTACTCCCAGGGTCAGATCCTGCGATACGGCCTGCCGCCGGTCGAGCCCGAACCTCATTCGGCGATCGACGAAGTGGTCGAGTGGTTCGAACATCTCTTCTCGCGCAACGAATTGCCGGTCTATCGCGAGACGCCCGGCGGTTCCGGCACGACCTATCCCGAGGTGGTTAATGCCCTGACCGGCGGCCCGGCAACGGTCGTCCGGGCGACGGAGAATGGCGAGCTCATCGTTTCGGTCGCGGTGCCGATCCAACGTTTTCGCGCCGTTCTCGGTGTGCTTCTCCTCTCCACACAAGGTGGGGATATCGATAAGATCGTTCAGGCGGAGCGAACCGCGATCGTGCGCACCTTCGCGGTCGCGGCCCTGGTCACGATCGCTCTGTCCGTGCTCCTGGCATCCACCATCGCGACGCCGTTGCGGCGCTTGTCGGCGGCCGCGACACGTGTCCGGCGCGGGGTCAACGATCGGGCGGAAATTCCCGATTTTGGCGATCGGGCGGACGAGGTCGGAGACCTGGCCGTCGCCCTCAAAGGCATGACCAAGGCGCTTTACGCCCGCATCGACGCGATCGAGTCGTTCGCGGCCGATGTCAGCCATGAATTGAAAAATCCGCTGACCTCTCTGCGCAGCGCCGTCGAGACCTTGCCGCTTGCCAAGAACGAGACGAGCCGAAGCCGGCTTCTCGAAATCATCCAGCACGATGTGCGGCGCCTGGATCGTCTCATCACGGACATTTCAGACGCCTCGCGTCTCGATGCGGAACTCGCGCGGCAAATCGCTCAGGCGGTCGATATCGCGAAACTCCTCGAATCCGTCGTCGAAGGGATTCGGGGCCGCGTGAAGCCGGATCGCGCCACGACGATCAACCTTTGGGTCGCGCCCGTGCCGGCCAATGTGAAGGGCGGGACGCTCGTCAGCGGCCATGATCTGCGGCTCAGTCAGGTCTTCACCAATCTGATCGAGAATGCCCGCTCCTTCGTTCCCGCTGAGGGCGGACGGATCGACATCACCGTCCGCCGCCGCGCAAGCCGACTGGTCGTCACGGTGGAGGACAACGGTCCCGGCATCCAGGCCGAGGATATCGACCGCATCTTCGAGCGTTTTTACACCGACCGTCCGAATGCCGAGGCCTTCGGGCAGAATTCCGGTCTCGGCCTGTCGATCAGTCGGCAGATCGTCGAGGCCCATGGCGGAACCTTGAAGGCCGAGAATATCGGCGATCCGGACGGGCGAGCGAAAGGGGCACGCTTTACCGTTTCCCTGCCCGCCGGCACCTGAGCCCAGCGGCAGAATGTCGGGAACGTCTAGCGAGAACATTCATGGCACAGCGCTCGTCATCGGCGAGAAGGGCCTTCTCATTCGCGGGCCCTCAGGCAGCGGCAAATCGAGCCTCTGCCTAAGCCTCTTACGACGCGCGCCGGGGCAAGGCCTCAGCGCTCGTTTGGTGGCGGATGATCGCGTCGATTTGTCCCTCATAGGCGACCACGTTCACATGAAGGCGCCGGCACGATTGCAAGGTCTTATCGAGGTCGCAGGGTTCGGCATTGTCCGGGAAACGGTCGCTTCCTCGGCAATCCTCGCCCTCGTGATCGATCTCGAAGAGCGGTCGGCGATCTTGCGAATGCCGGAGCCGGGAGACCGTCAGATCCGCATCGCCAACCAAACGATCGCCCGCATTGCCCTGCCCGCCCGCGAAGCCTCGTTTTGCGCCGATATCCTCCTGACGCTGCTGGCCGGCGGCCATGTCTGACGTGATCCTTGGGCGTGAACTGTTGCATGCGCGCCAGATTCGCGTTCCCGTTCGTTTGAAACGCGGATACCGCTTGCGGTTTGCCTCGCCAATGCCAAGATGCCTGGAAAGAATGCAGACTGGATCAAGGCGCGGCCGCATGGGCCGAATCTTGTCGTCTTTATTTCTAAGAGTTCATGACGATTGAGACGGAAAATCAATCTCTTATCGTTTTGATCGGGTAGAGAGACTGCGTGAGGGAGGCGGATGGTGATCGATCGCTCGAAAAGCGACGGGTACAGATGATCGGGCTGGTACTCGTTACACACGGGCGCTTGGCCGACGAATTCCGCAATGCCGTGGAACACGTTGTCGGCCCGCAGGAAGCCTTTGAGACGATTTCGATCGGCCCGGAAGACGACATGGAACAGCGCCGCACCGATATCGTCGAGGCCGTCGGCCGGGCGGACCGCGGCAAGGGTGTGATCATTCTGACCGACATGTTCGGCGGCACGCCGTCCAATCTCGCCATCTCGGTGATGGATGGCAGCCGCGTTGACGTGCTGGCTGGCGTCAACCTGCCAATGCTGATCAAGCTGGCGAGCGTGCGCGTCGAGAAGCCGATCGCCGAAGCGCTGGTCGATGCGCAGGAAGCCGGCCGGAAATATATCAACGTGGCCAGCCGGGTTTTGAGCGGAAGCTGACATCATGCGTAGCGTGTCGCATAGTCATTCGGATGAAGTCTCGGACGAGGACGGGACATCGTGCTCCCCGGGGGGACCACGATCGGCTGTCGCCGAGCGCAGCCTGACCATCTGCAATCGCAGAGGCCTTCACGCTCGGGCATCGGCGCGCTTCGTTCAAACCGTCGAACGCTATGACGCGGAAGTGACGGTTGCCCGCGACGGCATGAGCGTCGGCGGGCTTTCCATCATGGGTCTGATGATGTTGGCGGCGACCATGGGCTCACAGATCCACGTATCGGCCACCGGGGCCGAGGCCCACGCGGTCGTCGCGGCGCTGGCCGATCTCGTGGCCGACCGCTTCGGCGAAGAGATTTGAGATCACGCGCTCGAATGACGGTTGTATGCTGCCTTCACGCATTGAACTCTGGACAAAAGCGCGGAACAGATCGCGACCGTCGCTAGAGTGTCGGGCGGTAAAGCAAGATCGGCCGCTGCTCTATAACTCTTTGACAACGCGCCGGGTTGGCGAAAAACCGGCATCCACTTTTTCACCCGGTGCTCTTGGCTTCGCCGCTTCGGCGTCAAACGCGGGGCTGCTGACCCGATTGCGCGGCCAGAAGATCGCGAATCTCCTCCAATAGGCGTTCTTCGCGTGGCGTCTCGGCCACCTCCGCCGGCTTTTCCTCCTCCTGCCGCTTCAGCCGATTCATGAGCTTGACGACCATGAAGAGGATGAAGGCGACGATCAGGAAATTGATGGCGAGCGTCGCGAAGCGACCATAGGCGAGGACCGGTCCTTCCGCCCGCGCCTGATCGAGGGTCACCGCCGTGATCCCCTCCTTTAGGGGAACGAACTTGTTGGTGAAGTCGACGCCGCCGGTGATCGCCGCCACGATCGGCATGAAAAGGTCCTGGACGATCGAGTTGACGAGGCCCGAGAAGGCCGCGCCGATGATGATACCGATCGCGAGATCGACCATATTGCCCTTCAGGGCAAACTTCTTGAATTCCTGCAGCATGCCCTTTGCGGCCTCTTCCTTCGACGGCGAACTCTCTCGGCGCAGGGATATGGCTTCGGCACAGGTCCCGGCAATCGTCTCGTAGAGCACATCGGCTCGAAGTGTGTTCGCTCTTCGCTCGGGCGATGAGATCAAACCCGCTTCGGACGAGCTTCCATCTGGACAGCCTGTTTGGCGGGTGTTTCTCTCGAACCCGTGGAGAGCCGACCGGCATGGCCTGGTCGAAGCGGATCGGGAGGCGAAAACGACAGTGACGAGCGGGCTTATCTTCATCGTCGCGATCGTCTATCTCCTGATCCTGTTCGCCGTCGCCTATTGGGGCGATCTGCGCGCCCAGATCGTGGGTCAGGTTCGAAGCCGGCCGGTGATCTACAGCCTCAGTCTCGCGGTCTATTGCACATCATGGACGTTCTATGGCGCGGTCGGCACCGCTGCGCGCGACGGGATAAGCTTTCTCGCGATCTATATCGGCCCGATGCTGGTCTTTCTTTTCGCGCCGACCTTCATCGAGAAGCTGGTGCAACTGTCCAAGGCCGAGCGCATCACCACGGTCGCCGACTTCATCGCCTCGCGCTATGGCAAGGATCAACGGGTCGCTGCGCTCGCGACGCTGATCGCCGTCATTGGGACTGTCCCCTATATTTCGCTCCAGCTGAAGGCGATCGCGACCAGCGTGACCGCGCTCGTCTCCTATTTCGGACCCGCCTTCAAACTGCCGCCGCTTTTCGGCGATCTTGCTCTCGTCGTCGCCGTCGTGCTCGGCCTGTTCACGATCTTGTTCGGCACGCGCCATGCCGATGCGACCGAACATCAGAGCGGGCTCGTTCTGGCCGTCGCGATGGAATCGATCGTCAAGCTCGTGGCGCTCCTTGCCATCGGCATCTGGGTGACCTTCTTCCTCTTCGAGCCGGGTGAACTTTTGGAAAAAGCCTTGGACAACCCGCAAGTCATGGCGGCTTTCACGCGGCCGCCTGACGGCGAGTTCTTCGCGGCGCTTGGCCTGTCGGCGCTGGCAATCGTGCTTCTGCCGCGCCAATTCCACATGACAGTGGTCGAGAACCGCGATCCGGTCGAGATTCGCCGAGCTCGCTGGATCTTTCCCCTTTATCTCGTCGGCATCAATCTCTTCGTGATCCCGATCGCGGCCGCCGGGATTATTCTTCTGGGTAGCGCCGTCGATGCCGACTTCTACGTCCTCACTCTGCCTTTGAGCGCAGGGTCGGACACGCTGGCGATCGTCGCCTTCATCGGTGGGCTGTCCGCTGCGACCGCCATGGTGATCGTGGCGAGCGTCGCGCTCTCGATCATGGTCTCGAACGATCTTGTCCTGCCGACCCTGTTCCAAAGAAAGATCGGCGATCCCGGCCGTAGCGATGCAACGCGCCTCATCCTCAATGTCAGACGATCCTCGATCCTCGCGATCGTCTTCCTTGCCTATATCTTCTATCGCCTGGCGGGCGCTGGAAGCGGTCTGTCCTCCATCGGGCTTCTCTCCTTCTCGGCCATCGCGCAGCTCGCCCCGCCGCTCCTTCTCGGTCTTTTCTGGCGCAGAGCCCATGCAAGGGGGGCGATCGTCGGGCTCGTGACCGGCATTCTCGCCTGGTCCTACACGCTGCTTCTGCCGACCATCATCGGCGCGCCGTCGACGGCCGATCATGTCCAAAGCACCACCTCGCTCGTATCGCTCTTTCCGGGCTTCGACCCTCTTCTCTTTGGCAGCGTCTTCTCCTTGACGATAAACACGATCGGCGTCGTCATCGGTTCGCTGACGCGGCGCGCGACGCCTCTTGAGCGTATCCAGGCCTCCGTTTTCACGACGGCCAACAGCCAAGGCCGGATCGGCCCGGGCGGAATGCGTGCCGGCGTCACCATCGCCGAGCTGAAGGCGGCGATCGCGCGTTATCTCGGCGCCGATCGCACCGAACGCTCTTTCGAGACCTTTGGTCGCCAGGAGCAGCGGCAGCTGCAACACGACGCAGTTGCCGACACGGCCATCATCCGCTTCTCCGAGCAGCTACTCGCCTCTGCGATCGGATCGGCTTCGTCCCGTCTCGTCCTGTCGCTTCTCTTCCAGCGCCATGCCGATTCCTCCCGCTCAGCCCTGCGGCTTCTCGACGATGCCTCGGAGGCACTGCAATATAACCGCGATCTCCTGCGCATCGCTCTCGACCAGGTGGATCAGGGCCTTGCGGTACTCGACGCCGATTTTCGCCTCACCTTCTGGAATCGGCAGTTTCGCGACCTCCTCGCGCTCCCGGCCGAATTCGGTCAGGTCGGAACGCCGATCACCGCCATTCTCGACCGGCTCCAGGCCGCCGGCGAGATCGATGGGCGCGTTTATGAAAAGACGTTCAACGCGCTGACGGAGCCACCCGTCTCCCGCCTTCTGACCCTTGCCCGCTCCGATCGGGTCATCGAGATCCGCGCCAACCCCATGCCCCAGGGCGGCATCGCGGCGACCGTCTCCGACATCACCGAGCGGGTGCGCCAAGCGGCGGCTCTTCGCGAGATGAACGAAACGCTGGAGGAACGCGTGCGCAACCGGACAGCCGCCCTCACGGCGGCAAACGAGGCCCTGGGACGGGCCCGGCGCGACGCGGAAGCAGCCAATCTCGGCAAGACGCGCTTCCTTGCTGCGGCCGGTCACGACATTCTTCAGCCACTGAACGCTGCCCGGCTTTACACCTCCGCGCTTCAGGAGCGCTTCTCCGACCTGCCCGGCGCCGAGATGGCGGGGCGCATCGGCTCGTCCCTCGAAGCCGTCGAAACAATCATCGAGGCGGTTCTCGACATTTCGCGGCTCGAAGCCGGCGGGCTTCAGCCTAGGATGGAGGATTTCGAGCTGGAACCGCTTCTGCGGCAGGTGGAGTCGGACATGCGGCCGCTGGCTGCCGAGCGAGGCCTTTCGCTGAAATTCGTCGGCACAAGCACGACGGTCCGTTCCGACCGCGCCTTGCTGCGGCGCCTGATCCAGAATCTCGTCTCCAATGCCGTCAAGTACACGCGGACGGGAAAGGTCGTGGTCGGTGTCCGCCACAGGGGCAACAATGGTGTCGAGCTGGAAGTCGTCGACAGCGGCATCGGCATTCCCGAGGACAAGCTCGATGCGATCTATACGGAGTTCGTGCGGCTCGATGAGGGGAGCCGTACGGCGGCCGGCCTGGGCCTCGGCCTATCCATCGTCGACCGCATCGCCCGCACGCTCGATCTCCCCATCAGAGTGCGCTCCGTTCACGGACGCGGCTCGCGGTTCCGCGTCGGCTTGCGCCAGGCCCAAACAAAGCCCCGACCCGCTCAAGCGCCTGCCTCCGAGATGAAGAAAGCTGGTACGGGGGCGATGACCGGCACCGTCATCGTCTCGATCGACAACGAGGCGGCCATCCGCGAGGGAATGCGCGCACTTCTGTCCGGTTGGGGCTGCACAGTCCACGCCCATGCCTCGGCGGCCGAGGCGATCGAGAGCCTTGCGAATTTGCAGACGCAGCCTGACGTGGCATTGATCGACTACCATCTCGACAAGGGAACAGGTCTCCAGGCGGCAGCCGAGTTGCGCGAGGCTATCCGCGCCGATCTTCCGATCGTTCTCGTCACCGCGGACCGCTCGCTAGAGCTTCGCGAGGCGGCGAGCGCGGTCTCGATCGAGGTCCTGTCGAAACCGCTCAAACCGGCGGCCCTACGCGCGCTCCTGCGGCGCCTGTCGCAGCCGCCGATCACCGCCGAATAGGCCGGCGTTCGTCAGAACACCTCGCTGAGCACCTCTCGCAAGCCCACCATCCGCACGATATCCTCGCGCTTCATACCGGCTTCCCGCAGCGCGCGCAGCGAGGTGTCCTGGGCGCTCTTCGAAAGCTTTCGTCCATCGGAGCCGAGGATGAGGTCGTGATGATGATAACGCGGGCTCGGCAGCCCGAGCAGGGACTGAAGCAGGCGATGGACGCTCGTTGAAAAAAACAGATCGCGGCCGCGCACCACATCGCTCACGCCCTGAAGGGCATCATCCACGACGACCGAAAGATGGTAGCTCGTCGGAATATCCATGCGCCCGAGAACGACGTCGCCCCATTGCATGGGATTGGCTCGAATATCTCCTGTCTCGCCGGATGGCCCCTCGCCGCTTTCCTGCCAATGAAGCGCCGGGACGAATTCGATCGCTTTCTCCATATCGAGGCGCCAGGCAAAGCGCTCCCCCGCGGCCATCTTTCGCTCGCGTGCCGCGGTCGAGACCTTTCGATCGAAGCCCGGATAGAGCGGCGCTCCGTCCGGATCACGCGGCCAGTCATGCCCGTTCTCCTCACGATAGCGTTCGGCGAAACTGCGAATCTCGCCCCTCGTCATGAAGGCTGGATAGACGAGTTCTTCGGCCGCCAGGCTTTCGAGCGCCGCGGCATAGTCGGCGAAATGATCCGACTGGCGACGCGGCTCCTCGTCCCACTCGATGCCGAGAAAAACGAGATCGTCGAGGACTTGCCTCTCGAAGGCCTTGGTGCATCGCTCCCGGTCGATATCTTCGAGGCGCAGAAGAAAACGCCCGTTATTGGCCCGCGCCATCGCGTGATTGATCAGGGCGGAATAGGCGTGGCCGAGATGCAGCTCTCCATTCGGACTGGGGGCGAATCGAAACACCGGCCGGTCTGTCGAGGTCACGGGCGAGCTCCTGTCGGGCGTTGGATCGGCCTTGAACCCTCAAAGGGCGGCGGGCTCGATGGCTTTGAACACTGCGCCTTCGCAAGAAGGCTGCGGCCGCGTCGCGACTTTGCGGATGGCGGCATCGGCCTATCGACGGAATGCGAAAGGAGAATGGCGATGACCAAGGGGACCAAAGAGGCGCGACTGATCACCTGCGAGGCCGATATCGCGGCAGGGCTCGATGCCCTGGTGGCGCTCGACCCACGCCTTGGCCCCGTCGTCGAGACCGCTGGCATGGTGCCGCTGCGCCTGCGCCCCGGCGGCTTGAAGGGCCTCTGCGCGATCGTCACCGCGCAGCAGGTCTCGAAGGCGAGCGCCGATGCGATCTTCGGCCGGCTCTCGGACCAAGCCGATCTCGACGATGCCTTGGCGGTCGCGTCACTGAGCGATGACGCCTTTCGCGCAGCCGGGCTCTCGCGCCCCAAACAAAGGACGATCCTCGGTTTGGCTGAAGCGGCAGCAGACGGTCGGTTGGATTTCGATCGTCTCTCGAGCGCTTCGGGTCCCGATGCGGTTGCGGAACTGATGGCCTTGAAAGGGATCGGCATCTGGACGGCGCAATGTTATCTTCTCTTCTGTGTCGGCCATGCAGACGTCTTTCCTGGCGGGGATCTCGCTCTTCAGGCGGCGCTCGCCCATGCCTTCGCGCTCACAGAGCGACCAAAACCCAAGGAAGCGGATGCGATCGCCGCCGCGTGGGCGCCACACCGCTCGGTCGCCGCGCGGCTTTTTTGGGCCTATTACGCGGCGACCGCCCGGCGGGACGCCGTGCCCCTTTGACGCCTTGCCCGCGACCCTTCGTCCCGCGCCTGCCGGGCGGCGGAGAGCACCCGCACCGCGCCTTCAACAGCGATCCACGAACTTATCCACAACATCTTCACACCCCCTCGCCGGCTTGGAGATCATCACGATTTGCGCAGGGAAATGGGCAGGACGCCGCACCGCGGAAGGGCAAGGCTTCACAAAGGCGACATGTTGGAGCACGATAACGCATACGGGACCTAACTCCGGGTCCATAAAGAGGAAAGGAGCTTGTCGGTGACGATCGCTGTCCCTCAGGATCTCTCCCCGGCGCTCGTCCTGAACGCAGACTACCGACCACTGAGCTATTATCCCTTATCGCTCTGGTCGTGGCAGGACGCGATCAAGGCGGTGTTCTTGGATCGGGTGACGATCCTTGCCGAGTATGATCGGGCGGTTCGAAGTCCGCGCTATTCGATGCGCCTTCCTTCCGTCGTTTGCCTCAAAAGCTATATCAAGCCAGCGCGAAACCCCGCCTTCACGCGCTTCAACGTCTTCCTCCGCGACCGCTTCCATTGCCAATATTGCGGATCGCCCCATGACCTCACCTTCGATCACGTCATTCCGCGATCCCGTGGCGGACTGACCACCTGGGAAAATGTCGTCGCCGCCTGCTCGCCCTGCAATCTGAAAAAGGGCGGCCTCATGCCGAAAGCCGCCGGTATGATCCCGCGACAGACCCCCTATCAGCCGACCGTTCACGATCTCCACAACAACGGTCGTCTCTTCCCGCCCAATTATCTCCACGAGAGCTGGCTCGATTATCTCTACTGGGATTCTGAACTCGATCCCGAGTGAGGAGCGCTTCCGGCTTCGAGTGGTCATAGAGATCAGCGGCGCGAAACGGGCATCTGCCACTGACAGAGCCTGGCACTCGCTGTTCAATCCTGTAGAAGCGCCCGGTGCTTCTTGAGTACCGGGCGCGCTCTCTATGGCCTACCCTCCCCGACATCCCTCGGACAGAAGAGCGTGGACCGTTTTTTTGAACACGAAGCGAGAAACGCTCTGATATCAACATTTGCCATTCGCCCGGCGCCCGTTCGATGAGCGGTCAAAACGCCTGTGATCGTGTTCAGTCGGCCTGTGCGCGCAGATACTTGGATCGCTTTCCATTGGCCGTCAAACGGTCTGTAATGTTTTCATCATCGACTTCGCCGGAACGATTAAAGAAGCGCTTCATTCTCCGTACACAACATGCGACTTGAATATTCTTATCAGGAATACTTCCGTCGCACATCTCAATACGGAGGACATTCATGCTTCATATCGCAAAAACCGTCGGAATTGCCACACTTATGTCCGGCTTCGCCCTTGCCCCGGCGCTCGCACAGAGCGACAGCAACACCACAAACAATGCCGGTTCATCAGATATGTCTTCGTCCGGCGCTGCCGCTTCCGGCGGCAACGGCATGTCCAGCGAGGCGATGGTCGCCAGCCAGGACAAGGTGCTGAAAGCCCTTGAGCAGGCCGGCTACACCGACGCTCAGGTGATGGACGCCGCCTATCTCGTGCGGGCATCGACGCCGGATGGGGAGACAGTGATCATGATGATCGACACATCCGGGCGCGTGATCGGCTCCTCGGCAGCAGGCGGTCAGATGGACTCCACAGGGACGGGTAGCAGCGGCACTCAGTCCGGGACGAGCACCGGCTCCAACGCCGGAACCAATTCGACCGGCAGCAGCGCGGGCGACTCGGGCTCGGCCAGCAATAACTAAGTGCCTGCCTCGAAATGAATTTTTCGGACTATCCCGCCCCGGCGTCTCTCTTCGCCGGGGCTTTTCGCCCGAACCGCCCTTAACGGCGGGCGACGACATTGACGAGCTCGTCTCCGGCTGCCAGGCGACGGACATTCTCCGCGATCGTCTTTTGGCGGCGCTCGATCGTGCCGAAGGTCCAGGCGGACATATGCGGCGTCATCAAGACATTCGTCAGCGTCTCGAAGGCAAAGCGCGAGGGCTTCGGGTTCGGTGCATCTCCCGTCGGATAGACATACCATGTGTCGATGATCCCATCGATCCGACCACTCGACAATGCCGCGAACAAGGCGGCTTCATCGATCACCGGTCCGCGACCGACATTCATGATCAGAGCACCATCGCGCATCGATGCGAGTGCCTTGGCATCGATCAGGCCTTCGGTCTGTTCCGTAAGCGGCAAGGTTGCGATGACGATATCGGCCGAGCCCATGAAGGCTGACAAGTCCGATAGAGCGAAGGCTTGATCGATCCCAGCATTGGCGTCCGGCGCCGATCGGTTGCAGACGGTAACGCCCATTCCGAACGCCTTTGCCGATTTGGCGATCGCCTTTCCGATATGGCCAAAGCCGAGAATACCGATCGTCTGGCTGGAGAGTTCGCTCCGGAGCCCCGTCGGCTTTCCCGCCCAATAAGACCAATCGCCGTTCCGGAGCTGATCATCGGCTTGGCCCAACGGAACATGGCGGGCGAGCAGCGCAGCCATTACATATTCGGCGATGGCGCCCTCATGCCCAAAAGCGTTGCAGACGGTCGCGCCCTCGGGAAGCCTGGCCATATCGATCTTATCGACGCCCGCTGCCGGGGCCTGATAGAGTTTTGCGCTCAGCGGAACCGGATGATGGGCGCTCAAGGCGACGCCCACCACGACATCCGCCGATTCGAATATTTCTTTTTCTCCATCGCGCTCCAGCGCGTCCGAGACGAGAGCAACATCATGCCCCGGCTTCAGATGCGCCTCAAAGCCGCGCAAGAAGGTTTCGGCGTTCGAGCCGTGAAAGACGATACGCATGAGGGCGCTCCGCTGAGTTGGTCGTCTCGCCTTAGCAAATTCGCCTGCGACGGAAACCCATCTCTTGCCGATTTAAGAAAGTGACCAGGAGCGGCTGATCAGACGTCAGCCCAATCTACAAAACGGGAACTCTACAAAACGGGAACGCCCGTTTGCTGTGCTTCCTCTTCCGGCTCCACATGAATGTGGACTTGAGCATTCTCAAATGCCGCGCCGAGCCCCTCCTCGATCCGGTCGCAGATGATATGGGCATCGCCCACGGTCATTTCGCTCGGAACGACGAGATGAAATTCGATGAAGATCATTCGCCCGGAACGGCGCGTGCGCAGATCATGAACCTCGATCGCGCCGGAGGCATTCGCCGAGATCAATTCGCGGACCTTGGCCTCCTCCTCCGGCTCGATCGCCTGATCCATGAGCCCGGACAGCGACGTGGTGACCACGTTGAAGCCCTCGCGCAGAATGTTCAGCGCGACAAGGGCCGCCAGAAGCGGATCGATGATCGGGATATGCGTCCAGGTCGCGACGACGAGGCCACAAAACACCCCAACGGAGGTGAAGACATCGGCCATCAAATGCCGGGAATCGGCGGCGAAGGCGGGCGATCGAACCCGTCGGGACAACCGTTTGAGATAGAGCGCCCAGCCGAAATTCAGCGCCGTGGCGCCGGCATTGATCGCAAGGCCCAGAGCGGGCGCATCGATCGCGCGCGGCTCCTGGAACGCGCCCCAGGCCTCGATGAGGATCAGCACGGCGGCACCGGCGATCATTACGCCCTCGACGACCGCCGAGAAATATTCCGCCTTGGTGTGACCGAAGGGATGATCGCTATCGGCCGGCTTGTAAGACAGCGAGATCGCCCAGAGGGCGATGAGCCCCGCCACCACATTGACGATCGATTCCAGCGCATCGGAGAATAAGGCGACCGAGCCGGTCACGTGGTATGCGGCATATTTGATGGCCAGAACCACG
The DNA here is from genome assembly GCF_900176465.1 of Fulvimarina manganoxydans. Lineage (GTDB taxonomy): Bacteria > Pseudomonadota > Alphaproteobacteria > Rhizobiales > Rhizobiaceae > Fulvimarina > Fulvimarina manganoxydans. The sequence continues at coordinate 54,674 of NZ_FWXR01000025.1, forward strand.
CAGGCGATCAGGACGGATGCGATCGCCACGCGCTTGGCGAGCGGTGCGCCCGCCTCCTCCTTTCCCAACTCGGCCATTGCTTCAGGCTGCCCGTTCGCGAGCCCGGCGCGGCAGATGGGCGACGACATTCTCGATCATGCGCAATCCCGCATCGCCGCCAAGACTCATAATGCTCTCGGGATGAAACTGCACGGCGGCGATCGGCTCCGAGCGATGCTCGAAGGCCATGACGATCCCGTCGTCGCTCTCGGCCGTCACCTCGAAATCGCGCGGCAATCGGACCGGATCGGCGAAGATCGAATGGTAGCGCCCGATCGTCACCTCCTCTGGAAGGCCCGAGAAGATGATGCCAGGCTTGGAGACGCGAATGCGGGAGGGCTTGCCATGATAAGGAATGTGAAGCGTGCGCAATTGCCCGCCATAGCTTTCGGCGAGCGCCTGAAGGCCGAGGCATACGCCGAAGATCGCCGAACCATGGGCCCGCGCCTTTTCGATCGTGCCTTTGCAGTCGAAATCCGACGGTGTGCCGGGCCCTGGCGACAGCACGACGAGATCGGGATCGATACGCTCGAAGATCTCCTCGGCAACTGGCGTTCGCACAGTCGCAACGCTCGCGCCGGTCTGGCGGAAGTAATTCGCCAGCGTGTGAACGAAGGAATCCTCGTGATCGACGAGAAGGATCTTCAGCCCCTCGCCCACCTTGGCGACATCGCGTAAGGCGCGCGCTTCGTTGCTCTTGCCAGCGTCACGAATGGCGCCGAGCAGCGCGGAGGCCTTGAGCTCGGTCTCGGCTTCCTCGGCTTCGGGATCGGAATCGAACAGAAGCGTCGCCCCCGCCCGCACCTCGGCAATGCCGTCCTTCAGGCGGATGGTGCGAAGCGTTAGGCCCGTATTCAAATCGCCGTTGAAATGAACCATGCCGACCGCACCGCCATACCAGGCGCGCGGGCTCTTCTCGTTTTTCTCGATGAAGCGCATGGCCCAGAGCTTCGGCGCGCCCGTCACCGTCACCGCCCAGGCATGGGAGAGAAAGGCGTCGAAGGCGTCCATGCCGTCTCTCAGACGGCCCTCGATATGGTCGACCGTGTGGATGAGGCGCGAATACATCTCGATCTGACGTCGTCCGATGACCTTGACCGAGCCGGGATCGCAGACGCGGCTCTTGTCGTTGCGATCGACGTCGGAGCACATGGTGAGCTCCGACTCGTCCTTCTTCGAGTTCAGAAGTTTAAGCACCTGCTCGGCGTCGGTGATGGCATCCCCGCCGCGCTGGATCGTGCCCGAGATGGGGCAGGTTTCGACTCGGCGTCCGCTGACGCGCACGAACATTTCCGGGCTCGCGCCAATCAGGAATTCATTGCGGCCGAGATTGACGAAGAAGGAATAGGGCGATGGATTGACCGCCTTCAGCCGGCGGGAAATCTCCGACGGGCGATGTTCGGCGCGCTCGTAGAAGACCTGGCCGGGAACCACCTCGAAAAGGTCGCCTCTAACGAACTTTTCCTTCGCCTGCCGGACGAGATCAGCATATTCGCCAGGCTGGTGGTCGCCGCGACCAGGAACCGTTTCGCTCGGCTTGAAGGGCGCGGGCGATCCGCCGCCGGCGAGTCCCTCGGTCGAGACACCATCGCGGGCAAAGTCATAGGCCGTCAGCGTCGCGGTCGCCGAATAATGGTCCACTTCGAGGATTTCGTCCGGCAGATAGAGGACGAGGTCCCGCCGATCGTCCGGGCGCGGCAGACTTTCGGCGATCGGATCGAACTGAAAGGCGAGATCGTAGCCAAAGGCGCCAAACAGGCCGAGGCGGCTGTCGTCCTCGGACTTGAAGAGAGCGACGATGGCGCGCAGCACCGAAAAGACCGTCGGCATGCGCGAGCGCTCTTCTTCCGTGACCGCCCCTTCCGGCGTCTTCACGGTAAGGCTCAGCTTCTCGTCCGAGACCGTCATCGCGGAGATATCGGCCAGACCGTCCAATGCCTCGGCCACGAAGCCGAGCAGGACGCCTCCGCGCCCGTTCAGCGCCTCGATCATCATTTCGCGTCCTGCCGAGGTGATCGCCAGAGGCGGATCGACGAAAGCGATGTCCTGGCGCGTATAGCGGCCCGGATATTCGTAATTGGAGAAAAGAACGGCGCCGCGCCTGTCGTTCAACTGATCGAAATAAGGTTCGATCGCGCCCTCATAGGTCACGGAGCGCTGGTGGCGCGTCACCTCGACCCCGCCCACCGTCAGATAGGTCTCGCCCATGTCGCGGCCGTCCCCGAATTGTCCGCCTGCCATGTCCGTCATCTCCTGTCTCGAAGCTCGGACTGCCTGCGTCATAAGCAAAAGGCCGCAGGCGATGTCCGCAGCGGCCTTGTTCGTCGTCTCAGTTCACGTCGCGTGACTGCCGGGCCGCTCTTAGAGGGCCCGCCACCACATTTTCGCGAGGTTCAGCGTCGTGTTCATGGGTGATGCGATAGCCGAAGCAAAGGCCGGACGCAAGCACGGCATACCAAGCGGGGATCACGGCACACGAGTGATATCACCAGTCTGCGGTTTCGACCTCAGATCGATGGCCTGGGACCGGCGATATGCGCCCGCGCTGCGCTTGAAAGGTTCAGCGGCCCGTTGCGTCAGCATCCTGGCCCGCTGGCATCAGGATCGATCACGCGCCTTGATCTCGTTCGACACACATCTTGTCGGCGGAGAGACGCGATCCTTACAGCCGACAGTCTCGCTCGAAACAAGCGCCGTCCTCGGCTTTTCGATATGCTGCAGCCTCCTGCAAGCCAATCAAAACACAGCAGCCCAGCGCCTGCCCCTTCAGCGCATTTTCTGAGCGAAGCTCATTTCGCCTCTTGTCTTTTAGGTCCGCCTCTTGCTAAGGAGCCGTCGCGCTGGCAATGCCGAGCGTATTCGACCATCCGGTTCATCGATGAGCGGTTTGGAGGTGGCAACAGCCTCTTCTCATCGACTTTTAGAGCGATCCGGCTCCCCTATCGGGAACACTTCTGCGGAGAGGTGGCAGAGTGGTTGAATGCACCGCACTCGAAATGCGGCATACGGGCAACCGTATCGGGGGTTCGAATCCCCCCCTCTCCGCCATATTCTTCAGTGCTTACCGTCTGTGAGATGCAAGTTCGATGTAACAGGATTGGGCGCCCGGGAGCTTGGCTGCGTGAGAGCGCCACATCCTCGGCACGTCGGCGGGCGGGCAATGACATAAGCGTTTTGGTGAGCCAGGAGCGACAAGCGGGTGGGACGAGGGGAGCTGAGTAAACCTCAGCAGCCATTTCCGTTTCGTGCGCCTGCTTGCATGCGGCGAAGAGGAATGCGAGCAAGGGGCGTCTGGTAAGACTGCGGTCTCAGGCACCACGAGGGATGCGAGATGGTCTCTTACCGATGACAAGCGTTGAGGAGTTTGAACCTGTGACCGCTGCCGAAGCAGAAATGCGCTTACAACCATCCCGGCTTGCCGACACCGCGTCGATCAGTTATGCACCCTATCAGGCGTCGCGAGTCGCCGTTACGTGCACCCGTAGCTCAGCTGGATAGAGCGCTGCCCTCCGAAGGCAGAGGTCACAGGTTCGAATCCTGTCGGGTGCGCCAACACTTTCAATCACTTAGCTAGAAAACGTGCGGCTGTCCGGTCTGGCTAATAGCCACCGAATAGCCACGCAACGCCGAAACGCAGGCTATCGGACGGCAATGCTATCGATTGTTCAGAAAACAAGCGGTGCAGATATTTCGCAGCGTTTTGACATTCTGCCCGAATCGTATCCAGCTTTCGCGATCGATCTTCGATAAGGCTTCCGAAGGTTGCAACCGCTGCATATCTATGCTCCGCAACCTAATGGCGGACTCTAGAGCGCTTTCACCTTAATCCGGGTCATAGCCGGCGTGGACAAATAGGTTTTGGAATTCGTCTGGTTCGAAGATGTCGAGCGCCGATGCCACCGCGTCATGCAGTCCGGGGATTGTGCGCGCGGCGACCTTACGGAGGAATGCCTTGATCTTGGAAAAGAGCATTTCGATCGGGTTGAAGTCCGGTGAGTAGGGTGGGAGGTAGCGAAGCTCGGCCCCGACGGCCTCGATCGCTTCCCTGACCCCGGCGACCTTGTGCGCCGGAAGATTGTCCATCACCACGATATCGCCGGGGGTAATCGTCGGCACCAACACCTTGCGGACATAGACGAGGAAGGCCTCGCCATCCATCGCACCGTCGAGGAGCCAGGGCGCGACGATGCCATCGAGCCGCATGCCGGCGGTGAAGGTGGTGGACTTCCAGTGGCCATGGGGAACAGCGGCGCGACATCTCTCTCCGCGTTTGGAGCGCCCTCGCAGCCGTGCCATCTTGGTGTTCAGGCCGTTCGAGAGCCACGGGTCTCTCTCACCATCGATGAAGACGAGCTTTCGCGGGTCAAGATCGGGCTGTTCTTCGAACCAGGCCTCACGCGCGGCAAGGACGTCTTCGCGCTGCTGCTCGGCAGCGTGCGCGGTCTTTTTTCCACGTGATGCCACGCTTCTTCAAGAACTTGGAAACCAGCGACTGACACGTGCCGACGCCCTTGTCGGTCTCCAGACGATCGACGATCTCCGCCAGCGAGATGTCCTTGTCGTCGGTCTCGATCAGCGAGAGGATGAAGGCCTTTTGGGTGTCGAGCTTGGAGCCCTCCGGCTGACCCTGCCGATCGGGCTCGTACGTGCCTTTTCGCTTCCAGTCACGATGCCAGGCCCCCGCAGTCGACTCCCCGATCGCAAATCGGCGGCCAGCAGCCCGCGTCGACAAGCCACCTTCGATCGCTTCGACCACCCGCTTGCGAAGATCAATCCCGTATGCCCGAGCCATGACCTCACCCCCCCCTTTCCATCTGGAACAAGGAATCACGCCTCAACGCCAAGCGCAAACAAACGACTCCGAGTACGGTGATCGCATTCTGAAAGGTCGAGAGACGCGTGCTTTGACGCCGCTTCGAACGGCACCGACCTATTCGCACGAAGAAATCCAGCATATCGCGGCGACGGAGCGCGTGACACGTCTCGAAGACGTCATTCTGCGACGAACATTGTTGCCCTTCGAGGGTTTGGCTAGAGCGAGATGATTTTACCTCGGTGCATAACCTGAATTGGCGAGATAGTTTGAACATTCGCGATTTGTGACGGTCTCGAGAATTTCGCGGATCG
>NZ_FWXR01000040.1 GCF_900176465.1 Fulvimarina manganoxydans
CTCCCACGGGCTTGGTGTCCCAAAGGTGCATCGGTCTTCCATCCGCCACCGCACTTGCCACTACAGCTTCAAATACGGCATTTGGGAAGTTACAAAGGTGCCTGAAGAGCGGATGAGGGGAATAGCTTCAGCGATCTCAAGGCTTTTTCCGCATGATCATCCCGGAAACGTCCTGCAAAGTTGCCGCATCACGCTGACAGCGGGTTCGACGCTTGGTGGGATGTCCGGCTCGGGTCAGTCGTCGCCCGTGCCGTTCTCGCGCGATAGCTCCTCGCCGGCCTTGGGCTTTCGCCTCTTCGACCGCGACTGAATCATCGGCCCCCATTGTCGATATCCGAAATAGAGGGTGAGGCCGATCGCGACGACCACTAAGACGGCGATGACGCCGCGCTCCACGATTTCGAGTTGGGCAAAGACCGACTGGATCGAATAGCCGAATACATAGCCGAGAGTGGTGAAGATCGTCGCCCAAAGCGCCGCGCCGACGAGATTGAGGAGGACGAAGCGCAAGACGCTGATTTTCGACAGGCCGAGCGCGATCAGTCCCGGCATGCGAAGACCATAGATGTAGCGGTTCACCACGACGAAATAGGTCTGATAGCGCTCGACCAGTTTGAGAGCGCGGCGAAAGCGTTCACGCTCCTTCCAACGCCGCACCCAGCGGTGATTGGACCAGTAGCGAGAGAATAGAAACACTGCGAGATCACCGAAGAAGGAGCCACAAAAGGCGAGCGTGATCATCAGCTGAAAGGGATAGGAGCCGCGATAGGCTAGGAAGCCGCCGATGATCGCGAAGACCTCGCCCTCGAAAAAGGTGCCGGCAAAAACGATCGCTGGACCGAACTGGCTGATGAGGTTGAGGATCTCGTACAATGCGGCTTCCGCAATCTGTCCGAACGGTCCGACGGGAGAGGATGGGGATTTCTGCCTCTCGCCGGCCGCGCCGGTTTGTCTTGCTGTGTCTGTCGTCGTCGCACATAGGCGGTTGGCCGCCATCTTGGAAGGCGTTGCGGTCGCCGCGCTCTCGCGACACGATCGCCGGGCGGACGATTTGACGACGGGCCGTTGCCCGGCTGCATCCCGCGAAGGGACGGAATCGTCTATGTCCCAGAGCCATCTTCGGGATGCTTCATCCACAATCATTCGTCGTGGCGGGCAATCCGTCCCGCGTTTCGCATCTTTCAATCCGAACCGAACGGGGCCTCGACGGCTTAAGGATCGACTCGCTCCGAACCGGCGGCATCCGAGCGTCATCTTGGGCTCCTGTTTTCGCAACGAACGACCTCAGCGAGCGCTCTATTCTGCGACGGAGCAGGACGAGCAGGCCGCTCGCCCCATCCGGCGAGATGCTGATCGGCGTTCTTGCTACCCATAACCTGAAGGTGATCGGCCAATGTCCTATCTGCGGTTCTGTCTGAAGAATGGGCGCTGGCTGGGGGCGGGGTTTGCCCTGTGCTTCTTCTCCTCCTTCGGCCAGACATTCTTTATTTCACTGTCGAATGGCGAGATCCGCGCGGAGTTCGGCCTCTCCAATGGAGCGTTCGGCCTGATCTATATGGCGGCGACGCTGGCCAGCGCCGCGACGCTGCCGGCTCTGGGCGGTCTGCTCGATCGCCATCCGGCCTGGAAGATCGCGGCGGCGAATATTCTTGCTCTCGCCGCAGCAACAGCCGCCATGGCCTTTTCGACCGCCATCCCGTTCCTCGTCCTGACGCTCTATCTCCTGCGCCTGTTCGGCCAGGGCATGATGACGGAAATCGCCTTGACGGCGACAGGGCGCTGGTTCGCGGCCAATCGCGGGCGGGCCATGGCTCTCGTCACGCTCGGACTTCACGCCGGAACCGGCGCTCTTCCCTTCGCTTATGTGATGGCAGCCGAAGGTCTTGGCTGGCGCGGGGCGTGGATCGCCGCCGCGCTTGTCCTTCTCTTCCTCGCTCTGCCGCTCTCGGTCCTACCGATGATGCGCGACCGCAATCCACGCTCGGACCCGTTGCCGGCGGCCAAAAGCGAGGTCCGTGATTGGACGCGCGGCGAGGTTCTTCGCAGCGCGGGTTTCTGGCTGATTCTGATGGCGGTGCTGGCGCCGCCCTTCATCGGCACGACGCTCTTCTTCCATCAGGTCTATCTCACCGAACTCAGAGGCTGGTCACTTGGGGCCTTTGCGGCAGGCTTTGCTCTGATGTCCGCGACGACGGTCCTCGTCTCGATCGCCTGCGGCTCTCTGATCGACCGATTCTCAGCCCTCAAGCTATTGCCGGCCTTCCTCCTGCCCATGGCCGCGAGCTGCTTCGTTGCCGCTTCAGCGGTCGGCGAATGGTCGATCCCGGTCTTCATGATCCTTCTCGGCATCTCCAACGGGGCCTCTTCCACTCTTCTCGGCGCCCTCTGGCCGGAACTCTACGGCACTAAGCATCTCGGCGCGATCCGCTCGGTGACGGTCGCCCAGATGGTGCTCGCCTCGGCGCTCGGGCCCGGCGTCACCGGTGTTCTGATCGATCTGGACGTCTCCTATCCGCTGCAGATCGCGGCAATGGGCGGTTATTGCCTGATCATGAGCGCGGCGATGGCCGTCTTCGTGGTGACGCTCTCCCGGCGTCGGCGCCGCGCGGCAACCGTCGAACCGCTCGGGCCGCAGCCGGGACCGGCTTTCGAGCGCATCGATCCCGAACCGCGCCAGCCCTGAGGCCCGCTCAGCCCATGATGAAGGCCGAGGGATTTAGACCGGGGGCTCGTCCACTTTCTTCCGAAGCGGGCGTCGTCCCCGGCTTACGCAGCGTCCAGCAATGGGTTATGCTTTGGTGCGGGGCGTTCTTTTGACGGGTGGATCGAATGCGCAGGATCGGCGGACTTCGGATCGTCGCGACGCTGGCTGCCTTATGGTCCTTCGCGGCGCCGCCCACCCTTGCGCAGACCCAGGCTGCCGGCGAGCGGCGCCTGATCACCACTGAAGGCGCCGATTATTTCGGCGGCGACTTCGACATCATGAAGGATGTCGATCTCGATATCTGCAGCATGGCCTGTCTTGGCGACGAGCAGTGCAAGGCCTTCACCTTCAATACGGCGACGGGCTGGTGTTTCCTCAAGGCAGAGGTCGGAGAGCTGCGCACCGTCGCGGGCGCGATCTCGGGCAAGGTGGCGCAAGCACCTCGGATCGATGAGGCAAGTGTCAGTGCGCGTGAGGCCGATCTCGCTTTCCTGCCGAGACAAACGGTAGAGGAGGCGCGCCGCTTTCGCTTGGAATTGGCAGGCTCCGAACGCGATCCCCTATCCGCCGATCTCGATCTTCCCGACTTGGTTGCCAACGCCGAGAACGCCCTCGACGAGCGCCGGGCGATCGACGCCTATCGCGAGGTCTTGAAGCGGGCACCGCTCGACGAGGCGACGTGGGCAGGGCTGGCGAAAGCCGCGCTCGACGCCAAACCGACCGAATATGACGAGCAGAGAGAGGTCGCTCGCACTCGCGAACTTGCCGCGATCAATGCCTATCTGACGGCCGGCGACGACCGCATGCGCGCCGAGGCGCTCGATCTACTCGCCCAAAGCTTCGAGGTGGCTTCCAACTGGAAATCGGCGATCAAGACCTATCGGGCGAGCCTCGATCTCGCCGAAGTGCCGGCCGTTCGCGCCCGGCTGGGCGCCACTCTCGCCTCCCATGGCTTTCGAGTCGTCGACAACAGTGTCGACAACAACGCCGCCAGCCCGCGCATCTGTCTGGTCTTCTCCGACCCGCTGGCCGAAAGCCTGACCCAGTCGGACACGGTCGGGGACTATCTGGCGATCGATGGCGGCGACACTCTGCCGGTGACGGCGAGAGGTTCGCAGATCTGCGTTGAAGGCGTGCGCCACGGGCAGCGCTATCACATCGTGGCTCGGCCCGGTATCCGCTCCGCCGATGGCGAGACGCTGCCGAGACCCGTCGACATCAGTGTCTATGTGCGAGACCGCGACCCTTCCGTCCGCTTCGCCACCAATGCTTATGTCCTGCCAGGTGGGCTCGATGCGACGATCCCCGTCACCACCGTCAACACCGATCAATTGGAGGCGCGGGTCCAGCGCGTCGGCGAACGGTCCCTGTCGCGTTCGATCGGCGATGCCGAGTTCCTTCGCCAGCTTGCCGAATATCAGCTCGACGCGATCACCGAAGAGCGCGGCGAGACCGTTTGGACGGGGACAATCGAGGTTCGCTCGCGCACCAATGAGGAGGTGACGACCGCCATTCCAGTCGCCGAACTCGTGCAAACGCTCCAGCCCGGCGTCTATATCCTGTCGGCGCAAGCGGTGAACGGGCCGCAATATCTGGACACCCTGGCGACTCAATGGTTCGTCGTCAGCGATATCGGCCTCACAGCGATGGCGGCCGAGAACGGTTTCCGTGTTTTTGCCCGTTCTCTCGGAACGGCCGAGCCACTGGCGGGTGTCTCGCTCGATCTCGTCGCGGTGAACAACCAGATTCTCGCCAGCGCGACGACCGATGCCGATGGCCATGCGCGCTTTGCCTCGGGACTTCTGGCGGGAAGCGGCGGCAACCGGCCGGCGGTTCTGACGGCTTCGCATTCGATCGCCGGCGCGGGGCAGGTGGGCGCATCGAACAAAGCTGCGACGGGCGACGATGCGCCGCCGGCTGATTTCGTCTTCCTCGATCTCACCCAATCGCCCTTCGACCTCACCGACCGCGGCGTCGAGGGGCGCGAGCCCGCAGGCCCTGTCGATGTCTTCCTGACGGCCGAGCGCGGCATCTATCGCACGGGCGAAAGGGCCCACTTCACCGCGCTGGTCCGCGATGCCAAGGGCGAGGCGGTCGAAGGGCTCGCTTTGACCCGCATCGTAACCCGGCCCGATGGCGTCGAATATGGCCGCGAGCAGGTGATGGACGAAGGGGCGGGCGGTTTTGACTTCGACGTCGCGCTTCCCGAAAATGCGGCACGCGGCGTCTGGACCGTGGCGCTCCACACCGATCCGAATACGCCGGCCCTGGCGCGCACGACGATCGTCGTGGAGGATTTCGAGCCCCAGAAGATCGCCTTCGATCTCGCGACCGACGCCGACCGATTCGATCCGGCGAACCCGCCGCGCGTGAGCGTCGATGCACGCTATCTCTTTGGCGCGCCGGGTGCGGGTCTCGAAGTCTGGGGCGATGCCATCGTCACGGCAAGCGACACCATCGCGGCCTATCCTGGTTATCGCTTCGGTCTCGTCCGCGACGAATCGAACACCATGCGCTATCCCTTCGAGGGCGCGGTGACCAACGAGGCCGGCCATGCCGAAGCGAGCCTTGCCGCCTTCGAGCCGCCGACGACCACGAAGCCGCAGACAGCGAGTCTGGCGCTTCGCGTCATCGATGCGAGTGGCCGCCCCGTCGAGAAGACGCTCGACCTTCCCATGACGTCCTCTTCGGCTCGGATCGGCATCAAGCCGCGCTTCGAGGGCTCCGTTCCGGAAGGAGCGGAGGCCGGGTTCGACATTGTCGCGATCGATGTCGATGGCGCGCGTCAGGCCTTGCCCGGCATCACCTGGGTGCTCAATCGCATCGAGACCGACTTCCAATGGTATAACAGCGCCGGGCGGTGGAACTACGAACCGGTGACGACTGAGAAGCGGATCGCGAGTGGCGAGGCCGATCTTGGCGCCGGTGACGCACTCCCGCTTTCGATGCCGGTCGAATGGGGTGAATACGAACTCGTCGTCACCGATCTGTCCGGCGCGGCGATCCCGGCAAGCGTCAAGTTCGAAGCTGGCTGGGCGCTCGCGGCGACATCCCTCGATACCCCCGACATGGCGCGCGTCCTTCTCGACAAGCCCAGCTACACGGTCGGCGACAAGGCGGTCGTCCATATCGAGCCGCGCTTTGCCGGCCGGGCCGAGATCCTCGTCATGGACGAGCGGGTGATCGCGCGTCAAAGCGCCGATATTCCGGCCGAAGGCGGCGATGTCGTCCTCGATGTCACCGAGGATTGGGGCGCCGGGGCTTATGTGACGGCCATCGTCTATCGACCGATGGATCTGGCGCAAAAGCGCATGCCGGGCCGGGCGATCGGGCTCGCCCATGCCTCGGTCGATCCGGGCGAGCGCAAGCTGGCCGTCGCGATCGAGGCGCCGGCGACGATCGAGCCGCGCCGCAATGTGCCGGTCGAAATCGCGGTTTCGGGCGTGAAACCCGGCGAGACGGCCTTTCTGACGCTTTCGGCCGTCGATGCGGGCATACTCAACATCACCGGGTTCGAGACGCCGTCGCCCTCGGCCTATTATTTCGGCAAGAGGCGGCTCGGGGTCGAGATCCGCGATCTCTATTCCAAGCTCATCGACCGCATGCAGGGGGCGCCCGGCACGGTGCGCTCGGGCGGCGATGCGGGCGGAAGCTATGAAAGCCCGCCGCCGATGGACGACCTCGTCAGCCTGTTCTCCGGCGTCGTGACGGTGGGGCCGGACGGCAAGGCTCGGATCGATCTCAACATCCCCGATTTCAACGGCACGCTCAAGCTGATGGCGCTTGCCTGGTCCAAGACCGGCGTCGGCGAAGCCGATGCCGAGATGGTGGTGCGGGATCCGGTCGTCATGGCCGTCAGCCGGCCGCTCTTTCTCGCGCCGGGCGACACGTCGCGGATCGCTGTCGATCTGACCCATGTGGATGGCCCGGCCGGCGACGTGACCCTGTCCCTGTCCGGGGGCGAGGGGATCGTCGATCTGGCCGATGGCGGAGAGCCCGGCCTTGTCAGTCGCACGTTCTCACTGACCGATGGCGGGCGGGCACGCGTGCTCCTGCCGGTTCGTGCCGAAGCAATCGGCGATGCGGAGTTTGATCTCTCCCTCGCTTTGCCGGACGGCGGCGAGATCCTGACGAAGCGCTTCAGCCTCAATGTGCGCTCCAACGCGCCCGAGACTGTCGAAAAGAGCCGCGTCGCGCTTGCCGGCGATGGCGGAAGCCTCGCCCTCGATCCCGATATCTTCACCGACTATGTGCAGGGAACGGCGACGGCGACCGTCTCCATCACCGGCGCGGCCGAATTCGATGTCGCTGGCGTGATGCGGGCCCTCGACCTCTATCCCTATGGCTGCACCGAGCAGATCACCAGTCGGGCGATGCCGCTCGTCTATCTCGACGCGACGATCCTGGCGGCCGGGCTTGGTCGCTCGGACGATCTGCGCGAGCGGGTCTCCGCCGCAATCAAAGGCGTTCTCGCCAACCAGTCCTCGAATGGGGCCTTCGGGCTCTGGCGGCCCGATAGCGGCGATCTGTGGCTCGACGCGTATGTGACCGACTTCCTGACCCGCGCTCGGGAAGCGGGCTACGCCGTGCCGGAGGAGGCCTTCACCCTCGCTCTCGACAACCTGCGCAACAATCTCTCCTATCTGCCGGACAATCCCGATTTCGGCCCGGTCGCCTATGCCTATTACGTGCTCGCCCGAAATGGGCGGGCCGCGATCGGCGATCTGCGCTATTATTCCGACAACGAGCTGTCGAAATTCCCGGCGCTCGCAAGGGGCCAGATCGGCGCCGCCCTCGCTCTTTACGGCGACCGGGTTCGGGCGGAGCGCGTCTTCCGCTCGGCGATCGATGCTTCACTTGCCACTGTCGGGCCGCGATCGAGCTTTTCCGATTATGGCTCGACGCTGCGCGACGACGCGGCGATCCTGACCCTCGGTCTGGAAACGAAGGTGGATGGCCTCGATCTGTCCGATCTCGTCCAGCGGGTGAATGCCGGCCGCCAGTCCCAGCGCTATACCTCGACCCAGGAAGACGCTTGGTCGCTTTTGGCCGCCCATGCGCTTCTCGATCGCGATCCGCCACGGCTCAGCGTCTCCGGCCGTCCCGTCGACGGGCCCTATAGCGCGAGCTTCGACGAGGCGGCTTTGGCGGCCGGCGTCGATGTGGCCAATCGCAGTCCGGCTCCGATCACCGCAGAGGTGACGCTTCGAGGCGTTCCGAAGGTCGCGCCGCCCGCCGCGACGGAGGGCTATCAAATAACGCGCAGCGCCTTCACGCTCGATGGCGAGTCCGCCGATCCGAGCGAGGTCGCACAAGGCGATCGCCTCGTCTTCGTGGTCGAGGTGACCCCGGTCGATGCAGGGCCCGCGCGGCTGATGATCGACGATCCGCTTCCCGCCGGCTTCGAGATCGACAATCCGGCGATCCTGCGCGGAGGCGATGTTGCCGCTCTCGACTGGCTCGAGCTTTCAGGCGAGGCGTCGAACACCGAATTCCGTGCCGACCGTTTCCTTGTTGCCGTCGATCAAGGCGATGGCGATACCGGCGTCCGGCGCTTTGCCTATATCGTGCGCGCGGTCTCTCCGGGCGAGTTCGTCCGTCCCGCCGCGCTCGTCCAGAACATGTATGATCCGAGCCGGCGCGGACGCACGGAAGAAAGCCGGATCTCGGTGGTCGGCCCGCTGCGGTGATCGACCTTTGGGAAGAGAGGCGTCGAGCTTCACCCCTTGCCGGCGCGGAGAGGCTCAAGCGGCAAGAGCCGGTCCGTCGCGCGCCGCATCGTCGATCACGATGGTCGGTCTTCGTCCTTGTGGCGTTCGTCCTTCTTGCGGGTGTCGGGGCCATCATCTTGTATGGTCGCTTCGAAGCGGCGGTCGAGACACGCATCGCCGCGATCGAGGAGCCACGCACCGGTGTCGAAGTCGTCGATCGGAATGGCGCGCTTCTCAGAGCCTTTGCCTCCGAGGACGGCCGCTGGCGTCTGAATGCAAGCGTCGATGACGTGGACCCGCGCTATCTCGCCATGCTGATTGCCTGGGAGGACAAGCGGTTTCGCGACCATGGCGGGGTCGATCCGGTCGCTTTCCTGCGGGCCGGGTGGCAGTCGATCGCCCATCAGCGCATCGTCTCGGGCGGATCGACGCTGACTATGCAGGTCGCGCGCATGCTTGGCCGTCTGCCGACGGGCAGTTTCTCGGCCAAGGGCGAGCAGATCGTCACCGCGTTCGCGCTCGAACGCACGCGCAGGAAGGACGACATCCTCTCGCTCTATCTCGATCTCGCCCCCTATGGCGGCAATCTGGAGGGCGTCAGGGCCGCGAGCTGGAGCTATTTCGGCAAGGAGCCCAAACGCCTGACGGCGGCCGAGGCCGCTCTTCTGGTGGCGCTGCCCCAAGCCCCCGAGCGCTATCGGCCCGATCGCTTCCCGGAGAGGGCGAAGGCCGCGCGCGACCGGGTTCTCAAACGCATGGAAGGCCTCGGCCTCATCGATGCCGACGAGGCGGCGCGCGGCATGCGCGAAGCGATGCCGAACGGGCGCCGTAGCCTGCCGGTTCTGGCCGCCCATACGGCCGTGAGGCTTCATCAAGCCGATCCAAAGCGCGAGCGCATTCGTCTGACGATCGACAAGGCAATGCAGGCGCGTCTGGAGACCTATGCCCGCGAAAAAGTGTCGAGCCTTACCAAGCCGGTCAGCCTTGCGATCCTCGTCGCCGATTCGGCGACCGGCGAAATCCTCGCCGCTATCGGTTCGCCCGATCTCTTCGATCGCGAGCGCCAGGGCTTCAACGATCTGACCCGCGCCAAGCGCTCGCCAGGCTCGACCCTGAAGCCGTTGATCTACGGCCTTGCCTTCGAGAGGGGCCTTGCCCATCCCGAAAGCCTCGTCGACGATTCGCCAGCCGCCTTCGCCGGCTATCGGCCGCAGAATTTCGACCGGGTCTTCGAGGGCATGATCACGGCGCGCCGCGCGCTGCAACTCTCGCGCAATCTGCCGGCCGTGGAGCTTCTCTCGGCCGTCGGGCCGGCCCGGCTCGTCTATCGCATGCGCCGGGCGGGTGCCGATCCCGAACTTGGCGATCGCTCGCTGCCCGGCCTTGCCATCGGTCTCGGCGGCATCGGCCTCAGTCTGGAAGACCTCGTCGGCATCTATGGCGGTCTCGCCAATGGGGGGCTTGCTCAGCCGCTTCATGTGGAGGTCGACCCAGCGCTCGTGAAAGGCGCGGGGGCAAAGCGCATCCTGTCGGCTCAGGCCGCTTGGTATGTGACCTCGATCCTGGCCGGCGCGCCCACGACCACCAAGGGTTCGCCCGGCGAGATCGCACACAAGACCGGCACGTCCTATGGCTACCGCGACGCCTGGACGATCGGTTATGACGGGCGCCATGTGGTGGGCGTCTGGCTTGGCCGGCCGGACGGCGCCCCGGTTGCCGGGCTCGTCGGACAGGATGCGGCGCTGCCCGTTTTGCACGATGTCTTCTCGCGCCTTGGGCCGGTCGAACGACTGCCCGGTCCGCCGCCCGGCATTCTCGCCTCGGCTGGCGGAAATCTGCCGCCGCCCATGCGCCGGGTCGGGCGGGCGGCCATGGCCGCTTCGGCCTCCAGCCGGCCGGAAATCGTCTTTCCGCCCAATGACACGCGCATCGAAATCGGCCTCGGCGAGGCCGTCGCGGCCCTTGGCCGGCAAGACGACGCGGCTTTTGTCGGGCAGGAAAGCGGGGCGGGCGAGGCGAGCAGGACAGGGGCCGGCGGCGCCGATCTCTTCCTGAAGGTGCGCGACGGCAAGCCGCCTTTCACCTGGTTCGTCGATGGCGTGCCGGTCGCCCGCGACGCGCTGACCCGTCAGTCGCAGGTGCGGCTGACGGAGCCGGGCTTCGTCGATATCCTCGTTCTCGACGCGGCCGGGGGCGCGGCCCGCTCCTCCGTTTTCGTGGAATGACGGGCGTCTTCGTGGGATGAAGCGTGCGCCACACCGCTCCCGTCATCCCCAAAGCGCGCGATTGGGCGGGGAAAGAAGGGAATGGGTGTAGTGGATGGCGTGGGGCCGATCGCGGGCGATCAAAAGCGGCCCGTCGAGATCGACGATATCGGCATCCTGGGCGAGCAGGGCGGCGGGGGCCATGGAGAGCGAGGTCGCGACCATGCATCCGACCATCACCCCGAAGCCGAGCCGCCGCGCCTCATGCTTCATGCGAACCGCCTCGGTCAGGCCGCCGGTCTTGTCGAGCTTGATGTTCACATAGTCGTATCGCCCGAGAAGCCCTTCCAAATCGGCGCTGGTATGGACCGATTCGTCGGCGCAGAGCGGCACGGGATGGGGAAGGGTCGCCAGGATTTCGTCCTTGCCGGCGGGCAAAGGCTGCTCGATGAGAACCGCTCCGCCTCCGGTGGCGGCAAGCATGTGTCTCGCAAGGCACTCTTTGGTCCAGCCTTCATTGGCGTCGAGTATGATCCGAGCCCCGCGCGCCGCCGCATGGACGGCGCGGATGCGCTCGATATCGTCGCCGGTGCCGACCTTCACTTTCAGAATATTGCGATCGGCCGCCCGAGCCGCAGCGCCCATATTGCCCGGCTCGTCCAGGCTGATCGTATAGGCGGTCTCGATTGGGCGCGGCGTTTCGGCGCAGATGAGCTTGGAGACAGGCGTCTCCGTCCGCTTGGCCTCGAAATCCCAGAAAGCGCAGTCGGCGGCGTTGCGGGCCGCACCCGCCGGAAGGCGCGATTGGAGCGCATCCTTATCCAGCCCATTGGCGATGTCCTTCGACAGATCCTCCAGCGCGTCGCGCACGCTCTCCACCGTTTCGCCATAGCGGGCATAGGGCACGCATTCGCCGCGTCCCTCGAATGCGCCGTCCGAGAGGGTCGCGACAATTACGACGGCTTCGGTCTTGGCGCCGCGCGCGATGCGGAATTCGCCTGCCAGGGGCACGTGCTCGACTGTGACTGAAAATCGACGCGGCATGGGGATTTTCTCCGATCTCGCAAAAGCGGCGCGCCGCTTCATGACAGGCCCTGAATAGAGGGTTAAAGGCACAAGAAGAAAAGATGCGGCCCGTTCCGACCGTCGCATCCCTGTTGCCGTTCGGCGTCAATGGATGCCGAACCGTCTCGGTCGCTCCCGCCGGCCATTCAGGCGGTCTCGCATGTGCACTATCATCATGCGTGAAGAAAATTCGTCGGCCAGGGGTAGTCGCCGCGCCGATGTGATCGAGAGCGGTCTTGCGGTCGAGCGCAAGGGACACGGACGAACGGCGAAGATGAGCCTTGAGGAGCTTAGCTCCTGGCATTGAGCGAAACGGGCGAAAGAGGGCAATGGCAGAGGCGACCAGGGCCGAAAGCGACAGCGCGGCGCCGCGGCGACGCAGCGAAGCGCCGAGTCTCAAGGGAGAGCGGCACGAGGGAACGCTCGTCCTGACGGTCGCCGGCGATTGGCTCTCGCGCACGGTCGGCGCGCTCGAAAAGGATCTCGAAAAGACGGCTGAGGCCAATCTCGGCTCCTCCATCACCATGGATCTCTCCGCCGTTGGCCATGTGGACACGGCGGGTGCCTTTGTCCTCGAGCGCCTGCGCCGCCAGCTTTCCCAGTCGCGCGGCGAAATCGCCCTGGATGGTCTTGCCGAGCGCAACCGTCCGCTGTTCAAGGCCGTGGGCGATGCGATGGACCGGGAGCGGCCGAGCGCCAAGCCGGCGGAGACGAATCGCATTGTCGCTGCGATCGCCGGGCTCGGCGAAGGCATGGTCGGACTGAAGGACGAACTGGTCAACGGGCTCAACCTGATCGGCGGCGCGATGTATGGCGCCGGCCGGCGGCTTTCGGGGCGAACCCAGCTGCGTCCTGCCGCGATCTTCAATCAGATCGACCAGATGGGCGTGCGCGCCGTTCCGATCATTATTCTCATCACCTTCCTCGTCGGCGGCATCATCGCCCAGCAGGGCGCCTTCCAGCTTCGGCGCTTCGGCGGCGAGGTCTATGCGGTCAATCTCGTCGGCATTCTCGTCTTGCGCGAGATCGGCGTTCTTTTGACCGCCATCATGATCGCCGGCCGCTCCAGCAGCGCGATCTGCGCCGAAATCGGCTCGATGAAGATGCGCGAGGAGGTGGACGCGCTGCATGTGATCGGCCTCAATCCGATCGGCGTCCTGGTGTTTCCGCGTCTCGTCGCCCTCACCATCGCCCTGCCGCTCCTGACCTTTATCGCCAATCTCGCCGCGCTCGCGGGCGGGGCGCTGACCCTCTACATCTATTCGGGCATCAGTTTTGCCAATTTCGCCCAGGGCCTCCAGAACTCCATCGACCTCTTCACCATCTTCTCCGGCCTCATCAAGGCGCCCTTCATGGCCATCGTCATCGGCCTGGTGGCAGCTAATGAGGGGCTGAAGGTGGGGGGCAGCGCCGAGAGTCTCGGTCTTCGGGTAACCTCTGCGGTCGTTAAATCGATCTTCCTCGTCATCGTCATGGATGGGCTTTTCGCGATTTTCTATGCCTCCGTCGGACTCTGAGACACGCGCCAATGGTGCGCTTCCGCGCAGCACCCAAACCGGCAACGGGGCCGCCAAGAGCGGCAACGGGGCGAGCGACGCTATGGGCGCGAACCCGCCGGCTCCGAAGGACGATGATGACGTCATCATCCGGGCGACCGACGTCACTGTGCGCTTCGGCTCGAAGACGATCTTGGAAAACCTCAATCTCGACGTGCGACGCGGCGAGATCATGGGTTTCGTCGGCCCGTCCGGCACCGGCAAGTCGGTGCTTCTGCGCACCATTCTCGGCCTCAATCCCAAGCAAGGCGGTACGATCGAAGTTTTCGGTACCGATTATGAAAAGGCCTCGGACCGCGAGCGCCTCGCCATCGAGCGGCGCTGGGGGGTTCTCTTCCAGCACGGCGCCCTGTTCTCGGCCCTCAACGTGCTCGAGAACATCCAGGTGCCGATGCGCGAATATCTCGATCTGTCACCGAAGCTGATGGACGAACTCGCCCGGCTGAAGATCGATCTCGTGGGCCTTGCCCCGGATGCGGCTGACAAATATCCGTCCGAACTCTCCGGCGGCATGATCAAGCGCGCCGCGCTCGCCCGCGCCCTCGCTCTCGATCCCGACATCGTCTTTCTCGACGAGCCGACCTCTGGGCTCGATCCGATCGGCGCGGCCGATTTCGACGAATTGATCATGACCTTGCGCGACACGCTGGGCCTCGCCGTCTACATGGTGACCCACGATCTCGACAGCCTGTTCATGGCCTGCGACCGGATCGCGGTCCTCGGCGAACGCAAGGTCCTCGTCGAGGGGCCGCTCTCGACCATGCTCGAATACGACCACCCCTGGGTGAAATCCTACTTCCACGGTAAGCGCGCGCGCCACGTCGTCCTGCCCGACGAGAAGAGCGCCGGCTCTGCCGCCGACACGCAAGGATCCGTCTGATGGAAACCAAAGCGAATTACGTCCGCGTCGGCATCTTCACCATCGTCGCCCTCGCACTGGCCTTCGGCTTCGTCTACTGGTCGATCTTCTCGCGCCAGGACCAGTCCAATGTGACGCTCCTCGTGCGGATCGAGGGTTCGGTCACCGGCCTCCAGCAGGGTAGCCAGGTGCTTTTCAACGGCCTGCCGGTCGGATCGGTCCAGTCCTTGCGGCTCGATCCCAACAATCCGCGCGTCGTCATCGCCACGACCCAGGTCCAGCCGGACATTCCGATCAAGGAGTCGACACAGGCCAATATCGGCTTCCAGGGCCTGACCGGCAACGCCTTCGTCGAACTGCGCGGTGGCGATGTCAATCAGGAGAACATCATCCAAGAGGCGCAGGCTCAAGGGGCCGTGCCCGTCATCACCGCCAATCCCTCCGACGTCACCGACATCCTCGCCACGGCCCGCGATATCTCCGAGCGGGCGAACAACATTCTGGGCCAGTTCGAATCCATCGTTCAGGCGGTCGGTCCCTCGGTGCGCGACAGCGCCACGAACATCACCGAGATCACCCGCAATGTGAACCAGTTCACGGCGGGGCTCGCAGCCAATTCCGACGACATCGACAATTTCGTCGCCAATCTCTCCGATCTTGCCAGGAGCGCCAGCACCGTCGCCCAGGCTCTGCCGGGTGTCATTTCCAATGTTCAGGCGATCGTCGCCGCGATCGACCCGGCGGATGTGGGCCGGACGGTCGAGAACATCGCGGCGGCGTCCGACAATGTGCGCGAACAGTCGGCCAATCTCGGCAATATCGTCGAGGCGGTTCAGACCGCGGCGAACGGCGTCGGCCAGATCGGCGATGCGATCGAGCGCAATGCCGCCGGCATCGACGACTTCCTCGGCAATCTCGGGCCCCTGTCGGAGACCGCGACGCGGGTCGCCTCCAATCTCGACACGACCGTGACCTCGGCGAACCGCATTCTCGGCGCCGTTGACGAAGAGACTGTCACCAACACGCTGAACGGGCTTTCGTCCACGGCCACAAATCTGTCGAGCATCTCGCAGACCTTCTCCGATGCCCGCGACACGATCACCGATCTTCTGTCCGGGGCCTCGTCAGTCGTCGACGACGCCAATCAGGTCTCGTCGACCATCGCGGCGCGCTCCGAGAGCATCGGCACAGCGCTCGATCGGCTCGATCCGATCACCATTGCCGCCGAACAGACGGCGACGAGCCTTCGTGAGACCAGCGATCAGGCTCGCCAGGTCATCGCCGCCGTCGATCCGGCGCAGATCTCGCAGACGGTGGACAATCTTTCCAACACGGCCACCAATCTCTCGGCCGTTTCGGACACGGTCGCTAATCAGCGCGAGGCGATCACGACGGCGATCACCGGTGCCACCAACGCCATTCAGAACATCAACCGTCTGACCACCACCGTCGCCGGTCGCACGCAGGAGATCGACACGGCGCTTCAGCGGCTCGATCCCATCACCCAGTCGATCCTTCAGGCGAGCAACCGGCTGAGCACCACCGTCACCAAGGCCGGAGACTTCGTCGACGCGATCGACACCCAACAGCTGAACCGCGCGATCGACGAGGTCAGCCGGCTCGCCACGACGGTCGGTTCGAAGTCGGAGACCATCACCTCGATCATCGACGGGGTGAACACGACCGTGCGCACGCTCGATACGGCACTTCAAGGCTTTAGCGAGACCCGCGCGCAGGTCGATACGCTTCTGGCGAGTATCGATCCGGGTCTCGTCAACACCGCGGTGGAGAACATTTCCAGCGCCACGACGAATATCGCCAGCGCCGCCGACAGCGTTCGCGATGTTGGCGATATCATCGGGGCGCGAAAAGACGATATCGACCGCATCCTCAGCAATGCCGACGTCACCAGCCAGCGCCTGGCCGCGGCATCGGGACAGTTGGACGAGCTGATCACCTCGGCGAACAATCTGCTCGATGGATCGGACAGCGGTCGCCCGCTCGGTACAGACTTGGCCGAGGCCTTGCGCGCCGTGCGCGACGCCGCGGCCTCGATCCAGACCCAGGTGACACCGATTTCGGCCAATCTTCAGCGTTTCTCGGGCGAAGGCCTGCGTGATCTGCAGAATCTCATCCAGACCTCCACCCAGGCGGTCAACCGGATCGAGCGCGCGGTCACCGACTTCTCCAACGATCCAAGCCAGATCATCTTTGGCGGCGATGGAGCGAATGTGAAAACCTATGATGGGCGCACCCGTCGCTGATGAGCAACAGACGGCGTCCTGTCGAGCGCGGCCCGGTGAAACGGGCCGCGTGATCTGCCAAGAAAACGAGGCGGAGCTTCTCCGCCCTGCGGCCGATGCCAGGCCGTTCGATGATCGTGAGGGGATGAGCGCATGAAGCGCCTGGGGCATGTGTTGGGTCTGATCGCATTGGCGGGCGTCTTGTCCGCCTGTACGACGACGGCGCCGGTCGACACTTACGAGATTTCCGCGCCGAGCCTTGAGTCGGCCGTGCGGGGATCGACGCGCGCGCAGATCCTCATTCCCGATCCGACGGCGATCAAGACGCTTGATTCGGAAAAGATCGTCGTCAAACCGACGCCCTATACGATCGAATATCTTGGCGGCAGCCAGTGGAGCGATCGCTTGCCGCGCATGGTGCAGCTGCGCCTGCTTCAGGCCTTCGAAAACACCGGCCGCGTCGGCGCCGTGGGTGTGCCCGGCCAGGGCCTGGCGATCGACTATCAGCTGATCCTGGAAATTCGGCGCTTCGAGATCGACGTGGTCGGCGGACGCCGGGCGATCATCGAGATTTCGGTGAAGGCCCTGAACGATCGGAACGGCACGGTCCGCCGCACCAACATTTTCACCGCGACCTCGCCGGTGACAGGGGCGTCGAATGACGATTTCGTTGCGGCCCTTGATCGCGCCTTCAACCAGATTTCCCGGGATATCGTCGCCTGGACCCTGACGCTGGTTTGATCTCGCAACGGGGGTGGGGCGCGTGACGACGCGGGGGCTTTCGAGCGGCGGGCTCTGCCTCGTCCTTGGCGGGGCGCGCTCGGGAAAAAGCGCCTATGCCGAGAGGCGCGCCGCCGAGACCGGCCTCGATAAGGTCTATGTGGCGACGAGCGAAGCCTATGACGAAGAGATGCGCGAGCGCATCGCGCGTCATAAGGCCATGCGCGCAGAAGCCGGATGGCACACCATCGAGGAGCCGCTCGCGCTGGCCGAGACGATGGCCGTCGAGCGTGGTGGCGATCGGGTGATTCTCGTGGACTGCCTGACGCTCTGGGTTACCAATCTGATGATGGCGGACCGGGATGTGGAGGCTGCAGCGAGCGGCCTCGTCGAGGCGCTGTCGGAGACGACGGGGCAGGGGCCCGTGATCCTCGTCTCCAATGAAGTCGGGCTTGGCATCGTGCCGGACAACGCCATGGCCCGCGCCTTTCGCGATCAAGCCGGCCGGCTGCATCAGCAAATCGCCTCGATCGCAGAGGAGGTTGTCTTCGTGGCGGCCGGTCTGCCGCTGACCTTGAAGGGATAGGCGGCGCCTCCCCACGCCATTCCCCAATGCCCGTCGCGCCCTATGACGGGTGTATGACACTCATTGACGAACGATCCGAGGCCGCGCCGGTGACGATCCGGCGCCTGCCGGCGCTCGATCCTGCCATCCGCGAGGCGATCACCCACCCCTTGGCCGAGGCCTCGACAGCGAACAACTTCGCCTTCGCGCCTCGCTATCTGGCGCTCGGACTCGATGGTTGCGGGATGATCGACGGCGGATTGATCGCCCAGCTCTATTGGGACTGGATGTATGTGGAGATCCTCGCCGTTCCCGAGCGCCTGCGCGGAAAGGGTCTCGGGCGCGACCTCATCGAGCAGGCCGAGACGATCGCCCGCGCCGAGGGCTGTCGCGGCGCATGGGTCGACACCTATTCCTTCCAGTCGCCGGGCTTCTATGAAAAACTCGGCTATCGGCCCTTTGGCCGCTTGCCGTTTTATCCGGGCACTGAGGAACGCGTATTCCTCGCAAAGCCGCTGGACGAGGAGGCCGAACGAATCATGACGGAGAGGGGGACGGCGCTTTGACCGAGGACAGAGAGAAGACGGTCGACGGCCTCAGCGAGGAGGAGCGCGACGCTCGACACGCGGAAAAGATGAAGAAGAAGAAGGCCGCGCGCGACAAGATCCTCGCCACCAAGACGATCGAGAAGGGGCTCGTCATTGTCCACACTGGCAAGGGCAAGGGTAAGTCGACCGCCGCCTTCGGACTGGTCTTCCGCGCCATCGGCAACGGTATGAAGGTGGGCATCGTCCAATTTGTGAAGGGCAAATGGGCGACCGGCGAGCGAGTGGCGCTGGAGCGCTTTCCCGATCAGGTGACGATCACGGCCATGGGCGATGGCTTTACCTGGGAAACCCAGGACCGCCAGCGCGATATCGCCGCCGCGCGCGCCGCCTGGGAGCGGGCCAAGGCAATGATCCTGGACGAAGAGCACGATATGGTCCTGCTCGACGAGCTGAATATCGTGCTGCGCTACGACTATCTCGATGTGGCCGAAGTCGCGGAGTTTCTCGAGACCAAGCCCGAGATGAAACATGTCATCGTCACCGGCCGCAATGCCAAGGACGAGCTTATCGAGATCGCCGATCTCGTGACCGAAATGGAGATGGTGAAGCACCCCTTCCGCTCAGGCGTGAAGGCTCAGAAGGGGATCGAGTTTTAGAGGTGGGGCGGGGGATCGCACTGATCGGGTTTCGATCGCCCTCAGCATCATTCAGCTAAGGGGTATCAGCCGAAACCGTCGTCGCTTCTGCGATCCGATAGCCGATCGCGTCTGCCACAAGGGGCAAGGATGAAGCGCATAGTTGCCACCGCTCGTCATCCTCGGCCCGACAGGGCCGGAGACCCTGTGTGTTTGGGATAGTGTAGAGTGAGTGCGGGAAGGAGACCGACGGGACCCTGATCGCCCACGGGTAGATCGTGGCATGGCTCGATCCCTTC
>NZ_FWXR01000033.1 GCF_900176465.1 Fulvimarina manganoxydans
CGCCCGCCCGGGCGCTCTTCTCGTCTGTCATGGCTCCTCCTCAACGGAGCCACTCAAACCCAAAGTTCTGTCTCAGGAAACTCTATACCGGAGGAAAGGCTTGCCGTTTCTTGATCCGACCTGATTTATCGAGGCGGTCCAAGCTTTCGGCCTGTTTAACGGGTCACCAAGGCCATTGGGAGCGCTCGGCGATGCCGATGGATCGCCCGTATTCCGACCGGTTCAATACACGCCCGGAATGATCCGGGCCGTCCGCTCCTTGTAGGCGCGATAGTCCTCGCCGAAGGTCTCTTCCATCATCGCCTCTTCTGGGCCGATGCGCAGGAAGAACAGGGTGCCGAAGCCGACGAGGCCGGACAGGCCGGCGATCCAGTTCGGCAGGAGGAGGGCCTGGGCGAGGGCCATCGTCCAGAAGGCCGTATACATCGGATGGCGCACACGCTTGTAGATGCCGCTCGTGACCAGCTTGTGTTTGTCGCGAATGTCGAGGGAGACCGACCACATCTTGCCGAGCGCCTTGTGGGTGAGGCGGAAGAGGACAAGGGCGAGAAGGGCGGCGAGGAGCCCAAGCCCAGCCTGCAGCGCGATCGGCTCATAGGTCGCAAAGCGTGGAAAGCCGGTGGCGACGAAGAGGCCAGGCAGGACACCCAGCCCGGTGAAGGAGATCGCCATGCGCAGGGTCTCCGCCAAGCCTCTGCGCGTTGCGCTGACCCGCGCCCGTTTGGCTCGGCGCTCGAAGGGAAAGCGGATGACATACCATCCGACGACCATCAGCACCCAGGCTATCTGTCCGAGAAGGACGAGGCTCATGACAGGGCTCCCGTGGCCGGATCGGCGAGCTTGTCCGCAAGCGGCCGCTTGCTCGTCGCCTCGGGCGCCACGAGCGGCGGCCGGTCGACGCTTCGCGTTTGGCGGAATTGGGTCAGGGAGGCGGGGCCAAGCAACAGCATATGCAGCGAATAGGCGCAGCGGTTCTCGACCGCCAGCACGAATTGGCGATGCAGGCGGAAGAAATCGCGCTTGATGCGCCTGTAGGTCGCGCGCGAGACCATGTGGCGGAAGCGGACCTTGACGATCAGCGGGACCGGATCGGCGGCGATGCCGAGCGAGGTCGCTGGGTTCGACTTGTAGAAATTGATCGGGTCGGACAGGCCCTGGCAGTCGGTCCAGGGAAGGCCGTGATCGACGAGAAGGCGCCGCACCGCCTCTCGCTGGGCCGCCGCCGCCGGATGCAGCGCCGTCTTCATGAGGCTCGATCCGACGGTCAGGACATGCAGGGGCACGCGGGGGGCAAAGCCCGCCTCGAAGGCTTTGGCGAGGGCCGGTACGGCATAGCAGGCACCCAGACTATGGGCCGCGACGACGATCTCGTCGGCCGTGCCCGCGATCTCGGCGGCTTGCGCCCGCTCTTGGATCGTCTCGGCGAAACGGGTTACCCGCTCTTCGATGGCGGGATTGCGCGAGCGGCACATATCGGCGGCGAGTGCCCAGTCGTCGAGGGCGACGCGCAGATGCCAGCGACGATCGATCTGCCATAGAAGACCGGCCGCAGCCGCGAGCCCGATCAAGCCGGCAACAAGGCCCGTCGTCGGGCCCGAAAAGCCCTGATCGAGGCTGATAAACAGGCCAAGACCGACAAGGAGCGCCAAAAGGACTGCGACAAAGGGATAGAGAAAGAAGAAGATATAGCGCCAGGACGTCTTCAGATATTGAATGACCGTCCCCGTCGCGATGAAGTCGAAGAGGCCGGCAAAACCCCGCGCGACCCGGACGGGCAGAGGCCGATGTTCATAGGAGCGTATGAGGTCGCTCCAGTCGCAAAAGACGATGTCGGTGCGCGTTTCGCCCCCGGCCCCTTGCGGCTTGAGCCGGGCGGTGAGAGTGGCGAAGGAAAGATCCTTCGCCTCGTTTGTCGGTTCCTCGAAGCTCACATCCACCCCGAAGGCCTTGGCGGAGCGCTCGCTCGCCCGGCGAAAGCGCGCCACATGCGCTTCGACCCCCATCGGCTCGAAACCGGGAAACAGGAAGACCAGCCTGCGCTGGATCATTTCACTCGCCATGCCCCTTTTGGCCTCTCAGGCCATCATGCGTCGCTGGGGCTGCCGTCGTGACTCAAGTCGCATCGGCAAAGCCCGTCGTCTGTCCTTCGCTCAACACCCCGGCTGATCGGAAAGGATCGATCCGTCCCTCGATCGCCCGGCGCATTTTCGTTCCTGAACGAGAAACGGGACAAGAGCTAGCGCCTCGAGGCACGGGGCGAAAGGAAAAAAGACGCGCGGAGACTTTGCCGGCCTGACAGTGGCCGACCAGCCGGGGAGCCCGGGCAGGCTGTGAGAGGCAAGGTGACGAGCCTCCCGACAAGCCGCAAAGAGAGACGACGGCGCGGGGGTCCCTTCTTCGAAATCGGCGCGCCGCTTTCCCGCGAGCCTATTCGGCGGCTTCCGCAGCCGGGCCGGCGATCTCGGCCAGCGCCTCCGCCGCGATCGCGTAGGACCGCTTGCGAGCGTCGTGGTCGTGGATCATGCCCGCCAGAATGATCTCGTCCGGCTTGAACATGTCGATCAGCTCGGCAAGCTGCTGACGCACGACACGCTTCGAGCCGGTCGCCGAGACGCTCAAGGCCTGATCGACCATGGCGAGGGCTGCCGGATCGGCGATCTCGTGAAAACGCTCAATGGGGCGCGGCAGCTTGCCGGGGCGCCCGGTCCGCAGATTGACGAAGGCCTGTTCGGCCGAGGAGCGCAGGAACCAGGCCTCCTCGTCGGTCTCGGCGGCAAAGACATTGGCCGCCAGCATGAAATGCGGCTTCGGCCAGCGCTCGGAGGGCCGATAGGTCTCGCGATAGACATGCAGCGCCTGGGTCAGGGCGCCCGGCGCGAAATGCGAGGCGAAGGCGTAAGGCAGGCCGAGATGGGCGGCGAGCTGGGCGCCATAGAGGCTGGAGCCGAGGATCCAGACCGGAACCTTGGTTCCGACGCCGGGCACCGCATGGATCGCGCGGGGATCGTCGGAGGCGTCGTCGAAATAGCCGATGAGCTCGAGCACGTCGCGCGGAAAGCTGTCATTGGCCTCCATGCCCCGGCGAAGGGCGCGGGCGGTCGCCATGTCGCTGCCCGGCGCGCGCCCGAGGCCGAGATCGACCCGGTCCGGATAGAGCGTCGCAAGCGTGCCGAACTGTTCGGCGATGACGAGGGGCGAATGGTTCGGCAGCATGACACCACCGGCGCCAATGCGGATTTTTTGGGTTTTGGAGGCGACGAAACCGAGGGCGACGGCGGTCGCCGCGCTCGCGATTCCCGGCATGTTGTGATGCTCGGCCATCCAGAAGCGGTGATAGCCGAGGCCTTCGGCATGGACTGCGAGATCAGCCGAATGGGCGAGCGCCGTCGCGGCGTCGGAGCCTTCGGGAATGGGCGACAGGTCGAGGACGGAGGCGGGGATCGTCAATTGGGGTCTCCTCGATGGAAGGGTTCGCCGGAGATGGCGGCGAATGGGCCAGCGTCTCGTCTGGGAGAGAAGCGGCGCCGGCTCGATCTTGGGGCTTGTCGACGCGGCCTGACATCCGGCGATCGTTGCTCGACGTTAAGATGGCGAGTGAAGCGGCCAATAAAAAGCCCCTTGCCCTTTCGATGGTTGCCCGATGCGATCCTTTCCGCCTTCGTCGTTTCGATAGCTGAACCTCAACGCCTTGGATTGCATCGAGACGGCGCTACGTCTTAACTCTGACGAAGACGGGGAGGATGCGCGTGGCGATGAGCGAGACGAGATCGGTGGGGACCCCGCGCGATGGCGCATTCTTCTGGACCATGCTCGTCGCGCTTCTGGCGCTGGCCTTCGGCCTGCCGATCCTCGGCGGCGGTGTCTATCTCATATGGCTCGGTGGCAGCTGGTATTACGCCATTGCCGGCTTCGGGCTGGTGGCGACGGCGATTGCACTCTTCGCCCAGTCCATGTCTGCCTTCTGGCTCTACCTTCTCACCTATATCGGCACGGTGATCTGGGCCTTTTGGGAGGTCGGCTTCGATTGGTGGGCGCAGGTGCCGCGCCTCGTCGCCCCGACCGTTCTCTTCATCTTCATTCTGACGACCCTGCCGGCGCTGGCGCGCTCGGGCCGCTGATTATGGAGCGCCCGATGATGGCTGCCTCCGCCGCTTGTTCGATGTCAAAGGTCCCTGCCATGACGGCCTCTCGCCTTCCGACGACGCGCCTGCTTCTGTCCGCGAGCCTTGCCTTGGTGTTGGCGATACCGCCAGCCGCAGCGCAGGACGGCTCGGGATCGGGTGCGGGCACGCCAGCGGGCGTCGCCCAGCCGGGAGCGGCGTCTCCGGATTCCGCGCCCACCAATTCGGAGTCTCAGGCCGGGACGCAGGCCCCGGAACAGCCCGAAGGCGAGATGGATTCACCGGCCCAGACGGCAACGGAGGGCGAGGCGAGTAGCGCGGAGTCGGCGACGGACGAGCCAGCCGGATCGTCCCCGGCCGCATCCGCGAGCACGGTTGACCAAAGCGCCGGTGAGGGCACTGACGCGGCGCAAGACTCCAGCCCGGCGGTTCAGGCCGTCAGCGAGCCGCAGCCCCAGCGCGATGTCGGCGCCGACTGGCCCCATTGGGGCGGCGGTCCCGATGCGCAGCGCTATTCGCCCCTCGACGGCATCACCCGCGACAATGTGGGCGAACTGACCAAGGCCTGGGAGTATCGCACCGGCGACATGCCGACCGAGGAGACGGAAGGCAAATATTCGCCGGAAGGCACGGCCCTGAAGGTTGGCCACAGCCTCTATCTCTGCTCGGCGATGAACATCCTCGTCGCGCTCGATGCCGAGACCGGCGTCGAACTCTGGCGATACGATCCGAAGGTCTCCCCCGACGCCATTCCCTATGGCGCGACCTGCCGGGGCGTGACCTATTTCGAGAACCCTGAAGCCGAAGAGGGCGAGGCTTGCGCGGCGCGCATCATCGAGGGAACGCTCGATGCGCGCCTCATCGCGGTCGATGCCAAGACCGGCGAGCCCTGCGAGGATTTCGGCGAGAATGGCGCGGTCGATCTCTGGAACGGGATCGGCGAGCGCGTGCCGGGCTGGTATTCGGTGACGGCGCCGCCGGCGCTGGTGCGCGGCATTCTGGTCACCGGGGCGCAGGTCAAGGACGGCCAGGCCGAGGACGCGCCCTCCGGCGTCATTCGCGGCTATGATGCCGTCACCGGCCAACTCGCCTGGGCCTGGGACCTCGGCAATCCGGATCTCACCGGCGCACCGCCGGAAGGCGAGACCTATACGCGCGGCACGCCCAATATGTGGACGACCGCGACGGGGGACGAGGAACTCGGTCTCGTCTACCTGCCCATGGGCAATTCCTCGGTCGATTATTGGGGCGGCGGCCGCTCGGAAGCCGAGAACGACTATTCGACCTCGCTCGTTGCCATCGATGTGACGACCGGCGAGCCGGCCTGGCATTTCCAGACCGTGCGCTACGACGTCTGGGACTATGATCTCGGCAGCCAGGTGACCCTGATCGACTTTCCCGACCCGAAGGGCGAGGGCACGGTTCCGGCGCTGATCCTGCCCTCCAAACAGGGCGACATCTATATTTTGAATCGCGAAACCGGCGAGCCCCTGTTCCCGGTCGAGGAGATCCGGGCGCCGATCGGCGGTGTCGAGCCGCAAAATCTCGCCCGCACCCAGCCGACCTCCACCTATCACACTCTGCGCAAGGACCGGCTGACGGCCAAAGACATGTGGGGTGTCACACCCCTCGATCAGCTTTTCTGTCGCATCCAGTTTCAGCGCGCCAATTATGACGGCATCTTCACCCCGCCCTCGGCCGACAAGCCCTGGATCCAGTATCCGGGATATAATGGTGGCTCGGATTGGGGCTCGATCGCGGTCGATCCCGAGCGCGGCCTGATCATCGCCAATTATAACGACGTGCCCAATTTCAATCAGCTGATTCCCCGTGAAAAGGCCGACGAAATGGGTTTGAAGCCGATCAACGAGAAGGCACCGGAAAGCGAGTCGGGTGAGAACGCGGCCGAAGGTGCGGGCGATCCCCAGGCCGGCGCGCCTTATGCCATCGACGTCAATGCCGGCTGGCGCGTGCCCTTCACCGGCATCCCTTGTAAACAGCCGCCCCTTGGCGGGATCCGCGCCATCGATCTGGCCACCGGTGAGACCGTCTGGGACCAGCCGATCGGCACGGCGCGCCGCAACGGTCCCTTCGGCATTCCGTCCTTCCTGCCCAAGCGCATCGGCACGCCGAACAATGGCGGCTCGGTCGTGACCAAGGGCGGTATCGTCTTCATCGCGGCCGCGACGGACAACCTCATCCGCGCCCTCGACATTGAGACCGGCGAAGAGCTGTGGTCGGACGTCCTGCCGGCCGGCGGTCAGGCCAATCCGACGGTCTATGAGGAGAATGGTCGCGAATATCTGCTCATCCAGGCCGGCGGCCACCATTTCATGGAGACGCCGATCGGCGATTGGTACATCGCCTATGCGCTGCCGGAGGTCGAGGGCGAGGCCGGCAATCCGTGATGATCTGCGCGGCTCGGCATTGATCCGTGCCCGAGAGCGCTTGCGGCGAAGGCAGGGGCTTTCGTTCGCTCCAAAGCGCGGGTTATGGGAGAAGCACTTAAGAGTCTTGAAGGCATCCCATGACGATACGTGTGCATAAGGGCGATCTGCCGGATCTGTCCCGCTATACTGGGCCGGTTGCGATCGACACCGAGACCCTCGGCCTCAACACCAAGCGAGACCGGCTCTGCGTCGTTCAGCTCTCGCCCGGCGACGGATCGGCCGATGTCGTCCAGATCGCCAAGGGGCAGACGAGCGCGCCGAACATCTCGGCTCTTCTGGCAGATGCCTCAAAGACCAAGATCTTCCACTATGCCCGCTTCGACGTGGCGGCGCTCTATCATGCCTTCGGCACGATGACCGACGGCATCTTCTGCACCAAGATCGCCTCGCGCCTGACCCGGACCTATACGGATCGGCACGGGCTGAAGGATCTTGCCCGCGAGCTGGTCGGCGTCGACATTTCCAAGCAGCAGCAATCCTCCGACTGGGCAGCCGAGACCCTGTCCCAGGCCCAGCTCGACTATGCCGCCTCGGACGTCCTCTATCTCCACGACATCATGGGCGCGCTCTATAAGCGGCTGGAGCGCGAGGACCGGCTCGATCTCGCCCGGTCCTGCTTCCAGTTCCTGCCCACCCGCGTGCGTCTCGATCTCGCCGGCTGGCCGGAAGAGGACATCTTTTCGCACGGTGTCTGATCAGGGCGGCGCCCCGGCCTGCGACTCTACAAGATTCGCACATCCTGCAACGAACCTCAGTCGTGAGGGATTGCGATCGACCGTGGTGCTCGTGATGACTTTGGCGGCTTGTCGCGGCAGCAGGCGGCAAGCACCGAACGACTTCTCCCCCGTGGGGAGAAGATGCCCGAAGGGCGGATGAGGGTTAAGCTCAAGCGATATCAAGGGTTTCGCCGATCGGCGCTTTCCTCATCAAAGCAGCGGCAACCCCCTCATCGCCTGCCGGCACGTCTCCCCACGGGGGAGAAGCCGGAGCGTCCATGTCCGGCTCATAACGTCCAGCGAGACGACGTGTGAATGCCGTATGCACCCGGCTCGAGGTGTCGCTCCGGTATCCCTCAGCCCTTCGCATCCTCAATGATCATCCGCGATGCCTTTTCCGCGATCATGATCGTCGGGGAGTTGGTGTTGCCGGAGGTGATCGTCGGCATGACCGAGGCGTCGACCACGCGAAGGCCTCTGAGTCCACGCACGCGCAAGCGCGCGTCGAGGACCGCCATCTGATCGTCGTCGGTGCCCATCTTGGCCGTGCCGACCGGATGGAAGATCGTGGTCCCGAGTTCGCCCGCCGCTTTGACGAGGTCGCCACGCTCCGTGACATGGGCGCCGGGCTTGTACTCCTCCGGCTTGTAAGGCTCCAGCGGCTTCTGAAAGACGATGCGGCGCGCCCATTCAAGGCTTTCCGCCGCCACCTGCCGGTCTTCTTCAGTCGAGAGATAGTTCGGCCGGATCGAGGGCTGATCCTCGGGGCTCGGCGATGACAGATGGATCGACCCCCGGCTGGTCGGGCGCAGATTGCAGACGCTGGCGGTGAAGGCGCCGAAGGGGTGCAGGCCCTTGCCCCAATCGTCGAGGGAGAGCGGCTGGAAGTGAAATTCCAGATTGGCGGTCGCAACGCGCTCGTTGGAGCGCACGAAGGCGCCCACCTGGCTCGGCGCCATGGTAAGCGGCCCGCGCCGCCTGAGCGCATAGTCGACGCCCATCATCGCCCGCCGGAAGAGATTGCGATATTCCGAATTCAGCGTCTTGATGCCGTGAACCTTGAAGATCGGCCGGATCTGCAGATGGTCCTGAAGGTTTTCGCCGACGCCCGGCAGATGGGTCACGGTCTCGATGCCGAGGCTTCGCAACCGCTCGCCGTCGCCAATGCCGGAGCGCTCGAGGATCGCCGGCGATCCGACCGCGCCGGCCGACAGGATGATCTCACGGGCCGCCAGCGCCTCGTGGCGCTTTCTGTCCCTGGTATAGTCGAGCGAGACGGCGCGTCCGCCCTTCACCCGGACCTTGTCGACGGTGACGCCGGTCAGCACCGTCAGGTTCGGCCGGGTGAGCGCCGGACGCAGAAAGCCGCGCGCTGCGCTCCAGCGCCGTCCGGCCTTCTGATTGACCTGGAAATAGGAGGTGCCTTCATTGTCGCCGGTGTTGAAGTCGGGGATCTTCTTCACGCCCGCGCTCTCGGCCGCATCGCGGATGCGGTCGAGCACGTCCCAGGCGATGCGCGGATGCTCCACCCGCCATTCCCCGCCGGCGCCGTGATAGGCGCTCGCCCCATCGGCATGATCCTCGACGGATTTGAAGATCGGCAGAACGTCGTCCCAGCCCCAGCCTGAAAGACCGAGCTGGCGCCAATGGTCGTAGTCGGCGGCCTGGCCGCGCATATAGACCATGGCGTTGATCGCCGAAGAGCCGCCCAGCACCTTGCCGCGCGGATAGGCGAGTGCCCGCCCGCCAAGGCCTGCCTCCGCCTCGGTCTTGAACATCCAGTCGGCGCGCGGATTGCCGATGGCAAAGAGATAGCCGACCGGGATGTGGAACCAGATCCAGTTGTCCTTCGACCCGCCTTCGAGAAGGAGGACGCGGGTGTTCGGGTCGGCCGAGAGACGATTGGCGAGGACGCAGCCGGCCGAACCCGCTCCGGCGATGATGTAGTCGTAGGTTTCCATGGCGCTCTCCGGTCCCTTTGGCCCTTCAGCGGGCTTTGCCGGCTTGGGATTTTACTGCGCGGCGCTCACGACCCGTCGCGGCCGATCGCGCCGGCTCTCAAGGCCTCGATGATGGCGGAGAAATCGCGGGCCCCGTTTCCGTCTTCGGCAAAGCGGGCGTAGAGATCGCGGGCATGGGCGCCGAGCGGCGTCGTGGCCTGCGCAAGCTGCGCCGCATCCTGGGCAAGGCTAAGATCCTTCAGCATCAGGGCGGTGGCAAAGCCGGGCTTGTAGTCGTTGTTCGCTGGGGAGGCCGGGACGGGGCCCGGCACCGGGCAATAGCTGGTGATCGACCAGCATTGGCCGGAGGAGGTCGAGGCGACGTCGAACAGCGCTTGGTGGGAGAGGCCCAGCTTTTCCCCGAGCGCAAAGGCTTCGCCGACGGCGATCATGGAGATGCCGAGGATCATATTGTTGCAGATCTTGGCCGCCTGGCCGGCGCCGGCCTCGCCGCAATGGACCGCCTTCTTGCCCATGACCGACAGGAGCGGCTCGGCGCGGGAAAAGGCTTCGGCGCTGCCGCCGGCCATGAAGGTCAGCGTGCCGGCCGATGCACCGCCGACCCCGCCGGAGACCGGCGCATCAAGGGACGGGCACTGTCGCGCCTCCGCCATGCCATGGGCCTTGCGGGCGCTGTCGACATCGATGGTCGAGCAGTCGACGAGGAGCGTGCTAGGGGGAACGGCGGAGAGGATATCCTCCCAGGCGCCGATCACATGCTCGCCCTTGGGCAGCATGGTGATGACGGCCTCGGCGCCCTGAAGGGCATCGGAAAGGCTCGCCGCGATGGGAATGCCGGCCTCGCCAGCGGCCGAGCGGGCAGTCTCGGACAGGTCGAAACCGGTCACCTCATGACCGGCCTTGACGAGATTGGCGGCCATGGGCGCGCCCATATTTCCGAGGCCGACGAATGCGATCGACGTCATTCGGCGTCTCCTTCCTGTCTGGTCTGTGGGTCTTGCCGGCAACGTCTGCCGTGCCGGCCCCTTTTTGGGGCAGGCGGGGGGCGATTACCGCCCGCCCGAAAGCCGCCTCAACGCCGGTGGACGAAGCCGAGCTTGCGGCCGAGGCGCGAAGCGTAGAACTCGCCGATGATGCCGCGCCGGAAGACCAGGACGCAGACCATGAAGACAACGCCGGTGATGATCGTCACTGGGAAGGACGAGGTCGCCAGATAGTTCTGCAAGGTCACGACCAGTCCCGCGCCGAAGATCGGGCCGACCAGCGTGCCGATGCCGCCGAGCAGCGTCATCAGGATGACTTCGCCCGACATCTGCCAGGAGACGTCGGTCAGCGTCGCGAACTGGAAGACCAGTGCCTTGACCCCGCCGGCAAGCCCGGTGAGCGCCGCCGACATGACGAAGGCGCCGAGCTTGTAACGGTCGACCGCATAGCCGAGCGAGACGGCGCGCGGCTCGTTCTCGCGGATCGACTTCAGGATCATGCCGAAGGGCGAATTTACGAAGCGCCAGATGATCGCCATGCCGATCAGGAAGACGGCGAGGACGAAGAAATACATGGCGATCGGATTGTTGAGATCGACAACGCCGAAGAGATGGCCGCGCGGCACCGACTGAATGCCGTCCTCGCCCTTGGTGAACTCGGCCTGGAGGCAGAAGAAGAAGAACATCTGGGCGAGCGCCAGGGTGATCATGGCGAAATAGATGCCCTGGCGGCGAATGGCGACGAAGCCCATGACGAGCCCGAGGAAGGCGGCCGCAAGGACGCCGAGCAGGACGCCGATCTCGGGCGTCACGCCCCACTCCTTCACCGTATGGGCGGTGATATAGGCCGCGCCGCCGAAGAAAGCCGCATGGCCGAAGGACAGAAGCCCCGTATAGCCGAGCAGCAGGTTGAAGGCGCAGGCAAAGAGCGCGAAGCACAAAAGCTTCATCAGGAAGATCGGATAGACGAAGAAGGGCGCCGCCAGAAGTAAGGCGAGGCCGATCAGGAGAAAGATCGCCTGGGCGTTGACGAGGCCGCCGCCGGCCCCTGCGCTGTTCGTCGAAGTCATGTCGTTGCGGGTCATGTCGCTCATCTTACGCATCCCGACCGAAGAGGCCCGCGGGCCGGGTGAGAAGGACGATCGCCATGATGACGAAGATGACGATGTTGGAGGCTTCCGGATAGAAGACCTTGGTCAGCCCTTCCGCGATGCCGAGGAGATAGCCGGTGAGGATCGCGCCGAGGATCGAGCCCATGCCGCCGACAACGACGACCGCGAAGACGACGATGATGATGTTCGACCCCATCAGGGGCGAGACCTGATAGATCGGCGCGGCGAGGACGCCGGCAAAGGCGGCGAGCGCGGCGCCGAGCGCATAGGTCAGCGTCAGGAGCAACGGAACATTGACGCCGAAGGCCTGGACGAGGGTCGGGTTCTCGGTCGCAGCTCTCAAATAGGAGCCGAGCTTGGTCTTCTCGATGAGAAGCCAGGTGGCGAGACAAACCACCAGCGATGCGACGACCACCCAGGCGCGATAGGTGGGCAGGAACATGAAGCCGAGATTGGTGCCGCCGCTCAGGAGGTCCGGCCCAGCATAGGGCTGGCCCGAGGCGCCATATTCCCAGCGGAACACGCCCTCGATGACAAGCGCCAGGCCGAAGGTGAAGAGCAGGCCGTAGAGATGGTCGAGATCGTAGAGCCGCGACAGCATGGTGCGCTCGATGACGGCGCCGAAGGCGGCGACGATGAGCGGTGCGATGATGAGAGCCGGCCAATAGGGAATGCCGAGCTCAGCTAGAAGAAGATAGGCGACGAAGGCGCCCAGCATGTAGAGCGCGCCATGGGCGAAGTTGATGACGCGCAACAGGCCGAATATGACGGCGAGCCCCAGCGACAGAAGCGCATAGAAGGAGCCGTTGATGAGGCCGATGAGAAGCTGGCCGAGAAAGGCCTGAATGGGAATTCCGAAGACCATTGTCATGGGCGTCAGACTCCCAGAACGTCGTTGAGCATGGCCATGTTGGCGTCGAGTTCCTTGACCGGGAAGGTGCCGACCATCCGGCCGTGATCCATGAGATAGAAGCGGTCGGCGACACGGCTGGCGAAGCGGAAATTCTGCTCGACCAGGATCACCGTCATGCCGCGGCTCTTCAGCGTGCGAAGGACGTCGCCGATCGCCTGGACGATGACCGGGGCAAGCCCCTCCGTCGGCTCGTCGAGAAGAAGCGTCTTGGCGCCCGTGCGCAGGATGCGCGCCATGGCGAGCATCTGCTGCTCGCCGCCCGACAGCTTGGTGCCACGGCTGTTGCGCCGCTCGTGAAGATTGGGAAAGAGCTCGAAGATCTCGTCGAGGCTCATGCCGCCCTCGGCGACCTTGGGCGGCAGAGTGAGATTCTCCGACACCGAGAGCGTCGCGAAGATGCCGCGCTCTTCCGGCACGAAGCCGAGGCCGTGATGGGCCGTCTTGTGCAAGGGCACCTTGATGAGATCTTCGCCATTATAGCGGATCTCACCTTTGCGCTGGCGCACCAGGCCCATGATCGTGCGCAGGGTGGTCGTCTTGCCGACGCCGTTGCGGCCGAGAATGGTGATCGTCTCGCCTTCGGAGACGTCCAGGTCGACACCGTGCAGAATGTGGCTTTCGCCATACCAGGAGTGAAGGTCGCGGACCTGAAGCAAGGGGCTCATCAGGCGTGCTCCGTTCCCATATAGGCGCTGCGAACCTCGGGGTTCGAACTCACCGTCTCGTAATTGCCCGTAGCGAGGATCTCCCCGCGCTGAAGCACCGTGATGTGGTCGGAGATCTCCGCGACCACCGAGAGATTGTGCTCGACCATCAGGACGGCCCGGTCTTTGGCGACGTTGCGGATGATCTTGGCGATGGCGGCGACGTCTTCCTGGCCCATGCCGGCCATCGGCTCGTCGAGCAGCATGACCTTCGGGTCGAGGGCGAGGGTCGTCGCGATTTCGAGGACCCGCTTTCGGCCATAGGAGAGGTCGACCGCGAAGGCGTCGCGCTCCTTCTCCAGGCCGACGGCGGCGATCAGAGCGTCGGCGCGCTCGTTGAGCCGGTCGAGCGCCGAGAGCGGGCGCCAGAACTGAACGGCGAGATTGTTCGGCCGCTGCAGCGCGATCCGCACATTGTCGAGAACGCTCATATGGGGAAAGACGGCCGAGATCTGGAACGAGCGCACGAGACCCATGCGCGCCACCTTGTCGGGGGCCGTCTTGGTGATGTCCTGGCCAAGGAGGTGGATGGTCCCCCGCGTCGGCTGCAGGAACTTCGTCAAAAGGTTGAAGACCGTGGTCTTGCCCGCGCCGTTCGGCCCGATCAGCGCATGCACTTCGGCATGGCGCACATCGAGATCGACCTTGTTGACGGCGGTAAAGCCACCGAAATCGCGGGTGAGACCCCGGGCGGACAGAACCACCCGGGAATCGGTTTGTGCGTGTTGACCGGCCATGGATGCCCTATCGCGCCGGCTTATTTCGAGACGAGATCGCAGCCGCTCTCGGCCGGATCGATAAAGGCCTCGTTGCCCGGAATAGTCGCGAGGACGTTGTAGTAGTCCCAGTCCTCGGTGCTGTCGCCAGGCGCCTTCACTTCCATCAGATACATGTCGTGGATCATGCGGCCATTGGCGCCGACCGTGCCATTTTCGGCGAAGAGGTCGTTGACCGGCATGGAATGAAGCGCCTCGGAGACGGGCTTGGTGGCGTCGGTGCCAGCCTGCTCCACCGCCTTCAGATATTGCAGAACGGCCGAGTAGGTGCCCGCTTGGACCATGTTCGGCATCCGGCCGGTGCGCTCCATGAACCGCTTGCCGAATTCGCGCGAGGCATCGTTCCGGTTCCAGTAGAAGCCCTCGGTGAGCGTCAGGCCTTGCGCTGCCTCGAGGCCAAGGCCGTGAACCTCGGCGAGGGTGAAGAGAAGCGCCGCGAGGCGCTGGCCAGCTTGGACGATGCCGAATTCGGATGCCTGCTTGATGGCGTTCGCGGTGTCGAGACCGGCATTGGCGAGGCCGATGACCTTGGCGCCGGAGGACTGGGCCTGGAGCAGGAACGACGAGAAGTCGTTGGTGGCGAGCGGATGACGGACCGAGCCGACGATCTCGCCGCCATTGGCCTTCACGAATTCGCTCGTCTGCTCTTCCAGGGAATAGCCGAAGGCATAATCGGCGGTCAGGAAGAACCAGGTGTCGCCGCCCTGTTCGACGAGCGCGCCGCCGGTGCCGACGGCGAGCGCATGGGTGTCATAGACCCAGTGAAAACCGTAAGGGCTGCACTGAGCGCCGGTCAGCTCGGTCGTCGCCGCGCCGGTGACGATGTCGATCTTTTCCTTCTCCTCCGACAAAGCCTGCACGGCGAGGGCAACCGACGAGGTGGTCAGCTCCATGATGGCATCGACATTTTCCGTGTCGTACCACTGGCGGGCGATATTGGAGGCGACGTCCGCCTTATTCTGGTGGTCGGCGTCGACGATCTCGATCGGCTGGCCGAGCACGGTGCCGCCGAAGTCCTCGACGGCCATCTTCGCGGCCGCCACGGAGCCTTCGCCGCCAAAATCGGCATAGACGCCAGACTGATCGTTCAGGATGCCGATCTTCACGACATTGTCGGAGACGTCCTGAGCGAATGCGGCGGTCGAGCCCGCGAGCGCAAAGGCCAGCGACGCGAGAAGCGACTTCTTCATGCTAATATCCTCCCGGAACCGACATGAGCCTGTCATGTCTGTTCATTTTTTAACCAACCGCTCTCCTCAAAGCGGCCCGAATGTCTGCAGGAAATAGCGAAACTGGTTCCTGTGCAAGACGTCTCATCAACCAAATGCAAACAGGTTCCGTTCATTTTTGAACAGACATGACTGGCACTCCGCTCTACACCTGGGACGATCTGCAATATTTCCTGGCCGTCGCCCGGACCGGCCAGCTCTCGACCGCTGCCCGGCATTTGCGGTCCAGCCACGCCACCGTGGCGAGGCGAATCGAGCGGCTTGAATATGCGTTGAAGGTCAAACTGTTCGAGCGCAATCCGCGTGGTTACGTGTTGACGTCGATCGGCCGGCGCCTGGTGGAGACGGCCGAGACGATCGAGCGGGCGGCCAACGAATTGCAGAGCGAGATCGGCGGCGAGGCTGGGACCCAGCGCGGATCGGTGCGCCTGTCGGCCCTCGAAGGCTTCGGCAATTTCTTCCTAATGCCGCGTCTGCCGGATTTTCTGAAAGCCTATCCCAACATCACGCTGGAGCTGGTGACGATCCAGCAGATCATGTCGCTCGCGAGGCGCGAGGCCGACATCACGATCGTTCTGGAGCCGCCGAAGATCGGGCTCTATGTCTCGGAGCTTCTCGGCGACTACGATCTCGCCATCTTCGCCTCCAAGGCCTATCTCGAGGCGGCTGGCCCGATTAAAAGCCGCGAGGACATCCCCGACCATCCCTTCATCGGCTATATCGAGGACATGATCTTCTCGCCGAGCCTCGACTATCTGTCGGAGATCCATCCTCGGCTGCGGGCGAATTTCCAAAGCTCCTCGATCCATGCCCAACTGAGCGCGGTGCGCTCGGGCTTCGGCCTCTCCGTCCTGCCCTTCTTCATGACGCGGCTCTATCCCGATCTCGTCCAGGTCCTGCCCGAAATCCATCTGCGGCGCAGCCTCTGGGTCATGTGCCATCGGGACATCGAGGCTGTGCCGCGCGTGCGGCTCGTCGTCGATTTCCTGAAGGAGACGGTCAGGAGCAATCGCGAGCTTCTGATGCGTTGATCGAAGGCCGGGCCGCGTTTCGCGAAGGCTGAAGGGTCACCAGCGCAGGACGAAGCGTCCCCAAAGCGCCCCCGCCAAGGCAAGGCCGCCGATCGCAAGCCCATACCAGCTGGCGATGAAGAGCGGCGAATCGCTGGTGCAGTGGCTGGCATAAAAGAGCGCCGCGATCGAACCGGCGGCAAGGCCGGCGACGGCCCCGGAGAGGGTCGGACGCGACGGGGCTCCGCGCCTCAGAGCCTCAGACAGAAGAGGAATCAGAGGCAGTCCCATCGCCGTGATCGCCGGAAGGCAGACGACGACGTTGGTGCCCATGGCTCGCGCCCGCCAGAGATCGGCCGGCACCATCAGGAGTTCGGCACCGACGAGAAGCGCCAGGAGCAGAGCCGGAAGGAGCAGCCATTTCAGACTTCGGCTGATGGCGCGAGCTGGTTGGGGCCGGCGCAAACGCTGGAGAAGGAGGATGGAGACCGCTGCGAGAAGGCCCGTGACGAGCAATTTCGCGTCGAACCGCCATGTCCCGATAGCCGAAAGGAGATCCGGCCGGGGTCCGAGCGTCGGCAAAAACAAAGCGAGATCGATGAGCATGGCGAGCGCTGCGAGCGGCCAGAC
The DNA here is from genome assembly GCF_900176465.1 of Fulvimarina manganoxydans. Taxonomy (GTDB): domain Bacteria; phylum Pseudomonadota; class Alphaproteobacteria; order Rhizobiales; family Rhizobiaceae; genus Fulvimarina; species Fulvimarina manganoxydans. The sequence goes on from NZ_FWXR01000033.1 coordinate 16,606, forward strand.
GGAGAGGAGGGCCGGGCGAGGGCGAGCGGCATGATCCGCCACGAGGCTATCGATCAACTGGTCGGTCTTCATCGCTCATTTCCGTCCAAAGGTCTCGGCGATCGACGAAAGGCCCCGGTGGAAGGCCACGCGCACGGCCCCTTTCGTCATGCCGAAGCGCTGGGCTGTCTCCTCGATCGAGTGCCCTTCGACCGAGATCGCGCTCACGACGTCCTTCTGCCGCCCGGACAGCGAGCCGACGGCGCGCGCGACATCATAGGCCACGGCGTTCGGCACCGTGGTCGGGTCGTCCAAGGTCTCGGCCAGATCGCCGATATCGACGCTGCCATGATGTCTTCGCCGACGATGGGCGTCGATCGATTTGTATTTCGCGATCGCATAGAGCCAGGGCATCACCGGCTCGCCCTGGCGCCAGGTGTGGCGCTTCTGATGAACCGCGATCAGCACCTCCTGCAGAAGATCTTCCACATCCGAGGGGCTGCCCGAACGGGTCCAGCGCATCACGAACGGCTTCAAGACCGTCGAAATCTCGGTGAGGAACCGCCGATAGGCCGCCTCGTCTCCGCCCATGGCGCGGGCCAGAAGCTCGCCAAGGCCGTCCTTTCGCAAGGGGGAGCGTGGCATCATGACCCTCCTTTCGTCACGAGCCGCAAATTTGTTTCCATCGGCCACGAGCGCGGCGTCGTTGTCGATATGGAGGCCATCACGAAGCCGTGCGTATTCGGCGCGAAACCCGTGCCGACCTGGGCGCCATCCGATGCGCGGATACCCGCCGCATATCTCGCATGCGAACGAAGTCGGTTGCCCGAATTTGCCGCGGATAAAATGGTCGCATTCGGCTTTCGCAACGCAGCAGACCGACTATGTTCGGACCGAGATGCGAAGGGGCGCTGAGCGGGTCTCTTCGCGCGGATGAATGCTGTTCGAGGGCCCGCCGATGTTCGAGAGTTTCGATCCTGTCCTACTTGCGCGAATTCAGTTCGCCTTCACGGTCTCGTTCCACATCATCTTCCCGGCCTTCTCGATCGGGCTCGCCTCCTATCTGGCGGTCGTCCTGTCGCTCCACACGATCACCGGACGGGACGTCTATATGGACGTCTTCCGCTACTGGGTGAAAATCTTCGCGGTGGTCTTCGGCATGGGCGTCGTGTCGGGCATCGTGATGAGCTATCAATTCGGCACGAACTGGTCGGTCTTTTCCGACAAGACCGGGCCGGTCCTCGGGCCCCTGATGGGCTACGAGGTGCTTTCGGCCTTCTTCCTGGAAGCCGGCTTCCTCGGCATCATGCTGTTCGGGCGCAAGCGCGTCGGGCCGGGCCTGCATCTCTTCGCCACCATCATCGTCGCGCTCGGCACGCTGATGTCGGCCTTCTGGATCCTGTCGGTCAATTCCTGGATGCACACGCCGGCCGGCTACGCGATCAATGCCGACGGTCAGTTCATCCCCGCCGACTGGTGGGCGGTCATCTTCAACCCGTCCTTCCCCTATCGCCTCGTCCATATGGTGCTGGCGGCCTATCTCACGACGGCCTTCGTCGTCGGCGCGGTCGGCGCCTTTCATCTCCTGCGCAATCGCTACAATGCGGCGGCGCGGACCATGTTCTCCATGGCTCTCTGGATGGCGGCGATCGTCACGCCGATCCAGATCTTCGCCGGTGATCTCCACGGCATCAACACGCTGGAACACCAGCCGGCCAAGGTCGCGGCGATGGAGGGCCATTTCGAGACCAATACGGACGGGCCGATGGGCCTGACCCTGTTCGGCATCCCCGACATGGATGCGGGGCAGATGGATTATGCCGTCACCATCCCCTATCTCGGCTCGATCATCCTCACCCATTCCCTAGATGGGGTCGTTCAGGGTCTCGAAGCCTTCCCGCGCGAGGACTGGGCCCCGGTCGGCGTCGTCTTCTACACCTTCCGCGCCATGGTCGGCCTCGGCTTCCTCATGCTCGGCATCGGCCTCTGGTCGCTCTGGTCGCGCTTTCGCGGCACGCTCTACGAGAACAAGTGGCTGCAGCGGGCGACTGTCGCCATGGGCCCGTCCGGCTTTCTCGCCGTGCTCTTCGGCTGGGTGACCACCGAGGTCGGGCGCCAGCCCTTCACGGTCTATGGCCTGTTGCGGACCGCCGAAAGCCATTCGCCCATCGCGGCCGAGGCCGTCGGCACCTCGCTGATCGCCTTCATCGTGGTCTATTTCCTGCTCTTTGGCGCCGGCACCTTCTACATCCTGCGGCAGATGGCCAAGGAGCCCTCACCCTTCGATGAGGACACGCCGCCGCATCATCCGATTCGCACGGCCGGCATCACCCCCGCGCCGTCGCTCGATCGTCACAACCCACCCGCGCCGGCTGAGTAAGAGGAGAGCCACGTGATGGATCTGGCAGTCGTCTGGGCCTTTCTCATCGCCTTCGCCGTGATCGCCTATGTCATTCTCGACGGCTTCGATCTCGGCGTCGGCATCCTCTTTCCGTTTCTCGGGCGCCATGAAAGCCGCGACACGGCGATGAATTCGGTCGCGCCCATCTGGGACGGCAACGAGACCTGGCTTGTCCTGGGGGGCGGCGGGCTCTTCGCCGTCTTCCCGCTTGCCTATGCCATCATCATGCCGGCGATCTATGCGCCGATCATCGTGATGCTGCTCGCCCTGATCTTCCGGGGCGTTGCCTTCGAATACCGTTTCAAGACCGTGCGCGGCCGGTTCCTCTGGGACTGGTCCTTCTTCATCGGCTCGATCTTCGCGGCGTTCTCGCAAGGCATTGCGCTCGGCACCCTCGTCCAGGGCATCGAGGTGGAGGGACGGGCCTATGCCGGCGGCTGGTTCGACTGGCTGACGCCCTTTTCGCTCGCCACCGGCTTTGCCCTCGTTGTCGGCTACGGGCTTCTCGGCGCCACTTGGCTCGTCATGAAGACCGAAGGCGACGTCCATGACACGGCCCGGCGCTACGCTTTTCCGCTGGCCGTTCTGACGCTCCTTGCCATGGGCGGCGTGTCGATCTGGATGCCGTTCCTGGAGTCCGAATTCTACTGGCGCTGGTTTGGCCTACCCCAGGCCTTCTATGTGGCGCCGGTGCCGCTCTTCGTGCTCTTTGCCGCCTACAGCCTGTTCGACTCGCTCCTCAAGGGCAAGCATGTGCGGCCCTTTCTGTCGGCGCTCAGCCTGTTCCTGCTCGGCTTTGTCGGCCTCGGCATCAATTTCTGGCCCAATGTCATTCCGCCCGACGTCACCATCTGGCAGGCGGCGGCTCCCGAGGAGTCGCTCCTCTTCCTTCTGGTCGGCGCGGCGGTGCTGATCCCGATGATCCTCGTCTATACCGCCTATGCCTATTGGGTCTTCCGTGGGAAGGTCGTCGAGGGCGAGGGCTATCACTGATGGCCGAGCGCCGCCCCGACAAGGTCGATACGACCCGCCACGATCGCGGCGAGGCGCCCGGACCGCTTTCGCGGCGCCTCGGCTGGTTCGCGCTCTATTGGCTCGCCGGCCTCGCGGTCATCTTCACGATTGCCTATTTGATCCGTCTCGTGCTGATCGGATGAAGAGGGGCCCGTCCTCGCGTCAGGCGTCGGATCGCTTCGGATCGATGATCGTGATGCCATCGGGCGCTTGCCGGTCCATGCCGATGAGCGCGGGGATAGCGTCTTCGAGGGAAAGCGTCGCACCCAGGAGGCGCTCAGGCCTCAGCGTTCCGGACAGGATCATGGCGAGCATCGCGTCATAGCGCCAGGCCTGCATGCCGTGGCTGCCATAGATCTCCAATTCCTGCCCGATCACCTGGGCCATCGGGATCTTGGCATGGGCGTGGTCGGCCAGCATGAGGCCCACCTGCACATGTCGGCCGCGGCGCCTGAGACAGGAGACCGAGTTGAAGCAGGTCTCCGAATGGCCGAGGGCGTCGAGCGACAAATGCGCCCCGCCATCGGTGATCTCGCGCACCGCTTCGACGACGCTGGAAACCTCGCGGGCATTGACGGTCGCGCTCGCCCCCATGGACCGGGCGAGATCCAGCTTGCCGGGCGAGATGTCGATCGCGACAACCTGAGCACCGAGCGCAGAGGCGATCATGATCGCCGACAGGCCGACGCCGCCCGCACCATGGACCGCCACCCATTCGCCGCCTTTGACCCGGCCCTGATCGACGACGGCGCGGAAGGAGGTCGCGAAACGGCAGCCGAGGCTCGCGGCGGTCGCATAGGCCATGTCGTCCGGCAGGCGAACGAGATTGGCGTCGGCCCGGTCGATCGCGACGAATTCGGCGAAGGACCCCCAATGGGTGAAGCCCGGCTGAAACTGCGCCTCGCAGACCTGCTGATGGCCGGCATGGCATTCCCGGCAAGCCCCGCAGGCGGCGATGAAGGGCACGGTCACCCGCTCGCCCAGCCGGAAGCGTTTGACGTCCCGGCCGACCGCGGACACCACGCCGGCAAATTCATGGCCCGGCACATGGGGCAGGCGAATGTCGGTGTCGTGGCCCATCCAGCCATGCCAGTCGCTCCGGCACAGCCCCGTCGCCATCACCTCGATCACGACGCCGTCTGGCGCAGGCGCCGGGTCTGGAACGCTGCGGATCTCGGGAGCCTCGCCAAAGCGCTTGAAGAGCATCGCCTTCATGGGATTTCTGTCTTGCTGGATGGGTGTCGAGGCCGCCCGCCATGCGCGGGACAGCGCGAAGATCGCCGGCGATGTCGAGAAAGCCGTGCGCCGCGGGCCAGCGCTGCATCTGTTGATAGACAGCCGCCCAGGGCGGCGGGACATGCGGCATGAACCGTCACGGAATGCCAGTCTTCACCAAATATCGCAACCCGTTGAAGACCTCGCGAAAGTGATGATCGTGCTGACCAGCCTCTTCACCCAGAAGCCGAAGATAGGGCGCGACCACAGTAAGATTTTCATCGGAAACATCGGTCCGATAAGAGGGCCGATGGCCTGTCATGATCAATCAACGCAAAACCATCGAAGCCAATTCATAAAAGCTCCGTCAAGGAGGTTAGTACCGAGACAAGAAGCTTGTCGGGCGCAAAAAACGGAAACCTCGAGGACTATCGTATGGATAGGTAAGGGGTTTCATCTGGCCATCCGCATCGCGATAGGACGCTCACCAGCTTAGGATAGACTCAATACGACCTTTCGTGACGGGCTCGTTGGTAATGGTTATCGTAATTGATCTGAGCTTGTAGCCTGGCCCGAAGGCTTCCTGAATATCATTTGGATCGACGAGCTTAAGGCTAGTCGGGTCATTAATGTTCTCAAAAGTAACGAGCAGTGGATAGCTCGACGGCGGCATCGTTATGGTGGCGCCAATGGCATCATCCTCCATCAGCTTAGGCGCTGCATCCAGAGGTGGTTGCTCTGGATAGAAGAGATCGAAGGTATACGGCAAGCTATTCAATAACGCGAAGATGTACCTTCCTGGCTTGACCTCTAGGGCTATCGCCTCGCCGCCATGTGTGTACGTCGTACGAGGAGCATCAGGTGTCAGTCGAGGGAAAGGCTTTTCGTAAAATTCGGTCTTGAGCACACCCGACGCCGATTTGGTGCCGTCCGGTGTGTCGACCGTTACGGTCAGCCTTTCATGCCATACCCACGAGTTGCCGCAACTGGACAGACCTAAAATCAGAGAAAGGAGAAGAACGAGCCCGAGTTTCAGGAGGAGGGAAAATATCGCCATCTCATCCGATCCAACCACGCGGTGCAGCTGAGGTTCGACCCCGTCGATGACGGCAAGATCGAGGTGATCAGCCTGTCATGCAGCAGGCCGGTCATGGCGGGACTATCGCAGACGGGGCTGAGCGCTACCAGTGTGATGACGTGTTAGCGTTAAGCGGTGCGTTCGTCGTTCTGTCGTCCGTGAAGAAGGCTGATTAAGCCGCCGGGCAAAGCTGGCCCTGAGCGAGCATTGTGATGACCGCGGCTTGGATGAAGGCGACAAAAAGCTTTAGCCAAGCGAGGATTCGGCGGAAGTTGTAGCCGACGGCGGCTAGGACGGCATTGGCGGCGTCGCCGATGCTGTGGGCGAGATAATTGCGGCCCATCCGGTGGTCGGCCTTGAGATGGCCGATGACGGGTTCGACGGCCGCCCGCCTTTTCATTTCACGCCGGATCGTGTCGGTCATGCCGCGTTTCTGGCCCGAGGTGTAGACCTTGAAGCGGTGGCTTTGCGGCGCGTTGTGGCCCTTGTAGCCGGCGTCCGCGATGATCCGCGTGAGGGTCGCGCCGACTTGAGCCTCGATTGCGGGAATGACTGTCGCCAGCGTGTGCCCGTCATACGGTTTTCCGGGCAACGCCGCGACATGGGTGACGAACTGGCCGCCCTTGGAGCGCTTCAGTGTGGTGGCGACGGAGACCTTGACGCCGAACTCATAGGGCCGATGGGCTTTCCCCTTGCCGATGCACTCGACCTCGGGCGCATGCAGGCTGAAGACCCGGAGATCGGCGTCTTTCGGCTGGCCACAGAGGGGAATGAGATTGCGGTTGCCGGCATGGACCCTGCGAGCGAGCATGAGTTCGTGGGCCACCGCCGCTTCCAGCTCCGGGTCGCCCTTGGTCTTCCTGACGATGTCGCGGATGACCCGGCCGAGATAGGTCTTGAGGGTCCTGAGCGCCTTGTTCGCCCGCTTGAACTGCTTGGCATGGGCGTAGCGCTGCTGCCTGATCAGGGCAAACTTGCCGACCCGCTCATAGGACTGGCGCAGATCGATCCCCAGGGTCTTGGCCAGGCGCACCAGCCGTTCTCGCGAGCGCTGCATCAGCTTGGCATCGGTCGGATGGGCGATCGCCTTGGGCTGCACTGTCGTATCGACGACGGCCCTGGTGAAGTCGGCGGGCTTGGCCGCGCCGGTTCGGGTCGCTGTGGCGAGGCTCTCCTGCAAAAGCGCGTTCAGCCGCTCCTCGCCCATCCGCTGGCGCCAGCGCGTCATCGAGGAGCGGTCGAAAGGCAGCTTATGGCAGAAGAACTCCTCGCCGCAGAACAGCTGATAGTACGGGTTCTCCAGCCAGCGATCGCAGAGCGCCTCGTCGGACAGGTCGTGCATCGCCTTCAGGATGGCGAGCCCGGCCATCAGCCGGGTCGGCAGCGGCGGGTGGCCGGGCGCGTCGGTGTAAACCGCGCCGAACCGCTCCTCCAGAAACCGCCAGTCGATCGCCCGGCCGAGCCTGGCGAGCGCATGGTTCATGTCGACGATCTGGTCGAGCCGGGCCCGGAACATGTCCGTCTGCCCGCTGTCCCGCCGCTCCCGATTCATGGACCCCAAATGCATGGAATCACGCCTGACGCCGCAACGCAATTTGCAAGTCTATCCGCACACAGCCGGCTGAAACAGGCAAAAGTCAAATCTTTACAGAAGACGATCAGTCAGCGATTTCAATGATTTATAAATTCTTCACAGGAGGCCACCGAACACCCTGCGCAACGATGAGCACTCCCCAGGGCATGATGCCAAAACCTCATGCTGCTCTTCCGCGTCTCCACTCCATTCGCAGCGCTATGGACGCCGCCAGCTTGGCGACGCCCCTGTTGTCTTTGCCATCGAAGCGGCTTCGTTAGGCCGCTGCGCGGCTTCGGGAATGCGCCTGATGCCCTGTGCCGCCTTGACCTTGCTGCTTCTCTGAGACCAAGCGGAAGTTGGCGAGTTCAGCCGAGAGCCGATCCGCCTCGTCGTGCAGGTCATTGCTTGCTGCCGTCATCTCTTCCGCCATCGCTGCGTTCTGCTGGGTCGCCTTTTCCATCAGATTGATGGCGTTGCTGACTTCGCCGAGGTTGCTGGTCTGCTGCTCTGCGTCGCTGGCGATCGCATTGATATGCGTGTCGACGGTCTGCACCATGCCAGCGATCGAGGAGAGGCCTTCGCCCGTTTCATTAACGAGACGCACGCCTTCGGAGACGGCATTGGATGCATCTCCAATCAGTTTCTTGATGTCTTTCGCGGCTTCCGTCGACCGCTGTGCGAGCATACGCACTTCCTGGGCCACGACGGCAAATCCCTTGCCAGATTCGCCTGCGCGCGCGGCTTCGACACCAGCGTTGAGTGCCAGGAGATTTGTCTGGAAGGCGATCTCGTCGATCAAGCCGATAATCTGCGTGATCTTCGCGGACGACGTCTCGATATTGCGCATGGCGTCGATCGCATCCGTCACGACATTCTGAGCGTTGTCGGCTTGCAAGCGGCTTCCGTGCACGATCTTGCGCGCCTCCATCGTCCGGCTGGATGTCGAGCGAACCTGGCTGAGGATGTCGCTGAGAGCAGCGGCGGTCTGCTCGATCGAAGCCGCCTGCTGTTCTGTCCTCTGTGTCAGATTGTCGGTTGCGACAGAGAACTCCTTGCTGCCCGCATCGACCGATGCGGCTGATTGGGATACTACGACGAGAACGTCGCGCAGTTGGCGCACGGACATATTGAAGTCCGCGCGGAGCGACTCGAACTGCGGCGCGAACTCTTCGTCGATTTCGCAGAGCATGTCTCCGGAAGCCAAGCGCCGAATCCCCGTTGCAAGCGCACCTGTCGCCTGCTGCAAGCGTTGTTCGGCCTCTTCCTCCACGCGGCGCTGCATTTCGATGCGTTCGGCCTCCGAGCGCGATCGGTTCTCCGCCGCTTCCGCCTCCAACGTCACATTCCGGATGGCAGCGTTGCGGAAGACTTCGACTGCTGCCGCCATCTGTCCGATCTCATCCTTTTGCCCAATGCTTGGAATCGTCGTATCGAGTTGGCCGGCGGCGATCTTCTCGACGCTCTGCGTAATCGCGGCTAGAGGGATGAAGAGCCGCCTGCGCAAGATGAGATAGCCGATAGCCCAAATCCCGACCACAACCAGACAGATTCCCCCAGCCAGTTGAACCTCGAAGATACGCGCCTCGTACTGTGCCATAGCCGTATCGACGGCAGCGTTGACTGAAATCGACGCGACGTCGGTGATCGTGTTGATGGCCGTGATGAGTTGGCTGAGCCAGTCCGCAAAGGGCATTGACGGCATGGCGTCCGACGCGACGGAATCCACCACGTCCTGGCGCAATTTGCCGAAGTCGCCCTCGAAATAGCTCGCATTCGCTTTCGCGACCGCATCACGGACCGGTGCTGGCACATCCGGATCGTTGGCTTCCTCCTGGACGTTTTCCCAATAGGTTTGCGTACGACCGGCGATCACGCTCAGCTTTTGCTTGTCTTCCGCGGAGAGAAGATCGCCACCGGTATAGGGACCATGCGCGATTTCCCAGACGGACCCGCCGACATTACGTGTCTGCCAAGCGCCGTTCTTGATCCGGATCAGATTGGCGGTGGCTGGGTCGAAATTGGCGATGAAGCGCTCGATTGGCTTGGAGAAATCAACCGTCGCCGCCATCAGGGCATTCCCAGCCTTGCCGAATTTCTCGCCGAAGCCGGGGTCGCGTTCTGTCAGAGGCCGGGTGAGTTGCTGATCCAGATCGGCACGCAGCGCGACAAGGGCCGACATGCGGTCAGAAATGGCGTCCCGCAGCGAGACGAGATCGGCGTCGGCGAGATCACTCCAGATCGCTTCAGCACTTGCAAAGCCACGATCGACGGTCTCCCGATTCCCTTGAATGAGGGCTCGCGCCTTTGACAGCGTCTGACCATCCATACGCATTAGATTGGGGCTGTCTGCCTTCTCGGACAATAGGCCCATCTGCATCGTCAGAAGGGCGCTGGATAGACGCGCATATTGTGCGGACGTCTGCGCGTCCTGCATAACCGTCACGCTTTCCTTCAGATTGCTGATCGGAAACGAGATGGCGACAAGACCAATGAGCATTATAAGGACGTTAACAAGCCGACTAATTGTCATGATGAGTTCCAAAGAGCGAGGTTGACGGGCATCATGTCTCGACTGGGCGTTCGCAGAGCGGGGCAATCAGCAGATCCACGAATGGAATGACACCTAAATTCAACGCAAAAGTTTAATTATTGCTTTTCGCGCCGTATGGTGAAATTTCGTGTATTTCCTCGCTTGCCGGACGAGCTTGACCGAAAGGCGTTGACGCGCGGACCGGCAGCTTTGTCCTCATCGCTCATCGCTCATCGCTCATCGCTCATCGCTCATCGCTCATCGCTCATCGCTCATCGCTCATCTCATTGATGATGAGGCAGGCGGAACGCGGCTCGCATTCAGGGGATGTTCAAGAGCCGCGCCGTCCCGATGACGAAGCCGTCATGGGCGCCGAGGGCGACGGTCAGTTCCAGTCCCATGGCGAGGAAAACCGTTGCGGCGACGGGCAGGATCGCGGCCAGATGGAAGCCGATGGCGACGAAGAGGGTGTCGCCGAGGGCGTTCAAGACCGAATCCCCCGAATAGGCCGGCGCCCCGTCGGCGCCGTCGAACAAGGCGATGAGGGCCGGCGTGTTCTCCATCGCCTCCCACAGAACCGAGGAGGCGATGGCGAGCGTCAGAAGCGCGCCGCGTGGCCAGGTCGGGCGCATGCGCTTCAGGAAGGCGTAGAGCCCCATGCCGAAAATGACGTGGAGCGCCGAATACCAGTCGGAAAATTGCTGGCTGTTCTCCGCCGGATCGAGGCTGCCCTGCCAGAGCTCGATCGTCCGGCAAGGACAGGTGAGGGGCCGTCCGAGAATGCGGAACCAGACGATCATCAGAGCGACGAGCAACGCCATGACGAGGCCGCGTCCGGGGCGGCTGGCAAAGAAGCGGGCCAGTCGCTTCGACCCGCTTCGCGCGCCCTCTTCTCCGCCGAAAGGCTGCGATCGATCATCGGGCGTTCGAAGAGACAGGGTCATTGCGCGTGGCAGATAAAGGCCCATCGGGCCGGGTCAATCGATGCGTGTTGGGCCTCGCAGGAGGTTCGCGCCTTTATGCGCAAGGCCATGAATTCGTGGGGAGCCATCGCGTTCAATAATCCCCGGTCGCGACCAGCCCGTCGAGAAACCGCGTCGCTTCCCTGCGGATGGTCTTCACCTTCTCGCCATCCATCCGCTCAAGCGTCGCATAGGTGCGGTTCATGCGGGGATTGCCCTTCAGCCGGTCCTTGTTGCGGGCGATGAAATCCCAATAGAGCACATTGAACGGGCAGGCGCCTTCGCCGGTCTTCTTGGAGGCCGAATAGGCGCAGTCGCCGCAATAGTCGCTCATCTTGTCGATATAGTTCGCCGAAGCCGCATAGGGCTTGGAGGCGAAGAGACCGCCATCGGCATAGAGGATCATGCCGACCACATTCGGCATTTCCACCCACTCATAGGCGTCGTGATAGACGACGAGATACCATTCCTGCACCTCGCGTGGATCGAAGCCGCAGAGAAGGCAGAAATTGCCGATCACCATCAGCCGCTGGATGTGATGATTATAGGCGCTGGCCTTCACCTCGGCAAAGCACTGTTTCAGGCAGTTGAGATCGGTCTCACCCGTCCAGAAGAAGTCCGGCAGCTTGCGCTGGGCGAGAAGCTTGTTGGAGGCGGCATAGTCCGGCATCTCGCGCCAATAGACGCCCCGGATGAATTCGCGCCAGCCGATGATCTGGCGGATGAAGCCTTCCACCGCATTGATCGGCGCCGTGCCGTCCCGATAGGCGTGCTCGGCCCGGTCGCAGGCTTCGCGCGGGTCGATCAGCCCGCAATTGATGAGGGCCGAAATGTGGGAGTGGAACAGCAGCGGCTCGCCGGAACGCATGGCGTCCTGAAAGGTGCCGAAATCGGGCAGGGCTTCGTCGATGAACCAGTTGAGATAATGCAGCGCCTGGCGCCGTGACACCGGATAGTCGAAATCCTCCAGGCTGCCGAAATGATTGCCGAAGCGAGACGATACGAGGTCGATGACCTCCTGCGTCCCCTCATCGACCGAATAGGTCGGCCGCTCCGGCGCTTTGACGCTCGTCTTCAACGGCTCGCGATTGGAATGGTCGAAATTCCATTTGCCCTCGGCCGGCTTGTCGCCCTCCATCAAATAGCCGGTCTCGCGCCGCATCTCGCGATAGAAATACTCCATGCGAAGGTCCTTGTGGCCCTCCGCCCATTCCGAGAAGCGCTCATGCGAGCAGATGAAACGGTCGTCGGGCCGGATTTCGACCTCGCAAGCAACCTCCTCGCGCCAATCCGCCATCATCTCGCGGACGCGCCACTCGCCGGGCTCGGTCACGACGACGCGATCCGGCGCATGGCGTTCGACGGCCCGCTGCAACTCGCCGGTGAAGGAGCCGGTATTGGCCTCGTCGTCGAGCCGGACATAGTCGACGCTGACATCCCGCTTTCTCAGATCATCGGCGAAATGGCGCATGGCGGCGAAGAGAAAGGCGATCTTGCGCTGATGGTGACGGACGTAATTCGCCTCCGCCGCGACCTCCACCATCAAGACGGTATCGCCGGCTTCGAGATCGCTCAAAGACGAGATCTCCCGGCTGAGCTGATCGCCGAGAACGAAGCGAAGCGCTGCCATGACGGGCCGGTCAGCTCTTCATGACGCGGATGGCGGAGCGCCCGCCATCAATGCCGATGACCTGGCCGGTGATCCAGGAGCCGGCCTCGGTCAGGAGAAGTTCGCCCATCGCCGCGATGTCGTCGGGCTGTCCGAGACGGGGAATGGCGTGCATCTTGGCGACGGCCTCGGCCATTTTCGGATTGCCCGCGACGGTCTGGCCAAGGGCTGTGTCGACGAGGGATGGGGCGATGGCATTGACCCGGATCTTCGGCGCATATTCGGTGGCAAGCGTGCGCGTCAGCCCGACGATCGCGCCCTTGGCCATGGCGATCGAGGCATGGGCGGCAAAACCCTGTTCGACCGCGACGGTGGAGAAGAAGAGGACGCTCGCCCCATTCTCGGCCGCCATCAACGCCTTGGACGAGGCCTGGAAGGCTTTCGCGGCGCCGAGGGCATTCAGCTTGAAGTCCGCGAGGAAATCATCGGAGGAGGCGCGGGCGAAAGGTTTCAGATTGATCGAGCCAACGGCATAGACGAGCCCGTCGAGGCTGTCGCCAGCTTCTGAGGCCGTGCTGTCGATCGCCGCTTCGTCCATGACGTCGCAGATGAGGGTCTTGGCGCCGAGCTCCTCGCCGATCTTCGCCAGCTCCGCCTCGTTTCGGCCGGCCAGAACCAACTCATGGCCGCCCTTGGACAACCGCCGTGCGATCGCCGAGCCGATGCCGCCATTGCCGCCATAGATCAGATATCGTCCCATTCCTGCTCGCTCCGCCATGTCATCGCGCCTGGCCTGTGCCGGCGGCGCTGTCGATCCCGGCAGATGCGGTGAGCCTCTGTGAGGTCAACTGCGACGTCGGGGCGCGGCGAGGCAGGCTTGGTACGGCTCGACAAGACACAGGCACCGGCCCAAATACAACTTATGCGCAAGAAGTCCGACCTCCCGACCAAGACCTGTGCCGCCTGCGGGCGCCCCATGGTCTGGCGCAAGAAATGGGCGCGGGTCTGGGACGAGGTGCGCTACTGCTCCGAGCGCTGCGGGCGCATGAAGCGGCCGGCGAATTCGGACCGGGCGAGGGCGCCGGATGGGCGCGGCGTCTGACATTCCCGCCGACCCTTGAGAGAGACGCGCTAGCCCATCGGGCTGGATTCGGTCACGGCTTGCCCTTAACCCTTGGAAACGGTGGCACGGATCGCCCGCCATCCGTTCGGCATCGAAGCGTCTGGACGCGACCTCGGAAGACGGCGACATCAAAAAATGCGGGGAAGGTCGAGTATGAAGCGTGTGTCTGTCCTGGGTGCGACCGGATCGATCGGTCAGAACACGATCGATCTTCTGGCGCGCCGGCCCGGCGACTTTCATGTCGTCGCGCTGACGGGGGGGCGCAATCTGGAAAGGCTGGCCGAAGATGCGAAACGCCTTGGCGTCGAGCTGGCGGTCACCGCCGACCCGGACGGCTTTGAGGAATTGCGCGCCCGGCTGGCGGGCTCGAATGTGGAGGCGGCGGCAGGGCCAAAGGCGCTGATCGAGGCGGCGGCCCGGCCCGTCGACTGGACCATGTCCGCGATCGTCGGTTCGGCGGGGCTTGAGCCCGGTCTCGAAGCCTTGAAGCAGGGACGCACCCTTGCGCTTGCCAATAAGGAGAGCCTGGTCTGCGCCGGCCCGCTTCTCCTGTCGACCGCTAAAGCCCATGGCGCGACCATCCTCCCCGTCGACTCGGAGCATTCGGCGATCTTCCAGGCGCTGATCGGCGAGGACATCGCCGCCGTCGAGCGGATCGTCATCACCGCCTCGGGCGGGGCCTTTCGCGACTGGCCGACCGAGCGCCTGCGCCACGCGACCCTCGCCGAAGCCGCCACCCATCCCAACTGGTCGATGGGCCAGCGCATCACCATCGACAGTGCGAGCCTCTTCAACAAGGCGATGGAGCTGATCGAGACCCATGAGTTCTTCGGGATCGCGCCGGAGCGAATCGAGGCGGTCATCCATCCCGAATCGCTCGTCCATGCGCTGGTCGGCTTTCGCGACGGCGCGATGATGGCCCATCTCGGCGCGCCCGACATGCGCCATGCGATCGGATATGCACTGAATTGGCCGGATCGTCGCGAGCTGCCGATCGAGCGCCTCGATCTCGCCCGGATCGGCGCCCTGACATTCCGCGATCCCGATGAAAGGCGCCATCCCGCCCTGCGGCTTGCGCGGGAGGTCATGCAGGCGGGCGGCTATACGGGCGCCGTCTTCAACGCCGCCAAGGAAGTCGCGCTCGACCTCTTCATCGCCGGGCGGATCGGCTTTCTCGACATGGCCGCACTGGTCGAACGGGTTCTCGACCAGATGGCGTCTGAGACAGGCGTCTTTGACACTATGCGTCTAGAGCGCGTGCGGGAGATCGACAGCCAGGCCCGTCGATTGGCGAGCGAATTCGGGACTGTCGAGGTCTGAAGCCAGCTTTGCGCCGCCCTGGACATCGACTGGGTCTACCGGCGCTTTCCAAGGCACACGGGGCTTTGCCACGAGCCATTTCGGGTCTCCCGGAACTTTTTTGAACTTTTTACGAAGAGGGGTGTTGACGGGGCGCGGAGCTGGGGCCTATATGGCGCTCATCGACGACGGCGGTGGCGCCGCGGCG
>NZ_FWXR01000034.1 GCF_900176465.1 Fulvimarina manganoxydans
GAAGGGATCGAGCCATGCCACGATCTACCCGTGGGCGATCAGGGTCCCGTCGGTCTCCTTCCCGCACTCACTCTACACTATCCCAAACACACAGGGTCCCCGCACTCTTCGAGTGCGAGGATGACGACCGGTCTCAACGCTCCGACCAATCGTCCGCCATTTCCATCTGACGCGGGTGCCCTCGAAGCGAACGATTGGCTCGTTCAGATCTGCGGATAGATCGGGAAATCCTTGAGCAGCTCGGCGACCTTGCCGCGCACGGCGGTTTCGGTTGGGCCATTGCCCTCATCGCCGTGTTTGGAAAGGCCTTCGAGCACTTCGAGGATGAGCTCACTCACGGTCTTCACCTCCGCCTCGCCGAAGCCACGGGTCGTTATGGCCGGTGTGCCGAGCCGAATGCCGGATGTCACCATCGGCTTTTCCGGGTCGAACGGAATACCGTTCTTGTTGCATGTGATGTGGGCGCGCCCGAGCGAGGCTTCCGCCGCCTTGCCCGTGAGGCCCTTGGGCCGCAGATCGACGAGCATCAGATGGGAGTCCGTGCCGTCTGAGACGATGTCGACGCCGCCGGCCCGAAGGGTCGCGGCCATCATCTTCGCATTGGCGACGACGGCCTTCATATAGTCGCGGAATTCGGGCGTCAGCGCCTCGCCGAAAGCAACGGCCTTGGCCGCGATCACATGCATCAGGGGGCCGCCCTGGAGGCCTGGAAAGACCGCCGAATCGAGCTTTTTGCCGAGCTCCTCGTCATTGGAGAGGATGATGCCGCCACGCGGTCCGCGAAGGGTCTTGTGGGTGGTGGAGGTCACCACATGGGCGTGGGGCAACGGGCTCGGATGAACCCCGCCGGCGACGAGACCGGCGAAATGGGCCATGTCCACCAGGAGTTTCGCGCCCACCTTGTCGGCGATCTGGCGGAAGCGGGCAAAGTCCGGATGGCGGGAATAGGCCGAATGGCCGGCAATGATGAGGGCCGGCTTGGTCTCTTCGGCGAGCGCTTCCACCGCGTCCATGTCGATCAGGCCTGTGTCCTTGTCGACGCCGTAATGGACGGCGTTGAACCATTTGCCGGACATGTTGACCTTGGCGCCGTGGGTCAGATGCCCGCCGGCGGCCAGATTGAGACCCATAATGGTGTCGCCGGGCTTGAGAAGCGTCAGGAAGACCGCCTGATTGGCCTGGCTGCCGGAATTGGGCTGAACATTCACCCAGGCGCATCCGAACAGTTTTTTCAGCCTCTCGCGCGCCAGCTCCTCCGCCTGATCGACATATTGGCAGCCGCCATAATAGCGCCGGCCGGGATAGCCTTCGGCATATTTGTTGGTCATCACCGAGCCCTGCGCCTCCATGACGGCACGGCTGGTGATGTTCTCCGAGGCGATCAGCTCGATCTCGTCGCGCTGGCGGCCATATTCGCGTTCGATCGTTCCGAAGATGTCCGGATCGCGATCGGCCAGCCGATCGGCGAAGAAGCGGGTCTGGGCGGGAACTCGTGCATCCATTGTTCTTTCCTCCGTTATCCTGTCCATCCGAGACCGCCGGAAATGACGTGGATGGTCATCAAAAGCGCGTCGACATCCTCCGCGCGCGCATCGTCGGCGCCCCGGCCGGCCCGCACCTTCCGCAAGAGGTCTACCTGCAGGCGGTGAAGCCCTTCCATCTGAGGGCGCATGCTCTCGGTCCGGGTGCGGAACTCGGGAAAGCGCAAGGCGAGGCTCTTTTCCTGTGTCAAAAACAGGATCATTTCCTCGGTGAGCTTCGCCTCGGCTTCGATGACGGCGAAGACATTCTTTGCGGCGATTGGATCGTTGACGAGATCGGCATAGAGGCGTGCGATCGTCAGATCGCATTGGAAGAGAAGCTTCTCGGCCTCGTCGATCACCAGCTGAAAGAGCGGCGAGGTGTCGTACATCTTCTTGAGAAGTGTATGGCCGGATTCGCCCCGAACGCCCGTGAAGGAGGACAGCGCCGTGCCGATGCCGTACCAGCCGGTCAGCATGTGGCGGTTCTGGCTCCAGGCAAAGACCCAGGGGATCGCCCGCAGGTCGGAGAGGTTTTGCGGCGCCGAGCCGAAGCGGCGTGCCGGGCGCGATCCGATTTTCAGGAGCCCCAGCTCCTCCACCGGGCTCGCCTCGTTGAAATAGTCGATGAAGCCCGGCATTCGGACGAGGTCGAGATATTTGACCTGGCTGAGGCCCGACAAGGCTTCGAAGGCCTCCTTATATTCGCCGATCTCGTCGGGCCGGGCGGTGTCGGGCGGCTGCAGCGTATGGTCGAGAACGGCGCCGACGAGCCGTTCCAGAATGGTGAGGGCGGTGCCGCGATTGGCGAATTTCGCAGAGACGATCTCGCCCTGTTCGGTGACGCGCATGCGGCCCTCGACGGTGCCGATGGGCTGGGCGGCAATCGCCCGTCCGGCCGGCGCGCCGCCCCGGCTGACCGAGCCGCCCCGCCCGTGGAAGAAGGAGACTTCGACCCGGTGCTTGCGGCCGATGCGCTTCAGGGCGACCTGGGCCTTGGCGAGCTCCCAGTTGGAGGTGAAGAAGCCGCCGTCCTTGTTGCTGTCGGAATAGCCGAGCATGACCTCCTGCCGGTCGCCCGCTTCCCGGATGAGGCGGCGCACGGCTCGGTTGGAGAAGATCGTATCGAGGATTTCGTGGGAGGCGCGAAGATCGTCGATCGTCTCGAACAAGGGCACGATCGGCATCGGCGCCATGATGCTTGAGGCCTTGTCCGAACACCATTGGGCCAGAAGATAGACCGCGATCAGATCCTCGGCCGAGGTTGTCATCGACAGGATGAAGGCGCCGATCGAGGACGGGTCGCGCAGGCGCGCTTCGCCGAGAAGCTCGAAGAGTTCGACGAGATCGCGGGCCTCGTCCGACAGGTCTAACTTCGACAGGTCGGGGGCCTCCTCGCGCAGGGCCGAAACGAGGCGATGCGGCCAGTCTGGGTCATCCGGCCCTTTGATCGCCTTTCCGTCGATCGCCGACAGGATTTCGGCGAGGGAGCGGTTCACGACGGTGGCGTTCTGGCGGATGTCGAGCCGCACCGTGTGGAAGCCGAAGATGCGCAGGCGCCGTTCGAGCGGCAGGACCTTGCGCGCGGCCGCGCTCGGCGCGCCGCTTTCGCGCAAGGCCGCGATGAGGATCTGGACGAGGCGCAGAAATTCGGCCGGCCTCGCATAGGGCGTCACCCCGGACCGCTCGCCGCGATCGGCGGCTTCCGTCGCCTCCAGCCGGCAGGCGAGGGCGGCACAATATTGGCGGAAAGGCTCGCCCGCATTGCGGGCCTCGATCGCCGTTCGCTTTGCCCCGCATTGGGCGAGAAGCCCGTCCAGGGCGGCCCGGAAATCTCTTGAGAAAGAGACGATGCTGACGCCGATCGAAAGATCGGCCGACAGCGATTTCAGGAGGTCGCGATAGGAGGCGATCGCCGCACCCCGATAGCGGGAAAGGGCGGCGCGAGTGACCTCGGCGGTCACGAACGGATTGCCGTCGCGGTCGCCGCCGATCCAGGAGGCGAAATGCAGGAAATCGGCGGGTGCGGCGGTGTTATAGGTGTCGCCGAGCGCGTCGCCGAGGCTTTCCACCACCGTCGGCAGGGCCTCGAACAGAACCTCGTCGAAGAAGTGGATGCCCCAATCGACTTCTTGCGCGACCGAAGGCTTTTCCAGCCGCAACTCGCCGGTCAGCCAGAGGATCTCGACCTCGGCTTTCAGGGCTTCCTTGAGGCGCTCGACCTCCTGGGGCGTCCAGTCGCGGGTCAAAAGCTCGGTGAGGCGGCGATAAATCCGCCGATGGATTTCAAGGACCGTGACCCGTTTGGTCTCGGTCGGATGGGCGGTCATGGTGGGCTGAACCATCAGCCGCGACACCGCCGCCTCGACTGTCTGGCGATCTATGCCCTTATCTCTCGCCCGGCTGAGAACATCGGCAAAGGTGCCGATCATGGCGCGGCCGGCGCGCTCTTCCCGGCGCCGATACTGCGCGCCCTCATACTCCATCGCGATCGCGATCAGCTGGTGCCAGACGCCGAAGCCTTGAAGCGCCAGGAACCGCCTGTCTTCGGGAACGTCTCCGACCGATAGCCGGCCGGAGAGAAGATCGTTCATCTCGGGCAGAAGAGGGGATGCGACCTCCACCAGCAAGGATCGAAAGAGATCCAGAACGTCCTTTGCCATCGAATAGGTGTCGGGCCTTGCCGGCACCGGCAGATCGACCCCGGCGGCCGATGACGGCGATGGGTTGAGTATACGCGCTTGTGACATCATGTCTGCCTCCCGAAGCGGAAGGATAAACAGAGCCTCAAGTCCTACCATGCTTAAGCGCATGGAAACTCTCACCCGAAAGGCAAGGCCGCACTACTCATTCGGGAAGGGACCTTTTCTGCGAGGGCACGAAAGCGCAAACGCAAAGAGAGCGCCCCGCCGGTCTGGCGGGGCGCTCTCATGACACTCGATCGGCTCGGTTCTCGCCCCGATCAGGCGGCCTGAGTCATGTCGTCATGGGCGAGATCGCCGGCATGGCTGTCCATGGCGTGTATGTCCGACATGTCGGCGCCGTAGAACTGGTCGACCATGGTGGTGAGGGCCTCGTCATGCGCCTCGTCCGTCGCCGGCTCGCTCCCGCTTTCCGCCATCTCGGTCACGGTCGGCTTGTACCAGTCCGATCCGGCCTCTTCCCGCGCCGCGTTGACGAGATCGTCGAGGTCGTACCACTTCTCTTCGCCCCGGAACCAAACGCCGGTGATGCTGGTCAGCCGGTCGGTGCCGTAGTCCTCGCTGATGAAGGTCACGGTGCCGTTGTGGCCGCGAAGGATGGTGTAGTCCGAGGCCTTGCCGTCGAAATCCACCTGATCGTATCCGGCGCCGCCCTCGAAGCTGTCATCGCCCTTGCCGCCGTAGAAATGATCCTCGCCGGTGGTGCCGATGAAGAGGTCGTCCCCGTCGGCGCCTTCCACATAGCCGCCGGGCGCGTGAACCACATTGTCGAAGCTGCTGGTGTCGCCGACCTGGATCGACCCGTCGATGGCGAGATCGTCGATGGCGTACCACTTCTCCTCGCCGCGGAACCAGATGCCGTCGATATCGCTCAAGAGGTCCTGGCCATAGGCCTCGCTGGTGACGGTGACGGAGCCATTGGCATTGCGGGCGAAGGTGTAGTCCGAGGCCTTGCCGTCGTAATCGACCTGATCGTAGCCGCCGGCGCCGTAGAAGGCGTCGTCGCCTTTGCCGCCATAGAAGGTCTCGGACGCGAGCGAACCCATGAAGCGGTCGGCTCCGTCGGTGCCTTCGGTAAAGCCGCCATCGGTGTGGATCTCGTTGATCTTGCCGTCGTCATCCGAGCCGGTATCCGTACCGGTGTCGGTGTCATCGCCGGCATCGTCCTCGGCGCCGTTGTCGCTGTCCTCACCGCCATCAGAGCCGGTCTCGCCGCCCGTATCGCCGCCGGCATCATCGCCCTCGTCGCTGCCGGAGCCATTATCGGTATCGGTATCCGTGT
This sequence comes from Fulvimarina manganoxydans, assembly GCF_900176465.1. Taxonomy (GTDB): domain Bacteria; phylum Pseudomonadota; class Alphaproteobacteria; order Rhizobiales; family Rhizobiaceae; genus Fulvimarina; species Fulvimarina manganoxydans. The sequence goes on from NZ_FWXR01000034.1 coordinate 5,505, forward strand.
CGCTGCCAGCATCGTCGTCAGTGCCGCCGTCCGTGCCCGTATCCGGCTTATCGTCCGGGGTGGCCGTCTTGGCGAGGTCGTCGATATTGTAAAGCTTCTCCTCGCCCGCAAACCAAAGGCCGCGAATGCCCGACAACGTGTCCGTGCCATAGGTCGGATGAGCGACGCTCACCGTGCCGTCGCCATTGCGGGTAATGGTATAGTCGCTGGATTTGCCGTCGAAATTGACCTGATCGTAGCCGGCGCCGCCCTCATAGCGGTCGTCGCCTTTGCCGCCATAAAAGACGTCCGTCCCTGCCGTGCCAAGGAGAAGGTCGGCCTGGTCGGTGCCTTCGGTGTAGCCGCCGGTTCCCTTGACCACATTGACGTCCGATCCGGCTCCATCGCCGGTCGGAACCGTCGCGATCAAATCCTTCAAATCGTACCAAGCGTCTTCGCCGGCAAACCAGACGCCGGTGATGCCCTTCAGCGTGTCGGTGCCGTAAGTCTCGCTGGAAACGGTGACGCTGCCATCGGCATTGGCCTTGAAGCTGTAGTCGGCCGGCTTGCCGTCGAAATCGACCTGGTCATAGCCGCCATTGCCTTCATAGACGTCGTCGCCCTTGCCGCCATAGAAGACGTCTTCGCCGCTCGTTCCAACGAAGCGATCGGCACCCTCCGTGCCGCCGACGAAGCCGCCGGTGGCGATGATGACATTCGCCGTATCCGAGCCGGCATCGTCTCCGTCGTCCGTGCCGCCATCGGTTTCGGAACCGGTTTCGCCGTCAGTCTCCGAGCCGGTCTCGCCGCCCGTATCGTTGCCGGCGTCGTCGCCATCGTCGCTGCCGGTCTCGCCTTCGGCATCCTCGCCCTTGCCCTCATCCGCGCCCGTGTCGGACCCGGTGTCGTTGCCCGTATCCGGCTTGGTCTCCGGGGTCGCGGTCTTGGCGAGATCGTCGATATTGTAGAGCTTCTCTTCGCCGGCAAACCACAGGCCGCGAATGCCCGACAACGTGTCCGTGCCATAGGTCGGATGAGCGACGCTCACCGTGCCGTCGGCGTTGCGGGTGATCGTGTAGTCGGTCGCCTTGCCGTCGAAATTGACCTGATCATAGCCAGCGCCGCCCTCATAGCGGTCGTCGCCCTTGCCGCCATAGAAGACGTCCGTGTCGGCCGTGCCGAGGAGAAGGTCGGCCTGGTCGGTGCCTTCGGTGTAGCCGCCCGTTCCCTGAACCACATTGACGTCTGATCCGGCTCCATCGCCGGTAGAAATAGACGCGACGAGATCCTTCAGGTCGTACCAAGCGGCTTCGCCGGCAAACCAAACGCCGGTGATGCCCTTCAGCGTGTCGGTGCCATAGGTCTCGCTGGAGACCGTGACGCTTCCATCTTCATTGGTCTTGAAGGTATAGTCGGACGCTTTGCCGCCGAAATCGACCTGGTCGTAGCCGCCATTGCCTTCATAGACGTCGTCGCCCTTGCCGCCATAGAAGACGTCTTCACCGGCCGTTCCGACGAAGCGATCGGCGCCGTCCGTCCCGGCCACGAAACCGCCTGCGGCGGTGATGACATTCGCCGTGTCCGACGTGCTTTCGGTCTTGTTCGCTTCGTTCATCTTAGAGAATACTCCGCCGCTCTCTGGGGATCGTTGTCGTAAGGGATCGCCTTGAATGTTGGCAGGGTAACGAAACGGAAATTCCAAGCAACTCTTTCGTAAACTTAGTCTTAAAGCGCAGGATTTATTTAAAACTCCATCGAGCCGGTGAATTCACCCCTCCGACGGCATAAGACAAGCCGACGCGAAACGCCCTCCGACCGAGATGTTCGGCCGAAGGGCGATGCGTTCAGGTCCCAAGAGCGCTTTTGACGCTCAGAAGAGGAAGTCGTCGATATCGTCCGATGCCGGCGCGCTGTCCTCGGCCGCGCCCTGATCATCACTCCAATCGCCCGACGGGCCGCCCACGATCCGATCGTGGATCTGCCGCTCGCCCTCCATCGTATAGGTCTTGCGAAGCTTGGCGAAGAGCTCCTGTTGGTCGGTCTCCGCAATCACGGCGTCGGCGTTGGAGTCCCGGCTGTTCGCCTCGTCCTTCAGCGCCGTCTCGATATCTTCGAGCTCGGACAGAATGCCGCCCAGCCGGTCGAGCGCGGCGCCCGCATCCTGGCTGAGGTCGGCGACGCGCTTGCCGAGATCGTAGAGTTCGCGGGCCGCTCCGGCGAGGCGATCCTCGACCGTCGTCAGGAAGGTCTGGCTGTGCTCGGCATCGCCGACGAGCTTGGCGATGCTGCGCTCGGCCGCATCCGCGCGCACGCGGCCGAGATCGTCCGCGATCGTGCCGAGTTCTGAAAGCGCGCTCGCCACCGTCTCGGACCGCGCGACCATCTCGCCGACGAGTTCGCGCATCTGCAGGGAGACGACGCCGAGCGCGATGCCCTCGGTGCCGAGCTGGGAGCAGCTGATGGCCGTGTTGAGGCTGACGAGCCGCATCTCGAATTCGAGCTGGCGCATCTCGTCCGAACAGGCCTGGAAGGTCGCGACATTCTCGCCGATAGACCCTGCTAAGGCCTCGATATGGCCATGTTCGGCCTCCGAGCGGGACAGTTCCTCGGCGGCCTTGGACAGATCGGCCGACAGACGGCCGGCGCCGGGGGCATCCTTGCCCTTGTTGCCCGAGAGATCGCGGCTGAGCGCGGTGAAGGCGTCGTCGATGTCGCGCGACAGGACGATGATCGCCTCCTGCATATAGCGCGCTTCCTCGATAAGCTTGTCGCGCGTGCCTTCCATCTGGGCGCATTGGAGATCGAGGATCGTCGAGGCGGCGTCCGGATGTTCGTCGGCGAGGCGAAGAGCGGCCGAGATATGTTCAAGCCTTTGGCGCGTATTGTCGCCGATCTGCATCGAGGCCACGATCGTCGAGGCCTGCTGGGAAAGTCCGGTTGAGGCCTCCTTGGCGGACAGGCTGACGCTGGCGGCCTGGTTGCGGTCTTTCACGGCGGCCTTCAGATCGGCGTCGATGCGCTCGCTCAAATGGGCGGTGCCCTCGCGGAATGTCCGCTCAAAGCTTTCACTGCGCGAGGATGCGTCAACGAGAAGCGCCCGCAGGCGGGCCTGGCCCGAATGCAGGCGATCGACGACGGTCCCGGCGCGCCGGGCCAGATTGAGGACGTCGTCGGTAAAGACCGAGAGCTCGGTATGACCGTCATGGCGCATGCCGGCGACGATGACCCTCGCATTGACGGCGATGGCCGAGATCATGGCGACTGTCTGGCGCAATTCGTCGATCCGCGGGCGGGCCGCGGTGATCGATTTGAGAAGCTTGCCGATGAGGGCTCGCTCGCTCGCCATATTGGCGAGAAGATGATCGCTTTCCCCGACAAGGACGCGGATGGCGGTCTCCGCCTCGCGCAGTTCCGGGCTCGTATGGACCTCGGTGACGGAGGCGAAAGCGGCCTGCATCTCGCTCAAGAGGCCGACGGCATTGATCAGGCTCTCGCCGATGCCGAGAAAGATCGTCTCGATCCCGGCGATAGTCCCGTCGAGGCGGCCGCTCTGGTCCGCAAAGCCGTGGCTGCGAGCGAGGGGGCGAGGGCGCTTTCGGGGCTGGCCGACATTCCCCTCGTCATCGTGGATATGTTGAAGAGCCAATGCGCTCATGATGCTACCTTCGCGGTAAAGCCCGTGCTTGCGCAATGGCGCAGGATTTCGCCGGCGATCTTCTGGAGCGGCAAGACCTTGGCCGCCGCCCCGAGGCCGATCGCCTCCTTCGGCATGCCGAAGACGACGCTCGTCTCCTCGTCCTGGGCGACGGTGTGCGAGCCCATCGCCTTCATCTCCGACAGTCCGCGCGCGCCGTCGTCGCCCATGCCCGTCAGGATGACGCCCATGGCGTTCGCGCCGGCATTTTGCGCGCTCGAGCGGAACAACACGTCCACCGAAGGACGGTGGCGGCAGACATAGGGTCCGTCCTGCACGGTGACGGTGTAGCGGGTGGCCGTGCGGCGCAGCAGCATATGGCGGTTGCCGGGGGCGATGAGGACCCGGCCGGGCAGCACCACGTCGCCGTCCGCCGCCTCCTTGACGGCGACCGCGCAGATGCCGTTCAGTCGGCGGGCAAAGGCCGCCGTGAAGCCTTCCGGCATATGCTGGACGATCAGGATCGGCGGGCTCTCGGCCGGCAGGCTGGTCAGGACCGCAGCCAGCGCCTCCGTGCCGCCCGTCGAGGCGCCGATGGAGACGATCGGCTCGGTTTTCGGAATGGAGCGGCGCAGCGAGGCGGCGCGCGTCTCGCTGATCGCGGGGATGACGGCGTCGGCGAATTGCTTTGCCTCGACGACCGTCTTGACCTCTTTTCGGGCCCCACTCCTCACCTTGGCATGGGCGGCCGCCTTGGCCACGTCGCAGATCAGCATGCGCGAATCGGTGAGGAACTGCTTGGTGTCGACGCGCGGCTTGGTGATGACGTCGACCGCGCCGGCGGCGAGCGCCTCCATCATCACATCGGACTGCTCGCTGGCGAGGCTCGAACAGATGACGACCGGGATCGGCCGCTGACCCATGATCTTCTTCAGGAAGGTCAAACCGTCCATGCGCGGCATCTCGATGTCGAGAAATAGGACGTCCGGCACTTCCTTGCGGATTTTCTCGGCGGCCAGATAGGGATCGGCCGCCGTCCCCATGACCTCGATCTCAGGATCGTCGGACAGGATCGCGCTGAGCGTCGTGCGCACGGATGCCGAATCGTCGACGATCAGCACCTTGATCTTTTCGGCGGTTGGGTTGGGTCGATGGATGGACATCCGGCTCTCCTAACCCTTTTGGAAGATCGTCGGGCCGGCCGGGCGGACATTGGCCTGCTGGACCACCATCGATTCCGAATGGCCGACGACGAGATAGCCGCCGGGCCGCAAATGGCCGACCAGGCGGGAGACGACGGCGGCCTGATCGTTCTTGTCGAAATAGATGAGGACGTTGCGCAGGAAGATGACGTCCACGTCCCGGTCGTAAGGGTAGCGCTCGTCCATCAGGTTCATGCGGTCGAACCGGGCTCGGCGGCGCAATTCGGGAACGATGCGGACTTCGCCGCGCAGATCATTGCCGCGCGCCTCCATGACGTAGCGCTGGCGCTTGTCGGTAGGAACCGGCGCCATGGCCTCGACGGGATAGATGGCACGTCGGGCTTGTTCCAGGACCACGGTCGAGATGTCCGTGCCGAGAATTGCATACCGGAAATCCCGGCGCTGGCGCAGCATGTCCTCCAGCACCATGGCGATCGACCACGCCTCGGCGCCATTGGAACTCGCCGCGCTCCAGACCTTCAGAAGCCGGCCGTTGCTGCCGCGTTGCAGAAGCTCCGGCACCATCCGGCTCTCCAGGAACTGCAGATGTTCGTTCTCGCGAAAGAAGTCGGTCTTGTTGGTGGTGACGACGTCGATGAGATGGATCATCTCCGCCTCAATCCCACCCTGGTCGAAGAGATAGCGGCAATAGGCATGGAGATCGGGCTTGTTGCAGGCGCGCATGCGCTTGCGCAGCCGGCCCTCGATCATCAGCCGCTTGGAGGCCGGAAGCTTGATGCCTGTCTCCCGGGTGACGAGACTGGCCAATCGCTCGAAATCCTCAGCGCCGATCTGATCGCCGGGCAGGGCGCCGGATCTGGCATTCGATCGCTCGGCGACCGCAAGAGCATGACCCATCGGGACGGTTCCTGTATCGGGCTGGGGCGGGCTCGCCTCAAGGCTTGGCGCGCCGCGCGCTGGGTTGGACGAGGGAGAAGGCGAGGTGCCGCCGACCGATCGTCAGGCGGCGATGTCGCCGGCCGCGACGTCGTCCTGGGAGAAGAGCTGATCGAGATCGAGAACCGTCACGAAGGCGCCGTTGCGACGCCCGACGCCGGCGATGCAATCGGTCGACCAGCGCGAGCCGATCTTCGTCGGCGGTTCGAGCGGACCGTCGAGTTCGGCCACCTCGAAGACCCGGTCGGCGCGAAGCGCCACCTTGCGCATCGTCTCCTCAATGGCGACGTCGAGCACGATGATGCGCGTATCGAGCGTATCTTCTGCCGCCGGCATCCCTAAGCGAAGGCGCAGATCGATCACCGGGACGCTCTGGCCACGCACATCGATGATGCCGAGGAAATCCATCGGCGCGCGGGGCATGCGGGCAAAGGGCTGCGGCTCCAAGATCTCCTGCACCCGGGTGACCGGAACCGCGAAAAGGGACTCCGCGACCCCGAGGGTCACAAATTGCTTCTGCTCGGTCATCTTCGACCCCCTTCAACTGATCTCTATTGGCGCTCTCCCGGCCTTTAGCGGCCGGGAGAGATCGCGATTGCATCGGCTCGAGGTCGCCGGATCTCAGGCGACCCGGCCGTTGCGCACGAAGCGATTGTCGAGCTCGTCGGCGCCATCCTCCATGTCGAGATCGAAGCCGCCGGAGCTTTTCGCGCTCTGCTTGAAGCTGGACATCGAAGGCGCCGCGGCGCGGAGCGCCTCATGCATGTCGTTGACCGCATGACCCGCCTTCTTTGTGCCCGCGCCCGACTTGCGCGGGGCTGAGCTTTCGTTGGCGCGCTCGCCATGGGAGTGGTCGAGGCGGAAATAGGCGATCGCATGTTGGAGCTGTTCGGCCTGGCTCGCCAGCTCCTCTGAAGTCGAGGCCATTTCCTCGGCCGCCGAGGTGTTCTGCTGGGTCACCTTGTCGAGCTGCTGGATCGCCATGTTGATCTGGGCGGCGCCGGCATTCTGCTCGCGGCTGGCATTGGAGATCTCCGAGACGAGCTCGGCGGTCTTCTGAATGTCGGGCACCAGACGGGTCAGCATGTCGCCGGCCTGCTGGGCGGCTTTCACCGTGTCGCCGGAGAGGCCCGAAATCTGCTGGGCCGCCGCCTGGCTGCGCTCGGCGAGCTTGCGCACTTCGGAGGCCACCACCGCGAAGCCCCGGCCATGTTCGCCGGCCCGCGCCGCTTCGACAGCGGCGTTGAGGGCGAGAAGATCGGTCTGGCGAGCGATCTCCTGGACGATGAGGATCTTCTCCGCGATCGTCTCCATGGCCGCGACGGCCTTGCCCACGGCCTCGCCGCTTGCCTCGGCGTCCTTGGCGGACTGGCGGGCGATCGCCTCGGTCTGATTGGCGTTGTCGGCGTTCTGCTTGATGTTGGAGGCCATCTCTTCCATCGAAGAGGAGGCTTCCTCGGTCGACGAGGCCTGCTCCGTCGCGCCCTGGCTCAACTCTTCCGAGCTCGCCGACAGCTGACGGCTGCCCGAGGAGACGTGGTGAGCGGCCGAAAGCGCGTCGGAGATGATGCCCCGCAGGCGCTGGACCATGCTCTGCAACGCGATGCCGAGCGTGTCCTTGTCGGACAGAGGCTTGGGCTCGACGGTGAGGTCGCCGGCCGCGATCTTGTCGGCGACGCCTGCGGACTGGCGGAGATTTTCCACCATCTGCTTCAGGGACATGCCGAGCGTGTCCTTGTCGGACAAGGGCTTCGGCTGGGCCGACAGGTCACCGGCCGCAATCTGGTCGGCAACGCCGGCCGCGCTCTTCAGATTGGCGATCATCGCCTTGGCATTGGCGAGGAGGCTCGTCGTGTCGCCCTTGGCGGTCGCGACTTCGACGGCGAGATTGCCGACCGCGATCTCGCGGATGATCGAAACCGTATAGTCCGGCTCGCCGCCGAGCTGCTTCAGGATGCTGCGGCTGACGAGAACCGCGATACCCACGCCCATGAGGAGCGCGAAGCCAATCATCGAAAGGACGATCATCCGCGCATTGTCATAGTCCAAAGTCGCCGCGTTGCTGGCGGTTTCGCCGCCAGCCTTGTTCATATTGACGAGATCGAGCATGTCGGTCGAGAAGTCGTCGAAGAGGGTGCGCCCCTCGTTCAGAGCCGCGACGGCCTGTTCGTTCTGATTCTGCCGCGACAGGGTGAGCATCCGCTCGTGCGCGCTCAGATATTGTTTGAACTTTGCTGAAAACTGGTCGTAGATCGCTCGCTCCTCCGGTGAGGAGATCAGCGCCTCATAGTTTGCCCGATGGTTGTTCAGGCTGGCGAGCAAGGTCTCGATCTCGCCTTCGACAGCGCGCATTTCCGCCGGATCGAGGGAAGAAACATGACGGTATTCGAGAACTCGGAAATCGGAGGTCTCGGTGTTGATGCGATTGACCACGTCGACGCTCGGTAGCCAGTTTTCGGCGATCACCGTGGATGCGTCGTTGATATCGCTCATCTTCACGATCGCCAGGACGCCGAGCGCCATGGTCAAGACAAGCAGCGAGCCGAATGCGACGGCAAATTTCGCCTTGAGTGAGAGTTTCATATCCCCGATTTCCCTCGATCGCGACAAAGACTTTGGCTTCGTCGCCGCTTTGTTTTCCCAATCCCACTGGGACTGATCATGTGTTCCGCCGCGCTTCGGCTCTTCCGAGAGTGCGCTGCCCGGCGATCGTTGTCGGCTACTCGCCCTATGAAGACGACGCCGGAATGTCGTTGCATGGCCCTGTCAGGCTGGCGCTTGTGGAGCGCTCGGGCCGGATGCGCCGAGACGATCACAAGAGCCGTTTCGAGGGTGGATAATCAGTTTAAAGTAATGATCCTAACCAACTCGTAAGCGAGCGGCCCGTCCTGGCCGAGTTGGTTCGATCGACGCTTGTCTCCCCGGCCCGGCAGGCGGGCCGGGGAGACGGATTCGAAAAGACGTTGGTTCAGACCGAAGCGGTTTGGCGGATCGTCTTTTCGGTTGGGACGCCTAAGTTAGGCGGCCCGGCCGTTGCGCACGAAGCGGTTGTCGAGGTCGTCGCCACCATCGTCCATATCGAGGTCGAAGCCGCCGGTCGAATGCCGGCTGGCCGGCTTGTGAGCGGACGCCATGCCCGGCGCGGCGACACGGATCGCTTCATGCATATCGGCGACGCCAAGTCCCTTCTTCTTTTGCTTGGCCGGCATCTTCGGGGCAACCTCTCCGGCCGACTGGTCGAGGCGGAAATAGGAGATCGCCTGGGAAAGCTGATCGGCCTGGCTCGCCAGCTCCTCGGAGGTCGAGGCCATTTCCTCGGCCGCCGAGGTATTCTGCTGGGTCACCTTGTCGAGCTGCTGGATCGCCGTGTTGATCTGGGCAGCACCGGCATTCTGCTCGCGGCTGGCATTGGAGATCTCCGAGACCAGTTCCGCCGTTTTCTGGATGTCGGGCACCAGACGGGTCAGCATGTCGCCGGCCTGCTGGGCGGCTTTCACGGTGTCGCCGGAGAGGCCCGAGATCTGCTGGGCCGCCGCCTGGCTGCGCTCGGCGAGCTTGCGCACTTCAGAGGCCACCACCGCGAAGCCCCGGCCATGTTCGCCGGCCCGCGCCGCTTCGACGGCGGCGTTGAGGGCGAGAAGGTCGGTCTGGCGGGCGATCTCCTGGACGATGAGGATTTTCTCGGCGATCGTTTCCATCGCCTTGACGGCGTTGCCGACGGCCTCGCCGCTCGCCTGGGCATCTTGAGCGGATTTGCGGGCGATCGTCTCGGTCTGGTTGGCGTTGTCGGCGTTCTGCTTGATGTTGGACGCCATCTGCTCCATTGAGGCCGAGGCTTCCTCGGTCGACGATGCCTGCTCCGTCGCGCCCTGGCTGAGCTGCTCGGCCGCGGCCGACATTTCCTGGCTGCCGGCCGAGACGTTGCGGGCAGCGCCTGTGACTTCGCCGACCACGGTCTTCAACTTGGCGACCATGGCGTTCAGGGCGTCGATGACGTCCTTGATCTCGTCATTCGACTTGACCGAGGCGGTGGCGTTCAGATCGCCGTCGGCAACCGAACGAGCAAGGCCGAGGGCGCTCGACAGGGCGCGGCTGATATTGAAGATGATCCAGGTGGCGGCGATCGCGGCCAAAAGGGTCGAGCCGATCAACAGGCCGATCAGGAGATTTCGGGAGAAAGCGTAGAGCTCTTTGGCTCCGGCGCTCGCCGCTGCCATCTGCTGGTTATTGAGTTCGATCACCGCATTGAGCGCGTCGACGGATTTCTGCCGTGCCTCGGCCGCGCCGCCATTGGCGAGCTCGAAGGCCTTATAGTCGCCGTTCTCGACGGCAATGTCACGGGCTCTGTCGACAAGCGGCAACCATTTGTCGATCCCCTGTTCGAAGCTTGTGAAGAGGGCCGCCTGCGTCGACGGGACCCTCGCCTTGATGGCCTCGACCTCGCCGCCGACAGCCGCCATTCGATTGTCGAGAGCTTCCACATAATTTGCCTGTGACTGGGGATTGCCCATCGTCAGGAGGACGTTGCGAAGGTCGACCGCAGTCTGGAAAATCTTGGCTTCCAGATCCTGCATCTGCTCATAGGTTGCCATGGACACGCCATCGGATCCCGTGACCCGCTGGCGCATGGTCTCCAGAAGATCGCGATAGGGAAGAAGCGTCGCCGTGACAGTCTTGCCAGCATTTTCGGCGACCTCGAGGGCCTTCTCGCCGGAATTCAGCCCCGCAAAGTCGCGCACCTTGCGGTGTTCCTGCATGAAGTCGTCCCAGGCGGCGGAGAAGGCATCGACCCGGGGCTTGCCGATCTCGTCGCTCGACATCTCGCGCAGATGGGCGATATCGTCCCGCAAGGCGGCCTCTTCCGCTTCGATCCGATCGCCGAAGCGCTTGAACTCGCTTTCGGTGTTGGCGAGAATATAGTTCTTCTCGTCACGGGCGATCCGCAGCGTGCGGGCATTGATCGTCGCGGCGAGATTGTTGCGGGCCGCATTGCCGTCGACAATTTCCTGAATCTTGGCGTCCAGGCTGGCGAGATTCTCGATCGCAACAAACATGCTGATGCCAGACAAGGCAACGACGACGGCGAAGGTCGCTCCCAGCTTGGTCTTGAGCGTCATTCTCATCGGTCGGTCCTTTCAGTGCTGGCCAGGGAGGAGTTCCTGTCTCCCTCTGCCCTGATGATGCGGTTCATGTCGGGGATGATGACGAAGTCTTCGCCGCGGCGACCGATGCCGCGGACATACTCGGCCGGCCAGCGCATGCCGACCTTGGGTGCGTCCTCGATCGAGGCGGCGGTGATGTCGGTGACGTCATAGACCTTGTCGGCGAGGATACCGGCCACCAGAGGCTCGCCGTCGAGATCGATCTCCATGACGACGATGCGGGTGTCGGCATCGGCGGGCGGGCGCTGCATGCCAAAGCTGACCCTGAGATCGGCAAGCGGAACGACGCTGCCGCGCACATTGATCAGGCCACCGACGAAGTCGCCGGCATTGGGCACGCGGGTAATCGGCACCGGATCGAGGATCTCGCGCACATGGGTCGCTTCCAGGGCGAACATCTCGTCCTGAAGGCGGATGGTCAGGGCATTCATGCCCGTCATCGTCTCGCCGGCGCTCATGCGGCCCTCCCAAGGGTTTCGGCACGCCGGCGCTCTTCCAGCTTCTGGCCGTAGGCGACGAGATGCATGACATCGAGAATGAGGGCGACGGTGCCATCGCCGAGGATCGTGGCGCCGGAGAAGGTCTTCACCCCCGAATGGAGCCGCGAAAGCTGCTTGATCACCGTCTGGTTGTTGCCGATGATCTGATCGACCACGAGCCCGACACGGGTGTTGTCGGAGGAGACGACGACGACCTTCTGATAGGGATCGACCTCGCCCTCGGTGTGGAACAGGTCGCGCAGCTTGAGGAAGGGCACCAGATCGCCGCGCAGATTGAGGAAGCTGCGTCCCCGCCCGTCGGCCGCGACGCCGGTGGGCAGTTCGAGACATTCCTCGACGGCCGCGAGCGGGATCGTGTAGCGATCCTCGCCGACGCGCACGAGCAGGCCATCGATGATCGCGAGCGTCAAAGGCAGGCGCAGGGTCACCGTCGTGCCCTTGCCGGGCGTGGTGTCGACGTCGATCGAGCCGCGCAGACCGTCGATCGTCTTCTTGACGACATCCATGCCGACGCCGCGTCCCGAAAGGGCGGTCACCTCAGAGGCCGTCGAGAAGCCCGGCTGGAAGATCATCCGGTTGAGTTCGCCCTCGGAAATCACCTGCCCGACGGAAAGGAGCCCCGCTTCTTCCGCGCGGCGGCGGATTCGCTCGGCATTCAGCCCCGCCCCGTCATCGGAGACGGTGATCGCCACCTCGGCGCCGCGATGGCTCGCGGCCAGCCGCAACGTTCCCGTCGCGGCCTTGCCGGTCTCGGCGCGCTTTTCGGGCGGCTCCATGCCGTGATCGATGGAATTGCGGATGAGATGGACGAGCGGATCGGCGAGCTGTTCGATCACCGTCTTGTCGAGCTCGGTGTCCTCGCCCTCGGTGACGAAACTGATCGGCTTGCCGAGCTCTTCCGACAGGTCGTGAACGAGCCGGCGGAAGCGGCCGAACAGCGTTCCGATCGGCACCATGCGGGTGCCCATCGTGGTGTCGCGCAGGCTCGCCGTCAGCCGCTCGATCTCTTCGGCCACATTGACGAGGGAAGGATCGTGGATCGCTTCGGCGAGCTGGCTGAGCCGGGCCTGGGCGATGACGAGTTCGCCGACACGGTCCATCAATTCGTCCAGCCGCTCGGCGGGGACACGGAGCGTGGCGTTGCGCTCGGACTTGGCGGCATTAGCGCGATCGCTCGAAGCGGCTGCCGCCTTGGGCTTGGGCGCGGACGCCTCGCTCGCGGCAGCCATGGGCTGGGCGGCTTCGATGACCGTCGTCGTCTCTGCTATCACTGGGGCCATGATCGCCGCAGCCACCGGGCTCTCGCTCGCAATGGCTTCGATCGAAAGCTCCATGTCGTCGCGAACGAAGAGGAACACGTCGTCCACGGCCTCGCGCGACACGCCGGCCTTCAAGGTGACGTCCCAGCTAAGATAGCAGCTCTGCGGCTCGATGAAATCGATCGGCGGCAGGGCGCTCGTATCCGCCGTAACGTCGCAAGGGCCGAGGGACCGCAACTCGTCGAGGAGAAGCAGCGGATTGGTGCCAAGGATCAACGCGTCGGCCGGCAGCCGGAAGCACACATGCCAGCCGGCTGCAACCGGCTGGGCCGAACCGGTTTCGACGATCGGGGCGGCGAGGTGCTCGGATGCTCCTGTCTCCACCCCGGCGCCCTCGCAGACGGCCGCCTTTAAGGCCGAAAGGATCGCGGTGCCGCGCTCGGGATCGCAATCTGGATCGTCGATCAGCTGGGCGACATGATCGCGCGCCTCGAGGGCCGCGGCGATCAGCCGGCGATCGGCGGTCGCTTCACCCTTGCGGACGCGATCGAAGGCGGTCTCGAACTCATGAATGAATTCGGAGACGGCGGTAAAGCCGAACATCGCGCCCGACCCCTTGAGGGTGTGCAGGGCGCGAAAGGCGAGGCCGACCAGCTCGCTGTCGTCGGGCCGTTTCTCCAGATCGAGAAGCGCCTGTTCCAGCGTCTCGATGAGATCGGCGGCTTCCTGTCGGAAGACTTCGGCCGGATCGAGCTCGCTCATGCTCCCGCGACCTTCCGCATGATGGCCAGAAGCTGGTCGGGCTTGAAGGGCTTGACCATCCAGCCGGTGGCGCCGGCCTGTTTGGCCTGAGCCTTCAGACCTTCGTCGGATTCCGTCGTCAGGAAGACGATCGGCACGCCGGAACTGGCGGGCGAGGCGCGGTACTGGCGGATGAAGGTCAAGCCGTCCATACCGGGCATGTTGAGGTCGGTGATGACAGCATCGACGCGATTCGCCGTCGCCTTCTGGAGGGCCTCTTGGCCGTCGCAGGCTTCGACGACGCTATAGCCAGCCTGCTTCAAGGTCATGCCGACCATCTGGCGGACCGAAGCGGAGTCATCGACCATCAGGATCGTTTTGCTCATCGGGGCTCCTGAGACTTTGCGTTGTTGGGAAAAGCGAATGCACCGCCCGACCTTCCCGGGGCCGAGGGTGACTGTGGGGGCTTGCCATTCGCGCGAAGCCCCTTTGTCGATGATCGATTGGGATGACGGCGAACGGCGCTTCAGGCGCCGAGGGGCCTCATCCAGGGTTCGAAAGCCTTTGCGAGACCGGCACGCTCGGCGGCGGCCGGTAGGCCGCTCGTCTCCCATCCGGTGATCGTGAAGGCCGTCCCCGCGGAAGCCGCAGCATTGCGCGCCGACAAGAGGAGCTGCAGGGCCGTGATATCGGCCGACTGCAACCCGCTCGCATCGATCGTGACATCGCCGCGGCCAAGATGGTCGCGCAAGGTTTGGGCCAACGCATCGCTGCTTCGAAGATCGTAAGCGGTCTCAAGCAGGATCACGGAGGACGACCCAGCGTCGGCGTGGTTCATATCGGTCTGATAATGTTCGTCCATGGTATTGCTCCGTGATTTACAGTTTGAATTAAAATATCAATTATTTTCAAATCCCTTAACGGGGAAACATAAGGTATTTTAAGTTGCGGTCTGGTTGGGGCAGGAGAGCCTTCATGCCAAAGTAATGAGAGAAAAGAACGCTCGTTCTGGCATGTATTTCGCATCTGCATATGAAAAATCGCATATCTTTATTCCGAAGTAATCGGTTATTATCGATCTCCTTTGAGGAAGGTGCAAGATTGTTTGTGTTTTCGCATTTCTTATCCTATGCGAACATCATCCACGAGGACCGCTTTGAGGCCCCAATGGGGAAGGCCGCCTGGGTCGGCTCACGCGGCCTCGATCATGTCGCTTTGTTTCTCGCCCTGGGCGAGGGCCGCGATCTGGGGCCAGCAGGCCAGGAAGGCCTCGATGCAGGCCGGATCGAAATGGCGACCGCTACAGGCGATGATCTCGGCCTGCGCCTTTTCCACGGGCCAGGCAGGCTTATAGGGACGCTCGGAGCACAAGGCGTCGAAGACGTCGGCGACGGCGACGATACGCCCCTCGATCGGGATCTCGGCGCCCGACAGCCCGGCTGGATAGCCGCTGCCATCCCACTTCTCGTGATGGGTCCGCGCGACGACCGCGGCGACGCGCACCACTTCCGTCGAGGCATCCCGCAAGATATCGGCCCCGAACTCCACATGGCGTCGCATCAGCGCCATTTCCTCGTCCGTCAGGCGGCCGGGCTTTTGCAGGATCGCATCGCAGACGCCGATCTTGCCGATATCGTGGAGAGGCGCCGCGAGATAGAGAATGCGCGCTCTCTCAGGCTCCAGCCCGAGCTCTTCGGCCATGAGCCGGCAGATCTCGGCAACCCTCGAAACATGATCCCCCGTCGTGCCGTCGCGATATTCGATGGCTCTCGCCAGGCGCCAGATGATCTCCTCCTCGCGCGCGACGAGTTTTTCCGTCGCTCGCGCCACATCCGCCGTCAGTTTGCGCGCCCGATCGCCGAGATCGATCTGAGCCTGGCGAAGGGTGAGAAGATTGCGCACCCGCGCCTGGAACTCGATCCAGTCGCAGGGTTTTGAGAGGAAATCGGTGGCGCCGGCCTGGATCGCCCGGCGCTTGACCTCCACATCGAGGGTCGAGGCGATCATGATCATCGGGACGAGCCGATAGCGTTCAAGGGCCCGAAGCGCGGTCAGGACCTCGATGCCGTCGAGTTTCGGCATGACATAGTCGACGAGGACGAGATCGAACTCGGTTTCGGCGCATTGCGCCAGCGCGACTTGCGGATCGAGGCAGACCGTGGCCGTTACGCCCGCGATCGCCTCGACGCGCTGGGCGATCACCGTCGCGCTCGACCGGCTGTCGTCAATCACCAAGACCCGCATCTCACGCTTCCTGCTTTCGTCTCGCGAACCGGCCCAAGCGTCGCGGATCGCGCCAGAATCCGAGACGGGTGAGCCGCGCCCGATCCCTCGAGCGGACACCCCTCGGCCTCAAAACGGCCTGCAACTTTTCCGCGGCAAATCGCCAAGCGCCACTCGCCCGTCACGCGAGGCATCACGTTTTCGCCAATGCTGAACACAATGGTGAGAAAGAGCTAATAAGCGGTGAAGATAAGGGTGACGCTGCGGCTTTTGACGCCCGACCCTCCGCAAGGGACGTCCAAGCTCGACCGGATGGGGAGGAGCGCGGCGGCCGCCAAACCCCGCCGGCGGCGTTCGGCAAACCAAGGTCTGTGCATGCGTTGTCCTGCGCATGGACGTCCCCCGCGATCCCTTCGGCGTTCCGAAAGCGGCAGGGCGGGGGCGCCGATGCTTTGAGGGCGGCGAAGCGATTGGGGGCCGACTCAGGCGGGCGATCGGGCCGAAGGCAAAGGCCTCACCGCCCGTGCGAGTGTAGCAAATCACGCATTAGTGATAGTCTTGCTGCAAAACGGTAAGCTTCTGGTAAGGTCGGCTTTTTTCCGGCCGCCACCCTCGCTTCCGCTTCGTCAGGCCGACAACGTTAACGATCTATTTATATACTCCTTGCAAACAATAAGTTTGCCATGTCTTCCTTCCGGCGGGCGATCCCGCCTCCCTTATGTTTTCAAAGAGTTGGACGGAATTCATGGACGAGCAATTTATCATCGACCTCTATCAGCGCCTGGCCCTCCGCAACCCCACCCAGGCGGAAATCGATGCCGGATTGACGGCCATCGCGGATCGCGGACAGGATGCCTATGCGGCGGAGATCGGCGAGACCGAAGAGGTCGTCGAGATCCAGACCGTGATCCTGCCGATCATCGGTCTCTATCAGGCCTTCCTGGAGCGTACGCCCGAGCCCGCCGGCCTCGAATTCTGGACGACGGCGATCCAGAATGGCTCGCTCACTTTCGGCGACCTCATCGAGAGCTTCGTGACGACCAACGAATTCGCCGTGGTCAATCCGGGCATCGGCGCGAACCCGACCAATGAGGATCTGGTCAATCTCTTCTATACCAACATTCTCGGCCGCACGCCGGATGCCGACGGCCAGGCCTTCTGGCTGAGCGCCCTGCAGAACGGCACGATCCAGGCCGGCAACTTCACCACCACCTTCATCGGCTCCTCGGAAGTGCAGGGCGACATCGGCGCCGCACTGCGCGCCTATTATGCCGATGTGAAGGACGGCCAGATCGACGATGCGACTAACAGCGATTCCCTGCGCGGGGACGATGAAGGCGATGGCGGCGACGTTACCGATCCGGGCACTGGCAATGGTGGAGGAGTAGTTACATTTGCGGTTAATTTGAGCGAAGAAGGTGCGCTAACGTTCAACGGCTCCGCAGGAGGCGTCGTCACAGTCAGCGTAAACGAAGACGGGCAACTCGTTTTCGAAAGAGGCGGACTTACCGATACTCTCGAGAGCACGAGCATTATCAAATCGATCACGAACGATGGCGTGCGCATCGTTTCGGACGACGGTGCGGATGTAACGGGGTTCGTCAATCACAATGGAGAAGGTTGGCAGATTGCTTTTGGTAATGAGCTAGAAGAGGGCCCAACAGCGCTTCGCATCATGGCCGAAGAAGAGCTGAACACAGATGTCGGATATTTCATGACATCCGACTTCCGCTTTGAAGGCACTTCCTTCGAAAATTTAAACTCTGTTTCCATCGTCGCGGGTGAGGGTGCGACGCTGCTCAGCGGCTTTCAGCTGATGAACGTTGCCGAATTCAACCTTGATAATTTTGATTTATCGGTTGCCGGGCGCGAAGAAGAGTCTGGCATTTATGTCGGAAATTCGGGCGAGGCATCGATTATCCGTATTGAAGATGTCAATTTCACAAACGCGGCAGGTGAAGGCGTCCCGGTTCGGGGTATTCTCCTAAGCGAAACCGTTGGTGGGCCTGTAAGCCTCTACGTGGACGATTCGACGTTCTCCGATCTCACTACCGGCATCTATGCCGGCGTATCGCGTGGTAATTCGATTGAAGTTACATCTTCCTCGTTCACTGGCAACGCCGCCGCTATCGGTGGGGTTGGTACTGGTACCTCGCTGAGCGTCTCGGGATCGTCTTTTGCTACAAACGGCGAGGACATCGGCGTCGAAGGTGGCCAAGTCCTCGACGCATTCGTTCTCGATGCGAACACGACGGATGTCGTCGTCAATGTGTATGAAGGCGGCAATCCATTCGAGCTGCTGCACGATGGCTCTCTGAATCTTGGAGAGACGGGTGGCGTTGTGCTCGTTGGCAGCGGTGGCAGCATCAATAACGCCATCGATGCAGCAGGAGAGAATGATACCGTCGCAGTTGGCGGCGCATTCGAAGGTCAAATTGTGATCGATAAGGATCTGAGCCTTGTCGGCACCGGAAGCCAGTCAAGCGTTGAAGGTATCCTCGCTGACGGAGCAAGCGTTGAGCTCCGGGACCTTATCATCTTCGGGGGCACGACTGGCAACGGAGTCACTCGCGAAACTGGACTCTACGCGAAAGGCGGCGCCACTATAGACGGCTACAACCTTTTCCTCAACGGGACCGGTGCCACTTCGGATACAGCGATCGCCTCGGTAACCGAAGTTACAGGCGGCGATGTCGTGAACACCATCAACCTTTATGATAGTGAAGTGAGCGGCTGGAACTACGGCGTATATTATAACAATGGAACGGCCGGACAGGTTTCTGGCGTCCTCTTCTTAAATAATGAGTACGCCAACGTTGGAGTTGAGCAGGCTGACTCCGTGTCTGTCCAGAATTCAACCTTCGTCTTAGACGAAAATACGATCGGTCTGGAATTCTTCCAGGGGCAGGCATCAAACGATATCGGTTCGCTGACGCTAGCCGACTTGGTCTTTAGCGGAGACACAGCCAACGCCATCTTCGGCACGGGCGCTGGAGAGAATGAGACGTGGACATTCTCCTCTCTTGAGGACCTTCTCGGCGCCCTTCAGGCATACGGGAATGGTGTAGACCTTTCCGACGATGCTGTCAGTGTCGTCGGCGCTGACGATGGGTTCTTCGAGATGCAGATGCAGTAAGGAATATTTGATATTAGATGGGAAACACCCGCCGCGATCCTGCGACGGGTGTTTTCAATTGTCACGCGCTCTTGTTTAGTCGGGACAAGGCGCGCGTTTCGCAGGCCTCGAAAGGCATGTCATTCAGGGATTTATTTTGCTGTCGCCTTGTCTGTCAGGCGATAGCGTAGCCCCCGTTCCGCTCACGCAATCCCCAAATTCCTCAGCACCGGCAGCCGCTTCTCCGCGAAACCCTCCGCCTGCGCTGTCAGCTCAGCCCGGTTCTCCGCCTCGCTCTCCAGCGTCTTGCCCCCCTTGACGAGGCGCTGGCCTTGGGCGGCGAGGGCCTGCCACGCGGCGTCAGCCCACTCGGTGGGCGTCTTCTTGCCCTCCCACAGGGCGCCCAGGAACAACTGCTGAAAGCGATCCAGGGACACGCCGCCGCCGGTCACAGGAGAGGCGAGGAATTGGAGATCGGCGCCGTCCTTGGCGCGGGCGACGACCGCCTGGTTGAAAGCTTTGGTTGTCTTCGCCCGCTTGGCCTCGTCCCGTGCGGGCAAACAGGGTTGGAGATGGCCGGAACCGACGAGCACGGTGAAGGCTTGGGTCAGCCGGGCCCAGCCGAGAGCGGCAATGTCGGGGTCGGAGACGAGATCGCGCACGGTTTTCGGGCCGTTCGCCAAGCCATCCA
The DNA here is from genome assembly GCF_900176465.1 of Fulvimarina manganoxydans. GTDB lineage: Bacteria > Pseudomonadota > Alphaproteobacteria > Rhizobiales > Rhizobiaceae > Fulvimarina > Fulvimarina manganoxydans. Next base: position 24,908 of record NZ_FWXR01000034.1, read on the forward strand.
GAAGCGGTCCATAGACTTCCGGCTGAAGATTGGCCTCGCCCAAAATCCCCATGACCGTCAGGGGCACGTCCTCGCGCCGGGTCGAGAGGGCGAAGCGCTGCTCGGCCCAGGCGCTTTGCGCCGCACGAGGCGAGAGCGGCAGCGGCCCCTTGACGAAAACGTCGCGGCGGAACTGCTGGTTGAAGATGAAGTCCTTCACCGTCTCACGCTGGGCGACATCGCCGATCTCGGCGAGAAGCCCCTGCTGTTCGGCCGTCAGATTGATCGCATCGACGCTTTCGAGCAGCGCGGCCGAGCCGACAAAGGAAAGCTTTGCCGCGCTCAACTCCTCCGCGACATCCGTGAAATAGAAGGGCGTCCAGTCCCGATTGAAATATTCATGGGCCAAATAGTTGCGGTTCTGGCCCTTGATCCGGTCAAGCCGCTCGCCCGTGCCGGGATTGACACGAAAGAAGCCGGCATTGACGTCCTTCAGCCGCCCGGCAAAGGCGAGCGCGTCCTCGATGCGCGGACCGATCGGACCGGAGGCCGAGCCCGCCCGCTCGACGAAGAGCCGGCGCAGCGGCATGCCGGAGGCCCAGCCGGGCAGCGCGTTGTAGGAGATATAGACGAGACCGCCGACCTTTAGCTTTTTCGCGATGAAATCGACGATCGCGGCGCGGTTTTCCGGGCTGATCCAGGAATAGATGCCGTGCAACGCGATGACGTCGAACGCCTCCGGCAGGCTCGCCTCGGCAGCGAAATCTGCAAAGGCCGTGTCGTGGAAATGGACGTTGGAGAGCCCCGCCTCACCGGCCAGCGCCTTCGCCCCGGCGATCTGGGACGGGTTGAAGTCGGTGGCGTGGAACTGGCAATGCGGGTTCGCCGCCGCCAGCAAGTTCATGGAAAAGCCCTGGCCGCAGCCTAGCTCGCAGATCTGCAGTGGGCGATCGAGCGCCGGCCCCGCGTAGCTGCGCGTTAGCGCCAAAAAGGATAAGAGGACCGGAGTCAGCTCGCGGTAAAAGCCATGAGTGTAGCCGATATTGGCGACGTAGCCAGCAGTCCAAGTTGCCATAAGCTCTTTAAATCCATCGGTAGGCCTCAAACGGAACGTATAATGCTAAGCTAGACTGACCGATAGAAATAGAAAGAGGGTCGCAATGCCTTTAAGCACTGCGACCCTCAATTTTTAGCGTAACTAGCTCGTCAGATTACGCGATGTCGAAGTTACCGTTCGTGATACCGGTAAAGGTACCAACGATAAGCGCATCAAGCTGGCCATCGCCGTTGAAGTCGATCGCGAGGTCGTTGCTGCCATCGACATATGCCGAAGCATTTCCGCTGCCGGCGAAGGCCTGAGTGCCCTGCACCGCGAACGTACCGGCGAACTCGATCCCGCTGAACTTCAGAACGTCATTGTTGATGTCGAAGTTCACGATCTCGTCAGTCGTTGCCGTTGTCTTTCCGAGCTGATCGGCAGACGTGTAAACGATCGTATCCAGGCTGTTGTTACCACCATCGAGCGTGATCGTGTCAGCACCCGTGCTGCCATTAATCGTAGTCTTCGAGCCAGCCTCTTCGGAAGCGAAGATCGCGTCAACACCGGACGAACCGGTGATCGTGAGTCCGCCAGTCGCAACGGCTGTGGAAGCCGCGCTCATGGTCAGACCGGCATCGGTGACCTTCGAAAGAGTCATGCCAGACGCGTCAATCGAAGCGAGATTATCGCCGTCAATCGCTGCCGAGAACGTCACCTGCTTGTCACCAGTGACGATCAGGTTTTTGAGGTCTGTTGTGGTCTGAGTAGTCACCGTGTTGGCACCGCCGACCGAGTTGACCGTCACGTCCGTCGCCTTCGCGACATTCAGCGAGTCGATCGTCACGCCATTCTTGGTGCCGTCGACCCCAGCGCCGTCGCCGAGCTCGACAGTAAGGCTACGAGTGTCAGCCGTAAGAGCCGTGGCCTTGAAGGACAGCGTGTTGGTGAGGTCGGTGCCCTGATCGCCCAGGAACGTGACCTTGTCGCCGCTATCGAGGTTAGTCACGTTCGCGGTAGAACCAGGAGCGCCAGCTGTCCCTTCCATCGCCTGCAGCTGCACTTCCGAAAGACCAGAAATCGCAGACGCATCGATCGTCAGATCTACGCCGTCATCCAGCGTCAGAGCTTCTGCACGCAGCACCTCAAAGTTGCTGACCTTGGCGCCAGCAGTCAGCGAAACAAGCGTGCTATCGGCGGTGGCGTTGCCGGTGACGGCCAACGTATCAGTGCCAGCACCGCCGTTCAGCGACATGCTGGACGTCAGGTCCGCCGTCGCGAACGTAACCGTGTCGTTGCCAGCAGAACCCGTGTACGCAAGCTTGGTCGTACCAGTCGCGTTGCCAGTCAGATCGATCGTCAGGCCGCCAGCGGTCATTGCCGAAGCGTCGAGCTTCGTAAGGCCATCGAATTCCACTTCGGCACCGGCACCGGCGATGAGCGAAAGCGATGCATCGCCGCTCACGCTCAATTCCGTCAGCGCGACATCGGTATCGTCGGCAGCGTCAAGCGTCAATGCCGACTTGGTGCCCGTCGAGTTGATCGCAGCCTTCGTGAATACGTCCGCGCCATCGACGTCGACAGTCAGCGTGGCCGTCGAGCCCATTGTCGCAACGTTCAGCGTCGAGGTCGCACCACCAACCTTGTCGGCTCCGAATGTCGCGGAGAACGCCTGCGTCGTGTCCTTCAGGCCGAGGGTGACATTGTTCTGAATGTCGATGACCTGAAGTCCATCACTGGACTTGTTGCTCCAGATCTGCTCGGCGCCGCTCACAGCAGCGAACGAAAGATCGCCTGCATCGGCGCTACGAATGAAGAAGTTCTCAACGTTCGAAACCGAAGCCGCGGTTGGCCAGTTAGCAGCGGTCGCCACGACAATGTCGAAGGAATCCGTGCCGGCGCCAAGATCGATGACGTCGCCGTTGTTGAACGTCGCGTTCTGGGCGGTCGTACCGACAACACCGTTAGAAATGTTATCAGAACCAGAAGTGCCCGTGATATTGTCAACACCCGTCGTCAGAGTGAAGGACGACACCTGATCCGGCGTGACAGTGTCGACGTCGTCCTGGTTGACCGTGCCGTCGTCATTGGCGTCGAGCAGGCTGCCGCTGTTGTCCTGGGTGCCATTGGCGGCCTTGTTCAGGAACAGATCGACATAAGGACCGAAGTCGTTGATCGTCTCGGAGGACTGCGCGAAGGCCGAGAGGGTCGCGGCGATCGTCTTGCCGATGTAGAATTCCTTGTCAGCGTCGGTCGGGTCGCGCTGGAAGGTCTGCTGATAGAGATCGGTGAGGAAGTCCTCGGTGACGAGACCGCTCTCGGAAGCGCTCGGGAAGCGGGTCGCGAACTCGCTCGAAGCGGCGAAGCCGGCATTGATCTGCGTCAGGATCGAGAAGGTGTCGCCACCGTTCTGGACCTGGGTGCGAAGCGCGTCGGTCCAGAAGTCGAGACCGTCGGCATCCGGCACGCGGCCGAAGGTCGCCTGATAAAGACGGATGATCGGCGCGACGAAGTCGTTGGCTTCCGACGAATTGACCAGAAGGTCGATCTGGGTCGCTTCGCTCTGAGCCGTCTGGCTGTTGGCGACGAAGGACGCCAGTTCGGCGTCGGTCGGGGCGCGCTGCAGAACAGCGTTGTAGATTGCGATTGTCTCTTGTGCGGTAGCCATGAGGTCCTCTCAAAAGTGGCTTGCCATCACCCCGAGCCGCGCCGGGGCATTTCGAGCAGCGGGATAAGGTGAACGTTGACGTTGCCCCCAAGTTTTATCCAGCCGAAAGTTCGTTTCCGGCGGTTGGGTTGCTTGGCTGGGCGGGGTGAGCGACGGGCGGCGGCGCGGAG
>NZ_FWXR01000013.1 GCF_900176465.1 Fulvimarina manganoxydans
CTCCCACGGGCTTGGTGTCCCAAAGGTGCATCGGTCTTCCATCCGCCACCGCACTTGCCACTACAGCTTCAAATACGGCATTTGGGAAGTTACAAAGGTGCCCGAAGGGCGGATGAGGGGGATATCTTCAGCGATATCAGGGTTTTCGCCGATCGGCATCTCTCCTGTAAAAGCCGCGGCCGCCCCCTCATCGCCTGCCGGCACTTCTCCCCACGGGGGAGAAGCCGAAGCGTCCAAGGACGGGTCTTAACCGTCAGCGAGACAATGTGTGAATCTCGTAGGTCCCCATACCGAGAATTCAGTGCGGCGTTCTAACCGACTGGAATAATGCATGAATTTTATTCTGAACCGTTTTTGGGCGGCGCCAAGTCTGGATTCTCGGCACGGCGGCCGAGAATGACGAAGCGTCGAAGTTGTCGGCTCCACAATCAGGTCGCCGCCCGCGTTCAAGCGGAGTGTCATGTACTCTGAATCGGGATCGCCATTCCGCTCCAAGTGTTTGTTTTGACGCATGATATGAGCCAAAAAGTCGAACAACCTTTTGGCGTCCACCTTTACCCAGCCGCCGCCTCGATCGGGTCGAGAACGTCGCGGATCTTCACGGCAAGCTGCTCGATGCTGAAGGGCTTCTGGATGAGATGGGTGCCGGGATCGAGCACGCCGTTATGGACGATGGCGTTGCGGGTGAAGCCGGTGGTGAACAGCACCTTGAGCCCCGGGCGCCGCTGAAGCGCGAGCTTGGCGAGTTCCCCGCCCGTCATGCCCGGCATGACGACGTCGGTGAAGAGAAGGTCGATGTCGTCGCGCTCTTCAATGATCTTGAGGCCGGCCGCCCCGTTCGGCGCCTGCAACACGGTGTAGCCAAGCTCGATCAAGGCTTCGACCGAAAAGGCGCGGACCCGCTCGTCGTCCTCGACCACGAGCACCACATCCTCGCTCATCCCGCGTGGTGCGGTCTCGGTGACGGTGCTCGGCCTGTTCGCGGTCTCCTCGCCGTAATAACGCGGGAGATAGATCTTGATCGTCGTGCCCTGGCCGATCTCCGAATAGATCTTCACATGGCCGCCGGACTGGCGAACGAAGCCGAAGACCTGGCTGAGGCCGAGCCCCGTGCCCTTGCCGACGGCTTTCGTGGTGAAGAACGGGTCGAAGGCCTTGGCGAGAACCTCCTCGCTCATGCCCGAGCCTGTGTCGGTCAGAGCGATCAGCACATATTGGCCCGGCTTGGTGGCATTCTCCTGGGCATAGGCGTCGTCGAGATGGGCGTTCGCCGTCTCGATGGTCAGCTGTCCGCCCTCCGCCATCGCGTCGCGGGCATTGACGGCGAGATTGAGGACGGCCTGTTCCAGCTGGACGGCGTCGGCATGGGTCTTCCACAGACCGGCGGCGAGCACGGTCTCGACGACGATCTGCTCGCCGATCGTGCGGGTGAGGATCTCGCTCATCCCGGCGACCATGCGGTTCGGATCGATGACCTCCGGCGAGAGCGGCTGGCGCCGGGAGAAGGCGAGGAGCCGATGGGTGAGGGCAGCCGCCTTGTTGGCGCTGTCGCGCGCCGCCTCGATATAGCGCTCCACATCGGTTTCGCCGCGCTTCAGCCGCCGTTCCAGAAGGTTGAGGCCGCCGAGAATCACCGCGAGCATATTGTTGAAGTCGTGGGCGATGCCGCCGGTCAGTTGGCCGACCGCCTCCATCTTCTGGGCCTGGCGCAACTCCTCCTCGGCCTGCATCAAGGCGGCGGTGCGCTCTTTAACGGCCCTTTCCAATTCTTCGCGTGAGCGTGCCAGCACCTCCCGCGCGTCGACGATCTCCTGAATGTCGGTGCAGGTGCCGAACCAGCGCGTAACGGCACCTTGCTCGTCCCGCACCGCCTGGGCACGGCCGAGCACCCAGCGATAGTGGCCGGATCGGTGCCGCAGCCGATATTCGATGTGATAGGGCTCGCCGGTCTGAAGACAGTGTTCCCACACGGCCCAGGCCCGATCCTGGTCGTCGGGATGGAACATGCCGTTCCACTCCTCGCCATCGGTCGAGCCCTCGGGCACCCCGGTAAAGTCATACCAGCGCTGATTGTAATAGTCGTGATAGCCGTCCGGCCGCGTCGACCAGATCATTTGATCGATCGAGTCGACGATCGCCTGGAACCGCTCCTCGCTCGCCCGTAGAGCGTTTTCGGCTTCCACCCGGTCGGAAATGTCGATCGAGATGCCGGGAAAGCGCAAGGGCGTCCCGTCGGGGGCAAGTGTACAGCGCCCCTGGGCCGAAACCCAGCGCAGGCTGCCATCGGCTTGCGTCAGCCGGTATTCCTCGGCGAAACGTTCGCCGGTCTTCAAGGCATGCTCGATCGCCTCCCTTACACGGGGAAGATCGTCCGGATGAATGCCGCTGAAGAAGTCCTTGACCGAACTGCCCTTCGCGGCGAGCTCCGGGTCGACGCCATAGAGCCGGGCGAAACGGGCGTCGGAGGTGATCTTGTCGTTGACGACGTCCCAATCCCAGGTGCCGATACTGTTGACCGCACCGAGCGCGTATTCGAGCCGTTCCTCGCTGGCGCGCAAGGCTCGTTCGGCATTGAGCCGCGCGGTCGTCTCGTTGCCCTGGTTGAAGATGCCGAGAACCTCTGCGCCGGTCTGGTCGAAAAGCGGCGTGAAATCATAGTCCCAGCGGGTGTTCTGGACCCGCCCGCCGCGCTGCATGGGCAGCATCTGATCCTTGACGCTGAACCCCTCGCCACTGGTCAAGACATTTGTCAGCTGGGACTCGATCACATGCCAGATATCGGCCCAGACCTCGCGCGCGGGGCGTCCGAGCGCCCAGGGGTGCTTTTCACCGGCGATCGGCGCCCAGGCGTCGTTATAGAGGAGGCGAAGCTCCGACCCCCAATAGATCGCGGTCGGAATTTGGGTGTTGAGGCAGAGATTGAGCGCCATTTTGAGGGTCGGAGGCCAGGATGTGGTCGGGCCCAAGGCGGTTGCCGACCAATCCATCGCCCGCATGCGTTCGCCGAGCTCACCCCCGCCGGCAAGGAACTGCTTGTCCATGAAACTCATCCTGGCCTGAGGCGAAGGGTTTTAGAGCGAGCGTCGATTTCGTCCACTCCTGTTATCATCGCCTTCCCCATATCCGATTAACGGCTCTCGCCACCTGCTGCGACAGGGTGCCCGAGATGCGCGGAGGTGTGTTCGGGATGACGAGCGGCCCCGGCTTCGTCTATGTCTGTCGCCCGAAAGGCTCGGCCGCAGGGCACGAGGTGAGCTGCTTCGAGGCGTCGTCGCGCGTGCCCCGGTCGGGATGTCGTGCCTGAGATTGGGGACCGATCATCACCTTTGCCGCACCATCGGGCTCCGCGAACGCCGCCCTTATGCGCCTCCTGCCCTTCGCGATCGCCAGCCTTTTGGCGCTTCCCGTCGCGGTGGGGCTGACGGGCGTCGTCCTCCCCGCCTTCGGCTATCTCCCGGCCCTTGGCGGTGAGACGCTGTCCCTCGCGCCCTTTCGCGCGCTCCTCGCGCAGCCCTCGCTCCTGACCTCCCTCGCTCTGTCGCTGACGGCGGGGCTTGTGACGACACTAATCTCCGTCCTGGCCGTGGCGCTGTTTTTGGCCGCCTTTTCCGGCACGCGGCTCCTTGCGCGAACGCGGCGCGTTCTTGGGCCGCTTCTCGCCATTCCCCATGCGGCGGCCGCTTTCGGACTCGCCTTCCTGATCGCCCCGTCCGGCCTTTTCTTTCGTCTCGCCGCGGGACCGTTGGGGCTCGATGCGCCCCCCGACCTCCTCATCGTCGGGGATCCCTTCGCGCTCTCCTTGATGGCGGGGTTGATCGTCAAGGAAATCCCCTTCCTCCTTCTCGTCGCCTTCGCGGCGCTTCCCCAGGCCGATCCCGCACGGCGCCTGATGGTCGCCCGTTCCCTCGGCTATGGACGGGTGGCGGGCTTTCTCTTTGCGGTTTGGCCGGCGGTCTATCGCCAGATCCGCCTGCCGGTTCTCGCGGTTGCCGCCTATGCCTCCTCGGTGGTCGACGTGGCACTCATTCTCGGACCCTCCGTGCCGCCGCCGCTTGCCGTCCGACTTTTGACCTGGATGGGCGATCCGGACCTCTCCATGCGCTTTCTCGCCTCGGCCGGCGCGCTCTGCCAGCTGGCGGTCACGGCCCTTGTGCTTCTTCTTTGGATCATGCTCGAACGCGCCGGCCGCCGGCTCTGCGAGACGGCGGCGCAGGGCGGGAAGCGGCTGAGCCGGGATCGCGCCGCCCGTTCGCTCGCCGGACTGCCCGTCCTCACGTCGACCCTTGCCCTGACGCTCGGCCTCCTCATGCTGGGCCTCTGGTCTTTCGCCGGCTTCTGGCGTTTTCCCGACATTCTGCCGCCGAGCCTCAGTGTGCGAAGCTGGGAGCGGGCGATGGGGCGGATCGACGAGCCGCTTCTGACCACCTTCATCGTGGCGATCGCGGCTGCTGTCATAGCCCTCATTCTGGTGGCGGCCATGCTGGAGGGCGTCCGCCTTTCGCGGCCGCGACTGGCCGGCGAGCGTCCGGTCCTGCCGGCTCTCATCGCCGGCCTTCTCTATCTGCCGCTGATCGTGCCGCAGATCGCCTTCGTCTTCGGCCTGCAGATCTTCGCGCTCGTTCTCGACCTCGAACCGTCCCCCGGCCTGTTGATCGCGGTTCATCTGATCTTCGTCGTGCCCTATGTGGCGCTGGCGCTCGCGGGCCCCTGGTTCGCCCTCGATCCGCGTTTCGAGGCGGTGGCGGCAAGCCTCGGCCATCGTCGGATCGCTGCCCTTTCGCGCATCCGACTGCCGATGCTTCTCGGCCCCATCCTCACCGCGCTCGCCATCGGCTTCGCCGTTTCGGTCGGCCAATATCTGCCGACGCTCCTCATCGGCGCCGGGCGCCTGCCGACCATCACCACGGAGGCGGTGGCGCTCGCCTCGGGCGGCGACCGGCGCGTGATCGGGGTTTATGCGCTCTTGCAGACGCTCCTGCCGGCGCTGGTCTTTCTCATGGCAACGCTTCTGCCCGGCTTGGCATTTCGCAAACGGCGCGCCATGAGGGGCGCATGACGTCTCTTCCCGGCCTTCATCTCGACGCCGTCGCGATCTTTCTCGGCGATCGCCGGCTCCTCAGCCTCGATCGCGCGATCGCGCCGGGCGAGACCTTAAGCGTCATGGGACCATCCGGCTCGGGGAAATCGACGCTCTTTGCCTTCATCGCCGGCTTTCTCGATCCGGCCTTTCGGGCTGAAGGGCGGGTCCTCCTGGCCGGTGAGCCGATTTCGGACCGCCCACCCGAAGCCCGCCATGTGGGGCTTCTGTTCCAGGATGCGCTGCTCTTTCCCCATATGTCCGTGGGCGGCAATCTCCTGTTCGCCGTTCCGAGCCACGTGAAGGGCCGGGCCGAACGCCGGAGCCGGGCCGAGGCGATGCTGGGGCGGGTGGGGCTCGCAGGCGACTTCGAGGCCGATCCGGCAACGCTTTCGGGCGGCCAGGCCGCCCGCGTGGCGCTCGCTCGAACGCTCATTGCCGAGCCCCGCGCCCTGCTTCTCGACGAACCGTTTTCGCGCCTCGATGCGCCCTTGCGGCGTTCGATGCGCGATCTCGTCTTCGGGCTCGTCGCCGAGCGGCGGATACCCGGCCTTCTCGTCACCCACGACCGGGAGGATGCGGAGGCCGCCGGTGGCCCGATCGTCGAACTCGGCGCCTGCGGCGAGGAGATGTCGGCGTGACGGCCGCTTCCCCGCTTCCCACCCTGCCGGTCTCGGCCGTCCTTCCCGATCTGGCGCAAGCGCTGGAGAAGGCCCAGGCCGCTGTCCTCGTCGCCCCGCCCGGCGCCGGCAAGACGACGCTCGCGCCGCTCCATCTTCTGAACGCCTCCTTCATGGGGGACGGCAAGATCATTCTCGTCGAGCCGCGGCGCCTCGCCGCGCGCGCCTCGGCCCGGCGCATGGCCGAGATCCTTGGCGAGAGCATCAGTGAGACGGTCGGCTGGCGCATGCGGCTCGACACCAAGGTCTCCGCCCGCACGCGGATCGAGGTCGTTACCGAAGGCGTGTTCTCGCGGATGATCCTGTCCGACCCGGAGCTTTCCGGCATCTCCCTCGTCATCTTCGACGAGTTTCACGAGCGCTCCCTCGATGGCGATTTTAGTCTGGCGCTTTGCCTCGACGTGCAAGGGGCCTTGCGGGAGGATTTGCGCATCCTCGTCATGTCGGCGACGATCGACGGGGCGCGGGTCGCCGCGCTTCTGAAGGGCGCGCCCGTCATCGAAAGCGAAGGACGCGCCTTTCCGGTCGAGATCCGCCATCGCGACCGGGCCGGAACCGAGGCGATCGAGGATGCGATGGCCGCCGCGATCCGAGAGGCCCTGGCGGAGGAGACGGGCTCGATCCTTGCCTTCCTGCCGGGCCAGCGGGAAATCCTGCGCGTCGCCGAACGGCTGGAGGGCCGCGTTCCGGCGGGCGTCGTCGTCGCCCCGCTCTATGGCGCCATGGAGGGCGCGGCCCAGGATCTCGCGGTTCGTCCCGCCCCCCAAGGCACCCGAAAGATCGTGCTGGCGACGTCGATCGCCGAGACCTCGCTGACGATCGACGGCGTGCGCGTGGTCATCGATTCCGGCCTCTCGCGCCAGCCGGTCTTCGAGCCGGCGACAGGGCTGTCGCGCCTTTCCACCGTCCTCGTCTCGAAGGCCTCCGCCGATCAGCGCGCGGGCCGCGCGGGGCGCACGCAGGCCGGCGTCGCGATCCGGCTCTGGCGGGCCGAACAGACGGCCGCGCTCGCCCCCTTCGATCCGCCGGAAATTCTCGCCGCCGATCTCTCGGGCCTCGTTCTCGACTGCGCCGCCTGGGGCCTTGCCGATCCTTCGGAACTCGCCTTTCTCGATCCCCCGCCGGAGCCGGCCGTCACGGAAGCCCGGCGGCTGCTCGTCTCGCTCGCAGCGCTCGGGGAAGACGGACGGCTGACGGAGATGGGCGAGGCGATGCGGGCGATGCCCTTGCCGCCGCGCCTGGCCCGCATGGTCGTCTCGGCTCCCGGTGAAGCCCGTCTTGATGCGGCGCGTCTCGCCGTCCTGATGACCGAGCGGGGCCTCGGCGGCAACGATACCGATCTTGCCGAGCGCCTGCGCCGCTTTCGCGCCGAGCGCTCGCCACGTGCGAAGGGCGCCGACGGTCTGGCGCGTCGGCTGGCCGAGACCGCAGGGCGCGCCAGTATCGAACCCGATATGATTGCTGCCGAATACCCGCAAGATATCGGCGCGCTCCTCGCGCTCGCCTTTCCCGATCGCATCGCGATCCGGCGCGGGGCCGAGGGCGGTTTCGTGATGACCAATGGACGGGGCGGGCGGCTTGATCCCGCCGATCGTCTGGCCGGCGAACGCGCCCTCGTCGTCGCCGATCTTCAAGGCGAGGCCCGGGCGGCGCGCATTCTCTCCGCCGCCGCCTTGTCGGCCGACGCTCTCTCGGCCTATGTCGATCGCGACGGGCTCATCGAGGATGTCGCTCAGTTCGATAAGGCGGCAAAGGCGGTGCGCGCGCGGCGCGTCGAGCGGCTCGGCCGGATCGTTCTCTCCGAAGCCCCCTTGCCCAATCCGACGGGAGAGGCGGCGACCAAGGCCCTGATGGCGGGGATCGGCGAACTCGGCATGGGGAGACTGCCCTTCGACAAGGAGGGCGAGCGCCTGTTGCGGCGCCTGCGCTTTCTCGCCAAGGCCGATCCCGACATCTGGCCCGATCTCTCGGACGAAACCTTGCTCGCCGACCTTGACGATTGGCTCGCGCCCTTCGTGCCGGGCGCCACATCACTCGCCGACATCTCCGAGGGGGCATTGCGCCAGGCGCTTCATGCCCTGGTGCCCGCCCCCCTTCAAGGCCGGCTCGACGACTTGGCGCCAACGCATTTCCATGCGCCTTCGGGAAGTCACGTGCCGATCCGCTATGACGAGGACCAGCCGGTTCTGTCCATCCGCGTTCAGGAGCTGTTCGGCCTGACGGCCCATCCGGCGATCGCAGGCGGGCGCCTGCCGCTGACGCTCGAGCTTTTATCGCCCGCCTATCGCCCGATCCAGATCACCCGCGATCTGCCGGGCTTCTGGGCCGGCTCCTGGGCCGATGTGCGCGCCGATCTTCGCGGTCGCTATCCCAAACACGAATGGCCGGAAGACCCGGCCAGTGCGGCAGCGACCGCACGGGCCAAGCCGCGCAAGGGGTAAAGAACAGCTCGGCTCATTCTGGCCAAAGGACACACCGACCTGGCACGACGCCCTATTGGAAGCGACCGGCTCGCTGCAAGACTTCGGTCTTGTAGCCGTCGGGGTCCTCGATGAAGAAGAAGCGCCCGAGCGTCTGCCCGTTATGGGTGATCTCCTTGATGTCCTTCGGCGAGAGGCCCACCGATGACATCCGCGCATGTTCGGCGTCGAGATCGTCGACCGAGACCGCCATATGGCCATAGCCATTGCCGAGATCGTAAGGCTCGCTCGTGCCCTTGTTGACCGTCAGCTCAAGCTCGTGGGTCGCTTCCGCATTGGCGAGATAGATGAGGATGAAGCCGTCGAATTCGAAGCGATCGGCGATCTTCAGGCCGAACGCCTTGTCGTAGAATTCGACCGATCGCGCCTCGTCGAGAACGCGGATCATGGTGTGGATGAGTTTGGCCACGAAAGCTCCTTGCTGTGATTGCGGATGACGCTGTGCGCCCCGGACGTCACATGAAGCGCTCCAATTCGCGCATCAAGGCGCGGCGTTCGCGTTTGCCGTGGATTTGGTGAGTGACGACGCTGGCAGGCACGACGCGGACCCGGTCGGGTGTCTCACGCACCACATCAAAGCGGCGGCGGGCGCCGACCGGCAGATATTCCGGCCCGTAGAGCGCAAGGACCGTCAATTCGAAGGATTGCACGTCGTCGGCCGCGATCTCCTCGGAGCCTTCGGCAAGCTGCTGGATCAAGGCGTCGAAATGGCCGGCATCGAGATAGTGGCCGGTGTCGAGACTGCCCTGGCGCATGGCCGATCGCGGATCGGTGCCGAGATCGTCGGGGAGATCGCGCAGATCGGTCAGCTGCACCTTGCAGGAGCGCTCGCCATCGGACAGATCGGCGATCAGGCTCGACACATAGATCGGCTCGCGGCTCATATTGGTGATTAGGCAGCGCGCGGCGAGCCCCTGGCCGGCGCCCCGCGTGATGAGGATCGAGGAGCTGCGCTGGCGCCGATAGCCGTTGAGAAGAAGCTGAAGATAGACCACCCAGACAAGCAGCATACCCGTATTGATGGCGACGTTGAGGATGTCCGTATGGGACGACAGGAATTCGAGCATCCCGCTTGGCTCCGTTCGATCGACCGATGTCGAGGACAAGATGGCCGTGGCGCTTCGGGCCCGGCTCGTCTTGGGAATGCCGCAGGAGGACGGATGATCCATTTCGATCGTTCGTCGACCGAATTCCAGCGCTGGCGCGGGGCTTATCTTGAAGACCGTCCCGCGCTTGCGACGTCGTTACGGATGGCGCTCAGGCGGCCTGGCGCATCGAGGCGGGGCGGATGGCCTTGCCGTCCTCGTCGAAGAGGCGAAGGGCTTCGGCCCGCGCTTCGAGCTTGACCGTCTCGCCGCGTTTGACGTTCGAGCTGCCATTGAGCTTGGCGACGAGCGGCTCGTCCCCGCCCTGGCCGAGATCGACATAAAGAAGCGTGACCTCGCCTAAATGCTCGACCAGCGTGACCTCGCCGATGAAGGGCGCGGTCTCGCCGGAGGCGATCGAGAGGTCTTCGGGGCGCACGCCGAGATGGCCTCGGCCTTCCTGACCCGCTTCGATGGCAAAGGGGAGGGCGACCGAATTGCCACCGGGCAGCTTGGCATGGGTGCCGCCCTCGCCGCGCGACAGGGTCGCCGGCAGGATGTTCATGGCTGGCGAACCGATGAAGCGGGCGACGAAAAGATTGTCGGGGCTTTCATAGAGTTCGATGGGCGAGCCGACCTGTTCCACATGGCCCTTGTTGAGGACGACGATCTTGTCGGCGAGCGTCATCGCCTCGACCTGATCATGGGTCACGTAGATCATGGTCGTGTCCGACATCTTCTCGTGAAGCCGGGCGATCTCGATCCGCGTCGCGACGCGCAGGGCGGCGTCGAGATTGGAGAGCGGCTCGTCGAAGAGGAACACCTTCGGGTCGCGCGTGATCGCCCGGCCAATGGCCACGCGCTGGCGCTGGCCGCCGGAGAGCGCCTTAGGCAGACGGTCGAGATAGGGCTCGATCTGCAGGATGCGGGCGGCCTCGCGCACGCGCTTCTCGACCTCCGACTTGTCGGCGCTTTTGTCGAGCTTCAGGCCGAAGGCCATGTTCTCATAGACGGTCATATGCGGATAAAGGGCATAGGACTGGAAGACCATGGCGATCCCCCGTTCCTTGGGGCTCATGGAATTGACGACCTTGCCGTCGATCTCCAGCGTTCCGCCGGTGATGTCTTCAAGGCCGGCAATGACGCGCAGAAGCGTCGACTTCCCGCAGCCCGACGGCCCGACGAAGACGATGAATTCGCCCTGGCCGATGTCGAGATCGATGCCATGGAGCACCTTGACCGCACCATAGGCCTTTTCGACCTTTGTCAGCTTCACGCTGGCCATCCTCGATCCTCCCGTTTCGAAATCCCTGGAATCATCTCGTCTCGTAGCTGCGTGGGGTCAGCGAAGACGCCCAATGAAGCCGTCATGGCCCTGCAAGGCGATCCGTCCACCTTCGGCCCGCCCGCCAAAAAGGCCGCTTTCCGAATCTTGCGCGTTCAGGCCGTCCGGCAGGTCGAAGACCGTGGGCTCCTCGGACAGATTGAAGGCGCAGAGCCAGCGCTCGCCCTCATAGTCGCGCTCCATCGCCAACACGTCTCGCCCGGCGTCGAGGAACCGCAGCGAGCCTTTGACAAGCGCCGGTGTCCGGCGCCGAAACGCGATCAGCCGGCGATAGAAATTGAGGAGCGAATCCGGCGCGTCTTCGAGCTCGGAAACAGCGCGCTGCAGATGCTCGGTCGGGACGGGAAGCCAGGGCTCGGCTTCGGAAAAGCCGCCATTGCGGTTGTCCTTGGTCCAGACCATCGGTGTGCGGCAGCCGTCGCGGGTCTTGACGTCCGGCCAGAGCGCGATGCCGGATGGGTCGACCATCTTTTCGCGCGGAATATCGGCTTCGGTGAGGCCGAGCTCCTCGCCCTGATAGATGCAGACCGAACCGCGCAGGGTCATGAGAATGCCGGCCGCCAGTTTCAGGACGTCGTCCGGCCGGTCATAGCCTTCGGTCCAGCGTGAGCCGTGGCGAACCACGTCGTGATTGGAGAACGCCCAGCAGGCCCAGCCATCGGGACCGGTCGCATCGAAACGCTCGATCACGCCGCGGATCGTCTCCGGCTTCGGGATGGCACCCGACAGGAATTCGAAGGCGTAGCACATATGCAGCTTGTCGCCGCCGGAGGTGTACTCGCCCATCAGCTCGATGCCTGTGGTGCGCTCGCCGATCTCGCCGACGGCGACCGCGCCATACGCGTCGAGCATGGCGCGCATCTCTTTCAGGAAGCCGAGATTGTCCGGCCGGTTGCGGTCGTAGATGTGGTGCTGAAAATTGTAGGCGTCCGAGCGCGGCGTATAGATCTCCGACCGCATCGATCCCGGCAGCGGCGGATTGTCCCTCAACTGCGCGTCATGAAAGTAGAAATTCGCCGTATCGAGCCGGAAACCGTCGACGCCGCGCTCCAGCCAGAAGCGCATTTCGCCCAACAGGGCTGCTCGGACATCCGGATTGTGGAAGTTGAGATCCGGCTGTTCGATCAGGAAGTTGTGGAAGTAATATTGGCGCCGCCGCGAGCTCCAGCGCCAGGCCGGGCCGGAAAAGACCGACAGCCAGTTGTTGGGCGGCGTGCCGTCCTCTTTCGGATCGGCCCAGACATACCAGTCGGCCTTCGGGTTGTCGCGGCTCTGCCGGCTTTCCTCGAACCAGGGATGCTGGTCGGAGGAATGGGAGATCACCTGGTCGATGATGACCTTGAGGCAAAGGCGATGGGCCTTTTCCACCAAGGCGTCGAAATCGGCCAATGTCCCGAAGATCGGATCGACGTCGGTATAGTTCGCGACGTCGTAGCCGAAATCCTTCATGGGAGAAGTGAAAAAGGGTGAAATCCAGATCGCGTCGACGCCGAGAGAGGCGACGTGATCGAGGCGTTGGGTGATCCCTTTCAGATCGCCGACGCCGTCGCCATTGGTGTCCTGATAGGAGCGCGGATAGATATGATAGATCACCGCGCCGCGCCACCAGTCGGGATCGACGCTCGGCCCCATGGCGGCGTTCGGATCGGCGGTCGTTCGTTTAAGGTCGTCCATCAAAGGGCAGTCTCGAATGCGGGATGATAATGGATTTCGCCGGTTGGCGCCGGCGGCGTGATGACGAGGCGCTGCACATAATCCTCTGGCAGGCCGCGATAGGTGAGGCCGGCGCGATTCTCAAAGCCAAAGCGGGCGTAATAGGCCGGATCACCGATAAGGACGCAGCCTCGCGCGCCCATTTTACGGAGCCGGGCGAGGCCATCGCACACCAGGGCCGTGCCTATGCCTTCGCGCTGGCGGTCCGGCCACACCGAAAGGGGGCCAAGGCCGTACCAGCCCGCCTCGCCGCTCTCGATCGAAACGGGCGAAAAGGCGATATGGCCGAGGATCGGCTCATACCCGTCCGCCCCGTCCTCGCAGGCGACGAGCGACAGGCTGAGTGCGTCCGCCGCCCGCAAGGCGTCGATGATCGCGGCCTCCGTGCCGCTGGCATGGGGCGCTGCCTCGAAGGCGGCGTGAATCAATGCCCGGATGGCGTCGGCATCGCCTTCGGCCTCCACACGGATCGCGGCGGCGGGCGTTCGTGTCGCGGCAAGGCTCATCCCTTGACGCCGCCCGCCGTCAGGCCCGACACGATCTTGCGCTGGAAGATCAGCACCAGAACGATCAGCGGCACGGTGACGATGACCGAGGCCGCCATGATCGTGCCCCAGGGAATCTCCTGTTCCGAAGCACCCGATAGAAGCGCGATGGCGACCGGCACGGTCCGCGTGTCGTTATTGGCGACGAAGGTCAGCGCGAAGAGGAACTCGTTCCAGGCGGCGATGAAGGCAAGAAGTCCCGTCGTCACCAGCGCCGGCCACATCAGCGGTAGGAAGATCTTCATGACGATGACGAAGGGCGAAGCCCCGTCGACGATCGCCGCCTCCTCGATCTCGACCGGCAGGTCGCGCATGAAGGTGGTCAGCACCCAGACCGTGAAGGGCAGAGTGAAGATCATATAGGCAAAGATCAGCGAGAAGAGCGAGTTGTAGAGGCCCATCCAGCGAACCATCTCGAAGAGACCCGCCAGAACCGCGATCTGCGGAAACATCGAGACGGCG
This sequence comes from Fulvimarina manganoxydans, assembly GCF_900176465.1. Taxonomy (GTDB): domain Bacteria; phylum Pseudomonadota; class Alphaproteobacteria; order Rhizobiales; family Rhizobiaceae; genus Fulvimarina; species Fulvimarina manganoxydans. Next base: position 13,388 of record NZ_FWXR01000013.1, read on the forward strand.
AGAATGGTCAGGAGCAGGAGCCCCCGGCCGCGAAAATTGATGCGCGACAGAGCATAGGCCGCCGTGACCGCCAAAAACAGCGAGATGACGACGACGGTCACGGCGACGATCACCGAATTCAGGATGTTCAGCGGAAAGACGCCGTTGGTCAGGACGTTGGTATAATTGGCCAACGAGAAGTCGACCGGAATGTAATTGATCCGGAAGAGCGCCGTTCCCGATTTCAAGCTTGTCAGGATCGCATAATAGAACGGAAAGACCGAGAACAGGACGATAAAGACAACGAGGGCATAGAAGCCGGTCTTCTTGACGGCGGTCGGCATGTCAGCGTCCTCCCCCGAGATCGAGCTTGGCCACCTTGATATAGAGAAGCGTGATCATTGCGATCACCAGGAAGAGGAAGGTCGAGGCGGCGGAGCCATAGGCGAATTTGTCGAATTGGAAGAGATTTTCCTGAGCGAAGACCGACATGGTCTTTGTGTCGGTGTTGTTGGGCGTCAGCACATAAATGAGGTCGAAGACGCGCAGAGCATCCAGCGCCCGGAAGATCACCGCCACGAGGATCGCCGGGCGGATCAGCGGCAACGTCACCTTCCAGAAGACTTCGACTGGATGGATGCCGTCGATCTTGGCCGCCTCATAGACATCGCCCGGCACCATCTGAAGGCCGGCCAGGATGAGCAGCGCCATGAAGGGTGTCGTTTTCCAGACATCCACGATGATCACGGCCCACATCGCCGTATCGGGATTGGCGGTCCAGGCAACCGGCGCCGAGATCAGGCCGACCGTCATCAGCATGTCGTTCAGGATGCCGAACTGGTCGTTCATCATCCAGGCCCACATCTTGGCCGAGACGATGGTCGGGATAGCCCAAGGGATCAGAACGGCGGCCCGAACGAAGCTGCGCCCCTTGAACTCGGCATTGAGGACGAGCGCGAAGACGAGGCCGAGAACGGTTTCGATGGAGACCGAAATGGCCGAATAATAGACGGTATTCCAGACGGCGTTCCACCATTGCGAGTCGAAGAAGAGGCCAAAATACTCGCCTTCTCCATCGCCATAGTCGACATACTCATAATAGTTGCGAAGGCCGACCCATTCCGCGCCGGCGATATTGGACAGGCTCGCATTGGTGAAGGAGTAGTAGATGGTCTCGACGAGCGGCCATCCGGCGACGAGGGCGAGCACGATGAGCATCGGCGTCAGGAAGATCCAGGCCGAGCGCAGCCTCTGACGCGACAGCTTGGAGCGCGTGGCCGGACGCTTCTCCGCCGCCATCGCCTTGTCCGTCGGCGGCGCACCGATCGTCACATTGGTCATCCGACACCTCCCACGCGGCCTGCGATTACTGCTCTCAAGCCCTTAGCCATTTGGCTGCGACAGCGTCCGGCACGCAGCTCGTCTCCATTCGCATGAGGCCTTTCGCGATGATCTTCGCTCTTTAGCCGTCATGCTTGAGGATGGAGCCGCGCTTCAAATTGCCGGACGCAACGCCCTTACGGGTTTTCGAGCGCTTATTCCCAGCCGCTGCGCTTCAAGCGGCGCAGGCGCTTCTCGAGCTGGTCGAGATTGTCAGCCGCATTTCCGCGTCCGGCGAGCGTCTCGTTGACGGCTGTCCAGAATTCCTTGGAGACCTCGTTATACTGGCCCTTGGTCGGGGCGGACGGCCGCGGCACGGCGGTTGCGACCACCTCGTCCCAGCGCGCCACGATCGGTTGCGCCTCGGCGATCTCCGGGTCGTCGTATAGGCTCGGAATGGTGGGAAGGCGCGCGGTGGAAAGGGCGCGCTCCTTCTGGGATTGTTCCGATGTCAGGAAGCGGACGAGATCGATCGCCGCCTCTTGATGCTGGGAGTATTGGGACACCGCGAGATTCCAGCCGCCGAGGCAGGCGGCCGATTCGCCGGAGGCGCCGGCCGGCAGCGGCATCACGTCGAATTTGCCTTTCACCGCCGAATCGTCGCCCGCCGAAAGCGGATAGGCATAAGGCCAGTTGCGCATGAAGACGGCATTGCCCGTCTGCCAGACGCCGCGAGACTCTTCTTCCTTATAGGCAAGGACGCCTTCCGGGGCGATCGTGCCGACCCAGCCCTTGGCCATCTCGAGCGCCTGGGCCGCCTTTTCGTTGTTGATGGTGATTTCGCCTTCCGGGGAGACGATCTGGCCGCCGCCATTGGAGGCGACCCATTCGAGCCCGTCGCAGGTCAGACCCTCATAGGGCGCACCCTGAAAGACGAAGCCGTTCATTTGCGCATTGCCGCCCTCGCGCTCCTTGTCCTGGATCTCCTTGGCGGTCTCGGCAAGCTCCGTCCAGGTTTTCGGCGGCTCCTTGCCGTATTTCTCGAGAAGATCGGTGCGGTAATAAAGGGCCGGAGCATCCGTATACATGGGGAAGGCGACGAGCTTGCCGTCGACGGTCTGGGATTCGATCACCGAGGGCAGATGCTTGTCCACCCGGTCCGCCATCGCTTCGGAGAGATCGACGAGATTGGCCGCGAGTTGCGGGGCCCAGATCACGTCGGTTCGATAGACGTCGATATCGGGGTTCTGCGCCGCCAGCCAAAGCCGGTACTGCCCGAACTGGTCGGTGGTCGAAGCCGGCATTTCAACGAGCTTGACCGTATGGCCGGTCTCCTCCTCGAACTTGGCCAGCTGAGAGCGCATCTCCTGCACATCCTGGCCGATCGAGCCGAGCGCGATGGACAATTCCACCGCTGAGGCCGGTATTGCCGCGACGAGCGCCGCGAGCGCGACACCGAAACCGAGCGCCTTTTTCATCGTTGGTTTCCTCCCACCCATTTCGTTGCGCATCCTTGCGAATGCCGGCGCGGGCCGGGTCCTCCTTCGGTCCCAAAGCGGCCTCCGCCTGTTCAAGGGAGTTTAGAAGATAGAACCCACGCCGCAAGGCGTTCTCTATCGTGCATTGCAGCATACGACTGGCGCGGCCCATGGAATTGAGTCCAGCTCAATCAGACCTTTAAGTGCAATTCTTGGTTTTTTTGCAGCGCCTTTTACCACCGCGAGATCGCGAAAGTCTCGCTGAAGCGTGATGTCGAAAAAGCCGGCATTTGGTGCTTTCGACCGCTTTCGCGGCAGGCTGGGCTTGATTTTGTAGCGAATCGGGGGTCCCATATTCAAGACATTCTAGAGTGCCGGGAGCCTTCTCGATATCGAAGACGATATCCAAAGGCCGGCGAGGGCATTTGACCATGGCCATGCAAAAGCATCGACCGGCGCCCTACAGTTCCGATCGTCCCGTGCGCCCGGCGCTTCGGGTCGGGTTTGTTCTCGCCAACAATTTCACCCTCTCAGCCTTCTCGCTCTTCGTCGACACGTTGCGCCTCGCCGCCGACGAGGGCGACCGCTCCCGTCCCATCCGGTGCACCTGGGCGGTCATGGCGCCACGTCCGGCACCGATCCGCTCCAGTTGCGGCGTCGCGATCTCGCGCACCGCGCCGCTGACCGACCCGACCGAGTTCGATTATGTCGTCGTGGTCGGTGGTCTGTTGCATGGCGGGGAACAGGTCGACCGGGAGATCATCGACTATCTGCGGCGCTGCGACGAGGCGCAGGTGCCGCTTGTCGGGGTCTGCACCGGATCGTTCATTCTCTCGCGTGCAGGGCTGATGCGCGGGCGTCGATGCTGCGTCTCCTGGTTCCATGTGGAGGATTTCGCTGCGGAATTTCCGGACCAGACGCCGGATGCCGATCAGCTCTTCGTCGATGACGGCGATCGGATCACCTGCGCCGGTGGGGGCGGGGTGGCCGATCTCGCGGCCTTTCTCGTCCATCGCCATGTGGGTCTGACGGCGGCCCAGAAGAGCCTTCATGTGCTTCAGCTTCAGGATGCCCGTGCCGGCAGCGAGGCTCAACCCCATGGCGGGCCCGCGACGGTGGGAGACGCGCGCGTGCGCCGCGCGATCCTGCTGATGGAACAGCATATGTCGCATCCGATGTCGGTGGACGCGATCGCCTTGCGGCTCGGCCTGTCCGGCCGGCAGTTGGAGCGCCTTTGCCGTTCGGCGACCGGCCGCTCGCCTGCCTCCCTATACAGGCAAATCCGGCTCGATCATGCGCGCCGGCTGCTGGAGACGACCGGAAAATCCGTCACCGACATCGCGATCGAGACCGGCTTTTGCGACGGCGCTCATTTCGCGCAAGTGTTCAGAGGCGCCTTCGGCTTCGCGCCCCGCGCCGCGCGTGCCCAGGCCGGTCTTGGACGTGGCCCCGTCATGCCCATCGAGGCTGCAAGCGGCTGAAAACCGGCATTGCGGCGGTCCGATGATCTCTCGCGCAAGCGTTTGATCTGGCGCGCATTTATGCGTCAGGCGCGAAGATTTTGTGCAGTGCAGAAAATCGACATGATGTGTCGCCTTTCTCATTGAATTTGACGCTTCGACGAAAGAAGCGCTCCGCCACGTCATGCGATGTCAGATCAGGGTCATCGAAGGGGTCGGCTCATGCGTCGTTTCTCCATTTCCGCGCTTCTCAAAGAGGCTGCGAACGGTCATCAGGGTTGGGAGCGCCAGTGGCGCGCGCCTGAGCCGAAGAAGGAATACGACGTCGTCATCGTTGGCGGCGGCGGACATGGGCTGGCGACGGCCTATTACCTTGCGACCGTCCACGGCATCACCAATGTCGCGGTCATCGAAAAGGGCTGGATCGGTGGTGGCAACACCGGCCGCAACACGACCATCATCCGCTCGAACTATCTCTTCGACGAGTCGGCGGCGCTCTACAATCACGCGGTCAATCTCTGGGAGGGGCTCTCCCAGGAGTTGAACTACAATGTGATGTTCTCCCAGCGCGGCGTCCTGATGCTCGCGCACAATCATCACGACGTCATCTCCTTCAAGCGCCACGTCTATGCGAACCGCCTGAACGGCGTCGACAATGAGTGGCTGACGCCGGAAGAGTGCAAGGAATATTGCCCGCCGCTGTCGATCTCGAAGGATATCCGCTATCCGGTTCTCGGTGGCGCGCTCCAGCGGCGCGGCGGCACAGCCCGCCACGATGCGGTCGCCTGGGGCTATGCCCGCGGCGCCGACGCCCGGGGCGTCGACATCATCCAGAATTGCGAGGTCACCGGCCTTCAGCGCCATCATGACGGCTCGGTCAAGGCGGTCGAGACGACCAAGGGCGTCATCGGCACCAAGCGCGTCGGCGTCGTCGCGGCCGGTCACACCGGCGTCGTGATGAGCCGCTTCGGCCTGCGCATGCCGGTCGAGAGCGTGCCGCTGCAGGCGCTTGTCTCCGAGCCGGTGAAGCCGGTCTTCCCCTGCGTCGTCATGTCGAACGCGGTCCATGCCTATATCTCGCAGTCGGACAAGGGCGAGCTGGTCATCGGCGCCGGCACGGATCAATATGTCTCCTACTCCCAACAGGGCGGCATCCAGATCATCAATCACACGCTGGATGCGATCTGCGAGCTGTTCCCGCAATTCACCCGCATGCGCATGCTGCGCTCCTGGGGTGGTATCGTCGACGTGACGCCGGATCGCTCGCCGATCCTCGGCAAGACGCCGATCCCCGGCCTCTTCGTCAATTGCGGCTGGGGCACCGGCGGCTTCAAGGCGACGCCCGGCTCGGGTCACGTCTTCGCCCACACCCTCGCCACCGGCGAGCCGCACAAGATCAACGAGCCCTTCAGTCTGGACCGGTTCCGCACCGGTTATCTGATCGACGAAGCGGCGGCTGCCGCCGTCGCCCACTGACCCGTCGCCCGAGACAAGGGACCGATTGCCATGCTTCTGATCCGTTGCCCCTATTGCGGCGAGCGCCCCGAGGTGGAGTTCCATTGCGGCGGCGAGGCCCACATCGCGCGGCCTGATACGCCGGCCGAGATGACCGACGCAGACTGGGCGAGCTTCCTCTACTACCGCACCAATCCCAAGGGGCTCCATGCCGAGCGCTGGGTTCACAATCACGGCTGCGGCCGCTGGTTCAACGCGCTGCGCGACACGGTCACGGACGCCTTCGTCCAGACCTATGAAATGGGAGCGCCGCGGCCCGATGCCGGCAACGCCTCCTCGACCGCAACCAAGGCCGCCTGAAGGATCGACGCCATGAGCCAGCCTTTCCGTCTTCCCGGCGGCGGCCGTATCGACCGGTCGAAGCCGCTCTCAGTCACCTTCAACGGCAAGCGCCTCGAAGGCTATCGCGGCGATACGATCGCCTCGATGCTGCTGGCCTCCGGTTCGCATTTGGCCGGCCGGTCGTTCAAGTATCACCGGCCGCGGGGCATCCTCACCCACGGCTCGGACGAGCCGAACGCGCTTCTCTCCGTCGACTGGCGGCCTGAAAAGGGCGCCGGGCGCCGCGACCCGAACAATCGCGCTTCGGTGGTCGAGGCCCGTGATGGTCTTTCCGTTTCGACCCAGAACCATTGGCCCTCGCTCGAAACCGATATCGGCGTCGTCAACGATCTTCTGGCCCCGGTCTTCGTCGCAGGCTTCTACTACAAGACCTTCATGTGGCCGCGCTCCTTCTGGGACAAGGTCTATGAGCCGGTCATCCGTCGCGCCGCCGGTCTCGGCGAAGCGCCCGAGGTGCCGGATGCCGATCGCTACGCCAATCGCCATGCCCATTGCGACGTCCTCGTCGTCGGCGCGGGGCCGGCCGGCCTGTCGGCGGCGCTCGCGGCCTCCGAGGACGGCTCCAAGCGTGTCATGCTGGCCGACGAAGGGTTCGCGCTGGGCGGCTCGCTGCTTCAGGACGTAACGTCGAAGATCGACGGGCAGAGTGCCGCCGAATGGGTCGAGGCGGCTGTCGCCAAGCTCGATGCGCGCGAAAACGTCGTCATCCTGCCGCGCACGACGGTCTTCGGCTATTACAACCACAATCACGTCGCCATGGTGGAGCGGGTCTCCGACCATCTGGACGAGGCGCGGGACGGGCTGGCCCGCGAGCGTCTCTGGCAGGTTCGCGCCGGCCAGGTGGTGCTGGCGACAGGCTCTCATGAGCGCCCGCTCGTCTTCGAAAACAACGACCGGCCGGGCATCATGCTGGCCGAGAGCATGCGCGCCTTCGTCAATCGCTATGCCGTTGCGCCGGGCAGGAGCCTAGTCGTGGCGACCTCGAGCGCATCAGCCTATCGCGCCGCGCTCGACGCCAAGGCCGCCGGTATCGCGACGCGGATCGTCGATATCCGCCTCGAACAGGATTGCGGCCCGGAACTCGCGCAAGCGCGCAGCGCCGGCATCGAGGTCCTGACCGGTCATACGGTCATCAAGGCGCTCGGCGGCAAGCGCGTGAAGGGGCTCGTCGTCGCGCCGCTCGGCAATGGCGGCGCCATCGGCACCCGCCGCACCCTCGATTGCGACTGCGTCGGCATGTCGGGCGGCTGGACGCCCTCCGTCCACCTCTTCTCCCAGTCGCGCGGCAAGCTCGCCTTCGACGCCGAGCTCGACGCCTTCCTGCCGGGTCAGTCGGCGCAGGCCGAAATTTCCGCTGGCGCCTGCCATGGCGTCTACGATCTGAAGGCCGTCATCGAGGATGGCGCGAAAGCCGGCGGCGGAAACATTACGGTCGAGGCGACGGCAAGCTTCACCGGCTTCCAGCCGGTGCGCGTCCTGCCGACCGATGTCGATCCGGGGAAGGTACGCGCCTTCATCGATTTCCAGAACGACGTCACCGCCAAGGACATCAAGCTCGCTGTGCGCGAGGGCTTCACCTCGATCGAGCATGTGAAGCGCTACACGACGACGGGCATGGCGACGGACCAGGGCAAGACGTCGAACATGAACGCGCTCGGCCTCGTCGCCGGCGTTCTCGACCGCCCGCTGCCCTCCGTCGGCACAACGACCTTCCGGCCGCCCTATACGCCGGTCAGCTTCGGCGCGCTGGTGGGACCGGCCCGGGACGAGCTCTTCGATCCGGTGCGCAAGACCCCGATCGACGCCTGGGCCGAGGCCAATGGCGCGGCTTTCGAGCCAGTCAGCCTGTGGCGCCGCGCCTGGTATTTCCCGAAGGCCGGCGAGGATATGCACGCCGCCGTTCAGCGCGAATGCAAGGCGGTGCGCACATCGGTCGGCATCTTCGACGCTTCCACCCTCGGCAAGATCGAGGTCGTGGGTCCGGACGCGGCCGAGTTCATGAACCGCATCTACACCAATGCCTGGTCGAAGCTGAAGGTGGGCGGCTGCCGCTACGGTCTGATGCTGCGCGAGGACGGTTTCGTCTATGACGACGGCGTCGTGGCGCGTCTCGCCGAGGATCGCTTCCATGTGACCACGACGACGGGCGGTGCGCCGCGCGTCATGGCCCATATGGAGGACTATCTCCAGACCGAATGGCCCGATCTCGACGTCTTCCTGACCTCGATCACCGAGCAATATGCGGTGATCGCGCTTCAGGGACCGAATGCCCGCAAGGTCTTGGAGCCCTTCGTCACCGACATCGACCTGTCGGAAGAGGCTTTCCCGCATATGGCGGTCCGCGAAGGCTATATCTGCGGCGTGCCGACCCGGCTCTTCCGCGTCTCCTTCACCGGCGAGGCGGGCTTCGAGGTCAATGTGCCGGCCGACTATGCCGAATCCGTTTGGAAGGCGCTCTACGAGCATGGCAAGCAGTTTGGCATTACGCCTTACGGCACCGAGACCATGCATGTCCTGCGCTGCGAAATGGGTTTCATCATCGTCGGTCAGGAGACCGACGGTACGGCGACCCCGGACGATCTCGGCCTGTCGGGCTTGGTCTCCAAGGTCAAGACGGACTTCGTCGGCAAGCGCTCCCTGACCCGGCCGGACATCACGGCCGAGGGACGCAAGCAGCTCGTCGGGCTCTTGACCAAGAATGGCCAGGAGGTTCTGGACGAGGGCGCGCAGATCGTCGCCGATCCGAGCGCTCAAGTTCCGATGCCGATGCTCGGCCATGTCACGTCGAGCTATTTTTCGTCCAATTGCGGCCGTTCCATCGCCATGGCCATGGTCAAGAATGGCCGGGCCCGGATGGGCGAGACCCTTTGGGTCACGACGCCGAGTGGCTTCACCGAAGCCGTCGTCGCCCCCGCCGTCTTCCATCAGGTTCAGGGAGCCAAGGCCGATGCTTGAGGTCAATCTCGCACGCCGCACGCCGGCGATCCGTCCCGCAGCGGTCGCGTCCGCCGGTCCGATCCGCATCGCGCCGGAGACGGGCGAGGGGCGCTTGTCCTTCCGCGCGAAGGCCAAGGCGCTCGGTGGGCGTGAAGACGTCGCGGGCTTTGCTGTCGACGGCGCCATCAACAGCCGCAAGAGCGACGGCGACACCGCTTCGCTCCGGCTCGGGCCGGACGAATGGCTCTTCATCTGCCCCGAAGGCGATATCGATGACGCCATGTCGGCGATCGAGCGGGCCATGGATGGGGCTGCCCATTCGCTGGTCGACGTCTCCCATCGCGACGTCACCTTCACGGTCTCCGGCCAGAACGCCGATGCGGTGATCAATGCCGGCTGCCCGCTCGATCTCTCGCTCGACCGCTTCCCGGTCGGCACGGCGAGCCGGACGGTCTTCGGCAAGTCGGATATCGTGCTGGCGCGTGTCGGCCATCACGACTTCCGGGTGACCACTTGGCGCTCCTTCGCGCCTTACGTCCACGGCCTTCTCCTGGACGCGGCGAAGGATTACGCTGGCTAGAACCGGCGCATTAGACGGCCAATGCCGCGGCATGGCGTTGCCGCGGACTTCAGCGAAAAGGCAAACGGCGCGGCCGGCGCTTTTCCAACCGGCCATATGAGGGCCCTATCATGGTCGATCTCGTCGCTCAGCTCACACACCGCCGCAAGGGCCATACGCTCGAGGCGCCGTTCTACACGGATCCGGCGATCTTCAAGGCCGATATGGAGGTCATTTTTGGCCGCCATTGGCTGTTCGTCGGCGTCGAGCCGGACGTGCCGGAGCCGGGCGACGTGATGGTCGTCGATGTCGGGACCAATTCGATCGCCATTCTGCGCGACGACGACGGCGAGATCCGCGCCTTTCACAATGTCTGCCGCCATCGGGGCGCGCGCCTCGTCCATGAGGAAAAGTCGACGGTCGGCAATCTGGTCTGCCGCTATCATTCCTGGGTCTATGACACGACCGGCCAGCTGATCCATGCCGAACATATGGGCGAGGGCTTCGACAAGTCCTGCCACGGGCTGAAGCCGGTCCATATCCGCTCGCTCGAAGGTCTTCTCTTCATCTGCCTCGCCGAAAATCCGCCCCAGGACTTCGAAGAACTCAGCCGGGTGATGAGCCCCTATCTGAAGCCGCACAATCTGCGCGAGACCAAGGTCGCCTATCAGCACGACCTGATCGAGCCGGGCAATTGGAAGCTGACGATGGAGAACAACCGCGAGTGCTATCACTGCGGGGCGAACCATCCCGAGCTGACCGTGCCGCTCTTTGCCTACGGCTTCGGCTTCTCGCCGGAGGAGCTGAGCGACGAGGAGCGCGTGCATGCGGAAAACTATGCCTGTATGCTGAACGACAATCACGAGGGCTGGGAGGCGATGGGCCTGCCCTCGCGCGAGGTCGACCGGCTCGACGACATGGTGACGGGCTTCCGCACCGAGCGCCTGCCGCTCGCCGGCGACGGCGAGAGCCATACGATGGACACCAAGCGCGCCTGCAAGAAGCTGATGGGCGACATGACCAATGCCAAGGCGGGCGCGCTGCATTTCTGGACGCAGCCCAATTCCTGGCATCACTTCATGGGCGACCATGCAGTGGTCTTCTCGGTTCTGCCGATCGACGCCGAGCACTCGCTCCTGCGCACCAAATGGCTGGTCCATAAGGACGCGCGCGAAGGTATCGACTACGACCTGCAGAATCTGATCGGCGTCTGGATGGCCACGAACCAGCAGGATTCGGATCTCGTCGGCTATTGCCAGGACGGCGTGCGCTCGGTCGGCTACGTGCCCGGACCCTATTCGCCGCATACCGAAATGCTCGTCGAGAAGTTCACGAACTGGTATGTCGGCCGGATGCTCGCCCATCTCGCCGAGACCCGCGCGGTCGCCTGATCTCTGGAAGGGCTGAAGAGCGATGAATGCTCCCGTGACCACCGCCACCATCAGCCCCGTCCCGACCGGCTATTTCCGCTGGGAGCCGGAAGAGGACGAGTTCCTGATCTGTCGCGCCGTGCGCGACGAGACCCATGACGTGAAGACCTTCGTCATGGCGCCGCGCCACGCTCGCCAGTTCGAATTCGTCTCCGGTCAGTTCATGACCTTCGAATTCGAGATCGACGGCGAGACGATCCAGCGCTGCTACACGATCTCCTCGCCGCCCTCGCGCCGCGACACGGTGTCCATCACCGTCAAGCGCGTGCCGGGCGGTCCGGTCTCCAACTGGCTCCATGACGAGTTCAAGCCGGGCATGATGCTGAAGGCGACCGTCCCCATGGGCGAGTTCACCTGGTCGGGGATGCAGGATACGAAATATCTGTTCCTGTCAGGCGGGTCGGGCATCACGCCGATGATGGCGATGACCCGCGCGGCCTACGATCTGGCGCTGATCTCGGACATCGAATTCGTCCATTGCGCCCGATCGCCCGACGACATCATCTTCCGCGACGAGCTCAATTTCATGGGCCGGCGCAATCACTGGATCAAGCCGACCTTCATCTGCGAGAAGGATTCCCCCTTCGAGCGCTGGTCGGGCATTCGTGGCCGGCTGGACCGGGCCAAACTCGAAGTGATTTGCCCGGATTATCTGGAGCGTTTGGTCTTCGTTTGTGGGCCCGCGCCTTTCATGAAGGCGGCGAAGGACCTCTTCCGGGATGCCGGCTACGATATGAGCCGTTATCATCAGGAGAGCTTCAACTTCGACAGCTTCACCGAGGAGGCGCAGGAGCAGATCGCCGAGGCGACGGAAGCGATCACCACCGACGTCAAGGTGTTCCAGCTGGAATTCACCAAGACCGGCCGCACGGTGGAATGTCCCGAGGGCATCACAGTCATGGAAGCGGCGCGCCGCGCCGGCATCCGCGTGCCGTCCTCCTGCTCCAAGGGCCTGTGCGGCACGTGCAAGTCGAAGGTGACGAGCGGCAAGGTCGACATGAAACACGGCGGCGGTATTCGCCAGCGCGAGGTCGACAACGGCATGGCGCTGCTCTGCTGCTCCAAGCCGCTGACGGATCTGGTGATCGATCGCTGAGACGCTCTCGGCGATCGATAGAGCGATATAGGCGGGCATACCCCTTCTGCCGCGCCGGCGACTTCCCCGCATGAGGGGAAGACGGGCCGCTTTGGCTGACAGCGGGCGTTCTCCACTCTTGCCGAATGGATGATGCTTGCGGAGACGCCGAAGGGGACTGAATAACGAAGCACATAAGGAGGGCACTCCATCATGATCGCCAATGCCGAAGCTCTCCTGAAGCCGCTGACCATCAAGGGGCTGACCATCCGCAACCGCGTGATGTCGACCTCCCACGCGCCCTCCTATGGCAAGGACGGCAAGCCGCAACAGCGCTATCAGCTGTATCACGAGGAAAAGGCCAAGGGGGGCATTGGCCTCACCATGTTCGGCGGCTCCTCCTCGGTCGCGCTCGACAGCCCGGCCTCGCCCTGGAACCAGATTTCGGTCGCCGACGATTCCGTCCTCCCCTTCTTCCAGGAGTTCTCGGAGCGCGTTCATCGCCACGGCGCCAAGCTGATGATCCAGCTGACCCATATGGGCCGGCGCACCAAATGGGATGCCGAGCATTGGCTGCCGGTGAAGTCGGCCTCCGCCACCCGCGAGCCGGCCTCGCGCTCGGTCGCCAAGGAGCTCGAACAGGAAGAGATCGACCGGATCGTCGCCGACTTCGCGGCAGCCGCCCGGCGCTGCAAGGAGGGCGGTCTCGACGGTTGTGAGATTTCGGCCGCTCACGGCCATCTGGTCGACCAGTTCTGGTCCTCCCTCTCCAACCAGCGCAGCGACAAATATGGCGGCAGCCTCGAAAACCGCATGCGCTTCGGCATCGAGGTTCTCACCGCCATGCGCGAAGCGGTCGGCGACGATTACGTCATCGGCATGCGCATGTCGGGCGACGAGATGCTGAAGGGCGGATTGACGGCCGAGGACCTGATCGCGATCGCGACGGAGTATGCCGGTCGTGGACTGGTGGACTTTCTCAATATCATTGGAGGACAGGCGCGCGATCATATCGCCCATGCCGTCTCGCTCCCCAACATGGCGTTCCCCGTGGCTCCCTATCTGCCGGTGGCTTCGGCGGTGAAGCGCGAGGTGGATATTCCGATCTTCCACGCCCAGCGCGTCACGGATCTCGCGACCGGCGCCAGAGCCGTCGCCGAGGGTCATGTGGACATGATCGCCATGACCCGCGCTCACATCGCCGATCCCCATCTCATCAAGAAGCTCACGGAAGGGCGGGCCGACGATATTCGCCAATGTGTCGGCTACGGCTATTGCATCGACCGCATCTATATCGGCAAGGACGCGCTCTGCATTCAGAACGCGGCAACGGGGCGCGAGGCGACCATGCCTCACGTCATCGAGAAGGCCGCGACGAAGAAGACTGCGGTCGTCGTCGGTGGCGGCGTCGGCGGGTTGGAGGCCGCGCGCGTCCTTGCCGAACGCGGTCATCAGGTGACCTTGTTCGAAAAGACCGACAAGCTCGGCGGCCAGGTTCTGACGGCGGCCAAAGCCACCTGGCGCGAGGCGCTGACCGGCATTCCGCGCTGGCTTGTTTCCCAGGTGCAGAAGCTCGGGGTCGACATTCGCCTCAACACCGAGGCCGACGATGCGGCGATCGCCGCCCTCTCGCCGGACATCGTCATCATGGCGACCGGCGGCCTGCCCCATAAGGGCCATGCCAAGGGCGCCGAACATGCCGTCACCACCTGGGACGTTCTGGAAGGGCGGGTCGAGCCGGCCGGCACCGTCCTTGTCTATGACGAGATCGGCGATCACAACGCCACCTCGACGGCCGAACATCTCGCTAAACAGGGCTGTCTCGTGGAGATCGTGACCCATGACCGCCTTGTGGGCGAGGATCTCGGCTCGACGAACCAGCCGGTCCATTATCGCGAGCTCTACAAGCTCGGCGTGATGATGTCGCCCAATCTGGAGCTCATCGAGATCTATCCGGAGGGCAACCGCATGATCGCGGCCCTGCGCAACACGATGACCGATGCCGAGGAAGAGCGCGTCGTCGATCATGTCGTCGTCGATTACGGCACGCTGCCGGTCGATCACCTGCATTTCTCGCTGAAGGACAGGGCCAAGAATAAGGGCCTGATCGACGACGCGGCGCTGGTCGCCGGGCGTCCCCAGCCGGCCGAGATCAACGGCGCGGGCGAAGCGCCGGGCTATACGCTCTACCGGGTGGGCGACGCGCTCGCCGGCCGCAACATCCATGCGGCGATCTACGACGCGCTCCGGCTCTGCAAGGATCTGTGAGGCATGGGCGGCGCAGCTAACCCCCACGCCATCGCCTGGACTGGAAGCCGCCCATGACGCCCGCAGCCTTCCTTCCCTATCTGATCCTCGCCATGGTGGTGCTCGCCGGCCTTCGCCTCGGCCAGCGCGTCATGCTGTGGCGCGGCGGCCGAGCGGCTCATGTCGATTGGATGGCGGGGCTGAAGGCCCTGCCGAAGCGCTATCTCGTCGATGTTCACCAAGTGGTCGATCGCGACAAGTCGGCCTCGCGCATGCATGTGCCGGTCGCCGGTGGTCTCGTTCTAGCCTCCGGGCTCCTGGTTCTCGGCCTCGTCCCAGCTCTCGCCGCCTCCCGTCTCTATTGGACCCTCGTCACGCTGGCCTTCCTGGTGATGGTCGCGGGCGTCGTTCTTGTGGCGCGGCGGCGCTATCCCCAGCCGATGGCGCGGCTTTCCGTGGGCCGGTGGCAGCGTTTTCCCATCTATCTCGCCGCTTTCGGCCTCGGCGGCCTGGTGACGGCCGGTCTTGCCGCGATCGGCAATCCCCTGCCGGCTCTCAGCTTCGTCACCCTCGTCATTGCAGCCGGGGGCGGGCTCAAACTCGCCTTCGATGCCGCCAGCGGCCCGATCCGCCATGCGCTGGCCGGCGCGACCCATCTCGTCGCCCATCCGCGCCCGAACCGCTTCGATCATGACGAGGCGAAGGGCCGGAGCACTGGCCTTCAATCCATCGATCTCAACGCTGAGACGCTTGGGGCGAAGACCCCGTCCGACTTTGCCTGGAACCGGCTTCTGGCCTTCGATGCCTGCGTCCAATGCGGGCGCTGCGAGGCGGCCTGTCCCGCCTTTGCCGCCGGTCAGCCCTTGAGCCCGAAACATCTCATCGCCGATCTCGCGGCGGCGAGCAGCGGGGGGCACCACCGCCCCTATGGCGGCCATGCCTATCCGAACGAGCGCCCGGTGGCGGGCGAAGGCGGGCTTCATGCCAAGGTGATTTCGCCTGACGGCATGATCCACCCCGACACGATCTGGTCCTGCACCACCTGCCGGGCCTGCGTTGAGGAATGCCCGATGATGATCGAGCATGTGGATGCGATCGTCGAGCTGCGGCGCTTCCAGACGCTCGAACTCGGCGCCGTTCCGCTGAAAGCCGAGGAGCCCCTGTCTCACTATCGCGGCTGCGACGAGCCGAATGGCAGAGCGCTCGCCGAGCGCACCGATTTCGCCGCCGGTCTTCGCCTGCCGGTTCTGAAGCCGGGCGAGCGGGCGGATGTTCTTCTCTGGCTCGGCCAGGCGGCCTATGACCTACGTGGTCAGCGCACGCTGCGCGCCTTGATCCAGTGCCTCCAAGCGGCGGGCGTCGATTATGCGGTTCTCGGCGAGGACGAGCGCGATTGCGGCGATCTGGCGCGCCGGCTCGGCGACGAGGCGACGTTCCAGCGGCTCGCGCGGGAGAATATCGCCGCCCTCGGCAGCGTCACTTTCAACCGAATTCTCACCGCCGATCCGCATGCGCTCCATGTCTTGCGCAACGAATATCCGGCCTTCGGCGGCACCTATGACGTCGTCCACCACACGGCCTTTCTGGCCGAGATGGTCGCGGCCGGGCAGCTGACGCCCCAAGCCCTGTCCGGCCGTGCCATCACCTATCACGACCCTTGCTATCTCGGCCGCTACAATGGCGAGACGGAAGCCCCTCGCGCGCTTCTCGACGCGCTGGGCCTCGAGCGCCGCGAAATGGCGCGCTCGGGCAAGCGCTCCATGTGCTGCGGCGGTGGGGGCGGCGCCCCTTCGGCCGACATTCCGGGCGATACGCGCATTCCCGACATCCGCATGGGTCAGGCGAAGGAGACTGGCGCGACGACCGTCGCGGTCGCATGCCCCCAATGCACGGCCATGCTCGAAGGTGTGACCGGCGAGCGGCCGGAGGTGAAGGACGTTGCCGAACTTCTCTGGGAAGCGGTTCAGGCGAGCGCCACGGCCGCGCCGCGCGACAGCCGAAAGGCAAAGGAGCTGGAGCCCGCATGAGCCGCCCGCGCATCGACCCGCGCGCCGCGCGGGCCAGCCATCTCGTCTCCACAGCCGGCGCATTGCGCCCGAGGCTCGATCTTGGTCGGACCGGCCCGGTCTCCCCGACCGGTCGGCCCCGGCGCGATCCGCGCCGGGAAATGGCGGTAAGCCGGGTTTCGAGCGACGGGCGGCCCCGCTTCGACCGGTCTCATCAGGGCAGCTTCGAAGGTCTCGCGCCCAGTAACAAGACGGTCGTTTCTCCCGCACCAGCCGCCCCGAAGCTGCGCATCGTCGCGGAGCCGGCCTTTCTCGTCTTCGCCATCATGGAGGCGCCGGGCGGGCGACTGACCCGCTTCGACCGCCAGCTCCTCGGCGCGGCCCATCGGCTCGTCGGCTCGTCCGGGGAGGGCGCCGTCGCCGCCATCGCCTTCTCGCCGATCGCCGATCTCGGCACGGCGGGCGCCGATCGCAGCCTGATCGTGGAGGCCGACGGTGCCTCGGCCTCGGGGCGCGCGCGGCTCCTGCGGGGCCTCGTCGAGAGTTTCGCGCCGCGCCATGTGCTGTTTGCCGAAGAGGGCGAAAGCGCCGATCTTGCGCGTCGCCTGAGCGTGTCGATGGGCGAGCCGATCCTCACCGATGTCGAGCATCTGGGTCCCCGGCAGGCGATCCGCGCCACCAAGGGCCGCATGGCCGAAGAGGTCGGCGAACCGCCGCGTCTGATGACGCTCGGCGAAGATCGCGCGGCTCCTTATGGTGGCGAGACCTGCGGGGCGCGGACCTTGGCGTTTTCCGAAGAGGCAGCGCCGATCGAGAGTGACGACGCGATCCTGTCCGATGAATTCATTCCCGGCGATCCGGCTCGGCTGACTTTGTCGGAGACGGATTTCGTCGTCTCGGCAGGCAACGGCGTCACCGACTTCGACCATTTCCGCAAGCTGGCGGCTGCTCTCAAGGGCACGCCCGGCGCAAGCCGCGTCGTCTGCGACGCCGGTTTGATGCCACGGGAGGCCCAGGTGGGTGCCTCGGGAACGGTGCTTGCCGGCGATTGCTATCTCGCTCTCGGCATTGCCGGCGCACCCCAACATCTTCAGGGCATCGCGGCCTGTGAGCATGTGATCGCCGTCAACACCGATCTTCATGCCGCGATGATCGAGCGGGCGGGATTGTCGATTATTCAGGACGCCCAACTCGTCATGCCGGCGCTCCTGAAGCTTCTGGAGGAGAGGGGATCATGAAAACCGTCGTCCTCGTCTCAGGCGCCCGCCATCCCGTCTCACGTCGTCCAGCGCTGACACGGCTCGAGGCCCAGGCCGCAAGCCTCGCGGCAAAGCTTGGTGGCACGGTTCGCGGTCTTCACGCGGGGCCGTCCGACGATCAATTGCGGGAGGCCTTGGGCCACGGGCTCGGCGAGGCCGATTGGCTGGAGATCGAGGACCGCGTCGATCCCGTCCCGGCGCTGATCGATCATCTCAAGGCTGCGGCGCCGGACATCGTCATCGCCGGGCGGCGCGGCGAGGGAACGGGCGACACCGGGCTTGTCCCCTATGCGCTGGCCGAGGCGCTCGATATGCCGATCATCGCCGATGTGGTTGGCGTGTCGCCCGGTGCCGGGTCCGGCACGGTCTCCATCGAGCAGGCCTTGAAGAAGGGGGCACGGCGCCGGCTCGTCGTTCAATTGCCGGTCCTCGTCACCATTCACCCGCTTGCGCCGCCGCCCAGCCCCTTCGCCTTCGCGGCGGCAAGACGGGGGACGATCCGGCATGAGAGGATCGAGGCGACCGGACTGCCCACTGCCAAACCATCGCCCTTCGTCGAGCGGCCCTATCGCGCCCGGCCGAAGATGATGCGCCAGGCTGGTGCGGGCCAAGCGGGGGAAAAGGCGGTGCTTGTCGGCCCGACGCCGGAGGAAGCGGCCGAGCGTATCCTCGCTTTTCTCGAAGACAACGGCATTCGCCGCTACAGCGCCTGATTTGATTTAACTGCTTCTCTACTGCCCGAGCATGGCGACCTTGAAGGTGCCGGCTGCGGCCAGGAGCCGTGCTTCCACCATGACGGCCTGGCCTTTGGAGAGGACGGCCGCGCGGCGCGAATCGTCGAGGGCGTTTTCCGCGTCGATCACCTCTTCCAGATCACCGAAACCCTTGGAGAAGCGGTCGCGGGCGGCGTCCGCACTGCGCTTTCTTGCGGCGACCTCGTCGTCCAATGCCTGCTTGTTAGCCCTCAGCGACTGACGGTCGAGCCAGAGGGAATCAATCTCGATCTCCATGGAATTGAGGCTTTGGGCCTCGCGGGCGAGCGCGGCGTCGCTGCGGGCGCGATCGGCCTCGTTGGCGGCGCCTGTCGCCAGATCGACCAGCGGAACCTTGAGCGACAGGCCGAAGGTGAAGCCGTCGCGGTGGCGCGTCTGCGGCGCGCGTTCCATGTCGTAGCGATATTCGGCCGTCGCATCGACACGCGGCAGAAGCCGGCCATAGGAGGCGCGCTGCTGATGGATCGAGGCGCGGTAATCGGCGGCGGCGGCCTGGAGATTGGGATTGGTACGCCGGGCCATGGCGACGAGCTGGCCTTTGTCCGCCGGCAGATGGCGGCTGAGCCGGGGCAATTCGCCCGAGACGCGGGTTGGCAGCCCGGAGAGGGTGCCGAGCCGGGCCGTCGCCTTCGCGCCCTTTGCGACGACGTCGTTATAGGAGCGGCGCGCGCCTGCGATCTCGGCATCGAGACGGGCCACGTCCGAGGCGCTGGCGAAGCCCTGCGTTTGGCGGCTGGCGAGCGAGGTGCGCAGGCGTTTGAGCCGCCCCAGGCGATCGTCGACGATCACGGCCTCGCGCTTGGAGAGCCACGCCTCGACCCAAAGGCCGACGGCCTCAATCGCGACGTCGTCGCGCGCGGCTTGGAACCGATAGCGCTCGGCAAGCGCCAGTTCCTCGGCCCGTTTAAGCGAATAGGTTCGCTGACCGCCCGTATAGAGCGGCAGGCTCACGGCCACCTTGCCGATCGTGTCGTTGATCGATTCGTGCCGGAAGAGAGAATCGGGGCCGGTGGCGATGTCGAGTTGCGTATCGAGGCTGGCGGTCACGACCGGGGTGAACCGCATGAGCTGTTCGACCACCCCGGCCTCCATCACGCGAACATTGGCAGAGGCTTCGAGCAGGCGCGGATCGCGGGCGGTGATTTCGGAAACGGTGCCGCGCAGGACGAAGCCCGGAAAGGCCTGAGCGGTCGGCTTCACATGGTTGCGGCTGGTGATCGAGCCGACGGTCAGTTCGGCAGGTCGGCCGCGGAGGCTCTCGGCCAAATCGTCGCCTTCGGCATGGGACGCTTGCGGCGCATAGGTCACGGTCGCAAGTGCGATTACGGAGACGGAGAGAAACCATCGCATAAGCGTCACCGGTCACGAAGGGTTCGCTGATCTGCTCGTTGGGAGGCAGGTCCACGACAGAAAGGCAATGTATGCAAGGCCTGAAGGCCAGCCGGGAGAGCTTCGTCCACATGTGCGAAGCGGGAAGGCGCCGGCCGCGTCGCGTGCCTGGCGAACGGCGAAACGGCTTTCGCCATTGCCATTTCATGCCGCCCGCCCGAAACTGGCCTATCCCATGCCATCGCGCGCTTGTCCCCCTTCGGCCTTTAGCTCATATCGGTCGCGCTCCCTGGCGGTGCGCTCGGGGAAAGACCTAACAAGCTTATGGCTAACGAAGGGTGAACTCTGCCGTATTTCGGGCTGTCGCATGGGTAAGCGCATCTAGAACTGGGCGATGTTCCGCCGTCCGACTGGCTCAACCGGCGACGACCGAACAGCCCCGCGACCTGCGATGCGACATCCATTTGATCGCGTCGCAATACAGACTTCTAAAGCCGTTCAAGCGCCGCGAGGGTTTTGATCCGGTGCCCGACTTAAATCAGTCGGATACTGTATGAGCTGGTCGAAGATCCGCTTTCGCGAAACGGTCTTGCGTTTCTCGAATGAAAAGGGATCGGCGGAGAGTGGTCTGTGCACGAAGCCGGAAGGCCAGGAGCGAAAAGTCCGTAGCTGCCCGTTCGCGAGCCATTCGAATGCACCCCGGTATGCTCAGTGTCGGTTCACTATTGGCGTTTAAGATCGCGGTCACGGATGGATGACGCGAATGACGCTACCTAGACTTAAATCCTTTCCGGAGCTCGACAGACGCCCGCCTTTGGATCGCTGGCTGCGCTTTGCCGCGCCGATTCAAGCGCAGTACGATTGCGAGCACGCGGCCGAGCGGGTGGAGGATTTGAGATCCGCCATCTTGGTTGGACTGATCCTTTATGACGTCTTCAACATTACGAGCATCGTCACCCTGCCGGACATATTGGTCTTGTCGGTTTTCATCCGCCTTGCGCTCGTCACGCCCGTTTCTCTGGGCATTTTTTGGGCCATCCGCAGAACGAGCCCGTCATGGACCGAGCGCATCGTCGCCGTCGGATTGTTCAACGCCTACCTCTTCACGGCCTTTCTCTTCTACTGGACGACGGATCCCGACGGTCTCTTCACCTTCATGGAATTGCTGACCATCATCGTCTTCAGCAATATGTTGATCGCGTTGCGCTTCTATCATGCTGTCATTTTGACTTCGGTTATCTTTCTCGTCACGGTTCTGGTCCTTGCAACGAAACCGGGGCTCTCTCCGCCGCATTTCTTTGTCTTGATGGTGCAGCTCTCGGCCATCTCCATCTTCACGCTTTATGCGAACTATCGCCTGGAGCGACGGCGGTGCCGAGACTATCTGGCGACCTTTGATGCGCGTCTGCAGGCCCATAGCGCGATAGCCGATCGAAAGGTCTACGAGGACGCGTCTCGCACCGACGCCTTGACCCAGCTTCCCAACCGGCGCCATCTCGACGAACGCATGAAGCTGTGGCTGTCGGAGAGGCGTGCGATGGCGCTGATGATGATCGATGTCGATCACTTCAAGCTCTATAACGATATGCTGGGCCATCCCGCCGGCGATGAATGCCTTCGCCGGATCGCAGCTGCCCTCGCTTCCGTCGCAGATCAGGCCGAGGACGCGATCTGTGCCCGCTTCGGCGGCGAGGAATTCACCTTCGCCATCAGCTGTAGAAGCGAATTCGAGGCCGCGCGTTGGGCCCGTATTCTTAGTCAGGCGATCACCGCGCTCGAAATCGCCCATCCGGCTCGCACCGACGGGATCGGCATCGTCACGATCAGCATCGGCGTGGCGCGATGCCCTGGCGGCACATTGGCTGCGCTGGACGACCTCGTGGCCGCCGCCGATCGCGCTCTCTATGCCGCCAAGCGGCGGGGTCGCAATCGCTTCGTCATGGACGACGAGTCGAGCCTGACTGTTCAATTCGCTGGCTGATGAATGCCTCTGAACAGAGGGCGAAGCCCATGTGAAGCCGGCGCTTTGCCCGAATGTATATCAAAGACACGCGCCAAACACGGGTCGAGCGGCGAGGATTGCCTCAATGAAAGCGGGCCCGGCCTTTCGGTCGAGCCCGTGTTCTTTATGCCAATCTCTGGATCAAGCCGCCTGCTGTGCCTTCTTCTCAAGACGGCGGCGATGGAGGACCGGCTCGGTATAGCCGGAGGGCTGAACGCGGCCTTCGAAGACGAGATCGCATGCGGCCTTGAAGGCGATCGAATCCTCGAAGCGCCCGGCCATCTTTTCATAGGCCGGATCGCCGGCATTCTGGGCATCGACCTTCTCGGCCATGCGCTTCATGGCGTCCATCACCTCGTCTTGCGAGACGACGCCATGGAGCAGCCAATTGGCGAGATGCTGGGATGAGATGCGGCAGGTCGCCCGGTCCTCCATGAGGCCCACATCGTTGATGTCCGGCACCGTCGAGCAGCCGACACCCTGGTCGATCCAGCGCACCACATAGCCGAGAATGCCCTGGGCGTTGTTCTCGATCTCGGAGCGGATCTCCTCCGCCGACCAGTTCTGGCGATCCGCGATCGGGATCGTCAGAAGTTCAGGGAGCGTGGCGCGCCGGCCCTCATCGGCGATCTCGACCTGGCGCTGCAACACGTCGACCTTATGATAATGGGTCGCGTGCAGAGTCGCGGCGGTCGGGGAGGGGACCCAGGCGCAATTGGCGCCGGCCTTGGGATGGCCGATCTTCTGCTCCAGCATATCCGCCATTTTGGCCGGGGCCGCCCACATGCCCTTGCCGATCTGCGCCTTGCCTTTCAGGCCGCAGGCCAGACCCACATCGACGTTCCAGTTCTCATAGGCCTTGATCCACGTCTCGTTCTTCATCGCCGTCTTGCGAACCATCGGCCCGGCTTCGATCGACGTGTGGATATCGTCACCGGTGCGGTCGAGGAAGCCGGTATTGATGAAGAAGACGCGGGATTTCGCCGCACGGATCGCTTCCATGAGGTTGACCGTCGTGCGGCGCTCCTCGTCCATGATGCCCATCTTCATCGTGTCGCGGGCCAGACCCAGCGCGTCCTCGACGCGTGAGAAGATTTCCGAGGAGAAGGCGACCTCCTCCGGCCCATGCATCTTCGGCTTGACGATGTAGATCGAACCGGCACGCGAATTGTGGAAGGCGCCATTGCCCTTCAGATCGTGGATCGCGATCATCGCGGTCACCATGGCGTCCATGATGCCCTCGGGCGCCTGCGACCCGTCCTTCAACAGGATCGCCGGATTGGTCATCAGATGACCGACATTGCGGATGAGGAGGAGCGAGCGGCCGGGGACCGTCAATTCGCCGCCGTCCGGGGCCGTGTAGCGGCGGTCGGGATTGAGCCGACGTGTCACGCTCTCGCCGCCCTTGGTGAAGGTCTCTGAAAGGTCGCCCTTCATCAAGCCGAGCCAGTTGCGATAGACGGCGGTCTTGTCCTCGGCGTCGACCGCCGCGATCGAATCCTCGCAGTCGCAGATCGCGGAAACGGCCGATTCCATCAAAAGGTCGGCGACGCCTGCCTTGTCGCTCTTGCCGATCGGGTTCGACGGATCGACGACGATCTCGATATGCAGGCCGTTATTCTTCAGGAGAACCGCGTTCGGCTTGTCGGCCGAGCCGGAGAAACCGGCGAACTGGCCGCTCTCCTTCAGCCCCGTCTTGACGCCGGCGACCAAGGCGACGAGTTCGCCGCCTTCCACCGTATAGGCGGTGACATCGGCATGGGAGGCGTCGGCGAGGGGCGCGACCTCGTCGAGAAAGGCCTTCGCCCATTCGATGACACGGGCGCCGCGCGCTTCGTCATAGCCTTTGCCAGTCGGCGCATCGCCGATCGCATCCGTTCCGTAGAGCGCGTCGTAGAGAGAGCCCCAGCGGGCATTGGCGGCGTTGAGCGTATAGCGCGCATTCATCAGGGGAACGACGAGCTGGGGCCCCGGCACCGACGCGATCTCCGGATCGACATTGGCGGTCTCGACCGAGAAAGCCTCGCCTTCCGGGACGATATAGCCGATCTCTTCCAAGAAGGCGCGATACTCGGCCGGATCGATCGGCTTGCCGCGACGCTCCACATGAAAGGCGTCGATCTTCTGCTGAAGATCCTCGCGCTTGGCGATCAGCGCCCGGTTCTTCGGCGCGAGATCGTTGAGGACCGCCGACAGCCCGCTCCAGAAGGTGTCGGGGGCAATACCTGTGCCGGGCAGGGCCTCCTCGTCGATGAAGCGTTTTAGCTGGGTTGCGACCGTCAGGTCGTTCACGGCGATCATGTCTGCCATACGGGCTGTCCTTCCAAGACGTGTTCTCTCGAGGCCAGGAGATCGGACAGCGACGGCTCTCTGTCAATTCGGACCCTCGTCGAAGACGGCAAAGACCGGGGGTGCGAAGGCGGTTGCAGCAAAGTGATCGGGATAAGCGGGCTCGATGGCGCCTGCGTTTTGACGACGTGGCTCGAACCTGTCAGTGAATCGGCCAGGGATAGGGGATTTAAGACAGCTTTTTTGGAGATCGAAACGCTCGATGCGGCACATTGCCTATAGCAGTATTGCGGAAGACCTTGCGCAGACCGACTTTGCCGCTCTCGTCGATGCCTGGCGCGCAAAGAACGAGGCCTTCGACGTGCGCGGGGCCATTGCCTTCGACGGCAATATGATCACGCAGATCCTCGAAGGGCCGGACGAGGCCGTGGACGAACTCTATCGTCACATCCGCCGCGACAGGCGCCATTCCGGTGTCGTCTTGACGGCGCGCACCGATATTGCCCAAAGCCAGTTCTCGGGCTTCGGCATGGTGCGCATGTCGCCCTCCGAGCTTTATCTGATGTCCTCCGTCATTCTCGACCGGCATGGGGCTGGCGACACGGCCCCGGTGCCGCTCGATCCGTCTTGATCAGCTTGTCGCGGCGTCCTGCGTCGCAAACGCCAGAAGGTCAGGCAGCGCGGTCGCGGCCTCAAGCACATGGTCGGCCTCTCGGGTGAGATCGGCCCGGTTTCCCGTTCCGGTCATGACGCCGACGCAAAGGCCGAAGCCGGCGGCGCGCCCCATGCGGATATCGTGCAGATTGTCGCCGACCATGATGCAATTGCTTGGGGAGAGGGCGAAGGTCTCGGCGAAAGCGAGCGCCATTCCGGTGCCAGGCTTTGCGCCATAGCCGCTATCATATCCCGCGACGAAATCGGCGGTGAGGCCGATCGTCTCCAGCGTCTTTTGCGCGCTGGCGACGCTGTCGCTCGTGGCGACGCCAAGGCGGAGCCCGGTGCGACGCAACCGGTCGAAGAGATCGGCGATCCCCGGCACAGGGACGGCGGCGCTCGATCCGGCGGTGAAGATACGATCGAGTTCGCGCGTCAACGCCTCGACGTCGAAAGGCGAGCCGGCCTCGACCCAGGCGGCCGCGATTTCCGCCGTGTTCGAGGCGGCAAGAAGGCTGTCCGCCGCGACCCTGTTCGTCTCGCTGTCATGACCGCCGATTGTCAGAAGATGCGCGGCCCGTTCGGGATCGCCGCCGGCCGCACAATGCGCCGCTTCCCGATTGATCGGAAGCCAACTCGCCGCATAGTCGATCAGCGTTCCATCCTTGTCGAACAGGATGCCTTCGACAGCTTCGTCCATTGGTCGCGATCCCTTCCAAACGGCCTTAGGAAGGAACCGCTTCATCATTCAAGCCGACTTTGCAAGTCGTCACTCTTGCGTGCTGTTTACCAGTTCACACAAACGTCAACAAAGCTCGCTACGGAGGCGCCATTCGGCGATCGCTTCAGGCGACAAAGCCAGTGGATCCCGAGCCCCTTTTGCGGAGAGATTTGATGACCCTGCGCATGCGAACCCCGATCGCGCTCGCCCTCGCGGCTTCGACCATGTTTACCTCTTCGGCTTTTGCCGAGCCGTCTCAGGAACTGATCGACGCGGCAAAGAAGGAAGGCATGCTCACAACGATCGCGCTTCCTCATAACTGGTGCAATTATGGCGGCGTGATCCAGGGCTTCAAGGATAAGTATGGTCTTCAGGTCAACGAGCTGAACCCCAATGCCGGATCGGCCGATGAACTCGAGGCGGTCAAGGCCAATAAGGGCAATACGGGCACTCAGGCGCCCGATGTGCTCGATGTCGGTCTCTCCTTCGGCCCGGCCGCCAAGGAGCAGGGCCTCATCCAGCCCTACAAGGTCTCGACCTGGGACAGCATTCCGGACGATGCCAAGGATCCGGAAGGCTATTGGTATGGCGACTATTACGGCGTGCTCGCCTTTGCTGTGAACAAGGACGTCTTTCCGGAAGTCCCGACCAGCTTTGCGGATTTGAAGGCCAGCGCCTATACCAATTCTGTCGCACTTCAAGGCGATCCGCGCACCGGCAATTCCGTGATGATGGCGGTCTATGCCGCCGGCGTCGCCGAAGGTGGCGAGCCTGGCGCGGACGCGTTGAACAAGGGCATCGGCTTCTTCAAGGAGCTGAAGGATAGCGGCAATCTCGTTCCAGTGAATGGTACGGCCCAGAACCTCGCCCAGGGCACGACGCCGATCTATTTCGATTGGGACTACAATCTCCTCGCCGTTCGCGACGAACTTAACGGCAATCCGCCGATCGAGGTCGTGGTGCCTTCCGATGCCGTCGTTGCCGGCGTTTATGTCCAGGCGATCTCGGCCTATGCGCCGCATCCGAACGCCGCCAAGCTCTGGATGGAATATCTGTATTCCGACGAGGGTCAGTTGAAATGGCTCGATGGCTACTGCCATCCTATCCGCTTTAACGACATGACAGAGCGCGGCGTCATTCCGCAGGAAATGCTCGACAAGCTGCCGCCGGCCGAAAACTATGCCAAGGCCATCTTCCCGACGCTTGAGCAGCAGGAAGCCGCCAAGGCGGCGGTCGCCGAAAACTGGGGCAAGGAAATGGGCCTCCAATAAGCCCAGACAGCTCATCGACCACTGTCTTTCACAATCTGTGTCTTACGGCGGTTGAGCGTTCCGTTTGCCGAGTGCCCGGGCTCGGTTAGCCCTGCGGCAGAATGCGGGCGACAAGTGATGACGCATCGGTCGGATCACGATCCGGCCGATGCGGAACGACATGACAATGAGAGGGACTGACGGTGGTCGACATCAGCGACGGGCATGGTCTTGCCAAGGAAGGCAGGCGCTTCGGCTCCGGATTCCCGATGTCGCTCCGCCTAGACTGGAACTGGCTGGGTGTCGCCCCCTATCTGACATTCGCCTTTCTCTTCCTGATTCTGCCCATTCTTTATCTCATCCAGGGAGCGTTTCAGACACCGGATGGCAGCTATTCGCTGACGACGCTGATATCTTTGTCGCAGCCGCAACTCGCGGGTTCTTACTGGCTGTCGATCCGATTGAGTTTCGTCTCCGCCTCTCTGGGAGCCGTTTTCGGCCTGTTTCTGGCTTGCGCTCTCATTTTGGGCGGTCTGCCGTCGTGGATGCGGCGCGCCTTCATGACCTATTCCGGTGTCGCCTCGAACTTTGCCGGCGTGCCTCTTGCCTTCGCCTTCATTGCAACGCTTGGCCGGCTTGGACTTGCGACCCTGATCCTGCGGGATGTCTTTGGTCTCAATATCTATGCTGCGGGCTTTTCGCTCTTCTCGTTCTGGGGTCTCGCGATCGTCTATCTTTACTTTCAGATGCCGCTGATGGTGCTGATGATCACCCCGGCGCTGGAAGGGCTGCGACCCCAATGGAAAGAGGCGGCGGAAAGTCTTGGCGCCAGCACATGGCAATATTGGCGCCATATTGGGCTGCCGATTTTGGCGCCCTCAGTCCTCGGCTGTTTTCTGCTTCTCTTCGCCAACGCCTTCGGGACTCTCGCCACGATCTACGCGCTGACCGGCGGTAATTACGAGGTCGTTCCGATCGTCCTCTTCCAGCAGATCCGTGGCAACGTTCTCTACAACCCCAATCTCGGCTATGCGCTCGCGTTTGGAATGATCCTGATCATGATCGTGACGAACTCTCTCTACTTCCTGCTTCGCCGTCGGGCGGAAAGGTGGCAAAAGTGAACCGCCCTCCGATCCTCTCCTGGCTGATCGCCTTTCTGGCCGCCGCCTATTTTCTCGTCCCGCTCTATGCGACCTTCGATTTCTCGCTGCGCATGGTTCGCGGCGAATTGACCTTCGAAGCCTATCGTTCGGTCCTGTCCAGCGACGTCTTCCTCAGCGCGCTCGCCTTTTCGACCGTCGCCTCACTGACCGCGATCGTCCTCGGCGCGTTGCTGGTCGTGCCGACGGCCTATTGGGTGCGCCTCAAGCTGCCGCGGCTTCGCCCCGTGGTCGAATTCTTAAGCCTGATGCCGCTGATCATTCCACCAGTCGTCCTCGTCTTCGGCTATGTCCGCATGTATGGATCCTCGTCCTTTCTGCCGATGACGACGACCGAATTCGGCATCAACCTTCTGCTCGTGATCGGCTATGTGACACTGTCGCTCCCCTATATGTTCCGGGCCGTGGACAACGGGCTGAGCGCCATCGACATCGTCACCTTGAGCGAGGCGGCGGAATCGCTCGGCGCGTCACGCTTTCGCACGATCGTCAGCGTCATTTTTCCCAATGTGCGCTCGTCGCTCGTCGCGGGCGCGTTCCTCACCTTCTCCATCTCGCTCAGCGAGTTCGTGATCACCTCGCTTTTGAACCGCCCCGGCTTTGGCCCCTACATGGTGCAGGTCGGCGAGGATCAGGCCTATCAGCCGGCCGCTCTCGCCATCATGGCCTTTGCGTTCACCTGGGTCTGCATGTGGCTGATGGAGTATTTCGCGACCCGCAAGCCGGGCCAGATCTTCGCGCCCTTGCGCAAGCGGAACCTTCTGAAGGCAGCCACACGATGAGCTTTCTCACCCTCGATCGGATCGCCAAGAATTTCGGCGCCTCCAATGTGGTCAGCGAATTCGATCTCTCGATCGATCGGGGGGAATTCGTCTCCTTTCTCGGGCCATCGGGCTGCGGCAAGACGACGGTTCTTCGAATGATCGCCGGTTTCGAGAAGCCGAGTTCCGGGACGATCACCGTCAGCGGCGAGGATGTAACGGCTTTGTCGGCGAGCCGGCGGCGCATCGGCATGGTCTTTCAGTCCTATGCGCTCTTTCCCAACATGACGGCCTCTGAAAACGTCGCCTTCGGGCTGAAGGTCGCCGGCATGGACCGGCAGACGATCGATGCGCGTGTGAAGGAGATGCTTTCGCTCATCTCGCTCGATCATCTGGCCGATCGCTATCCCTATCAGCTCTCGGGCGGCCAGCAGCAGCGCGTGAGCCTTGCCCGGGCCCTCGCCCCGAGCCCGAAACTCCTCCTTCTCGACGAGCCGCTCTCGGCCCTCGATGCCAAGATCCGCGTCTCGCTGCGCGACGATATCCGCCGCATCCAGCGCGAACTCGGCATCACCACGATCTTCGTCACCCACGATCAGGAGGAAGCGCTTTCGATCTCCGACCGGGTCGTCGTCATGCATCGCGGCCGGGCCGACCAGATCGCGGCTCCCGCCGAGATCTACAATCGGCCTGCGACACGCTTCGTCGCCGATTTCGTCGGCACGCTGAATGTCTTCGACGCCGAAGTCGTGGCCCCCGGCCAACTGCGCTTTGCGGCCAAGACCTTCGAGATCCCGGCCGCCGGGCGCTATGAGGCAGGCGATAAGATCGTCGCGGCGCTGCGCCCGGAATCGCTTGCACTCCGCCGCCGCGAGGGTGACGCGCTCTCGATCGCCGGCACCGTCATGATGACGAGTTTCCTCGGCTCGGTCATCCGCGCCCAGATCGATATCGACGGCCGCGTGGTCTGTGTCGACATGTTCAATCAGAGCGGTGCGCGCATTCCCGCGATCGGCGAGACCGCCGAGCTCTGGTTCTCAGAAGACGATCTTCTCGTCCTTCCCGAATAAGGCCTTGCCTCAGCGATGATCCTCGATGCTTTCGTTGCCCCCGGACGCTTCTTCCGCGGCAATCTCCACACCCATTCGAACCGCTCCGACGGCATTCTGGAGCCGGCCGAGGTGTGTCGCCGGTACCGTGCGGAAGGCTATGATTTCATCGCTTTGACCGATCACATGATCGGCCTTTACGGCTATCCGATCACCGACACGACGGGTTTTCGCGGGGACGGCTTCACGACGCTTCTGGGCGCCGAGCTCCATTCCGGCGCGATGCGGAACGGTGAACTCTGGCATATTCTCGCCGTCGGTCTGCCGGCCGATTTCAAACCCGCGAACGCGCCCGATTTCGTCGCGCGGAGCGATCAGGAGACCGGCCCGGCGCTTGCGGCGCGCGCGTCCGCCGCCGGCGCCTTCGTCGCGGTCGCCCATCCCCAATGGTCCGGCATGACGCTCGACGACGCCCGGTCGATCGAGGCAGCCGATGCCGTCGAGATCTACAATCACGGCTGCGCCATCGGATGCGACCGGGCCGACGGTTTCCAGACGTCAGACCTCCTCTGGTCGGAAGGCCGCTCCCCGACGCTGATCGCGACGGACGACGCCCATTTCACCGAGCCGGATTTCTTCGGCGGCTGGGTGATGGTCAAGGCCGAGGCGAACGAGCCGGACGCCCTTCTGAAAAGCCTGAAGGCCGGCCATTTCTATTCGAGCCAAGGCCCCGAGATCCATCATGTGGCGATCGAGGAGGGCGAGGTGGTCGTGCGCTCCAGCGCCGTCGTCACGCTCATCGTGCAAGGCCATGGCTGCGCGGCGCTGGCGCTGCACGGGGAGTCTATGACAACGGCCCGCATGAAGCTCGACCGCTTCGCCGCCTCACCTTGGCTCCGCGTCACCGTGATCGACCGGGCCGGCCGGCGCGCCTGGACCAATCCCGTTCGGCACTCCTGACCTTTGCAGGAGTGCCGCTGATCGGTCCGGCGGGAGACATCGAGCGCTCGATGCTTGACTGATCGCGCTCGTCTCACGTCGCCTTGATTTCGTCCCGCCTCGATTTGCGGTTTCGAGGCGCTTTTCCCGTCTGCAGTCCCGCAGGTCGATCTCCCGCTTTTCCCATTCAATCTGACCTGACCGTTGAATTTTAGATCCCACCTTTACGCGGCATTAACCATAAATGCTGTTTTCCTTGGGTAACGCGCTGCCCATGGTGAGACAGATGATTTCGAAGCAATTCCGACTGGCCCTCGCATTCGCCTGCCCCTTGTCGATTGCCACGCCTGTATGGGCCGGCAACCTCGTTTATACGCCGATCAACCCCTCATTCGGCGGCAGTCCTCTCAACTCCGGCCATCTTCTTGGAATTGCCAGTGCTCAGCGCGAGGCGACCGCGAGCGACGTGGCGAGCGACGAGGACGATGATCGGCTCGCCCCGGGCCTCAATAACAGGGCGGGAAGTGACGCGGCAGACCTCTTTGTCCGCCAGCTCCAGGGCCGCCTCTTCTCCGCCCTTGCCGGACAGGTGACCGAGGCGATCTTCGGCGAAAACCCCCAGAACAACGGCACCGTCACCTTCGGCGATACGTCGGTCACCTTCGACCGAACCCTCGATTCGATCCGGCTGACCATCGTCGACTCTCTCGACGGCTCGGTCACCGAGATCGTCGTTCCGCAACTCGTCGCCAACTGATCGCCGGGAGAGCTTCCAATGGTATCGAAGAAGACTGCCGGCGCGATCCTGCGCATCGGCACATTGAGCGTCCTCGTGCCATTGGCCGGATGCATCACGAAGAACTCGGCGATCGACACGCCCCCGGTCGTGGCGCCCGTGACATCGACGAGCGCCGAATTGCGCAACCTTCCCGCTCCGAGCGAGAAGGTCACGGTTTCGGTCTATGATCTCGAAGACCTCACCGGTCAGTTCAAGGAGAGCGACCGGGTGCAGACCCTGTCCAAGGCCGTGACCCAGGGCGGCGCGGCTATTTTGATCAAGTCCTTGCAGGACACCGGCGAGCGCCGCTGGTTCACCGTGCTGGAGCGCAAGGATCTCGACAATCTTCTGAAGGAACGGCAGATCCTCACCGAAATGCGCCGGCTCTATCGTGGAGAAGACAGGCTTGATGCCAATGTACTCCCGCCGTTGAAACATGCCGGCTTCATCATCGAAGGCGCGATCATCGGCTATGACACGAATGTCGTCACCGGCGGGGTCGGCGCGCGGTTCCTGGCGATCGGCGGTGACACCAAATATCTCCAGGACGTGGTGACCGTTACACTGCGCGTCGTCTCCACCAAGACCGGCGAGGTTCTGACGAGCGTGACCTCCCGCAAGATGGTTTCGTCCTATGCGCTTCAGGGTGGTGCGTTCCGCTATTTGAAACTCGACGAGCTGCTCGAGGCCGAAACCGGCGTCACCTATAATGAGCCCAAGCAACTCGCCGTCGAGGCGGCGGTCGAGAAGGCGGTCTATTCCCTCGTCATCGAAGGCGCCGAGCTCGGCATCTGGAATTTCGCCGACCGAGAGGCCGGAGCCGACCTGATCGCGGCCTATCGCGGCGCGAAATATGAAAACCATTTGACCGCCGAGGCTCTTTACCCGCCGGCCCCAGCCAGCAAGCCGCCCCACGACCTGCCGGATACGGAAGCGAGGGCGCCCGGGCCCGTGAGGGTCGCGGCGCGGGCCGAGCCCCAGCGCACGATCATGCGGCCGATGCCGCCCGTGATGCAGCGTGTCATCCAAGGACCATCCGGCCAGGCGCCGCAGACAGGTGCTGGCGGCGCCGTGCCCCCGGCGCAGCCGGGACAATACACGCCGGCCTCGCCGCGCGAGGAGGGTCAAGCCGAACCGCGCAGCTTGCCGCCGGCACCCACCCCGGATGAACCCGCGGTCGGCCAGCACATCGAAGAGACGCCCAAGCGCAGGACCTTGTTCTCCATGCTGTTTGGCAGCGACGACGAGCAGCCCGCACCGGAGGCGGAGGCCGAAACCGAGGCGCCTATGCAGGGCGGGACCGGCTGGACCGGTCTGCGCGATGCGCCGGAAGAGGTCGCCGCGCTTCAGACCCCGTGAGGCATCGGTTCGCTCGGCAGGCGCGTTGCCCCTTTGAGCGATTTTCGAAAAGCAAATCGGCCAGCATCGTCATTCGTGACAATGCTGGCTTTCGCGTTGCGGTTCGCGGGAAACGGGCTCGTCGAATGTGGACGAGGCGCGAATCGTGAGCGCGGGAATGGCCTTGACGGCTCAAAACGCAAAGGGCGATCGACAAAGCTCAAGCGCCATTACTCTTCGGAATATAAGACAGGATTACAAAAATAATAAGAAGAAATTCTCAGTTTGAGATGCCAGCATCGCGAAATGGCCCATTTTCTGGCAAAACGGCATGACCAAGCGGTGAACTATACCTCATTTTGGTGATGAAAAACCAGTTTGAGACAAATCCTCGCTTTAAACATCATTTTCTTTTCAGGAATCTGCAGCCCCTTTGCTTGTTGACCAAACGTTAAGGCTTCGTTTATCACTTGGGCATCGAGCAGGCGAGATTGGGCAGGGATAACCCGCTCCCAAGTCCTGATCGGCAGAGCTGGTTTCGTATCGCCGCTCGTCGAGGCGGCGGTTTTCGGATCGGCGAACAGCAGAACAGGGATTATCGGGGGCGCCCGGCGTCCAGCCAATGGCAGAGCCGATCTTGCTGGAAGGGTCGGCGATCGGGGCGGGTTCGTGACGGCGGTCGTTCAGCCGTCGAACCGGCCTCGAAAAAGGCTTCTCGCAAGCCTGCATCGGCGCCCACGCCCAGGGCGCACCGAAACAACCAAGCCCGCATCACGTCGTAAAAGGCGGAGCGGCAAAACAGTCCCCGCGCTGCTCGCGGCGCATTTTATCGAGTATCGCGCACCGGCCAGGGTGCGTTTCCTACGGACAGGGAGTCCCTATCATGCAAAACGTTAAGACGATCCTAATAGCCGCGACCGCACTGACGCTCATGAGCGGAGCGGCCCTGGCGACTGACAGCGAAAACAAATCGGAAAACAAATCGTATGTCGAGCAGGATGGCAGCAAACATGAGGCAGACGTCTATCAGTATGGCAGCACTACGTCTTACGTCGCGACCACACAAACAGGTAGCGAGAATAAGCTGACGATAACGCAGACCGGATCGGGGCAGACGGTCGGCGATCGGTCCATCGTCTCCCAGGGCCCTATCTTGCAGGCCGGAACCGGCAACGAACTCACCATCACCCAAGCGGGCCAAAACAATACGGTAAGTAACGTTTATCAGTATCATGATGGCGACGGGACGGGTAATGTCGCCACGCTGACGTTCGACGGTATCGGCAATGGCGCCAGCCTCTCTAGCCTGGATCAGCGCGGATCGGGGAACGTCGTCACGGCGTCGTTCAACGGAAACTATAACAATTTCAACTTCCAGCAATACGAAACCAGCAACCTGATCGAAGCGAAGGTTGTTGGAGATGGGAATACGGTGGACGCCTATCAGGCTGGCCACGACAATAAAGCTTATTTCAAATCTGAGTCCAATGATTGGAATAAAGATTATTACGAAACCCCAAACGCCTTCAATAACAATATTTATACAACGCAGTTTGGCACAAGCAATGAGCTTCTCGTTGAGGTTTACAACGGCGCCAATGGCAACGACATCAATATTTACCAGAGCGGCCTCGACAACTATGCCCAGTCCTCGTCGGTGACGAATGGGAATTCCGTCGATATCGATCAGTTGCATGACTATAATGCGGCCTTTGTCGACACTATTGGCGGTCAGGGCGGTAATATCGGTGTCATCTACCAGAACGGCTATCACAACTATGCGAATGTTGTTCAGTAAGTGAGTTGTTTAGCATGGGCGAGATGTTTCGCCCATGCGTCTTACGCGGCCCTTATCGAGCAATGCTTGTGGGGCGTCATCCTTTGATCGCGGCGAGGCGCCATCCGCGCCGTTGTCGCGATCTTTTTTCTTTGGAAACGTTGTGCCTTATCCGCGTTAGAGGCCGGGCGGCAATTGACGCTCACCCGCTGTCTTCTGGTCAATGGCGAATGGCTGTCACCTGTATAGCGATCGCGCGGACGAGCGGTTTCTGAAGACATGCGGAGCAGCCGGCTCCCGCTTGGGTCGTGGGTCTCCCGTGTCACCGATGCCCCCGTTTTCCCTGGCCTGCGGACTGAATTTGTCGGTCGATATCCGACCGGCCGAGTGCCTCAGCTTTCGATGTCAAATTCAAAATGCATCGGGGACAGTAATATACTCCGTGGAGCTTGAAGCGCGAAAATTGGCTCTGTGACTGACATATGCAGGGAGCGACTGTCTCGATGAGACCGCCAGAGAATTGGTTGACCGCCAATCTGGCGTTTTTGGTTTCGGCGGGCGAAGTTCTGCAGGCACCAGATCGTTTATTTTAAGCTCATGGCGTAAAAGCTCATAGAGAATGGACCGGCAGGGGAGAGTGTGCGCAGCTTTTATGCCGGTCTAGAACCGCGCCACGCTCTTTGACTTGCCCCATTCTCGGCTGCATATTTCGCATGACGCGTCCGTAAACAGAGCATCCGAGCCCGATCGCGCGGGGATTTTGAGATGATTGGAGACTGATCGAAGATGAAGTCGCTCATCCTCACCGCCGTATCGCTTTTGGCTCTGTCACTCCCCGCCAGCGCGGGCGAAAACAGGTTGCAGATTACCCAGGAGGGCGTCGACAACGAACTCACCGTCGATCAGAGTGCGGCCACCCGCAGCACCGTCGGGGGGCTTGTCATCGACCAGACGTCCGAAACCGTCTATTTTCAGACTGGCATGCGGGAGACCGATCAGGTCGACGAACAGGGCAAGCCGATCTTCGAGCCGGTCTACACAGGGAGGCCTGTCGGGAATCTGTATGCCTCGCAGGCTGACATCGCTTCACAGGCGGGCATCGGAAATTCGGCCACGATGACGATCACCGGGATCGATGGCTGGGTCGGACTATTGCAAGAGACACCCAGCGGCTCTGTTGACGGCAATTCCGCCACGATTGAGGCCCTGGGCGGCTCCAGCGCCTATGTCGGCCAGATCGGCTCGAACAACACCGCGACGCTGACGGCCTCCGACAAAGCCAGCGGGACAATCCTCCAGAGCGGCCATGACAACATCGGCACGGTGAATGTCCTGGGGCAAGGCGCGCGGGCCGTGCTCAGCCAGATCGGCGACGGCAATAACAACCAGCTCGATGTCACCGCGCCCAACGCCGACGTGTCCTATTTCGTCGATGGCTATGGCCTGTCGGGTCTCGTTCCGGCGGAGGTCTCGACGAGCGTATCAGGCCCGATCACCATACGACAGACAGCCATTGGAGTCTCGCCGCTCGGAGCGGTCACCACGCTCCCGTCCGGCGTGACGGTCACGCAGTCGGGGCAATGACCCGTCGGTTCACGGGACGAAGGGCGGTCCTCTTGGCCCTGGCTCTTCTTGTAGGGGGCGCGGGATCGAGCTCGGCTCAAACCCGCGATGCGAGCGCTGCTGCATCCATTGCCGTTTCGCCGCGCGACGACGGCTTGACCCTGATCGGCAAGGCTCACGCCTTGACCAATGCAGAGGGTCAGGCTCGAATGATCGTGACGAAGACCGGCCTATCGGGCCGTGTCTCGACGACGCAAGGCGGCGAATTCGCGCTTGCCGCCGGCGAAAGCGCCGACGTCGCGACGGTCGGTCTTTCCACTTCCCCCGGAGACCGGCTGACGGTCGATCTGACTTTGACATCGGGCGAGCGCGTTCTGTCCACAAGCCGGCTCACCATCGACGAGTAGCGTCACAGGCCTCCGGACTTATTCCACCAATCGCCCTATTGCAGGTTGGCTGCCAAGCTTGTGAGGCTTTACGCGCAAAGGGACGGACCGCGGGCCCCGAACCGAACCGGCAAGCCTTCGTGCCGGCCGCCGCTCTCCATCGCGGCGATGACGAACCGATCCACGCCTCAAGAAGCCGGAAACCATTCTTCCCTAAGGTTCGGCTCGAGTTTTAAACGCTTTCGGGGGATCGTCGCCGCCATGATCGCATATATCGTCAAGCTCTCGGCTGCCTTGGCTGGGCTCATTTTTGCCATGGCCGCGCCTGCCGGCGCGCAGACGACGGCCGATTTCGTCCGGGCCTTTTCCGGCACATGGCAGACCCTCGACCCGGCCTATACTGACGGCGGCGCCTGCCGCGTCGGTTTGAACGACGTGCCGGTCGGTAACCGCTTTGGCCTCACGACGCAGAATTGCGGGGGGCTCATGGCGGGCTTGCGGGTTTGGGGCATCGACGACAACCAGCTTGCCCTGGTGGATGATCAAGGCGCGGTGGTGGCCCGGCTCGGCGGCAATCAGAACCGGGTGAGCGGTCAGACATCGAATGGCGAGACCGTCATCTTCGAGCGCGTTCCCGAAGGGTCCGACGCGCCGGCAAGCGACGTGGTGGAGAGCGACTGCACCTATTTCGGCTATACGTCGAGCTGCGCGAAAGAGGCCGATTTCGCCCGCCCCAGCGCCGAGCCGGATCGCGAGATGACGGCCCGCGTCCTCGTCAAGCTCAATGCCCGTGCCGAGGCGCGCCCCGACGCCGAGATTTTAGCATCAATCCCGGCCGGAACCTGCGTGCGCGTTTCGGAATGCACCACTGCCTCCGATGGCGATTGGTGCCGGGCGACAATTGCCGACACGACCGGCTGGATTCGCCAACGCGCCATGCGCCGCGACCGCTGGCCTGTGCTGACCTATACGGCCGGATGTGAGCTGCAATAAGCCGAAATGCGAACGAAAGAAGGAGACGGATCGATCGCGGCGCGGGCAGGAGCGCCGCGCGTCGAGACAGGAAACCCGATTTGCGACCAGCTGTGGCCTCTCCAAAAGCTTTCGCGATCTGTCTCGGCGCCCGGCGGGCAGGCTGCCATGACTTGTCCCTAGCGAGACGATGCCGGGTATGAAATTATTGGTAAGGTTTGGTGGGTGATGTAGGGTTCGAACCTACGACCCGCTGATTAAGAGTCAGCTGCTCTACCAACTGAGCTAATCACCCATCGGCGTCTAGGCGGCGGTTCCCGCCGGACGCCACGGGGATATAGCCAGCGAATTCGCGCCTGTAAACCCGTTTTCGACAGGATGATGAAAGAGTTTTTCTCACCCGTCGGATGGTCTTGCGTCGATCGTTTTAGGCTGACGCACGCGAGCGCTGTGGCCGGAAGGCCGGGGACGTCTACCGGGGCGGGGGGAGGGACGCGCTCAGGCACCCCGTCAATCGGCCGCTTCCGGGCGAGCACCCGTAGGGTGGAGGATAAGCGCTTTTCGATCGTCGGGGTCGCGCAACGATTGCACGGATTGGATATCAGGCCCAGGGCAGCAGCTTTGCGACGGATCGGGGCAGTGGGTTCGGTCTGATCTTGGCGATGATCTCGTCGGCTGCGGCGCTGGAGGCGGGTTCCGCCGGCATGATTGGGCGCGGTTCCAGCTCGCCAGCGGCGTCGGCCATATCGAGGAAGCGGATGCCCGCGAACATGGTCCGCCGATAGACGAGCTTGGCCGGACGCGGGGGCTCCTCGCCGATCTTGATCTGGAACTCCTTCGGCATGTGAACGGATTCGGCGAGCGTGAGCAGTGCGCCCGTCGCCGAAATGTTTCGAACCACGCAATCGAAGATGGAGAAGCCTTGATTGAAGATGATCTTCGCGCGCTTGAGGACGCGCTGGCGTGGGGCGACGCGACGTTCGGCTTCTTCCAGATCCTGTTCGGGCAGCGCTGTCATCGCTCCAGCCTTTGCGGTCGAAAACAAGGAAGTCTGACCATCGCTTGGAGCGGTGAAAAAATCATGAATCGGGGCTCGATTGGAGTTCGAAACCCGCCGCTGCCGGCCCTTGCGAAGAAGACCACAAAACATGTCACGATTCTTGTCGCTGACTGGAAGTCCGGCGGTATTGGCGCTAAGAAGCTGATATTTATGATGTTCTGGCCTGCGTTCGCATCTGCCCGACACAGAGCTGAGGAGGCATAATCGTTATTTCTTAAAATTTTACGGATTTGCGCCACGTGCGTGTTCAAGCCTCGTGGCGCGAGACGCGACGGAATCAGCCCCCGCGCTCTGCAAGCGCGAGGACGGGCAAAGGCAAGACGGCCGTGGATTAGGCCGCAGTCCCGGCTTAAGCTCTTAATTGCGGGCCTTGTCGACGAGGGCATTGGACTTGATCCCCCGCCCGCCCACAGCGGCTTTGGCCGCGAGGACGGGCAGAGGTAAGACAGCCGTGGATCAGGCCGCGGTCTCGGCTTGAGCTCTTAGTTGCGGGCCTTGTCGACGAGGGCATTGGACTTGATCCCCCCGCCCGCCCGCAGCGGCTTTGGCCGCGAGGACGGGCAGAGGCAAGACAGCCGTGGATCAGGCCGCAGTCTCGGCTGACGCGCTTAGTTGCGGGCCTTGTCGACGAGGGCATTGGACTTGATCCACGGCATCATGCCGCGCAGCTTCTCGCCGACTTCTTCGATCTGATGGCGATCGTTGACGCGGCGGATGCCCTTGAAGCGGGCGGCGCCGGAATGCCACTCCTGCATCCATTCCGAGGTGAACTTGCCGGTTTGGATGTCCTTGAGGACCCGCTTCATCTCGGCCTTGGTCTCGGCGGTGATGATGCGCGGGCCGGTGACGTACTCGCCCCATTCGGCCGTGTTCGAGATCGAGTAGTTCATGTTGGCGATGCCGCCCTCATAAATGAGGTCGACGATGAGCTTCACCTCGTGAAGGCACTCGAAATAGGCCATTTCCGGAGCATAGCCGGCTTCCGTCAGGGTCTCGAAACCGGCGCGGATGAGCTCGACCAGACCGCCGCAGAGGACGACCTGCTCGCCAAAGAGATCGGTCTCGCACTCTTCCTGGAAGGTGGTCTCGATGATACCCGAGCGGCCGCCGCCGACGCCGCAGGCATAGGAGAGGCCGAGATCGAGGGCATTGCCCGACGGGTTCTGGTGAACGGCCACCAGGCAGGGAACGCCGCCGCCGCGCTGATATTCCGAGCGCACCGTATGGCCCGGGCCCTTCGGCGCGACCATGAGGACGTCGATGGTCGACTTCGGCTCGATCAGGCCGAAATGGACATTGAGGCCGTGGGCGAAGGCGATTGCTGCGCCGTCGCGGATATGGGGCGCGATCTCGCTGTTGTAGATGCCGGCCTGAAGCTCGTCCGGCGTCGCCATCATCAGAAGATCGCCCCACTTGGCGGCATCGGCCACCGAGAGAACCTCGAGACCGTCGGCCTCGACCTTCTTGGCCGTCGCCGAACCGGGGCGCAGAGCCACCTTCAGCTCGGACACGCCGGAATCCTTGAGATTCAGCGCATGGGCGCGGCCCTGAGAGCCGTAGCCGACGATGACCACCTTCTTGCCCTTGATGAGATTGAGATCGGCATCGCGATCGTAATAGACGCGCATGGGCTATCCTCCGTCTTGTGGTTCAGGTTGACGAACCGCCCGTCTGGGGCGGGATGGGCTCGCTCACGCTCGGCTTGCAGCCATAAAGCGCGAGGAAACGGGTGGCGGCATTCGCGGCGGCCCGGTCGATCGCCGGATCGTCGAGGCCGATCGCCTCACCGAGAAGGAGACGGATCTGGACGTCTCCGACGACAAGGCCGAAAAAGGTGGTGAAGGCTTCGCCTTCGCTCTCATAGGTCACGAGACCGTCGGCGCGGGCGGTCGCCAAAAGCGGCGCAAGGCGCCTCGCCATAGCCGTCGGTCCGTTTCGCAGGACGATCTCACCGAGATTGAGCGCGTCCGATCCCGCTTCCGCAATCGCCAGGCGGTTGAGGGCGACCGAGGTCTGGCCGCCGATCACGCTCAGCCAGTCGACGGCAAAGCGTTTGAGCTCGGCCAGAAGAAAGGCTTCGTCGATCGGGCCGTCGGGCAGCTTGACGCCGCGCACCTTGGCCGCCTGCCAGCGCACCGTCGCGGTCAAAAGCCCGGCGCGGTCGCCGAACCAGCGATAGAGCGTCTCCTTGGAGCAGCTTGCAGCTTTCGCGACGGCGATCATCGAGAGCGGCCGGCGTCCTTCGACGATGAGATCGAGGACGGCGTCGAGCACGGCGCGCTGACGGTCGGTCAGGGCATCAAGGGATGCCTCGTCGCCTGTGCCGATTTGATGGATTGGAGCGCCCATCCGTCCCGCTTCGCTGCTCTCGCCCTGATGCGAACCGTACCGTACGGTTCGACGTCGGGAGCCTTAGAGGAGGTTCGTTCGCTCTGCAAGCCTGCTCTCCCATTCCGGCATCTCCATGAGCCAGTCAGTCGAGTGCGGACCTGACCACCATGCTAGGCGGTCGCGAAGTCGTGAAGCCGGTCGGCCGCATTGTCATCGCCTTGAGCGAAACCCGTTGCCTTGTCGTCCGTAGCTTTGGATAGGTCCGGTGCGACCGGTCCGATGCGCGCCTTGCCGCTCGATGGCGAGGCCGAACCGACAAGGGAATCCGATCATGCAGACGACTTTGTTCCGCCGCCTCGCCTTGGCAACCTGTCTGGCAGGCGCGGCCTTCGCGTTTCTTCCGGCGGCCAGCGCCCAGGATGCGTCCTCCGGCTCGATGGCCGCTGGTGAGAGCGAGATGCCGATGGTCGGCGGTGCGCCGATGGATCCGCAGAAGACCATCGTCGAAAATGCGTCGACCGCGTCCAATCTCACGACGCTCGTCGCCGC
Source organism: Fulvimarina manganoxydans (assembly GCF_900176465.1). GTDB lineage: Bacteria > Pseudomonadota > Alphaproteobacteria > Rhizobiales > Rhizobiaceae > Fulvimarina > Fulvimarina manganoxydans. The sequence continues at coordinate 54,676 of NZ_FWXR01000013.1, forward strand.
CGTAAAGGCCGCCGGTCTCGTGGAGGCGCTGTCGGGGACGGGGCCTTTCACGGTCTTCGCGCCGACCAACGAAGCCTTCGAGAAGCTCCCGGCCGGCACGGTCGACGAGCTCTTGAAGCCTGAAAACAAGGAAAAGCTGACCGAGATCCTGACCTATCACGTGGTCCCGGCGAGCGTTATGTCCAAGGACGCGATGACGATGATCGAGGAGGATGGCGGCGAGCATCCGGCCAAGACGCTCGAAGGCGAGACGATCACCCTGTCCATGGATGGCGATACGCTGATCATCACGGATGCCAAGGGCGACAGGGCATCGGTCACCCAGGCCGACGTCAAGCAATCGAACGGCGTCGTTCATGTCATCGACACGGTGCTCATGCCGGGCGAGTAACTTCGCGGGCGATCGAGACGAAATCTCTCACGGGAATGTGGCCCCATCCGCGCGGTTTCGCCGCTGGCGCGGATGGGGCTCGGCCATTACCTTTTCATCGAAACGAGCGAACGGAGACAGCTTATGCCCATGCCGAGACGATCCTTTCTAGCCGCTCTCACAGCGCTTGTCGGTTCGGCCGCTGCGGCGATCGCTTTCCGGCGCGACGCAGGAGCGGCTGAGGAAGACTTTCCGGTGTCCTATACCGAGGATGAATGGCGTAAGCGCCTGACGCCCCAGCAATTCGCGGTTCTGCGCCAAGAATCGACGGAACGCCCCTTTTCGAGCCCGCTCAACGAGAACAAGAAGGCGGGCCTTTATGCCTGCGCCGGTTGCGACACGCCGGTCTATTCCTCGGAGACGAAATTCGAATCCGGTACCGGTTGGCCGAGCTTCTGGGCGCCGTTGAACGAAGAGGTCATCGGGACGAAGACCGATTACGCGCTGATCTATCCGCGCACCGAGGTTCATTGCGCGACATGCGGCGGCCATTTCGGCCATATCTTCGACGATGGTCCGCAGCCGACCGGCAAGCGCCACTGCCTCAACGGTGTCGCTCTCAACTTCGTGCCCGGCCCGACGAGCGTCGGCTGACCGATCACATCTTCTTTGGCTGCCATGGACCGGAGGCATTCTGTCCGGCTTTGGCGGTCGGCGAGGATCGTACATTGAACCGAAAGGATTGCGTCGCCATATTCGGTGTGTGAGCGCCCGGTGCCTTTGGGCCGGGTGTCGCAAGGTCGCTTGAACGAGGACTTCGCCGCCCGCCATGAGCAGGATGACACCCTTCTCCAGCCCGCTGCTTCTCGGTTTTGACAGCGTGGAAAAGACACTCGAACGCATCGCCAAGGGCGGCGACGGTTATCCGCCCTATAACATCGAGCGCGTTCGCGCGGCACGATCCGACGCGGACCGATCGGGCCATATCATCCGGATTACGCTCGCGGTTGCGGGTTTCAAGCCGGATGACCTGGAAGTGACGACGGAAGAGAACCAGTTGATGATCCGAGGCCGACAGGCCGAGGAGGGCGAGCGGGATTTCCTGCACCGCGGAATTGCGGCCCGCCAGTTTCAGAAGGGTTTTCTTCTGGCCGACGGAATGCAGATCATCGGAGCCCAGTTGAAGAACGGCCTTTTGTCCATCGATCTCGCCAAGCCCGAGCCGGAGCGGATCGTCAGAAAAATCGAAATCGCGGTCGACGAATGACCGGGTTTCGCGTTTGCCTTCCGAGGAGACGACAAAAATGACTGAGATGACCACGACCACCATCACCCAGAACCAGCTCGCTTCGATCGGCGAGGGGCACATCGCCTATCTTCGGCGCATGAGTTCCGACGAGATGCGCCAGCGTTTCCCGGCCGCCAAGCAGATCCAGCCCGGTCTCGACCTATGGGCCCTCTTCGGCGCCGATGGCACGCCGCTCGCCGTGTCCGACGATCGTGGATCGATCATCGAAAGCGCCTCGCAGAACAGCCTGCAGACGGTCAGCATTCACTGATCGCTCGGAATGAGGCCCGTCGGCCCAAGCCGGCGCGGCAGCAGTATCCAAAACAATAGATGACTTCGCGCAGGCGCGTTCCCTTCAGGGGCGCGCCTGCCATGCATTTGGGATATGGACAGGCCAGCGTCGCGGCGTCACGGCGATGATGTCGAAGCGCAAGGACAGCCGGTCATAGTCTGGTCTCTGGCGCAGCCAGTGATCGGCCGCGGCCTCTATCCGCCTTTGGGCGAACGGGCCGACGGCGTCCATCGCCGCTTCAATGCTGGTTCTCGCCTTCACCTCGACGATCGCCACCACGTCGCCGCGCCGCGCAATGAGATCGATCTCGCCGGCCTTCACCTTGTAGCGCCAGGAGAGGATCCGGTAGCCTTTGACCATGAGGGCAAGGGCGGCCATCCATTCGGCCCGCCGCCCGAGGCGCCAGCGGCGGATGCGCTCGCGCTCTGGCCGCTTTGCGCCTTTCGCCATCGGCTCACCGATCCCCCTTCATGTCGAGCGCCCGTTGATAGAGCTCGCGGCGGGGCAGGCCGGTGAGACGCGCAGCTTCCTGTGCGGCCTTGGCCGGTTTCATCTCCGCGAGCAGCCCCGTGAGAATGCGATCGGCATCGGCCTCGTCCGGCACCGCGTCCGCTTCCGGTGGGGCGACGCAGACGACGATCTCGCCGCGAATTTCCGCCATCTCGCCGAAATCCCTGGCCAGCGACGAGAGGCTGCCGCGATAGACCGTTTCGTGGAGTTTCGTGAGTTCCCGGCAGACGGCCGCTTGCCGCTCGCCCAAGGCCTCGGCCATGGCGGCAAGGCTCTCGGAGATCCGGTGGGGCGCTTCATAGAAGAGAAGCGTTCCGGGAATGCGCTGAAGCGTTTGCAACCGCTCGGCGCGGGCTTTCTCCTTATTCGGCAGGAAGCCGGCGAAGAAGAAGGCGTCGGAGGGAAGGCCGGAAATGGCGAGCGCGGCGATGAGGGCGGAGGGACCCGGAATGGCATAGATCGGCACATCCGCCTCGATCGCCTGGCGCACCAGCTTATAACCGGGATCGGAGACGAGCGGCGTACCGGCATCCGAGACGAGAGCCAGCGAGCCGCCGGCTTGGACCTCAGCGATCAGCCTCTCGCCATCTTCACTGGACGAGTGTTCGTGATAGGCGCTCATCCGCCGCTCGATGCCGAAGCGGGACAGAAGCTTGCCCGTCACGCGCGTATCCTCGCAGGCGAGCCGGTCGGCGCCCGCGATGATCTGAAGCGCCCGCAGCGTAATGTCGGCGAGATTGCCGATGGGTGTTGCCACGACGTAAAGGCCGGGTTCCGGTCGGGACGCCGACCGGCTTTCGCCGAAAAGGGTGAAGCGGGGCTCGGGGGAAGGAACGCTCATGAGGCGCTTTATCGGCTCTGTGCGAAGCGAGGGCAATCCTTCCCGTAACCCGAATATCGGGCATTGATCGACGGACGCCTGAAGCTGATATGGGGAGCGCCCCGACATTCGCTGATGATATAGATGTCCATGCCTGCCGATCCCCTCCAAATCCTCAAGACCGTCTATGGCTATGAGGCCTTTCGTGGTGCCCAGGGCGAGGTCGTCGGCCATGTCATGGCGGGCCGCAACGCCTTTGTCGTGATGCCGACCGGTGGCGGCAAATCCCTTTGCTATCAGATCCCGGCGCTCGCCCGTCCCGGCATGGGCCTGATCGTCTCGCCGCTCATCGCCCTGATGGCCGATCAGGTTGCCGCGCTCGCCCAGGCGGGGGTGAGGGCCGCAGCCCTCAATTCCGATCTGCCGGGCGAGGAGCGGCGCGATCTTTGGCGGGCGATCGAGACGGGCGACCTTGATCTTCTTTACGTGGCGCCCGAAACGCTTCTGCGCGGCGACACGCTCTCACGGCTCCAGAGGCAGCCGCTCTCCCTGATCGCGATCGACGAGGCCCATTGTCTCTCCCAATGGGGCCACGACTTTCGCCCCTCCTATCGCCAGCTCGATTGCCTGGTGGAGGCCTTTCCCGAAACGCCGCGCATGGCATTGACGGCGACAGCCGACGAGCCGACGCGCGCCGAGATCCTCGCCCATCTGACGATCGACGAGACCGATGCCTTCATCGCCGGTTTCGACCGGCCCAATATCCATTACGCGATTGCAGAGAAGGACAATCCGCGCGCCCAGCTGAAGGCCTTTTTGAAGCGCCATCCGGGCGAGAGCGGCATTGTCTACTGCCTGTCCAAGCGCAAGACCGAGGAGACCGCCGCCTGGCTGCGCACCGAAGGCTACGACGCGCTCGCCTATCATGCCGGGCTCGACAAGGCGGAGCGGGAAGCGAACCAGCTGCGCTTTCAGCACGGCGAGGCGGTGGTGATGGTCGCGACGATCGCCTTCGGCATGGGCATCGACAAGCCCGATGTGCGCTTCGTCGCCCATCTCGATCTGCCCTCCAGCATCGAGGCTTATTATCAGGAGACGGGCCGGGCGGGACGCGACGGGCTGAATGCCGAAACGCTGATGCTCTACGGGCCGGAAGACATCGCGCTGCGCAGCCGTTTCATCGACGAGTCCGACGCGCCGGACCAGCGCAAGCGCACCGAGCGCGGCAAGCTCGACGCGCTTTTAGGCCTTGCCGAGACGGCGAGCTGCCGCCGGCAGGTTCTTCTGTCCTATTTCGGCGACGCTTGCGGGCCCTGCGGCAATTGCGACACCTGCCTCGAACCGCCCAAGCTCTTCGACGGCACAGTCGCCGCGCAGAAGGCGCTCTCCTGCATCTATCGCACCGGCGAGCGGTTCGGGCAGGCCTATATCGTCGACGTCCTTCTCGGCGCCACGAACGAGCGCATCACGCGCTTCGGCCATGATCAGGTCTCGACCTTCGGCATCGGAACGGAGCATGACGCCCGCATGTGGCGGGCGATCCTGCGCCAGCTGATCGCGCTGCGCTTCGTCGCGGTCGATCTGGCCGGCCATGGCGGGCTGTCGATCGCACCGGCCGGCCGCGAATTCTTACGCGAGAAGGCGCCCTTGATGCTGCGCGTGCCGCCAGAACCGCGGGCGCGGCGCGGCAAGGTGGAGCGCAAGGGACAGGCGGCATCCGTGGTGCCGCAAGCCGATCAGGCGCTCTTCGAGCTTCTGCGCCAGAAGCGCATGGAGATCGCCCGGGCGCAGAACGTGCCGCCTTACGTGATCTTCCACGACAAGACCCTGGTCGAACTCGCCGCCGCCCGCCCGACCTCGCGCAAGGCCATGGCGGAAGTGCCGGGCGTCGGCGAAGCCAAGCTCGAACGCTACGGCCCGGCCTTTCTCTCGGTCATCGCGGAAAACGCATGAGGTCTGATGACGAGAGAATGAAAGCCTCGTCCTTTTGAGAGACGCGACGGCAACCAGGGCATCGAGGATCAGGTTTCCCGAGCGATACTCAGCTGGCGGCCTGGCTCCGAGCTAACGAAAGTTATTGTTGTTTGAAATCAAAGCTATGCTTTAATCAACTTGCAGGACTTTTCGGGGGGGCGCGATGCGGCACTATTGCTACACCAGCCTTGCGCCGGATCTCGGCGATGCGGAATTCGAGGCGATCATCGCCCGCGCCCATCAGCGCAACCGCGCTTTGGCCATTGGCGGGATCGTCAGCTTTCGGAACGGCGTGATTTGCCAGATTCTCGAGGGGCCAGCCAAAAACCTGGAGGTCCTTGTTCCGGTGATTTTGGCCGATCCGCGTCATTGCGGTGTCGCGACGATTTCGGATGCGCGCATCCCCGCGATCGGTTTTGCCGATTTCGGGATGGTGCGCGTCTCTCCGCTGGACGTTGCGCTGCGTTCGATCGCGATCATCGATCGGATTGGAGCGGGTCGCTCCAAGAGCGGACCCGCCCAATTGGATCTTGTGCTCTCGGCACCCCCTCGTTCCGTCCACCTTCTACAAAGCGCTGGCGCCGCCTAGCCTTTTGGGGAGGGCTTCCCCCTCAGGCGAGATCTGCGACCACGGCGTCGAGGACGAGCATGCCGGCCGGCGTGCAGCGGATGCGGTCCGGGCCGAGGCGTTCGATCATGCCGTTGTCGGTAAGGTCGCGTTCGACCGCTCGGTCGATCGAGCGGCCGGATAAGGCCTGCCATCGCTTCAGATCGACGCCTTCGGACAGGCGCAGACCCATGAGGAGAAGCTCGTCCGCCTGTTCGGCGGGGCTCAAGGGCTCTTCCTCGACCATGCCGTGATCCCAGTCCTCGACCATCTGCAGCCAGGTCTCGGGCAGGCGCTCGTTGGAGGTCGCGACGCGCTGGCCCTTGTCCCTCAGGCGGCCATGGGCGCCGGGTCCGACGCCGGCATAAAGGCCGTAACGCCAATAGGTGAGATTGTGCCGGGACTCGGCGCCCGGCACCGCATGGTTTGAAATCTCGTAGGCCGGCAGGCCGCGCTGGGCCGTCAGCTTCTGGGTCGCCTCGTAGAGATCGGCCGAGAGGTCACCGTCCGGCACCTTCAGCTTGCCGGCTCTATGGAGGGCGTAGAAGGGCGTGCCTTCCTCGATGGTCAGCTGGTAGAGCGACAGGTGATCAGCGGCGAGATCGATCGCCTGGCCGAGTTCGGCCTCCCATGCGGCGACGCTCTGGTCAGGCCGCGCATAGATGAGATCGAAGGAGAGGCGCGGGAAGATGTCGCGCGCCAGAGCGATCGCCCGCAGCGCTTCCTTCGTGTCGTGGAGCCGGCCGAGCAGCTTCAGATCGCGGTCGTTCAGCGCCTGGACGCCGAGCGAGACGCGGTTGACCCCGGCCGCCCGATAGCCGCAAAAGCGGGTCGCCTCGACGCTGGAGGGGTTCGCCTCGATGGTGATCTCGGCCCCTGGCGCGATGTCCCAGGTGTTCGCGATCGCGTCCAGAATGCGCCCGACCGTCGCCGGCTCCATCAAGGATGGCGTGCCTCCGCCGAGAAAGATCGAGGTGACCCGCTCGCCCTTCGAGCGCCGGCCCATCTCGGCGATCTCCCGCTCGAAAGCGGCCGCATAGCGCGCTTGATCGATCGGCTTGTGCCGCACATGGCTGTTGAAGTCGCAATAAGGGCATTTGGCCGCGCAGAACGGCCAATGGACATAGACCCCGAAACCCGGCTCGCGCGCCTGCGACCCCCCGATCGGGCCCGGAAACCGCAGGAGGTCGGCCGCCCGCTCCATCACCTCGCTCACGAGACCCCGAGCGCCTCGGCAGAGAATTTCTGGAACGCCCGCGCCCGGTGGGAGAGAGCATCCGGCTGGCCCGGCTTCCAGGCGTGCTTTTCCGCGCTCATCATCTCGCCGAAGGTCTTTTCGAGCCCATCGGGCAGAAACATCGGATCATAGCCGAAGCCGAGTTCGCCGCGCGGCGGCCAGACGAGCGTGCCGTCGACCTCGCCCCGGTAGAAATGAACCTCGCCGGAGGGCAAGGCGAGGCAGAGGACCGCGACGAAGGTCGCGCGGCGTCTCTCCGGCGTCGTTGCGCCAGCCGCCTGGAGCTTTTCCTCGATATTGCGCATGGCCATGGCGAAATCGCGCTCCGGCCCGCCCCAGCGCGCCGAATAGATGCCCGGATCGCCGCCCAGCGCCTCGACGCAGATGCCGGAATCGTCCGAGAGCGCGGCAAGACCCGTCGCCTCCTGGGCGGCTCGCGCCTTGATCTCGGCATTGGCCTCGAAGGTGTCGCCAGTCTCTTCCGGATCGTCGAGCCCTTTATCCTTGGCCGAGGTCACCTCGAAGCCGAAGGGTTCGAAGAGCTCGCGGATTTCCCAGATCTTGCCGCGATTGTGGCTCGCGACGAGAAGGGGGCCGTCTTCCGGTTTCAGGAGCGCCATGGCTCAGCCCTCTCCGAGCACGCGCTGCTGAGCCTCGACCAATTCGCCGACGCCTTTGCGGGCGAGCTTCAGAAGGGTCAGGAACTCTTCTTCGGAGAAGGGGGCGCCTTCGGCCGTGCCCTGAATCTCGATGATGCCGCCGGCGCCGGTCATGACGAAATTGGCGTCGGTCTCGGCGGTCGAATCCTCGGCATAGTCGAGATCGAGCACCGGCTCGTTCTTATAGATGCCGCAGGAGACGGCTGCCACATGACCCTTCAGGACGTTCTTGGTGGAGACCATGCCTCGGGCCTCCATCCATTTGAGGCACTGGGCGAGCGCCACATAACCGCCGGTGATCGCCGCCGTGCGCGTGCCGCCATCGGCCTGGATGACGTCGCAATCCACCGTGATCTGTCGCTCGCCAAGGGCGGTCAGGTCGACGACGGCGCGCAAGGAACGCCCGATCAGGCGCTGGATTTCGAGGGTGCGACCCGACTGCTTGCCGGCAGACGCCTCACGGCGCATGCGGTCGCCCGTTGCGCGCGGCAGCATGCCGTATTCGGCCGTCACCCAGCCCTTGCCGGAATTTTTCAGGAAAGGCGGGACGCGCTCTTCAAGGCTTGCGAGGCACATAACCTGCGTCTCGCCGAATTTGACGAGGCAGGACCCCTCGGCATGGCGATTGACGCCGGTCGTGAGCGAGACCTCGCGCATGGCGTCGGCAGGGCGTTTGGATGGGCGCATGAAGGATCCGAGCGTCGTGTGTTCGAAGGGAAGGATTAACCAATCTGGCCGCGCTTCTAACGAGGATAAAGAGGCGATGCAAAGGCGAAAGCGATAGGGACCTTTCAAAGGCCGCGGCGCCAGCCGACAACCATCAATTATAAGCCGTGTTGCCGTTTTCTCCTTTTTAAGTGTCTTCTGCTCAAGTTTCCCACAGAGTTTAAAGACGGAGCAGATCTTGAAGAGGCTCATCATAGGATCAGGGGCGCTTCTTCTCGCCGAACCGGCGTGGGCCGGATCGGTGCGGGAGACCTTGTCCGAGCCCGCTTCCATCGCCTGGGTTATCACCGCGGCCGCACTGGTCTTGATGATGCAAGCCGGTTTCATGATGCTCGAAGCCGGTCTCGTGCGCTCGAAGAATTCGATCAATGTCGCGCAGAAGAACCTTCTCGACTTCGTGTTCGCGGCCCTCGCCTTCGCCATTGTGGGCTTCATGATCGCCTTCGGCCGCGATGGCGGCTACGGGTTCGGTCTCGATGCCGACAGCTTCCTCTTATCCAATCTCGATCCGTCCGGCATCGCCTTCTTCGCCTTTCAGGTGATGTTCTGCGGAACGGCGGCGACCATCCTGTCGGGGGCGACGGCCGAGCGGCTGCGCTTGTCTGTCTATGTGATCGCCTCGGTGGTCGTCGGCGCGCTGATCTATCCGGTCTTCGCCCATTGGGCCTGGGGAAATGTTCTGGATCCCAGCGCTTCTGCCTTTCTCGCCAATCGCCATTTCGTCGACTTCGCCGGCTCGACCGTCGTTCATGCGACGGGCGCCTGGGTCTCGCTGGCCGGCTGTCTGGTCCTCGGGCCCCGGATCGGCCGTTTCGGCGCCGACGGGCGGCCGAACCGTATCGCCGGCCATTCCACGGTCATCGCGACGGCGGGGACCCTGCTCATCTTCTTTGGCTGGCTCGGCTTCAATGGCGGCTCGACCTTCGAGGCCAATGCCGCGGTCGGCGGCATCGTGGCGAACACGGTCCTTGCTGGCGCGGCCGGCGGGGCGGTGGGCTATCTTCTGTGCCTCAGAGGCGACGGTGTCACCTATCCCGAATTCACCATGTATGGGCTTTTAGGTGGTCTCGTGGCGATTACCGCCGGCTGCCATCTCCTGACGCCGGGAGGCGCGATCCTGATCGGCGCGCTCGGCGGCGGCGCCGCGATTGGGACCAATGCGTTCATCGAAAGGCGCTTTCGGATCGATGATGCTCTCGGCGTTATCGGTATTCACGGTGTGGCGGGCGTCGTCGGGACGATCGGCCTTGCCTTCGTTGCTCCCTTGGAGAGACTTCCGGCAGGTAGCCGCCTGGACCAGTTCGACATTCAGGCCATCGGCTCGCTGGTCAATTTCATCTGGGTCTTCTGCGCCTCTTATATCCTCTTCCGGGTGCTCGACGCCATTCGGCCGATCCGCGTGAGCGCGGCGGACGAAGAGCGCGGGCTCAATCAGACCGAGCATGCCTCGGCCATCGGGCTCGGCGGCATGGAGCAGACGCTCGAGCGCATCGTGCATGGCACGGCCGATCTCGGGGCGCGGCTACCGGTCCTGGTCGGCGAGGAAACCGAGCGGCTCACCCGCCTCTTCAACAGCTTTCTCGACAATCTGGAAACCAACGAGCTTCAGCATCGCTCGCTCGAAGAAGCGCGCCGCGCCTCCCAGGAGGCCGAGCGGCTGGCCACGCTGGCCGATGCGGCCTCGGAAGGCATCCTGCTTCTGGCAGAGGGCCGGATCCGCGATGCCAATCCGGCAGCCCAGCGTCTCCTGCGGATCGATGCGTCGCCCGAATTTCACCCCCATATCATGGAATTCGTCGCGTCGGCCGATCGCTCGCGTTTCGCCGACGCTTTGCAGACGATCGCCGACGAGCCTTTCCAGGTCGAGATGCAATGCGAGGGCGCAGCGTTCCCGGTCGAAGTGAAGCTGAAATCCATCATGTTCCGCGGCATGCAGATGATGATCGTCGCATTGACCGATCTCAGCGCGCGTCTGGCTGCCGAGGAGCGCATCCGCTTCATCGCGCTCCATGACGGGCTGACGGGACTGCCAAACCGCATGTTGTTCGGCCAGACCCTCGACGAGACGCTGGCGGGACTGAGGGACGACGGCCCGTTGAGCGCTCTTTTGCTCATCGATCTCGATCGTTTCAAAGCGATCAACGATCTTTACGGCCATCCCGCCGGAGACGCGCTTCTTGCGGCCGTGTCCGCGCGCCTGAAACAGGCTGTCGGCAGCAAGGGTCTGGCGGCCCGCTGTGGCGGTGACGAATTCGCGATCATCCTGCGGGATATCAGCTTCGCGAACCAGGCCACGGATTTCGCCATGCGCCTTCTTCAGTCGCTGCGCGAGCCGGTCGATCTCGGCAATGGCGTGCGCATCAATCCGGGCGCCAGCATCGGTGTGGCCATTCTGCCGAGGGACGGTCGCGAATCCAGTATCGTCACCTCACGGGCCGATACCGCGCTCTATTATGCAAAGCGCCAAGGCCGGAACACCTATAAGGTCTTCGCGCCGGGCATGGATGCCGAAGAGCAGACCCGGCTCGAATTGGAAGAGGGATTGGCGCATGCGATCGCCCGCGACGAACTCCTCGTTCTCTATCAGCCGCGGATCGATCTCTTCCAGCGCAGCGTCGTGTCCTATGAAGCGCTCATCCGCTGGCGCCATCCGAGCCGGGGGCTGATCAGCCCTGCAACCTTCATTCCGATCGCCGAGCAATCGGGCCGGATCGCGGAGATCGGCGAATGGGTGATGCGCCAAGCTTGCCGCCAAGCGGTCGCAAGCTTTGGCGAGGCGAGCGTCAGCGTCAATGTCAGTGCGTTGCAGTTCCGGGCCAAGGGCTTCGTCGAGACCGTAATGCGCATTCTCGACGAGACCGGCCTTCGCCCGGAGCGCCTGGAGATCGAACTGACCGAAAGCGCGCTCGTCGACGACAGGGACCAGGCCCTCGGCATTCTGCGCCATCTGAAGAAACTCGGCGTGCGTGTCTCGCTCGACGATTTCGGCACCGGCTATTCCTCGCTCAGCTATCTGCGCGTCTTCCCCTTCGACGCTTTGAAGATTGACCGGTCCTTCGTCCGCGACATCGAGAGCGGCGATGGGTCGCTGGCGATTCTCGAAGCGGTCCTGCGCCTCGGTCGCGCCATGCGTCTCCGGGTGGTCGCCGAAGGTGTCGAGACCGCCGCCCAACTCGACATTTTGCAACGACTGCGGTGCGACGAGGTCCAGGGCTATCTCTTCGCCAAGCCCGCCGAACCAGAAGCGCTGGCGAATTTCGACCCGGTGACGGTGTTCGATACGGGCAGAAGCGTCGGGCCTTCGCGCGCGGCGTGATTGGACACTTACGCGAGGCTATCGATCACTCGCTGCCGGGTCGGCCGACGCAAGGTCACGTCGAGCGGTGGTTGCCTCTCGATCCTTTCGGCACCGTCGCGCCCCATGTGAACGCGGATGTGATCACGCCAACCGGCTTGCGCTCGGCGGGGAATTGCGCCAGCTTATTGCAAATCATTCTCATTTGCGGAAAGGCGGTGTTGGAATGCTGTGGTCGGCGGATGGTAAAGGGCGGAAGCGGCAAGCTTTGCCAGGCTCGATTCCTCGCGCGCGCCTCCGCCAGTGGGTTTCCCGTTCGCTCGTTGGTCTCACCGCTGTGTTCGCCTTTGCTTTTGGTGCAAGCGCCGGGGCAAAGGCGCAGGACGAACCCATAAAAGCCGTGACGAGCTTCACCGTCATCGCCGACATGGCGCGCAACGTGGCGGGCGAGGCGGCCGATGTCATCTCCATCACCAAGCCCGGCGCCGAGATCCACAATTACCAGCCGACGCCGCGCGATCTCGTCGGAGCACAAGGGGCCGATCTCGTTTTCCATAACGGGCTCAATCTCGAACTCTGGTTCGAGCGCTTCCTGCAGAATCTGGGCGGGGCGCAAAGCGTCGTCGTCTCCGACGGGGTGGAGCCGATCTCGATCACCCAAGGACCTTACGACGGTAAACCCAACCCCCATGCCTGGATGTCGCCCGACAATGCGATGATCTATGTCGACAACATTCGCGATGCCTTCATCAAGGCCGATCCTCAGAACGAGGAGACGTATCGGTCCAATGCCGAGGCTTATAAGGGCGAGATCGCAGCGGCGATCGAGCCGATCCGTGCGGAACTCGCCGCGATACCGGAGGAGCGTCGCTGGCTGGTGACGAGCGAAGGGGCGTTCTCCTATCTGGCGAGAGATTTCGGCCTGAAGGAGCTCTATCTCTGGCCGATCAATGCCGATGCGCAGGGAACGCCCCAGCAGGTGCGCGCGGTGATCGACGAAATGGCCGCGAGCGATATTCCGTGCATCTTCTCCGAAAGCACGGTGTCCTCCAAGCCGGCCGAGCAGGTCGCCCGCGAGACGGGCGCGACCTATGGCGGCGTCCTTTACGTGGACTCTTTGAGCGATGAAGGCGGGGCGGTCCCGACCTATATCGATCTTCTGAAAGTGACGGCGAATACAATTGCGGAGTGCCTTGTCCCATGACCATGATGATGGGCTCGACCGACGCCAAACATCGCGCGCGCCGGCCCGTTCGCGAGCCGCCGGCACAGGTCTCCGGGCTCTCCGTTCGCGATGCGACTGTCACCTATCGCAACGGCCATACGGCGCTGGAGTCGGCGAGTTTCGATATTCCGCGCGGCAGCATCACCGCGCTGGTCGGCGTCAATGGCAGCGGCAAGTCGACCCTTTTCAAGGCCATTATGGGCTTTGTCGGCCTCGCCAAAGGCGAGATCAGCATTCTTGACGGCAGCGTTTCGGCGGCGCTGAAGGCCAATGCCGTCGCCTATGTCCCTCAGAGCGAGGATGTCGACTGGAACTTCCCGGTTCTCGTCGAGGATGTCGTGATGATGGGGCGTTATGGCCGGATGGGCGTCTTCCGCCGGCCCTCACCCAGCGATCGACAGGCTGTGGCGGAGGCGCTCGAACGGGTGGCGATGACGCCCTTCGCCAAAAGGCAGATCGGCGAACTCTCCGGCGGCCAGAAGAAGCGGGTCTTTCTGGCGCGTGCGCTCGCCCAGGAAGGGCAGGTCATTCTGCTCGACGAGCCCTTTACCGGGGTCGACGTGAAGACGGAAGCGGCGATCATCGACCTTTTGAAGGCGCTTCGGGACGAAGGCCGGGTGATGCTGGTCTCCACCCATAATCTCGGCTCGGTCCCCGAATTCTGCGACCGCGCCGTCCTTCTCAATCGCACGGTCCTGGCCGCCGGCCCGACCGATACGGTCTTCACCCGCGCCAATCTGGAACGCACCTTCGGCGGCGTCTTGCGCCATTTCGATTTCGCCAGCGGGCAGGGGGAGAGTGGTCGACCAACCTGTGTCCTGACCGACGACGAACGGCCTTTCGTGATCTATGGCGAGGGTAAGGGCGACGAGGAGCGGGCAGAACCGCTGACGGAAGCACGTCGATGACGGCACTCCTCGAACCCTTCGCCTATCAATATATGCTCAACGCCATGGGCGTCTCGGCGCTGGTCGGCGCGACCTGCGCCTTCCTCTCGGCCTATCTGATGCTGAAAGGCTGGTCGCTGATCGGCGACGCGCTGTCCCATTCGATCGTGCCGGGGGTCGCCGGCGCCTATATGCTAGGTCTGCCCTTTGCCTTCGGCGCCTTTCTCTCCGGCGGCTTGGCGGCCGGCGCCATGCTCTTCCTCAATGGCCGCACGAAGCTGCGCGAAGACGCGATCATCGGGCTGATCTTCACCTCCTTCTTCGGCCTCGGCCTCTTCATGATCTCCCTGTCGCCGACCTCGGTGAACGTGCAGACGATCATTCTCGGCAATATCCTTGCCGTGACGCCCGCCGACACGCTGCAACTCGTCCTCATCGCCGCCGTCTCGCTCACCATCCTCGGAGCGAAATGGAAGGACCTGATGGTGACCTTCTTCGACGAGAACCATGCCCGCACGATCGGCATCGATCCGCGCTTGATGAAGCTCGTCTTCTTCACCCTTCTCGCCGCCTCGACGGTCGCGGCGCTTCAGACGGTCGGTGCCTTTCTCGTCATCGCCATGGTGGTGACGCCCGGCGCGACGGCCTATCTCCTCACCGATCGCTTTCCGAGGCTCATCGCGCTCTCGGTCGCGATCGGAGCGGGAACGAGTTTTGCCGGCGCCTATGCCAGCTATTTCCTCGACGGGGCGACGGGCGGCGTCATCATCTGCCTGCAGACGCTGATCTTCCTCGCAGCCTTCGTCTTTGCGCCCAAGCACGGCATTCTGGCCGGCAAACGGCGGGCGCGGCAGGCGCTCGCCGAGGCATCCAGCCTCGGTCATCCGGTTTCGGAGACGGGGGCATGAGCCACGACGATCTCCTTCTCCCCTTCGCCTTTCCCTTCATGCGCGACGCGTTCCTGATCGCCGGGCTCGTCGCCGTGCCGACCGCGCTCTTGTCCTGTTTTCTGGTGCTGAAGGGCTGGTCGCTGATGGGCGATGCGATCTCCCATGCCGTCCTGCCCGGCATCGTCATCGCCTATATTCTCGGCCTGCCACTGGCGCTCGGCGCCTTTGCCGCCGGCATGACCTGCGCCACCGCCGTCGGCTATCTCTCGGCCAATAGCCGGGTGAAGGAAGACACAGTGATGGGCATCGTCTTTTCCGGCATGTTCGGCTTCGGCCTCGTTCTCTACACGAAGATTTCGTCCGAGGTGCATCTCGACCATATCCTCTTCGGAGACATGCTCGGCATCCTGCCTTTCGATCTCATCCAGGCCGCCGTCATCGGGTGTGTCACGACGGGTCTCATCGCTGCCAAATGGCGCGATCTTCTGCTGCACGCCTTCGATCCGGCGCAGGCGCGGGCGATCGGCCTGCCGGTTCGGCTGATGCATTATGGCTTGCTGGCGGTGCTGTCGCTCACCATCGTTGCGGCCCTGAAAGCGACCGGCATCATCCTCACCATCGCCCTTCTGATCGCCCCCGGCGCGATCGCCTTCCTCCTCACGAAGCGCTTTTCCACCATGCTTCTGACCGCCGTCGCGATCTCGCTCGGTTGTTCGCTCCTCGGCGTCTATGCGAGCTTCTTCATCGACAGCGCCCCGGCCCCCACCATCGTCCTTCTCATGAGCGCCTGTTTCGTCACCGCCTTCTTCATCTCCGGCGCCAGGGCCAGGGCGGCCTCGCGCAGGACGGGAGCGGAGATGGCGGCGAAATAGAAGAGGTGGCGGAGCGTGGACGCGGCAAACGCGCCTACGCCTCCATCTCCGCCTTCAGCATTTCGAGCTCCAGCCATTCGTCCTCAGCCTTGGCGAGGGCCGAGCGGTCCTGGTCGATGGCTTTGGCGAGGGCGTTGAAGCGGTCGGGGTTTTTGGCAAAGAGGGCCGGGTCGGCCATTTCGGCTTCGGCCTTTGCGATCGACGCTTCCAGGCGGGCGATCTCCTTGGGCAGGTTTTCGAGCGCGAATTTCTGTTTGAAGGAGAGTTTGGCGGAGGGAGCCGAGCGCCTCGCGCCGTCGCCATCGGCGGATTTCGCCGCCTCTTTCGGCTTTGCCGAGGCGGGTTTCGCCGCCTTCTGGGCATCGCGCTTCTGGGCAACCATGTCGGAATAGCCGCCGGCATATTCGAGCCATTTCCCGTCGCCGACCGGGTTGAAGATGCTCGTCACCGTGCGGTCGAGAAAGTCGCGATCATGGCTGACGAGGATCACCGTGCCGGGGTAATTTGCGACGAGCTCTTCCAGGAGATCCAGCGTCTCCATGTCGAGATCGTTGGTCGGCTCGTCGAGAACCAGGAGATTGGCGGGCGTCGCCAGCGTCTTGGCGAGAAGAAGGCGCGCACGCTCGCCGCCGGAGAGATCGCCGACGGGGGTGCGGATCTGTTCCGGGGAGAAGAGAAAGTCCTTCAGATAGCCCGCCACATGGCGCATCTCGCCATTGACGATCACCTGATCGCCCCGCCCGTCGGTCAGGGCCTCAGTCACCGTGTCGGTGTCCTTCAGCGCAGCGCGCTTCTGGTCGAGAAAGGCAAGATCGAGATTGGTGCCGAGGCGCACGCGCCCGGAATCGGGCTTCGTCTCGCCGATCAGGATTTTCAGAAGCGTCGTCTTGCCCGCCCCGTTCGGCCCGACGAGGCCGATGCGGTCGCCGCGACCGATCCGGGCGGAGAAGTCCTGGACGAGAATCCGCTCGCCATAGGCCTTGACGACGTTTTCGGCTTCGATGACGAGCTTGCCGCTCTCGCGCGTCTCGCCGGCGGCCATGACCACCTGGCCGGTGGCCCGGCGCGCGTCGCGGCGCTGCTGGCGAAGATCGTGAAGGCCGGCGAGACGCCGCTGATTGCGGGTGCGCCGGGCGGTCACGCCATAGCGCAGCCAATGCTCCTCGCGCACGATCTTGCGGTCGAGCTTCTGAAGGTCGCGCTCTTCCTCTTCCAGAAGCTTGTCGCGCCAGGCCTCGAAGCTTCCAAAGCCTTCGTCGATGCGCTTGACCGCGCCGCGATCGAGCCAGACGGTGGCGCGGCTGACGGTTTCCAGAAAGCGGCGATCGTGGCTGATCGTCACGATCGCGCTCTTCATGGAAGCCAGTTCACCCTCCAGCCATTCGATCGTCGGAAGATCGAGATGGTTGGTCGGCTCGTCGAGAAGGATGATGTCCGGCTCTGGCGCGAGGGTGCGGGCAAGCGCCGCGCGCCGCGCCTCGCCGCCCGACAGATTGGCCGGCTCCGCCGCTTCCGAAAGGCCAAGGGCTGCAAGGCACAGATCGACGCGATAGGGATCGTCCGCCGGGCCGAGGCCCGAGCGCACATAATCGCCGACGGTGCGAAAATCCCCGAAATCGGGCTCCTGGGGCAGATAGCGCAGGGTCGTGCCGGGCTTGAGGAAAACCTCGCCGCCATCCGGTTCGATCTGACCGGCGGCGATCTTCAAAAGCGTCGACTTGCCGGAGCCGTTGCGCCCGACCAGCGCGACGCGATCGCCCGGCAGGACGTTCAGCTCGCAATCGGTGAGAAGGGGCGTGCCGCCGAAGGTCAGGCGCACGCCGTCGAGACGGAGAAGCGGAGGGGGTGCCATAAGCCGCTCTTTAGCGATTGTCAGGCCGTCACGGAAGAGGAAACGAGCCTTGCCCGGCCGGCGGCGCTAAAAGGCGCGCCCACAGCCGGGCAAAGCTTCAACGCGTGACGCAGAAGAACGGCGAAGCCTCTATGAGAGCTTCACCGCCCTCAGGCGCAGGGCGTTGCCGATCACCGAGACCGAGGAGAGGCTCATCGCGGCTGCCGCGATCATTGGCGAGAGGAGGAGGCCGAAGACCGGATAGAGGATGCCGGCCGCGATCGGCACGCCCACCGTGTTGTAGGCGAAGGCGAAGAAGAGATTCTGCTTGATGTTGCGGATCGTTGCCTCTGCGAGCTTGCGGGCCCGGACAATGCCGTGCAGATCGCCTTTCACCAGGGTCATGCCGGCGCTTTCGACCGCGACATCGGCGCCGGTGCCCATGGCGATCCCCACATCGGCGGCCGCGAGCGCCGGCGCGTCATTGATGCCGTCTCCGGCCACGGCCACACTTGCGCCGCCGCGCCTCAACGCCTCGACAAGGGCCTGCTTGTCTTCCGGCGACAGGCCGGCGCGCACCTCGTCGATCCCCAGCGTCTTGGCGACGGCCCTCGCCGTGCGCTCATTGTCGCCGGTCGCCATGACGATGCGGATGCCGCTGTCATGGAGCGTGCGGATCGCGTCTCGCGCCGTTCCCTTGACCGGATCGGCGACCGCCACGAGCCCGGCGAGCCGGCCCTCCAGGGAGACATACATCGCCGTCTTGCCCGCCGCCTGATATTCGGCCGCCGTATCGTCGAGCGCTGCGGCATCGATGCCTTCGGCCTCCATCATCGCGCGATTGCCGAGCGCCACTCTTTGCCCGTCAACGGTGCCCGTAACGCCCTTTCCGGTGAGCGAATCGAAATCGCTCGCCTCGCCGAGTTCATGGCCGCGCTCGCGGGCGCCGTTGACGATCGCTTCGGCCAAAGGATGTTCGGAGCCTTTTTCGAGCGTTGCGGCCGCGCGAAGGATCGAGCCCTCTTCGACGTCTCCATGGGCAAGAACGTCGGTGAGCTTCGGCCGACCCTCGGTCAGCGTGCCGGTCTTGTCGACGATCAGCGTGTCGATCTTGGAAAACCGCTCCAAGGCTTCGGCCTCCTTGATGAGGACACCAGCCGAGGCGCCGCGTCCGGTCGCGGTCATGATCGACATGGGTGTTGCGAGACCGAGCGCGCAGGGGCAGGCGATGATCAGCACCGAGACGGCCGCGATCAAGGCATGGGCGAGCGCCGGCGCGGGGCCGGCAAAGGCCCAGACGAGGAAGGCGAGGATCGCGACGCCGACGACCACGGGGACGAAGGTGCCGGCGACCCGGTCGGCCAGCCCCTGGATCGGCGCGCGCGACCGCTGGGCTTTCGCGACCATGTCGACGATGCGCGAGAGCGTGGTGTCCTCACCGACCGCTCCGGCTTCCATGACGAAGGAGCCGGACTTGTTCAAAGTGCCGCCGGTCACCGTCTCGCCTTTGGTCTTTTCGACGGGCACCGGCTCGCCGGTGATCATCGATTCGTCGATGGATGAGCGCCCCTCGACGAGGGTGCCATCGACCGGCACGCTTTCGCCGGGGCGCACGCGCAGGCGATCGCCGGTCTTCAGGCTGACGAGTTCCACATCCTCTTCCTCTCCGTCGGGCCTGAGGCGGCGCGCGGTCTTGGGGGCGAGATCCATCAAGGCGCGGATTGCGGAACCCGTGCGCTCTCGCGCCTTCAATTCGAGCACCTGGCCGACGAAGATCAGCGCGACGATGACGACCGACGCCTCGAAATAGACAGGCACCGTGCCGTTTTCGCGGAAGGAAGCGGGGAAGATGCCGGGAAAGAGCGTCGCGACGACGCTGGTCCCATAGGCTGCGCCGACGCCGATGGCGATCAGCGTCCACATATTGGGCGAGCGATTGACGATCGAGGCCCAGCCGCGCTTGAAGAAGGGCAGGGCGGCCCAGAGGACGACCGGCGTCGCGAGGACGAATTCGGTCCAGATCGCCGCGCGCTCGCCGATCCATTGGCGAATCGGCAGCCCGACCATCGGCCCCATGGTGAGGATGAGCAGCGGCACGGCGCAGGCGACCGACACCCAAAGCCGATGGGTGAAGTCGACGAGCTCGGGATTGGGGCCTTCCGCACCGGTCGGAACGCCCATCGGCTCGAGCGCCATGCCGCATTTGGGACAGTCGCCGGGATGATCCTGGACGATCTCGGGATGCATGGGGCAGGTATATTGCGTGCCCGCCGACGCGGGTTCGGGCGCAGGGCGATCGCCCAGGAAGGTATTCGGCTCCGCCTCGAAGCGCTCCTGGCACCGCGCCGAGCAGAAGAAGAAGCGCTCACCTTCATGTTTCGACATATGTTTCGCATCGATCCGCTCGACGCTCATGCCGCAGACCGGGTCCTTGGTCGTCAGAAAGCGCTCGGGTTCCTTCGTGAACTTGGTCGCGCAGCTCTCCGAACAAAAATGCACCGTCCGGCCCTCGAATTGGCGCGTCGGCTTGCCCTTGGCCGGGTCGACCGTCATCCCGCAGACCGGATCACGATGAAAGGGGTGCGTCTTCTGAGGCCGATCAGCGCCGGAGCAGCATCCGCCGCTCGCGTCGTGGCCATGCCCATGATCGGTGTGATTGGCATGGTCTCCACGATCGGGCATCGGGTTATCTCCTCGGCATCGTCGGGTCCGCACCGCCCTGTCTGAGACTCAAGGCGGGTGCGCATATCCATAAGCTCGATGTGGAGATGGGCCTTCCAGCTGCTGGAAGGTCAAGTCCTTGGGCGTCACGATAGCGGATGGGGCGTTCCGGATGCCCGGAACCGGCGACAGGGCGGCCTTGAAATTGGTTCTCGAACGAAAAATAACGCCGGTGCCGTGCTTCCGCGCCTTTGCGGAGCCGTGCAGAGCACATAAGTACCGCAAACTTCGAGCGGTCCATCCTCGAAAGGGGCCTATATCCGGCAGCCGGTGCCGGACCCCTCGGACCTTGCGCAACACCTGCCCGGCTATGGAGAAATTCGATTGGAAGCCACAGCGATGGGCGGTGTCGCCAGCGATCCGGTGCCGCTTTGGATCTGGCTCGCGACGATCGGCGGATTCGCCGCGCTCTTTATCTTCGACTTCTTTGCCCATGTGCGAAAGGCCCATGAGCCGAGTTTCAAGGAAGCCGCCATCTGGTCGGTCTTCTATATCGTGCTCGCTTGCATCTTCGGTGGCGCGCTTTGGCTCGTCTGGGACCACACGCACGGTATCGAGTTCTTCGCCGGTTTCATCACCGAGAAGAGCCTTTCGGTCGACAATCTCTTCGTCTTCGTCATCATCATGTCGAGCTTCCGCGTGCCGCGCGAGGATCAGCAGAAGGCTCTCCTCATCGGCATCGTGCTGGCGCTCATCATGCGCGGCATCTTCATCGCGGTCGGCGCGGCGGCGATCGAGCGATTCGCCTGGGTCTTCTACCTCTTCGGCCTCTTCCTTCTTTGGACGGCCTGGAAACTCGCGGTCGAGAGCTTCAGTCACGGCAAGAAGACCGATGAAGAGTATGAGCCGAATGCTGTGGTAAAATGGTTCGAGCGGACCTTTCCGACGACGCCTGACTATCGCGGCAATGCGATCATGGTGGTGGAGAATGGGCGGAGGCTTTTCACGCCGATGGCCGTCGTCATCGTCGCACTGGGCATGACCGACCTTCTCTTCGCGCTTGATTCGATCCCGGCGATCTACGGCCTGACCGACGCGCCCTATATCGTCTTCACGGCCAACGCCTTCGCGCTGCTCGGCCTTTTGCAGCTCTACTTCCTTCTGGGCGGGCTGCTCGACCGGCTAGTCTATCTCGGCTTCGGCCTGTCGCTGATCCTCGGCTTCATCGGCGTGAAACTGATCATCCACGCGATGGAGAAGAACACCCTGCCCTTCCTGAACGACGGGCAACCGATCGAGGGCCTGCCGCATATCACGACGCCCCTGTCTCTTGGCGTGATCATCGGTATCCTGGTGATCACGACAATCGCCAGCTTGATCCGCAGCCGTATGACGACGAGCGGTCGGGCCGCCGAGGAGAACGAGGCCACGCCGCGTCATTGACGTCGCAACGAGCGTGGCTTCACCAGTCCATCGGCCGGCGGCGGCCGATGGACGCGCATAGGATTGCGGCCCCTCTGGACGAATGGCCGAACGCCAACCCGTGGGAGAACGAGCAGTCATGGCCGAGCACCGAGAGGATCGGAGCGATTCGTCGCAGAGCGAGGACGAATGGGCGGCACGGCGTGCGGCCCTCTCGACCAAGCTCGCCGAGCACTCGGCCGAACGGGCCAAACTTGCCGAAGGGGCCCCACGCGGGCGCGGCGGTATGCAGGGCATGGCCGAAGGTCTGAAGCTGGCAAGCGAATTTGCCGCCGGCATCATCGTCGGCGGCGGCATCGGCTTCGGGATCGACCGCCTTGCGGGGTCGGCGCCTTTCGGCCTCATCGTCTTTCTGATGCTAGGATTTGCCGCCGGCATCCGCAATGTCCTGCGCACCGTTGGCCCATCGACAACGCCCAAGACCCCGAGCGAGAGCGCCGGCGCAGAGGAGCCGCGCCGCCCTTCCTGACGGCCCAAATGAGCCCGAATGGCCCGATCGTGACCCACTTGACCGCAAAGTCGCATGGAGAAAGGCACCAGGAGGTGTTGCGAAGCGGAAAACGAGAGGCTATTGGCAGGTCGGCCCGAAAAAGAGCGGAATGACTCGTCAAAGGACCTTCAAGTTTGGCAACCAATCCGACCGATCCCATTCACCAGTTTGCGATCTCTCGCCTTGTACCGATCGAGATCGGCGGCTTGGATTTCTCCTTCACCAACTCAACACTGTTCATGGTGTTGACGGTGGGTGTCGCCGCCGCCTTCCTGTATTATTCGACGCGGGGCCGTGGGCTCGTGCCGTCGAAGCTGCAGTCGATCACCGAGCTGACCTATGAATTTACCGCCAATATGTTGCGGGATTCGGCCGGCACGGCGGGCATGAAATTCTTTCCCTTCGTGTTCTCCATCTTCACCTTCGTGCTGGTGGCGAACCTTCTGGGCATGATCCCGTTCTTCTTTACCGTGACAAGCCATATCATCGTCACATTCGCGCTTGCCATGACGGTGATCTCGGTCGTCGTCGGCTACGGTATCGCCAAGCATGGCCTGTCCTGGTTCAAGGTCTTTATTCCGTCGGGCGTGCCCGGTGCGATCTTGCCTTTCGTGGTGCTGATCGAGGTGATCTCGTTCCTGTCCCGCCCGGTTTCGCTCTCCGTTCGTCTTTTTGCGAACATGCTTGCTGGCCACATCACGCTGAAGGTCTTCGCCGGTTTCGTCGTGACCCTGTCATCGCTCGGCGCGGTAGGCGTCATCGGTGCGATCCTGCCGCTTCTCATGACGGTTGCGATCACGGCGCTGGAATTCCTGGTCGCCTTTCTGCAGGCCTATGTCTTCGCGGTGCTGACCTGCATGTATCTCAACGACGCGGTGCATCCGCATCATTGATCCCCTTGTCCGCAAACGATCTCGAAACGAGACGCGGCACTTATCCTACGATCCATAAGAAGGAGTTTTCCCATGGAAGCTGAAGCTGCACGCTACGTCGGAGCCGGTCTCGCCTGCTTCGGTATGGGCATGACCGCCCTCGGACTGGGCAACATGTTTGCCAACTATCTCGCCGGCGCCCTGCGCAATCCGTCCGCTGCCGACGGCCAGTTCGGCCGCCTGATCTTCGGCTTCGCCGTGACGGAAGCCTTGGGCATCTTCTCGCTGCTCATCGCGCTGCTGCTTCTCTTCGTTTGATCGAATAGCAGCTCGAATGGATCGTTTGTCGGCCGGCCGGTTCATCCGGCCGGCCGACCTGATGACGAGGAGGCTAGACCCTTGCTTTTCGTAACCGCCGCAAATGCGCAGGACCACGGCGCGGATGCCAATCATGCGCCCATTGGAGCCGGCGAGGACGCTGTCCTCCAAGGCGAGGTGGCCCACGGCAGCGAGGGGCATGAAGCCGGCTTCCCGCCGATGAATCCCGAATTCTTCCCGTCGCAGATCCTGTGGCTGGCGATCACCTTCGGCATCTTTTACTGGTTGCTGAAGAACACGATCGTGCCGCGTATCGGCGGGATTCTCGAGAATCGCCGCGATCGGATCGCGCTCGATCTCGAAGCGGCCGAGCGCGCCAAGTCGGATGCCGACGAAGCCCAGGCCGCCTATGAACAGGAACTCGCCGAAGCGCGCGAGCGAGCCCACAAGATCGGCCAGGACGCGCGCGATTCGGCTCGCACCGAGGCGGAAGCCGAGCGCAAGAAGCTCGACGCCGATCTCGACAGGCGGCTCGAAGAGGCGCAGGCCCGCATTGCCGAGACCAAGGCCAATGCCATGCGCGAGGTCGATGGAATTGCGACCGAGGTGACCGAAGCGATCCTGAAGGATGCGATCGGCATCGAGGTGTCGCGCGACGAGGCCGCCGCGGCGGTTTCGGCAAGCCGAGGCTGAGGAGGGCCCTATGGACAATACGTTTTGGGCAACAGTCGCCCTCGTCCTTTTCTTTGCTCTGATCGTCTATCTGAAAGGCTTTCGCCGCATCAACGCCTCGCTGGATGATCGCGCGAAGCGCATCCAGACCGAGCTCGAAGAGGCGCGCGAGCTGAAGGAAGAGGCCAAGCAGCAGCTTGCCGAATATCAGCGCCGCCGCCGCGAGGCCGAGCAGGAAGCCAAGGAAATCGTCGAGGGCGCCAAGCGCGAATCCCAGGCGATCCTGGCCGATGCCAAGCGCAAGAACGAAGAATTCGTTCAGCGGCGCACGGCCATGGCCGAGCAGAAGATCGCCCAGGCCGAGACGGACGCGATCGCCGAGGTCCGCTCGACTGCCGTCGATGTCGCCATCGCGGCCGCGACGAAGATCATTGCCGAGCGCAATCAGAACGGCAATCCTCAGCCGATGTCCGCCTCGATCGATGCGGTTCGCAGCCGCCTGAACTGACGCTTCGATCCTTCCGAATTGGACTTATCAAAGGCCGCCCGGTGCGGCCTTTTTTGCGTTGGTTCGTCGATTAGTCCGTCCTCAGGGTCTTCTATCTCGCGGTCATGCTTTTCAGCGGCGCGAAACTCATCCGGTGGAGGGGACTTGGACCGAGGCGCCGAATGGCTTCAAGATGGGTCTTGGTGCCGTAGCCCATATGGGACGTGAAACCGTAGCCAGGATGAAGCTGGTCGGCGCGAAGCATCATTCGGTCGCGCGTGACCTTCGCGACGATGGAGGCCGCCGCGATCGAGACGCTGAGGCCGTCGCCGCCAATGATGGCACGCGCCTCGCAATTCAATCCATCCGGTATATCGCGGCCGTCGACGAGCGCGACCGTCGGGATGATCGACAGGCTATGAAACGCGCGGCGCATGGCAAGGAGGCTTGCCTGGCGGATGTCCAGCCGGTCGATCTCGTCTGCCGAGACAGCGGCAACGGCGACGATGGCGGTCTGGAAGAGCGCGTTGCAGAGGCGCTCGCGTTCGTGCGCTTTGATCCGCTTGGAATCATCGAGGCCATCTGGAATGGCATTTGGGTCCAATATGACGGCTGCGGCAACGACCGGGCCGGCGAGCGGACCTCGGCCGACTTCGTCGAGCCCCACGACATGTCGGGCACAGCCATCAAGCAGCGCGCGTTCGCGCGAAAAGTCGGGGAGGGGCCGAGGGGCTCTTGCGCGCTTGGGCTTGGAAAAGCTCGGTGCCTTCTCCGCGATCTCGGAATGGGGTGTTGGAAGAGGAGAATCGGAGGAATGGCGGGTCATTGTGCGGCAAGACTCGCGCATTCTCCGATTCTCCACAAGGCTTGGCTGCCCGGCGGGGTGGAACCGGCGCGTGCCTTGCCTTGCTTGGCGGGACCCGATGCCTTGCTCAGAGCAGGGAGAGCTGAACGCCCGATCCGAGCGGCGGCGTGAACAGGTCGGTCCGCAACGGTTGGCGATCGAGATTGAGGCCGAGCCGCTTGGTTGCCAGATCGAAGCGCCGCTTGATCTGATGGGCGTAGGGACCCGTTCCGCGCATCCGCTTGCCCCACTCGGCGTCGTAGTCCTTGCCATCGCGCATTGAGCGTAGAAGCGAGAGGACGTGACGATAGCGGTCCGGGTAATGGCGGAGGAGCCAATCCTTGAAGAGCGGCGAGACCTCGAGCGGCAGGCGCAGAAGAACATAGCCTGCCTCCCTCGCACCCGCTGTCGCGGCCGCCTCCAAAAGGCGCTCGATTTCCGAATCCGTCAGGCCGGGTATGATCGGCGCGGTCATCACCATAGTGGGGATGCCGGCATCGCTCAGCGCTCGGATCGCATCGAGACGCTTTTCCGGTGTCGCCGCGCGTGGCTCCATGGCGCGGGCGAGACGCCTGTCCATGGTGGTGACGGAGAGCGCGACGCGCGCCAGTCCCTTCTTCGCCATGCGCGACAGGATGTCGATATCGCGGGTGACCAGCGCCGACTTCGTCACGATGCCGACCGGATGGTTCGCCGCCTCGAGCACTTCCAGGATTTCGCGCATCAAGCCGTAGCGCTTCTCGATCGGCTGATAGGGATCGGTGTTCGTGCCGATGGCGATCGAGCGGACCTGATAGCCGGGTTTGGCGAGCTCCTGTTCCAGAAGCTTGGCGGCATTGGGCTTGGCAAAGAGCTTTGCCTCGAAGTCGAGCCCCGGTGAGAGCCCCATATAGGCGTGGCTCGGCCGCGCGAAACAATAGACGCAGCCATGTTCACAGCCCCGATAGGGGTTGATGGACCGATCGAAGGAAATGTCGGGCGAGGCGTTGCGCGTGATGATCGTCTTCGGCTTTTCGACCTGAACTTCGGTCTTGAAGGCCGGCAGATCTTCCAGGCTGTTCCAGCCATCGTCGAAGGTTGATCGGGCAAAAGGCTCGTATCGCCCCGACGGATTGATCCCCGCGCCGCGCCCCCGGCGGCGGGCAAAACCCACCCTGAGGCCCGATTCGTCGATCAGATGATTGGCGATGTCGACGCCGTCCGGCGACGCGAAGGCGGCGCTATCGGCCCGTGCGATATCCAGCATGGAGCGAACTCCTCGATATCCGAAAGCAATTGTTCACTACATGTTCTAAACCTAAAGAGGGAACAAGACAAGAACATTTGGGCGATTTGGTCGCGCGCCCGAAACAGGCTATCGAAGGTCCATGCTCAGTGTGTTCATGGACAGTGATCGAGACGATCGGCAATTGGCGGTGAGTCTCTCCCCGCTGGTCTCGGCCGCCGTCGAGGGGGTCGTGCGCGAGGTCGTGCTTGTCGATCGCGGAGTGGGGGCGGCGGTGCGCGAGGTCGCTGACTATTGCGGATGCGCGATCGTGACGCCGGGTGATCTGGAGCATGCCTTCAAGACGGCGCGCTCCGACTGGCTCTTTTTCATGGAGCCAGGCAGTCGGCCGGAGATCGGTTGGACGAGGACGGTGGCCGATCATATCGAAGCCGTTCGCCAGGGGCGTGCTTCGCCTGAAGCGGCCCGACTGAAGCCGGCCCCCGCCGATCGACCGGGATTTCTGCGCCGCTTTCGCGATCGCCCCAGCCCTATCGCCCAAGGGCTTCTTCTGAAAAAGCCGCAAGCCGTCGGGCTGGCGAAACAGCGCGGCGCGCAGCCGCTTGCCGATCTCGCCAAAGGGCTTGCCACCCGTCGTCTCCAGGCGGAAATGCGTGCGAAGTTCGCCCCAGGACCCTAGAGCGAAATGCGATAAATCGGAATCGTAATTTCGCTCTAAGCCTTTGTTTTGCCGCAAGATGTGATCCGAAAGGTCATGCAACTTTTCGGCATCATGCTCTAGCCGAGAGGCAACGTCCTAGCCAACAGGCGATCGTCCGCTCTCGCGATCAGACCGAGCGTCCGCCGCGACGTAGATGCTCGTCGAGCCGTGGCATGATCTCGACGAAATTGCAGGGGTGGTGGCGATAGTCGAGCTGGTCGCGCAGAATGTGGTCCCAGCCGTCGCGGCATGCGCCGGGCGAGCCCGGCAGAGCGAAGACGAAGGTGGTGTCGATCAGGCCGGCGGTGGCGCGCGACTGGATCGTCGAGACGCCGATCTTGTCATAGGAAATACGGTGAAAGACGGCTGAAAAGCCGTCCATGCGCTTGGTAAAGAGCGGCTCCAAGGCTTCCGGCGTGATGTCCCGGCCGGTGAAGCCGGTGCCGCCGGTGGTGATCACCACGTCGATGTCGTCGCGTGCGACCCATGCCTTGACGGCGCTTTGGATCGCTTTGGTTTCGTCCTTTGCGATGGCGCGATCGACAAGCTTGTGACCGGCCTCTTCGATACGTTCCTTCAGGACGTCCCCGGAGCGATCGTCGGCGAGGCTTCGCGTGTCGGATACGGTCAGAACGGCGATACCGACCGGGAGAAAGGGGCGATCGCCCTGCTTGTCGGCAAGCTGGGAGTTCATGGCGTCTGTGATCCCCTGTTGACGGCGAGACTTGCGACTATCTGCCTCTCTCTCAGGTGGAATCAATCGGCTGATGGCCGTCCACGGAATTTGGTCGTGCCCATGGTCTCCGCTTTCGACCGGTGGACGTGGCTATCAGCTCGCGTGGCGCCCGAAGGCCGCAACGGCCCGATGCGTTCGCATCTCGGGCCGCTTGTATCAGCCGTCTCGGCGCCGCCTCGGCCCAACAACTTGCCAAGAAGGGCCGCCTGCGCGACGACCCTCCTATTGAGTGAGCCGCCGGGGTCAGCCGTAGCTCGACACCGGTGTCGAGGCGAGCGCCGTGATGTTGAGAAGGCCGCGCACGGTGACGCCGGGCGTCACGATATGGGCGCGGTTGCCCATGCCCATCAGGATCGGGCCGACCTCCAGGCCTTCCGCCACCGTCTTCAGAAGGTTACGCGCCGCGCCCGCCGCATCGGAATTGGTGAAGATCAGGACATTGGCCTTTCCATTGAGTCGTCCGCCAGGGAAAAGCCGCTCACGCAGTTCGGGATTGAGCGCGGCATCGCTCTGCATCTCGCCTTCATATTCGAAGTCGAGCGAGCGCTCATCGAGGATTGCCAATGCCTCACGGGCGATCCGGCCCGAAAGACTGTCGAGATTGCCGAATTGCGATCCCGAACAAAGCGCGATGCGCGGCGTGATGCCGAAGCGACGCACATGGCGAGCGGCCGCGATCAGTGTTTCGGCCACCTGTTCGCCGGAAGGCTCGGCATTCACATGGGTGTCGGCGATGAAGAGCGGGCCCTTGTCGAGAAGGAGAAGGGAGAGGGCGCCGACCGGATGCAGCTCGTCGGTCGACAGGATCTGGCTAACCGTGTCGAGATGCCAGAGATATTGGCCGACCGTGCCGCAGATCACGCTGTCGGCCTCGCCGCGCCGCACCATGGTGGCGGCGATCGCCGTCGTATTGGTGCGGATCGTGGCGCGCGCCACGTCGGGCGAGACGCCGCGTCGCTTCATGATCTCATAATAGGTCGTCCAATATTCGCGATAGCGCGCATCGCTTTCGGGATTGACGACCTCGAAGTCGCGTCCCGCGACGATGGACAGGCCCTCGCGCTCGATGCGCTGGTCGATGACATGGGGCCGGCCGATCAGGATCGGCATCTCCATTGTCTCGTCCATCATGGCCTGCGCGGTGCGCAAAATGCGCGGCTCTTCCCCCTCGGCAAACACGATGCGGCGCGACACGGTGCGCGCGGCCTCGAAAACCGGGCGCATGACCAGCGCCGAGCGATAGACATGGCTCTGCAGCGAGCGGGCATAGGTGTCGAGATCGATCTCACGGGTGGCGACGCCGCTTTCCATGGCGGCCTTAGCGACGGCGACCGCCACGGTCGGCAGAAGCCGGGGATCGAAGGGCTTAGGGATCAGATAGTCCGGGCCGAAGCTCAGCTTCTCGCCCTGATAGGCGGTGCCGAGCTCAGCCGAAGCGGTGACGCGGGCGAGCTTGGCGATCGCCTCGACGCAGGCGATCTTCATCTCGTCATTGATTTCCCGCGCGCCCACATCCAGCGCGCCTCGAAAGATGAAGGGAAAACACAGGACGTTGTTGACCTGGTTCGGATAGTCCGAGCGGCCCGTCGCGATGAGCGCGTTGGGCGAAGCCTCCCGCGCCTCTTCCGGCATGATTTCCGGCGTCGGATTGGCGAGCGCGAAGATGATCGGGCTGTCGGCCATCTTCTTCACCATCTCGGCGGTGAGGAGGCCGGGGCCCGAAACGCCGAGAAAGAGGTCGGCCCCCTCCATGGCATCCATGGTGGTGCGCATTTCGGTCTCGCGTGCGAATTCTGCCTTTTCCGCCGAGAGATCGTTGCGAAGCGTATGAACGACGCCCTTGGAATCGAGCATCGTGATGTTTTCGCGCTTCGCGCCCATCTTGATGAGCATCTTCAGGCAGGCGATGCCCGCAGCGCCGGCGCCCAGCGCGACGATCTTGATGTCTTCGAAGCTTTTCCCGGCGACGCGCAGCGCATTGGTCGCTGCGGCGGCCGCGACGATCGCCGTGCCGTGCTGATCGTCATGGAAGACCGGGATGTTCATCCGCTCACGGCAGATGCGTTCGACCAGGAAGCAGTCCGGCGCCTTGATGTCTTCCAGATTGACCGCGCCAAAGGTCGGCTCGAGCTTGCAGACAAGATCGGCGAGCTTTTCCGGGTCCGACTCGTCCACCTCGATGTCGAAACAATCGATGCCGGCGAATTTCTTAAAGAGGACCGCCTTGCCCTCCATCACCGGCTTGGAGGCCTGGGCGCCGATATTGCCGAGGCCGAGAACGGCCGTGCCGTTGGAGACGACGGCGACGAGATTGCCCTTGGACGTATAGCGGCGGGCATCGGCCGGGTTCTTCTCGATTTCGAGACAGGCATTGGCGACGCCGGGCGAATAGGCACGGGACAGGTCGCGAGCCGTCGCCATCGGCTTGGTCGCCCGGATTTCGAGCTTACCGGGCTTCGGCAGCTCGTGATAGTCGAGTGAGGCCCTGTATTCGTCCTGCGACATCGTCTGCTCCCTGCCTTTCTACTTGGCGGTTCGATTGGCTCTGTCCGACAGGGCGAAGGCCATGTCGATCATGCGGTTGGAAAAGCCCCACTCATTGTCGTACCAGCCGAGGAGGCGCGTCATATCAGGTCCGAGAAGGGTTTCCGGCCCGGCGAGGATCAAGGATTCGGGTCGGGCGCGAAGGTCCGAGGAGACCAGAGGCCGATCGGTCCAGCCGAGAACCGGTGAGGCGCCGACCATATTGCGTAAGACATCGACGAAGTCGCTCGGCCTGCTGTCGAGCTTCAGGACGAAATCCACCGCCGAGACGCTGGCGACGGGGACACGGACCGCGCTGATCGTCAGCTTCCCATCGAGAGAGGGAATGACCTCGCCGAGCGTCTTGGAGGCGCTGGTCGAGGTCGGCACCATAGAAAGGGCGGCGGCTCGGCTTCGCGCGGCGCTTTCGCGCGGCAAATCCACCGTCGGCTGGCTGCCTGTGTAGCAATGAATCGTGGTCGCATGGGCCGATCGGATGCCGAACCGCTCGTGAAGCGCTTTTAAGAAAGGTGCGATCGCATGGGTGGTGCAGGAGCCGTTGGATACGATCGGCGTCTCGAGCGGGCCATCGAGCCGGGCCTCGTTCGCACCCATGACGATGGTCGGGCCGGCGGGTGAGGGGCCTGAGATCAGCACTGCTTTCGCGCCGGCCCGAAGGCCGCGCTCGGCGAATTCGCGGGTCTTTGCAAGACCCGTGCATTCCAAGAGCACGTCGACCCCGGTCAGATCGATGCGGGAGATATCCGGCGTGCGGTGAAAGGGAATGACGCGTTCGCCCACCGTCAGGCGGCTCTCGCCAATCTCCACCTTGCCGGGGAAGGGGCCGAAAACGCTGTCATATTCGAAGAGATAGGCCAGAAGATCGAAGGCGGCGACGTCGTTGACGAGGACGATCTCGACCGGCTCTTCGGTCCGTTTGGTGGCAAGGATGCGCAGGATGCTGCGGCCGATCCTGCCGAAGCCGTTGAGGGCGATGCGCAGGGGGCGGTCACGCCGAGAGGGCTTCGACATGGCTGTTGCTTCGCCCGTGTCTATCGACATTGGCGGGCTCCACGAACCGAAATCGTCGTTTCAGAACAATCGAGCCGAACGAATAAAAGCTCGACCCGGCAATTTGCACACAGCAAAGGCGAAGACATCGCGCCTTGCTCCTCCTCCCCTTGGTCGAAAGGTCGATCGCGTCGGCCTTTCATGCGTCCTTAGGACGCGAATCATTGGCGCCGGTTCGAAGGCCGGTCAGCGGCGGCACCATGGCATTTCGTCAGCAAGGTGACCAGTCGGCGCAAATGAGGGTCTGCTCGGCACCCGTCGCATGCCAAAGCGATCATCGAATCTCGCACGACATCGACACAAGGCGCGGCGTTCTGGAAACCAAAAGGTCGCATCTGAAACGACGCGGAACCCCATCCGCATTCGCCCGTTTGAAAAGCGAACGACATCAACATCATGCCGGGGTCAGGCGCCTGATAGCGACATGCTGGTTGCCGAATGGGCAGCCCAAATGTCCGACGGGCAAAGCTGACATGCGCCGCACCGTTGAGGACACCCATCTTCGAGGGAGCCGAAACGGCATCGACGGCCATTTCAAGCTTCGCGCTCCCTCGCCCCTCAAGGCGTCGAGAGATCAACTGCCCGCCCGGCGAATAGACGACAGGAGGCATATCATGCCGAAGATTACCGAAGCCAAGATCGCCATTCTCGCCACCGACGGCTTCGAGCAGGTGGAGCTCACGGAGCCCCTGGAAAAGCTCAAGGAATCGGGCGCGACCGTACACGTGATTTCGACCAAGGAAGGCTCGATCCGGGGCTGGGATCAGGACCATTGGGACAAGGAAATCCCGGTTGACAAGACCCTGTCCGAGGTTCGCGTCGCCGATTACGACGCGCTCGTCTTGCCGGGCGGCCAGATCAACCCGGACGTTCTGCGGGCCGATCCAAAGGTGGTCAGCTTCGTGCGCGAATTCTTCAATTCCAAGAAGCCGCTCGCCGCGATCTGTCACGCGCCCTGGCTGCTGATCGAAGCGGATGTCGTGCGCGGCCGTGACGTGACGAGCTACAAGTCGATCAAGACCGACGTCGCCAACGCCGGTGGCAACTGGCACGACAAGGAAGTCGTGGTGCATGAGGGTTTGATCACGTCACGCAATCCGAACGACCTTTCGGCCTTCATCGCCAAGATCGTCGAAGAGGTCGAGGAAGGCCCTCACGCCGATCGCAAGGCCGCTTGAGGCCTGAACGCGACGATCCAAAGGCCGTAAGCATGATCTGTGCGGCTTGAGGACAAATCAGACAATTTCTAAGGCCGGCGTTGATGCGCCGGCCTTTTTGCTTCGTCTCTAGGACCAGCGGAACTGGTCGAGGACCGTTGCCAGCCATAAAAGTCTTCGTGTATGTGCCGAGGAGACCTTCAGGCGGGAGATGGATTAAGATGGCGGGCAACCCGAATTACGACACGCAGGCCCCGGCGGATATGGACTATCCGGAACACGAGCGGACCTACAACCTGTTTCTGTCGATGTTCAAATGGGGCACGATCGGTGTCATCGCCTTGCTGCTCGGCATGATGGTCGGTCTGCTCGGCGGCGGCGGTTTCCTGGGCGGGATTGGGACCTTCATCCTCGCCCTCGTCATCGGCTATTTCGCGGCGCGCTAAAGCGCCGGTCGAAAGGTGGATGCCGGTGTTTCGATGAACCGGCGCGTTGACAAAGACTTGGAGAGCGCTTGGCGATCCTGATTGATCGCCGGGCGCTCTGAAATGCCATCCGCGGGAATAATCGGGGGCGGGCTCGCAAAGAGCGAGCCCTGCGCCAAGAGCGCATGGCTCTGACACCAATGAAGCGCTGGGAGGGGCATCGGGCGCATGAAGATTTTCATTCCTCGGGAAGCCGAGGGCGAGCCGCGTGTCGCGGCTTCACCCGACACGGTCAAGAAGCTCGCGGGCCTCGGGGCCACGATCGTGATCGAAAGCGGGGCGGGTGCCCTCTCTCGAATCACCGACGAGGCCTATGAGGCGGCCGGCGCGACGATCGGCTCGGCGTCGGACGCCTCCGATGCCGATGTGGTTCTGAAGGTTCGCCGCCCGAGCGCGGACGACGTCGCTACCTATAAGAAGGGCGCCGTCGTCATCGCGACCATGGACCCATACGGCAATGACGAGGCTTTGAAGACGCTGGCCGAGGCTGGCATTCTCGCCTTTGCCATGGAGCTGATGCCCCGCATCACCCGCGCCCAGTCGATGGACGTCCTGTCCTCCCAGGCCAATCTCGCCGGCTATCAGGCCGTCATCGACGCCTCCCACACCTTCGATCGCGCCTTTCCGATGATGATGACCGCCGCCGGGACCGTGCCGGCCGCCCGCGTCTTCGTCATGGGGGCGGGCGTTGCGGGCCTCCAGGCGATCGCGACCGCCAAACGCCTTGGCGCCATCGTGACGGCCACCGACGTGCGCCCCGCCTCCAAGGAGCAGGTCGAATCCCTCGGCGGCAAATTCGTCGCGGTCGAGGACGAGGAGTTCAAGGCGGCCGAAACCTCCGGTGGTTACGCCAAGGAGATGTCGAAGGCGTATCAGGCCAAACAGGCCGAGCTCGTCGCCTCGCATATCGCCAAGCAGGATATCGTCATCACCACGGCCCTCATTCCTGGCCGTCCGGCGCCCAAGCTCGTCTCCAAGGCGATGATCGAATCCATGAAGCCGGGTTCGGTCATTGTGGATCTTGCCGTCGAACGCGGCGGCAATGTGGAGGGCGCGGTCGCCGGCGAGATCGCCGAGGTCGGCCCGGTGCGCGTCATCGGCCATCGCAATGTGCCCGGCCGCATCGCGGCGAGCGCCTCGCTGCTCTATTCCAAGAACCTCTCGACCTTCCTCGAAACGATGATCGACAAGGAATCGAAGGGGCTGAAGATCGATTTCGACGACGAGTTGGTGAAGGCGACGCTTCTGACGCGGGACGGTAAGGTCGTCCATCCGAATTTCGCGCCCAAAGACGCACCGTCCGGGGAGGATGCCTGATGGCGAACGAAACCATTGAGACCACGCTCCAGAAGCTTAACGAGGCGGGTGCGGCGATCCGCGACGCGCGCCAGGGCGTCGAGCAGATGATGGGGCAGGGGGGCGTCGCGGACGCCGCCCATGCGGCGGCCGCCTCCGGCGATCCCTTCGTCTTCCATCTGGCGATCTTCGTCCTCGCCATCTTCGTCGGCTATTACGTTGTCTGGTCGGTGACGCCCGCGCTTCATACGCCTTTGATGAGCGTCACCAACGCCATCTCCTCCGTCATCGTCGTCGGCGCGCTTCTCTCCGTCGCCCTCTCGGCTTCTGGGATCGCCACCTTCTTCGGATTCGTCGCTTTGGTGCTGGCCAGCGTCAACATCTTTGGCGGCTTCCTCGTCACGCAGCGCATGCTCGGCATGTACAAGAAGAAGCAGAAGTGAGCCGGGAGCCGTGATGATGTCCGAAAGTTTTGCAACCCTTCTTTATTTGATCTCCGGCGTTCTGTTCATCCTGGCGCTTCGGGGTCTGTCCCATCCAACCACCAGCCGCCAGGGCAATCTCTTCGGCATGGTCGGCATGGGCATCGCCATCCTGACCACTCTGTTCTATGCGGGGGTCTCCTTCGGCGGGCTGGTCCTGATCGTCCTCGGCCTTGCGATTGGCGGCGGCGCTGGCGCGGTGATCGCCAAGCGCATCCCGATGACGGCGATGCCTCAGCTCGTCGCCGCGTTTCACTCACTCGTCGGTCTTGCTGCCGTCATGGTGGCCGCTGCCGCGCTCTATGCGCCCGAAGCGATCGGCATCGGCACGGTTGGGGCGATCCACGCCCAGGCCCTTGTCGAAATGTCGATCGGCGTCGCGATCGGCGCGATCACCTTCACCGGATCGGTCATCGCCTTCGCCAAACTCGACGGGCGCATGAGTGGCAAGCCGATCATCCTGCCGGCCCGGCATCTGATCAACATTGCGCTCGGCATTCTCGTCGTCGTTCTGGTGATCGTCTTCGCCACGACCGAGAGCCATCTCGCCTTCTGGCTGATCGTTCTCGCCTCGCTCGCCCTCGGTGTTCTCCTGATCGTACCGATCGGCGGCGCCGACATGCCAGTCGTCGTGTCGATGCTGAATTCCTATTCCGGCTGGGCAGCCGCCGGTATCGGCTTCACCCTGCAGAATCTGGCACTGATCATCACCGGCGCTCTGGTGGGCTCCTCGGGCGCGATCCTGTCCTACATCATGTGCAAGGGCATGAACCGTTCCTTCGTCTCGGTCATTCTCGGTGGCTTCGGCGGCGAGAGCGGACCGGCGGGATCTGAGGATCTCGGCGATCGGACCGTCAAGCAGGGTTCGGCGGACGACGCGGCCTATCTGATGAAGAACGCCTCGCGCGTCATCATCGTGCCGGGCTACGGCATGGCCGTCGCCCAGGCCCAGCACGCCCTGCGCGAGATGGCCGACAC
This sequence comes from Fulvimarina manganoxydans, assembly GCF_900176465.1. Taxonomy (GTDB): domain Bacteria; phylum Pseudomonadota; class Alphaproteobacteria; order Rhizobiales; family Rhizobiaceae; genus Fulvimarina; species Fulvimarina manganoxydans. The sequence goes on from NZ_FWXR01000013.1 coordinate 90,638, forward strand.
GCTGAAAGAAGAAGGCGTCGAGGTGAAATACGCTATCCATCCGGTGGCAGGCCGTATGCCGGGCCATATGAATGTGCTCCTGGCCGAGGCGAATGTGCCTTATGACGACGTCTTCGAATTGGAGGATATCAACTCCGAATTCGCCCAGACCGACGTCGCTTTCGTCATCGGCGCCAATGACGTGACCAATCCGGCGGCGCGGGACGACAAGTCATCGCCCATCTATGGCATGCCCATCCTGAATGTGGACCAGGCCCAGACCTGTCTCTTCATCAAGCGCTCGCTCGGGTCCGGCTATGCCGGCATCGACAACACCTTGTTCTACAAGGACAACACGATGATGCTCTTTGCCGATGCCAAGAAGATGGTCGAGGATATCGTCAAGGCACTGGAAAATTCCTGATCGCTATCGGTTGCTCAGAGAGCCAGAGACAGAGCCCGCCGGAGAACTCCTCCGGCGGGCTGTCTTTTGACGTGAAGCGAAACCCGTCTGAGTGTCGGCGCGATACCGGGCCGGATTTCACCTGTCCCGATTTCGTGGACGCATAGGCGCCAGCTGGGCGTCGCTCAGTCGGGGCGCACGACGGTGCCGTCCGGCGTCACCGGCGTTGCCGGCACGGCGACGGGCGCCTGCTGCGCCGGGACCGGGACGGCGGGCTGCAGGGTCAGCTTGCTGACGCCGATCGCCGCGTTGATACCCTCCTGCGCCGTGACGCTGAGCGGCTGCAGCGTGTAGCTGTCGTTCGAGCCGCCGACGAGGAGATTGGCGCCGCCGCCGACAATGGCGGAGGCATCGGCTGTTGCGCCGACATAAGTGCCGGACAGACCGTTCGGCTGATAGGAATCGCCATCAGCCATGACCACGGCCCAAGTCATCACGGTGCGGCCGGTCACGCCCACATCGAGGCCGAACGTATCGAGGGTGGCGGCATAGACCTCGCCCGTCTGGCCACTGGCGGGCGTGAATTCGCAGACAAGGTTTTCGCTCGAGCCGATGATGAAACCGGTCGAGCCTTCGCCGTGGCAGCCGAGCGTACCGACACGCAATTCGGCCTGGGACGGCGAAATGGCGCCAAGGCTGAGGGCGCCTGCGAGAAGCGTGGTGACGGCAAGTGTACGACGCATGGAACTCTCCAATCGCTACAGATATGCCTGTCCCGAAACGGGGCGAGGCGCGAGGGGGCGGGGTCCGGCGGGCCGAGAAGGCGATCTCGCCGACGATTGAGCGATCCGTCCGCTGTCGGCTCGCCGGGATGGCTGGCCGCCTCTCATGGCGCTGAAACAGACTGACCTCGCTTCCCGTTCCAACACGCTTTATTTCGTCTTTCACGCAGCTGTGTTCGCCGGCTTTCGCTGGCCCTTCCCAGCCGCAAATCGTTGCGCTTCTCGGTTTGCCGTAACCCTACCGGTCGTGCCGGGCAGCCTGGCGATAGACCGATCGAAGCTGAAGAGCAGCAAGGCACAACTCGGCATGAGCCTATCGTCTCCTCATGCCTCCTTCTCGAAAGGAAACCGGCGGTGCGATTTGCCCGGAGGTCTCAACAAACGAGCGTGAACAAAGGTTTGGTCCGGCAGAGCCGCCGTTTCCGCTCATTTTAAAGATAGTTCTTGTAGGTGATGATGCTGTCGAATGGTCACGAGATAGTGTGACTGAGGTTTCAGTCCCATCCCAGCATGGTAGCGTTTTCCTCGCCACTTGGCCGTGACGCCTCGGTTCAAACGAAGAATTCGAGCCTTTCCCCCTAAAACTTGAACCGCTATCAAACGCGGGGTTGACATCAAGTATTGGAAGAATAATACCAGTTGGCATGAAATACCGCAGCGAAGCGGTTACATATCTCTATGCAGGCCAACAAGTGGGAATATGTCGCCATAGCGGCATTTCAGATGTGCGCGGCTTGGTTTGCATTCATTCCCGAAGGATGCCGAAATGGACCAGATCGAATCGATCGACAACAATGAAATGCTGATGGAGCTGACCGCTGAGGTGGTTGCAGCTTATGTCAGCAACAACTCGCTTCCCGTGGCCGAACTGCCGGCGCTCATCTCCGATGTCTACAGCGCTCTTGGCCGCACCAGCGCGCCTGCGCAGCAGCCCCAGGCCGAGAAGCCCAAGCCGGCCGTGCCGGTGAAGAAGTCGGTCACCGACGACTACATCATCTGTCTCGAAGACGGTAAGAAGTTCAAGTCGCTGAAGCGGCATCTGATGACCCATTACAATCTGACCCCGGAAGAGTATCGGGAGAAGTGGGATCTGCCGGCCGACTATCCGATGGTCGCCCCGAACTATGCCGCGGCGCGTTCGCGCCTCGCCAAGCAGATGGGTCTCGGTCACAAGCGCCGTCGCGGCCGCTGATCGGCTGGTCTCGTCGGTGGCGCGCCGTTTGGCTTGCTTCCTCGCGGGTTTCAAGAATGCCCTCGATCCGGACGGATCGATTGCCGGGCGTCATCCGGCGGACCTTCAATGGTTCGCTCGGGTCGGCGCCCGAAGTTTTTCGAAGGGTATTATCGCTTCGTTGTCAGCTTGGTCAGGCTCTGATGGCGCACCCACGTCGTGACGCATCGAGGCGTTGTGGGTTGCGAGAGGCGTTTTCGGGTTTTGGTACGACACGAGGCCCGACGCCAGGCGGTAACTCCATTGCGATGCCGATCGCTGCGCTCTCTCAATCTTTGATAACGCGCCGGGTTGCCGATAAACCGGCATCCCCTTTTTCGCCCGGCGCTCTAATGTAAGCCGTCAGACCCACAGCCATTCACTGCGGACTTGCTCTTGCAAGCGCCGCCTTTCCGGTACCGGACATCCCGTGAAACCCAATCCGACGCCCGTCATGTCCGAGCGGCGCACGAGCCTGATCGGCGGCCTTCTCGTTGCGATCGGGCCGATCTCGCTGGCGCTCTATACGCCTGCCATGCCGGTCCTGGTCGATGTCTTCGGCGTCACCGAATCGCTGGTGAAATTGACGCTCACCGCCTATTTCGCCGGTTTCGCCGTCACTCAACTGGTCTGCGGCCCTCTATCGGACGCGCTCGGACGCCGGATCACAACCCTCATCTTCATGGCGACCTATCTCGGCGGCTCATTGATCGCCGTGTTGGCGCCCAGTATCGACATGCTGCTTCTCGCCCGGTTGGTGCAGGGTGTCGGCGCCTCGGTGGGCATCGCGGTGGCGCGCGCGATCGTGCGCGACCAGTTCGAGGGCGAGACCTCCTCGCGCATCATGAACGCCATCGGCATCATTCTGGCGGCCGGCCCAGCCGTTTCGCCGACGATCGGCGGCCTGTCGTTGGAGGTCGCCGGCTGGCGCGGCCCATTCGCATTGATGGCGTTGTTCGGGATTGCCGTCATCGCCGTGAGCCTTCTCGCCATGCGCGAGACGATTGTCCCGGACAAGGCGCGTTTGAAGCCTCGCCTCTTCGCCGCGTCCTATCGACGGCTTCTGTCGGATGGTCATTTCGTTACCGCAAGTCTCACCATGGGCGGCTCGGTCGGCGCGCTTTATACGCTGTCCACCGTTCTGCCCTTCGTTCTCATCAACCGGGCGGGGCTCACCCCGACCGAGTTCGGCATTGGCATGCTCGGCCAGACCGGGCTGTTCTTTTTCGGCTCGCTGTCGGTGCGGTTCCTGATGGGTCGGGGAATCAGCGCCTATCGACTGGTCTTGCCGGGCCTCGTCTTCATCGCCATTGCCAGCGGCCTCCTCATCCTCTCCGCCGCAACCCTTCCGCTTTCCTATCTGTCGATCATGGGGCCGGTCGGCATCTATGCCTTCGGCATCGCCTTCATCATGCCGGCCATGACCACATCGGCCATGGCGCCTTTCAAGGATGTGGCAGGGGCGGCCGCAGCCATGCTCGGCTTTCTTCAGATGGGGGCGGGCTTTGCCGGCTCGGCCCTTTGCGCGGCGATCGGCGAGCCGGTCCTTGCCACCGCGATCGTCATTCCGCTTCTCTGCGCGCTGGCGCTTCTGGCCTATGCGCTCTTCCGCTGGCGCTTCGAGCGGATCGAGGTGGAGCCGCTCGCCCAAGTGCCGGCGCCGCCCATGGCGCGCAGCGGGCAAGGGTGAGGCCTGCGACATCGCACGCGTTGACCTTGGCGCGCTGACGCTAGATCGAGGAGCGAGCCGCGTCCGGAATCTCAATCACCCGTGAAAGGCCGCCATGTCCGGTTTCCTGACAATCCTTGCCGTCATCGCCATGGCTGCGACGGCCCTCGTCCTCTGCCTCGGCCTTCTGAATCTGATGCGTGGCGGACCTGGAAACACCTCTCAGAAGCTGATGCGGATGCGCATCCTGTTCCAGGCGATTGCGGTCGTCATTCTGGTCGCCGTCCTCATGCTCGCACGCTAGATGACCGGCAAACTCGAAACAGGCTGTGACGAGGGGACAGGGACAAGATGGTACGGCTGAACAAGATCTATACGCGCACCGGCGACATGGGCGAGACGGGGCTCGGCAATGGCGAGCGTCGTTCCAAGGCCGATCTGAGGGTCGAGACCTATGGCACCGTGGATGAGCTGAATGCTGTTCTCGGCCTTGCGCGGCTGCATGCCGAAGGCGAGATGGACGAAACCCTCGCCCGTATCCAGAACGAGCTCTTCGATCTCGGAGCCGAACTCGCCACGCCCGAGACCGGCGAGCCGCTCGGCTTCGAACCCTTGAAGGTCGTTGCCTCGCAGGTCGAGCGGATGGAGGCCGAGATCGACGCCTTCAACGAGCGGCTCGAGCCTTTGAAAAGTTTCGTCCTTCCGGCCGGCTCGCCGCTCGCCGCCCATCTTCATCTCGCGCGAACCGTCGCCCGACGCGCCGAGCGGCTGATGGTGGCGCTTGCCAAGGTGGAGCCGGTGGCCGAGACCGCGATGCGCTATGTCAATCGCCTGTCGGACCTCCTCTTCGTCGCCGCCCGGATCGCCAATGAGGACGGGCGTGCCGATGTTCTGTGGGTGCCCGGCAAGAGCCGTTGAGACGGGTCGTCGAGCGCGAGCTTTTTCGTCTCGCGTTCCAAGATCGGCCTGAAAGCTGGAATGGGCTTTCGCGCAAGTCGATTTACGCAGACGTCAAAGACTTGAATTTCAGCGTTCGGAAGGCCAGACAAGCCGAAACGTAGGTGGCAGGACCGTAGCGCGCCGGCCACCTAGAGGATGGATTGAATCCGTCGCCGCGCAGTTTGCCTTGGTGCCGCACGCCGTCAGCCTCGATCTCGACGGGGCAAAGCCGGTCCGGCGGTCTCAAGTCCTTGCGTCGCGTCATCGGATCCGAAAGGGAGCGAACCGAATGAAGATCCTCGTCGCCGTCAAGCGGGTGGTCGACTACAACGTCAAGATCCGGGTGAAGCCCGATCAGAGCGGTGTCGAACTCGCCAATGTGAAGATGAGCATGAACCCGTTCGACGAGATCGCGGTCGAAGAGGCGGTTCGCCTGAAGGAAGCCGGTACGGCGACGGAAGTCGTCGCCGTCTCGATCGGCCCGGCTCAGTCGCTGGATACGATCCGCACCGCGCTGGCCATGGGCGCCGATCGCGGCATCCTGATCAAGACCGAGGACGCGCCGGAGCCGCTCGCCATCGCCAAGATGCTGAAGAGCATTGCGGAAGAGGAAAAGCCGGACCTCGTCATTCTCGGCAAGCAGGCGATCGACGACGATTCCAATCAGACCGGCCAGATGCTGGCGGCGCTGACCGGCTGGGGCCAGGGCACCTTCGCCTATAAGATTGCGCCGAGCGAGGGCAAGGTGTCCGTAACGCGCGAGGTCGATGGCGGCCTGCAGACGGTGGAGCTCAATCTGCCGGCCGTGGTGACGACCGATCTGCGTCTCAACGAGCCGCGCTATGCTTCGCTGCCCAACATCATGAAGGCCAAGAAGAAGCCGGTCGCCGAGAAGACGCCCGAGGAGTTGGGTGTCGATACGGCCAAGCGCCTCGAAGTGTTGAAGACCGAAGAGCCGGCCGGACGCGTCGCGGGCGTCAAGGTCGCCTCGGTCGACGAACTCATCGAGAAGCTGAAGACCGAAGCCGGCGTTCTTTAAGGGCGCGAGGGGACGAGAGAGGAAAGACGAATATGACGACGCTTCTTCTGGCAGAACACGACAATGCCACCCTGTCCGGCGAGACCGCCAAGGCCTTGACCGCCGCCAAGGCGCTCGGGGCCGAGGTGCATGTGCTCGTCGTCGGCGAGACTGTCTCGGCCGTGGCTGAGGCCGCGTCCAAGCTCGACGGCGCTGCGAAGGTGCTGACCGCTGAAGGCGGCCATCTCGCTCATCGCCTGGCCGAGCCGACGGCTGCGCTCATCGTCGCGCTCGCCGAGGCCTATGACGCCTTCGTCGCGCCCGCCACCACGACAGGCAAGAACGTCATGCCGCGCGTCGCAGCGCTGCTCGATGTCATGCAGGTCTCGGAGGTCATGGCGGTCGAAGCGCCTGATACCTTCAAGCGCCCGATCTATGCCGGCAATGCGGTTCAGACCGTTCGATCGACCGACGCCAAGAAGGTGCTGACGATCCGCACCTCAGGCTTCGATGCCGCCGGCGAGGGCGGCTCGGCTGCGATCGAGGCCGTATCGGCCACGGCTGGCGATCCAGGCGTCTCCAGCTTCGTTTCCGAAGAGCTGGCCAAATCCGAGCGTCCGGACCTGTCGAGCGCCAAGATCGTCGTCTCAGGCGGGCGCGCTCTCGGCTCGGACGAGAAGTTCAAGGAGGTCATCGTTCCGCTCGCCGAAAAGCTGAACGCCGCGATCGGCGCGAGCCGCGCCGCCGTCGATGCCGGCTATGCGCCCAATGACTGGCAGGTAGGCCAGACCGGCAAGATCGTCGCCCCGGAGCTCTACATCGCTTGCGGCATTTCTGGCGCGATCCAGCATCTGGCCGGCATGAAGGATTCCAAGGTGATCGTCGCCATCAACAAGGATGAGGAAGCCCCGATCTTCCAGGTCGCCGATTACGGCCTCGTCGGTGATATCTTCACGCTGGTGCCGGAACTGACCGAAAAGCTCTAAATCGATCGGCAGAGCCCCGTTGTGACAGAACGGGGTGCCTAGGGAGCGATCCCCGAGGCGCATGGCGAGTCAAGAGCCGCGCAGCTTTGCAAATGCGGCTCAAGCGCCATATGTTGCATCGCAACAACTTGCGGCAACGAAGACGGCTCGAGACCGGCCGTGTCCGGCGAGTGAGGCAAAAAGGGGGGAGAGATGGAAATCAAGTCGGTCGGGATCATCGGATCGGGGCAAATGGGCTCGGGGATCGCCCATGTGGTGACGCTCGCCGGCATGACGGCGCGGCTCTACGATGTGAGCGAGGACCGCACCCAAAAGGGCGTTGCTCGGGTCGAGAAGGGGCTCGCGCGCCAGCTATCCTCGGAGAAAATCAGCGAAGCCGATCGGGACGCGGCCCTGTCGCGGCTCGAAACCTCCACCGATTTGTCGACGCTGAAGGATCTCGACCTCGTCATCGAGGCGGCGACGGAGGAGGAGACGATCAAGCGCAAGATCTTCCGGGATGTCTGCCCGCATTTGGCGCCCCATGCGATCCTGGCCTCGAATACCTCCTCCATCTCCATCACTCGGCTCGCTTCGGCCTCCGACCGGCCCGAACGGTTCATGGGCATCCATTTCATGAATCCGGTTCCGGTCATGAAGCTCGTGGAACTGGTGCGCGGCATCGCGACGGAAGAGGAAACCTTCGAGGCGGCCCGAACATTCGTGGCCGCTCTCGACAAGACGGTGACGGTCTCGGAGGATTTCCCTGCCTTCATCGTCAATCGCATTCTTCTGCCGATGATCAACGAGGCGATCTACACGCTCTATGAGGGTGTCGGCTCGGTCCAATCGATCGACACGGCCATGAAGCTCGGGGCCAATCATCCGATGGGCCCGTTGCAGCTGGCCGATTTCATCGGCCTCGACACCTGTCTGTCGATCATGCAGGTGCTCCATGACGGGCTTGCCGATTCCAAATATCGGCCTTGCCCGCTCTTGGTGAAATATGTCGAAGCCGGTTGGCTCGGCCGTAAGGCCGGCCGGGGCTTCTACGACTATCGCGGGGAGGAACCGGTGCCGACGCGCTGAGGCGAGGTGAGACTTGTCGATCCTGTGAAATGTGGCATGCTAGGTCTATGGCCGATCTCAAAATCAAGAGCATAGACGGTTTTGCTGAGCCCATCAGGGACGATGAGATAGCATCTGAGCATCGGGCTTGGATGAACGAGCAGATTGCCGAGACCCTTGCGAAAAAAGCGCGAGGGGACATGGGTTATACGCCGCTCGATCATGTTCGCCGCATATTCAAGCTCGATGCATCTTAGAGTGAAACGCGACCAAGTTGGGTCGCATATTCACTCTAAGCTCTTGTTTGTCGTAAGCCGTGATCCAAAAAGTCGATCAACTTTTTGGCGTCTCACTCTAGGCTTTCCGACGACGCACAAGCTGATTTGCGTGCTTTGCGCGATTATCTTCAATTCGAAAGCCCGCAAGGCTATCGACGACTGCTTACGGCAATTTTCGCAGCTTTCGATCAATTGGAGCTTTCCCGCTTCTCGGCCGCGAGGGTAATCTCCGGAACGCGCGAATTGACGGTTCCAAGGACGCCTTATCGAATCGTCTACAGCCTCCCGGACGCCTAAAATGTGGATGTCGAACGCGTCTTGCATGGCCGATTGAAATATCCGATGGACGAGGATGAGAGCGTCGGCGGCAAATCGCAGACAAGCTCGTAGTCATCGATCTCTCGCAATCTGGGCACGATGCCCGTAACGGCACGTCTGATCGCGAGATCGTCGAATGAATGGACGGCAGCCGGCTTTTCGAACATCTTCGGTATCACCCGAAAGGCCGTAGGCTTCGTGCGATCCAATCGGATCGGCCGATGAGACAGCGGGAATCATGACCTCGATCGAAACACGGCAGGCGCGTTCCGCGCCCTCGACCTTGTCGTCTCGCCTGACGGCGTTTACCCACGCGGTCGACAGGCCGGTCCGGCGCTTTTCCGCCGCGCAGCTTGCAGGCGTCCCGGCGCCGCTTCTGGCCATTCTGGCCATTCTGGCCGTCAATTTCGGGCTGATCCTTCTCGACGGCCGCCCCCCGTCTGCGGATGATGCCGAGCAGCTGAGCCAGGCGACCGGTTGGGCTCTCGGCTATAGCGGGGTTCAGCCGCCGGTTCACACCTGGATCGTCATGAGCTTGCAAAGCCTGTTTGGCGAGGGGCTGACGGCGGTGCTCGCCGCCCGCTGGTTCGTCGTCTCGGCCTTCTTCGTCGCCCTGGCCGGCCTCTGCTGGGCCCTCGGCTTGAAGGGCGATGCGCTCGGCGCCGGCCTGTTCGGGGCCTTTCTCCTGCCGCAGATCGGCTGGGAGGCCCAACGCACCTTCAGCCACTCCTTGTCGGCGCTTTTCTTTTCTGTGCTCTTCGTCGCCCTCCTGGTCTGCGCGACGCGGACGAGGCGCCTTTCTCTCTGGGCCGGTCTTGGCGTTGTCGCCGCCTTCGCCCTCCTGTCGAAATACAACACGGCGCTTCTCATCGGCTGCGCCTTCGTCGCCTTTGCCTCGCTCAGCGATGCGCGCCGGATGATGCCGCGCTTCGGCCCTGTCGCCTTCATGGCGATGGCGGTTCTGATCCTCGCGGCGCCGGTCTCATGGCTCCTCGATCGGCTCCAGACGCTCGATGACAGCGCCAAGAAATTCGCTTTCGTCGAGGGCGAGCCCTTGTGGACCGCCGCTTTGGGCCTCGGCAATTACATGCTTGCGATCGCTGCCTATGTGGCTCCGCTCATGCTCGTCGCGCTTCTGGGGCTTCTATATCTCGAAGGCCGGGGCGGTGTGTCCGTCGCCTTCGCGGCGTTCAGGACGTCGACGGGTATCCGTTTGATTCTGCGCACGATGCTGCTTGTCTTGTCGATCGGCCTTGTGCTCATCCTCGCCTCGGGCGCGACCGCCGTCGAAACCTACTGGCTGCATCCGGCGCTTGTGATGAGCGCGCCGTTGGTCGCCTTCGCCCTTGATCGCGCCGATCCCTCTGGCCACGCCAATCGCGTCGTCATCGCCTGGGGCCTCGTTGCGGCGATGGTGACGACGCTCGTCTTCCTAATTCGCAGCTTTGGGGTCGGTTGATTTGAGTCTGTTCCTCAAGATTTCGTCGTGGCCAAGTGTTTTCGCGAAGAAGCGCATCGTGTAGGCGGTCGGTGGGCCGTTGGAGGCCCGGCGGCTGGCGATCGAACGGCCGCAAGCGGGGGAGTGAGACGGCATGATGGTCGCGACGGATATCGCCACTCGGGTGTGGAACCACACCTTCAAGCTCGACCCGATCGTGCGCAGCCTGCTCGACACCGACTTCTACAAACTTCTGATGCTGCAGATGGTGCGCGGGCTGCATCCCGAGACGCAAGTCACCTTCAAGCTGATCAACCGCACGACATCGGTTCGCTTGGCCGAGGTCATCGACGAGGCTGAACTGCGCGCCCAGCTCGATTATGCCCGCTCCTTGCGCCTCACCAAGCGCGAGATGATCTGGCTCGCCGGCAACAGCTTTTACGGGACGAAGCAGATTTTTCTGCCGGAATTTCTCGACTGGTTCGAGGATTTCCGCCTACCCGAATATCGGCTCGACGTAGTGGATGGGCAATTCGAGCTGACCTTTTCCGGCCCTTGGACCCACACCATGATGTGGGAGATACCGGCCCTTGCCATCGTCAACGAGCTGCGCTCGCGCGCCGCGCTTCGCCATGCCAAGCGATTCGAGCTCGATGTGATCTATGCCCGCGCCAAGGCCAAGATGTGGGAGAAGGTCGAGCAGCTCCAGAAGCTGCCGAACTTAAGAATCTCCGATTTCGGCACGCGCCGGCGCCACTCCTTCCTCTGGCAGCGCTGGTGCGTGGAAGCCTTGAAGGAGGGGCTCGGTGATCGCTTCATCGGCACATCCAATGTGCTTCTGGCCATGGAAGCCGATCTCGAAGCGATCGGAACGAACGCCCATGAGCTGCCCATGGTGCTTGCCGCTTTGGCAGAAGGGGACGAGGCGCTGAAGGCTTCGCCCTATGCCGTTCTCGAAGAGTGGCAGCGCTATTATGGCGGAAATCTTCTCGTCGTCCTGCCCGACACCTTCGGAACGACGAGCTTCCTGAAATCGGCGCCGCGCTGGATCGCCGACTGGACCGGCTTTCGGCCCGACTCGGCGCCCCCCATCGAAGGCGGTGAGGAGATCATTGCCTGGTGGGAGCGGATGGGCATCGATCCGAAGGAGAAACTGCTGGTCTTCTCGGACGGGCTCGATTCGGACACGATCGAGGAGGCCTATCGCCACTTCGAAGGACGGGTGCGCATGAGCTTCGGCTGGGGCACCAATCTCACCAACGACTTCCGAGGTGTCGCCCCGGAGCCGATCCCTGGCCTCGATCCGATTTCGCTGGTCTGCAAGGTGGCGAACGCCGATGGGCGTCCGGCCGTCAAGCTCTCGGACAATGCGGCCAAGGCGACGGGCGAGGCGGACGAAGTCGAGCGCTATCGCCGCGTCTTCGGCGCCCCGAGCTATGCCGAGCGGGCGGTCAGGGTCTAGGCGGGCGCCGGTCCGTGCCTATGTCCTTATAGCAAACGACGATGGCATCGCGTATGTTGGGGAGGCGCAAGACGGGTTTCAAAACATGATGCTTCTCGATAAGTGGCGCGAGAACGAAGACCGCGTTCGGCAAGCCGGGGCCATCGCGCTCGAGCGGGCGCGCGAGGCCGGGGTTCCGGCTTACTACCGCGATCCTTCGCTGGGAGAGGGAATCGTGAAGGAGATGCCGGACGGAAACCGCGTCTTGATCGGCGAGGCGGAGGAAGAGAAGTGCATTGCCGCTGCCCTGGCACGGCGTGGCTGAGACATCTCGCGGTACCGCTTTTTGCACAATCATTGCCGGCCCTAATGGCTCGGGCAAATCGACGATCTATCCTCTGTTGTCTCTCGACGGCGAGTTCGTGAATGCGGACCTCGTCGCTCGGCGCATCGACCCGACCAATCCCGAGTCCGTGTCGATCGCGGCAGGGCGCTTGGTGCTCAAGATGATCGACGAGCTCCTCAACGATCGACGCAGTTTTGTCTACGAGACGACGCTCAGCAGTCGGCAATCCCTCTCTGTGATGGAAAGGTGCCATGACCTGGGATACGAGGTGGCGCTCGTCTACGTCGCGCTCGACAGTCCAGAGCTCAACATTCTTCGTGTGGCGGAGCGGGTGTCCCGTGGTGGACACGACATTCCCGCAGAGGTGATCCGACGTCGCTACAAGACGGCGTTTGTCCGCCTTCCGCATGCCCTGCGGCTGGCGGACAACAGTCTCCTGTTCGACAATAGCGGCTTGGAGCCTCGGATGTTGCTGGCTTTGCAGCGCGGTAAGCTCGTGGCCAACCGTCTCGACGAAGCGATGCCGTCGCATGTCCGTTTGGCGGAAATCGTTGCGCAGGCCCTCGACATAAATATGGATGCGGTCTTCCGGGCCGCCCGGCACCCTGGATCCGATCCTAGATGATACCACCGGCCGCCGGTTGAAGCCGGAGACCGCTGATCATTACTTCAGGAAGCTCGAAAAGATCGAGCCGCCACCGCCGCCGACGCGGTTGCCCTGGCGATCATAGCCCGGGCGGCGATGCTGCTCGGCCGCATAGGCGTCGGCCGAGATGCGCTGGCCGGTGCGGTAGGAGAAGGTCGAATAGGTGGCGAACTCGCTCTCTTCCATGGTCGAGACGAGACGCTCGACCTCCTGGGCGTCGCGAGCGTTCTTAGCCGCCACTTCCACCGGCAGCGAGAAGTCCGGGCAGGGGCCGGTGGCGCTCAACTGCGACACGGTCTCGGCGCTCTGATCGAAGACATAGCGGCGGTCGCAGACGCCCACATTGGGCGGACGCTTGGTGACCTCGAAATGGTCGTAGCCCTGCTTCAGATTCTGCCAGAAGGCAAAATGTTCGGAATTGCGATGCCGCGCCATGTTCTCGGGCGTCATCCGGTAGGGATAGGCCTGGATCTGGAATTCGCGCTGACCGCCTTCGAAGGAATGGCGGGCGAGGGAATAGATTTCCTGAACCTGCTCATCATCCATGGCGTAGCAGCCGGACGAATTGCAGGAGCCATGGATCATTAGATGGCTGCCCGTGCGCCCATTGGCGCGGTCGAACAGGTTCGGATAGCCCATATTGATGGCGAGGTGATAGTTGGAATTTGGGTTCAGCTGGGTCGGCGTCACCGTATAGAAGCCTTCGGGCGCCTGGCGGTCGCCCTCCTTCTTCTTGGGTCCAAGATTGCCCGACCAGGCGCAGATCTCGTAGGTCTTCAAAAGGGCGTAGGTGCCGTCGGTCGTCTGTTTCCAGATCTCCAGATCGGACTCTTCCTTGAAGAGGCGGACGAGGATCGGCGAATTGACGCCCATCCCTTTGGCCTGGATCGCGCGGACCAGAGCGGTCGGCAGCGGTGCCTCGGCCGGAATGAGATCGTCATATTTGCAGCCGGAAATTCCGAACAGGCTGGCAGCCAGCGCGACGGCCGTCATGAATCGGCGCAGTGACATCCCCAAACGTCCCCATCAGTTGGAACGTGGCCCCGCCTTCCCCTGCGGGTCCCCGTCCAGCCATCTCGCCGCGCCGCGTGATTCAATCTCTCGCGCAGGCTTCGGCTTCGCGTCCGCTGGCAGCAAGCACCGCCGGGACGCATGTCCCCTCATCGTGGCGGCCAAATGTTAAGATTCCGTCAAGACTTCACGAATTCTTAACATATGCGCCGCGAGCGCAGACGATCGTTTCGAAACCAAAACGCTGCCAGTCTGTCGCCCCATTACAAAATAGAAAGACAGCGGCCGAATTTTGGCAGCTTTCCCAGAGTCACGAAAGATGGCGGGCGTGTCCGGCCCGCCACAGGCCGTCATCAAAGATTGCGGCCAATCGCCAGGAACTTCTCGCGGCGCTCGCGCTTGCGTGCCTGCCCGTCGAGGGCGAGCAGCTCCGATAGGCCCCGGCGAATATGCTCCGCCGCGCGATCGATCGTCGTTTCCGGGTCGCGATGGGCGCCGCCGATCGGCTCCTCCACGATGGCGTCGATGATGCCGAATTCCTTCAGATCCTGGGCCGTGATCTTCATCGCCTGGGCAACGTCGCGGGCGCGCGTCGCATCGCGCCAGAGAATCGAGGCGCCGGCCTCCGGCGAGATCACCGAATAGATGGCATGTTCCAGCATGAAGACCCGGTTGGCGGTGGCGATCGCGATGGCGCCGCCCGAGCCGCCTTCGCCGATGACCAACGAGACGAGGGGCACCGTCAGACCGAGGCAGGTCTCGATCGACCGGGCGATTGCCTCGGCCTGGCCGCGCTCCTCGGCGCCGATGCCGGGATAGGCGCCGGCCGTGTCGACGAGGGTCAGCACGGGGATGTCGAATCGCTCGGCCATCTCCATGATGCGCACGGCCTTGCGGTAGCCTTCCGGGCGGGCCATGCCGAAATTGTGCTTCAGCCGGGTCTGGGTGTCGTTGCCCTTTTCCTGGCCGATCACCGCGACCGGCTCGCCGTCGAAGCGCCCGAAACCGGCGATGATCGCATAGTCCTCGGCGTAATAGCGATCACCGGCGAGCGGCACGAAATCGGTGATCAGCCGCTTCACGTAGTCTGAGCAATGGGGCCGGTCGGGGTGGCGGGCGACCTGTGTCTTTTGCCACGGGGACAGCTTTTGATAGAGCGCGGCGAGCGCATCCTGCGAGCGCGTCTCCAGCCGGGCGATCTCCTCATGGACGTCGACCGCGTCGTCTTCCCCCTCGATCTTCTTCAGCTCGAGGATCTGGCCTTCCAGATCGGCGACCGGTTTTTCGAAATCCAGATAGTTGTGCATTCCCGTCCGGCTTGCGCCGCCTTGATGGTTCATCCGTTCGGCGAAAGATCATGCGCCGTTCAACGCCGCAATCCAGGCCTTCGCCGCTTTCCTCGGCGGGGAGGTGAGGCGGAAAGGGCTCAATTTCAAGCTGCGACGCGGCTTCTGTTATCAGTCCCGGCCCACCCTCGAAAGGGGATGATGCTCGCTCACCAGCTTATGGAGCCGTTCTTCCAGCACATGGGTATAGATCTGCGTGGTGGAAATGTCGGCATGGCCGAGCAGCTCCTGCACAGCCCGAAGGTCGGCTCCATGCTGAAGAAGGTGGCTTGCAAAGGCATGGCGCAGCACGTGGGGCGAGATCTTGGCCGGCGTGATCGAAGCCCGTGCCGCCAGTGCTTTGAGTTCTCGCCCGAAAAGCTGACGGCTGAGATGGCCGCTCTCCGAATCGGCTGGAAAGAGCCATGGCCCTTCCATCGACACCTTGGCCGCGGCAAGCGCCGCGCCATAGGCGTCGAGGGCGGCGCGGGCCGCATCGCCGATCGGCACCATCCGCTCTTTGTTGCCCTTGCCAACCACCGGGATCACCCGCGAGCGCGAGGTCAGGAGGCTTTTGGGCAGGGATACGAGCTCGGAGACGCGAAGGCCCGTCGCATAGAGAAGCTCGACCAGAACCCGCAGCCGGACGGCGCGAACCCGCGCGGGCGGGGCGAGAGCCGGGTCGGCCGCTTCCTGTTCGGCGAGATCGAGAAGCCGGTCGACCTCCGCCTCGCTCATCACCTTGGGCAAGGGCCGGCGCTTGCGCGCGCCCTCCACCGGGCCGGTCGGATCGTCGGCGCGTTGGCCTTCCGCATAGAGAAAACGGAAGAGCTGGCGCAGCGCCGACAGTTTTCGCGAGCGGGTCGATTCGGAAAAGCCCTGCTTCGCGAGATCGGAGAGAAAGGCGCGGATCGTCTCGCTCGTGGCGTTGAAGAGCCCGCCCTGGCCGGCGAGGAATTCGGCCGCGCCGTCGAGATCACGTCGATAAGCCTCGATCGTGTTTGTGGCGGCACCCCGCTCGACCGCCATCATTTCCAGAAAGGCTTCCACTGCCGCCTGGTCGCGAACCGAGATGCTCATTGGCTGGTCGCTCCCTCTGGTGCGGCCTCGCTTGCCGGTGGGTCGGCCGCTGGTGGCATCTCAGGCGGAGCCGGCACCACCTTCAAGGGTGGCAGCTCGACGTCGATCGTCAGCTCCTGGCGGTTCGGCTCGACGAAGTAGACGAGCGCGGCCATGATGCCGTAGATGATCCCCGCAATGACGGCGAGGGTCGTGAGAAGGCGAAAAAGGGTCGGCATCGCGGCGCCCGGCGATCCTTGCGTCTTGTTGTGTCCCTCACGATGGAAACGCTCTTAGCGTGCGTTGGCCGAGAGGGAAAGCGTCTGTGAAGGTCATACCCGCCTTGGCTTACTTGTCTCTTTCGCACGCGCATTGCGGAGTGGTCCTCGTGGCCGAAGAATTCGGCGCCTCCGTTTTGAAGGGGCGATAGGCGTGAGGACGGGCGTTCTGGAGGAGTTGGGAATGGGCGGTGATGCATCGGCGATCGCGGATGTCGCGCGGCTGCGCGAGCGGCTGGGATCGCGGACCATCGCTCTCGTTGGGCTGATGGGCGCCGGCAAGACGACAGTCGGGCGGCGCCTCGCCTCGCTTCTCGGCCTCCCTTTTCGCGATTCGGATGTGGAGATCGAAGAGGTTTCGCGGATGACGATCCCGGAGCTGTTCGAGGCCTATGGCGAGCCGGAATTTCGGGCGCTGGAGGCGCGGGTCGTTCAACGCCTCGCCGTCGAAGGGCCCCAGGTCGTCGGCACCGGCGGCGGCGCCTATATGAATGGCGAGACGCGCGAGCGGCTGAAATCCACGGCCGTGACCGTCTGGCTGAAGGCCGATCTCGACACGCTGATGGAGCGTGTCTCGCGCCGGAGCAACCGGCCGCTTCTCAAGACCGCCGATCCGCGAGAGACCATGCGGCGGCTGATCAAGGAGCGATATCCGATCTATGGGCAGGCCGACATCGTAATCGAATCGCGCAACGTCAAGCGCGAACAGGTGGCGAGCGAGGTCGCCGAAGCCGTGCAAGCCTTTCTCGAAAGGAACGAGCGATGAACGAGATGAGCGCAAAGCCGGCCGGAGCGCCCCTGGAGCGCCGCATTGTCCGGGTCGATCTCGCCGACCGGTCCTATAACATTCTCATCCATCAAGGGCTGATCGACGAGGCGGGCGCGGAAATTGCCGCCCGGATGCCGGGCGTGCGTCTGGCCGTCGTCTCGGACGAGACCGTGGCGGGTCTTCATCTGGAACGCCTGTCCCTATCGCTCAAGGCCGCTGGCATCGAGCATGTGCCCGTCATCGTGCCGGCGGGCGAGGGCACGAAGTCCTATGACGGGCTGATCCGTGTGGTCGAAGCCGTTATCGAGGCGCGTCTGGAACGCGGCGACGCCGTGCTCGCCCTCGGCGGCGGCGTTGTCGGCGATCTCGCCGGCTTTGCGGCCGCCGTGACCCGGCGCGGGATGGGCTTCATCCAGATGCCGACGAGCCTTCTCGCACAGGTGGATTCCTCGGTCGGTGGCAAGACCGGCATCAATTCGCCTCAGGGCAAGAATCTCGTCGGCGCCTTTCACCAGCCCGCCTTGGTGCTGGCCGATACGGCGCTGCTCGATACGCTCTCGCCACGGGAATTTGCGGCCGGCTATGCGGAGGTCGTCAAATACGGCCTCATCGATCGGCCGGATTTCTTCGAATGGCTCGACGCCAATCGACAATCGGTCTTTGCGGGCGGAACGGCCCGCACCGAGGCGATCGCTCTCTCCTGCGAAGCCAAAGCCGCCGTCGTGGCGGCCGACGAGCATGAAGGCGGCGTGCGCGCGCTTCTCAATCTCGGCCACACCTTCGGCCATGCTCTGGAAAAGTTCGCCGCCTATGACACGGCCCGCCTCGTTCATGGCGAGGGCGTGGCGATCGGCATGGCGCTCGCCCATCGCTATTCGGCGACTGAAGGCCTTTGCCCGGAAGGCGACGTTGCGCGTGTCGAGGCCCATCTGAAGGCCTGCGGCCTGCCGACGCGAATTCAGGATATTCCCGGCAATGCCCCGAGCGTCGAAGCGCTGATGCAGGCGATCAGCCAGGACAAGAAGGTCGCGCGCGGCAAACTGACCTTCATCCTGACGAGGGGGATCGGGCGCGCCTTCATCGCCCGCGACGTCGATGCAGGCCATATCGCCAACTTCCTGTCCACGGAACTCGCAGCATGAGCACGGGGCTCTGGATTCTCCTTTTCGTGGTTTTCGTGCTGATCTGTTGCTCGGCCTTCTTTTCGGGCTCGGAGACGGCGCTGACGGCGGTCTCCCGCGCGCGTCTCCTGTCCTATGAGAAGAATGGCGACAGCCGGGCGACGGTCGTGCAAACGCTGATCGAGAAGAAGGACCGGCTGATCGGCGCTCTTCTCATCGGCAACAATCTCGTCAACATCCTGGCTTCTTCGCTCGCAACGACCGCTTTTCTAGGCCTCTTCGGCGAAGCGGGCGTGGTCTATGCGACGATCGGCATGACGATCCTCGTCGTCATTTTCGCCGAAGTCTTGCCCAAATCGGCCGCGATCGCCTCGCCGGACGGCTTTGCTCTCAGGGTCTCGCGCCCGGTTTCCATCGTCGTCGCCGTGCTCGGACCGCTGACGCGGATCATCAACTGGATCGTGCGGCAGCTTCTCGCTCTGATCGGCGCCGGACGCGATTCGTCGGCCTCGCTGCTGACCGCCCATGAGGAGTTGCGCGGCGCCGTCGAAGTGCTTCACCGGGAGGGCTCGCTCGTCAATGCCGACCGAAACCGGCTGGGCGGTCTCCTCGATCTTCACGAGTTGGAGGTGTCCGACGTGATGGTCCACCGGACGGGCATGCGGCAGGTCAATGCCGAGGACCCGCCGGCCGAGATCGTCAAGCAGATCCTGGAAAGCCCCTATACCCGCATGCCGGTCTGGCGCAGCCATTACGACAACATCGTCGGTGTGGTGCATGCCAAGGATCTCCTGCGCGCCCTTCACGAGGTCGACAACGATCCCTCGCGCATCAACATCATGAAGATCTGCGCACGGCCCTGGTTCGTGCCCGAGACGACGACGCTTCAGGACCAGCTCAACGCCTTCCTCCGGCGTAAGAGCCATTTCGCCATCGTCGTCGACGAATATGGCGAGGTGGAAGGGCTGATCACGCTCGAAGACATTCTGGAGGAGATCGTCGGCAATATCGCCGACGAGCACGATGTGGAGATCGAGGGCGTCAAGACCGAGGCCGACGGCTCGGTGGTCGTCGACGGACAGGTGCCGATCCGCGATCTCAACCGGGCGCTCGACTGGAATCTGCCGGACGAGGAGGCTGTGACGATCGCCGGCCTCGTCATCCACGAGACCGGCACGATCCCCGAGGAGCGTCAGGCCTTCACCTTCTTCCAGAAGCGCTTCACGGTCCTGAAACGCGAGCGCAACCGCATCGCCAAGCTGCGCATTCGCTCGGCCTCCGTCGTCGTGCCGCCCAAGAAGGGTGCGCTTGCCGCGCTCGCCATCGGCGCGGCCGCCCAGAGCGATGAATATGAGATGGACGAGGAAGAGGGGCTCGACGAGGAGGTCGCCGCCCTCGCCGTCGAGGAAGCCCGCCGGGAGGCGGACGAAGCGGTGGAGAGCGACGTGTCGCCCTCACGCGGCGTCCGGGAAGACGGGTTTCTCTCAAGCGAGGATCTCGGCGAGGATGGTGATCACGAGCGCCACAGGTAACGGGCGGAACCGCGTGATGCGCTTTCGAGTATAGGAAGCGTTGGGCGATAGGCATTGACGAGGATTGCCAAGCATCGCAATCCTGTGGATTGCCGTTCGCTTCAAGAACATTTCCCTGCAAGTCTTCGACGTTGAAGGGAGGGTCTTCGCAGAATTTGTAGTTGTTGACAGAGCATCCGTATGGGCTTCGAGATCGAGCGAAAATTCCTGGTCCGCAACGATGGATGGCGCCATGCGGTCCAGCATCGCGTCGTTTTGCGCGATGGTCTCTTGAGCCATGGCGAGCGCGGCAAGGTCCGCATTCGCCGCCAGGACGACAAGGCCGTGCTCGCCCTCAAGGGGCCCCGCCTCGGCTTTCGCCGCGTCGAATATGAATATGCGATCCCGCTCGATGAGGCGGATGAAATCCTGGCCGGTCTGTGTTCCGGGGCGATCGTCGAGAAGATACGCCATTTCGTTCCCCATTGCGGCCATGTCTGGGAAGTCGATGAATTCGTCGGAACCCTGTCCAATGTGGTCTGGGCGGAGATCGAACTCGAAAGCGAGGACGAGCCGTTCGAACGGCCGGCTTGGCTCGGCGAGGAAGTCACCGGCGATCCGCGCTTTCGCCATTCGACGCTGCTTCGTCTCGTCGAACGGATCGACGGGCAAGTCGCGATGGAAGATGTGTTCGCCGCAACTTTGTAAGGCCGCCGGACGAATGAATGGACCCTAAGGGTCAGTTCATTCGTTCGGGATGTATGATGCCACGATTCGTCAGCCTGCCGCCGGTTTCGAGACGAGCGATGACGCGGCCTTCCTGTACGGACGATCAGGCCAAAAGGCGCAGCGAAGGCGCGGTGGCGAACGATGCGGGTTGGGCTCTCACGACGCTCAGCGTTTCAGCCTGCAAGGTCTCTGCCCCGGCCAGATATAAGCCTTGGAAGAGGTCTGCACCCGCTGCCTTGGCAAGCAGGAACTGCTCCTGCGTCTCGATGCCCCCCACGGCGACCGGCAGCCCACAGGCATGGGCGATATTGATGAGTGCCGTGACCAGCACGTTGTGAAGCGGGTCCTGGCCCAGGCGCGCCACGAGGGAGTGATCAATCTTGATCGCGTCGACCGGGCAAGAGCGCAGATTGGCAAGGCCGGTGTGCTTTCCGGCGAAATTGCCAAGCGCGACCCGCACTCCCATCTCTCGCAAGACCTCGACCCGGCGATGAAGATCGCTCCTCGCGGAGAGATCGCCCCCCTCGGTGAACTGCAGGACAAGCCGCTTCGGCGAGATGCCGGTTTCCTTGATCGCCTCCCGCACGGTCACCACCAGCGTGTCGCGCTTCAGCTGGCTCGCCGAGACGTCGATTGCAAGAAGCGTCCCCGCCATCGAGGCCATCTGCCGGCAGGCATGACGGATCACCCATTCGCCGAGAAGGTCGATGAGGACGGTGCGCTCGGCGATGGGAATGAACTCGTCGGGCGCGATGGTGCCACGCAAAGGGTGCTCCCAGCGCGCCTCGGCTTGATAGCCGCATAGCTGTCCGTCGCCGTGAAAGAAGGGCTGATAGGAAAGGCTGAGCTCATTAAGGAGGACCGCCGCGCGCAGCTCCCGCTCGATCGCGCGGGCATATCGATGGTCCCGCATCATGTCTTGAACGAAGAGCGTCGCCTGGGCCCGCCCGTTCCGCTTGGCCTCATAGAGTGCGAGATCGGCCCGATGGGTGAGCGCGTCGAAACTGGCGCAGCCCTCCTGAACGAGCGCGATCCCGATCGAGGCCGACAGATTCATCGGCTGCTGGTCGTGCCAGACTGTCTTGCCGAGGCTGCGCAAGAGACGATTGGCGAACTCGACTGGATCGACCGGGCTCTGAGGAATGACCAGCATGGCAAATTCGTCGCCGCCCAGTCGCCCGAACAGGCTCCCGGGCGATTGGGCTCTTGCGATGCTCGAGAAATGGCGCAGAGCGAAATCGCCTTTCCCGTGGCCATGGGCGTCGTTGATCCGCTTGAGATGGTCGAGATCCATCAGAAGCAGAAAGGCCCCGGGCCCGCGATCCGCAAGGAGCTGCGTATCGCAATCGTCGATGAAGGCCGTGCGGGTCAGCCCGCCTGAGACATTGTCGAAGCGGAAGGCCATGGACTGGAGCCGGGCTTCGGCCGCCCATTTCGCGATGTCGGCGCCGAGCTTGCGGCTAAGCGCGCCTTGAGCATAGGCGAGGAGACCGCATGCCAGCGAGGTCAGAATGAGGAATGTGCTGGCGGTCCGCTCGGTGTGAAAGGTCGCAATTCCCGCTCCGGCGCAGGCCACGGCGATGCAGAGCGTCGGCAGGAGAATGCCGAGGTGACTGCCGCGCAGGGGTGCCTGGCCATCGAAACGGGTCATGAACGAAACCGGTCCTTGGAATTCGTATGCGTCGAACTCTATCGGCGGATCGTTGAGAATGGGTGAACCGCAAGTCTTTTTTCAGGAAATTCTATGTAATAATGACTTAGAAAGTCATCCATTTATGACGAACGGATGACGTCTCGATGACAAAGAATGTATTCGTCCGCGGATTCTTACGCTGAATCTGATTCGTGATCGACTATCCTTCGGTCTTCGCGGCGATGCGGTGGGTTGGCTCCGAGCCTCTTTCACATCCGCGACTCTCCATCCCTTCACCTGTCCCGGCCGAGAAAAGCCGTCTGCCAATGATGGGGAATGGCGAGCGCGAAGAGGGCGAGCGCAAGAGCGAGGAGCGCTGCCACGTAAAGGGAGGCCGGCCCGATCGCAAGCTGGACCAACGTACCAATGATCGCTCCCACCAGCATGCCGATCCACGGCGCCAACTGGTACAGAAAGCCGAATTTTCGCTCTCCTGTCATCAAGCGGCCAAGGCCTTTGCCGAAGCGCGATAAGGCGCCGGTGACGTAAGTGAGGCTGACCGGATAACCCGCGACGGTTTCCAGCGCGGCATTGAGGGCACCCATGGCGAGGATCGTCGGAATCAGAGTGACGATACTGACACTGTCGGCCCCGATCGCGGCACCGCTGATAAAGAGAAAGGCGCAGACGAGAAAGAGCAGGGGCCAGACCCTGTCTTTCGAAAAGCGGACGGTGATCACCCCGATCGAATTGCCTGCGACGAAGAGGACCAGAATCGCCGCAAGGCGGATCGCCGCATCGCTCCGGCCCTCGCCGGCCGCGATCGCCAGCCGGGTCGTATTGCCGCTCATGAAGGAGATGAAGTCGCCGGCGGTCATGAAGCCGATCGCGTCCGTCATGCCGGCAAGGGCCGACAGGAACAGCGCGAAGCTCGTGCCGACGATCGCGTGGGTCCGCGTGTGCTCGATCTGCGTCGTCATGATCCGGGCACCCAAATCAGCGTCGTCTCGGCTCGCCCGGTGCGCTTGCTTCGATCGCGAGGGCATGGACGCCGCTGGAGAGCTCCTCGGCCAGCACCTTGTTGATCGCCCGCTGGCGAGCGACACGGCTCTCGCCCGAAAAGGCTTCGCTCACCAGACGGACGCGGAAATGGGTCTCGCCGGAGCCATCGAAGGCGGCGTGATGGTCGCTGCCATGATGGTGATGGCCGGCATGGAGATGGCTTTCGTCGATGACCGCGAGGCTCTCCGGCTTGAAGGCCTCTTCCAGCTTCGCTTCGATCCGCTGTTTCGTGCTCATTCGCGCATCCCTTAATTTTTCAATCTTTCAGGCCTAAGCCACATGATCGCCGTTTCCCTCGTCTCTTATGCGCGGCTTCGCGCCGGAGAGAGGGGACGAGCGATGGTGCGAAGCTTGTCTCAGGCGTTTTTCCCGCCTGTCAATTCTTGTCCGGCCCCCCTGTGAAACCCATAATCGGCAGCGATGAAACTCGACTCCAAATATTTCGACACGATCCGCGTGAAACGGCGCGGTAGCGGCACCGGACCCAAACCCAAGCCCGCGACCCCGGAATGCGCCTGGGAAGGCTGCAACGAGCCCGGTGTCCACCGGGCGCCGATGGGGCGCGACTACGAAGGCCAGTATCTAAATTTCTGCATCGAGCACGTGCGGCAGTACAATAAGTCGTACAACTACTTTTCCGGGCTCGACGACAAGGATGTGCAGAAATATCTGAAGGACTCACTGACCGGCCATCGGCCGACCTGGTCGATGGGCCATAACGGTTCGGTCCCGCCGGGCGCCGCGGCCGGGGCGGCCGGTGCCGGGGCTGGGCCTGCTCGGGCCCGGCGTGGGCGCGGGCGCGCGAAATTCGACATGTTCGGGGACGACGAGGCGGCGCAGCGCCAGGCTGCTCGGCGCCGGGTGCGACCTTTGGAGCAAAAGGCGCTCGAAACCCTCAATCTGGAGCAGGGGGCCACTGGCGAGGCCGTGCGCGCGCGGTATAAGGAACTCGTGAAACAGCTTCATCCCGACGCCAATGGCGGCGACCGTGGTCATGAGGACCGGTTGCGCGACGTCATTCAGGCCTACAAGCTTTTGAAACAGTCCGGCTTCTGCTAACGCCGAAGGCGACAGGCGGAAGACGGCGCATGTTCGGCCGGGATGAGACCCGACGGTTCCTCGCGCCGTGTTCACGCGACGAAGGACGACAGACATGCCCGCTCGGACCCCGCGAAGGCGCTTCGAGGGGCCAGGAGGCACGATGAGTAAAGCGGAACAGGATGTGGCCCCCCTCCCGGACGCCACGATCTCCGTCCGCGAAACCTTTGGTTTCGAAAGCGATCTGACCGTTCCGGCCTATAAGAACCCGGACCCCCACGTTCCCGAGATCGACCCCGACTACCGGTTCGACAAGCCGACGACGCTCGCGATCCTGGCCGGTTTTTCGCGCAACAGGCGCGTCATGGTCTCGGGCTATCACGGCACGGGCAAGTCGACCCATATCGAGCAGGTCGCCGCCCGGCTCAACTGGCCTTGCGTGCGCGTCAATCTCGACAGCCATGTCAGCCGAATCGATCTCGTCGGCAAGGACGCGATCGTGGTGCGCGAGGGCCAGCAGGTCACCGAATTTCGTGACGGCATCCTGCCCTGGGCCTATCAGCACAATGTCGCGCTCGTCTTCGACGAATACGACGCTGGGCGGCCGGACGTCATGTTCGTCATCCAGCGCGTCTTGGAATCCTCCGGTCGTCTGACGCTTCTCGATCAGAGCCGCGTTATCCGCCCGCATCCGGCCTTTCGCCTGTTCGCGACCGCCAACACGGTCGGTCTTGGCGATACGACCGGCCTTTATCACGGCACGCAGCAGATCAATCAGGCGCAGATGGATCGCTGGTCGATTGTCACGACGCTCAACTATCTGCCCCATGACAACGAGGTTGAGATCGTCCTGTCCAAGGTGAAGGCGTGGCAGAACGAGAAGGGCCGCCAGACCGTCAGCAAGATGGTGCGCGTTGCCGATCTCACTCGCTCGGCCTTCGTCAATGGCGATCTCTCGACGGTGATGAGCCCGAGAACAGTGATCACCTGGGCCGAAAATGCCGAAATCTTCGGCGATGTGGGCATGGCTTTCCGCCTGACCTTCCTCAACAAATGCGACGACCTGGAGCGCTCTCTGGTGGCTGAGTTCTATCAGCGGGCGTTCGGCGAAGAGCTTGCCGAGAGCGCGGCCAATCTCGTTCTCGATTGACGAGGTGAGGGGGGCGCCGTCTTGAGCGGCGTCCTCTCGATCACGCCTCCGACCGGGCGCTGGGGAACTGTCTCGGCCGAGGTGGAGCGCCGACGTTGCATGAGCGGTGCGGTTCGTAGCCAAAGCTCGGCCGCTCGCATTCGGCCTAATTGGTTCGGCCGACTCGCCGAGCGTATTCTGCGCCCCATTCTCCTGTTGGCCGCTTCCTGACCCTTCAACCGACACGAGACCCGATCCATGACCACGCGCTACCGTTTCGGCTGCGATCTCTCCTATGAGGTCAAGGTTCCGACCTTCTTCGTCTTCAATGTCGAGGCGGCGCGGATCGAGAACCATCACGATCTTCAGGAAAAGCTCGTCATCTCGCCGGATTACGAGCGGCGCGTTCATATCGTGCCCGATACCCAGACGCGCTATGTGGCGATCAACGCAGAGCCCGGACCTTTGACGCTGCGCTACGAGGCCGAGGCGAGCCTCGAGGTTCACCGGGAGGCGCCGGAGGGGATCGGCGAGACGCCGCTCCACCAATTGCCGCTCGACGTCCTGCCCTATCTTCTGCCCTCGCGCTATGTCTCCTCCGACCGGCTCGCCGACTTCGCCCAGAAGGAATTCGGCCATCTCGATCGCGGTTTTGCGCGGGTGACGGCGATCTGCAACTGGGTCTATGATAATATCGATTATCGTCGCGGCTCGTCCAACGAAGTGACGACCGCCGACGAGAGCCTTCTCCTGCGAGCCGGCGTCTGCCGCGACTTCTCCCACATCGCCATCGCCTTCTGCCGCGCCCTCGACATTCCGGCGCGCTTTGTCAGCGCCTATGCCTTCGGGCTCGTGCCGCCGGACTTCCATGCGGTCTTCGAGGCCTATCTCGATGGACGCTGGTGGCTGTTCGATGCAACGCGCCAGGCCCGGCTCGACGGGCTGGTGCGGATCGGTGTCGGGCGGGACGCGGCCGAGATCGCCTTTGCGTCGCCCTTTGGCGAAATGGAGCCGGGACCCGTCAAGGTCTTCATAGAACGGGCCGACGGCAAAGCCGAGGCGGGCGAGCGGCCGAGCGAGGCGATCGCAACGGATGGCGTCGCACCGCCGCCGACGGCCTGAAACAACCTTCGGCGGATCAAGCCTGAGAGCCGATCAGGCCCAGCGGCGCCGATGAGCGCTTCCCAGGCCGCGACACCTACGACATTCAGATATTTTTTCGCTGACAGGAAAGTGCCGGTCATGGACGCTTCGGCTTCTCCCCACGGGGAAGAAGCCGTTGGCGCTTGCTCCCGGCTGCTGAGACAACTCCCCGAGGTCATTGTCACGACCACGGTCGGTCGCAATCCCCTACGATTCAAGCTCGTCACAGGGGTCTGTGAATCGTCTCAGGCCGCGACGGCCGGGTTCTCCGCCAGAAAGGCGCCGATCCGCTCGATTGCCCGCTGAATGTTCTCTTCGGAATTGGCGTAAGAGAGGCGCATATAGCCTTCGCCGAGTATGCCGAAATCCGGTCCGCCGATCAGCGCGACGCCGGCATCGTCGAGAAGCGCTGAGGCGAGCGGCTTGGCCTTCCATCCGGTCTTGGAAATGTTGGGAAAGGCGTAAAAGGCGCCTTTTGGGGTGGCGCAGGAGATGTTTTCGAGGCTGTTCATGCCCTTGACGACCAGCTTTCGCCGCCGGTCGAAGGCCGCCATCATCGCCTCCACCTCGTCCTGAGGCCCGTCGATCGCCGCAATGCCGGCAAACTGGCTCGGCGCGTTGACGCAGGACCAGCAATTGACCGCAAGCTTCCTCACTTTGTCGTAGAGACCGGCGCCCTTGCCCTCGTTCGGCCAGATCGACCAGCCCATGCGCCAGCCGGTCATCGCCCAGGTCTTCGACCAGCCATTGAGGACGATAAGGCGATCGCGAAGCTCGGGGAAGGTGAGGAGCGAGGTGTGTGTTTCGCCGTCATAGGTCATGACGTCGTAGATCTCGTCAGAGAGGATCGCGACGTCGGGGTGCTTTTCGAGACCCTTGACGAGCTTCTCGATCTCGGCGCGCGGGGTCACGCCACCGGTCGGGTTGGCCGGCGAATTGAGGATGAGGAGGCGGGTCTTATCGGTGATGAGGGATAGCGTCTCTTCGGCCGAGAAGGCAAAGCCGTTCTCCTCGCGGATCGGCACCGGAACCGGTTTGGCGCCGGTGAACTCGATCATCGAGCGATAGATCGGAAAGCCTGGATCGGGATAGAGGATTTCCGCGCCCGGTTCTCCGAACATGACGATCGCGGCATACATGGTGGGCTTGCCGCCTGGCATGATCATGACGTTTTCGGGCGAGACCTCGACGCCGGTGGTCGAGAGCGTGCGGCGCACGACGGCTTCGCGGGTCTGAAGAAGGCCGGTTGCGGGCGTATAGCCATGATGGCCGTCCCGCAGAGCCTTGATGGCCGCCTCGACGATATGATCCGGGGTTTTGAAATCCGGCTGGCCAATGCCGAGATTGACGATGTCTCGTCCCTTTTGGGCGAGCGCGGTCGCCCGCGCCAGGACCGCGAAGGCATTCTCTTCGCCCATACGGTCGAAGGCGGAAATCGTATGCAGCATAAAGAGCCTCAGTCCTCGTCGTCGCTGGTCTTCACCGGCATGGTGTAGTTGAGATTCAGTCGGCCGCCGTCGGCATAGACGGTCTGGCCGGTGATATAGCTGGCCTCGTCCGAGGCGAGGAAGGCCGCGACCGCCGCGATCTCCTTGGGCTCACCGATCCGGCCGAGCGGCGTGCGTGACAGGATCACCCGCTGGGCTTCCGGATCGTTGGCGACAGAATGGAGCAACTCGGTCATGATCGAGCCTGGGCCGATGGCGTTGACGCGGATGCCATAGGGGGCGAGCGACAGGGACATGACCTTGGTGAGCTGGGACAGGCCGCCCTTTGAGACCGAATAGCCGACCTGATCGGCCAGCGCGAAGACCGCATTCACCGACGACAGATTGATGATCGTACCGGGCGAGCCGCCATTCTTGACCTTCTCCACCAGATGGCGCGCCACCGCCTGGCCGCAGAGAAAGGCGCCCTTCAGATTGACGTTGAGGACGCGGTCGAAATCGGATTCTTCCAACTCCAGAAACTTCGCCTTGTGGACGATACCGGCATTGTTGACGAGGATATCCACATCGCCGAAGGCGTCGAGCGCGGCCGCGACGAGATTGTGGACGTCGAGACGCTTGGCGACGTTGCAGGTCACGAAACGCACTTCGCCAAGCTCGCTCAGTTCCTGGGCGGCGGCCTGGCCGGCCTTTTCCTCGATATCGGAGAGAACGACCTTGGCGCCGTCATGGAGGAAGCGTCTAGCGATGGCATAGCCGATGCCGCGAGCTGCGCCGGTGACGATAGCGACGCGTCCGTCGAGTGCCATGGGAGTGCCCTTTCCCGTTGGGGTCCGCCTTGGCGGGTTCCTGTTCGTGGCGATTGCCTACGCCCGCCGCGATATAGGTTCAATCCCCCAAACCGGGCGCTAACCGAGGCATAGGGCGAAAAGAGCGGCGATTTCCGTCAGTTGCTGCGCCGCGCCGAGCGTATCGCCGGTCTGCCCGCCGAGCCGGTTGTGCAGCCAACGGCGGAAGGCGAAAAGCATCGCCGCGCCGGCTAGAAGGCTCAAGAGCGCATGGCCAAGCCCTATGCCGAGGCTCGCAAGGACGAAAAGGATCGCGGCCCCGAGCCAAGCGGTGCGCCAGCCATCTCGTCGGCCCGGCTGGCCGACGCTATCGGCCAATCCGCCAGGATCGGCGGAGGGAAGGCTGGCCCACAGAAGCACCATGGCGCCGCGACTGAAAGCGGCCGCGCCGAGGATCGCCAAGGCGGCACCCGATGGGCTGAAAGAGACGAGTTCGGCGATCAGCGCGATGCGCAAGACGACAGCAAGGATCAGGGCCAAGGCGCCATAGCTGCCGACGCGGCTGTCCTTCATGATCGCGAGCGCCCGCTCCCGGCCGTGATGGCCGAACAAGCCGTCGGCGACATCGCCGAGGCCGTCCTCATGGAGTGCTCCGGTGATCAGGATCGTCGCCGCGACGGCCAGGGTTGCGGCGACAAGCGAGGTGAGGCCCGCCCCCGGGAGGATCGCGAGCAAAAGCGCCGCAGGAAGAGCGGCCACGAGCCCGACCATCGGGAAGCTCAGCACGTCTTTCCCGAGCGGATGAGCCCCTCTCTCGAAGGCGCGGGCCACCGGCGGCAAGCGGGTCAAAAAGGCGGTCGCGCGCAAAAAGGCTGCAAGGGCAGGTGACATCATGCCTCGGCTATGAACCGATGGGATCGGACATGTCTATGCCCGATATCCTGTGCGGCTTGTTGCCCGACCCTGTTGGGGACCTGCCCGGCTGGCAATCACCACGCAGGTCACGACGACGACGGCTCCGACCAGTTGCGGTCCAGTCAAAGACTCGCCGAGGACGAGCCAGCCGAGAAGCACCGCCGTCAGCGGACTGAGAAATCCGAAGCCGGTAACCGCAGAGGGGCCGAGACGTTCGATGCCGCGAAACCAGAGAAAATAGGTGAGGGCGGCGCCGATGAGGCCCAGCCAGACGAAGCCTGCCATGTTCACGGCGGTCAGCTGCGGCAGGGCGGGCTCGGCGAGAAGCGCGGCCGGTAGGAGCAGTAGCCCGCCCGCCGTCAGCTGCCAAGCACAAAAGGTGAGAGTGGAGACTGGCGGCTGCCATTTGCGGGTCAGGACCACGCCGCAGGCCATGGACAGAGCGCCGCACAGGGCTGCGGCGACCCCGATCGGGTCGAGTTCGGCGCGCGGACCAAGGACGAGAAGCCCGACGCCGCCAATACCGGCCGTTGCGGCGGCAAGGCCCCGTCGTGTGAGCGGCGAGCCGAGGGCGGCATGGGCGAAAAGCAGGACGATGAGCGGTTGCACCGCGCCCAGGGTCGCCGCGAGCCCGCCGGGAAGGCGATAGGCGGAGACGAAGAGGGCTGCCCAGAAGATGGCGAAGTTGAGTGCGCCAAGGACAAGGAGCTTGCCGATCCAATCGAGAGGCGGGACGCGGCGTGTCACCGCCATCAGCAGGAGGCCGGCCGGCAGGGCGCGAAGGCAGGCGTCGGTAAGGGGGTAGCCGTCCGGCAACATTTGCGAGGTGACGATATAGGTCGATCCCCAAATCGCAGGCGCGCAGGCGGCCAGAGCCATGTCGGTCGTTCGGGAAATGAGAGCCTCCAGTTATCTTGACGTCGAGATAAATGGATTTTGTCTTGACGTCAAGTTATCCCGGCCATACCGTCTCCCCATGCCCGATCATGTCGATGCCATCCTCGTCCAATGGAACCGTGAGCGACCCGATCTCGATGTCGGTCCGATGGGTACATTCGGCCGTCTGAAGCGGCTCAACGACGAGCTCAGCGAAGCAATCGCCCGCCCCTTCAAGGCTCATGGCCTGACCTCCGCCGGCTTCGATGTGCTCGCGACCTTGCGCCGGTCCGGCGAGCCCTACAGCCTCAGCCCGTCAGCTCTGATCGCCACGACCATGGTGACGTCGGGCACCATGACCAATCGGCTCGACCGGTTGGAAGAAGCCGGTCTCATCGAGCGCCGGCGCGATCCGCAGGACGGGCGCGGTTTCCTCGTGGCGCTGACGCCAGCGGGGTTCGAACTGGTCGACCGGGTCGTGAGCGAGCATGTCGCCAATCAGCATCGCTTGATCGCCGGCTTGTCTCCGGCTTTGCGGGATGGTCTCGATGCCGCTTTGCGGGACTGGCTCGCCTCTTTTGAAACGGGCCGTGGGGACGCAAGCGACAAAGGTTAAGCGGCGCGGCCAAGGATCGCTTCGCAAGCGGCACACGAATCGCTTATGGAGACGCCCACAGCGCCGAACGCCCACAGCCTGGAAAGAGCCCTCATGTCCACCACCGGTCTTCCCTTCGACGACATTCGCGACCTGGTCTCCCGGATGCCGGGCCCCGACGGGCGGGCCGTCCATGACAAGCGCCATCGCGAGGGCGATCTCACCAAGCCGGACGGCTCTCTCGGCCGGCTCGAGGATCTGTCGGAATGGGTGGCCGCATGGCAAGGCCGCAAGCCTGCCATCACGCGCCCGCTCGTCGCCGTTTTCGCCGGCACCCACGGCGTGACCAAGCGGGGCGTCTCGCCTTTCCCCTCCGAGGTCACCCAGCAGATGGTGGCGAATTTCGCGGCCGGCGGTGCGGCGATCAATCAGATCTGCGCGACATACGATCTGGGGCTGAAGGTCTACGATCTCGCTCTCGACTATCCAACGGCCGATATCAGCGAGGATGCGGCGATGGACGAGCGCACCTGCGCGGCGACCATGGCCTTCGGCATGGAGGTTCTGGCCGGCGAGCCCGATCTCCTCTGCCTCGGCGAGATGGGCATTGGTAACACCACTATCGGTGCCGCTGTCTTTGCCGGCCTTTTCGGCGGGACCGGCGCCGACTGGGTGGGGCCTGGAACCGGCCATGACGCCAAGGGCGTGGCGCTGAAGGCTCAGGTCGTCGACGAAGCGTTGACCCTTCATGGCAGCCATCTGAAGGATCCGCTCGAAGTCTTGCGCCGGCTGGGTGGCCGGGAGATCGCCGCCATGGCCGGCGCGATCCTGGCAGGGCGCATGCAGCGGGTGCCGGTCATCATCGATGGCTATGTCGCGACGGCCGCCGCGGCGGTTCTCTTCGCCATGGATCCGCGCGCGCTCGATCACTGCCTGTTTGGCCATGTCTCGGCCGAGCCGGGCCATATCCGCGCCCTCGAACATATGGGCAAAGTGCCGCTTCTGGCGCTTGGCATGCGGCTCGGCGAGGGAACGGGTGCGGCGCTCGCGGCCGGGATCGTCAAGGCAGCCGTCTCCTGCCATACGGGCATGGCGACCTTCGCGGAAGCCGCCGTCTCCCAGCGCGCTCCAGACTGACGACCCCTCGCCCCCACTTACTGGCGGATCATTAAAAGCATCGCTTTCGAGAGGTTCGCCGGCATCACCCGGCTAAGACAGTCAGGCGATCAATCGGCATCGTCCCATGCTCTCGATTGCCTTGATGCCGCGCCGGGTGGCGCAAAAAGGACCGGCCCGACTTTTTCGCCGGGCGCTCGAGTGGTACTACCGGACGAACGAATTGACCCCTCGGGTCAAGCCATGTCCGGCGAAGCGCTCAGACGCCGTTCTGGCTGCCAGCGAACATTCGAAAGCGATGCTTTCACATGTCCGCCGGTTTTACTCTAAGCGACCTTCCGCTTCGTTGCGGGAACCTTCGGGGCGGCGTGAGCGGCTCGCCGCTCGGCGTGGGTTTCACGCTGCCAAGTGCGAATGAAGGTCACGACATCAGCGGACGGCATCGGCTTGGCGAAGAGATAGCCCTGCCCATGGGTGCAGCCTGCGGCTCGCGTGGTGGCGAGATCGGCTTCGCTCTCGATTCCTTCCGCCACGATCAGGGCGCCGAGATCGCGGCCGAGATTGCAGATGGCCCTGACGATCGCCCGGGAATTTCCCGGTTTGGTCATGGCCGAGACGAAGGACTTGTCGATCTTGATCTTCTCGAAGGTATGGTCACGCAGATAGCCCATCGACGCATAGCCGGTTCCGAAATCGTCGAGCGCGACAGCCACACCCATGGCCTGGAATTCGTTGACGATCTTCTCGGAGTGTACATTGCGCACGAGAACGCTTTCGGTGATTTCGAGCGTCAGGCGCGCCGGATCGATTTCATGGGTTTCGAGAAGCTGGCCGACCTGGCTCACAAGCATGTCGTCGCCGAGCTGAAGCGCGGACACATTCACCGTCACGCCGATCGACTCGGGCCAATGGCGCAGATTGGCCAGCGCCTCGCGCAGAACGAAGCGGCCGATCGGAATGATATCGCCGCTGGCTTCGGCAAGCGCGATGAAATTGTCGGGCCGGATCGGTCCGAACTGCGGATGGGTCCATCGCAAAAGGCTCTCGAAATAGGCGATGGAGCCGGTCGACAGATCGATGATCGGCTGGAAGGCCACATGCAGCTGTTCGTCCTCGATCGCATAGGCGAGATCGCGCTGGAGGCGCTTTTGCATGGCTGCGTCCTTGAGGAACTCTTCCGTCGCGAAGGCGATCTGCGCGCGGCCCTCGGACTTGGCCGAATACATGGCGACATCGGCATCGACCAGAAGCTCGTCGATCTGCCGCTCGCTCTGGGACTTCGCGCTGGCGATGCCGATGGAGAGCGAGGCCGTCGCGCGATCGGGATGATAGAGGCATCGGTCCCGAAACAGCGTCTCGATCGCCTGACAGCGTTCGAGAACGCGCCGGTCGGCGTCCTCCCCCAGCGCGATCAAGGCGAATTCGTCGCCGCCGATCCGGATCGCATATTCCTGCGGGCCGAGGACCCTGCGCATGCAGTTCGCGATCAGACGCAGGACCGCATCGCCCGCCGAATGGCCATGATTGTCGTTGATCTCCTTGAACCTGTCGACATCGATCATGGCGACGGCGATCGCCTCGTCGGACAGGCCGGTTTCAATCAATTCCTTGAGTGCGGTCCGGTTCGGCAGTCCCGTCAGGGCGTCCGTCGCCGCGCGTCGTGTCAGGCGGCGCCGATATTTGAGCAGGAACACCATCATGATGAGGCCGAGCACGCCCAGGGCGTAGGTCAGGAGCTCGATATGGGCGAGCGACCGGGTCAGCCGCTGGCGCTGTTCCTCCACGACATCGCCCTGCTTGACGTTGGCAATGGTCGCCGCGCGCCCGAAACTGCTGGCCAGATGCTCGGCAAGCGCGGCGGCTTCGGCCCGGTCCTGCGGATTGGGCGACAGGGTCGCCGCCTCGATCGCCGCCAGCCCCGTCTGAAGCTTGGCCTTAGCGGCCTTGGCCGGTGCGAAATCGTCGCTTCCGATTTCTGTGGGCAAGGTCGTCAGACGCGTCTTGATGATCGCGATCTCGCTCCTGATCCGTGAGTCACCGAAGCTGTCGTCCACCAGAACGTCGCGCAGACGCATCAGCTCGATCTGCGCGCGGTTGAAGTCGAAGGCCACGTCATAGGACGAGACTTCGATCAGATCATGCTGATAGCGCTGGACGAGGACGAGATTGACCGTGGCTTCCGTGGCGATGATCCCGGATGTCAGCAGGATCAAAGCCAGAAAGGGATCTCGGATCAGCCTGGAAAACCGACGGGACTGCATCACGCAACTTCAATTTCGACGAGTTGCCAGACGCAGCGCGCATAAGCGGCCTGGATCTGCAAGTCGGCGCGTTCGGAGAAGGGAAAGATGACGAAGACCGGTCCCTTGTTGTCGAGGGTCAGGAACGCATCGTTCTCCTTGATCGCGAGAATGCCGTTGCTCTCCCGAAAGAACTGGGTGGAAACGGCGGCGGCATAGTCATTGAGGGCGATCAGCGTGCAGTCCAGATCGTCACCATCCCCTCGGCCGAGGACTGCATCCAGATCGGGGCCCTCGAAGCTCGTCGGCTCGGGATGCCATGGCGTGGTGGTAACGATTCGGCGCTGGGGCAGGCGAGCGAGATCGGCCTGTCGAAAGGTTCGGATGCCGGGTCCGGGCCCTCGGATCGTCAGGGTCATCGGATCTGGATGCGGTTGCGCCTGCGCCATGCGGGCGATACCGACGCTCGGCAGGAGGCTTCCGGCGAGAAGCCCCATCACGGCGCGGCGGTTCATCATGGCAAGGCGCATAATCGGTGCTCCTCTGTTCGACTGCATGCGTTATTTCTAAGAACCCGCGATTAAGAATCTGCAAAAGCGAAGAACACGATCGTCCAAACGTCGCCTTTGTTGCCTCACCATGGCAAAATACAGGGCAAGACTGATGCGAAATGCTCGAATTCGATAGAGTCAGGTCATCTTGGCAATCACTTTACCCGAGTTAAAGGATTTTCACCTTTGGGGAAGTGAAGTGCTACTGGAAGATGATTGTCGACGGATGCGCTGTCAGCCTGTTCATCCCAAGGCTTCGTCGATGAGGGCGGCTTGTGCGGCTGCCGCGAGCCCCTCGTCGCGCGCCTCGCCCTCTACGCGCTCGCGGCCGATTTCGAGCATGACGGGCACGGCCAGGGGCGAGACGCGGGCAAGCGCCTTGTGGACGATGTGGTGCTTGATACGGGCCAGGAGGTCCGACACGCGGGCAACGTCGAGCAGCCCCGTCGCCGCATCCGCCCAGGTCGCCTTGAGGAGGATGTGACCCGGCTCGTGGGCCCTGAGGACGTCATAGACGAGGTCGGTCGAGACGGTGACCTGGCGTCCGGTCTTTTCTCGACCGGGATGCTTCTTCGGCGTCAGCTGCGAGATCACCGCGCATTGGCGAAAGGTGCGCTTTAGGAGCCAGGAATCGCCCATCCAGGCTTCCAGATCGTCGCCCAGCATGTCCTCGTCGAAGAGATCGTCGAGCGACAGACGCCCGTCCGCGATCATCGCGCCCATATCGGCCCGGCCCCAGATCGACAGGGCGTAATCGGTCGCGACAAAGCCAAGCGGCTTGGCGCGGGCCCGTTCCAGCCGTCGCGTCAACAACATGCCGAGGGTTTGATGGGCGAGGCGCCCCTCGAACGGGTAGATCACCATGTAGAAGAGATTGCCGCGCGGAAAGGTCTCCACCAGAAGGTCGTTCGGGCCGGGAATGATCGATCTCAGAGCCTGGATTTCCAGCCATTCGCCGACCTGCGGCGGGAGTTCGCCCCAGCGCTCGGGATCGGAGAGCATGCGCCGTACCTCGGCCGCAAGGAAGGTGGTAAGCGGAAATTTCGAGCCGCCCCAATAGGGCACCTTGGGATCGTCGCCCGGCGCGCGGGTGACGAAGCAACTGGTCTCGGCGATCCCTTCGAAGCGCAAGACCTCGCCGCCGAAGAGGAAGGTGTCGCCGATGGTCAGCGTTTCCAGAAAATCCTCCTCGATCTTGCCAAGGACGAACCCGCCCCGGGCCATCGAGGCCTTGGTCTTCTTGCGCAGGAGCCGGACATCGAGCGCTTCAGCCTCGATGATGGTGCCCGCATTCATCCGATAGATTTGTCCGATCTGCGGATGGGTGATGCGGAAGGTGCCGTCCTCGGTCTTGCGAATCTTGGCGTAGCGCTCATAGACCCTCAGCGCGTAGCCGCCGGTCGCGACGAAATCGATGATCTCCTCGAAGGTCTCCCAGGACAGATCCGCATAAGGGGCGGCCGAAACGATCTCGTCAAAGAGCGCTTGAGGCTCGAAGGGCTCGGCCACAGCCATGCCGAGAACGTGCTGGGCGAGGACGTCAAGTGCGCCTTCGCGCAAGGGGGGCGTGTCCTGCGCGCCGAGATAATTGGCGTTGAGCGCGGCCTGGCACTCCATCACCTCGAAGCGGTTGGAGGGCACGAGGATCGCCTTGGAGGGCTCGTCCATCCGGTGATTTGCTCGGCCGATGCGCTGGGCAAGGCGCGAGGCGCCCTTCGGCGCTCCCACATGGACGACGAGATCGACGTCTCCCCAGTCGATGCCGAGATCGAGCGTGGAGGTGGCGACGACCGCGCGAAGCTTGTTCTCCGACATCGCCGCCTCGACGCGCCGGCGCTGCTGAACGTCGAGCGAGCCGTGATGCAGGGCGATCGGCAGTGTCTCCTCATTGATCTTCCAGAGTTCTTGAAAGAGCAGCTCGGCCTGGAAGCGCGTATTGACGAAGAGCAGCGTCGTCTTGTGCGCCTTGATCGCCTCGTAAATCTCCGGCATCGCATAAAGGCAGGTATGCCCCTGCCAGGGAATGCGCTCCTGGGATTTGAGGATGGCAATATCCGGCTTGGCTCCGCCCGCCACCTCGATGAGATCGGCCTGAAGCGTCGCGCCCGGCCGTTGCGGCACGAGCCAGCGGCAGAGTTCGGCCGGCTCCGACACGGTCGCCGACAGGCCGACGGTCTTCAGGCCCGGCGCGAGCGTTTGAAGACGGGCGAGGCCCAGCGCCAGCAGATGGCCGCGCTTCGACGTGACGAGGGCGTGGAGCTCGTCGAAGACCACATATTTGAGGTCTGCGAAGAAATCGCGGGCATCTTTCGCCGCAATCAGAAGCGCCAGCTGCTCAGGCGTCGTCAGGAGGATATCCGGTGGCTTCAGCTTCTGGCGCTGGCGCTTGACCTGGCTGGTATCTCCGGTGCGCGTCTCGAGCGTGACGGGAAGACCCATCTCGGCGACTGGGCGTTCCAGATTGCGGCGAATGTCGGTCGCGAGCGCCTTCAAAGGCGAGATGTAAAGCGTGTGGATGCCACGCGGACGCGTGCCGGGCTTGTGCGGCTCGCGTATCGAAAGATCGACGAGGCTCGGCAGGAAGCCGGCCAGGGTCTTACCGGCGCCCGTGGGCGCAATGAGGAGCACCGAAGCCCCGGCTTGGGAGCGACCGAGAAGATCGATCTGGTGGGGACGGGGCGCCCAGCCGTGGCCGGCGAACCAAGCGAGAAAGCGGTCCGGCAAGAAGGCGCCGGCGGCATCATTCTCGCCAGAGCCAAATTTTGCTTTCAAATTCAAAAGCTTGATCGCCTCGCATTGGACATTGGGAAAAACTCCTCAACATGACTTAGCGAGCAGGGCCGGTCGACTCTTTATCCGCCCCGGGCTCACGAACCTGAAGATGGTCCCCGACGACAGGAGCGGCAATGCGGCCCCTTCGCCTTATCACTGGCTTTGTCCTCCTTCTGCCCATTCTGTTCGCGGCGCTCGTGCCGGCCGCCGCCCAATCGTCGAGCGAGCCATCGACTCGCTGGTTTCAGGCCGCCTCGCTCAATCAAGGCCTGCCCGAGGCCGCCGGCTTCGTCGATCGCGACACGCCGCGCGGGCTCATGGAGACCTTCACCATCGCGGCGGAAGCCAAAGACTGGGAGACGGCGGCTCATGCGCTCGATCTGTCCGGCATCGCGCCGGAGCTTCAGGCGAAGATGGGTCCGGTTCTGGCCGAAAATCTCTATGAGGTGATGCAGCGGGGCATGTGGATGGACTGGTCGGGTCTGCCCGACCGCCCCGACGGTCTGGACGCGACCGCTTCGAGCGACAATCCCATGGCGGGCGAGCCGCGTCGCAATTTCCGCCTGGCTATTCTGGACCTGCCCGAGCGGCCCGTCGAAATCCGCATTTCGCGGATCAAACCCGACAATGGCGCGCCAGCCTGGGTGTTCTCCGAGGCGACCGTCGCCAATATTCCAGCTCTTCACGAAATCTACGGGCCGAGCGCCTTCGAAAGCTCATTGCCCGGATTTCTCCAACATCACGCCTTCTGGACGCTGGCCTGGTGGGAGGTGATCGCCATCCCGCTCGTCGTCCTTCTAGCCCTAGGCGCGGCATATTTGAGCTATTCGATGGTGGGTCGGATCAAGCGGCGCCAGCCCTATCGCATCGTTCGCACCGCACTCGACGCCGTCCAGACGCCGATCGCGCTGATGGCCTTTGTCGGCACCTTCTCGCTGATCAAGACCTTTGCCTTTACCTTTTCCGGCCCAATCAGCCGCATCCTCGCGCCCCTCCAGTCGCTGCTCTTCGTCGTCGCACTGGCGCTGATCGCGGTGCGCGTCGTCGATGCCGTTCTCGACCGGCTCGTGCGCGAAAACATCGAGGAGCTGACCGAGGAACACCAGAAGGATACGCGCGACCTCTACACCAATATCTCGGCGGCGCGGCGCGTGGCGATCATGCTGGCCTTCGTGGTCGGCGCGGCCCTAGTCCTGATCCAGACCAAGATCGCCTCGACCCTCGGCTTTTCGCTCCTCGCCTCGGCCGGCGTCCTCGGCCTGATCTTCGCCTTCGCCGCCCGCACGGTTCTCTCCGACATCATGGCAAGCCTCCAGATCGCCATCGCCAAGACGGCGCGGATCGGCGATGCCGTGCTCTGGCATGGGGATTGGTGTACGGTGGAGAAGATCAATTTCACCTATCTTCAGCTCAGAAGCTGGGACAATCGCCGCCTGATGGTGCCGGTCGCCCAATTCGTATCCGAGACGTTTGAGAACTGGACGAAGCAGGACCCGCAACTGACCAAGATCGTCGCGCTTCGCCTCGATCACCGGGCCGATATCGACGCGTTGCGCGAGGCCTTCCAGCGCTTCGTCGAGGCCGATGAGGACATCACCGACAAGGAATCGGCCAAAGTCCAGGTGACCGGCCATTCGGCCGAGGGCATGGAGGTCTGGTTCATGGCCGACGGGCCGGACCCCTCCACCGGCTGGGCGATCGCCTGCCGCCTTCGCGAGGCGATGCTGAAGGAAGCCGCAAGGCTCGAAGCCAAGGCCGGCAAGGAGCCGAACCGCCCGGCCTATCTGCCCCGCGAGCGGGAGATGCTGATCGGGGAGTTCGATCGGGCGGGGTGAGGGCAAGGCGTCACCGCCGGCTTCGTTTAAGGCCTGAATTCGGACGACATCAACTCTGAGATCGATGCCGTTCTCCTGTCGCCGGCGCAACAGACGAAAGTCGGGCCGAGCTCGATCGTCACATTCGTTGCGGCGTCACGTTGTCATCCGCGGTGGTGCAGGCCTCGGCAAATTGAGCCAGGGCCGTTCCCGTTTCGGTACCCTTCATGAATGTGCCGGTCTCGATGACACTGATGATCACTCGAACGGATGGTTCGAGTGATTGCGCAACTTGACTGATCTGAAGCTCGCTCAACGGGGCCGAAATGAGCGTTTCTGGGTAGAATTTATCCGTGAATCGATTGCGAACGAAAAACGATCGGTCATCGACGCCGTTCGCGAAGACGTCCATCTTGAAATCGGTCCGGTCGCGGCCATTGCCGACAAACATGACGGCATTTCTACCCGTGACCGGAAGATATGAACGGTCGACCTGATAAGGAAGTCGCGTCAAGACAAGGAGGCGCACCGAGTGATCTGCGCCACAGAGGACGCGGAGTGTCGATTCGCGACGCCAAGTTGAACCTCTTGCGACGACGAGGCTTTGGCTGATCTCGACGGGAAGTTTTGGAATTCGGCTCGGATCCGGCATGTCGGAGCAGCCGGTCATGAGGAGCGGCAGAACGAATGCCGCGAGTAGCGTGCGTTTGGGTCTCACAGGCGCGTTGTCAGATCGTGCTGTTGACCGCATCGCGGCGCGTTTGCTTTCTCGGCCTCGGCGTCGAATTAGCCCGCGCGCTGGTCTGCGAAGTGAAGAGGCGCGCTGGTTCGAAGCTCATGGTCTAAATGATGGAATCGAAAATGTGATTCTTTTCGAGGGACGGTACCAATATGGCCGGCCGTTCGCGTGTTCGGGCACGTTAGGGCCGGCGATTTCAACATCATCTTATCAAAGCGGCAGAGACGGCCCGCCGATAAACGAAAAAGGCCGCCGGATCGCTCCGGCGGCCTTTCCTGTCGGCTGAAACTGCCAAACGCCTTAGCGCTTGGAGAACTGGAACGAACGGCGGGCCTTGGCGCGGCCGTACTTCTTACGCTCGACGGTACGCGAGTCGCGGGTCAGGAAGCCACCCTTCTTGAGGATGGAGCGCAGGCCCGGCTCGTAATAGGTCAGCGCCTTGGAGATGCCGTGGCGAACCGCGCCGGCCTGGCCGGAGAGGCCGCCGCCGGCAACCGTGGCGATGATGTCGAACTGGCCGTCACGGTCGGTCGCGACGATCGGCTGACGAAGCACCATCTGCAGGACCGGACGGGCGAAATAGGCCGTGAAGTCCTTGTCGTTGACGATGATTTTGCCCGAACCCGGCTTCACCCAGACGCGCGCGACGGCATCCTTGCGCTTGCCGGTGGCATAGGCGCGGCCGTACTGATCGAGCTTCTGGACGTGGACCGGAGCCTCCGGCTGAACCCCGACATCGGCGGTGCCGAGGTCTTCGAGGGAAGAGAGCTGAGACA
Organism: Fulvimarina manganoxydans; assembly: GCF_900176465.1. Taxonomy (GTDB): domain Bacteria; phylum Pseudomonadota; class Alphaproteobacteria; order Rhizobiales; family Rhizobiaceae; genus Fulvimarina; species Fulvimarina manganoxydans. Next base: position 131,576 of record NZ_FWXR01000013.1, read on the forward strand.
TTATGCGGCCCTCGCATTCTTGGAGTTCATCGCACGGACGTCGAGCGTCTCGGGCTGCTGGGCTTCATGCGGATGCTCGGCACCGGCATAGACGCGCAGATTCTTCAGCTGGCGACGGCCGAGCGGGCCGCGCGGCAGCATGCGCTCGACGGCCTTCTCGACGACGCGCTCGGGAAAGCGCCCCTCGAGAATCTCGCGCGCCTTGCGCTCCTTGATGCCGCCGGCATAGCCGGTGTGCCAGTAATAGGTCTTGTTCTGGTACTTCTTGCCGGTCAGAACGATCTTGTCGGCGTTGACGATGATGATGTTGTCACCGTCGTCGACATGGGGTGTGAAGGTCGCTTTGTGCTTGCCGCGCAGGCGCAGAGCAACGATCGAGGCGAGGCGGCCGACGACGAGACCTTCGGCGTCGATAAGAATCCACTTCTTCTCGACCGTCTCCACCTTCTGAGAGAAAGTCTTCATGGGTTCGTCCCAAGTGTTCGTGATGGTCTGGCCGACCGATGCCCGGCCCGCCATAACAAAAAGCGGCCCATCGGCCGCGCTTCGTGGGGGCTGACATACGGGCAGAGGCGGGGCTTGTCAACGCCAAAGATGCGAAGTTCCGTCCGCTGAAACGCCTGCAGGGCAGGGGATCAAAGCGCTTTGGTATTATGATACCGCAACCATCTCCTCGATCAGCGTGGTGGGATCGAATAGGTGGCCACCGCATGGGCCGCAAGCTCGGCCTCGCCCTCTCGCTCCGCTTCCCGCTCACTGACAAGGGCGATCTCGCAGACGGCAAGGCGTTTGCCGAGTTTCAGAAGACTTGCCTTGCCGAGAAGTGGGCCGGGTTCGGGCTTGCGCATGAAATTGATGGTCATATTGGTCGTCACCGCGAGGGCCACGGGGCCGATATGGGCAAGGATCGCCACATAGGCCGCGACGTCGGCGAGGAGAAACATCGAAGGGCCGGAAACCGTGCCGCCGGGCCGCAGATGCTTGTCCGTGGCCTCGAGCCGGAGAGTCGCATGACCTGCGCCGATTTGCGTGACGCTCATCCCATCCTGGGGGCCGGAGACCTGCGGAAAATGCGAGGCGAGGAAGGCGTTGAGCTCTTCGGTGGTCATGATCGGCTGCATGGTCGTCCCCCAATCCAGACTGCGGTCCTTGCGCCTCTTCGCGCGTCGGGCCACTGTCGGGCACTTCATTCAAATGGCAAGAGATTCCCGCTTTCATGGCCGATATCGTCGAACTGTCCACCGATGCGCGCAGCCCCCACCCCCTCGATATCCAGACGGCGCCTGGCATCACGCGGATCGCCCTGTCCAACCCGCCGGCCAATGCGCTTTCCATCGCCGTGATGGAGGCCTTGCTCGCCGCCCTTCGCGATGCCGGGGCCGATCCCGACTGCCGCGTGGTCGTCCTGGCCGCCCATGGCAAGACTTTCTCCGCCGGCCATGATCTGAAGGAACTGACCGCCCATCGCGCCGACGCCGATGGTGGCCGCGCCTTTTTCGAAAAGACCATGCGTCTGTGCGCCGAGCTGATGCAGGCCATCGTGCGTCTGCCCCAGCCGGTGATCGCCGAGGTGAACGGCATCGCGACCGCCGCCGGCTGCCAGCTCGTGGCGAGCTGCGATCTGGCGATCGCCTCGGAAGAAGCCCAGTTTCAGACGCCGGGCGTCCATATCGGCCTGTTCTGCTCGACGCCTATGGTCGCGCTGTCGCGCAATTTGAGCCCGAAGCACGCGATGGAAATGCTTCTGACGGGCGAGCGGATCGATGCGCGCTCGGCCCGCGAATTCGGTCTCGTCAACCGCGTCGTGCCGCCTGAATATCTCGGCACCGTTGTCGGCAGATATGCGACCACCATCGCCTCGAAATCGAAGACGACCGTCCGGATCGGCAAGAAGGCCTTCTACGAACAGGCCGAGATGGGCCTGTCCGACGCCTATGACTATGCCGCGCGGGTGATGGTGGAGAACATGATGGAGACGGACGCCGAGGAGGGAATCGGCGCCTTCCTCGAAAAGCGCAAACCCAAATGGTCGGGCCGATGAGCGCTGTGAGCACCGGCGACGGAGCGGCTCCGCTCGTCTATTCCGACACGCTCATTCGCCGCATCCTGTCAGAGGTGAGGACGATCGCGCTGATCGGGGCGAGCGCCAAGGAGGTGCGCCCGTCCTTCTTTGTCCTCAAATATCTTCTCGCCAAGGGCTTCGACGTCTATCCGGTCAATCCCGGGCTCGCGGGCCAGTCGATCTTGGGGCGCGAGGTCTTCGCCGATCTGGCGAGCGTTCCGGCCCCGATCGACATGGTCGACGTCTTTCGCGGCTCGCCAGCCGTTCCCGGTATCGTCGACGAGGTGCTGGCGCTTAACCCGCTGCCGAAAGTGCTCTGGCTTCAACTGACCGTGCGCCATGACGAAGCGGCGGCCCGCGCCGAGGCGGCCGGCATGACGGTGATCATGGATCGCTGCCCGAAGATCGAATATGGGCGGCTCTCCGGCGAGATCGGCTGGAACGGGGTCAATTCCCGGGTCCTGTCCTCGAAGAAGCCGGTTCTCGGCAAGGGGTTTCAGAGCTTCGGGCTCAATCGGAGCCGGGCGGAGTAGCGCCTCTCTTGACCGGATGTCCTCATTGAAGCGGCTGGAGGGCGGAGGATGGACGCGAGATCAGCCGCAAGCGCTTGTGGGTGCGGGGAAATGGTTTGGCATGGCAACTGTGTTCATGCGAAGGCCTTTTTGTCTCTCTGCATGGCGTTGAGGACGGTGAGAAGCTTTCTGGCGACGGCGATGATTGCGACTTTC
>NZ_FWXR01000026.1 GCF_900176465.1 Fulvimarina manganoxydans
GCTCTTCGGAGAAACGGCTGCGCTTCATGTTCTGGTCCTTATTGATCGGCCAGAACGAACTTCAACCTGGATCAAGCCACAGGGGCAACGTCACTCCGGATGGGCTTTAAGAGCCACTCTGGACCAGCCGGTAGGGGCAGGGCGAGGCGTCCGACGGATAATAACGGCGATGATCTGGATCCATCAATCAACACAAAATCATAAAAGCCCATTCATAACGCAATCCAATATTTTGTTTAAATTCGATTTAATTCTCCGTTCATAAAATAACGCAAGAAGATCATAGAGATTCTTCGATCTCAGCGAGACGGGAAACCTTCCCGCGGAATTTGTCGCATAAATCGGCCCATGCCTGCGCCATCTCCACACGCTCTTTCCAATAGACGGCACGGTTATAGGCACGACGGACCGCATTAGACTCAACGTGTCCCAAGCTGGCCTCGATCACATCATGGCGGAATCCACGTTCGTTGAGGATCGTCGAAGCAGATGATCTGAAGCCATGGGCCGTATGAATGTCCCCACCGTACCCCATAGCAAGGAGCGCGTTATTCACGGCATTCTCGCTAAGTGGCTTATCCCGCTTACGAAGCTGGGGGAACACGAGGTTTGACCCGCCACTGATTTTCTGTTGCTCCGCTAAGATCGCAATCGCTTGTCGGCTGAGCGGAACCTGATGCTCCCGCCGAACCTTTACGATGTCCTTCGGGACGAGCATGACTTTCTCATCGAAATTAATGTTCTCCCAGCGCGACATCCTCATTTCTCCCAGTCGCGTGTAGCATAAAACTTGCATCTTCAAGAGGTTTCGAATCGTAGAATTTGGATAGTTGTCAATAGTGCGCAGAAGCGTGCCGAATTCAGCCTCCTCCGTAATCGCAGCGGTATGTTTAACTTCTGCTTTCGGGACGATCGAGCGCAGAGCGATTGCCGGATTGCCCTGGCAGACCTCCATGACAATGCCCAGATCGAAAACCGCAGCGATACGGCTGCGGAGGCGCTTGGCTGTCTCACGCTTGCCGCGGACGATCTGCTCCTGAATCAGCGGTATAATATCCCCGGCTCGGACCTTGGCGATCGGCCGCGAGTGAAGCGGACCGGCCAAATCGAGGAGGAGCCACCGATTCTTCTGGAGGGTCGCATCGGACATTTCTTGATCGACGAGGTTCTGAATGAAATACGCAACGATCTCGCCGAAGGTGGTTTCAGCAGCGGGCGCCTCGACGACCGCATCAGGGTCTTCTCCCCGAGCGATCTGATTGCGGACGTGATCTCGCATCTCACGAGCTTCCGCGAGCGGGACATCAGGGAATAGCCCCAGCGATCGAGAGCGCCGCTCACCGTCAAAACGGTATTCCAGACGCCACGTCATTTTGCCTTGCCCCGTGACACGCATCACGAGACCGCCCCCGTCGAAAAATTGTTGAACCTTTCCGGTCGGGCGAATGGCTTTGAGCTGTGCGAAACGCAGATCGTTCATCGTTTGCCTCATGACATACAAAATGCGGGAGGCAGCCTTCCGTATGTCTGTTGTATGTCACGCTACTGAGATACCCAGCTATAACGTGACATTGTATGAGACATGGTGAGTTGACTGGGGACTCGAAGTCACCGCCGCAGAATGTATGATTTCCAGAGAAAGAGGGGTAAGTGACAAGCCCTGAGACATCATGATCTCTGGTGACTTGTCAACTTCAAACGTGACTATTTTGCAGATTGGCGACCCCACTAGGACTCGAACCTAGGACCTACGGCTTAGAAGGCCGTTGCTCTATCCAGCTGAGCTATGGGGCCGATCGTTTCGAAATCCGTATAACACCGGAGCCTTGAAGACAACACGACAGTCAAGCGCGGGAGGGGCGAATGGCGCGGGCGCGGCCTATTCGTCTGGCGGGGTCTCGGAGGTCTTTTCGGGCGCGGAGAGTGGCTCCTCGGGGCGGTAGGTGATGAAGAAGGTCCAGATCGCCCAGAGCGAGGCCGCGCCGACGAGGACCCCCCAAAAGGCCTCGCCATTCATCCATTCGACGAGGCACCAGAGGCAAAGGACGGTCGTGAGCACGATGCGCACCCACAAAGGCCGGTAGAATGGATGTTCGGCTTCCCTTTGGCGCATCGCGCTCGCCTCTTCCTTGTCCGCTCGGCCGGCTGTCGCATTTGATCGGCGCTTGGGGCCCGGCGTTTCTCTCGTCAAAGGCTCGGCACGCCTCGACGACGCTGTCGTGGGTCGAGGCCACCAGCCCGGCGCCCTCCCGCCAGGGCCGTCTCGTTAGACGGACAGATAGGGGGGCATGTCGATGAGGGCCATAGGGGGAGACGCCTTCCCGGTGTCTCGTCGCACACCGCACCCGTTTCGGATCGCTGATCGAAGCGACGTTTATCGGAACGGCTGCGAGGAGAGCGCGTGGGTGGCGCGGTCGATTTCGGGCCAGCCTTCATGGTCGCTTGGGTCCCGCGCCATGCTTTGTCCCGTGAAGACGATGCACAAGCTGGCGGCCTCCCACCCAATTTTCTTCAATTCATCCCTATTTACTATAAAATAACCATGCAGTTGCACCCGGTGTTTTGATTTGGTCTGAAAAGATAGGAGTCCTTATGGAGTGTCCTGTCCGGGGTGATCAGCCAGCGAGGGTCGCGATTTGTATTTCCGCCTCTTCGACTGTTGGCGCATGTCGGCGGCGCTTCTGGTGATGACCTATCATTATCTGTTCTGGGCGCCCGTCGGCGGTGTCGAGGCAGCCGATTTCATGCGGCGCCTTCTGCCGCTTCTCGACATGTTCTTCATGATCTCGGGCTTCGTGATCACCGAGCGCTATGCGACGCGCATCGCGAGCCCGGGGGACTTCGCGCGCTTTCTGAGGCGGCGTGTGGCGCGGCTCTATCCTTTGCATTTCGTCACCACGATGTTCTTTGCCGCCGTCGCGGTCTTTGCCTGGGCGATCGGCGCCCATCATTATCCCTATGCCGAAGAACTGGCGGCCTTGCCCTATCATCTGGCCGCCATTCACGCGCTCGGGGTGACCAACACGCTCAATCTCAACTATGTGACATGGTCGGTCTCGGCTGAATTCTTCTCCTATGCCATGTTCCCGCTCATCGTCATCACCCTGCGGGCCCGCGGGATGATGGGCCTGGCGTTGCTGATCCTTGCCTATCTCGTCGGGCTCGAAATCGCCTCGGCCGCCGATGTCTTTCCCAGTGGACACTGGACCAATGCCGATACGCTCGGCGCCTATCGGGCCTTTGCCGACTTCATGATCGGCGGGCTGATCGCGCAGATCGTCTACCGACGCCTCGTCGATATCCGCTCCCATGGGCCGGGCCTTTGTCTTCTGGGGCTCGCCGTGGTCGCCATGCTCTTGCAGGCGCCCTGGTTCGTGCCTTTCGCGCTGATCGCTCTCTCCTTGACCGCGACCGCGCTCGCCGAGACCGCGCGGCCGGAATCCACCGCTGCGCTTCACCCCTTGATGCGCGTGACCAGCGCCTCTTTCGGCGTCTATATCTGGCATCCGATCATGGAGTTCCTGTTCTTCACCGTCCTGTGGTCGCGCTATCTCGTCCATGTGGACGGGGTGAACTTCTATGTCTTCGCGCTCTTGCCCATGCTGAGCACCATCGCCGTTGCCATGCTCTCCCAGCGCTTCGTCGAGCCGGGGCTGGGGCGCCTCATCAAGGGGCGTGGCGAGCGCAGCAAGGCGGTGTCGCCGGCCGGGGCCTCGGCCTGATACCAGCCGCGTTTGAGCACCTCGCCGGACGGGGTTCGAGCAGACGGGTCAAATCTTTCGTTCGCTGGCATGAGGCCTGTCGGCCGGCCCCGCAGCAGCGCTCTGATGCCAGCCGATCTTTTTGATTCCACGCCCGCCTATGGTATCGCCCGCCCATCGTCACTACATCGTGACGCAATCCATTCTGGATCGGCTCGTCTTGTCTTTCACTCGGGCGGAAGAAGCCATGGAGCCGGATGGAGATTGGTTTTTCGACAAGGCCGAGGGCCTGCGTTCGCCGCACCGCTCCGGTCGACCGTCTTGAGGGTACGGCGTCAAGCTGCAGCAGCCGAAAACGGCATGCGCGGCGATCCGCCGGCAGATGTGTGGAAAGTGTGAATGAAGGTCGATTACTACGAGACGCTCGGCGTGTCCCGCGACGTGGACGACAAGGCGCTGAAGAGCGCGTTTCGCAAGCTCGCCATGCAGTATCACCCTGATCGCAATCCGGGCGACAAGGATGCCGAGGCGCGCTTCAAGGAATTGGGCGAGGCCTATGAGGTCCTGAAGGACCCGCAGAAGCGATCGGCCTATGACCGCTTCGGCCATGCCGCCTTCCAGAATGGCGGCCAGGGGGGCGCCGGCTTCCGGGGCGATTTCGCCTCCTCCATGGCCGATATCTTCGACGACATTTTCGGCGAGATGATGGGCGGTCGCGGCCGGGCCCGCTCTGGCACGTCGGGTCGCGAGCGTGGATCGGATCTTCGCTACAATATGGAGATCAGCCTTGCCGAGGCTTTTGCCGGCAAGACCGCCGACATCTCCGTGCCGACGACGATCCAATGCGACGAATGCACCGGATCGGGGGCCAAGCCCGGCACCAGTCCGAAAACCTGCCCGACCTGCGCCGGCGTCGGGCGCGTGCGCGCCGCCCAGGGCTTCTTCTCCATCGAGCGCACCTGCCCGACCTGTCAGGGCCGAGGCCAGGTCATCACCGATCCATGCGGCAAATGCGGCGGCGACGGGCGCCTACCGGAAGAGCGTACGCTGCAGGTCAATATTCCGGCGGGTATCGAGGATGGAACGCGCATTCGCCTGGCCGGGGAGGGCGAGGCCGGGCTTCGCGGCGGTCCGGCGGGCGATCTTTACATCTTCCTGTCGGTCAGCCCCCACGAATTCTTCCAGCGCGACGGCGCCGATCTTTATTGCACAGTGCCGGTCTCCATGACCAAGGCGGCGCTTGGCGGTTCCTTCGAGGTGACGACGATCGACAACTCCAAGGCGCGGGTGAAGCTGCCCGAGGGCACCCAGACCGGCAAGCAGTTCCGCCTGAAGGGCAAGGGCATGCCGGTCCTGCGCTCGCCGCAGACGGGCGATCTCTTCATCCAGGTGGCGATCGAGACGCCGCAGAACCTCTCCCGCCGCCAGCGCGAGCTGCTCGAAGAGTTCGATGCGATCGGCTCCCACGAAAACTCACCGCAATCGAACGGTTTCTTCTCGCGCATGAAGGAGTTCTTCGAAGGGTTGAGCGACTGACATGACGTACTGGCGCTCCCTCCTAGAAAGGGGTTTGCGCCAGTGTCATGACGATCGAACACCTCTTCCCCTGCCGCTCCTTGAGAGAATGTGACATTTTCCGCTGAAATCCTATGACGCTCGGCGAGGACTGCGCCATATAGGGTCGAAACGCCGTGAGCTCGATTCGCCTCGCGCCTGAATGGCGGGGCGCCATCCGCCCGAAAGGGGGCTGTCGTCAAAGCGTCAAGGGAATTCGGCAAGGAGACCTCAGCCGATCCCAGAGTGGAATCGTGCGGGTCCGGGAAGAGGAATGGCCGTTGTTGAACCTGGAGACGAATCCCGTCGTGCCGCCTGAAAAGAAGCGTCGATCGAAGCGCAGAACCGACACGAGGCGTGTCAGCGACGAGGCCCGTTTCTTCCGCACCTGGCTGCGTCGCCCGCTCGTCATGGGCGCGGTCTCGCCCTCCTCCAAAGCGCTCGGCCGCGCCATGGCCGGCTATGTTCCCGACCCCGCGCAGTTCGACGAGCGCTCCATGGTGCTGGAGCTAGGCCCCGGCACCGGCGTCGTCACCCAATGTCTCATCGAGCGGGGCGTGCCGGAATCCTCGCTCCATCTCGTGGAATATTCCGAAGAGTTCTGCGTTCTCCTAAGGGCTCGCTTTCCGAAGGCGAAGGTGACCCATGGCGACGCCTATCAGGTGGCTGCCGAGATCGAGCGCCACGCCGATGGCCGGCGGCTGGAGGCCGTGGTCTCGGGGCTGCCGCTTTTTACCAAGCCCGACCTGCAGCGCGAGATCGTCGTCGGCGCGCCGCTCGCGCGCATGGCGGCCGGTCGGCCCTTCATCCAGTTTTCCTACGCGCTCACTCTGCCGGTGAAACCGGCGCGGATCGGGGCGACGATCGAGACGAGCCCCTGGATCAAGCGCAACCTTCCGCCGGCCCGGGTGCTTGTCTATCGCAAGGACTAAACGCGGAAGCGATCGGCGCGCCTCTCGCGCCTTTCGCCCCCCGATTGACGTTGCTCGAAGAAAAGGATGCTGAGCCGATGGCGGATAATTCGGAAGTCCTGGCACGCGACGGCGACAAGGGCGATATGGCCCGCTTCTTCGCCACATGGGTCCGGCACCCGATCGCCATGGGCGCCGTCGCCCCGTCGAGCCGCGCCTATTGCCGGATGATGGTGGAGAAGGCGACGACTGAGCTGGACGGGCCGGTGCTGGAGCTTGGACCCGGTCTTGGGGCGGTCACCCGCGCGCTTCTGGAAAAGGGCGTCGATCCGGCCCGGATCACCTCGATCGAATATGACCGGGATTTCGCCGACGCCCTCAAGACGCGCTTTCGGGAGGTGAATGTCATTCAAGGCGATGGCTTCGATCTCGACAAGACCTTGAAGGATCAGGGCGCCACGCGCTTTGCCGCGATCCTCTTCGCCATTCCGATCGTCTCCATGGCGCAGGAGAAGCGGCAGGCTCTGTTCCGCCAATATTTCAAGCGGCTTCTGCCCGGCGGCAATCTCACCCAGCTTTCCTATATGTGGTCGCCGCCCGTGCGCCCGGTGGAAGGTGTCTTCACCGTCGATTCCAGCGACATTGTCTGGAACAACATTCCGCCGGCCCGGGTCTGGATTTATGATCAGGATCGGCGCGGCACGGACCGGGCCAACGAGGGCAACGCGTGAACCCGAAGATCGCGATCATTCCAGGTTCGAACCGCTCGGCCTCCCTCAATCGGCTGGTCGCCAATGAGACGATGCGGATACTCGCGCGCACCGATGCGAGCGTCGCCTTCCTCGATCTCGCCGATTATCCGCTGCCCATCTATGACGGCGACGAGGAGAGTGGCCAGGGCATTCCGGAAAACGCCTCGCTTCTGGCGCGTCAACTGATGCGGCAGGATGCGCTTCTATTGATCTCGCCAGAATATAATCGGTCGATCCCGCCCTTGCTGAAGAACACGATCGACTGGGTCAGCCGGGTGCGCAAGATCGATGGCCGTCCCGTTCAGCCCTTCAAGGGCCTTGTGGTGGGGCTGGCTTCGGCCTCTCCCGGCCGGTTCGGCGGTTCCAACGGTTTGGAGGCACTGCGTCTAGTCATGCGCGCCTTGGGGTCGGAGGTGCTGACGACCCAGTGCTCGGTCGCCAACGCCTCGGATGCGTTCGACGCGAAGGGCGCGCTTATCGACGATCATGCACGCTTGTCGCTCGAAGCTTTGTGCGAGTCGCTCGTCGACGTCTCGCGGAGCCTGTCGCGGACCGCATATACCGACTGAGCAAATCTGTCCGAAATGTCATGGAAGCCGCCCGGAACCGGCTCCTCTCCAAATGGTTTCTTTCGAAACGATCCGGCGTACGAGACGGCGTTTGTCACCTCGCATCGCCCCGGTCGGGCCATTGATCCCAATGGCGCTCGACCGGTGATTTTCGAAAGGAGCCGGAGCCATGTCCCAAACTGATCTCTCCATCGGTCGCGGGCCAGACGCTCGCGGGCCCGTCAATCCGCTCGGGCCTTTGCACGAGCACTGGAAATCCTATGCCCTTCAGGGCGCCTTGATGACCGTCATCGGAACCCTGGCGCTTTTCGCCCCTTGGGCGGCGACCCTGGCGACGACGCTCTTCTTCGGCTGGCTCCTGATCATGGGCGGCGTCCTGGGCCTGGTCGCGACCTTTCGAAGCTGGCGCAGCGCGGGCTCTTGGTCGCATATTCTCCTACCGCTTCTCGCCTTGGTTCTGGGCGTCGTGATCATTGCCGATCCGTTCGCCGGCTCGATCACCTTGACCTGGGTTCTGGCCCTCTTCTTCCTGCTGTCGGGCCTCGGCAATCTGGCGATCGCGCGCCTCTTGCGGGTCTCGACCGGGCGATTTTGGCTGATCGCGATTTCCGGCGTCGTCGATATCGCGCTGGCCCTGTTTCTGGTCTTCAACTTGCCCATGACGGCGATCTGGTCCGTCGGCCTTGTTATCGGTATCTCGCTCGCGACTTCCGGCGTTGCGCTCTTAGCCGCGGCCCTCGACGCGCGCCGCCACCATCCGGCCGGGTGATGTGTCGGCCCGCTTTCGGGCGTGGCCGTCTCGCGCAAAACCGTCCCTCGTGAAAGAAGGGCCGCCAGACCCCTGGCGGTCCGTTTTCGTATGCGCCCGCCCGCACCCACCGAAGGGCATAAGACCAAAGCTGGAATTGTCGTGGGCGCGGGGCCTCATGGTAAAGGAGAGGTGTGCTATGGGAGGAAAAACATGGCTTCGCCTCAGACCGGCGCGGGATCGGAAGATCTCAGCGCTCACGCTTATTGGAAAGCAAATATTCGACTCGTGACCGGATGTCTCATCGTGTGGGCATTCGTGTCGTTCGGTTGCGCGATTCTGTTCCGTCCGCTTTTGAGCGGTATCCCCGTGGGCGGTACGGATCTCGGATTCTGGTTCGCCCAGCAGGGCTCCATCCTCGTCTTCATCGTCCTGATCTTCTTCTATGCCTGGCGCATGACGAAGCTGGACAAGAAGTACAACGTCTCCGAAGACTGATCGATCGCGGGCCGAACAATCATGGATCAATATTACCTTAATCTTCTCTTCGTCGGTGCGACCTTCGCGCTCTATATCGGTATCGCCTTCTGGGCGCGGGCCGGAACGACGAGCGACTTCTACGCCGCCAATCGCGGTGTCCATCCCGTCACCAACGGCATGGCGACGGCGGCCGACTGGATGTCGGCGGCCTCCTTCCTGTCGATGGCGGGTCTCATCGCCTTCACCGGCTATGACAACTCTGCCTATCTGATGGGCTGGACCGGCGGCTACGTTCTCTTGGCTCTGCTTCTTGCGCCTTATCTGCGCAAGTTCGGCAAGTTCACCGTGCCGGAATTCATCGGCGACCGCTTCTATTCGAAGACGGCCCGCCTGATCGGCGTTCTCTGCCTGATCGTCGCCTCGGTGACCTATGTCATCGGGCAGATGACCGGCGTCGGCGTCGCCTTTTCGCGCTTCTTGGAAGTCTCCAACACCGCCGGTCTTCTGATCGGTGCTGCGGTCGTGTTCTTCTATGCGGTGCTCGGCGGCATGAAGGGCGTCACCTATACACAGGTCGCGCAGTATATCGTGCTGATCCTGGCCTATACGATCCCGGCGATCTTCATCTCGCTGCAGCTGACTGGCAATGTCCTGCCGCCGCTCGGCCTCTTCTCCACCTATGAGGCCTCCGGCCAGCCGCTCTTGGCAACGCTGAACCAGATCCTCGGTGAGCTGGGTTTCGCCAGCTATACCGGCCAGCAGGGCTCGACGCTCAACCTCTTCCTCTTCACCCTGACGCTGATGATCGGCACGGCGGGTCTGCCCCATGTCATCATCCGCTTCTTCACGGTGCCGAAGGTCTCCGATGCGCGCTATTCGGCGGGCTGGGCGCTGGTCTTCATCGCGCTTCTCTATCTCACGGCCCCGGCGGTCGGTGCGATGGCGCGCCTTAACATCATCAACACCGTCTTCCCGAACGGCGTCGAGGGTCAGGCTCTCGAATATGAAGCCCGTCCGGAATGGATGAAGAACTGGGAGACCACGGGGCTTCTCGCCTTCACCGACAAGAACGGCGATGGCCGCATGCAGCTCTATAACGAGAAGAACCAGGCCTTTGCCGAGCAGGCAGCCGAGCGCGGCTGGCAGGGTTCGGAGCTGGACATCAACAATGATATCCTCGTCCTCGCCAATCCGGAAATCGCAGGGCTTCCGGGCTGGGTGATCGCCCTCGTGGCGGCCGGCGGTCTTGCCGCGGCGCTCTCGACGGCGGCGGGTCTCCTGCTGGCGATCTCCGGCGCGGTGTCTCACGACCTCATCAAGGGCGCGATCAATCCGAACATCTCGGAGAAGAGCGAACTCCTGGCGGCGCGTATCGCCATGGCGGTCGCGATCGCGGTGGCCACCTATCTCGGTCTCAATCCTCCTGGATTTGCGGCCCAGACCGTGGCGCTCGCCTTCGGTATCGCGGCAGCCTCGATCTTCCCGGTTCTGATGATGGGCATCTTCTCGACCCGCATCAACAATCGCGGTGCGGTCGTCGGCATGCTGGTCGGCCTCCTGTCGACGGTGATCTACATCTTCCTCTACAAGGGCTGGTTCTTCCTGCCGGATACCAACAGCTTTGCCGATACGCCGGCCAGCTGGTTCCTCGGCATCTCGCCGGCCGCCTTCGGCGCCATCGGCGCGCTCCTCAACTTCGCCAGTGCCTATGCGGTGTCCCTGGCGACGCGTGAGCCGCCGGCCCACATCCAGGAGCTCGTGGAATCGATCCGTGTGCCCCGTGGAGCAGGGGCAGCAACCGGCCACTGATTTCACTAGAAAGCCTTTGAGGATGTAAGATCCTTTGACCAAGACAATGGCCCGCCGGACCACCGGTCGGGCCATTGTCGTCCCAGCGCCTCTTTGTTTTCATCGAGGCAGGACGGCATTCTAAGAGCATGATGCGGGAAAGTTGCATGACTTTTCCGATCACATCATGCGTCAGAACAAACACTGAGAGCGAAATGGCGATCCCGATTGATCGCATTTCGCTCGAAGCCAATTCCGATCGGTTCCCCATGGCTCTCGAACTCATCGCCGCGATCACCTTGGCCTTCGGTGTTGCGGGCCTCGTGCTTCTGGCCCGCAAGCTCTCTGGCGGCCGAATTCCGAAGATCGCGCTGCCGGCCTCCATCGCCTGCGCGCTGATCGCCTTCGCCGTCTGGGGCGATTATTCCTGGGCCTCGCGCACGGAGGGCGCCCTGCCGGAGCGGCTCACCGTGATCGACGAATTGCCGCAATCCAATCTTTGGCGCCCCTGGACCTATGTCGTCCCGGTCACCGAGCGCATCGTCGCCGTCGATCGTGGCGGTGCCATGCGCAACGAGGCTCTGCCCGGCACGGTTCTCGTCGATCTCGTTTTCATGGAGCGGCGGGCCGCGACGCGCCAATTGCCGATGCTCGTCGATTGCCAGGGCAATCGGTCCGCGATTGTTAGCGATCCCGCCGCGCTCTCACCGGAATCCGTTGCCGATCTCGACTGGGCCCCTCTGCCGGCCGACAGCCGCTTGGCGCCGGCCGTCTGCACGGCTTGATACGGCATCCGGCTGATCAGGCCGGTGCCGTATCAAAGCCCGCGCGGTGCTTGAGCATGTTGAAATCCGTCATCGCGAAGCGATCAAACGGATTTCGTATGAGGCGCTAATCCTCTTCAGGTCGGCGACAGGATCAGAAGCCAGGCGCTCAAGGTGAAGACCGAGAGCATGGTGGACAAGAGGATCGTGGTCGCCGCCAGCTTCTCGCCCACCTGAAAATAGGTCGCGAAGAGATAAGCGTTGACGCCGGCCGGCGCGGCCGCCGTGAGCACCGCGCCCTTGACCCAAAGATCGGGCAGGCCGAGGCGCGTCGTCACCAGCCAGACGATCGCCGGCTGGACCACCAGCGAAATGAACGTGACGATCGACGACGCGAGGATATCGCCACGAAGTCCGTAGCGCGTCAGCGACATGCCGAGGGCAAAGAGCGCGACCGGCCCGGCGGTCTGGGCGATCAGCCGCGTGATCTCGTTCAGGTGGCTTTCCAACGTAAAGCCCGTCGCGCGCCACAACAGCCCGCAGACAATGCCGATGACAATGGAATTGGTGATGAGATTGCGCCCGACGCGCTTGGCCGTCTCCAGGACGCTCATCGTGCGCCGGCGCTCGCCCTTGTCCTTGGCGTCGAGCACGACGGCCCGTTCGACGAGAAGCGTCGAGGCGATCATCATCAGGGGCAGGTGGATGGAGATGATGAGGAGCAGCGGCTCGAGGCCGGCCTCCCCATAGGCCCGGTCGAGGGTCGGGATCGCGACGAAGACCGTATTGGCAAAGCTCGACGAGATGCCCGCGATGACCCCCGTTCGATGGTCGCATCGTGTCAAGGCCCGGGTGAGGAGCGTTCCGAGCGTCCAGGCGATCGCCGCCGATCCGAAATAGGCGAGCCAGAGATAGACGGGATTAGCGTCGCCGAAATCGACCTGGGCGAGCGTTCGAAACAAAAGCACCGGAACGGCGATGACGAAGACGTAACGGGCGAGCCCCTCGCCCACCGCATGCGACAAGAGCCCGGCATAGGCGACCAGAGTGCCGATCGCGATGAGACCGAAGATCGGGACGATGATGTCGAAGCTGGTCTGCATGGGCCCGGTGAGACGAGGGGAAGGGTGCGCGGGCTCGATGCGAGCCGCACGAGGCCTGCGATAGGCGCTTGCGGCGAGCCATGCAAATCGGCGGCCGGCTCGACATGGCGGGCGAGGCCGCTTACACCCCGATCCTGTTCCCGCCTTTCGCTCGCTCAGCTCATCATTGGGATGCCCCGCCATGGCTCGCTTCATCGGGCTGTTTCCGCCGCTTTTCGTTCTGCTCTGGTCGACCGGTTTCATCGGCGCTCGCTATGCGATGCCCTATGCGGAGCCTTTCACCTTTCTCGCCTTGCGCTTCACTTTGGCCTTGGCGATTCTGTCCGGCCTGGCGGCGCTGTCCGGCGTCACCTGGCCGAAGGGGCGCCAGGCTCTGCATTCGATCATCGCGGGCAGCCTCATTCACGGCGCCTATCTCGGCGGCGTCTTCTTTGCGATCCGGCATGGGCTGAATGCCGGGATCGCCGCCCTGATCGTCGGCCTTCAGCCGATCCTGACGACCTTCATCGCCGCTTCGCTCCTCGGCGAGAAGGTCAGCCCGCGCCATGGCGTGGGTCTGTGTCTCGGGCTTGCCGGGATCGCGCTCGTCGTTGCGCCGAAATTCGAGGCCGGCGGCGACCTCGCTCTTTTAACGCTCGCGCCTGTCGTCGGCGCGGCGATCGCCATCTCTCTCGGGATCGTCTGGCAGAAGCGCTTCGTCCAGCGCTCCGACTTGAGGGCGTCGACGGCCCTTCAATATGTCGGCGCGCTCATTCCCACCCTGTTTCTGGCCTTCACCATCGAAACCCGGCGGATCGAATGGACGGGCGAGCTCGTCTTCGCTCTTCTCTGGCTGACATTGGTGCTCTCGATCGGCGCAATTTTTCTGATGCTCGTCCTCATTCGCGAGGGCGCCGTCTCCAAAGTGGCTTCGCTCATGTATCTGACGCCTGGCGTAACGGCACTAATGGCTCTCATACTTTTTGGTGAGACGCTTAACCTTCTTCAGGCTGCCGGCCTTGTCCTGGCTGGTGCGGGCGTGGCGGCATCGACTACGCGCATGGGTCACAGGTCATCCATCAAGAACCGCATTCTTCCATCCTGATACTGAGTAAAATCCCGGGATACGGGTTCGGCTTAATTCAATAGCATGGCGATATAATCTCCAATTGAGAATGACATTACTCAGTAAAACTGAGGAAAACTTTCGATTGAGATCAATCTTAAACGCCATTTAATTGTTCCGCCTTATGACAGTTTTGTGAGGCTGCAACCCTTAGCCGGGGCACTAGCCAGGGACACTGTCTCTTGAAAGGGGCAAAGATGGCGTTGTTTTCAAAAAGTCGCGCAGTTGATGGCTTCTCCAATAGCGCGGCTATTCTCGAGGCGCTGGATCGTTCGCTTGCGATCATCGAGTTCGATCCGAACGGCACGATCCTGCGCGCCAACGCCAATTTCTGCCGAGCCCTTGGCTATGAAGCGTCGGAAATCATCGGCCAGCATCATCGAGTCTTCGTCGACCCGGACGACGCCCGGCAACCGGCCTATGAAGCATTTTGGCAGAAGTTAAGGCGAGGCGAGTTCGATTCCGGGACATATATTCGCTACGCCAAGGGCGGTCGCGAAGTTCATATCGAAGCGACCTACAATCCGATCCTCGATAAGAAGGGGCACGTCATACGCGTCGTCAAATTCGCCTCGGACATCACCGCGCGCCGTTTGAGGTCGATCGACGCCAACGCCAAGGTCACGGCGATCGGAAAGGTTCAGGCGGTCATCGAATTTTCGCCTGACGGGACGATCATCGAAGCCAACGACAATTTCATTAAAGCGCTCGGTTACGGGCGGGATGAGATCGTCGGGCGGCATCATTCGATGTTCGTCGATGCCGCAGAGGCAGCTTCGCCCGCCTATCGCGCCTTCTGGGAAAAGCTTCGCCGCGGCGAGGCGGTCGCCGACGAATTTCGCCGGATCGGCAAGAACTCACGGGACGTGTTCATCTCCGCCTCCTACAATCCGGTTCTCGACCCGAAAGGCCGGGTCATCAAGATCGTCAAATTCGCGACGGATGTCACGCCTCGTGTCCGTGCCGTCCGCGCATTGGCCGACGGCCTCGCGGGCCTAGCTGCGGGCGATTTGAGCAAGCGTATCTCCATCCCCTTTCCCCAAGAACTCGAAGCGGTCAAGACTAATTTCAATCAATCCATGGACGCTCTGGCCGATACGATGGAGCGCATTCGCGACACCGCGGACGCGCTGGCGGTGTCGACGGCGGAGATCCGCACGGCTTCTGACGAGCTGGCTGGCCGAACTGAGCAGCAGGCGGCATCCGTCGAAGAGACGGCGGCCACGGTTGAGGAAATGACCTCCGCCATCGCCGACTCGACCAAACGCGCCGAAGGGGCGGGCACTCTCGTCACCCAAATGCGCGGCGGCGCCGAGCGCTCGGGAGACGTCGTGCGCAACGCCGTTGCGGCGATGGGCGAGATCGAGGCCTCGTCCGGACAGATCGGCCGGATCATCGGCGTCATCGACGAGATTGCGTTCCAGACCAATCTTCTTGCCCTGAATGCCGGGGTCGAGGCGGCACGCGCCGGCGAGGCCGGACGCGGCTTTGCGGTCGTTGCCCAGGAGGTGCGCGAACTCGCGCAACGTTCGGCGAGCGCGGCCAAGGAGATCAAGGATCTCATCACCCGCTCGAGCGATCAGGTCCACAAGGGTGTCGAGCTTGTCGGGCAAACCGGCGACGCGCTGCAGGTGATCGTCTCCGAGGTCCAGGAGATCGATCAGCATGTCGCAGCGATCGTCCAGGCGGCCCGCGTCCAGAAGACCGGCCTTGCCGAGATCAACGTCGCCGTCGGCTCGATCGATCAAGGTACCCAGCAGAACGCCTCCATGGCCGAAGAGGCGACCGCCGCTTGCCATCAGCTTCTGTCCCAGATGCACGAGTTGACGAGCCTTCTCGGCCGTTTTCGGACAAAGCCGGAAAATCAGCGCCCGGGATCGGCTGGCAAGCAGCCGGCCTTCGTCGAAAGACGGGCGGCTTGAGGGCGGAAGACCCTCAGACAGCGCAAATGGGCGGGGCAGCCTAAGGCCCCGCTTTGCCGTCCGTCTCAACTTTATGCGGACACTCCGATCAAAAGGGTTGCGCGCAAAAGCCGTTGGTTCTAAGGGTTCCGCCCAGTCGGAGCGTAGCGCAGCCTGGTAGCGCACCTGAATGGGGTTCAGGGGGTCGTGAGTTCGAATCTCGCCGCTCCGACCATTTTCCCAAGTAATTTCATCGAGTTGATTTTGGGCGCGGCCAGACTTCTCATCCGGCTGATCACGCCGATACCGTATCAAAGCCCGCGCGGCGCCTGAGCGTGTTGAGATCCGTCATCGCGAAGCGATCAAACGGGTTTCGTATCACGCTGAGCCGTCCGATCTCACGCGTTTGAGGAAGGCGCGAGTGCGCGGGTCCGTCGCATTTTCGAAGATCGCATCTGGTGGGCCTTCCTCGACGATCCGGCCGCCATCCATGAAGAGGACGCGGTCGGCGATTTCTCGGGCGAACTGCATTTCGTGGGTGACGATCAGCATGGTCTGGCGCCGCTCGGCGATACGGCGCATGAGATCGAGGACTTCGCCCACCCATTCGGGATCAAGCGCCGAGGTCGGCTCGTCGAAGAGCATCAGCTCGGCGCCGATCGCCATGGCGCGGCCGATGCCGACGCGTTGCTGCTGCCCGCCGGAGAGCGCCGCTGGATAGGAGTCGGCGCGCTCGGAAAGGCCGGTCTCGGCGAGGATTGCCAGCGCCCGCTTTTCGGCCTCCGCCTTCGGCTGCTTCTGCACGGTCACCAGCGCTTCCATGATGTTTTGCTTGGCGGTGCGATTGGCGAAAAGCGCATAATTCTGAAAGACGAAGGCCGTGCGGCGGCGCAAGGCGAGGATGTCGGCGCGGCTTGCGGCTTTTGCATCGACGCCGAGATTGGAGAGCCTTATCGTGCCGGAATCTGGGCGATCGAGGAAATTGATGCAGCGAAGCAGCGTCGATTTGCCGGTGCCCGAGGGGCCGATGACGACGACCCGCTCGCCTGCTTCGATCGACAGATCGATGCCGTCCAGAACGGTCTGGTGGCCGAAGCGCTTGGTCAGTCCGCGAATGTCGATCATCGCGCAAATGCCCTGTTCAGCCGGCCTTCAAGCTGTCTCTGCGCCTGGGACAGAAGCTCGACCATGACCCAATAGATGATGGCGACGACGAGAAAGGCTTCGAAATAGCGGAAGCTGCCGGCCGCTTCCTTCTGGGCGGCGCCCATCATTTCGGTGACGCCGAGGGTGAAGGCAAGCGAGGTGCTCTTGATCATGTCGATGAAGTAATTGACCAATGTCGGGGCGGCGATGCGGCCGGCTTGGGGGAGGATGATACGCCGCATCATCTGGCCGCGCGTCATGCCGATCGATTCCGCGGCTTCCCATTGGCTGCGGTCGACGCCGACGATCGCGGCCCGGATGCTCTCGGCCATATAGGCGGAGAAATGCAGGGTGAGGCCCATGATCGCCGCCGTCACCCCGTCGATCTGCGTGAGGAAGGCGAAGATCTGGGGCAGGCCGTAATAGAAGAGGAAAAGCTGGACGAGGAGCGGCGTGCCCCGAAAGAAGCTGATGAAGAGGCGCACGAAGCCATCGAGCACCGGCACCTTGATGACGCGCTCGACCGCCATCAGCGAGGCGAGAAGGAGCGCCAGCACCATGGCGACAGCCGCCATGAAGAGGGTCAGCGGCACATAGCCGAGGATGACGGGCACCAGACCCAGCATATAGTCGAGATCGAGTGCCCGCATGGCTTTACTCCGCGGCGGCCTCGGCCTTAGCGCCAGCAGCGGAGCCCGCCTCGCCAGGCGTCGTGGTGATGTCGCTGTCGAACCACTTCTGTGAGATCTCGCTCAAGGTTCCGTTCTCCTTCAGCGTCGTCAGCGCCGCATCGACCTTATCCCGCAGGGCCTCGCCCTCGGGCGTCTTGCGGAAGGGCAGCGCGTTGCGGATTTCGCTGAAGGGCTGGCCGGCGAGCGCCAAGGGTAGGGGGCTTTCCTTGATGACCTGCGCCGAGGAGACGCGATCCATCACGAAGGCATCGACCCGGCCGAGCGCCGTGTCCTGCTCGATATTGGACTCATAGGTCTTGATGTCGATCTCGCCGGCATAGGGAAGGTCGCGCAGAAGCTGCTCGAAATTCGATCCGAGATTGACCGCGACGGTCTTGCCCTTGAGGTCTTCGGGGCCGGTGATCGTGTCCTCATTGCCGGCCTTGACCACGACCTGGGCGCCGTCGATCACATAAGGCTGGGTGAAGAGGAAGGCCTCCTCGCGCTCCGGCGTGATGGTGATCTGATTGGCGATCGTGTCGATGCGGTTCGATTCCAGCGCGCCGATCAGGCCGGAAAAGGACATGGTGACGAATTCGACATCGAGGCCGGTCTCTTCGCCGACCGCATTCATGACGTCGACCTCAAAACCCTGAAGCTCGTCCTGGCGCACGAAGGTGAAGGGAAAATAGCCGCCCGACATGCCGACGCGCAGGGTCTCCTGTCCACTCGTTTCGCCGCCCGAGGGCTCGGTGCCCTGGGCAAAGGCTGCGCTTGCGAAGCCGGCCGTGATCACCGCGGCAAGGGCAAGGCGTTTGAACATGATCAAAATCCTCTCATGCGAATGGATGGCGTTGCCTCGACCCGGCCCGCTTGCTTGGAGAGGCAAGGGCTCGTGAGACAGCAAGTCCGTTTAGGGCTGCAAATGGTGCGGCGCTTGGGCTTGTCACGTGGTCACGGAAGAGCCCGATGGGAAGGGGCAGGACGAGAAGACGATCGGCACTGAGCCTATCCTCGCTTATTTCAGAGGGGTGGCTCGTCCTTGCTCGTTCTGGGATCGATAAAGCTCAGCGCCGTTCGAGGAAACGCATGAGGCCGGTCTCTTCCCGCGACAGGCCCTCGCGAGAGCGACCCTTTAAAAGGTCCGGGGAAAGATCTCCCGCCTCGAAGGCTTCCAGAATGGGTGGGTGGACGTAAGACGAGCGGGCGACGGCCGGCGTATTGCGCAACCGCTCGGAAACCTGGCGCATGGCTGCGGCGACCGCGCGCTTGCGCTTGGGCTCGGTATCGGCGCTGGTCCCGATCTCTTCGATCAAGAAGCGTAAGGCTTCAGCCGAGCCGTGAAAGGTGCGGAAATCTTTGGCCGAAATCCGTGCCCCGGCCGCCTCGCGCATATAGCTATTGAGGATATTGGCGTTGAGTTCCCGTGTCTTGCGCTTCTTGCCGGGAAAGCGGAAGAGACGCTGGCCCTTGCCTTTGCGCACGGTCTTCAGCGCGTTTACGAGGCGCTTGTCCTCGATCGTGATCTCATGTTCCTTGTTGGACTTGCCGACGAATTTCAGCCGGGCGACGCGGTTCTTGACGATGCGCAAATTCTGTTTGCGCAAGGAGGCGACGCCCCGACCGCCATCAGCGGCATATTTCTCGTGGCCGGGCCGCATGATGGCGACATCGATGAGGCGAGTCGCGGTGGCGGCCGTCATGCGCTGATCGGTGGTGCGCCGGCGCATGTCACGCGCCACCTGCGCCCGCAAGGCGGGAAGCGCATGGCCGAAGCGCAGGAGCCGCTCGGTCTTCACCGCATTGCGCACATCGGCCCAGCGATCGTGATAGCGATATTGCAGTCGGCCCTTTTCGTCACGGCCGATCGCCTGGATATGGCCGGTCTCCGAGATGCAGATACGCACTTCGCTCCAGGCCGGTGGCAGGACCAGTTGCTTGACGCGGGCGCGCAGCTCCTTGTCGCGGATCGTCTCGCCGGAGGTGAAGCAGATGCGATGGCCTTTGCCGTGGCGATGGCGCTCGATCTCGAAACAGGCCGGATCGACGATCGAGAGGCCATAGAGTTCTGCGTGGTGGGCAAGGCGCGCATCCATGGCTTCGCGGCGTCTCCTCTCTTCGTGTCTTTTGGGTTCTTTTGAAGGAGAAAACCGCGAAGCCGGGACGGCGGTTCCGGTGGTCCGGCCTGCCTGCGACAAAGCAACCGGCCGGAACAGGAGAAGGGAACTTCAGACCACTGCAAAGGCTTGGCGATTCCAGTTTCGTTTCAAAATCCGAAAAAGGAGGCGCCGATGGTCGCGTTTCGAAAAGGCCAATATGTCGCCTGGAATTGGGGCAATGGCAGCGCCAAGGGCAAGGTGCAGGACCATTTCACCGAAAAGGTCACGCGAACGATCGATGGCGAGGAGATCACCCGCAACGGCGAGGAGGACAACCCCGCCTATCTGATCGAGCAGGACGACGGCTCGCGGGTTCTCAAGCTGGAATCGGAGCTTCACAAACCCGACGATTGAGCCCGTCGCGGGTCCACGTCACGATCGCAACGGATCGGGGCGCCCGGCGACGGG
Organism: Fulvimarina manganoxydans; assembly: GCF_900176465.1. Classification (GTDB taxonomy): domain Bacteria; phylum Pseudomonadota; class Alphaproteobacteria; order Rhizobiales; family Rhizobiaceae; genus Fulvimarina; species Fulvimarina manganoxydans. Next base: position 19,761 of record NZ_FWXR01000026.1, read on the forward strand.
CTCCTTGATCTGGGTGCGGCGCGATCTGAGGAAGCGGCCACGGCGCCGACGGATCGGCGCCTGGTCGTCGAAGAGGTCCGAGCCGCCCTCCGAGCCGTCGCCGGCCTTGTCCACCGCCTGGAGGGCCGGATGGGGTTTGACCAGCGGCTCGGGCGCCACGACCTTGGTGGTCACCATATCGGCGCCCGCACTGTAACCCTCCGCTTCCTGCAGCTTGAGCCGGGCCGTATCGCGCTTGCGCACATCGGCGACGATCTCGCGGGCCAACTCCTCCTCGACGCCGAGGGAGGTCAGCGTCGCATTGCCGAAGGACAGGGCCGACTCCACCGTCTCCCGGATTTCGTAGTCGACGCCTCTGGCTCTCAGCGACAGGGCGTGGGCCCGGTCATAGGCGCGCACATAGAGATTGACGTTGGGAAATTCGGAGCGGATCAGATCGACCACCCGGTCGGTCGTCTCCTTCTTGTTGGTGCAGACGGCGACGAGCTTGGCGTGGCGGATGCCGGAGGCTTCCAGGACCTCCTTGCGCATGCCCGATCCGAAATAGATGCGAAAGCCGAAGCGCGTCGCCGTGCGGATGCGCTCGGCGGAGGAATCGAGAATGGTGACGTCGATGCCGCTCGACAGAAGCACCTGGGCAACGATCTGACCGAAACGCGAGAAGCCGATCAGGAGAACGTCCGAGCCCGCGCCCTCGAAATCCTCCTCCATCTCGTCCTCTTCCTCGTCCTTGCGGCCGAGAAGATAGGTGGCGAGAGTGGTCGAGAGCGGCGTCAGCATCATCGTCAGCGTGGTGATGGCGATGAGCAGCGAAGACGTCGACTGGGGAAAAATGCGGTCTGCGGCCGCCGCCGAGAACAGCACGAAGCCGAATTCACCCGCCTGGGCGAGAAGCCCGGCGATCCTCATGGCGGTGTCGTGGCCTTCGCCAAAAGCACGGGCCAGAGAATAGATGAAGACGGATTTCACGATCATCAGGAGGGGGGCGGCGAGAAGGATGATCATCCAATCCTCGGTGAGAACCTGAAGATCGATCGACAGGCCGACGCCGATGAAGAAGAGGCCGAGAAGAAGCCCCCGGAACGGCTCGATATTGGCCTCCAACTCATGGCGATAGGAGGATTCGGCCAGGAGTACGCCAGCGATAAAGGCGCCCATTGCCATCGAGAAGCCGGCGATCGCCATCAACATGGCCGAGCCGAGAACGACGAAGAGCGCGGCGCCGAGCATTACCTCCCGCGCGCCCGCCGAGGCCATGATCCGAAACAGGGGATTGAGCAGCCAACGGCCGGCGGCGATGAGGCCGACCAGGGCGCCAAGCGAAATCGCAACCTCCATCGGCTTGATGGACGCGTCGTTCGAATAGGGCGCGAGAAAGGGAATGACGGCCAGAAGCGGCACGACGGCGAGATCTTGGAACAGGAGAATCGAAAAACCCGCCTGGCCGTGCCGCGTATTCGTCTCGCCCGCCTCTTCCAGTAGTTGAAGCCCGAAGGCGGTGGAGGAAAGAGCAAAGCCGAAGCCGATCACGATCGCAGCGCCGCCGGGAAAGACAAGCCACCACAAAAGCGCTGCGAGCGCGGCGCCGGTGACCACGACCTGGGCGGCGCCCAGGCCGAAGATCTGACGGCGCAGGGTCCAGAGGCGGGACAGCTTTAGCTCCAGCCCGATGATGAAGAGGAGGAAGACGACGCCGAGCTCGCCGATATGGAGAATTTCCTCGCCGCCCGAGATCAGGCCAAGAAGCGGCCCCATCGCGATCCCGGCAAAAAGATAGCCGAGCACGGTGCCGAGCCCGATGCGCTTGAACAGCGTGCCGGCCACGATCCCGCCCCCCAGAAGCAGCAGGACTTCAAGGAATTGTGCGTCGGCGCCATGTTCCAACTTTCGGTCCCTTTGCCGGTTTTGTCCTCGCGCCATCCTATTGCGATGCAGCGACGGCTTGATGCTTCCCTCTTGCAACAATAGATGCAAGTTCGATCGATACCAACGGACCGACCTCATGGATCAAGATACGACCCGGCTCCTCGCCGTTGCCGAACGCCTGCTTGGAGAGGCGCGGCAAGCGGGAAGCGATGCGGCAGATGTCGCCGTTGCCAGCGCCTTCAGCCGCTCGGTCGATGTGCGCCTCGGTCATGTGGAGGAGACCGGCTCCTCCGAGACCGAGAGCGTGTCCTTGCGCGTCTTTGTCGGCGACCGCGTCGCGAGCGTTTCGGGCGATACGCGCTCGGACCTCAAAATGCTGGCCGAACGCGCCGTCGCCATGGCCAAGGTCTCGCCCCCGGATCGCTTTGCAAGCCTTGCCGACGAAGCGCGTCTGGCGAAGGAGATTCTCGATCTCGACCAGTTCGATCCGACGGATGTTCCGACCGAATCCTTGCGCGAGACGGCGCTCGCACTGGAAGACGCGGCCCGGTCCGTGCCGGGCGTGACGAATTCCAACGGCGCCTCGGCTTCGGCCGGCACGTCGAGCCTCGTCCTTGCCACGTCGCACGGCTTTCGCGGTCATCGCTTCCGTTCGGGCTTTTCGCGCTCGGCAAGCGTTGTGGCGGGCGAGGGCACGGCCATGCAGCGCGACTATGATTTCGATTCGCGCATGCATTACGCCGATCTGAAATCCGCCGAGGTGATCGGCCGGGAAGCGGGTGAGCGGGCGGTGAAGCGGCTCAATCCCGGCACGCTTGCGACCGGGCGGATGCCGATCGTGCTCGATCCACGCATTGCACGTGGTCTTCTCTCGACGCTCGTCTCGGCCATCAATGGTGCGGCGATCGCGCGCGGGACGAGTTTCCTGAAAGATCGGATGGGTGAAAAGGTCCTGCCCGAGGCGATGACGGTCACCGACGAGCCGAGCTTGAAGCGCCGTCCCGGCTCGCGCCCCTTCGATGGCGAGGGGGTTGCCGGCAAGCCGTTGACCCTCGTCGAGGCGGGCGTCTTGAAGCACTGGCTCCTCGACACGGCGACCGCCAAGGAGCTCGGTCTCGAGACGAATGGGCGGGCGAGCCGGTCCGGCGCCGGGCTCTCGCCCGGTTCCACCAATGTGGTCCTGACACCCGGCCAGCTGTCGCCGCAGGCGCTGATCGCCGAAACCGGCTTGGGCTTTTATGTCAACGAAACCATCGGCCACGGCACCAATCTCGTCACCGGCGATTATTCCTGTGGCGCTTCGGGCTTTCTCATCGAAAATGGCGAGCTGACCCGGCCGATCTCCGAAGTGACGATCGCGGGTAATCTGAAGGAGATGCTGCTCGCGCTTGTCGCGGCAGACGATCTCGACACGCGCTTTTCGATCGTCGCGCCGACGCTTCGCATCGGCGAAATGACCGTGGCGGGGCGCTGAGGAGATCGTGCGATCGCAAAGGGAAGAACTGGAGCTCCTGATCGAGGCGGCACGCGGCGCGGCCGAGATCGCGATGAGCTATTTCGGCCGGTCTCCCGAGGTCTGGATGAAGGCCGGGCATTCTCCGGTCTCAGAAGCCGATTATGCGGTCGATCGATATTTGAAGAGCGTTCTTCTTGCTGCCCGCCCCGGTTATGGCTGGGTGTCGGAAGAGAGCGAGCAACCGCGCACCGGCAACATCGAGGACGCCCAATCGCGCTTTTTCGTGGTCGATCCGATCGACGGCACCAGAGCTTATCTGCGCGGCGAGGCGACCTGGTGCGTGTCGCTGGCATTGGTCTCGAAGGGGCGTCCAGTCGCGGGTGTCATCCATGCGCCGGCCTTAAGCGAGGTGTTTCTGGCGACCGAAGAGGGAGCCGCGACCTGCAATGGCCGTCCGATTGAGGTAGGCCAGCGCTGGGGTGAAGGTGCGGGCGAGGCCTTGTCCGTCGCGATGCCGGACCAGTTGCGCGGCCGTTTCGAGCGGCTCGACCCTCCGTTACGAGATGCGGTAACGCCGGCGAAGGCCGTGCCCTCGCTCGCCTATCGCCTCGCCCTCGTCGCCGACGGACGGCTCGATGCGACCCTGATCCGCCCGCGCTGCAACGATTGGGATATCGCCGCCGGCGATCTCATCCTCAAGCGGGCCGGCGGCCGGCTGGTCGATACGAATGGGCAGGACATCCTTTACAGCGAGAGCCCCAACCGGCATGGCGTACTCATTGCGGCCTCCGAGGCGTCGCAGGGCCTGGCCATGCGTCTTGCCGAAGGCCTTGCTCCAATCACGCGTTGATCGACACCCTTCTTGCTGAAACGACAGAGGTGATGACAAAGATGGAAGAGCAGAAACCCAAACAGCTGCTGCATCTCGTATTCGGCGGCGAGTTGAGCGACCTGCAATCGGTCGAGTTCAAGGATCTCGACAATCTCGATATCGTCGGCATTTTCCCGGACTATCAGAGCGCCTTGACCGCCTGGCGTGGCCGCGCGCAGCAGACCGTCGACAATGCCGCGATGCGCTACTTCATCGTCCATATGCATCGGCTCCTGACGCCGGGCGGACACTGACGCCGCTCGGGCACCAACACAGGGGCGATCCGATGGACCGCTCCTCGCCGGGTGCCGGGTCGCAAAAGGGATGGCCTTTGAGCGTGCCGACCTAAATGCATCCGGGCTCGGCGGGACCGTCCGTCGAAACGCAGAGATCGAGGCCGCGATCGAGGGTATGCCTGCCGATTGTAGCCGATTTGACTTGAGGTGACATGAGAGGGGCAGAGGAGGGCCGGAGCGAGACGGCGCAAGCGACGGCCGGAAAGAAGCCCTTCAAGCAATGGCGCCGGCGCTATCGGCGGCTGATCCGCTCGGTCGGGCGGAGCCGCTTCGTCACGTCGCTGGCCGGGGCCCTCGTCTATCACGCCCTTCGCTTCGTGGATGCGACCCAGAGCCGCGCCGAAGGCTCCACGGAAGAGAGACAGGCGCTCTTTGCCAGCCATCCGGCGATTATCGGCCTGTGGCATGGCCAGCATCTTCTTGCCCCCTTGGTGCGGCCGAAGGATCTGCCTTCGGTCGCGCTTTTGTCGCGCAACGCCGATGCCGAACTCAACGCCCTTGTCGTGGAGCGCTTCGGCGCCTCGACCGTGCGCGGCTCGGGCGGGCGCGAAGGCGAGACGCGGACCGACAAAGGCGGTGCGCGGGCACTGATCGCGTTGCGCCGGGCCTTGGGGTCGGGAAAGAGCGTCGTCATGATCGCCGACATCTCGAAGGGGGCGCCGCGTCAGGCAGGCCTCGGCATCGTGACGCTCGCCAAGATTTCCGGCCGACCCATCCTTCCGAGCGCGGCCGTGACGAGCCGCCGTCATGTGGTCGCATCTTCATGGGACAGGACCACGATTCCGCTGCCTTTCGGGCGCATGGCGGTGGTCATCGGTGATCCCATCCATGTCCCGATGGATGCGGACGCGGCAATCTTGGAGGCGAAGCGAAAAGAGGTGACGGACGCGATCGAATGGGCGAACCAACGGGCCATCGAATTGGCGGGGACGAAACGGTGAGTGAGCGCAGAGCCCGAGCCGCCCTGTCGGTCTATCGCCTGATGGGCACGCTCGCTTATCCCATGCTCGGCCCCTATGTCGCCTACCGCGCCAAGCGCGGCAAGGAGGACGGCGCGCGCCGGCGCGAGCGCTATGGCGAGGCGAGCAGCGAGCGGCCCGGCGACCGGCCGCTGGTCTGGGTCCATGCGGCGAGCGTCGGCGAGACGGCGGCCGTGACGCCTCTCGTGCGCGCGATCGCGGCCGAAGGCATCGCCATTTTGATGACGACGGGCACCCGAACCTCGGCCGAGATCGTCGAAAAGCGCCTCGCCGACTGCGTCATCCACCAATATGTGCCTCTCGATGTGGGCGCCTCCATCGCGCGCTTTCTCGATCATTGGCGCCCCGATCTGGCGCTTTTCGCCGAAAGCGAGCTTTGGCCGGTGACGATCGAGGCGCTTGGCCAGAGACGCATTCCCCAGGTGCTCGTCAATGCTCGCCTGTCCGATCGCTCCTTCGATCGTTGGAAGCGGGCCCATTGGTTCGCCGAAGCGCTTCTGGAACATCTCGCCTGCGTCGTTGCTCAGTCGGATGTGGATGCCGAACGCTATCGCCTTCTTGGCGCGCCCTCGGTGACGGTCGCCGGCAATCTGAAGGCCGATACCGATCCGCCGGCCTGCGACGAGGCGGCCTTGAGCGAACTGGCGGGCGCGATCGGCACCCGTCCGGTCTGGGGAGCGCTTTCGACCCATGCCGGCGAGGAAGACGCTGCCGCGACCTGCCACATCACCTTGAAACGCCGGCATGAAGGGCTTTTGACCCTCATCGTGCCGCGCCATGTGGAGCGCGGCGCCGAGATCGCCAAATCCCTGTCCGAGATCGGCCTCAGCGTGGCTCGGCGCAGTCTCGGCGAGATGCCGACGGCGCGCACCGACATTCTCATCGGTGATACGATCGGCGAAATGGGCCTTTATCTGCGCCTCGCCCCGGTCGCCTTTCTCGGCAAGTCGCTGACGGGCGAGGGCGGACAGAACCCGCTGGAGGCGGCCATGCTCGGCACGGCCATTCTGTCGGGGCGCTATGTCCAGAATTTCCGCGACGTCTATCAGAGGCTCCTGCGCCATGAGGCGGCGGTGATCGTGCGCGACGAAGCCTCGCTTGCCCAGGAAGTCGATCATCTCCTTTCCAATGACGAGCGCCGCGCCCATATGGCCGGCGGCGCGCAGATCGCCTTGGGCGAGATGCGCGGGGCGCTGGACCGGACCATGCGAGCCCTGACGCCCTTCATCAATCCCATGAAACTCTCGATGCGTCTCGATCGGCGCGGCGGCCTTGCGCCGACCTCTGCCGGCTGATGCGGCTGTCGTCTCCGCAATTCTGGTGGCGGGCGCCTGGCGTGCCGTCCACCCTCCTTGCGCCGGTCGCCGATCTTTACGGCCGCATCGCTACCCGCAATCTGGACAAGGGCCAGCGCGCCGAGACCGGCGTTCCGGTTCTGTGTGTCGGCAATCCGACGGTGGGCGGGGCCGGCAAGACGCCCTGCGCGATAGCCCTTGGGCAAGCGGCGATCGGGCTCGGGCGCAAGCCCGGTTTCGTCTCGCGCGGCTATGGCCGAAAGGGGCGGGGCACACTTCTCGTCGATCCCGAGCGTCAGACGAGCCGCGAGACGGGGGATGAGCCCTTGCTTCTCGCCCGGATCGCGCCGACGGCGGTCGGCGCCGATCGTGCGGCCGCCGCGCGCCTTCTGATCGAAGAGGCCGGCTGTGACATCATCATCATGGATGACGGGTTTCAGAGTGCGCGGCTGAAGACCGATCTTTCGCTTCTTCTCGTCGACGGCCAGCGCGGCCTCGGCAATTGGCGGGTCTTTCCCGCCGGGCCTTTGCGCGCGCCGATCGAGGACCAGACGCGCCATGCCGATGGTTTCGTGGTGGTGGGCAAGGGCCCGGCGGGTGCCGACATCGCCTCGCTTGCCGGGCGCTCCAACAGGCCGGTCCATTATGGCGCGATCACGCCGACGAAGGCCGAACGCTTCGCCGGGATGCGGGTTCTGGCCTTTGCCGGGATCGGCGATCCGGCGAAATTCCTGGCGAGCCTTTCAGCCGTCGGCGCGCGCGTCGAGGACAGTCGGGTCTTTCCCGATCATCACCCCTATACGGCCGAGGATGTGGCGGCACTTTCGGCCGCCGCTTGGCGTCAGGGTCTGCAATTGGTCACGACCCGGAAGGACGCCGTCCGGCTTGCCGGCGGAGCGGACGCCTTGCGGCTGTTTGCGACCGAATGCGACGTGCTCGATGTCACCTTCCGCTTCGATGTGGAGGGCACGGCCGAGCGTCTGATCCGCGAAACGCTCGCCAATTTCCGCCGCCGCCGCTTCGGATAACGCGCTGCATTCGGCCGGCTTTTGGCTCAACGCCCGGCGGCGCGCACCTGCTTTTCGCGCTCGAAGACCGCGTCGGCGTCGCGATACGCTTCCTGGCGCTCGACGCTCCAATATTTCAGAAGATCGAGCGGGATCGGATCGCCGGTGACGGCGCAGCGCACGAAGGAGCCCGAACGCACCACCTGAAAATCGGGCGTTCCATATTTCAGCTTGGCCTCGCCGGCCGGCTCCATTCGGTTCATGACTTGTCTCTCCGTCCTGTTGATCCGGGACTTAAGAGGCCGATCGGCCAAGGTCAATCGCGGGTGGCACGGCGCTGCTCCTACCGCCGTCCGAACAGGCTCTCGATATCGGCGAGCTTCAATTCGATGAAGGTCGGGCGGCCGTGATTGCATTGGCCCGAGCCGGGCGTTGCCTCCATCTCGCGCAAGAGGGCATTCATCTCTTCGGGCCGCAGCTGCCGGCCCGAGCGCACCGAGCCATGGCAGGCAATCGTCGCGGCCACGTGATCGATCCGGCTTTTGACGCTGTCGCCGGTGCCGAATTCGGCGAGCTCGTCGGCCAAGTCCTTCACCAGCCGCTTGACGTCGCATTGGCCGAGGATCGCCGGTGTCTCACGCACGGCGACGGCGCCCGCGCCGAAGCGTTCGAGGCTAAGGCCGAGGCTGCGGAACGTGTCCGCCTCTTCGGCCAGACGGTCGCAATCGTCTTCGGGGAGTTCGACGATTTCGGGCAGAAGCAGGAGCTGCGAGGCGAGCGCCTTGCCATAGAGCGCGGTCTTCAGCCGCTCATAGACGAGACGCTCATGGGCGGCGTGCTGATCGACGAGGACGAGACCGTCTTCCGTCTCGGCAACGATGAAATTGCCGAAGAGCTGGGCCTTGGCGGCGCCCAGGGGAAAGTGTGTCGCGGGCTCCTCTGGCGTCCTCTCGCCGGCATGCGCCGCGACGGCAGGCTCTTCGCTCCGATAAGCGGTCTGGCTGCTTTCGCCAAAGCCGTGGTCTTGGCCGGTGAGCTTGCCGCTGGAGTCTCCCGGCTTATAGGCCGCAGCCGTCTCCCCGGCGCCTTGCGGCTGCGTCTCGAGCGGCCGATAGGCGGCGCTCGCGGCCTCGAAGGGCGTGCGCGGACGCTCAGGGGGGCGATAGGCGCCGAAATCGAGGCGCGGCCTGGAGGACACGTCGCGCCCCAAGGCGGCGCCGGGTGCGAGATCGGCGAAGCGCGGCGTCGCGGCGGGCGCCGGGGCTTTGGACGATGCGTCCCCGCCTTGTCGGGGGACCCCACCCGAAAAGCGACCGAGCAGCCCGTCGGCATTGGCGGTCGAGCCGCGCACGCCCTCGCGCGCGAAAGCCTCGCGCAGCGCCCCGACGATGAGACCGCGCACCAAGCCTGGATCGCGAAAGCGCACATCGGCCTTGGCGGGGTGGACATTGACGTCGACGAGCGCCGGATCGAGTTCGATGAAGAGGACGGCGACCCCGTAGCGGCCCTTGGCGACCATGTCGGCATAGGCGCCTGCCAGCGCCGAGACGAGGGTTCGGTCGCGCACCGGACGGCCGTTCACATAGAAATATTGGGCGAGCGAATTGCCGCGATTGAAGGTCGGCAGGCCGGCAAAGCCCGACAGGAAGACGCCGTCGCGCTCCGCGTCGATCTCAACCGCGTTCTCGGCGAAATCCTCGCCGACCACCGCGCCGATGCGCGTCAGGGCCGCTTCGGGCGCGACCGCCTCGAAGAGCGTGCGCGAGCGGTCGGGGCCGGACAGCTCGAAACGCACGCCCGGAAAGGCGATGGCGAGCCGCTTCACCGTCTCGGTGATCGCCTGGGCTTCGGCCCGGTCGCTTTTTAAAAATTTCAGCCGCGCGGGCACCGATTGGAAGAGGCCGCGCACCTCGACGACCGTCCCCTTGGTCAGCGCGGCCGGTTTCGGCCCCTCGCAATGGCCGGCCTCGACGACGACTTCGAAGGCATCGTCGGCGCCTTTGGCGCGTGACGCGACCGAAAGTCTGGCCACGGAGCCGATCGAGGGCAAGGCCTCGCCGCGAAAGCCCAAGGTCGCGATCTTGTCGAGCCCGCCGGAGAGCTTGGAGGTGCAATGGCGGCGCACGGCGAGCCGCAGTTCCTCGCGTGGAATGCCGTTGCCGTCATCGGTGACGCGCAAAAGCGTCTTGCCGCCGCCGGCGGTGGCGATCTGGATGCGCCGGGCGCCGGCATCGAGGGCGTTCTCGACCAATTCCTTGACGACGCTCGCCGGCCGCTCGACCACCTCGCCGGCGGCGATCTGATCGATCAGAAAAGGGTCGAGTTCGACAATGGGCAAGCCGGGCTCCCGGGTTTGCGGTCTTTACGGGCCGCCGAGGGAGATGGGGTCTCTCGGGCGGATTTGCGATCATGATAGCGCTTCTAAGCCGGACATCGCCGGAGGCGAAGGGTGGAGGGGTGCTCGAGCCGATAATATGCGGCATCATCCACAGCCCTTCGGGAGCCAAGAAATGCTCATAGTTCGGCTGAACCGGACATCGCGGAACCGCCTCGATCTGACCTGACGCGCCATTTTAGCCCAAGGCCGGCCCAGTGTCCCCTTTCTCGTTGCATCATGGGCTCCAAGACGATCGCGCTTGGTTCTGATGATATAATCCTATCAGAAGAGACGATCAGGCCATTTATGATATGAAGTCGTTCGTTGTCAGTTTGATCTGAACAGATGTTATTTTTGATATAGATAAATAATAATGCTGAATTAACCCTGTGGGTGGGGAGCGGGGCGATGCGGCATATTTGCTATACAAGTTACGGCAAGACGATCGACTTGAACGTGTTCTATTCCATCGTGGATCACGCCAATCGGAAAAACGCGGCGCTCGGCATCGGCGGCGAGATCAGTTTCCACGATCAGAGCCTGACGCAAATCCTCGAAGGGCCGGAGGAGGCGCTGGCCACCCTCATGGACGCGATCTGGCGCGACGAGCGTCATGACGGCATTGTCGTCATCTCGGACTTTTCGATCGAAACGACGCATTTTCGAAATTTCGGCATGGCCCTCGTCCATCCTCTGGATCTCGCCCGCCATTCGATCGCCATATCCGCCGCACACCGTCAGCCCCGCCGGGACGCCGAAGAGGCGCGCTATGTGCGCGCCCTCATGCGCTCCATGCCGCGACAGGGTCCGCACGGCTTCAGGCATAAGACAGGCGCTTGAGCGCCCGGGAAACGGCGCCTTCCATGCTTGTTCCGCCATCCGCGATGTTCTAGAGCCTCGCTCGAAGAGGAACTTCCCTCGCCTGAAGGGTTTGCCCGGCCATTTCACGCTTCTTCGTCTCCAACTTTCGGGAGAGGCGGCCGCGCGGCGCTCTCTTCACGCGAACAGAAGACGAGACGAGGTTTGGGTCGATGGCGAAAGAGAAGAAACAAAAGCGGGTCGCCGCCCGTCTGCCGCGCGGCTTCGTCGATCGCGAGGCGCCCGATCTGAGAGCCCAGGAGGCGATGCTCGCCACCATAAGGCGGGTCTATGAGACCTATGGGTTCACGCCGGTCGAGACGCCCGCCTTCGAATTCACCGATGCGCTGGGAAAATTCCTGCCCGATTCCGACCGGCCGAACGAGGGCGTCTTCTCGCTCCAGGACGATGACGAGCAGTGGCTGTCCCTCCGCTATGATCTGACCGCGCCGCTCGCCCGCCATGTGGCGGAGAATTACGAGAGCCTGCCCAAACCCTATCGCTCCTATCGGGCGGGCTATGTCTTCCGCAACGAGAAGCCGGGGCCGGGCCGCTTCCGTCAATTCATGCAGTTCGACGCCGACATCGTCGGCGCGCCGAATGTCTCGGCGGATGCCGAAATGGCGATGATGATGGCCGACACGATGGAGGCCTTGGGCATTCCGCGCGGCCAATATGTCATCCGGGTCAACAACCGGAAGGCATTTGACGGCCTGCGTCAGGTGTTGGGCCTAGATAGCCGAGAAGACGACGAGCGCTGGCTCATTGTGCTGCGAGCTATTGATAAGCTCGACAAATTCGGCCTTGAGGGCGTGAAGGAACTCCTCGGCAAGGGCCGTTTGGATGAGAGTGGAGATTTCACAAGGGGAGCAAATCTCCTTCCTCAACAAATCGAATTCATTCAAATGTTCTATTCAATAGAGTCGATTGATTGTGATGATCAATCAACTCCCTACAATAGGTTGTTCATTTCGGCATTACATAAAATTTTTGGCGGTAAGAGTGAGTTGCTCGATCAGGCCTTTCAAGAGCTATTACATATCGCTCAACTGTCACATGCTGCTGGATACGATTCAGATCGTATTCGCATCGATACTTCCGTCGTCCGCGGCCTCGAATACTACACCGGCCCCGTGTTCGAAGCCGAACTCCTCTTCGATGTCGTCAATGAAAAGGGCCAGAAGGTCCAATTTGGCTCGGTCGGCGGCGGCGGGCGTTATGATGGGCTGGTCTCGCGCTTCATGAGCCAGCCGGTGCCGGCGACGGGCTTTTCCATCGGCGTTTCGCGTCTCATGACGGCCCTGAAGAATCTCGGCCGGCTGGAGACGGCGGAGCGAACCGGTCCGGTGGTCGTCACCGTCATGGATAAGGATCGCATGGCCGATTATCAGGCCATGGCGACGAAGCTGCGCCAGGCGCTGAACGCCGACCCGTCCAAGCCGCCGGTCCCCGTCGAGGTCTTCCAGGGCAATCCCAAACAGTTCGGCAAGCAGCTGCAATATGCCGATCGCATCGGCTCGCCCGTCGTCGTCATTCAGGGCGGCGACGAGAAGGAGGCCGGCAAGGTGCAGGTAAAGGATTTGGCGCTCGGCAAGGAGTTGTCCGCCCAGATCACCGACAATGCCGAATGGCGCGAGGCCCGCGCCGGCCAGGAGATGGTCGACGAGGACCAGCTCGTCGAGGCCGTTCAGGCGATCCTGTCGCGCATGGCCGGCTCGTCGTCCCGATGAGCGCTGCCACGGATGCCGACCAGGCGCTCGCCGATCTCTTCGCCTTGCGCGGCGCGGTGCCGATGGAGACGCCGATCCTGCAGCCGGCCGAGCCCTATCTCGACACGGCGGGCGAAGCGCTGCGCCGGCGCATCTTCCTGACGACCGGAGAGGGCGGGGAAAATCTCTGCCTTCGGCCCGATTTCACCATCCCGGTCTGCCTCGACCATATCGTCAGCGGGGCGGATCTGCCACGCCGCTATTCCTATCGCGGCCTGGTCTTTCGCCGCCCGCGCGACATTGACGGGCCGAACGAGATCGAACAAGCGGGCATCGAGGATCTGGGCGAGACCAATCTCGCCATGGCCGATGCGCGGGCGCTGGCCGATGCGCTGGCGAGCCTGGAGACGGCCGGCCTGCCTTTGGAAAGGCTGAGTGTCGTTCTCGGGGATCAGGGGCTTTTCGAGGCCTTCCTGCGCGCCCTCGGCTTGCCCGATGGCTGGCAGCGCCGGCTCATCCGCACATTCGGCGAGGACCGGCTGCTCGATGAGGCACTCACCGCTCTTTCCGGCGGGCGGGGGGCGGCAATCGACACCGTGCCCGCGCCGCTCGTGGAGCTCGCCCGCGCCCGTGAGGAAGGGGCGCTGACAAGAGCCATTCGTGATCTGATGGAGGAGGGCGGCCTGCCGCCCCATTCGGGCCGGGCGCCGCTGGAAGTCGCTCAGCGTCTCATCGAGAAGGTGGCGATCGCCGAAGCCAGGCTGCCGGACAGCTCTCTCTCGCTTCTGAAGCGCTTCCTGTCGATCGATTGCGCCCTGTCGGATGCGCCCGAAATCGTGCGGGCGCTCGCCGCCGAGGCGGGGCTCGAACTCGGCCGCGCCCTGACCTTCTTCGAGGCGCGCAATCTCGCTTTGCGGGCCGCCGACGTCCCGCTCGACGCGCTACGCTATCGGGCCGCCTTCGGCCGCCCGCTCGACTATTATACGGGCCTCGTCTTCGAGGCGCTTTTGAAGGATGGCGGCGAGCCGCTGGTCGGCGGCGGGCGCTATGATCGCCTGTTGCGCCTTCTCGGCGCCGCCCAGCCGATCCCGGCGGTGGGCTTCACGCTTTGGCTCGGCCGTATGCGCGAGGCGACGAGCGCCCGGACCGAAAGCTCCGATGCCGGAGAGGCCGCATGACCATCACCCTCGCCATTCCGTCCAAAGGCCGGCTGAAGGACAAAAGCGTTGAGGCGCTCGCGGCCGTCGGCATCGAAATCACCTCGGCGGAGAATTCCCGCTCCTATCGCACCACCGTCTCGGGCTTTGACGGGCTCGACGTCCTGCTTCTGTCGGCCTCGGAGATCGCGCGCCAATTGCGCGAGGGGGCGATCGATTTCGGCGTGACCGGCGAAGATCTGGTGCGCGAGACGATTGCCGAACCGGAGGCGGTCGTCGATTTCGTCGCCAGGCTCGGCTTCGGCCATGCCGATGTGGTGGTCGCGGTGCCCGAATCCTGGGTCGATGTGGAGACGATGGAAGATCTCGGCGATGTCGCCGGCGCCTTCCGCCCCCGCCACGGCCGACGCCTTCGCATCGCGACCAAATATTGGCGCCTGACCCAGAGCTTCTTCACACGGCGCCACGGCATTCAGAGCTATCGGATCGTGGAAAGCCTCGGCGCGACCGAAGGGGCGCCTGCGGCGGGTTCGGCCGATGTCATCGTCGATATCACCTCGACCGGGTCGACGCTGACCGCCAATCAGCTGAAGATCCTCTCGGACGGGCTGATCCTGAAGTCCGAGGCCTGTCTCGTCCTCTCCAAGAGCCGCGATCGGGCGGCGGAGGACGAGGCCCGTGCCAAGAGGCTGGCGGCGCTTTTTTCGGCCGAACACAGCTAGAGCGAAATGCGATCGACCGGAATTCGGCAACAGGGCCGTCTCTTCGAAATGGCGTCTATCGAGTGCGCTGTCCTTAAAGGTGACGCGTTGTCTTTCATCGCGTCGTCATTCTCGGTCCCCGTACCGAGAATCTAGGGTGGCGCTCTAAGGTGCTGGAATAAAGGGATAGTTTCATCTTTAGCCGCTTTCGGGTGGCGCCGGGCCTGGATTCTCGGCACGGTGGCCGAGAATGACGAAGCGTTGAAGGGTTCGGCTTTACGATCAAGTCGCCACCTGCGTTCGAGCGTCGTGTCGTGCAGCGTGAATCTGAAATCGTGAACGAGGAAAGGCAGGGTCAAAAGCCCTGCCGCGACGAAAAGCGTGCATTAGCGTTCCCTCAAACCTTTCCTGACAATCTCGGCGCGAACCTGAAGGACGGACCCCGAAAGGCCCGCCGATGCACATTCTCGTCGTTTCCTCGCTGCTGCCCGATCCGAATCCCTCGACCGGTTTCGAGATCGCCAACCGAGCGATCCTCGAAGCCTATCGTCGTCAGGGCGTTCGGCTGACCTTCGTCGGCTACCGGCGGCCGGATGCGGCGATTCCTGCCGATTCGATCTGTCTCGGCGAACTCGCCATCGAGAATGCCGGCGCTTCGACATTGCGGAAAGCGGCCTGGGTCGGCGCGGCCCTCGGCCGCCATATGCCGGTCTGCGTCGCCAAGGTGGCGCGGCTCTCGGAGGCCGAGATGCGCGCGGCGGTCCTGAAGGCCGGCCCCTTCGACGCCGTGGTGGTCAGCTCCATTCAAATGCTGGCCGCCTATCCCTTTCTCATGCGCGATCATCCTTGCGCCTATGTCGCCCACAATGTGGAGCATCGTTCGGCCAGCGAAAACGCGGCCAATGCCGAGACGATCGTCGACCGGCTGCTCTATCGGCGCGAGGCGGCGCTCCTGAAGAGTCTGGAGGCGGAGGCCTGCGCAAAAGCCGATGTGGTCCATGTGCTGTCCGAAGCCGACAAGACCGGTCTCGGCCTCGACGACGATCCGCGCGCCATCACCCTGCCTCTGGTCGTCGGCCGCCATCCCGCGCCCGATGACGGCATGCGTCATCAGGATGTCGGGCTGATCGGAACCTGGAGCTGGGCGCCGAACCGCATCGGCCTCGTCTGGTTCCTGGAAGAAGTCGCTCCGCTCCTGCCGGGCGGGATCGATGTGGCGATCGCCGGCCGGCTCGACGACAATCTCCCCTCCGTTCCGAAGAATGCGCGTCTTCTCGGCCGGGTCGAGAGCGCCGAGGATTTCGTGCGTGGCTCCCGCGTTCTCGCGCTTGCGACAAAGGCCGGGACGGGCATTCAGCTGAAAACGCTCGAAGCCTTCGAGGAAGGGATGCCGGCGGTCGCGACCAGCCGTGCGCTGCGCGGGGTCACGCGCATGCCCGCCAATGTGCGGCTTGCCAATTCCGCCCATGATTTCGCGAGCGCCCTCACCGATCTCGTCCAGGCCGAGCGGGCGGGCGAAATCGGCCGGCTCGACGGTCGCGCCTTCGCCAAGGCGCAGGAAGCCGGTCTCGACAAGGCGATCGCTGCGGGCCTTGCCCTTTTGAACGGGGACAAGGCGCGCGCAGGATCGTCTTCGGCGCAACGCCCGCATCCAAGCCCAGAGCCCTATTCGGAGGTCGCCTGATGTCAGTGGACACACCCGACACCGGCGCCCGCCGGAGGCAAGCCGGCCAGACGGCGTCGATCGCCCTGCCGCAGGGCCGCGCAACCCTTGATGACGCCGTGTCGCCCTTGACCCAAAAGCGGCGCATCGCCGGGGTCGAGGTAATCGACGCCAAAGGCGGCGATGTGGTGCAACGCCTGCGTTCGGCGCTTGCCGGCACGAAGTTGACGCGCGTCGCCTTTCTCAACGCCCATTGCGCCAATATCGCTCGCCGCGATCAGGCCTATCGCGAGGCGATGTCCCAATGCCTCGTCCTGCCCGATGGCGTCGGCGTCGATATCGGGGCGAAGATCCTCTATGGCGCGCCCTTTTCCGAAAACCTCAACGGGACGGATTTTCTGCCACGCTTCCTGATGGCGCTGAGGACCGGCCGACGCGTCGCTCTGGTCGGCGGCCGGCCCGGCATCGCCGATCGCGCGGTGCTCTCCCTCGCCGCCATCGCGCCCCAGCATCATTATGAAGCCGTTTCCGACGGGTTCTTCAGCGAGGCCGGGCTGCCCGACGTCCTGTCGCGGCTGGAAGAGGGTCGCTTCGACATCGTTCTCGTCGCCATGGGCGTGCCGCTTCAGGAGCGCTTCATCGTCGAAGCGCTCGATCATCGCCATGGGCAGGTGGCCTTTGCCGTCGGCGCCCTGTTCGACTTTCTTGCCGGCGAGGTGGTGCGCGCGCCGCGCGCCGTCCGCCGCCTGCGTCTCGAATGGGTCTGGCGCCTCGGCCTCGAGCCCGGCCGCCTTTGGCGCCGCTATATTCTCGGCAATCCGCTCTTCATCGCCGGCATGCTGAAGGACCGCCTCATGTGCATCTTTCAAGCCGGCCCGGCCGCGCCGCGCAACGAGCGCGGCTAAGGCTTGGGTCCCATGAATTCCGCGATTGTGACCGCGAGCTATCGCGGCGACTTCGAACGCTGCCGCCTCTTGTGCGAAAGCATCGACGCCCATGTGCGTGGCCATAGCCGCCATATCCTTCTGGTCGAGCCAAGAGATGTCGCGATGTTCCGGGCTCTCGAAGGGCCGAAGCGTGAGGTGGTCGACGAAAGAGAGCTCTTTCCCTGGTGGCTTCGCTCCGTACCCGATCCGACGAGTTTCGGGCGTCGGCGTATTTGGGCATCCTTGAAGGGCCCGCCTCTGCGCGGCTGGCATGCCCAGCAGCTCCGGCGCATCGAGATCGGGCGCCGGTTGCCGGAAGCGGTGATGATCTCGGTCGATTCCGATGTCGTGTTCCTACGCCCCTTCGATACGCAGCGTTTCGTCGAGGACGATGGCCGGGTCCGGCTCTTTCGGCGGCCCGATTGGTTCGCCGGCATCGCCGAGCCCTCGCGCTCGGAGCATCGCGGCTGGTCGAAAAAGGCGGGCGAACTGCTCGGGATCAAGACGCCCGAGATCAGCGATCACGGTTATATCTCGACCCTGATCGCCTGGCGCACGGAAAGCGTGCGCGCCATGGCCGAGCGTATCGAGGCCGTGACCGGCAAGAAGGCCTTCGATGCCCTGGCGGCGACGCGTCAGCTCTCCGAATGCACGATCTATGGCCGTTTCGTCGAGGAGATCGAGGGCTTGGATCGCCATCATGCGGCAAGCCCCGAGGCGCTGTGCAGCGTCTATTGGTCGGGCGCGGCGCTCGACGGCGAAACCCTGTCGCGTTTCGTCGGCGGGCTGGAGTCCCAGCAGGTCGCGATCGGCATCCAGTCCTTCACCGGAACCAGCACGGACCTCATTCGCCGGGTTGCAGGCTTGGGCTGAAGGACGCGCCGCGCGCCTTGCGTCCCGCCCAATCCAGCGCCCCATAGGTCATGACCGCGGACATCGCCCAGAGCACGGCGAAAACGCCGTTGAGTGCGACGATCCAGGTTTCGGGCGGGGTATCTTCGCTTAAGATCAGTGCCAGGAAGCCGGCCTTGGCAAGGCCCACCAACACCAGAACCAGAACCCGGATGCCGGTCTTGCCGCGCGCATAGAGAAGCTCGCTCTGATATTCGACGAGATTGCGGAAGGCGGGAACGAGCAGGGCCAGCAGAAGAAGCGGCGCGGCGTCCGCCACATTGGCGCCAAGCGCCGTCGGGAACAGCCACAGAAAGCCGCCAAGGCCGGTGAATCCCGCGATCGAGACGAAGGCGACCATCGCCTCGACGCCGAGCCGCCGGCGCCACGCGCCGAGCCAGTCGGCCTTGTTGGGGCGCATCAGCTTCTGGACGACGATGGTGTTGAAGGCGCGCACGGGGATCGCGGTCAGATCGACGAGCCGCATGATGATCGCGTAAAGGCCGGCCAGCGCCGGTCCGCCGAGCGACAGGACGAGAAGCTTGTCGAGCTCGGACTGGAGGAAGAAGACCATCTCCGCCCCCGCCACCGCGACGCTGTCGCGCCAGCGCCGGAGATAAAGGTCGGGGCGCCAGCGCAGCCTCTGGCGCGGATAGGAGGTGGTGATCGCGGCCAAAGCGGCCAGGGCGTTGGCCGCGAGATAAAGCAGCGCCCAGGTGAGGAGCGAGCCGTCGCCGCCGAACCAGAAGAGGACCGCCGCGCCGGCGCGGATGGCCGAGCCGACAATGACGAGGATTGCCGCTCGCGTGAAGCGGCCGATGCCGTTATTGACGATCAGCACGACCTCGAGCGAGCGCCAGCAGAGGATTTCGGCGGCAAGGATCGCGGCAAAGGCCGTCCAGGCCATCTCGCCGGCAAACAGGATCCAATAGACGAAGGCGCTGGCGAGAACCGCCACCGGCAAGGAGAGGACGAGGGCGGCGAGATAGCCGGCCGTATAGGTGCCGACGAGATGCTTCTTGACGGTCGCGGCGCGATAGAGCGGTGAGACGAAGCCGAAACCGGCGATGCGCGCGAGCACGACGCCGGTCGCCGAAGCGGTCGCGAAGAGGCCGAAATCGGCCAGCGAAAGCCCGTTGGCGACGCAGACGAAATAGGCGAGCGACAGGACCAGCCGGCCGACCGATCCCGACAGAAGCGAGGCAAAGTCGCGGACGAGATGGAGGTTCGCCTTAAGGCTACCGGCCAAGAATGCGATCCGGCTCATGGGTCCTTGAACCTTTCGACAACGAAAGTCGCGCGAAGGTGGCTCACACATCGAAGCCACCGAGAAGGTCGCCCCGTGACAGACGACACCCGCTTTTCTACCCCTATCGCTATCGACAAGGGTTTAACACGGCGTTCCGTTCTCGCGGCCGGGGCCGCGCTGGCTGCGTTCGGTCTGCCCCGCGCGGGCGAGGCAAAAGCCGAAAGCCGGGGCGTTCCCTTCGGCGCGATGATCCAGAGCGATTATTTTCGCAGTGACGCCGCCTATCGTCAGGCCTTTCTCGATCATTGCGACATGATCGTGCCGGGCGCCGAGTTGAAATTCGACCAGATCCGGCCGGAGCGCGATATCTGGCGCCTGGAGCCCGCCGAGACCCTCGTCGATTTCGCGATGGACAACGGGCGGACGAGCCGGGGCCACACCCATGTCTGGTGGAACTCGGTTCCGCCCTGGCTGGAGGCGATCACCGATCGGCGGGAAGGCGAGCGGGTTCTGATCGAGCATGTGGAGCGCGTGACCAATCATTTTCGGGGAAAGCTTCTCGGCTGGGACGTGGTCAACGAGGTCATCGCTCACGATCCGATCCAGGAGGGGCCCTTGCGCCGCTCCAAATGGCTGCAGCTTCTCGGGCCCCGCCATATCCCGCTCGCCTTCGAGGCCACGGCCCGCACGGACCCGGCCGCGCGGCTGGTCGTCAACGACTATGATCTCGAATTTGTCGGACCGCGTTTCGACGCGCGGCGCGAGATCATGCTGACCATTGTGCGCCAGATGCTGGATGCGAACATTCCGGTCGGCGGCGTCGGCATTCAGGGCCATCTCTATGGCGACCGGCAGATCGACATCGACGCCCTGACCCGCTTCCACAAGGATCTGGATGCTCTCGGGGTCGAACTCCTCGTCACCGAGCTCGACGTCATCAATCGGGAATCGGCGCCTGATCCCGCCTCAATGGATGCGCTTGCGGGCAAGCTGGTGGGCGATCTCATGGATGGCATCTTTGCCTGGAAACGTCCGGCGGCGGTGGTCACCTGGGGGATCACTGACCGCTACACGTGGATTCCCGACGAGATGCCGCGCTATGATGGCGAACCCCATCGCCCCCTTCCGCTCGATCGCGATTATCGCCCGAAAGCCTGGTTCGAGATCCTGAAGGCTCGCCTTCTCTCGACGTCGTGAAGGGCTCTCTGAGGGAATATGCGAGGCGGGCGATAGTCAGGGCGTCTAAGTTAACGCTTTATTCAGCATGATTTTGCAATTCTCACCGAATGTTACGTTCGGGCTTCGCTCGGACGGCCATCGGATATGAGAGGCGCATCAGCCCATGTTCTCTGCCCCGACCGACCATCGTTCGCCGACATCCGGCGCGCGAAAGGCCAATGCACGCGGCCGTCCCGAACCGTTCGGAGGGGATTCGCTGATCGATCCGGTCTTCATCGTTCAGTCCGTCTGGAATTCGAAGCTCCTCATCGTCACCTGTGCGGTCCTCGGTGCGCTGATCGCCATTGCGATCGCCATGGCGACGCCGAAAATGTACACCGCTACCTCGCAGATCCTTGCCGATCCACGCGACATCAAGGTGGTGCAGAACGAAGTCACCCCCAATGGTCTGCCGAGTGAGGCGACCCTGGCCCTCATCGAAAGTCAGATCGCCGTCGTCTATTCGAACGATGTCCTCCTCAAAGTCGTGCGTGAAGCCGATCTCCTGAATGACGACGAGTTCAACGGCCAGGGCTGGTCGCTGACCGGGGCAATCATGGATGCGCTGGGGCTATCCAGCCCGAATACGCCCTCGGCCGAAGGCGAGCCGCTGAACAGGACCGAGCTCCTGACCCTCCGAAATCTCCGCCGCGCCATGGAGGTGTCGCGCGAGACCAAGAGCTTCGTCCTCAATCTGTCGGTCAAGACCCGGTCGCCGGTGAAGTCGGCCAAGCTCGCCAATTTGCTTGCCGAGACCTTCATCGACGAACTCGGCCGCGTCCAGTCCTCCACCGCGCGCCGGGCGAGCGAAGCCCTATCCGGACGGCTGGAAGAGCTGCGCCAGAGCGTTGTCGCGGCCGAGCGGGCGGTCGAGGATTACAAGGCTGAGAACCGCCTTGTCGGCGCCGGCGGCCGGCTGGTCGACGACGACTACATCTTGCGGGTCAACGACCAGCTCGCCCGCTCGCGCGGCGAGATCACGGCGCTGAGGGTCAAGGCCGAGCAGATGCGGGCAGCGACTGTCGACGACGTGGTCGAGGGCTCCTTCCCCGAAGAACTGACCTCCGAGGCGCTCAATCGCTTGCGCAACAGCTATTCCGAACTGCGCCAGCAGCAGGCCGTCCTGTCGGCCTCGCTCGGACCGCGTCACCCCCAGCGGATCGCCAACGACCAGGCGCTCAACGCGGCACGCGAGGCCATCCGCAACGAGGTCAATCGCATCATTGCCGCCACCCAGACCGAGCTGCGGCGCGCCGAGCAGACCGACAAGGATCTCACCACCCAGTTCGACGATCTGAAGACCAAGCAGCTCGCAACCAGCGAATCCTTCGTCAAACTGCGCGAGTTGGAGCGCGAGGTCGAAGCTTCGCGCGCCGTCTACGAAGCCTTTCTTCTTAGAGCGCGCGAAACCGGTGAGCAGGAGAGCCTCAACACCGCCAATGTCCGCATCATCTCCGAGGCGACCCCGCCGCTGGAGCCCTCCAGCCTCTCGCGCCGTACGGTGGTCGTCCTCGGCTTTATCCTCGGCTCGGGCGCCGGTGTCGCGCTGGCGGGCGCATTGGCCCTTTGGAGCGCCATGCGGGTCTCCCTGCGCCGGCGCGAGGAAGAGGATGCGATGCCGGCGAGCCAAGCCGCCACGGGCGAAGCCATAGCACCGGCGCCGGCCCATTTTGCGGTGGCGCCCCGTTGGGCGAGGCCGGGTCATGCCCATGCCATGGACCTTCGCGGATCTGATGCGCCCGAGATCGGCGAGGGCGTCTATGAAACGCCGGCCGCCGATCGCGCCGAGCCCGTTGCCGCCCGTCTAGCGCTCGCGCGGACCACGCCGCAAACCGAAAGGAGCGCGGACCAAGAGCGTCACCCCCAGGCTGCGCCATCGACGCGCCGTTCGTCCCTTCGCAGTGAGCTCGACCGTGTCCGGCGTGCGATGACGGGCGATGACGAGACGAACCCGCTCTCTGCCGAGCCGAATGATGTTCAGCACGGCGAACCGCGCCGCCCCATTGCCGCCGCCAATGATCGGCCGTCCGAGGTCGAGGCGGAGCGGTCCGTGCGCCTCGCCGAGCCGTCATCGCTGCGCGGCCCATCGTCGGGCCTGCGTCTCGCCGAGACCGGCGACGCATCGGGGCGCGACGACGATCAGGGCCAAGCCGGCAAGACGGACGATCCGAACGACATCGACGACATCCAGCGGGAGATCGAGGCGGTGAAGGCGCGGCTCAACGCCCTGAGGGGCAGCAAGCGCCAGCCGGCTTAATCAACCCGCCGTCGGTGGCTGGCGGCTCGGCGGCGCGAGCATGCCGGGTGCGGCCGGTGCGCCGACCACCCGCAAGGGTTCCACTGGCGCGGACGGGCGACCGAGTTCGCTCTGGCGAAATTCCGGCACGATCCGTTTGAGCGTTTCGACGGCGCGATCGACATCGGCGGCTTCCACCGCCGCTTCGAGCGTGGTGAGATGGCGCGACAGGAGCTGGACGTCGCTGACGCGCGAACGGGCGACGAGGAGGCCGGCGCGGCCGGTCTTCTCCCGCGTCTCCTCATGACTGAACAGCTCTTCATAGAGCTTCTCGCCCCGCCGCAGACCGACGAATTCGATCGGAATGTCCACATGGGGGCGCAGGCCCGCCAGCTGGATGAGCCGTTCGGCGAGCTCGGCGATGCGGATCGGCTTGCCCATGTCGAGGACATAGAGCTGTCCGCGCGCCTGCCCGTCATGGATGCCGTGGCCGGCGGCATGAAGGATGAGGCGGGAAGCCTCGGGGATCGTCATGAAGAAGCGGGTGATGTTCGGGTCGGTCACCGTCAGCGGACCGCCCCGGGCGAGCTGGCTCTGGAAGAGCGGGATCACCGAGCCGGTCGAGCCCAGAACATTGCCGAAGCGCACCGTCATGAAGCGGGTGGCGTCCTGGGACAGGTCGAGGGCTTGGCAATAGGCCTCCGCCGCGCGCTTGGTCGCGCCCATCACATTGGTCGGATTGACCGCCTTGTCGGTCGAGACCATGACGAAGGCACGGGCACCGGCCTTCAGCGCGGCATCGGCGACATTGCGCGTGCCTATAAGATTGGTCTCGATGCCCTCGACCGGGTTCTCCTCCACGATCGGCACATGTTTCATGGCGGCGGCGTGGAAGATGACCTCGGGGCGCATCTCGGCGAAGAGCGCGTCGACGCGCTTCTTCTGGCGCACGTCGACGGTGCGGCCGAGGCAGTTGAGCTCCGGATGATCGGCCGCGATCTGACGCTCGATCGACCAGAGATTGAATTCGCTGTTGTCGACGAGAAGGAGAAGACTCGGCCCGAAATTCGCGATCTGGCGGACGAGTTCCGAGCCGATCGACCCGCCGGCCCCGGTCACGGCGATGCGGCGATTGTTGATGAGATGGGCGACCTCGCCGATGTCGAGATCGACCTCCTTGCGCCCAAGAAGATCCTCCAGCGAGACGGGAATCGTCTCGATCGGGGCGTTTTCGTCGACGACACCCGTCCGGTTGATGTCGGGAAGCCGCTTCACCTGCACCTTCAAAGGCGCGGCGGCGGCGACGAGCTCGGACAGTGTCTGCGGCGAGACGTCCGGCTCGGCCACGACGATCTCGCCGACGGGCAGCGCCTGGAGTTCGGAATGACGCACGACCTTGGCGATGTCGGCGAGCCCGCCGAGCACGCGCACGCCATGGAGATGACGCCGGCGGTTCTTCGGCTTCTCGTCCAGGATGCCGACGATCGTCTTGCGACTGCGCATGCGCCGGGCATTGCGGATGAAGAGATCGGCGTTGTCGTTATAGCCGTAGATCAGGATATTGTCGTTCGGGCCGCCTTCCTCGCCAGGCTCTCCGGCGCGCGACGTGCCGCGCTCCTTCATCAGCCGATAGGCGAGACGCGGGCCCCCCAGCCCGACGATCATGATGAACCAGGCCATCACGAGGGCCGTGCGAGGCAGATAGGCGCCCCGGAAGATGAAAAAGCTGACGACGAGAAAGGCGAGATTGACGAAGGTCACCGCCTTGACGATCGACACCACGTCGAGAAGCGAGGCATAGCGCCAGGCGCCGCTATTGAGCGAAAAGAAGGGGAAGGCGATCGCGCTGAACAGGGTGAAGCCGCCGATCAGCACCCAGATCTGCCAGATCGACAGGAGCGGCGCGAGACCCCAGGCGAGCCCCATGGCAAGCGTGATGGCGACGAAGCTGATCAGAATGTCGTGGACGATGCCGAGCTGGCGCAGCGACTGGCGCGACAGGCTCGTCTGCCAATAGGTGACGATCGCGCGCCGCAAATTCGTCAGGGCCCTCATGGCCTTCGTCTCCTCATCGCTTCCCGACGAGTTACATCACACCGGGCCGAATGTGACAAATGGCCCGACGGAGAATTTGAGGGAAGCGTCATGGTCGAAGCGGCGACTGGGGCGCTTCGACCACAGATCGATCAGGCCGCGAAAATGCTGGCCCCGTCCTCGGCAAGGCCCACATGGGCCCTGAACGGCGCGAAGAGTTCGCGGCCGAGCCCGACTTCATAATGCGACAGGTCGATCTTCATCGGCTCGCGCGATGCGAATTCGTCGGCATCGACCAGAATTTCCAGCGTGCCGTTCTCGCCGTCGAGGCGGACCATGTCGCCGTCGCGGATCTTCGAGATCGGCCCTTCGGCCTTGGCCTCCGGCGTCACATGGATCGCGGCCGGCACCTTGCCCGATGCGCCCGACATGCGCCCGTCGGTGACGAGCGCGACCTTGCGGCCCCGGTCCTGCAGGACACCGAGAAGCGGGGTCAGCTTGTGAAGCTCAGGCATGCCGTTCGATTTGGGGCCCTGGAAGCGGACGACGGCGACGAAGTCCTTGTCGAGCTCGCCGGCGTCGAAGGCGACCTTCAACTCGTTCTGATCGTTGAAGATCTTGGCCGGTGCCTCGACGAAGCGGTTCTCGGGCTTCACCGCCGAGACCTTGATCACCGCCTTGCCGAGATTACCGGTGAGGATGCGCAAGCCACCATTCGAGGAGAACGGCTTGTCGGCGGTCGTCAGAACCTTCGGATCGCCGCTCTCCTTGGGCGCCGGATGGCGCACGACGCTGACGCCGTCGGCGGCAAGGCTTGCCTCGATCGCATAGGCGTTGAGCCCGGTACCCCAGGCAGTGCGCACGTCGTCATGCAGGAGACCACGGCCGAGAAGCTCGCGGATCAGGAAGCCCATGCCGCCCGCGGCGTGGAAATGGTTCACATCGGCGAGCCCGTTCGGATAGACCCGGGCAAGCAGCGGCGTGATGTCGGACAGGTCCGAAATATCCTGCCAGGTCAGCTTGATGCCGGCGGCAGCCGCGATCGCAACGAGATGCAGGGTGTGGTTGGTCGAGCCGCCGGTCGCATGAAGGCCGACGACGCCGTTCACCACCGCGCGCTCGTCGACGACGAGACCGGCCGGGGTATATTCGTTGCCGAGCGCGGTGATCGACAAGGCGCGCCGCGTCGCCTCTTTGGTGAGGGCGTCACGCAGCGGCGTGTTCGGATTGATGAAGGACGAGCCCGGCGTGTGGAGGCCCATGATCTCCATCAGCATCTGGTTGGAATTGGCCGTGCCGTAGAAGGTGCAGGTGCCCGGCCCGTGATAGGAGGCGGACTCGGCCTTCAAAAGCTCGTCGCGGCCAACCTTGCCCTCGGCATAGAGCTGGCGGATCCGGCTCTTCTCGTCGTTGGGAAGGCCGGACGTCATCGGGCCGGCGGGCACGAAGATCGCCGGCAGATGGCCGAAGGAGAGGGCGGCGATGGCCAGGCCCGGCACGATCTTGTCACAGACGCCGAGATAGACGGCGGCGTCGAACATGTCGTGGCTGAGCCCGACCGCAGCGGACAGAGCGATCACGTCGCGCGAGAAGAGCGACAGCTCCATGCCGGCCTGCCCTTGCGTCACCCCGTCGCACATGGCCGGCACGCCGCCCGCCACCTGGGCCGTCGCGCCGACCTCGCGGGCCGCGTCGCGGATGAGTTCGGGAAAGCGCTCGAAGGGCTGGTGCGCCGAAAGCATGTCGTTATAGGCGGTGATAATGCCGAGATTGGCGGTTTGGTCACCCATCAGCCGGTCCTTGTCGACCGGCCCGCAGGCCGCGAAGCCATGGGCGAGGTTGCCGCATGTGAGCGTCGAGCGCTTCGGCCCCTCGGCGCCCTTGGCCCGGATGCGCGCCAGATATGGCTCGCGCGTTGGGGCGGAGCGCTCGCGAATGCGGTTGGTGATCTCTTCGATACGGCGGTCGGCGGTCATCGTCTCGTCCTTCCCGATGGGTGTGGCGGGCGGCGCGTCATACGCCGACAGGAAATTGTCGCGGCCGGCGCCAGCGGCTCGGCCATTAAGGGCTTCGGGCCGCCTCAGGGCGCCCAGAAGACATTGAGGGGTTCCTCGCGCGGATGATTCAGCACGGCCCGCACGGGCATTTCGGATGGGTCCTCGCCGGCGAGTGCTTGGTCATAGACCGCGCGTTTCTCCTCGCCCTCGATATGGAGACAGAGGAGCCGCGCGTCCACGAGGAGCGGTAAGGTCAGCGTGATCCGGGGCTCGCCGGCGCCCGGCGCGCGAACGGCCGCGACCGCGTCCTGGCCCTTCGGGTCGAGGACGGCGTGGAGATTGTCGGCGCCGGGAAAGAAGGAGGCGGTGTGGCCGTCGGTGCCCATGCCGAGGACAGCGACGTCGAAGCGACGGGTGAGACGACGATAGCGTTCGCACAGGTCCTCGACCGCCTCTTCGGGCGTCTCGTGGCCGGTGTAGAAGGGCAGGAGATGGGCCTCGCTCGCCGGCCCCTTCATCAGATGGGCGCGCACCATGGCATGGTTCGAACGATCGCTCGTCTCTGGCACCCAGCGCTCGTCGACAAGGGTGATCTCCACATCCTTCCAGTCGATCTCGGCGCGGGAGAGATGGTCGAGAAAGAGCTTGGGCGTCGAGCCGCCGGAGACTGCGAGGGTGGCGACGCCGCGTGTCGCGATGGCGCCGGCAAGAACCGCCGCACAGCCCGCCGCAAGGGCCTCGGCGAGCGCTTCCCGACTGTCATAGGCGTGAAAGACCGGACGATTCATCGCAACTCCCTGCACTTGCAGCAGCGATCGATGCGTCCTTGCCCGATCGATCATCTGCCAAGCGCCTTGTCATTCGCTTTGGAACGGTGTCGGAGGAAGACCCGCCCATCGCATCGATTACGCATTCCGGTTGCAGCTTTGGGCAAAGTGCTTGCCGTGGCAAGCGGGACCCGCTAAGCGCCGATCTTCTTGAAGCCTTTCCCAAGCTCTGATCGCCTTTCTCCAAAGGCCATCGCGATCCGGGATCAATCCGGCTCGTGCCAGGTGCGTCCGTCGCGCTCGATCAGTGCGATGGAGGCGGAGGGACCCCAGGTGCCCGACGTATAGCCCTGCGGCTTGTGGCGCTTTTCCTCCCAGCCCTTCAGGATCGGATCGATCCATTCCCAGGCCGCTTCCACTTCGTCGCGGCGCATGAACAGGGTCTGGTTGCCGCGAATGACATCCATCAACAGGCGCTCATAGGCGTCGGGATTGCGCACCCGGAACGACTGTTCGAAGGTCATGTCGAGCGGGATATGGCGAAGACGCATGCCGCCCGGGCCCGGATCCTTGATCATCAGCCATTGCTTCATGCCCTCGTCGGGCTGGAGCCTCAGGACGAGCTGGTTCGGCTGGATGGCGCCGGCGACGTCGGCGAAGATGTTGTGGGGCACCGGGCGGAAGGTGACGACGATCTCCGACATGCGCTCCGACAGGCGCTTGCCGGTCCGCAGATAGAAGGGCACGCCCGCCCAGCGCCAATTGCCGATCTCCGCCTTGATGGCGACGAAGGTCTCGGTGTCGCTTTCGGGCTCGCCAAGATCGTCGAGATAGCTCTTCACTGCGCCGCCATTGGAGGCGCCCGACTTATACTGGCCGCGAACGGTCGCCGTCTCGACATTGGATGCGTCGATGCGCTTCAGCGCTCTGAGAACTTTCAGCTTCTCGTCGCGCAAAGCGTCGGCGTCGAAAGCCGATGGCGGCTCCAGGGCGACGAGGCACATCAGCTGGACGATATGGTTCTGCACCATGTCGCGCAGGGCGCCCGCCCGGTCGTAATAGCCGGCGCGGCCTTCAAGCCCGACGGACTCGGCCACCGTGATCTGGACATGATCGATATGGTTGGCGTTCCAGATCGGCTCGTAAAGGGCGTTGGCGAAACGCAACGCCATCAGGTTCTGGACCGTCTCCTTGCCAAGATAATGGTCGATGCGGAAGACCTGATCCTCGGCGAAATATTCGGCGATCTGGGCGTTGAGTGCGCGGGCGGAGTCGAGATCGCGCCCGACCGGCTTTTCGACGACGACCCGGGTGCGTCCATCGGCCAGGCCAAACTCGCTGACCTTGGAGGCGAAGTCGCCGAAGAGGCTCGGCGCGACCGCCATATAGAAGGCGCGAATGCGCTCCGGCCCGCTTTCCTCGAGGAGTGCCTTCAACTCGTTCCAGCCGGCCTCGGAGAGGGCATCGACCTGCTGATAGTGCAGCCGCTCCAGAAAGCGGGACACGGTCACGTCCTGAAGATCTTCCGGCTTGACGTGCTTGGTCAATGCCTCGCGGGCGAAACCGCGATAGTCGTCGTCGGAAAAGGCCGTGCGCGAGGCGCCGATGATGCGCGCTTCCTCGGGGATCTGTCCGTCCCGGTCACGATGATACAGCGCCGGCAGGAGCTTGCGCTCGGCCAGATCGCCATTGCCACCGAAGACGACGTAATCGAAGGGAGGAACCGGAATGATCTGACTGGACATCGGCGACCCAAAATTGACGGAACGGCTCTGGCGGCCGGCCTTGTGTCTATTCCATGCGGCACCGCATTTCAATCGATTGAAAAACCGTGCGGCATATGACGGGTGGAGAAATCGCCACCATTGCCCGGCTTGTTAGTCGATTGTGCCTTTGAGGCCAAGCGCGAACGGGAAAGGGCCGGACGGCGGTTGCCGATGTCGTGCCTGTTCCCGCGCTCACTCTCAGCCGTCTTTTCGTTGAAGCTGAGCCGCTGCCTCCGCCATTCATTCCTTGTTAAGAAAGGGCATTCCTGAGGGCGTCGACGAGTTCCTCTTCGTCGAAAGGCTTCTTGATGGCCCGAACCTTTGGTCCCGCCTCGGCGGGAAACTCGATCTTCTCGCCATAGCCGGTGACGAAGACGAAGGGGACGCCGCGCTCGACGAGGGGGCGCACCAGGGGAAAGCTGGTCTCGTTGCCGAGATTGACGTCGAGAATGGCGATGCCGATCTCCTGCCCTTCGACGATCTTCATCGCTTCGGCGACATTGGCCGCCACGAAGACCTCGCGCGCGCCGTGGCTCGTCAGGAGATATTCGGCGTCCATGGAGATGATGACATTGTCCTCGACCAGAAGCGCGTTGAGGCCGTCGATCGAGCCCTTTGTGCCCCGGCTGGCGCCCTCGGAGCCCGAATGGGTGCGCAGACTGTCCTCTTGGGCTGTCGTCATGATGGGCGATTCCTCGCTGACCTGGAAATGGGCCGGTGGCAGGACAAAGCGGGCCCGCAAGCCCGCAAGACGGTAGCTGACCTCCGCTTCCCCACCCAGATCGTGGGGAATGGAGCGCTCGATGATGGTTGTGCCGAAACCACGCCGGCTCGGACGCTGGACGGCCGGACCGCCTTCCTCGCGCCAGAAAATCTCGCAGCAGTCATTGCCGTCGATATGCCAGTCGACGCTGACGCGTCCGCGCGAGTCCGACAAGGCGCCGTATTTGGCCGAATTCGTCACCATCTCGTGGAAGACGAGTGCCAGGATCGAAAAGGCGCGCGGGGCCACCATGATCTTCGGACCGGTGAGCGAGACCCGGTCGACCTTGCCACCGACATAGGCCTCGAATTCGGTGCGCACGATCTCACGAAGATCCTGAAAGGCGAAGCGCTCGTCGGTGATCTGGTCATGGGCTCTGGCGAGCGCCTGAATGCGTCCCGAAATGATCCGCACGAAATCGTCGACATCGCCGGCCGTCGCCCGGCTCTGGGTGACGAGCGCGCGGATCAGCGCCAGGATGTTGCGAACCCGGTGGTTCAGCTCGGCGATCAACAGCTCCTGCTGCTCATGGGCGCTGGCGGCCTGACGCTCGGATTCCTCGTTGAAGCGTAAGAGCACTTCGAGGATCGAGACGCGCAAGGCTTCGGCGGCCTTGCGCTCGGCCGTCGTCCAGGGACGGCTCTTGCCGCGCACCGTCTCCTGCCAGGCCTCGAAGCTCTTTCGCGGCGTCAGGCGGGCGCCGTTCGGGCCGACGGAGACTTCCTTGGCTTCCGGCTTGCCGGCCCAGGTGACGGTCTGGACGAGCTCCCGGCGGAAGAACATCAGATAGTCGCGCGGCGCCCGCGAGATGGGGATGGCGAGGATGCCGGCCGCCTTGTCGATGAAATCGCTTGCCTTCGGATAGACCGAACTGAGATCGTCACTGGCATAGACCCGGTTTGCTGCCGCACGGTTCAGAAAGCGTGCAAGCGCCGGCATCTCCTCGGCCGGCGGCGTCTCGCCGAAGGAGCGGACCTCGCCCTTCGCCCAGACCGCAAAGCCGTCGCTCGGCATGATCTCGCGCAGATCATTAGCGAAGTCCGCCAGATCGGAGACCGAGGGCGTCAGCGACATCAGTTTGCCGACGAAACGGTCGTGCAACTCGCGCGCCGCTTCCTCGGCCTCGCGCTGTTCCTTGGCGAGCCGGCCTTCGATGAGCAGCGCCGCCATCTGGCCGAAGAGTTCCGTGGCGCTGCGCATCTCCATTGATAGATGCTTGCGGTCGTAGTGATGGAGCGCGAAAAGGCCCCAGAGCTTGCCGTCGATTACGATCGAGATCGAATAGGATGCGCCAACGCCCATATTCTTCAGATATTCGATATGGATTGGCGAGACCGAGCGAAGCACCGACAAGGACAGGTCGAGCGGCCGCCCGTCCGGATCGAGGGCGGGAACGACGGGTACGGGTTCGGCTTCCACATCGGCGATGATGCGCACGAGATTGCGCACGTAAAGCGCCCGGGCCTGGGCCGGGATGTCGGTCGCCGGGTAATTGAGGCCGAGATAGGCCTCGAGCCCCTTGCGCGACGCCTCGGCGACGACCGTTCCCGCCCCTGAATCGGCAAAGCGATAGAGCATCACCCGGTCAAAGCCGGTCACCGCGCGCAAGTGGCGCACGCTTTCCTCGAACAGCTTCTGCGTCGTGGCCGTGGCTTGCAGCCGCGACATCATCGACTTCACCAAAGCGCCGGGATTGACCGAGCGGCCCGGATCGGAGCGTTCGGCCTCGATGATGATGGAGTCGCCGGCCATATGGATCGCGATGTCGAAGAGTTCGCCGGTCGACAGAAAGTCGACGGAGAATGCGCGTTCCGACGCGTCTTCGCTGGCGATCATCCGCAGCCGGGCGCGCACCAACGAGATCGCCTGTTCCGACAGCACCGCCGAGAGCGGCTCGCCGAGCACGTCACCCGCCTCTTGGCCCGTGAAGGCGGCCAGATTGGCCGAGGCGCGCTGGATGAGCCAGTCCATGGAGACGGCAATGAGGAAGCCGAAATCCTGAATGGCACCGAGCTGATGAATTGGCTCGCGGTCGCAATTCGTCAGATCGACCGAAAACCGGGTCGGATCGTCTCTCATTCTCTCACTCTGGCTTCCCGACCGCGAGAAGGCCGTTTCTTTGGGGATGTGGTTCGTCGGCGGCGCGTTCGAAGATGGTGAAGGCGTTCTGCGCGGCTCGCGTGACGAGGATCAGGGCATTCCCGTCGCCGAGGCTGCTCCCAAACCGTGTCATTCTATCGTCAAACCTCGGAAAAAACCCTTTTGTGGCATCGAGATAGCGCGTTGGGGGCCGATCGGCAAAGCCATGAACGGAATTTTGTTCAATACGGTGTCGAATGAAGCGCGCACCCAGTCGCGAACCCTCCAGCACATAGAGGATTCCGATCGCCGTCAGGAACAGATCGTCCTCTTCGAAGGTGGAGGGCGTCACAGTCTGAAGGGGCAGTCCAAGGGCGCGCCGATCCTCGTCGAGATAGCCCCGCATCGGCGTGAAGGGCGCAAGAAGCGGAAAGCGCTGCGCTCCCGCTTCCACAACGGGCTCCAGAACCTCATGCGCGGCATGGTTCATCGAGATGAAACGCGCATAGGCCTGAGGGGAGGTCGCGACATCGGCAAAAGCGAGGTCGAGCCGCCTGTGTTGGGGATCGGTTTCCCGTTTCAGATGCTCGCGAAGCCTAACCGGTGCGGCGCTCCCCGAAGGCAAGACAGAGGCCGGCCCAGCGCTCCGGTCCTTCGGAGATGTCGGTTCAGTTGGTCGATGGCGCGGGTCTGAAGGCACGGATGAGTCCAAATTCGATGCCCGACGCAGCGGTGGCGACGTGCTGTGTGACAAGCCGACATAGACGTCCGGGCTTGGGTGTCCATGTCGGTCATGGATGCCGGATGCGTGATCTGCACGCGATGCAACTTTCCGGCATCATAAGAAGCCGGGCTGCACAAGACGCATTCGCTTCGTTCCGCCTCGGATGCATCAGCGCGAGCGGACTCAGGCCACTGCCGCGCGGATCATCACAATGGGGGCGACTGGCAGTCCGGAGATGAATTTCAAGGGCACAACTGTCAGACAAACAAAGCAAATTCAGGGCATTAAGAATCTGTCAGAACTCTAACGTGTGATATGAGTGGGCTCGTGACGTGGTCCACGGGCCCGGTCAGCAATGCGAGCGGGGGGTGTGGATGGAGCGATTCTTTTCCGTCCAGATAAATGGACAAGGTGTCGATTGCGGTTATCGACTTATCGACGAGGTGTTCACATGCGAGAAGGGTCTGCCGACCGGTTTCGATCTCGGCAGCCTGTCTGCAGAGACGCCTGAAAGCACCATCGAAGCGATCGCGCTGCTCGAACTCGTCTGCGGCTGTCATCGCTCCGGCGTTCCCTTGACCGACCGGGCAGGGACGGGAAGCGAGCGCGATCCGCGGGCTGCCCGTGATGCGCTGATTGGCAAGCTGCGCGAGGCCCTCGTCGAAGGCGATCACGTCGATATCGATACGGCCGACAGTCTTCTTCGTGGCGCTGCCGGGGCCGGCGCCTTGGCTTTGGTGCCGGACCTGACCAAAAGCCGGGTTTCGACCTTCTTCGCTCGTGGCGCATTGGCGCGTGTGCCGGCAATCTGTGAAAAGCTGACCGAGGACGCGGTGTCGGCCTCGCAAGCCTTGTCGAGCCGGACGGCCATGTCGCTCTTTGCGTTCTTTCGCCTGAGGAGAGTGGTGAGGCGGCTCGGCGAGCTCGAAACCGCCTTGGGCGAGGATTTCGGCTATCTCGGCTTTCGGCGCATCGACATGAAGCCGCCACGCGATCCCGTACGCCTGGCGCGCGAATGCGATCGGATCGCCGAGCGAGCGGTCTTCATTGCCTCGGCCCTTCGTGGCTCGGGGCTCCCGGCCGCTCGGTTTCGCAAACAGATCGAAAAGCGGATCGCCGAGGACGTGATCGACAAGACGGTGATCTCGCAGGCACTTCCCGTCTGGAGGCGCCGCGCCGACGAAGCGGCGGCCTCTCTCAACAACGGTTAGAACCGGTCGCGCAGCGAGAAATAGGTCATGGCGAGGACCATGAGCGGAAAGCGCAGCCGCTTGCCGCCGGGAAAGGCGGGAATGTCGAGATCCTCGAGCTCGGCCAGCCGGTCGCGATTGCCGGCGAAGCGCTCGGCGAACAGCCGCCCGGCGAAGTTCGACAACAGAACCCCATGGCCCGAATAGCCGCCGATCGTGGTCATAGTCGGCGAGAGACGGCGCACATAGGGCATGCGCTTCATGGTGATGGCGACATTGCCGCCCCAGGCATGGGTCAGGCGTACATCCTTGAGGCGCGGATAGACCTCCGCGATCTGCGTGCGGATATGGCGCGTGATGTCGCCGGCCGCCGAGGTATAGGCCTCGCGCCCGCCAAAAAGCAGGCGATTGTCGGCCGACTTGCGGAAATAGCGCACGACGAAGCGGGAATCGTCGCACGCCTCGCCGCCGGGCAGGACGGTCTCGTCGCCTAAGGGTTCGGTCGCGCCGATGAAGGAGCCGATCGGCATCACATGGGCATCGACGGCCGGGGCGAGGTCATGGCCATAGGCATTGGTCGCAACGAGCACATGGCCCGCCGAGATCTCGCCGCGCTCCGTGACGACCACCGAACGATCGCCGCGCTCTTCGAAGCGCTCGACCTTGGTCCCCTCGTGAAGCGCGGCGCCGCTCTCGGCCGCGAGCCGGGCAGTCGCGACGACGAGTTTCATGGGATTGAGATGGCCGGTGCCGGTGTCGCGCATGCCGCCGAAATAGCGCGCCGAGCCGACGCGCTCGGCCGTTTCGGCCGCGTCCATATAGCGGGCATGGGGATAGTCGTAGCGCTCGGCAAGCACCTCCGCCGTGCGCTGATATTCGTCGAGATAGCGCGCCTTGTGGGCGATCGAGAGCTGGCCGCGTCCCAGATCGACGTCGAGTCCGTTCGCCTCGACGAAATCGAAGAGATGGGCCTTGGCCTCTTCGCCGAGCTTGAACAGACGCTTGGCCTTGTCCGGGCCGTATTCGGCCTCCAGTTCCAGCGGCCAGAGACGCTGGCCGGTTCCCATCTGGCCGCCATTGCGGCCCGAGGCCCCGTCGCCGAAGCGATGGGCTTCGAGGACGACGACGGAGGCGCCGGAGCGGGCAAGGTGAACGGCCGCCGACAGCCCGGTGAAACCGCCGCCGACGATCGCGACATCGACGCTCAACGCGCCTTCGAGCGGCGGATAAGCGGGGCGCTCGACCGTGTCCTCGTAATAGGAGCGGCCCGGGGCGATCGGCGACTGATAGGGGGGCACGGTGCTCACGCTGGCTAGAGTAAGACGCCAAGAAGTTGATCGACTTCTTGGATCACGGCTTACGACAAACAAGAGGTTGGAGTGACATGCGACCCGACCCGGTCGCATGTCACTCCAGATCGTCAGACCTGCAGGAGCAGGAATTCGCGCTCCCAGGGGCTGATCACCTGCATAAAGGTCTCGTGCTCCCCGCGCTTGACGCCGGCATAGGTGCCGACGAATTCCCGGCTGAAGACCTCGCGGAAGGCCTCTTCGGCTTCGAAGGCCGCCACCGCCTCCAAGAGGCCGCGGGGGAGGGCGATCTCGCCGTCCTCATTGGCCGTCTGATCGGTCGGATCGCTGGGAGCGATCGCGCCCACCATGCCGAGATAGCCGCAGGCGAGCGAGGCGGCGATGGCGAGATAGGGATTGGTGTCGGAGGAAGGCAGGCGGTTTTCCACGCGCCGCGCCTGGGGGTCGGAGGTCGGCACCCGGAAGGCGGTCGTGCGGTTGTCGAAACCCCATTCGCAATTGGTGGGCGCGGCCATGCCATGGGTCAGCCGGCGATAGGAATTGACGTAAGGCGCCATCATGATCAGCGCGCCGGGGACGTATTTCTGCATGCCGCCAAGGAAATGATAGAAGAGCTCGGAGGCCGTTCCGTCCTCGTTGGAGAAGACGTTCTTTCCCGTTCGGCTGTCGACCACCGACTGGTGGATATGCATGGCCGAGCCCGGCTGGCCCTGAATGGGCTTGGCCATGAAGGTCGCGTAGATGTCCTGGCCCATCGCGGCTTCACGGATGGTGCGCTTGAACAGGAAGACCTGATCGGCGAGTTCGAGCGGGTCGCCATGACGCAGATTGATCTCGAGCTGGGCGGCGCCCTCCTCGTGGATCAGCGTGTCGATCTCCAGCCCCTGCGCGTCCGAATAGTCGTAGATGTCGTCGATCAGCTCGTCGAATTCGTTGACGCCGCCGATGGAATAGGACTGGCCCGACTGGATCTGCCGCCCCGAGCGCCCGATGGGCGGGACCAGCGGATAATCTGGATCGACATTCTTGGAGACCAGATAGAATTCGATCTCCGGGGCGATCACCGGCTTCCAGCCCCGGTTCTCATAAAGCGCCATGACGCGCTTCAAGACGTTGCGCGGCGTATAGCCGACGGCCGCGCCCGACTGATCGACGAGGTCGCAGATGACCTGGGCCGTCGGATCGCTCTCCCAGGGCACGCGGCAGAGCGTCGAGAGATCGGGCATCAGCTTCAGGTCGCCGTCATTGGGCGAATAGCGGAAATCCCCGGTCTCCTCGGGATATTCGCCCGAAATCGTGTGCATGAAGAGCGCCGAGGGCAAAGCGAGCGAGGTGTTGCCGACGAATTTCTTGGCCGGCATCATCTTACCGCGCGCAACGCCCGCAAGGTCCGGCGTGATGCATTCCACATCGTCGATGCCGCGAGCGGTGAGCCATTCCCCGGCTTCCTCGATGGAGCGCACGCCACGCTTGGAATCGAGAAAGGCCCGGGCCTCCTCCTCCGACAGGCGGACATGGGACAGATCGCGCCGCGCCGGCCGGTCGGCTGTCGGCTTCACGGCATTGGCTTCCTTGCCGCCACCGACGGGCGACTTGCGCGGCTTGACCGCCGCGACGGAGGGCGGCCGGGAGGAGGATTTCTTTTTTGGTTTCGACATGAAGGCGAGGGGACCCGTCTTTCTTGGGTTTGCCCGGGAAGCATAGCCATTCCAACCCTTTTGAGCAAAGGGGCAGCCCGCCTTTGCCCGAATCTGCGGTGGACAGTTTTCCCCGGTTGTCCCGCCACACCTTAAACTTGTGTCCATCGAAGCGAGCGGGTGGACGAGATGAGGGCGACGACGAACAGCGAATGGATACGGCTGCGGGCGGATATCGCCTTCACCCGGCTCGAACTCGCGGCCTTGAGGCTCTACCGGTCCGAGCTGAAGGCGCGGTACCCGTCGCCCCATTGGCTGTATCAGCCGCGCATTCCCAAAGGTCGGCCTGGAGTGAGACGCCAAAAAGTTGATTGACTTTTTGGATCACGGCTCACGAATAACAATGGCTCAGCTTGAAGACGCGATCCAACAAGGTCGCGTCTTCAAGCTGAGGGCGGGCGATGGACC
Source organism: Fulvimarina manganoxydans (assembly GCF_900176465.1). GTDB lineage: Bacteria > Pseudomonadota > Alphaproteobacteria > Rhizobiales > Rhizobiaceae > Fulvimarina > Fulvimarina manganoxydans. The sequence goes on from NZ_FWXR01000026.1 coordinate 57,252, forward strand.
GGCGGCGGCGGGGAAGGCCGCGACCCGCAAGCAGGTTCGCGCGTCAGGCTTGCTCAGGCCCAAGGTGGACGGCGCCTCTACACCGTACCCGTGCAGACCTCGCGCGGGCTCGTGGAGGTGCCGCCCGCGCAAGCGTCGATTTATGCCGTTGCGCGAATGCAGGCAGAAGCAGGCATTCGAGTCGCGCGCCGGCTAGACCCAAATTGGCGCCCGCCCACCAGCCTGACCTCGACGATCGAAGGCGAGATCGCCCATCAGCGAGCCGTTCTGCGCCAAGCCGAGCAATTTGTTCTGAGCCGGCGTCGGGGCATCGGCGACAATGGCGGGCCGCCTTTGGAGCCGGATATTCCCCCGCGCTCGCTCGGCGAACTCGTCGCCCCCGAAGGGCGGATCATCGGGATCCGCGCGAAAGGAGCGCAGGATAGGATACGGACGATCTCGCCGGAGGAAATGGAGCGCATCGTCCTGTCGCTTACCTATCACGGGCGGCCCCTTAAATTGCATGACCGCTACCAGGGCGTATGGTATGAAGGCGTCGACCGATGTGTCGTCGGCATCCGCTTCAGTGAGTCTTTCGGTCTGACGCTCGATGTCCGCGATCCTGGAGGCGATCGTAGGTTTAAAGAACTGAAACTACACATGAAAGGACAGTAAGATGATGAGAACCGATCTCATTCATACACTTACAGATACTCCGATCATGGATTGGATCAATTACGTCCATACAAGCGTTGAAGACTACGATATCAGTCTCGGCGTCATACTGACGGCGGGCATTTACGGCTATGGCTTGTCGGGCGACGATCTCGTCGAATTTGCTCGTCGTTGTCTTGAAAGACTTGTTGCGGAAGGCGCCATTCCGGTCCTCCACGAAGGCACCGAATATTGCCCCTTCGTGCCGACGCTTCGTTATGGCCGAAAGCCGGCGGATATCGTCGAAAACGTTCTCGCCTCCTGGCAGGCGGGCGGCGGCGGCGTGACCGGTTGGGGCGAATACTCCTTCACGATGCCCGAAAACATCCTGCCCGAATGGGTTGAGCAGTGGGAGAAGGGGCTGCCGGTCGAGGTCGACGAGGAAGGGTAAAGACCGGTTTGCCCCGTGGCGATCCAGAGGCCGAAGGCGGGACGTTCGAAGTTCCAAGTTTCAAGCGAATTCGGAGCGCTGACATGCGGACAGACCTGACCAGCCGACAAACCGGAACGCCCATTCTCGACTGGATCGAGCAGATCCATACCAATATCGAAGACTATGATGTTACTCTCGGACTGATCACTGCGGCCGGCATTTCAGATTTCGGCTTGTCAGGCGACGACCTCGTCGAATTTGCCCGTCGCTGTCTCGAAAAGCTCATGGCGGTCGGCGCCATTCCGGTCCTCCACGAAGGTAACGACTATTGCCCCTTCGTGCCGACGCTTCGCTATGGCCGCAAGCCGGAGGATATCGTCGAAAACATCCTCGCCTCCTGGCAGGCGGGCGGCGGCGGCGTGACCGGTTGGGGCGAATACTCCTTCACGATGCCCGAAAACATCCTGCCCGAATGGTTGGAGCGATGGGAACAGGGGCTGCCGGTCGATCCAGAAGTCCATTGAGGACACTCAGTAGAGGGGAGGCAATTGGACGGCTACATGCGCTATTCAGCCGACCATGACCATTGATCGGATTCGAAGGTCGTCTGCGCCGTGCCAAGTGCAACAGGCGATCGATCGGTATCGCCAGATGCTCCTGATTGCCTTGATGCCGCGCCGAGTGGTCGAAAAGACGTACCCACCTTTTTCTCAAGGCGCTCCAGAGCGATCAATTCGGTGCTGCTTCGTCCGAGCCTTGTCCGGCGCCCCCGGACAGGGGGAGGGATCGCTCGGATTTGAGCGAAGCGATTGCCCGCTTGGTTAAATCGACGAACTGATCGCGTTCTTCGTTCGAGAAATCCGCCATAGCCCGGTCGTTCACCCAATCTACGGCTTCAACCGCTTCTTCCATCAGCATGCGCGCGCGTCTGGTCAGCCAGATCGTCTGCGCCCGCCGGTCGTCGGGATGGGGCTTTCGAACGATCAGCCCGTCTCGCTCCATACGCACAAGCGTATTGGCGACCGTCGCCTGTTCTATTTCCAAGAGCGCCACGAGTTGTCGTTGCGTGAGCCCATCCGTCCTGGCAAGTTCCAGAAGCGCAGGAAAGGCCCCAGGAGACAGTCCTAGAGGGCGGATATGGCGATAAAGCGTGGCCTGGAACAGACGTGCCAGACGTCCGGTGTGATAAGCCAAGTCCTCCGGTATAGAGTTTCCTGAGACAGAACTTTGGGTTTGAGTGGCTCCGTTGAGGAGGAGCCATGACAGACGAGAAGAGCGCCCGGGCGGGCG
>NZ_FWXR01000043.1 GCF_900176465.1 Fulvimarina manganoxydans
GAAAGTCGCAATCATCGCCGTCGCCAGAAAGCTTCTCACCGTCCTCAACGCCATGCAGAGAGACAAAAAGGCCTTCGCATGAACACAGTTGCCATGCCTCGAAGGTTGCTCACATCCACAAGCCGATTGCGGTCTGCTTCGCTTGGTCCATTTCCTCGGCCCGAATGTCGCTCCGACGGTGATGGCATAGGTCCCCGCACTCTTCGAATGCGAGGATGACGAAGCGCCGAGGGATCGCTTTTCCCTCAAAACTCTGCAGACACGGCGATCATTCGCGAAAGGACGCAGTCGGGCTTAGACACCCGTCTCGGCGAGACCGGAAAAAGGCACCTGATAGCGGCAGACGATGCCGTCAGGGGCGAAGTCGAGAGCGACTTGATCGCCTGCGACGCCCGATAGACCGCCGCGAATGAGGCGCGTGCCGAAACCGCTTTCTTCGGGTTCGTGCACTCTCGGGCCGCCCGATTCCTCCCAGATGAGCTCGAAATGCTGCCCATCCGGCCCGCCATCCTTGCGCCACCGGACCTCGACGCGTCCTTCGGGCACCGAAAGCGCGCCATATTTCACCGCATTGGTCGCCAATTCGTGGATCATCAGGGCCAGCGAGAGCGATGTCGCCGAACCGATCGCCACCGGAGGACCGGAAACGGTGATCCGCCCGGCGCCGTCGTCATGGGCCTGGAGCGTCTCGGAGACGATCTCGAAAACTGAGCCGCAACCCGAACCGCCCTTGATGACCACGTCATGCGCTTTGGCGAGCGCCAGCAGACGCGCATTCACCGTGTGCCGGGCCGCGTCGAGATCCGGCGCATTGCGCAGCGACTGATGCACCACGGCCTGGACCATGGTCAGATTGTTCTTCAGCCGGTGGGACAATTCCCGCATCAGAAGCGATTGGCGCTCCTCGGCTCTCGCGCGGCCGAAAGCGACCTGAGCCCGGTCGGCGACCGTGCGAACGAAATCGAGCTCCGCCGAGCTGAAGGCGTGCGGCCCATCGTAATGGATGAAGACGACCGAGACGAAGCGGCCCTGCTCGAAGATCGGCACATTGACGAGAACGCGAATGCCGATCGAAAGAAGCGCCTCGGCGCTTTCAGCCGTTCGCGGATCGCTCGTCACATCCTCGATAATGACGATCTCGCCCCGTTTCAGGTCGTCGATGAAGGAGCCATAGTCGCGAAAACGATGAAGGCCTTCGAGGGTTGCTGTGCCCGGACGGCGCCAATCCGGCTGCATCTCGACCGTCTCGGCGACGTCGTCGACGATGCCGAAGCCGGCCCGCGTCGCGCCCAACGTCTCGGCCATCACCTCGGCCGCGGTGAAGGCGATGGCGCCCACATCGCTCGTCTCGCGCAGCCTTTCGCCGAGATCGAGAAGCGCAGCCTGGCGCAGCTCGCTCGCCTTGCGGGCGGTGATGTCCATGACCACGCCGGGAAAGCGGCTACATTGCCCCTCATCGGAGAGGAAGCACCGTCCAAGGGAATAGACCCAAGTAACCGGCCCATCATCGCGCTGAAGCCGGTATTCGGCGGAAAACTCGCCGCCGTCCCGCAAGACGGCTCCGAAGGCCTCTCTGATACGGTCGCGATCGTCGGGATGAATGCCGGCCAAAAACTCCGCGATCGGCGCCCCCTTCGCCGCCCGCTCGGGCTCGACGCCGAACATCAGCGCGAAATGGGAGCCGGCATAGAGCCGGTCATTGACGACGTCCCAGTCCCACCAACCGAGAAGACGCGAGGCCTCGAAGGCGAACGCCAATCGCTCCTCGCTGACGCGCAGCGCCTCCTGGCTCGCCGCAAGGGCGGACTGCAGATCGCTGTCGGCCGCGCGCGCTGAGCCGTCGGCGCCAGCCCGCGTGTCATCGCCTTCACCGACGGCGAAATCGACCGACGCTTGCGTCCCGGCGATGGAGCCGCGTCCGCTATCGGAGAGCCGAGAGCGCAGACGCATGACCTCTGCCTCGAGGGCATCGCGGCTCATGGTGGAGGGAATTTGAAAGCCAAAGGCGGTCATGGCACCGTCTGTCGAAGTGGTTTGGCCGGACCGCAATCCTACGAATGCTGCGGCTGGCTGTGCCATCGGTCCATGGAACCTCGATAAGAGCCGTCAGGACATTCGTCAAACGATCATTTCGTGGGAGTCAACCAATGCTCGTTGCTTAGGCATTCTAAGCAATGGGATAGGCGCAACCGGCTTCACCTTCGTTAGCTGGCTGCCTTTCTTGGCGCTCTCGGATCCGAGCGCCCGCCCCAGCGGGAACGAGAACCGGCTTGGAGGCTCGGCGCCGCTCCATGGCGCGGCTCGCGACCGGAACGCCGCGGTAGAGTTGCTTGACCGCCTCGACAATGACGACGCCGGCAAAGACGGGCCAGGCCTTGCGGCCGAAGGTTTCCAGAGCGACCGTAAGGCCGAGCAGGGACCGACGCCGGAAGGGCGGAAAGAACAGCGCCTCGGACAAGGAGGCCGGCGTGAACATGGCGCTGCGCAAGAGCCGCTGGAGCTGCCCCCGCGACCAGGGCCGGCCGGAGCCGAAAGGGGTGTGTTCGAAGCGCGCCCAGACCCCGCGCCGGTTCGGAACGACGAGAACCACACGCCCGCCCGGGGCCAGAACGCGCCAGACCTCGTTCAAGAAATCTTCCGGGCTTTCAGCAAATTCGAGCGCGTGAACCGCCAGGATGCGATCGACCGAGGCATCGCCGAGCGGTAAGTCTTCAAGTCCCACCAGCGCGGTCATCGAGGCCCCGCCCGGCGGCCAGGAAATCGCCCCCTGCCCCGCCGGCATGAAGGCCAGAGCACGTTCGGCATCGGATGCGAAGCGATCGAGAAACGGTCCGCCATATCCGACGGCCACAAGGCGCTCGTCCGAGATCGGCTTCCAGACCGGCATCAGCGCGAGCGAGACGGCCCTCGCGGCGGCCATTCCCAGAGCCGACTGGTAGAAATCGCGTAGATCGATGATGTCGGCATTGGTCGTCAGGGCGCGGCGTCCTTTGATGATCATACGTCTTCGATCGGATGTGTCGCGCATATAGGGACAAAGCCCGCCCAAGCGAAGGCGCCCGGGCGTCAAAGACCGATCGGCGTGCGATTGCGCGACGGCGCAGCCCCCCTTGGACGCGCCGATTTTCTCGGCCATTCCGGCATCTTCAAAGAGTCCAGAAGAGACTTTTCGCAAGGGCGGCGCTGGTCGAAGACGCGGCCCTTTCTTACTGAAGAACGAGATCCAATCCCGGAGCGCCCATGACCTCGAACTATTTCGCCCCCACAGGGGGACATCCTCCGCAGTCGCAGCTTCTGACCGGCCGCGCGGTCTTCACCGAGGCCTATGCGGTCATTCCGAAAGGCACGATGCAGGACATCGTGACGAGCTTTCTGCCCTTCTGGAATGCAACGCGCCTTTGGGTTCTGTCGCGCCCTTTGAGCGGCTTTGCCGAGACCTTCTCCCAATATATCATGGAAGTCGCCCCGGGCGGCGGGTCCGAGCGGCCGGAAACCGATCCGCAAGCCGAAGGCGTTCTCTTCGTCGTCGACGGAACGGCCAAAATCGTCATCAATGGTCAGAGCCACGCGCTGCGGCCGGGAAGCTATGTCTATCTCCCGCCGAAAACCGACTGGGCCTTTACCAATGACGGCGATGCGCCCGTGCGCTTCCATTGGATCCGCAAGGCCTATGAGGCGGTCGAGGGGCTCGACCATCCGGACGTGATCGTCACGAATGACGCGGATGTCGCCCCGACCCCGATGGCGGGAACGGACGGCAAATGGGCCACCACCCGCTTCGTCGACCCGTCCGACCTGCGCCACGACATGCATGTGACCGTGGTCACCTTCGAGCCTGGCGCGGTCATTCCCTTCGCCGAGACCCATGTGATGGAGCACGGGCTCTATGTGCTGGAAGGCAAGGCCGTCTATCGCCTGAACCAGGACTGGGTCGAGGTCGAGGCCGGCGACTATATGTGGCTGCGCGCCTTCTGCCCCCAGGCCTGCTATGCGGGCGGCCCCGGCAAGTTCCGCTATCTTCTCTACAAGGACGTCAACCGGCATATGAAGCTCGGCCCGGCCATGGGCGGCGCCGCTCGCCGATAGGGCATGATGCCGAAGAGTTGTCTGACTTTTCGGGTCACATTATGTGTCAAAACAACCACTTAGAGCGAAATAGCGATCCCGATTTTTTGCATTTCGCTCTATGCAAAGGTCATGCGGGCGCGCGAACAGGGCGCGCCCCGCCGATCGCATCCGTCAGCTCCCCTGCAGCCGCCATCACCGTTGCGGCGTGGCGGGTGGTCGTCTCCAGGCTCATGCGGGTGATCGGCCCCGAAACCGATATCCCCGCGACGGCCTCTCCGTGAACGTCGAAAATGGCCGCCGCCACACATCGCATGCCATCGGTGCGTTCCTCGTCGTCGATCGCATGGCCCCTGGCGCGGACCCGATCGAGATCGTCCGCAAGCGCCTTATGCGTCGTCAGGGTCTTGGCCGTGAAGGTCGCCAGACCGTTCGTCGCAATGACCCGGTCGAGCCGCTCGGCCGGCATCTCGGCAAGCAGAGCTTTGCCGATCCCCGAAGCGTGGAGCGGGGACAGTGTGCCGGGGGGAAAGAAGGCCCGGATACTCGCATGGGTCTCCACCTGGCTGACGAAGAGAACCGCGCTGCCCTGGACGATGCCGAGATTGGCCGTCTCGCCGGTCGCTTCCATGAGGCGCCGCATGATCGGCCGGGCGCGCTCCACGAGAGAGGTCCGACGCAGAAAGCGCGCGCCGACGACGAAGGCGTGGGCGCCGATATGCCAGCGCAGGTCGTCGGGGGTGAACTCCACCAGCCGCCTCTTCTCGAGCGTCAGAAGCACCCGGTAGACCGTCGCTGGCGCCTGACCGAAAGCGCCTGATCGACGGAGATCCGATGATCATCCGACCTATGACGACATGCTTGCCGCGCACGAGCGCATCAAGCCGCATATCCGGCATACGCCGATCCGCACCTTGGATAGCCTCAATGAGCGTTCCGGCTGCGGACTCTTCTTCAAATGCGAGAACGTTCAGGAACCCGGGGCCTTCAAAGTGCGTGGTGCCTCGAATGCGATTTTCGCGCTTCAAAAGGTGAGCAAAGCTTGAAGATGTCAGAAAGCAGAGCCTCAACGGCTCAGAGGCAAAGGTGCGACACGCTTGAATAAAAGAATGTCGGTCTTACGCTCGGGAAATTAATCTTTTCTTATCCAAGATCAATTATCCATAAGTACGAGATATTAATTCGAAATCATTCAGCGAAACAGACCGACGAGGACCACATGCGGCGTCGAACATTTATGGCCTGTGGCGCATCGATGCTTGCCATGCCTTGGGTACCACGCGCTTTCGCGGGTGACGACATTCCAGTTTTCTACAATGCCACAGAGAAAATCGACGACTCGTCTCTGTCTGCCAAGGCTTTGAGACTGGCTGTCTCGAAAATCGACAAGCCCTATGTTCTGAAACCCTCGCCCGTCGGCTACCCGACGCAATCGGGTGTCATGAACGCTCTCGCGACGGGAGGCGATCTCGACATCTGCTGGGTTGGCGTCGACAAGACAGTGTGGAATGCCGCCCTGCCAGTGCCGTTTCCAATCGATGGCGGCCTGCTGGGATATCGCCTCTTTCTGATCAATGGCCAACGGCAGCGAGAGTTTTCCTCAGTCAAATCGCTTGATGACCTGCGTCGGTATATCGCCATACAAGGTCCGGGATGGGGCGATATCGATATTCTGCGCAATGCCGGCATCACCGTACGCACAGGTCTTTATAAGAATCTCTTTCGCATGACCGTCGGCGGCCGGGCGGATTTCTTCCCCCGGGCAGCCTTCGAGGCCATCAATGAGCAGACCCAGCATGTGGCGGCTGCGCCTGGGCTCGCCGTCGAAGAGAGCTTGATCCTCAAATATCAATTTACCCTCATGTTCTTCGTGTCGAAGAAAAAACCAGAGCTGCGCGACGATCTTCTCAAAGGTCTGATGGCTGCCCACGCGGATGGTTCTTATGAAGCTATGTTCAAAACGGACGCCAACGTAGAAACAGCTCTGTCAAAAGGACATCTCGGCCGGCGAAAATTGATCGAGATCGACAATCCAATGCTGCCGTCAAATGTAAATTCAATCGACAGAAGACTTTGGCTTTCCCTCTAAATTCATTGGAACCGGCTGCAACCGAAGCTCACGAGGGCTGCAAATGAAATCCTCCATAAAGACACAGATCCTTTTGCCGGCTTTGTCCATGATGGCAATCGGCCTGCTGGCCGTTGGCGGTTATGCCGCCCTGTCACGAGCCAACATGCAGAACGACATGTTTCAGAAGAAGGTGGATCTGACCGCGCAACTGGTGCTCAGTGGCAGTTCCAACGCCATTTGGCAGTTCGACGAGGCCATGGCGAAAGAGACGCTCGCGCCTGCAACCACTGATCCGGATTTCCGCGCCGGCGTGATTTTCGATGAAAAGGGCAATCCGTTCTACTCGATCGGCGAGGCGTCCATCATCGACGAGTTGTCCAAATCGGAGGGACAGGAACTGGATGGCTCGCTTCTGGTCGAGTCGGTGCCGCTTCTTCGCACGGAAGAGGGCCAGGAGATGACGATCGGGCGGATGGCGATCGTCTTCGACACGAGTGCCGCTGCTGCGAGCAGTTTCCAGTCCATGCTGACAATGGTCACTCTCGCCGGCGGCGTGTTGATCCTCTCCAGTCTCGCACTCTTCGTCTTCGTATCGCGCATCGGTCGCTCTATCGGGTCTTTGTCCGATGTCATGAGACGGATGTCAGGCGGGCAGTTCGATCTTGAGGTGCCTGGGATTGCGCGCAGCGACGAGCTGGGTGACATGGCAAAGGCCGTCAATGTCCTGCGAGACAACTCGCTCAAGGCGCTCGCTCTTGAAAGTGAGACACAGGAGATGCGCTCTCGCGACGAGGCCCAGCAAGCCATAGAGCGGGAGCGCAAGGAGCAAGAGGCTGCACAATTGAGAGAGGCGACCGAACTTCTCGGTTCGTCCCTCGCCAAGCTCTCCTCCGGCGACCTGACCTGTCGCATCGAGACGGCGCTTGCCGCTCAATACGAACCGATCCGCGGTGACTTCAACAAAGCCGTCGATCAGCTGAGCGATGCCCTCAAATCGGTCATGGTCTCGGTCGGTAATATCGACGCCGGCACCGATGAAATTGCTGCAAGTGGCGAGTCCCTTGCGAAACGCACCGAGCAACAGGCGGCCGCATTGGAAGAGACCGCCGCTGCTTTGGATGAGATTACGGCGAACGTCTCCAACTCGACAAAGCGTACTGGAGAGGTCCGTAGCGCGTCGAGGCGTGTTAACACAGCTGCAATTCAGTCCACGGAGGTCGTCTCCCGTGCGGAGGACGCCATGCAGCGGATCGAGAGAAGCTCGGAAAAGATCTCGAACATCATCGGTGTGATCGACGAAATTGCCTTTCAGATCAACCTGTTGGCGTTGAATGCCGGTGTTGAAGCCGCACGCGCCGGCGAGTCCGGCAAAGGCTTCGCAGTCGTTGCACAAGAAGTGCGTGAACTCGCTCAGCGCTCCGCTCTGGCCGCCAACGAAATCAAAACCTTGATCACCACTTCGGCGAGTGAAGTCGATTCCGGCGCCCAGCTTGTGCGCGAGACCGGTACCGGATTGAAGGAAATCAGCCGCGATATCGCGGAAATCACGGTGCAGATGGATGCGATCGCGATGTCTGCCCAAGAACAGGCGACGGGCCTCGGACAAATCAACTCCGCCATCGGCCAGATGGACAAGGTAACGCAGCAGAATGCCACAATGGTCGAAGAATCCTCGGCAGCGGCTTCAACGCTTGCCAGGGAAGCGAGCAAGCTGCGCGAACTCATTGCCGGATTTGTTGTCGACGATCCCGCGAAACTGTTGCGCGAGACAGCTCATAGAATGGAGAGGGCGACAACTTCCGAACCGGGCGCAGAGTCGGATTCGACACTCAAAAGGTTGTTGCGCGGCGTGCCGGTCTTCGGACGATGAGGACGGCGGGCTCTACCGCAGTCTAGTCAGGCTCACATTCAGGCGACCGTCGTTACCGCTTTTCGGGCTCTTTATGATGGAGAGCTTCTTATCAACTTGAACAGGGTCGCCGAACGCGGCTTCGCGGTCGATCATTCGAAGATCAATCGCTGGAATCTTGCCTATGCGCCGCTGATAGAGAAGCGATCGCGCCGGCTTAGCAAGTTTCATTGCGGCTCGGTGCGGATCGGCAGGTTCCGCTCGTTCAACGCCGCGCGGCGGAACGATAAAGCGGTTCGAGGCGGTGCCGGGCTGAGAAAGGGGCTTGGCTCCGCAGGCGAGTGGACTGTTCGCCGGCAGAACGATCTCGACGCGCTGGAGCGCAACATCAAGAAGATGGGCGACTACGCGAAAGCCCACGGCACGCGCCACCGGGTGCATAGCAAGATGCACAAATCGGTCGATGTGGCGAAGCTTCAGGAAAAGCTCGGCGGCGCGGTCGGCGTCTGCTGCCAGAAGGTCTCGGAAGCGGAGGTCTTCGCGCGCGGCGGCATCAAGGACATCCTCGTCTCCAACGAGGTGCGCGATCCGGCGAAGATCGAGCGGCTGGCGAAGCTCGGCTCGGACATCATCGTCAGCGTCGACGACCTCGCCAAGGTGGCGGAACTCTCCGAGGTCGCGGCTCAAGCCGGCCTTCCCTTCGAGGCGGTGGAGCTTGACAGCATGGGCGAGGCGGATGTGATCATCTCGATCACCTCGGCCTTCTCGCCCTCGCTGATGGCGAAGCACGTCTCCGAGGGCACGCATATCGCCTGCATGGGCACGGACACCAAAGGCAAGCAGGAGGTCGAGGCCGCGCTTCTGGCCAAGGCTCGTGTCTTCACCAACGAGGTCGCCCAGTCGATCACGATCGGCGAGGCCCAGCATGCGGTGGCCGAGGGTCTGATCAGCGAGGCGGACATCACCACGATCGGCGCCGTCATCAACGGCACCCATCCGGGCCGCTCGGCCGACAGCGACATCACCCTCTTCGACGGCACGGGCGTCGGCCTTCAGGATCTCGCTGTCGCGGCCGCGGTCGTCGATCTCGCGGTGGAAAAGGGCATTGCCATCGAAATCGATTTCTAGAGCGGGATGACATCGAACTGAGTCGCTGAGGATTCCGCTTTTCTCTGGGCTGTGATTCAACATGCTGGCTGGAAGGAGGCCAGCATGAATG
>NZ_FWXR01000037.1 GCF_900176465.1 Fulvimarina manganoxydans
GAAGGGATCGAGCCATGCCACGATCTACCCGTGGGCGATCAGGGTCCCGTCGGTCTCCTTCCCGCACTCACTCTACACTATCCCAAACACACAGGGTCCCCGCACTCTTCGAGTGCGAGGATGACGAAGCATCGGGGGAAGCGGTTTCACGTTCGAGATCTTGAGACCCGACGGTGGTTTACGCAACGACGCAGGCGGACTTAAGCGGTCAGCCCCTCGGGCTCGGCCAGGCCGTTGGCGCGGCAGCAGGCCGTCACCGTATTGGCGAGGAGGCAGGCGATCGTCATCGGCCCGACGCCGCCGGGGACCGGCGTGATCGCGCCGGCGACCTTGGAGACGTCGTCGAAGTCCACGTCACCGACGAGGCGGGTGCCCCCGCCTTCCTTCTCGATGCGGTTGATGCCCACATCGATCACCGTCGTGCCCGGTTTGATCCAGTCGGCCGTCACCATGTTCGGCCGGCCGACGGCCGCCACCACGATATCGGCACGGCGCACGACACCCGGCAGATCCTTGGTGCGGGAATGGGCGATCGTCACGGTGCAGCTGTCCTTGAGGAGAAGCTGCGCCATCGGCTTGCCCACGATGTTGGAGCGCCCGATGACGACCGCCTCCATGCCCGACAGGGAGCCATGGTGATCGCGCAGCATCATCAGGCAGCCGAGCGGGGTGCAGGGCACCATCGACTTCTGGCCAGTGCCGAGCAGACCCACATTGGAAATGTGAAACCCGTCCACGTCCTTTGCCGGATCGATGGCCGCGAGCACCTTCTCGGCGTCGATATGGTCCGGCACCGGCAATTGCACGAGAATGCCGTGGATCGTCTCGTCGCGGTTGAGCTCGTCGATCAGCGACAGAAGATCGGCCTCGGAGGTCTTTTCGTCGAGCTTGTGCTCGACGGACTTCATGCCGGCCTCCTTCGTCGCCTTGCCCTTGGAGCGGACATAGACCTCGCTGGCCGGGTTCTCCCCGACCAGGACCACGGCGAGACCGGGCTGGATGCCGTGCTCCTTGACGAGACGCGACACATGCTCGCCGACGCGCTCGCGCACCGACGCCGCGAAGGCCTTACCGTCGATCAGCTTCGCAGCCATTAAAACAAACCCTCGATATGTCCATTGGCGTTCAGGGTGATGGAGTTGGCGGCCGGCACGCTCGGCAGGCCGGGCATCGTCATGATCTCTCCGCAGATCGCGACGACGAAGCCGGCGCCGGCCGAAAGACGCACCTCGCGAACGGGGATCGAATGCCCGCTCGGCGCGCCGCGCACATTGGGATCGGTGGTGAAGGAATATTGGGTCTTGGCCATGCAGACGGGCAGAGATCCGTGGCCGGCGGCCTCCCATTCCTTCAACTGATTGCGAACGCTCTGATCGGCGACGACCTCGCCCGCCCCGTAAATCTTCTTGGCGACGGTCTCGATCTTGTCGAGAAGCGGCATCTCGTCGGGATAAAGCGGCTTGAAGTCCGCCTCTCCGCTATCGGCGAGTTCGGCGACGCGCTTGGCCAGATCCTCGATGCCGGCGCTGCCATTGGCCCAGTGCTTGCACAGGACCGCTTCGACGCCGAGCTCGGCGACCCCATCCTTCAGCGCCTGGATCTCGGCATCCGTATCGGTGACGAAATGGTTGATGGCGACGACGACGGGAACGCCGAACCCTTTCACATTGGAGATGTGGCGAGCGAGATTGGCGCAGCCGGCCCGGACCGCGTCGACATTCTCGGCGCCCAGATCGGCCTTGGCGACGCCGCCATTCATCTTCAGGGCCCGGCAGGTGGCGACGATCACCGCACAGGACGGTTTCAGGCCCGCCTTGCGGCACTTGATGTCGAAGAACTTCTCGGCGCCGAGATCGGCCCCGAAGCCGGCTTCCGTCACCACATAGTCGGCGAGCTTCAGGGCCGTGCGGGTGGCGACCACCGAATTGCAGCCATGGGCGATATTGGCGAAGGGGCCGCCATGGACGAAGGCAGGATTGTTCTCCAGCGTCTGCACCAGATTGGGCTGCATCGCGTCCTTCAGAAGAACCGTCATCGCCCCATCGGCCCCGATATCGCGGCAGGTGACCGGCGACTTGTCGCGGCGATAAGCGACGATCATGTCGCCCAAGCGCCGCTTCAGATCGCTAAGATCGGAGGCCAGACACAGGATCGCCATGACTTCGGACGCCACGGTGATGTCGAAACCGGTTTCGCGCGGAAAGCCGTTGGCGACGCCGCCGAGGGAGGTCACGACCTGACGCAAGGCGCGATCGTTCATGTCGAGAACGCGGCGCCAGGTCACGCGCCGGATGTCGATGTCGAGATCGTTGCCCCAATAGATGTGGTTGTCGATCATCGCCGCGAGGAGGTTGTGGGCCGAGGTGATCGCATGGAAATCGCCGGTGAAATGGAGGTTCATGTCCTCCATCGGCACGACCTGGGCATGACCGCCGCCGGCAGCGCCGCCCTTCATGCCGAAATTCGGACCAAGCGAGGCTTCGCGGATGCAGATGACGGCCCGCTTGCCGATCCGGTTCAGTCCGTCGCCGAGGCCGACGGTCGTCGTCGTCTTGCCCTCGCCGGCCGGCGTCGGGTTGATCGCAGTGACCAGAATGAGCTTGCCGTCCGGCTTGCCGGCCTGGGCCGCGATGAATCCAGCCGAGACCTTCGCTTTGTCGTGTCCGTAAGGCAGAAGCTGCTCGGCCGGTATGTCGAGCTTGGCACCGATCTCCTGGATCGGCTTCTTGGCGGCAGCGCGCGCAATTTCGATGTCAGATGGCTGGCCCATGTCTCCTCCCGAAGTCAGGCTTCGTCTCATTTGAATCATTTTTCTTGGACGGGCGAACCGATCATTCCCTCGATCCGTCGTCGAATGCACATTGACAGCGCATTGTTCAAGTGTCGGACATGGACGCGCCAGCGCCACTACCGGATCGCAGACAAAATCCGCCCATTCGAGTAGTCCCGCTTCGTCCATCGGACAGGGGCTCAGACGCAATCTTTGCCCGATCGGAGGAAAGACACGAACCCCCGGATGCGCTAAGTTGTGCCAGATCATGGGGGGCACATGAATCGGGAGGAAACAATGGCGGGTAACCATCCGCGATTGCAGCCGACGCGTGTCTTTCTTCTGGAAGCCAATCCTCTGGTCGTCTCGGGCATCACAAGTCTCGTCCAAAACCAGGCCGATCTGGCGCTCGAGCGCATCAGCGAAAAAGGAAGCGATCTCATCGCCGCCACCGAGGACGGGATCGACATCGCGGTCATCGCCTGGGATCTGGCGGATATGAAGGCGCTGGAGGTCCTGCGCCGCTTGAAGGCCAAGAACAGCGCCGTCAAATCAGTGGTGTTCAGCAACAATCGCGAACCCAGCGCATTGCGCCAGGCAGTGCGTCTCGGCGCTCGGGGGTATTGCTACCAGCAGGACGACATCGACATCTTCTTCACGACCTTACGGGCCGTGGCGGCGGGGCATATTTGCATTCCCTTTATCGATTTCGCCTCCCTGAACGACACACCGCTCGCCGCGCTCAATGCGCGGGAGCGCGAACTCCTCGATATTCTGGCTCGCGGCTGGACGAATCAGCAGATCGCCAACCGGATCGGCATGTCGGAAAATACCGTGAAGTATTATCTCAAGAACATTTACGAAAAGCTCAATGTGCGCAATCGGTCCATGGCCGTCGCGCTCTGGACGCGCGAAACCCAGAACTGATGGACATGGCGAGCGCAAGGATCTCGGCAGTCCGATCGGAGACGGCGATCCGAGGAACGAACCGGCACGCAGAGCGGGCTCACCCGTCTGGGGAGCGTTCTTAAAAGGTCGGTCGGGGCGATGTCGCAACCGCGTTTCGAGGTCCCGATCCATGGTATTTGCAATGGCTCCAAAAATGGCTAGGAACCCGCGACAATCGCTTTCAAGGGGATCCCAAGCCGATGAAGACCAGAGCCGCCGTCGCCTTCGAGGCCAAGAAACCGCTCGAGATCGTCGAGCTTGATCTCGAAGGCCCGAAGGAGGGCGAGGTCCTCGTCGAGATCATGGCGACGGGCATCTGTCACACGGATGCCTACACGCTGGACGGTCTCGATTCCGAAGGCCTGTTCCCTTCGGTGCTCGGCCATGAGGGCGCCGGCATCGTGCGCGAGGTCGGAAAGGGCGTCACCTATGTGAAGCCCGGCGACCATGTCATTCCGCTCTACACGCCCGAATGCCGCCAGTGTAAGTCGTGCCTCTCCGGCAAGACCAATCTGTGCACCGCCATTCGCGCCACGCAAGGCAAGGGCGTAATGCCGGACGGCACCTCGCGCTTTTCCTATAAGGGCCAGCCGATCTACCATTATATGGGCTGCTCGACCTTTTCGAACTTCACCGTCCTGCCCGAGATCGCGGTCGCTAAGATCCGCACCGACGCGCCCTTCAAGACCAGCTGCTATTGCGGCTGCGGCGTGACCACCGGCGTCGGCGCCGTGGTCAATACGGCCAAGGTCGAGCCGGGCTCCAATGTGGTCGTCTTCGGCCTCGGCGGCATCGGCCTCAACGTCATTCAGGGCGCACGGCTCGTCGGTGCCGACAAGATCATCGGCGTCGATCTGAACAACGACAAGAAGTCCTGGGGCGAGAAGTTCGGGATGACGCATTTCGTCAATCCGAAGGAGATCGACGGCGATATCGTCGCCCATCTCGTCGAACTGACCGGCGGCGGCGCCGACTACACCTTCGACTGCACCGGCAACACCATGGTCATGCGTCAGGCGCTGGAAGCCTGCCATCGCGGCTGGGGCGTCTCGGTGGTCATCGGCGTTGCGGAAGCCGGCAAGGAAATCTCCACCCGGCCGTTCCAGCTCGTCACCGGCCGCGTCTGGAAGGGTTCGGCCTTCGGCGGCGCGCGCGGGCGCACCGACACGCCGAAGATCGTCGACTGGTACATGGACGGCAAGATCCAGATCGATCCGATGATCACCCACACGCTGAGCCTGGAAGAGATCAACAAGGGCTTCGACCTCATGCATGAGGGCAAGTCGATCCGCTCCGTCGTCGTCTACTGAGGGTGACCCTCGAAGCAGACAGCGCGCCGCCGGACATCGTGTTCCGGTGGAGCGCCTTCGACGAAATGTCTGCGCAGGAGGTCCATGATCTCCTGCGCCTGCGCTGCCTGGTCTTCGTCGTCGAACAGGCCTGCGCCTTTGCCGAGATCGACGGGCTCGACCCGGACGCGATCCATCTGCGCCTGATGATCGGCGACGATCTCGCCGGGTGCCTGCGCGTTCTCGCCGATGACGATGCGGTCCGCATCGGTCGGATCGTGACGGCGGCGGACTATCGCGGCCGCGGCCTCGGCGGCGAAATGATGGCGGAGGCCCTGCGCTATGCGCAAGAGCGCTTCCCGGACCGGGAGATCGCGCTGTCGGCCCAGGCGCATCTTGAGACCTTCTATGCCGGCCAAGGCTTCCGCGTCGCCTCCGAGCCTTACGACGAAGACGGCATACCCCATATCGACATGAGACGAGCCGCCGCGCATGGGGCCTGACCGGCCCGGCGCCCGCGCGGGCCCGACCTGAAACAAATGCGAGGGAGACAAGAGTGATGGAAACCGTTTCCACCAATACCGCTCATGGCGGCGTCCAGGGCGTCTACAAGCACGCCTCGAAGGAGACCGGCACGGACATGACCTTCTCGGTCTTCGTGCCGCCCCATACACAAGGCGCCAAGCTGCCGGTCGTCTGGTATCTGTCGGGCCTCACCTGCACCCATGCCAATGTCACGGAGAAGGGCGAGTTTCGCAAGCGCTGCGCCGAGCTCGGCCTGATCTTCGTCGCGCCCGATACCTCCCCGCGCGGCGAGGACGTCGCCGACGATGCCGACAAGGCCTATGATTTCGGGCTCGGCGCCGGCTTCTATGTGGATGCGACCGAAGAGCCCTTCGCCAAGCACTATCGCATGTGGAGCTATGTGACCGAGGAGCTGCCCAAGCTGATCGCGGAGAACTTCCCGGCCGATATGGACCGCCAGTCGATCATGGGCCATTCCATGGGCGGCCATGGCGCCCTGACGATTGGGTTGACCTTCCCGGAACGCTACAAGGCCGTCTCCGCCTTCGCGCCGATCGTCGCGCCGAGCCAAGTTCCCTGGGGCCACAAGGCGCTTCCCGGCTATCTCGGCGACGACAAGGCGAAATGGCGCAAGCATGATGCGGTGGCCTTGATCGAAGACGGCGCGCGCGTCGATGCGCTTTTGGTCGATCAGGGCGAGGCCGACAATTTCCTCGCCGAGCAATTGAAGCCCCAGCTTCTCGAAAAGGCCTGCACTGACGCCGGCATCGACCTGACGCTCCGCATGCAGCCGGGCTATGACCACAGCTATTATTTCATCTCGACCTTCATGGACGATCACCTGAGCTGGCACGCCAAACGTTTCGGCTGACGCATTCGGGCGGTCCGTTCGACCGGCCCACTCCGGCGCATCCTCGACCGATGCGCCGGCCGCTCGAAAGCTCGGCTTCGAGAGACCGACCCGCCGCGCAGACATTCAGCGAGGTCGGAAGACAAATCCGGCATGCGTTCCGCCGAGGACCTTTCGTCCCGCGCAACCCCCGAGGCGGTTCGTGTGAGCGGGACGCCGGTTCGGCCAATATGCCCGGCTTTCGCGGAATTGCTTCATCGGTCCTTTGGCGTGAGCCGTTCGCGATAGATGGTGATTGACAGAGCTTGATCCGCTGTTCAGGCCTTGAAGGCCCTATGGTCTCTTTTGATATCCCACGAGCTTCTCATGGTCATCGACTCCCATCAGCATTTCTGGCGCATATCTCGGGGCGACTATTTCTGGATGGAGGACGAAGGCGCGGCGCCTCTGCGCCATGACAGGCTGCCGACGGACCTTCTGCCTATGGCGAGCGAGGGCGGCGTCGAGGGCACGGTTGTCGTCCAGGCAGCGCCCACCGTGGATGAGACCATCTTCCTCCTCGAGCTTGCCGATCAAGCGCCGCTTATCCGAGCCGTCGTCGGCTGGATCGATCTCGAGGGCGACGTCGAGGCGCAACTTTCGCATATCGCCCATCCGAAGCTGCGGGGCATCCGGCCGATGCTTCAGGATATCGAGGATACCGATTGGCTGTCGCGCCCCGCAGTGCGGGACGGGTTGGCCCAGGTGGCGGATGCGGGGCTACGGCTCGACGCTCTCGTCAAGCCGCGTCATTTCAAGGTGCTCGAAGCCCTGGCGGTCGACATGCCGAATCTGCCAATCGTCGTCGATCATTGCGCAAAACCGGTCTTTGACGGCACCGATCCGGGCGATGATTGGCGGCAGGGAATCGCGGCTTTTGCCGCCCACGACCAGGTCGTCTGCAAACTGTCAGGGCTTGCGACGGAGTTCGGAACCGGGTGGTCGGCGGAGACACTCCGTCCGGTCTTCGATCATGTCATGGCGACATTCGGGGCCTCGCGCACCATGTGGGGCAGCGACTGGCCGGTCTTGGAACTCGCCGGAGACTATGGACGCTGGCTCGCAGTCGCGCGCGAACTGGCCGCCCCCTTGAGCGCCGACGAGCGCGAAGCGCTGTTCAGTGGCACCGCCGCGCGCTTCTACGACATCTGAAGAGCCGTGACGCCAGCGAACATATGAAAGCATCGCTTTCGAATGTTCGCTGGCAGCCCGAGCGGCGTCTAAGCCCTTCGCTGGACGTGGAATGACCCGAGGGGCCAATTCATTCGTCCGGCAGTATGAGTCTGCGGCTCCCGCATCGGTCCGAATATCGGAATTGATTTTTCCAAAAAGCACACGGCGCCCAACGACATTCACGCAATGATGCGCCGGGTCAGGATTGCGGGCGCTTGCGACCGACAGAAATCCTGACAATGACCTTGGCGACTTGTCTCAGCAGCCGGCAGCAAGCACCCGGCGACCTCACCCCACGGGGAGAAGTGCCCCAAGGGCGGATGAGAGATATATCTCCAACAAGACCAATATTTTCGCCGATCGGCATTTTTCCTAAGAGTGATTCGAGCAAGCCCTCGTCGCCTCTCGAGCGTGTCGAAGGGCGGCAGGTCTGCCCCGGGGAGAAGCGGGCGCGTCCATGTCCGGCCTTTACCTCTCAGCGAGAAGATATGTGAATGCCGCGGGACGCCCCTCGTGCATGACGAGCGCGAGGACAGCGAATGGCTGACCTCTGAGCCAAGGTCCCGCGAGACCCCGTTCGGAGGGACCGTCCTGCGCCCTGGCGCCTATGGGACGCATGGCGCACGAGGCGCTTTGACCCTTCCATCGACTTGATCGGGCGGCCCGCCGGTACCGTCCAATCAAACGGGTGCAAGATCGAAGGTCGTCGCCGATCGGGCGAGCGCTTTGATGATCTAAGCTCGCGATTTTCCGCCGGACATTTCGCTCGGGCGGCCCTGAGGCCGCGTGTTGAAATTCGTCCTCGCGAAGCGATTCAAACGGATTTCGTACGATCGATGCGGAGGTATGCAACCGAAGTCGTATGACGTTTACGTAAACTGCTTGATCAATGAGGAACAAGCGTGTATCCGCGTCTTCGGTGAGGCATCGTTCCGCACCGAATCGAGACTGACAGCCCTTTTCAGAGCAGCGCTTTGAAAGGGTCGTCGCCGGCTCGGCCCACGCTTTGCGTCGGTCGCATTGGAGGGCTCGAACCGTTGTTCGGTTCGATTGTTCGGCGGCGTCAGGTGGTGGGAGGCTTGTTCGATGGCAAGACATCCATGGATGGCTGCGGGTTCGCGGGCCTCGTGGACTCTTGTGCAGTATCCCATGGTCGGCGCTCCAAGCGGCGGACCGTATGAGGCTGCCTTCGCTGCACATAGTGTGAGAGCGCGCGCGGAAGATGGACGACCTATTCACGATCACAGAACTCGCGGACGAACTCTCCATCACGACCCGCACCATACGCTTCTACGAAGAGCAAGGCCTTCTCTCACCGGGTCGGCTAGGCTCGACACGCGTCTACACGCTGCGCGACCGGGCGCGCCTCTCGCTGATCATGCGCGGCAAGCGGCTCGGTTTTTCCATCCGCGATATCCAGGAATATCTGGAACTCTACGATGCGGACCCGAAGCACCAGAAACAGACGGGTGCTCTTCTCGCCAAGGCCCGGGCCCGCATTGTGGAGCTCGAGGAGCAAATGGACTCATTGAAGCTCACGCTCTGCGAGTTGAGGGCGATCGAGCGGACGGCCGCAGAAGCGCTCGGAGAAGACATGGAATCGGACGCCGGGCAGACTTGCCGGGACGACTGATCGCAACGGGCGAAACGTTGCAGATTTTCAAACACAAACGAGAGAAGAAGTCATGACACGTGCTGTCGTGGCGGGCTATGCGCGCTCGCCATTCACGCTTGCCCGCAAGGGCGCTCTTGCCAAGGTTCGGCCGGACGATCTCGCTGCGACGGTCGTGCGCGCGCTGGTGGAGCGTGCGGGTATCGACCCCTCCGACGTCGAGGATCTTCTCCTCGGTTGCGCCTTCCCGGAAGGCGAGCAGGGGATGAATCTGGCCCGGATCGTCGGCCTGATGTCCGGTCTGCCGAAGAGCACGGGCGGCGCGACGATCAACCGGTTCTGCGGCTCTTCGATGAGCTCCGTCCATGTTGCCGCGGGCCAGATCGCGCTCGGTGCGGGTGAGGTCTTCGTGTGCGCCGGCGTCGAAAGCATGAGCCGCGTGCCGATCATGGGGTTCAACCCGATGCCCAATCCGGCCGTCGCGAAGGCAAACCCGGAAATCTATATGAGCATGGGCGAGACGGCCGAGAACGTCGCCCGGCGCTGGCAGATCTCGCGCGACGAACAGGAAGCCTTCGCGCTTCGGTCTCAAGACAAGACCGCCAAGGCCATTCAGAATGGCGGATTTGCCGATGAGATCGTGCCGATCGAAGGGCCGGATGGAACCGTCGATACCGACGGGTGCCCGCGTCCCGGCACCACCAAGGAAGCGCTCGAAGGCTTGAAGCTTGCCTTCGCTGCCGATGGAACGGTTACGGCGGGCACCTCATCGCCGCTGACCGATGGTTGCGCGGCCGTGCTGATCTGCTCGGAAGACTACGCCGCGAAGAACGATCTCCCCGTCCTTGCCATGATCAAATCCGTGGCCGTCAAGGGTTGTTCACCCGAAATCATGGGCGTCGGCCCTGTCGGCGCGACACGTTCGGCGCTCGATCGCGCGGGGCTCTCGGCGAGCGATCTGGGCGTCGTGGAGCTGAACGAGGCTTTCGCCAGCCAATCCATCGCCTGCATTCGCGACCTCGGGCTGGACGAGGCCACCGTCAATCTCGACGGCGGTGCGATCTCTCTCGGCCATCCGCTTGGCGCGACCGGCGCCCGTATCGTCGGCAAGGCAGCAAGCCTCTTGAAGCGCGAAGGCGCAAAATACGCCCTGTCGACCCAGTGCATCGGTGGTGGCCAGGGGATCGCGACGGTTCTGGAGGCTGTATAATGACGACGATTGAAACGGCGGCCGTCATCGGTGCTGGCGTCATGGGTGCGACGATCGCCGCCCAGATCGCCAATTCCGGGACCAAGGTCCTCCTCCTCGACATCGTGCCAAAGGACGCAAAGAGCCGAAACGCGCTCGCGGAAGGGGCCATTCAGCGCATGCTGAAGGCCTCGCCCGCCCCCTTCATGCACAACAAGGCCGCGCGACTGATCGAGGCCGGCAATCTCGAGGACGATCTCGAGCGCCTGGCGGATGTGGATTGGATCGTGGAGGCGGTGATCGAGCGCCTCGACATCAAGCAGGATCTTTACCGCCGGATCGACGGCGTTCGCAAGACCGGCAGCATTGTCTCCTCCAACACCTCGACCATCCCGCTCGCAACGCTTCTGGAGGGTCTACCGGAAGGCTTTTCGAACGACTTCCTGATAACCCACTTCTTCAATCCGCCGCGCTACATGCGTCTTCTGGAGGTCGTCTCAAGCGGTGCAACGCGTGCCGAAGCCGTCAAGGCGGTCAGCGAGTTTGCCGATCGGCGCCTCGGCAAGACGGTGGTGACGGCCAAGGACACACCCAGCTTCATCGCCAACCGACTGGGCGTCTTCTGGCTGCAGACGGCCGCGATCGAGGCCGCCGAGCGCGGCATTGCGGTCGAGGCGGCAGACCAAGTGATCGGCCGCCCTTTCGGCTTTCCGAAGACGGGCGTTTTCGGACTTCTCGACCTCGTCGGTCTCGACCTGATGCCGCATATCAATGCGAGCCTGTCCAAGGCATTGCCCGAAGACGATCCCTACCAGAATTCGAACCGCGACTTTCCGATCCTGAAACAACTGATCGCGGAGGGTTATACGGGTCGCAAGGGCAAGGGCGGCTTTTACCGCGTCAACCGCGAAGGCGGTCAGACACAGAAGGAGGCGGTCGACCTTCGAACCGGCAAGTTCTCCCCCGTGACAAAACCGAAGCTTGCCGCGATCACTGAGGCCGGCTCCTCGCCGCGAGCGCTCTTGGAGCATGACAGCGAGGCTGGACGCTATGCCGCGGCCGTCATGGTTCCGACGCTCTCCTACGCCGCACGGCTGGTGGGCGATGCGGCCGATACGATCGCCGACATCGACGAAGCCATGCGGCTCGGCTATTCGTGGCAGCAAGGCCCCTTCGAACTGATCGACGCGATCGGCCCGGCTTGGCTTGCCGAGCGTCTCGAGGCAGCCAACGAGCCCGTGCCGCCGATCCTTCAGGCGGCGCGAAACGCCAGTTTCTACAAGACAGAGGGCGGCGAGCTGAAGCAGCTCGGCCTCGACGGCGCTTACCATCCGGTTGTGCGGCCGGAGGGCGTGCTTCTTCTGTCCGACGTCAAGCGAAGCGGATCGCCATTGCTTGCCAACGAGTCGGCCCGGCTTTGGGACGTCGGAGACGGCATTGCCTGTTTCGAGTTCACCTCGAAAGCGAACAGCATCGACGACAAATTGCTCATGCTTCTCGACGAAGCCTTGAGCCTCGTCGAAGCCAACTACACCGCACTCGTGATCCACAATGAGGGGACGAACTTCTCGGTGGGCGCCAATCTCGGGCTCGTCGCCGAGGCCCTGAAGTCTGGCGGTCACGAGGAGATCGGCAAGATCACCGCGCTCGGTCAGCAGATCTTCGGGCGTCTTCGGACCGCGCCATTCCCCGTGGTCGGCGCTCCCTCGGGCATGGCCGTCGGCGGGGGCTGCGAAATCCTGCTCCATTGCGATGCGGTCCAGGCCCATGCCGAAACCTATATTGGTCTTGTCGAGGCCGGCGTCGGTTTGATTCCCGGTTGGGGCGGTTGCGCGGAAATGCTTCATCGTTGGCAAACGATCGGGCGGCTCCCGAAAGGTCCGATGCCTGCGTCGGCCCGCGCCTTCGAGCTCATATCGGTGGCAACGGTCGCCAAGTCCGCGGCCGAGGCGAAGGACCATCTCTTCCTGCGCCCGCATGATCGCATCACCATGAACAAGGACCGACTTCTCGCCGATGCGAAGGAGCGAGCCTTGGAGCTGGCGAAGGATTACACCCCGCCAAAGGGTCGCGAATATCGCCTCGCGGGACCTTCAGGCCGAGCCGCTCTCGATCTCGCGGTCCAACAGGTCAGACATCAGGGCAAGGCGACACCGCACGACGTCGTCGTCTCGGGCAAGCTCGCCGAAGTGCTCACAGGGGGTGACGCCGATCCTCTCGACACGCTGACGGACGATATGATCCTTGAGCTCGAACGGGAGTGCTTCGCCGATCTCTTGAGAACGTCGGCCACCGTCGAACGGATCGAAGCCATGATGAAGACCGGAAAGCCGCTTAGGAACTGACCGGACACCCCGCCCCTGCGCGGTCAACGAAGTTCGACGCCGAGACCTCCGGTTTCGGCGTCCCCCGGATCCATTGAGTATCCGAGGCAGCAAAGACCAAAATCAAAAGCTGGCCAGTGCGATGGTGCCGGTCGTCTGAACCGCCTCAGAATGCACGACAGTTGCGTCGAATGGCGCATATCGAGGGCACGGCACTCAGATACAGGACCTTCGCTTTCATCGCACTCGTCATGCTTCAAGCTCCATCTTGAGCATCCAGTGCGCCAATGAAGCCACTCCTTTTTCATACGAAATCCGTTTAATCGCTTCGCGAACCGGATTTTTTAAAGCCGCTCGAACGCCGCGCGGGCTTTGATACGGAGCCCAACTGAATCAGTCGGACACCGTATTAGACGTTTCTGGATTCTCGGCACGGTGGCCAGAATGACGAAGCGTCGAAGCTCTCGGCTCTACGATCAAGTCGCCGCCTGCGTTCGAGCGTAGTGTCATGTATTGTGGAACCGCCTGGCCGGTTCTGATCAGAAGATCGCCTTCGGATTTCGAGCCGAAGGAAACAGCGGCCAGTTGAAGCGGCGCATCCGTTGTAAATTCGGATGTCATGGGCCGAGAGAACCGCGATGAGCTCGGTACCGGCAATCCTTCGGGATGCGGATTCTTCTGCTTTTGCGCCTTGCCTGTCACCGCCGCAGCCGGAACCGCGAGCGTGCTGGTTCCAGATCGAAGGTCATGAGCGCCACGCTCAGCTTTCTCAGCGTCTGACAGGATGACCAGCCCCTTGCTTGTCATCGGCCGATAGGAATTCAATCTGAGTTCGGCAGCTTGACTCTCTGCCGTCGCTCTGGAATCCATTTGGAACATAAGAGGAACGAACGCCTTGTCTGAAGGATGCACCGACCGCCTGTCGAAAGGCGGCGGAAGGAGAGCGCCATGCCGATTTGCGATCCTCGCTTCTGCGAGACGAAGGGTCCGGGCCGAGAGGAATTCGGCCGCCTCGTCGCATGGGGAAACAAGGCCAAGACGCAAGGGTTGATTGCGCGACAGGCGGAGACGGCGAAAGGCGGGCCGGTCTCTCTGAGCGATTCCCATGGACTTTGCGAGACGTCCGCGCACAGTGCGCCAGACGAACAAGCGGGTGCCGGCTTTTCGGCCATTCGCCTTGCAGCCAAGGGGATCGAGAGCTCTGAGCGATGCTGTTTCCTTGCTCGCGGCGCGAGCGAGGAGAAGGCGACGGAGGACGAAGAGGCTGAGCAAGGGCCCTGTCCGCGTGAGGTTTCGTCTCCTGGGCCGGAAACGGAGCGCCAAACAGTTCTGGAAGAGCTGCGTGGCGCGATCGCTCGGATCGAAGGAGCGCTCCCGGCGCGTCTTGACGCGCCTCGTTCAAAAGTCACGCGTCTTGATGCGCCGTGTTCGAAAATTGCGCGACTCGACGCATCTGATCCAAACATCTCGCGGCTTGAGGCGGCTCGTCAGACTCACTCACCGCTGGAGGCGCCTAGCTGTTCGTCTCCGAAAGCCGAGACGGCTTCCGATTATAGTCCTAAAGAAAAGTATTTGGCACAGCCGGCATCGGGCGGCGACAAGCCGGCCGAAACAGAGGCGCAGAGGCCTTGCCTCTCCCTCGGCCATCCGGCGATCGACGCCGCGCTCGGCGGCGGCCTGCCCCGACACGGGCTGATCGAGATCCGGGCGCAGGAAAGCCGCGACATGGGGGCGCTTATCGGCTTTTGCCTGGCGCTTGCCGCCCGTCTCGTCGCGGCCGTGGATCGTCCGCTTCTGTGGATCGGCGAACGCAGCGCTCTCGGCGAAGCGGGCCTGCCCTATCCGCCGGGCTTTGCCGCCTTCGGCCTCACCCCCCGCGCCCTCGCCCTCGTCTCGGCGCCAAGGCTGAAGGACGCGGTCTGGGCGGCGGAGGAGGCGGCCGCCTCCCGGGCGCTGGCGCTGGCGGTTCTGGAAGTCAGAGGCAATCCAGCGCTTCTGTCCCTCGACGGCACGCGGCGCCTGCATCTTCGCGCGCGCAAAGCCGGAACGCCGCTCCTTCTCCTGCGTCAGAGCGCCGAGCCGCAAGCGACGGCCGCCCCGTTGCGGCTCGCCATCCGGGCGGGGCCGGCGCTGACTGTCCCCGATCTTCCCACCCATCGCCGGCTGATCGGCGCGCCCACCTTTTGCCTGGAGGTGGAGAAGAACCGCGCCGGGCCGCCCCTTCGCCTCGACATCGCCTGGAGCCGCCATGACCGCCTCTTCTTCCCCGCAAAACGAACAGCCAGTGGAGAACCGCTTTCTCGCCCTCACCCTGCCGAGACTGCCCACCGACCGGATCATGCGCGAACGGGTGGGGCGCGGCTGGCGCTCTGAGGCGCAAGGAGCGACGGCGAACGAAGCGCCGCCCCTTCTCGCCCTTTACCGCAACGCGGCCAATGCCAATCGCATCACGGCGGTATGCGAGCACGCCGAACAGGCCGGTCTTCTGCCCGGCCTCGGCCTGGCGGAGGCGCGCGCCCGCTTTCCGACCTGCGAGACCCTGGCCTGCGATCCGGAGGCCGATCGGCGGCTTCTTGCCGCGATCGCCGACTGGTGCGATCGCTATACGCCCCTCGTCGCTCTCGATCCGCCTTTCGGCCTCGTCCTCGACATTTCCGGCTGCGCCCATCTCTTGGGCGGCGAGCGGGCATTGATGGACGACATCCTCATCCGGCTTTTCCATCAAGGTTTTGCGGCGAGCGCGGCGATCGCAAGTTCGGCCGGCGCGGCGATGGCGCTGATGACGGCGGGCGCTGCGCCGCTCATTGTGCCGCGCGGCGGCGAGATGGCGGCGGTCGCCGCCCTCTCCGTCAAAGCGCTGCGGCTGGAGCCGGAGACGACCGCGCTTCTGGCCCGCCTCGGCCTCAAGACGGTGGCCGCGCTTCTGGACCAGCCGCGGGCGGGGCTTGCCCGGCGCTTCGACAAGACGCTTCTCGACCGGCTGGATGCGGCAACGGGCATCACGGAGCGGCCTATCAATCCCCGCCGGCCGGTGGCGCATCTATCGGCCGAGCGGCGCCTCTTCGAGCCGATTTCGCTCATGGAGGACATCGCCCGCCTGCTTCTCAGTCTCACTGAGCGCCTGAAGGGCGATCTCGAAGAGCGAGGCCTCGGCGCCCGCCGGTTCGAACTCTCGCTTTTCCGGGTGGATGGGGTGGTGAACCGGCTCGAAGTCGGCACCGCCCGCCCCTTGCGTGAGCCCAAACGCGTCGCCGCTCTCTTTCGCGAGAAGCTGGCAAGCCTCGGCGACGAGCTCGATGCCGGCTTCGGTTACGATCTGGTGCGCCTTTCTGTCCATGAGGCCGAATCGCTGGAAGGGACGCAGACCGATCTGACAGGCGAGGACCCGGAGGGAACGGGCCTCACCCATCTCGTCGACCGGCTCGGCGCGCGTCTCGGCCAGGAGGCGGTGCTCATTGCCAAGACGGTGGAGAGCTGGATTCCCGAGCGCGCCGCCCACTGGCGCCCGGCAGCGACGGCGCTAACAGAAAGAGCTCGCCCGGCAGCGACGGCGCTGGCAGAGAGAGCCCGCCCGGCAGCGACGGCGCTGGCAGAAAGTGGCCGACAGGAAGAGACGGCGCTAGGCGACAGGACTCGCGGAACAGCGAGCGCGTTTGCGAGGCGAAGTCGTCGGGCCGCAGGAAACGCCACATCTCCGATCGAAACGCGCCCAGGTCCGGCCTTGCGCCCTTTGCGCCTCCTCGCCCGGCCCGAACCGATCGAGGCGAGCTTTGATCTGCCCGATGGGGCGCCTTTTTCCTTCCGCTGGCGCCGTGCGCTCTACCGGGTGCGCCGAGCAGAAGGGCCGGAGCGCATTGCCGGCGAATGGTGGCGCGAGACCCCAGAGGCCCCGCGCGACTATTTTCGCGTGGAGGACGAGACCGGCCGCCATTTCTGGCTCTTTCGCGAGCATCGCGACCTATCGGGCGATCGGGAAATCATCGATCCGGACCTCGTCCTGCCAAGCCATCCCGCCGTCTGGTTCATGCATGGCCTCTTCGCCTGACCGAATGAGCCAAGAATGTCCCTTTCCATCTCCCCTCACCTGCCCGAAACGCCCCGCTTTGCCGAGATCGGCGTGGCCAGCGCTTTTTCCTTTCTGCGCGGCGCCTCCCAGCCCGAGGAGCTCGTCGTCACGGCCAAGCGCCTCGGCCTTGCCGGGCTCGGCCTTGCCGACCGCAACACGGTGGCCGGTGTCGTGCGCGCCTATCAGGCGGCCAAGGAAGCCGGCCTTCCCTTCGCCCCCGGCGCACGCCTCGTCTTTGCCGACGAAACGCCGGATGTCTTCGCCTATCCGCGCGATCGGGCGGGCTGGGGGCGGCTCTGCCGGCTCTTGAGCTTAGGCAATCTCAGGGCCGAGAAAGGCACCTGCATTCTGGAGCGGAACGACCTTCTGGAATGGGGCGAAGGGCTCAATCTCGCGCTCCTGGCGCCCGACTGGCTGGGCAGCTTCGAGCCGGACGAAGAGGAGCGCCTCGTCACCTTACGCGCAGGTCTCTTCGAGCTTCGCGCCTCCTTCCCCGGCCATCTCCATCTCGCCGTTGCCCCCCGTCATGACGGCTTCGACGAGCGCCGTCTCGCGCGGGCCGATGGTCTTGCGCGCACCTGCAACATCCCGCTTCTAGCGACGAACGACGCCTTCCACCATGCACCGGCCCGCCGACGCCTCATGGATGTCATGACCGCCATTCGCGAGCATGTGCCTCTCGCCGAGGCGGGCCATCGCCTCGCCGTCCATGCCGAACGCCATCTGAAACCGGCCGAGGAGATGGCCCGGCTCTTTCGCGCCTATCCGGAAGCGATCGAGACGGCGAGCCGTTTCTTCTCGGAGCTCTCTTTCGATCTCAAGAGCCTGAAATACGAATATCCCGACGAGGCCCTGAGGCTCGACTGCACGCCGCAAGAGGCTTTGCGCCGCCTTGCCGAGGCAGGCGCGCGCTGGCGCTATCCGAACGGCGTCCCGGAAGCGGTGTCGAAGGCGATCGAGCACGAGCTCTCGATCATCCGCACCCTCGAATACGAGCCCTATTTCCTCACCGTCCACCACATCGTCGAGTTCGCCCGCTCGCGCGGCATTCTGTGCCAGGGGCGCGGCTCGGCCGCCAATTCGCTCGTCTGCTATGTCATCGGCATCACCGAGGTCTCGCCCGAACGAGCCGGCCTTCTCTTCGAGCGTTTCATCTCGCCCGACCGGCGCGAGCCGCCCGACATTGACGTCGATTTCGAGCATGAGCGGCGCGAAGAGGTAATCCAGTATATCTTCGACCATTATGGCCGCGACAATGCCGCGCTCGCCGCTACCGTCATCACCTATCGCGCCCGCTCGGCCTTTCGCGAGGTGGGCAAGGCCTTCGGCCTGTCGGAGGATGCGGTGGGCGCCCTGTCGGGCTCGGTCTGGGGCTACCATTCCTCCGAGGTCGGCGAGCGCGAGGCCGAATCCGCTGGGCTTTCGGCCAAGGACCCGACGACCGCCGCCGTCCTGCATTACGCCTCGGAGATGGCCGGCTTTCCCCGCCATCTCTCCCAGCATGTGGGCGGCTTCGTCATCACCCGCGGGCGGATCGACGAGGTGGTGCCCATCCTCCATTCCTCGATGGAGGGGCGCACCATCATCGAATGGGACAAGGACGACATCGACGAACTCGGCATTCTGAAGATCGATATTCTCGCCCTCGGCATGCTCTCCTGCATCCGCCGGGCCTTCGGCCTCTTGGAGGACCATTACGGACGACGGATCACGCTGGCCGAGCTTTCCGAGGCCCAGGACGATCCGGCGACCTACAAGATGATCCGGCGGGCCGACACGCTCGGCGTCTTTCAGATCGAAAGCCGGGCGCAGATGACCATGCTGCCCAAATTGCGCCCCAACTGCTTCTACGACCTCGTCATCGAGGTGGCGATCGTGCGCCCCGGACCGATCCAGGGCGACATGGTCCATCCCTATCTCAGGCGGAAGATGGGGCTCGAAAAGGTCACCTATCCGAAGCCCGAACTGGCGGAGGTGCTGGGCCGCACCCTCGGCGTGCCGCTCTTTCAGGAACAGGCGATGCGGATCGCCATCGTGGCGGCCGGCTTCACGCCGGGCGAGGCCGACCGCCTGCGCCGGGCGATGGCGACCTTCCGGCGGGTCGGCACCATCCACACCTTCCAGAAGAAGATGGTCGAGGGCATGGTCGAGAGAGGCTATGAGCGCGATTTCGCCGAGCGCTGCTTCAAGCAGATCGAGGGGTTCGGCGAATATGGCTTTCCCGAAAGCCATGCCGCGTCCTTCGCTCTTCTCGTCTATGCCTCATGCTGGCTGAAATGCCATTATCCGGACGTCTTCGCCTGTGCCCTCCTCAACGCCCAGCCCATGGGCTTTTACGCCCCGGCCCAGATCGTGCGCGATGCGCGCGAGCATGGCGTTACCTTCCGCGACGTTTCGGTGAACCATTCCTTCTGGGATCAATGCCTGGAACCCGACCCCTTCGAGGCCTCCAGCATCGCGCCGAGGCACAAGGAGATGCGGCCGGCCATCTGGTCGACCCATGCGGTGCGGCTAGGCTTTCGCCAGGTGAAGGGCCTGTCCGAGGCCGAGATGGCGGTTCTCGTCGAGAAGCGCGGGCGCGGCTATGATTCGGTGCGCGACCTCTGGCTGCAGACCGGTCTCAAACGCGCCACGATCGAACGCCTCGCCGAGGCCGACGCATTTGCCTGTCTCGGCCTGTCGCGCCGGGATGCGCTCTGGGCCGTGCGCGCGCTCGATCCGGCGGGCGCGGCCGAGCGCCTGCCGCTCTTCGATCAAGCCGCCAAGGCCGATCTTCAAGCCGAGCCGGATGCCCGCCTGCCGCCCATGCCCATGGGCGAGGAGGTGATCAACGACTATCGCTTTCTCGCCTTGTCCCTGAAGGCCCATCCCGTCTCCTTCGTCCGGGCGGAACTGGCGGCGCGCCGCGTCATGGAGAACAGGCGGCTGGAGACCTTACGCTCTGGGAGCCGGGTGACGATCGCCGGCCTCGTCCTCGTGCGCCAGCGGCCGGGCTCGGCCAAGGGCGTCATCTTCGTCACCATCGAGGACGAGACGGGCACCGCCAATGTCATCGTCTGGCCGAAGCTCTTCGAGCAGAGCCGCAAGATCGTCATCGGCGCCCGCTTCGTGAAGGTGACGGGCCGCATGCAGGAAGATCATGGCGTCATTCATGTGGTCGCCGAAACGCTGGAAGACCTCACCCATCTCCTCGCCCCGATCGCGGCGGGCGAGCCGCTGGGGCGCGAGGGGCTTGCGCCAGCCGATCACGTGAAGAGCCCCTTGCGCCGACCGCCGGGTGCGCGCGCGGGCGGCATGAACAAGGCCGATGTCGAGGCGGTCGCCTTTGCCGCCGGCTCACTCGCCGCCGCCTTGTGCAATGCCGACGAGGTTCGCAGGCCGATCGACGAGGACGCCAGAACGAAGCGGCGTCCCCTCTCGGGCGCCGCGCGAACCGCATCCTCGCAGCACAAGGCCGATCGCATTGACCGGGCCCCTTTCAGACCAGCCCCCATCCCCAAAACCACGCCGGACTTGAAAGACGGAGCCATCGGGCACGTTCTGCCGAAGGGACGGAATTTTCACTGACATGGATCGAGAGACGCCGGCGGATCGGCATCGAGGACGTCGATGACAATAAGCCAGCCGGCTTCATATCACTGGTTAACGGTTCGCTTAATCAAAATGAGTACTGAGTCGTCATGCTTGGTTGCGCGCGCGGCCGGGCGACGACTTGGCCCTTCTTTGAAGCGAGTGTCTTCATGCGCCTGAACAGACTGAAAATTCGCTCTCGTCTGCTTCTTTGTCTCATGATTCCGACGGCTGCTGCCCTGGCCCTCGGCGCGTTATGGCTCAACATTTACTTCGAACGCTATGACCGGATGGACGGGCTCGTCTCGCAGATCGAGGAGTTGCGCCTTGCCGGCGAGCTCGTCTCGGCGCTGCAGGCCGAGCGCGACACGACCGCCGGCTTTATCGGGTCGCGCGGCGAAAAAATGGCGCCCGATATGGCAGCGGCACGCGAGGCAACCCGAAAGGCGCTTCAAGCCTATCGCGACCATCCGAGCGCCGATCCGGCCGAAGCATCAAACGAAGGAGACGCCGGCTTCGAGGAAAAGATCGCCAAGCTCGACGAGATGCGCGCGACGATCGACAAGCTGAGGCTCCCGGCCAGCATCGCCTTCGACATCTATACCGGCACGATCACCGACCTCACCAGCCAGACCGCCGGCCTTGGCCTCGGCGCGACCGATCCGCGGCTGGCCAAGAAGCTTCAGGCCTATCGAAGCCTCTTCGCCGCGAAGGAATTCGCCGCTCGAAAGCGCAGCCTCGGCACCGGCGCCATCGGAATCGGCTTCTTCGACGCGACCAAACTGACCGCCTTCAACACGGCGGCGGGCGGTCAGGCCGCCGAATTCGACCGTTTCGTCTCCATGATCGACGAGGCGGAACGGGAGATGGTGACGGCGAGCCTCGCCGAGATCCGCATCAGCGACATCGAAAGGCTCGTGCGCCGCATCAGCGAGAAGGGCACCGGCGGCGATCTCTCCTCCTATGATCCGAGCACCTTTTTCGGCGTGGTCTCGCGCGAGATCGATGCCATGAAAGATCATCAGGCCAGCCTGATCGCAGCGATCACCGGGATCGCCGAGGCCGCTCGGGCCAGCGCCCTGCAAAGCCTGACCGCCGCCGGCATCGCTGGCGGGGCGAGCCTCGCCCTGGTCGCCCTCGTCTCCCTCCTTCTCAGCCGCTCGATCACATCCCCGCTGGCCGGCCTCAATCGCTGTATGGAAAAACTTTCCCGCGGCGAGGTCGACATGACGGGTGTCGATGTCAGCGGCCGCGACGAAATCGCTCAAATGGCCCGCTCGATCGAAGGCTTCGTCGCCTGGACCGAGGACAATGTGCGACAGCGCCGTCAGCTCGACGCCGAGAGCGCCGAACTTCGCGAAAGCGAGCGAAGCCTTCGCGATGCCGAGCGCGAGACCCGGGCGGCGGAAATCTCGAACGCGATCGCGATCCTCGGCGACGGCCTCACCAAGCTCGCGGCGGGCGACGTCTCATGCCGAATCGACACCGCGCTTGCCGGCGAACTTGACCGGCTGCGCACGGACTTCAACCATTCGGCCGAGCGTCTCGAAGCGGCGCTGCGTCTGGTTCGCGGCGTCGCCTTCGCGGTGTCGGAAGGGGCGTCGGAATTGACCGCCGCCTCGCACGAGCTCGCCAAGAGCACCGAGCACCAGGCGGTGAATATCGAGACGACCTCCGCGGCGCTCTCGGAGATTGCGAGAACCGTTCGCTCGACCGCGGAACGGGCGGGACGCGCCGGCCAGCTGGTCGTCGAGGCCTCGGACTTTGCCAGCACCTCGTCCCATGTGGTCAAGGATTCGGTGACGGCGATCCAGGACATCGCCGCGTCCTCTCAACAGATCTCGGCGATCATCGGCGTCATCGACGAGATCACCTTCCAGACCAATCTTCTGGCGCTGAATGCGGGTGTCGAAGCGGCGCGGGCGGGCGAGGCCGGCAGGGGCTTTGCGGTGGTCGCCCAGGAGGTGCGCGAACTCGCCCAGCGATCGGCGACGGCGGCCAAGGAGATCAAGGCCCTGGTGGAAAAGTCGGTCGCCTCCGTCGATCGCGGCGTCACCCTGTTCGGCAGGACGGAGACAGCGCTCGGTGGCATTATCGGCCGCGTGGAAGCCGTTCGCGACGAGGTGACGTCGATCGTTGAGGCAGCGCAACAACAAGCCGACGCCCTCGGCCATGTCAACGACTCCATCGCGCAGATGGACCGCGACACCCAGAGCAACGCCGCGATGGTCCAGCAAGCCTCCACATCGGCGGCGACCCTCGGCACCCAGGCCGACGATCTCGCCCGCCAGGTCGCGAGCTTCCGCCTCTCCGACACGCAGACCCGCCCCATTCGGGCGCAAGCGGCGTAAGGCTCACGGGTTCCAGGGACTTGTTCCAGGAGCCCTCATGGAGGCGTCCGCATGGCGCTCGAACGCTCCCGCCGTCTGAGAGACGCATCGCCAGCCCGGGGCCTCGCTCTCGAAGACAAGCGACGCGTTTCAAAGCGCGACTGATGGAGGATGTGCCGGCTGCAGCCATGCGGGCCCCGCGCGAGCGGGGACCAAAGCGCCTCGATCAGCGCCTCGATCGCCGGGCAATCCAGCCATTCTCCGGATAATCGAACCCACATGAAACGACGGGCGATCCGTCAGGATCGCCCGTCGCTCTCTCGATCTTCGATAACGTACCGGTTTGCCGAAAAACCGGTCCCCGCCTTTTCGCCCGGTACCCTAAACGGCTTCCACAGACCGCTCGAAGGCGAAATAATGGATGACGGGATCATAGCAGCGCAGAAGCTCCTCGACGAAGCTCTTCGGCTCCACGCCCAAAGCCTCGGCGAAGGCGACGAACTCCTCGGGCGGCACGCGCCCGGCGCCGCGCTCGATCTGCGAGACGCGCGTATAGAACTTGTAGCCCATCCGCTCGGCCATATCCGCCTGGGTGAGGCCCGCCGCCTCGCGAAGCCCCTTGATATAGGCGCCCGCTTCCTTGCGCAGATCGCGCGCCTCGAAAGCCGTCAGATTCGGAAAGTCCGGCATCGCCTGCATCGGCTGGCCCAGACGAAGCGTCTCATGGCCGATGTCGCTCTCGTCGAACAAGGCGCTGAAGGTCAGCGGGTCGTAATAGCGCATCAGCTTGCGGGCGAAGAACCGCGTATCGACGCCGAGCGCCGCCGCAATCGCGGCATAGCGATCCGGCGCGACGCGGCCCGTGCCCTGCTCGATCGCGGAATATTGGGTGTAATAGCGATAGCCGGCAAAGGTGCCCACATCGTGCTGCGTCAAACCCTGCCGCTCCCGCACCGAACGCATCCAGGCGCCGGCTTTCTTGCGCAGCTCCTTGCTTTCGTCGGTGACCGCCCTTTGCGGGTTCGTATACATCGCTCTGCCCCTGTCATCGCCCCCGGACGGCCGCACGCCCTGGTTCGATTGTTACTTTCTTGCCGCAGCATGTAGCACGTTCACACGAGGCGTGTCCAGAACACATTTTTTCGCACATAGCATCTTTACCGCCATTTTTAATCAGGCTATACGGCTTCCCGGACAGCGTGGGGGACGTTGACGTTGCCCCTGTGGCTTGATCCAGGTTGAAGTTCGTTCTGGCCGATCAATAAGGACCAGAACATGAAGCGCAGCCGTTTCTCCGAAGAGCAG
>NZ_FWXR01000028.1 GCF_900176465.1 Fulvimarina manganoxydans
TCCGGTCCCCTCGTCCGACATTTTATCGCAGCCGAATAGGTCGAGGCGGGATCGTAGACAGGCCTCAGAGCACCGCTTTATCGAGCCGGATAAGAAACATGCGTCATATCGGCAATTCACGCCTGACAGCGATGAGTCCGGTCACATAGTCTCCAACCGCCAGCGCAAACGGGGAGCCCGTGGTCGCCAGCATTACCAAGCGCGTCAGCCCGCATAAGCTGCGCCAATCCTTCACCCCGATCTCCTTGAGCCTGGCGCCTTCGTCCGGCATCTCGCTCCCATCCGCAAGACTTGGTGGACCGTCTACGCCAAGCCGCCCTTCGCCGGGCCGAAAACCTTCACCCAAGCTGCGGGTAAGCCCGTGGGCTACCGACTTCTGCGCTCGCACATAATTGGTCCGTTCCGGTCGTCACCGCCGATAAGGCGTGATTGAAGGTTGTTGTCGGTCTCAGATTGATAGCCGAGCAACTTTGCCGAGAGAGCAAACTCAGGCGAAAGGACAGAAATCTGAGATCAGGCGGTTGGTTGTTCTCAATTGCAAGAAGGTGAAGCTGCCGTTCCGCTCCCCATCCGACGCTAATGAGAAGACTGTGACTGATCGTCGAATAATCGCCGTCGAGGTCGCGTTCGGCAAATGGTGACTCCAGGCCCAAGCAACTGAGCGGATGGCGCGTTACGGCTCGCCAAACAAGCCAAGCCTCCAACTGCCGGCCCTCGGAGTCGTTCTTTGACTGGCGCTTCAGCTTTTCGGCGATCGTTTTAGGATCACGGCGAGGCCTCCCTGTGGCAGAGAGCCCGAAAAGAGGCGACTAACGTCGCGAGAGCGCCAGGCTGAAATATTTGCGACGGATCCCCACACGTTTCGGAGAGGGAATGTGAGAGACGAGCATCCGAGGGATGTCACGCAGCAGCGGCTTTCGCGTCTGACGGGAAACGACCAGACGCGACCGGTTACGCTTCAGGTGGCAAATCCCTATAGTGTCATGGCTCGTGGCGATATCGGAGCGGTCGAACTCGGCGTCGGGATCGGCCTCATGCGCGGCGTCATGAACGGGACGCGAACGCTTCGTGCGCATGCGGAGGCGCTGCCGGGCCTTCAGATCGAGGGACGTCTTGCGGGTCACTCCACATCGCGCGAGCTGACGCCGCCACATCGAGGCGGAACGCTGGAAGCGGATCACCTCGCGGTCAATGGGTTTTCAGCCGGATCGCTTTGGGAGATCGAGATTCCGGCTCAATCCGTTGTCGAGACGGTGACCCTAACCTATTCGCCCGTCTTCATCGAAAATCTCGGTCAGGACCGCACGGTCCATGCCCTGCGAAATCTGCTTGCCGAACAGAAGGGATTCGACCGACCGCTCTCCATGTCCGAGCGGTCTCGATTCCTTTGGCTGTTGGCTGCCGATCTCTCCGGCATTGCCGCAAAGATCGAGGCTCAGGCGTTTGCCCTGACGCTTCTGGCCTCTGTTCTGCACTATGTCGGGGATCCATCTGGCAGGGACGGTTTAACGATCGCGGATAGGCAGATCGTCGATTTCGCGCGACAGATGATCGATGACCATCCCGCGCATTTGCCGCCCTTGAGCATCGCGGAGATTGCCCGTCGCTGCGGCTGCAACGAAC
The DNA here is from genome assembly GCF_900176465.1 of Fulvimarina manganoxydans. Taxonomy (GTDB): domain Bacteria; phylum Pseudomonadota; class Alphaproteobacteria; order Rhizobiales; family Rhizobiaceae; genus Fulvimarina; species Fulvimarina manganoxydans. The sequence goes on from NZ_FWXR01000028.1 coordinate 1,624, forward strand.
AGAAGCTGAGACGCCGATTCAAGCACGAGGTCGGTCTGACCCTTTCCGCCTATGCCACCGCGCGCAGGGTGGAATGGGCACAGACACTTTTGCGCGCAGACCATCCCATCGCCCGGGTCGCACGCGAGGTCGGTTACGCGTCTCCGGAAGCGTTTGCATCGGCCTTTCGGCGCCTCGTCGGCCAATCGCCGCGGCAATGGCGGCGGGAAAGAGATGACTGACGATTCGGAGCAGGTTTTTGTCAAAAGCGCGAAGATTATGACCGCGACGTTGCGCGCACCATGGGATATGAGAACCTGATAACAGGCATCATGTTATCGGGGGATGTGTTGACATGGACCGTGCAGCTCGGCGGTGTTCGCTCGTAGCCATTCTCGCGCTTGGGGTCGCTGAAATAGGGGCCCCTGGGAGCGCGGTTGCGCAAGAGGCGCAGACGATCGAACTCGATACGGTGATGGTGACGGGAGATCGGTTTGGTCGTCTCCTGTCGGATACCTATCAATCGGTGACCGTGATCGAAGCGACGACCGTCGAACGCGAGGCGATGCGCCCGCTCACCAGCCTCATCGCCGAAACGCCCAACGCCTATGTCCAGAGCCAGAGCGAGCTGCCGACGATCCGCGGCGTCCAGGGGGGTGGTGCCGGAGGACTCGCATCGGGCTTGACCACCGGCGCCCTTCCGCGCCTGCCTGTGATCGTCGACGGGATCGCCCGCGCCGCCAGCGTCCCGAACGGCAACTACGACACGCTTTGGGATGTCGAGCGCGTGGAGGTGTTGCGCGGCCCCCAGACGCTTCTGCGCGGTCGTAACGGCATCGCCGGCGCGGTGATCGTCGACACCTATGCGCCGAGCTTCACGCCGGAGGCGGCCTATCAGGCGGGCCTTTCCGTCAATCGGATCAACGGTCCGCAATATATCGCCAACGGCATGGTCTCGGGGCCGTTGACCGACAACATCGCCGGGCGTCTCACCGTGGAATATGCGGGCGGCGACGATCCGAGAGAGATCATCGGAGGCGAGGCCGACTTTATCACCGAATACGAAAAACTGCGTCTGCGCGGAAAGCTGCTTGGCGAGTTCGAAACGACGCTCGGGGGACTCACGATCGAGCTCTTGGGCGATTATCAGACAGGCCAGATCCCGCAGACCCGATCCAATGTCCTCGCTTCGTCGGTGTCGGGGCGCGATCTGGAGGATCGGGTGTTTGCGTTCAACGGGCCCGACCCGGGCCTTCGATACGGATGCCTTCACCATCGGCGGCAAAGCCTCGCTCGATATCGGCCTCGACGGGCGCCTGTCACTTCAGTCGAGCTATGTCAACGATCGCTATGAGAGCGTGAAGGAGCAGGTCTTTCCGAGCTTCTTCGACGTGGACGAGGACTTAATCGCCAATGAGCTCGTCTATGAATTCGGACCGAGTGGGCGCGTGAAGGCGGGAGAAGTGGCCGGCCTGGTCGGGCTCGGCTCGGAGGAAAGGCGGCAGGATGTGCGCCTGACCGGCACGCTGGCCACCACGATCGACGTCTCGACCTCGTCGCAATCCGCCTTCACGGATCTGCGCTATGGTTTGACCGACAGCGTGTCGCTGCTCGGGGGTTTGCGCATCCAGCGGGTCGATGACGAGCGGGTCCAATCCTCCCGAGTCGGGCCCGTGTCGGGAGAAAGCCTTTACGATAAGGACGAAACCGTCCTTCTGCCGAGCCTCGGCGTCGCCTATGCGTTCGACGAGCTTCACAGTATCGGCGTCAGCCTGCGCCGTGGATACAATCCCGGCGGTGGCTCGGTCAATTTCTTCACCGGCCAACCCTACGTATACGATTCGGAGACCGTCTGGACCGCCGAAGCGACCTATCGCGGCCTGTTCTTCGACGAGCGCCTGTCGATCGGGCTCACCGGCTTCTACAACCTCCACGACAATCCGCAAGTCTATGGCGAGCAGGTGCCGGGCGACCGCCGCTCGCTCCAGATCGTCAATCAGGAACGTGGACGCTCCTACGGGCTGGAGCTTGAAGGCGCGCTGGAGGCGACCGATCGTTTGACGCTGACCGCCGGTCTCGGCCTGCTCCGCACGGAGATCACCGAGGCCGATCCGCAAACGGCCCTCATCGAGGGCAATCGCTTCGGGCAGGACCCGAGCCTCACCGCCTCGATCGGCGGTGTGTGGACCGCTTACGACTGGCTCTCGCTCGACGCCAAGCTGCGCTATGCCGCTTCCGCCTTCAACGACTTCAACAATGTCGCGGCGGACCGTCTGGACGCTTATGCCCTCGTGGACATCGGCGCTACGGCGAAATTCGGCCATGTCGACCTTCGGGCCTATGTCAACAACGTCTTCGACGAGACCGCCGTGACCCGCCGCGTGACGGGCGGTTTCGTCGACGTGACAGACCCGCTGACCGCCGGCCTGACAATGACGGCGCGGTTCTGACGATGAGACGCGATCGTGCAATCGGGCCTTATGGGCCCGCCTCTTTGGCCTTGCGTCGGATCATCCGGAAACCGGCTCGGTTTTTGCTCCAATGCTTGGGGCGGTGAGCATATGGCTATGAATGGCAGTGCTGCGATCGGAGCGCCGGAGCTTCCATGGTGGCGAGATCGACGCTTCATGTCGATCGCCGTCCTCTTCGTCATGCAGGGTCTGACGGGCCAATTCGTTATCCAGGCGGTGCCCGTCTTCCTGCGCTGGGCCGGGCAATCGCCCGCCTTGATCGGGCTCGTGTTCCTGTCCGCGCTTCCCTATGTCCTCCGATTCCTCTGGGCGCCTCTGGTCGATCGCTATGGAAGCCAAAGGCATGGTCGGCGGCGGGTCTGGGTTCTTGGAGCGCAGCTCGTCGTCCTGGCGATCCTCGGCGCAATGGCGCTTCTCGATCCGCGCGAGCAGCCCATCGGGATCATGATCCTCGCCGCCGGGCTGATGACGGTTCTCGGCACACAGTTGACGGCGGCGGGGGCCCTAGCCATCGAGCTCTTCGACAAGGCTCAATATCCCCGTCTCGCCGCCGTGCAGGCGGCGTCGGCGGGGCTCGCGGGCTTTCTCCTGGGGGCTGGCGTCCTCTTTGCCCTCAGCGATCTCGGCTGGCAGGCGAGCGTTCTCGGCGTTTTGTCCATCAGCGGACTGACGACCCTCCTCCTCTGGCCCGAGCCGTTGGACCAGGGGCGTTTAGGAGAGGGCAGACGCCCCGGTTTCCTTGCGGCCTTCGCCCTGTTGCGCATCGCGTTGCTGCGGCGATTGCTGCTTGTGGCAGTGCTTTCCGGTTTCGGGGTGGCTCTGCCCTATGGGCTGAAGCCGATCCTCCAAGTCGATGTCGGCCTCGACATCGCCGAGATCGGGCTTGTCGGGATCGTCGGCGGCAACGCCGTCGGTCTCTTGGCCGCCTTGTTCATGCGCCCTTTCGTGGAACGCTTTGGCGGCTATCGCTGCCTGGGTGCGCTAGCGCTTGCCGGAGCGGCCTTGGCAGGTATGATGTTCGCCGTCGTCGTTCTCGACGGGCTTTCCCTCTGGAATGTCGTGCTCTTCGTACTGACCGGCAATGCGCTCGCCTTCGCTTCATTTACGGCGGAACGGAGTCTCGCGATGCCGCTCTGCGCCGGCGCCGAGACGGCGACGCGCTTTGCGACCTTTGTCAGCCTCGAAGGCGCGGCGGTTCTCAGCCTTGCCGCGCTCGGCACCGCGTTGAGCGGAGCGTTCGGGGCGCAGACGGTTTTCGCCCTGGCGACTGCGGGGTCTCTGGCCGGTGCGTTCTGGGCTTTCCGCTTAGGGGTAAGAGAGGGGAGCAAGGCGCCATGAGCGAAAGGACAACCAGTCCGTTGGTCCGGGCAAGTGCGATCGTTCCTGCCGAATATGGGCGGCATGTTCGCGATTTCCTGCACCAGGATCTCACCGAACACGAACTCGAAGCCGAGGATATGGGAGATGGCCGCCTTATCATTCGCCATGAGGGCTGCCTCATCGAACTGGATCTGTCCCCTTTGGACGAGTTGCGCATTCGCCTGACGGCACCAAGCGACAACGGACTCTTCTTTCTGAAGGAGGCTGCGGCGAAACATGCGTTGGAAGCGGCGCCCTCCCTGACGGAGAGTTTTGTCTGGTCGGACGCCGACACTGCGGGCATGCTGCCAACCAACTTCCGCGAATTGCGCCTTCTGCGCCGCCAGGAGGTCATGGCGGGCCTGATCCGCCTGACATTTGCCGCAAAAGACCTCGACCTCCTCAGCGATGACGGCCTCCATGTGAAGTTTTTGCTTCCCCCGAAACAGGACCGTGCGCCCTGTTGGCCAAAGACCCGGGCCAATGGACTTCCCGTCTGGCCGGAAGGCGAAGACGCACTGGCGATCCGCTATTACACGATCCGCAATCTCCGCCGATCGCAAGGCGAAATCGATATCGACGTCGTCATCCATCCAGGCGGCCGCGTCTCGGATTGGGCCATGCGGGCCGACCCCGGCGATCTGGCGGGCATGCTGGGCCCGGGTGGGGGCGGCATTCCCGGCGATGCATCCCATCTCCTCATTGCCGGAGACATGACGGCCATGCCCGCAATCGCTCGAATTCTCGAAACCATCGGATCCGACCGGGATGGTACGGCTCTACTTCAATTGCCCGAAGGCGCTGACCCATCGGACTATCTTGCGCCCGGCAGGTTCGATGTCGAGACGGTTGCTTCCGCAGCCGGGCCTACGGGATTGATCGACCGCCTGACACAGAAGCTCCGTCGCGGCGACGTGGACCAGGCATGGTATGGCGGCGAAAAGCAAATCGCCCAGGACGCGCGCCGCCTCTTCAAGGCCTCGGGCCTCAAAGGAAGCCGGCAGCTTTCGGTCGCCTATTGGCAGAACGGCCGCCCCCTCGATGCGCGCTAAGAAGAGTCGAGGGGGCCGCAACGGGCTTGTCGCAACTTTGGGCGCGGGTCGCAAAAGCCTTGTTTGGGCTCGAATCTTCAGGCTTTGTTAACCTTCTGCAGCCCGAAGATTTGTGCGACGAGATCATTCTGGGTGCGGACGGTCCACTCGGCTGCGAAGCCGAAGCCCTTCCTCAGCCAGAGCATCGCCTCCAACCCCTTGATCGTTCGTCGGGCGGTGTTGAATGAACGAAAGCCGCCGATGCGTGGCATCGCCTTCTTCACCCTGAAATGATCGCTCTCGATCCCCTGCTGGAGATGCTTGGTGACATGATGGACGGGATCGGTCGGCAGAAGCCCTTCCTCGACAGCCGACCGTATTGCAATCGGGAACGGCGCCGCACCGTCGGTGCCGATCGTCGCCGGCGACAGGAGCGGTTCGTCTTTCAGCATCTTGCGGAAGAAGCGCTTCGCTGCATCGGCATCGCGCTTGGCCCTCAGCAGGAAGTCGATCGCGTTGCCGTGCTTGTCGATCGCACGGTACAGATATCTCCATTGCCCGCGGATCTTCAACATAGGTCTCGTCGATCCGGATGGAGCCGCAATGGGGCCTGCGAAACCGGCGAAGACGCTTCTCGATCAGCGGCGCATCAGCGAGAACCCAGCGATTGATAGTCGAATGATCGACCGCGAAGCCGCGCTCGGTGAACATTTCCTCAAGGTCCCGATAGCTGAGCGGATAGCGCAGAGACCATGTCACCGCCTGAACGATCAGCCACGCCTCGAACTGCCGACCTTTGAAATCGTCCTTCGACGCCCGCCTCAGCTTTTCGATGATCGTGCTCAGGATCATGGCAAGGCTCTCCGTTGGTGAGAGGCCGAAAATTGACGAACACGGTCACCGAACCGTTAAACGGCCAAAGTTTGCGACAGCCCCATCAATCGTTGGGTCCTGACCTACGCGCCGCTGATCGAGAAGCGGCTGCGCCGGTTCCGCAAGCCACATTGTGGCCCATGCACGACATTGGCCGTATCGACGAGACCTATGTAAAGATCCGCGGCTTTCGCTCGTTCAACACTACCCGACGAACCATCAGGGGGTTCGAAGCCATGCTCTGGTTGAGGAAGGGCTTCGGCTTCACCGGCGAGTGGACCGTTCACAGCCAGAACGATCTGGTCGCGCAGATCTTCGGGCTGCAAAAATTTAACAAAGCCTGAAAATCTCGGGTAATATGGGCGCTCGCGCCTCAGACAAAAAGTTGCGATAGGCCCGACGAGGACGTCCCAATAGGCCGCCGCGCCCTTCCATTCGCAGATGGAGCTTCCCGATGCTTGGCGGATGGCTGGTCTCGAGGGCGCGGACGGTGCGGCGGCTGTCGGCGATCCGGCGCCCACGATCCTCGATGACGATTTGAGCCGCCGTCCGCTCGGCGATGGCGGGCCTCGGAAACGACCAGACGCTCTCTTGGCCCGCGGACGTGGGTTCAGCTGTCGGTCTCATACGCGCTCCAAACGACGAACGAGCGATTGCAGCATGGGGCGTGCTCTGAGGAAGGCGCGATAGAGCCGGTCGAGCAAATCCAAGGCGCGCGGCCCGCGACAGACGAGCCCGAGCGGGCGAAGAAGCGGAATTGCCCGCCAGACGGCGGCAAAGGCTTCGGCGCCGCTCATCACCTTCCCATTCTCCTCGGCATGGAAGCGGGCGAGCAGCTCGCCCTTGTCGAGCGGGCAGGCTGCCGGCTCGGCCTGTTCGAGATTGACGAAACGGATCGCACCCCGGCGATCGAGGCGGCGCATCAGCGCAATCTCCCGTAGACATAAAGGGCACGACCCATCGTACCAGACCGTCAGCTTTTGCATCGGCTGAAGATGGTGCGCCGCGCGCGCAAAGTCGCGCCTCGCAACCTGCGGCACATCGCACCAGGGAAGTTGGATCGCGCCCCTTCCACACCGCAACAGTCGCTCATGTTCTCGCAATGGCTTCACGGCCAAAGGGAAAGGCTTTGGCCTCCCTCCTTCCGAGAAAGGTCGTCCATCCTTCCCGCCGACTGCCGCAAACCATCGCGAAAGACGCTCACAGGACGATGGCCGATCGAATGCCCCTGTCATTCAAGGCACTTGTCCGTCAGTACCTAAACCATGAGTGGAGACAGAGCGGGTCCCCCGTTCTGCTGCTGGTCCAGGCCTCCGAAGACGAAAAATTCAGCTAACTCTTACTTCATATCATGCGTCCATCCTGTCGACTGCCGCGGGAGAACAGCATGACCCTTGTAAAAAAGCTCCTTGACTGGCTGGCCCTGCGGTCTGTCGAACCGGGACTTGCCCAAGCACAGTATCGCCAGCTTCAACGTCAGATCCCACTTCTTTACGCCCTCCTCAGCGTGAATGCGGTGGCCGTTGCCTTCACCCATCACGGGACGGCACCCGTCTGGATGACTTTCTGGATTCCTGGGCTTCTCGTCGCAGTGAGCGCCATAAGGCTCTTGATGTGGCTCAGGAGCCCGTCTGCCCTCGTGACGGATATGGAGGCCCTGCGTCACCTCCGGCGGACGACGATCCTCGGCGCGGTCATCTCGCTCGCCTATATCTGCTGGTCTTTGAAGATCGGCGAATACGGCAACGAGCACCAACAGGCTCATGTCGCCATTTTCATCGCCATCACGGTCATCGGATGCATCTTCTGCCTCATGCATCTACCGCAGGCAGCCTTTACGGTGACCGCGATCGTCACCCTGCCCTATCTGGCCTATTACGTCTCCCCAGACGATGCGGTCTTTACGGCGGTCGGCTTGAACATCCTGCTCGTCACGCTCGTCATGATCCGCGTGCTGCTCAATAGTTTCGACGGCTTCAGCAAGCTGATCCGCACGCAGATCGAAACCGAACGCCTCAACAAGGAGATCACCAAGCTCGCTCATACCGATATGCTGACGGGGCTGCCGAACAGGCGCCTTTTCTTTTCAGAAGCCGATGCCAGCATCGGGCGATGCCGGCGCGAGGGGCGCCCGCTCGCTCTCGGCGTCATCGACCTCGATCGCTTCAAGGCGGCCAACGACACCTTCGGTCACCTGTTCGGAGACCAGCTTCTCGAAGCGGTCGGCGCGCGTCTGACCGAGGTTTTCGAGGGCCATGGTCTCGTCGCCCGTTTGGGCGGCGACGAATTCGGCTTCATCCTTGAGGCAGAGGAGAGCGTCGTCGCCGATCTTGCTGCCCGGGCGTGCCAGCGCCTTGCTGAGCCATTCCTCCTGGAAGAGGTGCGGGTATCCATCGGCGCCTCCTGTGGCATCGCCTCGATCAGGGACATCCCTGGCAGCTCCCGCGCGCTCTATGACGGCGCCGATTATGCGCTCTATAAGAGCAAGAGCGAGCGCCGCGGCTTCGCAACGCTCTATTCGCCCGAGCACGAGCGGAGCATTCGCTCGGAGCGCGCCATCGAAGCCGCGCTTCAGGTTGCCGATCTTCAGAACGAGATGACCGTCCATCTCCAGCCGATCGCGAGCCTCAACGGGGACGCCGTCTGCGCCTTCGAGGCGCTGGCGCGCTGGACCAGCCCGCAGCTCGGCTCCGTGCGGCCGGACATCTTCATCCCGCTTGCCGAGCGCACCGGCATCATGCATCGCCTCACCCTGACTCTTCTCGAAAAGGCCCTGACCACTCTCAAGCACGTTCCGGGCGAGACCCGGCTCTCCTTCAATCTGTCGGCCCATGACATCACTTGCACCGAGACAATCGTCGCGATCACATCCCTCGTGACGACATCGGGGATCGACCCCTCACGCCTCGTCCTGGAGCTGACGGAAACGGCGGTGGTTCGCGACTTCACCGCCGCGCAAGCCTCGATCCGGCTCCTGCGCGCCCTCGGGATCAAGATCGCGCTCGATGATTTCGGCACCGGTCAGTCGAGCCTCAGCTATCTGCGCCGCTTGCCGATCGACCTGGTGAAGATCGACAGGAGCTTTGTCGCCGGCGCCGAGGAGCCGAAAGGCCGTGACCTCCTTTGCGCGATCGTGGCGTTCTGCAAATCCATGGGCATGAAATGCGTCGCGGAAGGGGTCGAGACCGCCTCGCAACTGCATTTGCTGCGATCGATCGGCTGCGACGAGTACCAAGGCTATCTCCTTGCCAAGCCCATGCCGATCGATGAGTTGATGCTATGGGAGGACAGCCGCGTCCAACCGCAGTGGCTCAGCCGGTCGGCTTGAAAACCGGCCTGATGTCTGAGTGCGGAGCCCTGGATAGACGCCGTTCGGTGCAAGTGTTGCGCACGATGCGCGTCGACGACGCCGACCGCTGCATTCAGTTGACAGCTGCCAACGCTCGGAAGCATCCACAATCCGCCCAAGCAAAAGCCGCACCGTCTCATTGAAGAAGGCGCTCAAGGGTGAGCGATGTCGAATGGACGCCTTAGAGGGCGGTTAGCTGGGCCCTATGAGCGCCGCGCCGTGGTAATTCTCATGGGCATTTTGGAATCTATAAGAGGAATCATTATCGGTTTGGTTTTTGGATGACAGAACTGTCATACCCTTCTCATCTCGCAACCCTGCAACCCGTACCGTCCTGCTCCCTGTCGCAAACGGCAGGAAGGGCTTTGCAAGGGCGCTTTCTCCCAGCCAGCGAGCAAGGCCCTTGGGTTCGGTGAAGAAGGGCATCACCGCTTCCGTGATCTCGATCACGAGGCCGGTGTGAAACCCCCTCGCTGTGCGCCGGATTTCGGTGACGATATAGCCGAAGCGTTCCAGATCGCCGAGATAGCGGCGGATCGTGCGGGTCGAGCGGCTCATGATCGCCGCAAGCGTTCCTTTAGCCGCTTCGGTGCGCCGTCCCTTGCCGCAGCGCGCGCGTAAGACGACGAGCAGGGCCCGTGCGCCCGGCGTCAGCCGATCGTCACGCAGCGCGGTCGTCGCCATCGGATTGGCATATTGGCGCGAGGCATTGGGCGCCGGGCGGCTGTGGCGCGGCCGGGCGACAGGCGGACGCGGAGCCCCCTTCCCCGAAGCGATCGGGCGTTGCGGCTTTTCCGGCTGCAGCGCGCCGATCTTGGCCGAGCGGCGCTGGGCCTCGGCAAAGGATATCAGTCCTTCGCGAAACTCGCGCCAGATCGCGGCCTTCGCCTCGAAGCTCGGCGCGGCCTGACGGCGCGCGGTCTCGGCGACCTCGATCGCGAAAAGGTCCGGCTCGCCGGTGCCCTCATGCGCCGGTCCGGCTGAAGCCATAGCGTCCGCGGCCGGTGAAAAACCCGCTCCTGCGAGACCCTGGCGCCTCGTCAAATCCGTCGAGGCCGCCGGGCTACGCGGTTCGATCGCAGCGCTCTTCAAGCCAAGCCCTATCGGCCGCTCGCCCCTCAAAATCGGGTCGAACGTTCCTCGTGCGCCAGGCGCACCTCTCCTGTCGTCCGTCACGTCGTCCTTCCTTGCGCGAGGCAAACGAAGGCCGTGGCGGGAAACCGCATTTATCGTTGACGAGTGAGTCGGAAGAACCTAAGTCAGAGGTGTCTAGTCTTTGAGAAGGTCCTGCAAGCGGCTCCCGCTTCGGGGCCTTTTTCTTTGCCTATGGCGTCTCCTGGCATTGTCGTTTCATGGGTGAAATCCGGACGGGGAGGGGCCTTTCAGCCGCCCGCATCCGCCTCTTCGTCCTCGCTTGGCGCTCTGTCTGCGGCGCCTTCGGCGAGGAACGTCTCATAGAGACCGGGCAAGCGGTCGGCGACGAAACGGGCGAAATCCGCCCCGTCATCGGTCGCAAAGGCAAGGCTCATGCGCTTCTTCTCCCCCCGCTTCATCACCGCAAGGGTGGCGCCACCTGCGCCTTTGACCGCTTCTTCACCTGCCCTCCCCGCGCTTGCTGCCGGCCCATGCATGCGTTTCAAAAGCGCGCGGAACCGGGCATCAGAATCGGCGATCGCGGAAAAGCTTTCGCGGGAGATGAATTCGAAGGCCCGATCGCTTGCGCCCCGGCGCATCATCAACTCGCCAAGCTCGCCCCAGCGCGGCCGCCCCACTTTGGGCGCCGGGCCGATGGCGGCGGCGATCGCCTGGGGAATTCGGCTTGCCACTTGAAGAAGGCGGGTGAGCTCGGTCTTGTCGACGCCGATCGCCGCCCCGATCGTCTCGCGGGAAAAGCCGGCGCCTTCGAGCCCCTTGGCGAAGAAGGCGCGCTCGATGAAGCTCAAGTCCCGGCGTTCGGCATTTTCGCGCCCCTGCGCGAGGATCAGCTCCTCGTCGCTCAAAGGGCGCACGATGGCGCGTACGCGAAGGCCGAGCTCGCGGGCCGCGCGCACCCGTCGATGACCATAGGCCGTCTCGTAATAGCCCTCGGCCCGTTTGGCCTCGTCGGCATGGGGCCGCAGAAGCACCGGCACGGTCTGACCACCAGCCGATATCGAGGCCTTCAGCGCCTCGAAGCCCGCATCGAGATCGCCCGAGCGCGACAGCCGGTCGGTGACGGGGGAGGGGAGGATGAGATCGGGATCGACGAGCACCACGCGCCCACCCGTCGCCGCCTCCGCCCGCAGCGCCTTGGCGGCCTCCGCCTCGCGCGCCATCTCGCCCCAGGACTGGCGCATGGCATTGATCGCTCCTGAGCGCACATGCTCGCCGGAGCGGGGGAGGGCGGTCGTGGTCGTCTCAGGGGAGGAGTCAGACGCAGCATCCTCCGGCATGGCCAAGGCTGTCGCCTTCTCCGCGTTGTCCTGTAGGCTTGGGCTTGGCGCGGGCACGCCCTCTGCCGGTTTGCCAGAAGAGGCCGGCCCAGTCTCGGCGTCCGGCTCGCTCGCAGACGAAGAGCTACCCGAAAGAAGCGCCCGGAGGGCATCCTTGCGTTTTACCATGGCGAGGCCTCCTGTCCGCTCGATTCCCATTTCGTCCCCCAACACGGCGCCAAGAATGAGCCAATGCGTGGGGAGGGGGGAAATCTCGGATGGGATTTTTTTGGTCTTGAGACCCGGGCGATCGTCGCCGCACAGGGCTCATTCCTTGAGATAAAACGGATTTCCGCTCTTGCGCCCTCTCTCATGATCGCCCCCAGGCCGCCCGAAGCAGCGCTTCGATTTCCCCGTTGACAGCTGTCAACGACTCCATGGCTCGGTCATAGGTGCCGCGCGAAAAGTTCTCCCGGCCGACCTCGTAAAGGGTCTGTTTGGTGAGACCGGCATCGGACACGGCCGTCGATTTCAGCATGGCATTGGTCAGCACCCGCTCGCCGAACTGGGCGCGCAGAAAGCCGGTGATCTGGGCCTGCGGCCCGTCATGGGGCTCGTAGCGGGTGACGAGATAGCGCAGAAAATCGAAATTGAGCGAGGCGCCCGCCTCCCGCACGACGCTGAGGAGGTCGGCAGTCATGAACAGGAACTGGCTCATGGAGGCGACATCCAGCATCTGCGGATGGACGGTGACGAGAACGGAGGTCGCGGCGCAGAGCGCACCGAGGGTCAGAAAGCCGAGCTGCGGCGGGCAGTCGATCACCACCACGTCGAAGTCCTCCGCCACCTCCTCGACCGCCGCCCCGAGCCGGGCAAAGAAGGGCATGTCGCCCGCCGTCCCATGTTCGGCGAGCTGGCGCGGCGTCGTGTGCTCGAATTCCTGAAGCTCCAGATTGCCCGGCACGAGGGAGAGCCCGTCGAAATAGGTGGGCCGGACGATCTCTTTCAGCGGGCGCCGCTGATCGTCATAGCGGATCGCGCCATAGAGCGTGTCGTTGCCGGTCAGATCGAGTTCCGGCTGATAGCCGAGAAGGGCGGAGAAGGAGGCCTGGGGATCGAGATCGATGCCAAGCGTGCGATAGCCTTCGAGCGCGAGATATTGGGCGAGATGGGCCGCCGTCGTGGTCTTGCCCGAGCCGCCCTTGAAATTGGTGACGGCGATGACCTGGAGATGCTCGCCGCGTTGAGGGTCGCGCCATTTCAGATATTGGCGCGCCTTGGCACCGCCGGCCTCGTGCTGGCCGGCGAGATGGGCGCGAAGGGCGTTGATCGTCTCCAGCGTATAGGAGCGCCGGCCATTGGCCTGGGTTTCGGGCTGCGGCCCGTCGCCGGACAAGGAGAGCTGGCGCAGATAGCCGTCGGAGACGCCGATCAGCTTGGCCGCCTCGCCGGAGGTGAAGGCCCGCAACGCCTTCTTGGCCGAGGGCGGAAACAGCCGCTCGCGCATGGCCGAGAGCTGGCTCGACAACAGCTCGGCATCCCTGGCAATCTGTTCGTCGGCCTGCGCCACCGGCCTCATCTCCGCAACCATGGGTCCTCGCGTCTCCTCCATCCCTGACCATCCTGCGAAGCGCGGTATGCCGAAAAACCGGTACCCGCCCTTCGCCCGGCGCTCGTATTCTCCTCCGAGAATTCCGGCCCGCAGCTTCGTCTTGCGTCCGTTGTTACGCCTTCAAGATGGAGCGACGCTTGTTTTCCGTTAGCAGCGTTGGCAAAGCCGCCGAGTCGAGTCAAGTCGCTCGGCCTTAAGCGAGCCGCTCGGCGTGTTCAGATCGGCTCGGGCTGCCGGACGCTTCACGACCGGTCAAGGCTGGGCTTGGAGGCCACTTCGCCCGCTGGCGGATCCCGGCCCTTTCGGCAGCATGAGAGGCTCGACGATCGGTCATCGATACCAGGCTAAGGAGTTTTAGAACCGTTACAGGTTTGCACCCGTCCGCTTCGGACTAGCTCTTTTCCGAACATTCAAAGGATTTCCCCGCCAAGGGGTTAGCCCTGTTTTGATCAAGACGGGGGCGGGGCTTTTCGTGCCTTGCGCCACCTGTCCAGCAAGGGATGGAGATCATGGGCCATCATCGACCATCGAAGGGCAGAGAGGACGGGGGCGGCATGGCGGTCACCCGGCGGAGCTTTCTCGGCGGAACCGCGACCGCCGGCGCTTCGGCGCTCGCCGGCGTTGCCGGCGCGGCGCGCCAGGCGATTGCCCAGGAGGTGGACGATGCCGGCGGCGAGAGCGTCGATGTCAGCCTCGTCATCAATGGCGTCACCTATGAGCGCCGTCTCGACACGCGCACCAGCCTTCTCGACCTTCTGCGGGAGGAACTCGACCTCACCGGCACCAAGGTCGGCTGCAATCACGGCCAATGCGGCGCCTGCACCGTTCTGATGAACGGCACGCGCATCAATTCCTGTCTGACGCTCGCGGCCATGGCCGATGGCGCCCGCATCACCACGATCGAAGGGGTGGCGAGCGCCGAGGGTGAGCTTCATCCGATGCAGGCGGCCTTTCTCGAACATGACGGCTTTCAATGCGGCTATTGCACGCCGGGCCAGATCGTCTCGGCGATCGGCTGCGTGAAGGAGGGCCATGCCACGAGCGAGGCCGAGATCCGCGAATATATGTCCGGAAATCTCTGCCGTTGCGGAGCCTATAAGGGCATTACCGAGGCCATCATGGAGGCCCGCGAGGCGACGCACTCAAGCGAAGTCGGAGGTCAGTCGTGAAGCCCTTCCGCTACCAAGCACCAAGCTCCGTCGATGCCGCCGTCGAGGCGGTCGAGCCCATGGGTGTCCCTGGCCAGGGCGGGGCGTTCCTTGCCGGCGGCACGACGCTGATCGACCTCATGAAGCTCAGTGTGGCCACGCCGCCAAGCGTCACCGACATCAAGAATCTGAGCCTCGACGGGATCGAGGAGGCCGATGGCGAGGTCCGCGTCGGCGCCCGGGTCACCATGGCCGAGGCCGCCAGCCATCCGATCTTTCTCGACCGCGCACCAGTTCTCTCCGACGCGCTCTGGAAGGCGGCGAGCCCGCAGCTGCGCAATGTGGCGACGCTCGGCGGAAACATCCTTCAGCGCACGCGCTGCCCCTATTTCCGCGACAATGTCAGCCCCTGCAACAAGCGCGATCCGGGCTCCGGCTGCGCGGCGATCGGCGGCATCAACCGCCTCCTCGCCGTGCTCGGCACGTCGGAAAGCTGCATCGCGACCTATGCCGGCGACTTCGCCAATGCGCTGATCCTGTTTGATACGACGGTCGAGACCCATCGCGCCGCGGAAGGCCCGCGCCAGATCGAGCTTGAGGACCTGCATGTCCTGCCCGAGGATCACCCCGAGCGCGAGACGGTGCTTGCCGATGACGAGCTGATCACCGGCTATCGCTTTCGCCTGCCCGATTGGGCGCGCCGGTCGGTCTATGTGAAGGCGCGCGACCGGGAATCCTATGCCTTCGCGCTCGCCTCCGCCGCCGTCGCCCTCGATCTCGACGGCGAGACGATCCGCGAGGCGCGGATCGGTCTCGGTGGCGTCGCCACCGTGCCCTGGCGGGCGCGGGAGGCGGAAGACTTTCTGAAAGGCAAGACGGTGAGCGAGGAGACCGGGCTTCAAGCCGGGCGCATCGCCTTCGAAAGCGCCCAAGGCTACGAGCACAACGCCTTCAAGATCCCGCTCGGGCGGCAGGTCGTCGCGAAAGCGATCTTCGATGCCGCGCGCAAGGATGTCTCCGGTTCCGCCGGACAGTCGGAAGGAGCCAACTGATGGCCGACGACAGGATGACTTTCGAAGCAACGCCCACCATGGACATCGAGACCCAGGACAAGGTGGAAAGCGCCGAGCGCGCGGCCGAGAACGGCAATGTCGGCGCGGCGCTGAGCCGGGTCGACGGGCCGCTCAAGGTGACCGGCCAGGCGCGCTATGCCGCCGACTTCGCCGTGCCCAATCCGCTCTATGCCCATCTCGTCATCTCGACGGTCGGCAAGGGACGCATCACCGCCATCAAGGACGAAGCGGCGCGCAAGGTGAAGGGCGTGCGCGCCATCTACAGCCATGCCAACAAGCTCGACAGCGGATCGGCGAAATTCTTCGCCGCCGGCGGCCAGGCCCAGCAGAGCTGGGAGCCCTTCGCCGAGCCGGATGTGCGCTTTTATGGCGAGACGGTGGGCCTCGTCGTCGCCGAAACGATCCTCGCCGCGCGGGAAGCGGCCGCCGCGCTCTCCTTCGACTATGAGACAAGCGATCCGGCCGCCGTCTTCGGGGCCGATGGCGTCGAGCGGCAGGATATGCCCGACAAGACGATCACCAAGGGCGACTTTACGAGCGCGTTCGAGGCCGCGCCGGTCAAGATCGCCTCGGATTACGAGACGGCGCCCAATGTCCACAACGCCATGGAGCTTTTCGCGACCACGGCCCATTGGGTGGGCGACAAGCTGACCGTCTATGTGCCGAGCCAGTGGGTGAAGGGGTTCCAGATCGGGCTTGCCGAGGAGCTCGGCATCGACGAAGCCAATATCGAAATCGTCTGCCCTTTTGTCGGCGGCGGCTTCGGCGGCAAGGGTTCGCTGTTCACCTGGGTCTCGCTGATCGCGGCCGCCTCGCGCGAGCTTGGCCGCCCGGTGAAGCTCTATGTCACCCGCGAACAGGGTTTCACCACCGCCTCCTTCCGGGCCGAGACCCGGCAGCGGGTTCGCCTGGGGGCCGGCGAGGACGGCCGGTTTCAGGCGCTGGAACATGCCGGCGAAGAGCTGACCTCGCGGGCCGACAATTATTTCGTCAACGGTCAGGAAGCGACCGTGCGCATGTATCAGGCCGACGCGATCCGCACCGAGCTGGCCACCATTCACGCCGATCGCCAGACGCCGGGCTTCATGCGGGCCCCGGCTGAGACGCCCTATTTCTTCGGGTTGGAATCGGCCGTCGACGAGATCGCCCGCGAGCTCTCCATGGATCCGGTCGAACTCCGCATCAAGAACGACACCATGGTCGATCCGGTGGACGGCGTGCCCTACACCTCGCGCTCGCTGAAAGAGTGCTTCCGTCAGGGCGGCGAGGCTTTTGGCTGGTCGAACTATACGCCCGAAATCGGCTCGATGAACGAAGACGAATGGCTGATCGGCTGGGGCGTTGCGACCTCCACCTATCCGACGCAGATGTCGCCCTGCACGGTGCGCATCCATCTCGACGTGACCGGCGAGGCGCGGCTGCAGGTTGCAAGCCATGATCTCGGCACAGGCGCCTATACGGTGCTGACCCAGGCGGTGGCCGAGGAACTCGGCATCGAGCCCTCCCAGGTGCGGGTCGAACTCGGCGATTCCCGCCTGCCGCCCGGCACGATCGCCGGCGGCTCGATCACCACCGCCTCCAACGTCTCGGCGATCATGATCGCCTGCGAGCGCATCCGCAATCGGCTCGGGATCGAGAAGGGTTCGGACACCGATCTTGCCGCCGCCTTCGATCGCTTCGGCCAGGCGGGCATCGAGGAATACGCCGAATGGACGCCGCCCGGCGCCAAGAAGGACGCGCCGAAGACGCTCTATAACGGCAAGGTCAAGATCGTCGGCGGACCGGAGGAGGATTATACCGCTTTCGCCTTCGGCGCGATCTTCTCCGAGGTGCGGATCAACAAATACACCCGCGAAATCCGGGTGCCGCGCATGACCGGGGCCTTTGCCGCCGGGCGGATCATGAATGCCAAGACGGCCAAGAGCCAGTATCTCGGCGGCATGGTCTGGGGCATCGGCCACGCTCTGCACGAGGTCGCCGAGGTCGATCCGCGCACCGGTGCCTATATGAACGACAACATCTCCGAATATCTCGTGCCGGTGAATGCCGACGTTCCCAACATGGATGCGATCATCGTGCCGGAGGTGGACGACAAGGTGAACCCCGCCGGCGTCAAGGGCATCGGCGAGATCGGCATTGTGGGTGTCGCCGCCTCGATCGCCAATGCGGTCCATCACGCAACGGGCAAGCGATTGCGCCGCATTCCCATCCGGCTCGACGATCTGGTCGACGTCTGACCCGGACGGTCCAGACGAGCGTGATGACGCTTAAGGCTCGCGCCCCCAAAAAGGGGCGCGGGTCGCTGGCCGTTCGGGGATGATACGGTCCCCGACTGACTCAATCGGGCTCGGTATCACAGCCCGCGCGGCGCCTGAGCGGCTTTAAGAATCCGCATTGCGAAGCGATCAGACGGATTTCGCATGAGAGACGGCGAGGAAGAGCAACGGGACAGGAGTTCGCCACCATGCCGATCACCGAAGGACGGCCTTCAGAAAAGAAGAATATTTTCCTATTCCTAGCACGTGGCGCGATCGGAGCCGTTACGCTGAGCCTCGCTCTCGTCCTTGCGGGCGGCGCGGGCGCGCAGGAGGCGGGGGATCTCGACGCCTTGCGTGACAAGGCGTTGGCGCAGGTGAACGAAGACCGCGCCGCCCACGATCTGCCGCCCCTGACGCTGGGCGATGCGCTGAACGCGGCGGCTCAGTCCCATGCCGAGGATATGGTGGAGAACGATTATTACGCCCATGTCTCGCCGTCGGGCGTCGGGCCTCAGGACCGTTACCTCGACCAAGGCGGGAGCCGCGCCAAGATCGTGCGGGAAAACATCGCCCGCTGCACCGGTTGCGATGTGCCGCCGGATACCGAGCGCGTCGAAGCCTTCGAGGAGGGCTGGATGAACAGCCCGCCCCATCGCGAGAATATACTCAGCCGGGGCCTGGAGCATTTCGGTTTCGGGATCGCGGGGGAGGCGGGCCAGATCTTCGCCGTCCAGACCTTCGCCGGGCCCGGCACCTCGCCGGAACTCGGGCCGGATGAGACGGCCGAACCGATCCTCGAGGCCGAGCGATCGAAGACGATGGTCGAGATGCTCAACCGGGCGCGCGAGCGCCAAGGACTGGACGGATTGGCCGCGAACGAAGCTCTGGCGGAGGCGGCCCGCGATCTCCTGCCGGGCGAGGACGCGGACCTTCTGGCACAGAACGGCCGGAGCGACATCTTCGCCAGTCTGCCCGACAGGGCGCACCGCGATTTTGGCGCCTTGCAGGTGACCTCGGCCGGGTGCGGCGGCTGCGGCGCCGACATCACCCATGCCGATCTGCGGCATTTCCGCGAGCAATGGCTCGACAACCCGCAATTTGCACCAATGATCCTGTCGGACCGTTTCGACGCCGCCGGCGCGGCCTTCGTCGCCGATGGCGAGGGCGCCAAGCGCGCCCTGCTTCTCCTCGGCGCCACGCGATAGGGCAAGGGGCAAAGCACTCCGCCGAAAAGAGCCCGAAAACCGGTGGGTCCAATCACGCGGCCATATGGGCGCCGTCCCGATCTCCTTGGTCTGCCCCCACGAAAGTGGTCCTCCATGAAGTATGGTTTTGAGACCATCGGAGGACGAGAGCATGCCGAACAAGAAGCACAAACCTGAAGAGATCGTCGCGAAGCTACGCCAGGTCGATGTCCTGGTTTCGCAGGGCCGAAGCGTGGCGGAGGCGGTCCGCGCGATCGGCGTCACCCAGTTCACCTATTATCGCTGGCGCAAGGAGTACGGCGGTCTGAAGGGCAGTCAGGTGAAACGCCTGAAGGATCTGGAGAAGGAGAACGAGCGGCTGCTCAAAGCGGTTTCCGATCTCACACTCGAGAAGCTGATCCTCAGCGAGGCTGCGTCAGGAAACTTCTGAGCCCTTCCCGGCGCCGGCAGTGCGTCGACCATGTCGTCTCGAAGTTCGGCGTGTCGGAACGCATGGCGTGCCGGGTTCTCGGCCAGCATTGATCGACGCAGCGCAAGAAGTCGAGCGGGCGAGCCGACGAAGAGGCGTTGACTGCGGACATCATCCGGCTTGCCAACGAGTACGGCCGGTACGGCTACCGCCGGATCGCGGCCTTGCTGAAGAGCGAAGGCTGGACGGTGAATGTCAAACGCGTCGAGCGGATCTGGCGTCGGGAAGGGCTTAAGGTTCAGCAGAAGCAGCCGAAGAAAGGTCGGCTCTGGCTGAACGACGGATCGTGCGTCCGCCTGCGGCCAGAGTATACTGATCATGTCTGGTCCTACGACTTCGTCGAGAGCCGGACCCACGACGGAAGGAAGTTCCGCATGCTAAATGTCATCGACGAGTTCACCCGGGCATGTACGATCGAAAAATGGTCCTGAGTTCATCGCGAAAGCAGTCAGGGAATGGATCGTGGCCGTCGGTGCAAGGACAGCGTTCATCGAGCCTGGATGTCCATGGGAGAACGGCTATTGCGAGAGCTTCAATTCCAAGCTCCGTGACGAGCTTCTGAACGGTGAGATCTTCTACTCGCTCGCAGAAGCCAAGGTCGTGATCGAGAAGTGGCGACGCCACGACAACACGGCGCGTCCGCACTCATCGCTCGGCTACCGGCCACCCGCACCCCAGGCCGTGCAATGGCCAGCGCTGCTCAACGGACCGGCGTCGCCGGCTACGCCAACTGTGGCGCCGAGGCCAACCCTGCACTAAGACTTACCTCGGGCCACCCGGTCGGGGCAGGCCAGGACATCATGCTGCTCGACGAGCCGACCAACCATCTCGACATCGCCACCAAGCAGATGCTGGTCGAGGCCTTGTCGCGCTTCGAAGGTGCCATGCTCTTCGTCGGCCACGACCGCCATTTCCTGTCGGCCCTATCCAACCGCGTCCTGGAGCTGACCCCGGAGGGACCCCATCTCTATGGCGGCGGCTATCGCGAATATGTCGATCACACCGGCCAGGAGGCGCCCGGCCTGCGGAGCTGAAGCCTGTCTGCCGTTTGCTCCGGCTCACGAAGCCTATTTTCACCCGTGTTTGAGCCGCATTGCGCGATGGTGAGAGATCATGACCCATGGGGTCGAGGGGCGGGCGGATCGTCAGATCGCCGCCGAGCGCGGCGGCAGACATGATGCCGACAGGTTGCATGACTTTTCGGACAACATCGTGCCGCCAAACAAAGACGTATAGCGAAATCGCGAGTCCGATCTATTGCATTTCACCCTCGACGACCTGCCGCAATGGCGGAACCGTCCAACGGTCGTCGATGACGGGCTCCCGCGGTTCATAGGTTCTAAAGATCGCTTCGAATTTGCCTTCCGGCGTCGGCACCCAAACCACATCCGATCGGCTCGGGCGGGTTCGCGACAGTTGAAGGACGATCGAACCGTCAGAGCGGCGGCGCAGATCGGACGATCCGGAATTGATGGAGTGCCGATCGATCGGCACCTTGAAGAAGAAAAGGCGACCATCGGCGTCGGGTTCGTAGACGCTGAGCGACCAGAAGGCGTCCACTGGCACGCCTTCGGGGGGGATCACCATCCGATAGGTTGCCGAGCCGGTCAGCGCCTTTCCCGAGGCGTCGGTTTCGGTGCGGAAATAGCGGGCATCCCGTGTCCGCAGGGCGCCAAACCCGATCAGGGCGATCGCCGCGCGGACCAGGTCGTTCTCGCCGTAATCGCCCAAGATTTTCGGCGGGGCATTCCATCCGGGCTTGTCCTGCGTTTTTGACAAGCCCTTGCGCAACACCGGCAAGGCGCGGGGCAACCAGGCGCGCCATGCGGCGCGAGCGCGGATGGACAAGCTGCTCCAGGCTTCGAGGCGTCCCGGCACGATCCCCTTATCGGTAAATTCGCGCGAACGCGCCACCTGAGGATGGCGGGGCGAACGTCCCAAGACCTCGTTGGTGAGCGCCAGGAAGCTGCGCGGATCCATCTCCGGCGGCGCCAGCGTCGTGAAAAGGCGCGGTTCCACATCACCATCGACGGGTTCGACCGAAATGCCGGTCTGCACCTTGCGCGCTGCAGTCAGATCGTCGGCCCCGGCGACGAAGACGCGCGCCAGGAGCCAGGCATCGTTGGAGGGCATGCGAATAATCGATGGTCCGTCCCGCACAGGGCTGTCCGGCCCAACGATCAGATAGGTGCCGCCGTTCTCCGCATGCGCGATCATGCGCTGATCGGTGAACATGTCCATCAATGCGACGGACAGATATCGCCCGCCGCTATCCGGTAGCCTCACACGGACGGGTGTTCGCGACAATTCAAGCACAGCGGAGGTGTACAGAGTATCATTGTTGGGGGCGGTGACGGACCGGATACGCTCGTCGGCAAGATCTCGGACATGGATATGGCGGTTGATCAGCACCTTCGCGCCGCCCGCCCGCCGTGCCGCATCGGCCAGCGCGCTTTTTGAAACGAGCGTATCGCCAACACTGATCTGGCCTGACAGCGCCTGCATCGAGCGGGCAAATTCATAGGGGCCGAAAGCATATAAAAAGGCGTCCGCGACCGTTTCGTCGAGCACTCCAGTCAGCTGCTCGTCGGTCGAATTCGGGTCGATCCGGTTGCCGCATGCGCCGAGCGTTACGATGGTGAGGACAGACAGCTTGTGGAGAGCGGCACGGCGGGTGATAAAGGCGCGCATTGTCTTGGTCCCTTCAATCAGATCGCTGATGGCCGAAATGCCATAAAATATGTTCGATCGTACATATCCGCTTGGAGGTCAAGATGAGTCAAGATGGCGATCCCTCTCGGCGAGGGCGTCGCGCGGCCGATGCTCAAGGGGGGCGCGACGCGCTGATCCTTGCGGCAACGCGCTCTTTCGCGCACCATGGGTATGAAGCGGCGGGTCTTCGCGCGATCGCCGCGGCAGCGAAGGTCGCGCCCAATCTGGTTGCCGTGCATTTCGGCAATAAGGAGGGGTTGTGGCACGCCTGCGTCGAAGCTTTCGCGCAGATGCTGGAGCCGAAAATAGCTGCGCTCGCCGCCTTATCGGAATATGAGGAGATGCGCCTGCGAGGCCGGCTGGAACTCGCAATCGGCATGACCGCGGCGCATTACGATCAGAACCCCGATCTGCGAGGCTTCATCGCCCGCGGCAGCCTAGAGCCGCCACCCCGGGGCGACATCATAGCCGAACGCCTGCTGCGGCCGCTGTTCGAGGCGGCACGACCGCTGATCCAGCAAGGGATCGACGCGAAACTCATCGCGATTACCGACCCGGCAGTGGTCTTCGTCATTTTGAACTCGGCCTTGAGTCAGCCGGATCGCATGGCTTCCGCGCTGGCAAGGTTGTCGCCGGATCAGCCGACCGAGACCGTTTCGGCAAGAATCGGCGAAGCTCTGACGCAACTCCTTTTGCGGCCACGCGATGCGGGTGAAAGGGAGCCGTAGCCCCGCCGAGTTGGCGAAAAAACGGGATACCGGCTTTTCGACAACCCGGCGCGTCAGACGACATCCGTTCGATCGTTCTGCATTACGGATTTTTAAAGCTGCTCAAGCGCCGCGCGGGCTTTGATAGCGGGCCCGACTGAATCCGTCGGGCAGCGTTTCACATCCATTCGGCCCTGCGCGCCATGGCCGAGCGGCGCAGGAGGCTGCTGTCCAGGTCGACGGCGATGAAGGTGGCGCCGGCCTCTCGGGCGTCTCTGAGGAAGTCCTGGTCGAGCGACAGGATGCCGGCGGGAACGGAGCGCTTCTTCAGCGTTCGGATACCGTCGAGGATCGCGGCCTTGACCTGTGGATGGGAGGGTTGGCCGGGATAGCCGAAGCTCGCGGCAAGGTCTGCCGGCCCAAAGAAGACGCCGTCGACGCCCTCGACGCTTGCGATGTCCTCAAGATGGTCCAGCGCCTCGCGCGTTTCGACCTGGAGGAGAAGACAGATCTCTTCATTGGCGCGCTTGGCATAGTCGGCGACGGCGCCATAGCGGGTGGCACGGGTGCTGCCGGAGACGCCGCGAATGCCCTTGGGCGGATAGGTGACAGCCGAGACGGCCGCGCGCGCTTCGTCCGCGTTCTGGATATAGGGGATCAGCAGCGTCTGCGCCCCGGCATCTAGAAGCTTCTTGATCTCGACCGGATTGTTCCAGCCGGGACGCACCACCGCCGTCACGGGATAGGGCGCGACCGCGCGCAGGAGCGCGATGACTTCGGGGGGACCGGAAGGGGAGTGTTCGGTGTCGAACATGATCCAGTCATAGCCGCAGCCGGCTAGAAGTTCGGCGACGGACGCGTCCGCGAAGGTGCTCCAAAGCCCAATCTGGGCCCGTCCCTCCTTGAGCGCCGCCTTGAAGATGTTTGTCGGCAGGTCCATCAGCCTCGCTCCCATGGCTTTCGATCGATCATCCAGCGCCTCATTCGAACCCGACGCCAATCGAGCCGAGCGGCCCGAAATCGGCGAAGATGACGTCGCCCGAGGCGATATCGACCGGCCGCGTGAAGGAGCCGCCGAGCACGATGTCGCCCTTCTTCAGTCCGCCGCCCAAGGGCGCCAGCTTGTTCACCAGCCAGGCGAGGCCCGCCGCGGGATGGCCCATCACGGCGGCCGAGACGCCCGATTCCTCGATGACCCCGTTCTGGGAGAGCGTTGCGGCGACCCAGCGCAGATCCACGTCGAAGGGGCGAATGGTGCGCCCTCCGAGAATGATCGCGCCGAAGGCGGCATTGTCGGCGATGGTGTCGACGATCTGTCGCGGCGTCTCGGTGCGATAGTCGATGACCTCCAGCGCGGGCTGGACGAATTCGGTGGCGCGCAACACGTCGTGGACCTGACAGCCCGCGCCGGCGAGATCCTCGCCCATGACGAAGGCGAGCTCCACCTCGAGCCGGGGCTTGATGAAGGTGCCGGCCTTGATGCGGGCCCCGTCATAATACAGCGCGTCGTCCAGGATGACGCCGTAATCGGGCTCGGTCATCTTGGAGGCCTGCTGCATCGCGCGGCTGGTCAGGCCGATCTTACGGCCGACGATGGAAGCCCCTTGCGCGCTGCGCGCCTCGGCCCAGCGGCGCTGGACGTCATAGGCATCCTCGAGCGTCATGGCCGGCCATGTCCGCGAAGGCTGGGGACACACTTTCCGCGTCCGCTCCGCTTCGAGGATCGCCTCGGCGGCGCTCTGTCGTTCGGTCTCGCTCAACATGGCGACCTCATTTGATCGGGGGGATCGGCAGGCGCGACGCGCCCGGCTCGAGCGTCAATCTGTGTTCGAGGCTGTACCACTCGCCGATATCGCCCGCCGCCGGGTGCGGCTCGCTATGCTTGTCCAATTTGCCGATGAGGGCGGCGGTCACGCCGAACTGGACGTCCGATGTCAGCGTCTCCGTCTCGTCCACATAGGTCTGGTTGATCAGCGTCTTGAACCCCGGCTTGTGGGCCAGGACATGGATATGGGCGGGGCGGTAGGGATGGCGGTTCTGCGCGTCGAGCAGCTTTCCGACGGTCGTATCGGTCGGGATCGGATAGCCGATGGGCTTGACAGAGGAAAAGCGCACGACGCCGTCCGGCCCGGTCAAAAACTTGCCGCGCAGATTGTATTCGGCCTGGCTCTCGTCCTGGTTCTCATAGAGCCCGACCGGGGAGGCGTGCCAGATGTCCACCTCCAGTCCCTCGATCGGCTGACCTTGCTGGTCGACAAAGGTGAAATGACCGTCCAGCCGAGGGCCCGGCGTCGGCGAGCGCAGGATCGAGCCGCCATTTTCGGTGAGCGGCTGGTTCATCCGCCAGAAGGGGCCGAGCAGGGATTGCGTCGTCTCGGTGGCGCCGTGATCGCCATTGTTCAACAGGCAAACCAGGGTGGAGACCCCGAGCGAACCCGCCATCAACACGAATTCGTTGTGCCGCTCATCGGTCTGCTGCCCCATCGTGTTGAGGATCTTCGTCGCCTGCTGAAACTCTTCTTCCGTCAGGCCGACCTCGCGGATGAAGCCGTGCAAATGGGTGACGAGGCTGATCATGATCTCGCGCAGGCGCGGATCGGTGGTCTCTTCCATCACCTTCAGGACCGCCGGGGTCACCGCGGCCTCGTTCGCGATGATCGTCATGCGGGGGCTCCCTCGATCGGGGCGGGCCGGGTCCATCCGAGCTGGCAGATGCGGCGCACGGCGGCGGCATAGCCCTCGGTCCCGAGCCCCGCGATCACGCCATCCGCCCGGTGCGAGACATAGGAATGATGGCGGAAGGCCTCGCGCTTATGGACCTGGCTGATATGGACCTCGATCACGGGCGGATCATAGGTGTTCAAGGCGTCGAGGATGGCAACGGAGGTGTGAGTGAACGCGGCTGGATTGATGACGATGCCGCAAGTGGTTTCCCGCGCCGCGTGGATCCAGTCGATGATCTGACCCTCGTGGTTCGATTGCTGCAACTCTATTGCGTAGCCCTCGGCGCAGGCGGCCCGGCAGATGCGCTCGACATCCGCCAGCGTCTCGCGGCCATAGGTCTCGGGCTGACGCTGGCCGAGAAGATTGAGGTTCGGCCCGTTCAGAACGAGGATCGTCTTCATTCCTGCACCTTTTTCAGTAGCGCCATGGTCGCCTGGTGGATCGCCCGTGCCCGCTCCAGCGGCGGCCGCGCGTCCAAGGTCGATGGCAGTTCGATCGAGAGGACCGTGTGAGCCGGCAAGGCGCCGAGAAGATCGGCCAGCGGCAGGGCGCCCTCGCCTGGGATCAGCCGCTCGCCCCGCGCCTCGGTGATGAGGGCCTCGGTGCCGGTCGGGGCCCGATCCGGCGCGTCGCAGAGCTGCGCGGAGACGATGCGCTCCGGCGCCATGGCGGCGATCTCGGCGGGCGTTCCGCCGCAGCGACTATGATGCAGCGCGTCGACCAGATAGCCGGCATTGGCCGCGCCGCTCTCTTCGATCAGGTCGAGGCAGGCCTTGGGGCTGTCGATCCCGCGCCAGGCCATGCATTCGATGTCGACGCCAAGGCCGCGCTGGGCCGCGAGGTCGCAGAGTTGCGCGAAGCGTTCGGGCAGGCGCTCGAAGCGATCGGCGCAGGTGTTGATGCGCTCACCGCCCAAGGCCGCCGCCGCGTCCATCGCCGGGATCAGGGTCTCGGGTCGAAGATCTTCGTCGATCACCACGGTCTCGATATCGTAAAGGCCGATATCCTCGCCCGCCATGACGCGCTGAAGCTCTCTTTGCCCGGCCGCGTCCGGCAGCCAGTGAAGCGCGCCCGGCGCGACGGGATGAAAGCGAAGCCCGACGAAATTGAAACCGGCGGCGCGGGCAAGCCGCACCAGATCCGCCGGGGGCAGGGACAGAAAGGTGAAATGGCCGAGGCCGAGAGGACGGTTCATGACGCGTCCTTCGGCAGGGCGGCGGCGATGAGGTGCCGCAGATTGTTCGTCGAGCGCTCGATATGGCCCGTCAACAGGCTGGCCGCCCGATCCGCCTGGCGCGCCACGGCGGCCTCGGCGATGGCGGTGTGCTCCTCGATCACTTCGCGCTGAATCCGCACCGCCTTGAGATAGATATGGCGATATCGGTCGTTCATGCTGACGAGCGAATGGTGGATTTTGAGAAGCAGCGGCATGTCGCAGCGCTTGATCAGGGTCAGGTGGAAGGCGTTGTTCGCGCTTTCCCACTCCGAAAGACTGCCGGGATCGCCCGGAATGCGGTCGGTCTTGTTCAGGCGATGCAGGGCGCCCATGACGTCCGCCTCCCAATCCAGCCCGCCATTCTCGATCGATTTGCGCAGAGCATAGGGTTCGAGCTCCACACGCAGCGCCGAGACCTCGTTGAGATTGGCGAGCGAGATCGGGGCGACCGTGTAGCCCTTCTGTGCCGCGACCTCGATCAAGCCTTCGGCGACGAGCCGGGTCACCGCCTCGCGCAAAGGCGACAGGCCCACATCCATCTGGGTGCGCAGGCTGTCGAGGTTCAGGCGCGAACCCGGCGCGAGCGTTCCATGCAGAATATCCTCACGCAGGACCGCCTCGATCCGATGGGCGATCGTCGCCTTGCCGGCAGGCCTTTGCAGCAGATCGAACACGCTCATGAGCTTCTCCCGTGGAAGGAGGGATAGCGCCGGTGATGGATCGATGTAAAGCAGGCAAACAGATTTCTTACGCAAAAATCGATTTCTCTCGACGCATCGGCCGATCCGTCCTAACAGGGGCAAAGAGGGATCGGCCGCGCCATGGGAAGCGAGGACGGGCGAACCCCATCGGGAGGACGAAGAATGCGTTGTCAGATCACCCGCCGCGCCAGGCCGGCAGCGCAAGCGGACCCGGACACCCCGGCGAGGGCCCTTCGCATGAGCGCTGCCGACAAGGGCGCGATCGCCCAACGCCGGACAGCGCTTTGCCGGCTGGCCGGGGCACTTGAAGCTGCCTGAAGCCGCCACGCGACACCCCAGCCGTTCGAGCTTGCCTTCGCCGAATGCCGCGCCCTTCGCGGCTTTGGCCAGGGCGGCCAAGGAAAGAGAAGGACCACCTCTAGTGATCTCAGGCAAAACCCGCCTCATCGCCCATCTCGGCTATCCGACCGAGTCCTTTCGGGCCCCGATGATCTACAATCCCTATTTCGAGAAGCACGGCATCGATGCGGTCGTCGTGCCGATGGGCTGTAAGGCGGAGGACTATCCGGACTTCCTGCGACTGACCTTCCGCCTCTCCAATATCCATGGCGCGCTGGTGACGATGCCGCACAAGGTCACGACCATGGCGCTCTTGGACGAGGCCAGCACCACGGCGCGCGTCGCCGGCTCATGCAATGCCGTCCGTCTCGGCTCCGACGGGCAACTGGTCGGCGATCAGTTCGACGGCGAGGGCTTCGTGCGGGGCGCTCTGCGAAAGGGGGCGGTGCTGACGGGTGCCCGGGTTCTTGTGGTGGGGTCTGGCGGCGTCGGCTCGGCGATCGCCGCCTCGCTCGCCGCGGCCGGGGTGGGCGAGCTGGCCGTCTTCGACAACCACCAATCCACGATGGACGCCTTCGCGGACCGGCTCAGCCAGCACTATCCCGCATTGACCGTATCCGCCGGCTCGAAGGACCCGGACGGTTTCGACGTGGTGGTGAATGCGACGCCGCTCGGCATGGCCGAGGGCGATCCCTTGCCGATGGACGTCACCCGCATCGCGCCTTCGACCTTTGTCGGCGAGGTGGTGATGAAGCAGGAGATCACACCGTTCCTGGCCGCCGTCCGTGAACGCGGATGCGCCTTCCAGGTCGGCACGGACATGCTCTTCGAGCAGATCCCGGCCTATCTCGAATTCTTCGGCTTTCGCACGACAACCGCCGAGGAACTGCGGGCGGTGGCCCGGATCGCCTATTAGATTTCACGCGTCATTCCACCGATGATCGCTGTGTCTGCGGGGCTTCAAGGTCAAAAGCGAACCCTCGGCAGTTCGTGATCCTTTCGCTCGAAGGAGGATCAAGAGCCGGAGATGGACGCTTGGGCTTCTTCACCGCGAGCAGAAGTGCCGCCTTCGATACGCTCAAGAGGACGCCTCGAGGCGCCCCCGCGATGTGTGAATTGGGTGGCGCCTAAAAGGGGCGCCGACGGGGGCGAGCGGCCAACGGCCGTGACACGTCCGCCCCACGCCAATCCTTGGTCGGACCTCAGTTCGCCTCGGTGATGCGCCCGTCCGTATAGGGCTGATAGGGCGCGCTGTCCTTGGCGAGATAGTCGGCGACGACATCTTCGAGCGCCGGGCCGTAATCATAGGCGTCCGTGCCGTTTTCGGCAAAAACGGAATAGCCGTCGCCGCCCGAGCGCATGTAGTTGTTGGAGACGACGAGATAGGTCTTGTCCGGGTCGAGTGGCACGAATTCGCCCTTCTCGTCGACCATCACGTCACCGATCCGGCTGCCCGGCTCGGCCGTTTTCGACCAAGTGTATTTCAGCCCTGCCACCTGCGGAAAGCGCCCAGCGCCCTCCTCGACCTGGCTGACACCGTTTTCCAGCGCCGCCTTCACGTCGGAGCCCTTCAGCTTGAAGGTCGAAAGCGTATTCTGGAAGGGCAGGACCGTCAGCACTTCGCCCATGGTGACATCGCCCTGATCGATCGAGGCGCGCAGGCCGCCGCCATTGACGATGGCGATTTCGGTGCCTTGATCCTTGACCCGGTCGAGCATGGCGTCGGCGACGAGATTGCCCATCTCGCATTCGCCGGCCCGGCAGGTCTCGCGCGATCCGTCGATCGGCGCGGCGCTGGCGGCGACGACCTTCCTGCGGATCTCCTCGAGCGGCTTGCCAAGCTCGGCCACCCGCGACTTCAGCGTCGGGTCCTCGGCGATCGAGCCGTCCAGCAGGATCGGCTCGCCGCTGGCGGCGGTGACATTGCCGTCGTCGTCGAAGGTGACGTCCAGTTTGCCGAGATATTTGCCATAGGCATAGACCTGAACGATCGGCACCTCATGGCCGTCGGGGCCCTTCACCAAGGTCGGGTATGGGCCTTCGGCCTTATCGTCGGTGTTCGACAAAAGCGTGTGCGAGTGCCCGCCGACGATCACGTCGATGCCGGCGACTTCCCTGGCGATGCGCTGATCCACCGTGTAGCCGGAATGGCTGAGGACGATGATCTTGTCGACGCCCTGATCTTCAAGCGCCTTCACCTCGCGGCGGGTCGCCTCGACCGGGTCGGTGAATGTGATGGCCTTGCCGGGGCTGGAGAGTTCGGCATTGTCCTCGGGCGTCAGGCCGATAATGCCGATCTTCTCGCCCTTCTTTTCGATGATTGTGGTGGCTTCGACACCATCGGCCAGCTGGGCCTCGCCGGACAGATCGGCATTGGCGAGGAGCAGGGGAACGTCCACCGCCTTGGCGAAGTTCGCCAGCACCTCCGGGCCATCGTCGAATTCGTGATTGCCGACCGCCATGGCCTCATAGCCCATGGTGTTCATCATCTCGGCCGCCGCCTTGCCCTTGTAATAGCTGTAGAACAGCGAGCCCTGGAACTGATCGCCGCCATCGAGAAGGATCGGGTTCTCGGCCGCTTCGCGCGCGGTTTCGATGGCGGTCAGAAGCCGGGCCGATCCGCCGAAACAGGCGTTCTCCGCTAGATCCTCTTCCCCGCAGGTCGAATCATATTTGTTGATCGGTTCGATGCGGGAGTGGATGTCGTTGGTGTGGAGGATGGTCAGCTTATATTCGGCCGCTGCGGGGAGCGTCGTCAGCGCTGTCAAGGCGAGCGCAGCGGCTGTCAAACGGGCATAGATCATCACATATCCCTCGTCGATCGGCGGGGTAGAGGTCCCGGCATCCTGGCTCTTTGTAGCCTCCGCCCGAAGCAAACGGAATAGCGCTTGGCGCGCCGAGAGCGCCGGGGCGAAAAAGTGGGTACCGGTTTTTCGATCAACCCGGCGCGTTATCGAGGAATTAAAAAGCGCCGAGCGATCCTGATCTATCGCCCGGCGCTCTCGGCGCTCCAACTGGCTCCTCCGGTATGATCCGTCGGCGAGACGATGTGTGAAGGGCGCAGAATCCCCAGGTGAGCCTTCCGCAGACGCGAAGTTGGCAGCGAGCCCGAAAGGTCAGCGCCCGCTGAAAAGCCGCGTCGGAAGACCGTGGTTCACGGTCGCTCCGAGTTCGTACCAGGCGCCGCGAAGGCTGCGGAAGCGCTCTGAATGACGGGTCTGGACGGGGAGCGGGATGGCCTCGGGCCGGTTCTCAAGCAACGCCTCCGCGGCGGTGGTGCCGATGACGGTTCCCGGCGCGATGCCGCGCCCGGAATAGCCGAAGGCGGCATAGGCCGAGGGGCCGAATTCGATGAGTTTGGGAATGTGGTCGCTGGTCATGGCAATGAAGCCCTGCCACGCAAAGTCGAAGCTGAGGTCGCCGAACTCTGGAAAGATGCTCCGCAGTTTGCGGCGCGCCCAGTTTGCGTGGATCGGGGCGCCAAGCCCCGCCGCATTGCCGACCCCGCCGATGATCATCCGGCCTGCCTTGTCGAGCCGGAAGGAGGACATGACCAGCGCCGTGTCCCAGCATCCCTCGCCGCCGGCAAGAACGCGTTCACGCATCGCGGGACTGAGCGGTTCTGTGGCGAACTGGCTGTAGCCGACCTTCACATAGTGCGGGGTCTCGATCCCCATGAGCTCGCGATGATAGGCATTGGTTGCCAGAAGCAGCGCCTTCGCCGTCACCCTGTGGCCGTTGGCATGGACGATCCAGACGCCATCGCCGCGCTCGATGCGGGTCACCGGCGAGGCGACATGGAGCCGCGTACCCGCCTCGACGGCCGCGCGGGCAAGCCCGGTGGCATAGGCGCGGGGCTGGATGGTCCCGGCGCGCGGATCGAGAAGCGCGCCGTGAAAGGCTTGGCTCCCCGTTCGCTTGGCGGTTTCGGCGGCATCGATGAGCCGAAGCGGCGCGCCGATCCGGTTGCCCTGCCGGCAGCGTTTTTCAAGTTCCGCAAAACCGGCGGGGGAATGGGCGAGATGAAGCGTGCCGCCCCGCGTCGCCTCGCAATCGATGCCGTAAGTCTCGATCCGCTCGAAGACGGTGCGCGGCCCTTCGCCGAGCGCCGACAGAAGGCGGCTCCCCGCCGCCTCGCCCATGGCCGAGATGACATCCTCCGGCGGCAGCCAGAGGCCGGCATTGACGAGGCCGACATTGCGGCCCGACCCGCCATAGGAGACGGTTTCAGCCTCCAGGAGAACCACGGAGGCCCCGCGCCGCGAGGCTTCGAGCGAGGCGGAACTGCCCGTGAACCCGGCGCCGATCACAACGAGATCGGCTTGCGTATCGGCGGCGAGAGGCCGGCTCTCCACACGCTCGCGGCAGGAATCGGTCCAGAGGTTCTTCGTGGCGCTCATGAACAGGACTCCGCGACCGGGCTCTCCTCGCCTGCCGGCTCAGGCGGACGCGACAGGAACCGTTCCAGCCGATCAAGCCCCGCTTCGAGATTGGCCTGCGAATAGGCGAAGGACAGCCGCAAATGGCCGGGAAGCCCGAAGGCCCGGCCCGGCACCAGCGCGAGGCCTTGCGTCTCGAGCAGCGACGTACAGAATTCCGCGCAGGTCGCAAGGCCCTTGGCGGCCATCGCGCCGGTCACGTCGGGAAACACGTAGAAGGCGCCATCCGGCACCGGGCAGGTGATGCCCGGCATGGCGTTCAGCCGCGAGACGACGAGATCGCGGCGATCCCGCAGGATGGCGAGACGTTCGGCGAGAAGCTCCTGCGGACCCGAGAGCGCCGCGACGGCCGCCGCCTGGGAGATCGAGGAGGCGCCGGAGGTGATCTGACCCTGCACCGCACCGAGGGCGGCAATCATGTCGGTCGGGCCGATGCCCCAGCCGATGCGCCAGCCGGTCATCGCATAGGCTTTGGAGACGCCGTTGACGATCAGCATGCGATCGGACAGCTCGGGCACGACCTCGCGCATCGACGCGAAATCGGTGAAGCTCAAATGATCGTAGATCTCGTCGACCAGCACCATCACATGGGGATGGCGCTTAAGAACGCCCGCCAGCGCGCGCAGCTCGTCGCGCGAATAGATCGCCCCGGTGGGGTTGGAGGGCGAGTTGAGCATCACCCAGCGCGTGCGCGGGGTAATCGCGGCGTCCAGCCGTTCGGGCGTGATGCGAAAGCCCGCCTCCATGGTGCAGGGAACGACGACGGGATTACCGCCGGCCAGCGCCACGATGTCGGAATAGCTCGTCCAGTAGGGCGCCGGCATGACCACTTCGTCGCCGGGATCGAGGCTTGCGAGCATCGCATTGGCGAGCACCTGCTTGGCGCCGGTCGAGACGATGACATTCGCCCGGCCGACACCATTCTGGCTGGCGATGAGGTCGCGCAGTTCGGGCGTTCCGAGGGTCGCGGGATATTTCGTGCGGCCCGCGAGCGCCGCCTGATGGGCGGCTTCGACCACATGGGGCGGCGTCGGGAAATCGGGTTCGCCCGTCGACAGTGCGACGATGTCGGCGCCCTCCGCCCGGAGCGAAGCCGCCCGCTCGGTGATCTGGACGATCTCGGAAATCTCCAGGGAGGCGATGCGCGCTGATCGTCTGAACGCTTGCGATGCTGTCATGCCGTCCTCCCCTAGCGATAATCAATGCCATGTCTTGAGAGGATCGGGCGACCTGTCGGCCGCCCGATCACGATGAGCCTTGGTAAGGCGCCGGACGAAGCCCACGCCTCACCCCTTCTCGCTTCAGCCGATATCGAAGCTGACGCCCTGGGCAAGGGGCAGTTCGCGCGAATAGTTGATGGTGTTGGTCGCGCGGCGCATATAGGCGCGCCAGGCGTCCGATCCGCTCTCGCGGCCGCCGCCGGTCTCCTTCTCGCCGCCGAAAGCGCCGCCGATCTCGGCGCCGGACGTGCCGATATTCACATTGGCGATGCCGCAATCGGAGCCGCGCGCCGACAGGAAGGTCTCCATTTCGCGCAGATCGGTCGTGAAGATCGAGGAGGAGAGACCGCCGCCCACATCATTGTGCTGTTCGATCGCCTCGTCGAAGTCCGAATATTTCATCACATAGAGGATCGGCGCGAAGGTCTCGCGGGTCACCGGGCCGGTCTGGGACGGCATTTCGACGATGGCGGGCTTCACATAATAGGCCGTATCCGGCCCCACATCCTGCCGCTCGCCGCCATGAACCGTGCCGCCCGCTTCCTTCGCCTCGTTAAGCGCCTCGACCATGCCGTCAAAGGCGGCCTTGTCGATGAGTGGTCCGACCAGCGCGTTCGTTTCCAGCGGATTGCCGACGCTGACCGAGGCATAGGCCTTCTTCAAAGCGGGCACGATCTGGTCGTAGATGCTTTCATGGACGAAGAGGCGGCGCGTCGTGGTGCAGCGCTGGCCGGCGGTGCCCATGGCGCCGAAGGCGACGGCGCGCAGCGTCATGTCGAGATCGGCCGAGGGGCAGACGATGCCGGCATTGTTGCCGCCGAGTTCGAGGATCGAGCGGCCGAAACGTTCCGCGACCTTCGGCCCGACGATGCGGCCCATCCTTGTGGAGCCTGTGGCCGAGATCAGCGCGACCGCCTCGCTCGTCACCAGCGCTTCGCCGAGTTCCGGCCCGCCGACCAGCACTTGGCTGAGACCCTCGGGCGCATCCTCGCCGAAGCGGGCGAGGGCGCGCTCCAGCACGGCCTGACAGGCGAGGGCGGTGAGCGGGGTTTTCTCGGACGGCTTCCAGATCACCGGATCGCCGCAGACGAGCGCAAGGGCCGAGTTCCAGGCCCAGGGCGCGCAGGGGAAGTTGAAGGCGGTGATGATGCCGACGACACCCAGCGGATGCCAGGTTTCCATCATCCGGTGGCCCGGACGCTCGGTAGCGATGGTGAGGCCGTAGAGCTGGCGCGAGAGGCCGACCGCGAAATCGCAGATGTCGATCATCTCCTGCACTTCGCCGAGACCTTCCGAGGGCGACTTGCCGGCCTCGATCGAGACCATCCGGCCGAGGTCTTCCTTCGACTTGCGCAGCTCCTCGCCGAACAGGCGAACGAGCTCGCCCCGGCGCGGCGCGGGCACCAGACGCCATTGGCGGAAGGCTTGCTTTGCGGTGCGGATCATCGCCTTTGCGTCATCGGCCGAATGGGTGGCGAGGCTCGCCACCGCTTCGCCGGTGAGCGGAGAGACGACCGTCAGGCTTCCTGCGTCGAGGGACGCGGTGACGCCGCAGGCTTCCATGGTGGCGCGGGTCGTGCTCGCGAGAGAATTCGTCGACATGATCGGGTCCTTTTCGTGAATTTCGTTCAGGCCGCGCGGCGCGAGAGTTCGGCGCGTGCGCGGGCGAGCGAGGCGGCTTCGGCCTCGGCGTAAAGCTGGTGAAGATCGGTGACGGGCGCCCCGAGATCGGCCTCGAAGCGTTCGCGGTTCGGATTGGCCGAATAGGATTTCGCCGCGCCGTCGCCGAGATTGGACTGGAAGATCCCCGCCGCCGAGACGGGCAGGAAATCCTCATAGGTGATCGGATCGGCCCGCAGCACGCCCGCCGCGACGAGATCGGCGGCACTGCCGCCAAGGTCGATGTCGCCCGCCCGGCCCGTCGGGGCATAGCGGAAATAGCCGAGCCCCTCGGTCCTGAGCGTCTCGAGATCGTCGGGGAATTCGGCGAAGACTTGCGCAAGCGCAGCGTTGTATTCGCTTGCATTGGAGCCGTCGGCGGCGGGCGTCACGCGGGCGCGCGTCTCACTCAGAAGCCGGTCATAGAGCGCCTGGCCCTTTGGCGTCAGTGCGAGGCCCCGCTGTTCGATCTCGCCGAAGCGGGCAGTGTGGCGGCCTTGCGAGTCCCCGTCTTCCAGAAAAGCGACCGGCTCTTCCAGCGCCTTGAACGAGGTCTGGCGCAACAGGATCGGAACGCGCCGCGAGGGCGGCCCCTCGACCACGGCCTTGGGCGTGATCCCTTCTTCGGGCATCCGGTCCTGAACCGTATCGATATCGAGGGTGCGGGGCGTTAGATGGTTGATGTGCGGGCCCTTGAAGGCAACCACGTCGGCCACGAGCCGGTGCGCGTCGTGCAGGCGGCGATAGAGGGCGGCGGTGACATTGGCCTCTTCGTGCCAGCGGAAGGTTTCGAGCGCCTCGTTGACGAAGGCCTCTGCATCGGCCTCGTCGAGACCGCCGGCTTGCTCGGCCTTTTCGATGAGTGCGAGGCAGCCGGGCGTGAAGATCTGCCGGGCGTCCAGCACCTTGGTTGCCTCGGCGCGAAGCGCTTCATCCTCGATGAGGTCGAGCCTGAGAAGCGAGGTGAAGACCCGGAACGGATTGGCGGAAAGGGAGGCGGGATCGACCGGGCGGAAGGCGGTGGAATGGACCGGCACGCCGGCGACCGACAGATCGTAATAGCCGACCGGAACCATGCCCATCACGGCAAAGAGCCGGCGCATGGTGGCGAGCTCGGCCGCCGTGCCGAGCCGGATGGCGCCGTGGCGCTCCTCATTGATGCGATCGAGTTCGTCCGTCGCCGCCAGCCGCTCCTTCTTAGCCGGATCAGCGGCGAGCGTCTCCGCGTTCACCGCCTCGACGAGGTTTGTCAGCGTTCCATAGGCCGGAACCTCGGTGCGATACATCGTCGACATGGCGCGGGCGAAGCGGGCGCGGATGCTATCGGGCGAAAGCTGAGCATGGGTCATCGAAACGGGATCGCTGGCTGTTCAAGGTCGGGGCGAGCCTAACGACCATCCGCGCCTTCGAGCCAGCGACGGATCGGACTACCCCCATTCCCGGTGCGCATGGCAACCCGCCGCGACACGTCTTGACGATACTGCTAGAAGAGACTTTCCGACGGGGAGGACAGGAACCACCATGCTCGAACGCCGCAATCTGCCGGACATGCGGATGCTGCAAACCTTCGAGGCCGCGGCGCGCCACGGCAATTTCACCCGTGCCGCCGACGAGCTCGCCCTGACCCAGAGCGCGGTCAGCCGTCAGGTCCGCGAGCTCGAAGCGCAGATCGGCATCGAGCTTTTCGACCGTGTTCCGGGCAAGGTCGTCGTCACGCGGGAAGGCGAACGGTTCTTGAAGGAGATCGAGCGTCTCTTGAGCATGGCAGAGACGACGATGCGCCATGCGCGGGCGACGGCGCCCGGCACGCAACTCCTTGCCATCAACGCGCTTCCGACCTTCGCCGTCCGCTGGCTCCTGCCGCGTCTGCCGAAATATGTCTCGGACCATCCAGGAACGACCTTCGACCTGACCACGCGGCGGGACATCTTCGATTTTTCCAAAGTTCAATGCGATCTCGCCATCCATTACGGACAGCCCAACTGGCCGGGCGCGACCTGCACCTATCTATGCAGCGAGATCGTGCTTCCCGTCGCCGGCGGCGCCCTGTCGAAGGGGCGGCTCGACAAGCCGGAAGATCTTCAGGATGCGCCGAAAGTGCATGTGAGCGAGCGCCCGACCCTCTGGTCCGACTGGTTCACGGCCATGGGCCTGGACATTCCAAGTCCCCGAAACGGGCACTGGTTCGATCAGTTCTCCCTGACGATCGAGGCGGCCAAGGCCGGGCTCGGCTATGCCCTCCTGCCGCGCTATCTCATCGAAGCCGAATTGGCGTCCGGGGCGCTCAAGGTCGTGCTCGATTCCCCCCATTCGACCGAACAGGCCTATTACATCGTCACCCCCGAAGGACGCGGCGCCATCGCCGACGCCTTTCGCGCCTGGCTCCTCTCCCAAGTCAGCTTCAGGCCGCTTGCCTCGTAAATGCCCGAGCCGTGCGCTCGCGGCGGGCTGTTTTCTAGGGCTGGGCGGGCGGCATTCATCCACTTCCAGAGGAAGTCTAGTCGGTCCCCGCGATGGAGACGATGTGCCGCCATCCGACCCGATGGCAGCCAGCGATCTGTTTTTCCAGGCGGTGAGATCGCCTTCAGCGCGATCGTTTCCTGGCGCCGTCTCGAGACTCTTGCCGTGCTCAGGCGACCCGGACGTTCGCGAGAGCGAGGCGATCGAGTGCATTTCAGGGGCGTGACGGCAGGCGAATGGGCCGCCCCTTTAACTCTTTCAGCCTGTCAGACCAACTTGCGACGCGCTCGGATCATAGTATCGGCCGAAGCGATTGGCGAGAAAATCCGACAGGGCGATTTCTTCCTGCCGCACAAAGCCTCGCTGTGGAAGCCGCCCTTCGGCCAGAAGGTCGAGGACTCCGGTAACGCCCGCCGCGGTCGTGATCTGGATCGCGCTCATCAGCCGACCAGCAACGACCCCGGCATATATTTTATTGGCATATGTATCCTGCAGATAGCGTCCGTCTCGCCAGCCGCAAACGGTGACGAACACGACCACGACGTCCTGCATCGTCGTTGGCAGCGCATGCTCGAAGAGGTCCTTCAAGACGTCGCGCCGGTTCTTAAGGTTGAAGTCGTTCAGCAATGCCTTGATGATCGCCTGGTGACCTGGATAACGGATCGTGCGGTAGTTCATCGTCCGCACCCGGCCCTCCAGCGTCTTGGCGAAGGTTCCCAGGCCGCCGGATGTGTTGAACGCCTCATAAGTCACGCCGTCGAGCGAGAATTCTTCGCGCTCTTCCATCGCAGGCACCGTGATGAGGCGTCCTTCCACGATCGCCTCACAGGGCTCGATATATTCGTTGATGAGCCCGTCCGTGCTCCAGGTGAGATTGTAGTTGAGAGCGTTGGACGGATATTGCGGCAGCGCGCCGACACGCATGCGCACCGAATCGAGGGTGTCGAAGCGGGCCGCGAGATCATTAGCGACGATCGAAATGAAGCCGGGCGCAAGGCCGCATTGGGGAATGAAGGTGCTCTCGGCCCCTTCAGCCAAGGCCTCCACGATGCGCGTGGTCGCAACATCTTCGGTCAGGTCGAGATAGTGGACGCCGGCCAATCGCGCAGCCTCAGCTATCCGGCCCGTCAGATGGAAGGGAGCGGCCGAAAGCACCGCGAAGTGGCCACGCAAAGCCTCGACGACCGCGTCCTGATTGAGGATGTCGAGCGCCAGCGTGTCGATCGCCGGATGCTTGTCCAGTTTGGCGAGTTGCTCGGCGCTACGGTCCGCGACGCTTACGCGCCAGTCGCCCGTCGCCGCCAGCATCAGCGCGATCGCACCACCGATCTTACCGGCTCCAATCACCACGACGCTCTTCATGCCATTCTCCAGCTGTTTTGATCACATGAAGGCAGTATAAAGGCAGACTTTTCGGATCGTAGCGTCTTTTCGATCAGATCAGTGAGTTTGATTTAGCAAATCAACGAGGCAATTAGACAAAGTGACGGTTTTATGGAACTGACGGTCAAGGATCGGGAACTGCTTGCCGTGTTGAGCGAGGATGCGCGGCTCCCCGTCGCCGCTCTCGCCAAGCGCCTGGGCGTGTCGCGCAGCACCGCTCAGGCGCGGTTGGAACGGCTCGAGCGGATCGGGGTGATCGTCGGCTATGGCGTGCGCCTGTCCGACGCCTATGCATCCAGCCTCGTACGGGCGCAGATACTCATCACCCTCGCGCCCAAGGCGCTCGAGAAGGTGACCGAGGCGATCGGGCGGATCGAGGCGGTTACCGAATTGCACTCGATCAGCGGTGCCTTCGATCTCATCGCCATGGTCGCCTCGCCTTCGATCACCGAGCTCGACCGGCGAATCGACGAGATCGGTGCGATCGAGGGCGTCGAGCGCACCCTATCCTCCATCATACTGAGCACGC
Organism: Fulvimarina manganoxydans; assembly: GCF_900176465.1. Taxonomy (GTDB): domain Bacteria; phylum Pseudomonadota; class Alphaproteobacteria; order Rhizobiales; family Rhizobiaceae; genus Fulvimarina; species Fulvimarina manganoxydans. Next base: position 40,951 of record NZ_FWXR01000028.1, read on the forward strand.
GGATCGCGCGATGACGAGGTGATGGAGAGAACGAGCATGCGCCACTCGGGCACGCTTCATCGGCTGACCGTGGGGAGGAGGATACTTTAAATCGGAATAGGCTGATGACGAAGCGTTGCTTCGGCCCATCCGCGGCTCTGGCTATGCTCGATGCGAGTTTTCAGGGAGCCGTATCATGACAAACATGTCCTTCGTCTCGCAGGTCGATGCGGCGACGAGGCGTGCCGGCCCATGCAAAGAGGAAAACACGGGCGAAACGTCTGATACGAACCACGAGCGAGAAACTCGGAGAAGAGCGTCTCGTCTTTCCGTAAACTGCGGACTATGCCGCCTCATGTCGCCAACTATAGGCTTTGGTATAGCGCGAGCGGCGCTTGAGCGCTTTAAAGATCCGTATCGCGAAGCGATCAAGCGAAATTCGTATGAGCGGAGGGCCGAACGAGAATCGACGAAATGGGCCGATACTCGTCCGGCGATTTGGGAGCGGACCGCCGATCCTTATGGATCGCAGTTCGCTTCAGATCAGGAACTGCCAGGCTTCGGCCCCGAGGCTGTGATCGGTCTTCATTTCGAGCGAATGGGCGAACCGGTCGGCGATGTCCTTGAGGCTCATGCCCTCGTCGAGCGCCTGCTGCCAGAAGTCGAAGCCCGCCCTGTCCGAATTCCGATCGAACAGCACCTCGTAGAGAAGCTCCAGGCTCGCCTCGCCATTCGGCCCGAAATGGGTGAAGCCCTGGGCTTGTGCCTCCTCTGAGGCGAAAACGTCGAGCATGACGTCTCCAGCGCTGCCGCCATCGGCCAGGCGCTTGGTCCAGAACTGGACGCCGGCGAGATCGCCCTGGCGGCCGAAGAGTTGCTGATAGAGCCCTGCCACCAGGGAGAGATCGTCCTCATAAGACAGCTCGATCGTCTTGTCGGCGAAGGTGATCGTCTCGACATTGACCAAAGTGTCGACATCGGTCGGATCGGACAGGGAGCGCACCGTCACCACGGCATGATCCCGGGTGATCTCGTAACCGGCGGCCTGGCCCTCATAGGTGACCGTGTCATGGTCGCGGCCGCCATGGATCAGATCGGCGCCCTCGCCGCCGAACATGGTGTCGTTGCCCCCCTCGCCGAACAGCCGGTCGTCACCGCCCTCGGAGCCGACGATGTCGTCACCGCCGCCGCCATGCAGTTCGTCGTCGTCCGCGCCGAGCACGATCCTCTGCGCCCCGTCGTCGGCGAAGATGATCTGGGCGCCGGCGCCACCGGTCAGAGAGACATTGCCGACCACGGCCGCGAAGCTGATGTCGTTGAGCTCCAGAACGGTTCCGGCGGGCAGGTTCGAGCTATCGATCACGATCGCGGTCGCCGTCGTGGCATCGCCGTCTCCCGGACCGCTGATGACCAGCGGAACATTCGGATCGGCGCCTTCGGCGATCGTCGGGGTGATGGTCAGGACCGCCAGCGGCTTGTCTGCCGGCAAGGCACTCAGAAAGCCCTTTCCGCCCCCCGTCAGCGCCGTCTGGACGTCGGAGCCCTCGGCGGTGTGGGCCTTGATCTGAGCGATCAGCCCGTCGAGGCCGGTCGCCACCGTTTGCGCAGCGCCCGTGCCGGACGCCGTCATGCCGACGCCGGTCGGCACCTTGACGCTGATCAGCGGCGTCTCGCCCGTTTTCACCAGCGGGATATCGGCAAGAGCATTGCCGCCGACCGATTCCTGCCGATCCGCCTTGACGGTCGGAATAGTCGTCGTGGTGACGGTTCCGCCATTCGCGCCGGTCTTCGTTTCGGTCTGAACGGACACGCCATCGACCGTATCGGTCTTCGTGTCGCCGGTACCCCCGCCGCCGGAGCTCGGCGCCTGGGTGGTGTTTGTCACCACCTTGTCGACGAAACTTGCGAGGTCGTTGCCCGCAAGATCCTGGATCACGCCGTTCGCGTCGTCGGCGCTCGTCAGATCGGTATAACTGACAGTCACCTTCTGCCCGGCGGAGACCGGGGAGGCAAGGGTCAGGGTCGCGATCTTGGTCAAGGCATCGATAGCCACCGTATCGATAATAGCGGGCTTGTCCCCGACCTTCACGGAGAAGACCTTCGCTGCAGGCGCGCCGCTATCCAAGCCCCCGCTATCGGCGAGGGTGATCGTCAGGGTTTTCCCATCGACCTTCATGGCCGACATGGTGGGCGTCGTGGTGTCGAGCGCATAGGCATGGCTGTAGACGGTTGCGTCGTTTCCGGCGGTGTCGGAGACCTTCACCTTCAGCGTGCCGGAACCGATCAGCGTCTGGCCGACGAGCGACCAGTTTTTCTGGGCGATATCACATGCGGCGGTGGCCCATGTCTTGCCGTCGTCAAGCGAGACCTGGACCTTTTCTCCGCTCGCCAGATTGGCCGAGAGCGTGCCGCTGATCGTCTGATTGGCCGTCTGGGTGACGAAGTCCTTATCGGACGAACCGGTATCGGCCGAAAAACTCGCCGCCGCGATCGTCGTCGTCGGCGCCGTGGTGTCGATCGCGATCGCCTTGTTGGCGCCGAGGGAGGTCGTGCTGCCGGGTATTGCGAGCGTCAGATTTGCGTTCAAGCCGCCGGCGTCCTGAATGGAACCGCCATTGAGCACGAGCGCGGCCGTGCCAAGATAATCCAGATCCGAGCTCGTATCACCGTCTTGGACTTTGTAGACGAAGGTCAGCGTGTCGGTTCCCGAACCGCTGACATAATCGACCACCCGGTCTGTCGTCCCGGTTTCGAGCTTGAGATTCGGCGTGCCGCTCACATTGACGACTTTGGAGAACTGGACCTGGATCGAGATGTCGTCGCCGACCTTATAGGCGCCATTGGCGGTGGAGGACGTCACGCCCGTCACCTTCGGCGGTGCATCCAATGTGATCAACGTGTCCGCGCCGCCATTCGTGGACGTCACTGCAAAAATGGCGTCGGCAAGGTTCGGTGCGTTGAGCGTCACTTCGGGCGTGGTGAAGTCGGTGGCGTCGGTATCGATCTCGATCTTTGTGTCGGAACCGGTGCCAGTGACACGAATGTTCGCGGCCGTGAGCGACGTGATGCCGGTAAGCTGTATGGCGTCGCCGGCTTCCAGATCGGTGATGGTATCGCCGTTCAAATCCGAGACGCTGCCGGCGAAGACGTCGTCGCCCGCGCCGCCGGTAAGGGTGTCTGCGCCAGCGCCGCCGGCAATGGTGTCGTCGCCCGCACCGCCTTTGATATTATCGACGCCGGCGCTGCCGATGACGGTCATGCCGCCGCCGGTGATTTCGTCAAGATCTACGGAGTTACTCTCTATGATAGATAATGTATCTTTAGACAGATCAATGGTTCGCAAACCCTGCGCATAGGCTTTGGCATTGAACGACAACGACACCGGGGACGAGGTGGAACTTAGGGCGATCCGCTCTATTCCACTGATCCGGCTGGACCAGTCGATGTTCGACCCGAAGATGAAACCGTTCGGTGCGATGAAGCTTAGCAACAGAGTGTCAGTACCTTCGCCACCATCAATGGTGTCAATGAAGGTGTTGTTCGCACTGTCAGACAACTCGTAAGATGCATAGATAAAAGTGTCTTCGCCCTTGCCGCCGATCAACGTATCGGCGCCGCTGCCGCCGGTGATCCTGTCGTTGCCGTCGCCGCCGGCGAGGGTGTCAGCGCCAATATAGCCTTTTATGTCATCGTCGCTGCTGGTGCCGGTGATCGCCGTCCCGCTGGTATTGCTGGTGGTCAGAAGCCCGGTGTCGTTGGCGCTGCGCGTCATCCCGCTAGCGTCGAGCTTGCCCCCCGAAGCGGTCAGCGTGTAGCCGGCCAGGGTCAGCGTGCCGCCGGAGCTTTCCAGCGTGCCGATGGTCTCGTTGTTGCCCAGAACCAGCGTACCGCCCGCGACCATCACCGCGCCGCTGTCGGCAAGCGCGCTGCCGCCATTCAGCGTCAACGTGCCAGCATTCAGCGTCGTGCCGCCGGTATAGGTGTTGGCGCCCGACAACACCAACGCGCCGGCACCTTCCTTGACCAACGATCCGGTGCCGGAGATCGGGGCGCTGATGGTGATCGTCTGATCGGCGTAGTCGGTGATCGTCGCTGTGCCGGCGAGCGTCAGACCGCCGCCATATTCTCCCGCAATGGTCAGCGTCTTGGCGCCAGAGGAAAAATTGCGAATTTCGTCGCCGTCGCCCCAAGACGGTGCGTCGACGTTCAGCGCAAGGGTGGTTCCCGTCGCTATTGCGTCAAGATAGATGATGTCATGGGTGTCTTGAGCCGCGCCGCGAGCCAGCGCCTCGCGCAGGGAGAAACCATCTGCAGCATCGAATTCTGCGTCGTCGCCCGTTTGGGTCACATAAATATTCGAACTGGTGACCTTTACGTCGGCGGTCGTCGCCGTTGTGCCGTCATTAAGGCTGAAGCGAATATTCGCATCGCCCAAAGGCGTGGTGTTGGCGTAGGCGATATGCTGGATGACCTCCTGAACCAGCGAGGTCGTGGCATTGGCGTTGAAGGAAATCGTCAGGACGCCGTTCGTCTTGTCGACCGTGGCGAAAGTCGTTCCGTCGGATTTCAAGTCGCTGCCGTCGACGGAAAAAAGGTCGCTACTGGCGAAGCTGAAGAGATCGTTGACATTCGCATCGGCGCCGACGAGAGGCGTAAAGCGCTGGACCGTCAGCGTCCCGTTGTTCCAGTTGCCATTGGTGCCGGAGAGATCGTTCTCCGGATCCGATGCGGTCGCCAAAGGGGCAAGGATCGTGCTCGCGCCTGTCGCAAGCGCCACCGTGTTGGCGGTTCCTTGACCATCGCCGTTCAGGTCAAGAACCGGTGCGGTGTTGGAAGGGGGCGCGAACGTCACGATGCTGTCGATAAAAAGGTCAGCGCCCAATTGATTGCCGCTCTCGAGAGCGGCGTTGTTGTATGCGGAGTCTGAGGGATGCTTTATGCGCTGTAACGTGAAGCTTGTCACGCCGGTCCAGTTGACATCGACTTTTGCCGCGCCCTGGTTGATATCCTCGATCGCGAAACTGACCGCCGAGTTCTCCCCTCCGGTCGGGGTCAGAACGTAATATTCCTTTTTGGCCTCCGTATCGCCATAGGCCGTTCCAGCGATCAAGGATATGATGTTGGTGGCCGATGAGAAGGTGACCGTTAGCGTGGTCACTTCAGCACTTGAGTCGCCGTCATAGTTGGTTGCAACGAAATCGGTTGAGCCACCGAAACCGCCATAGTCTGCAGCCTGGACATCGTTGACGTTGGAAGAGACCGTGGCGGTAATACCGTCGATCGTCTGTGAAAGGGTTTTGCGATCGTCGGCATTTCCTGTGGATACCGTTCCGTCAGCATCGTTGAATGAAAAAGTGATATTCGGCTGCGACAAGGTACCCGTAAAGCCAGCAGAAGGCAGCTCACGCGAAATCAACGTGTCAGACACGGTTCCCACAATGGCCTCGAGCAGCCAGTCGCCGCCCGCAACCTTCGCGCCGGTCAAATCATCCGATGCCGCGACATCCGCTCCGGTCGCCGCCGCGAGATCACGAATGAAGGCGATGCCCTTGTCTCCCGCCGCCACATCGCAACCATAAAGCAGAAGGTCGCCGTCAGCCGTCAGGGCCTGGCCGAGCGTCGCGAGATCGGCCTCTCGCCCCGCCAGTTCGGCATCGGTCAGCGTCACGCTGCCAAGCTGCAGCGCACCCTGGCTGCCATGGCTGACAATGTGGATCGCCTCATAGCCGGAATGGATTTTCGCCCATTCGGCCATTTGGGTGAGCCCGTCCCGGGCGGCGTCGAGCAACACGATCTCGGCGCTCGGAGACACCCCGGCGGCCAGGGTCTGCCAATCGGCGATGTTCGTCTCGATGAACACCACTTCGCGCGCGCCGGTCGCTTCCGTGCCGCCGGCACCGGCAACGCCCGGCATGTTGCCACCATCAGCCTCGTTCCCAAGCGCCCTGCCGCCAGCCCCCAAGAAGACCTGCTCGCCCAATGCATTCATCCTTTCACCAGCTATCCCCAGAGCCTCGGGCCTTCGACTTTGATCGCCCGTCTCTTTCGGCCATTTGCAAGTGATAGTGCGGCAACGCGAGGCGTTGTGTTCATCTGCTCACCCAGGCGATCGAGCTCTATGCTTCAAAGCTTGCAGGTGACTGATCGCATTCATCCCTTAACATCTTGCGGGTTGAACACGCGGATCTCCGTCAATTCGCTCTGCCGAGTTTCCCGCCAAGCATTGCCCCAGCGAAACGCACCGTGCGGATCGCGCTGAAGCTGGTCGTCCCTGCTCTGCCTGACCTTGGAACACGCCCATCTGCGCGAATAGGAAACAAGCGACCGGAGCGCCCGATCCCCTGCATCAAAAAGGGGCAACGCAATATCAAGCATGCGCTAAAGCTTTATAGGCTGATTTCAGCGCGTTTTTCGACGAGATGCGCTAAACCGGTCGAATTCGCTCGCCAGCCGACCAGCAGAGTTTAACCTCTCGCAGAACGGCAGCGCTTGCCCGGTGCGATTTCGGCTCACCCCGCGAGCCGGCGTGCTTCCGGCAGCGGAGCGGCCAAGCCTTCTGTCTCGTTCCGCGGAAGGCTTCCTGTGCGTCGTGAATTTCTGCGGTTCAGTCGGCGAAGGTTTCAAGGCCGCCTTGTCCCGGCGTCGTGTCGTCGACCGGGCCAACGGTCGAGGCGGCCCAATGCTCCGCCACGATCTCCCGAATGCCTTGGCCATAAGGGCCATCCCACCACCAGCCGAGTTCGGTCAAAGCCGCCAGCCAGCCGATCGGCGTCGCGCCTTCCTGCACGACGCGTGTGATGGCGACGTCCTCGATCAGGCGGCTGTTGGTCGATGAGACGTCGACGACGACATAGACATTGTATCCCGCATGCAGAAGATCGAGCGCCGTGTGCGTCGTGCAATTGTCGATGGAAATGCCCCCGATGAGAACATTCGTCCGTCCGCTCTCGCGCAGCCATTCGGCCATCTCGGCCGTGTATCCCGACATGGTGTGGCGCGGAAAACGTCTGACGTCATAGCTCACGTGATCGGTGATCTCGGGCAGCATGGTGCCGTAATAATCGTTCTCGGTGCCGAGGATCGCCGTCGGCATCTTGAAGAGCGGGTTGAACTTCGCAAAGGCCTCGATGTTGTTCTTGTAGACTGCGCCAGGCATCGTGTTCATCAGATTATCGAGGCCGGTCGTGTAGTCGACATAGACGAGCACGGTGTTGTCGGGCGTCAGGCGTTCGGCCGGTCCGCGCTGAACGGCCATGTCGGCTTGTACATCGGCGAACGCCATGGTCGGTATCAGCGCGAACAGGGCGGCAAGAAGCAGTCCTCGCATCATGCATATCCTTTGCTGGGTTGCTGATCGGTCCTGACCACGACCGAACCGGACAGGCCCTCCCGCCCAAGGCTCGATGCGCGTCAACGCATTTCTCATCACTGCGCCCGTTCCAGCTCGTCAAAGAAGGCTTCGAGCTCCGTTGCCAGGAAGTCTGGAACCTCCTCGGGAAGCAGGTGCCCCGCCCCGGGAATGACCCCGCCGCGCGCATCATCGGTGATCATCTCGAACTGACTGTGGGTGATGGGAATGCCGTATTCGCCGCCCCATGCCATCATCGGCACGTCGATCCCCGCATCGCCGAGTGCGCGGAGCTGGCGAGCGGTTTCGAAAGTCGCGCGATACCAGCCGACCGAGCCCGAAATTCCGTTCTCGGTCTTCAGACCGGCGGCATAGACGGCGCGATCCTCAGCGGTGACGGCGTCGGGGTTCGGGGCGTGCATCAAAGGCAGGAACCAATCGACGAATTCCTGCTCCTTGCCCGCGACGAGGATTTCGATCAGCCCCGGCGCGCTGTTGAAGCCGAAATGCCAGTAGCCGCCGTAAGTCTCCTCGCGATAGACGGTGAACTGGTCGAGATTGTAGCCCACGAGCGGCTCGTCCAGATAGGTCATGCTGAGCGCCGTCTCGGGATATGTGCCCGCAAAGGCGAGGCTGACGAGCGCCCCCATGTCATGACCCACCACATGGGCTGTCTCGATGCCGAAATGATCCAGAAGCCCATGCATGTCGGCCGCGAGATTGACCGCGTCATAGCCGTCGTCGGGTTTGTCCGACATGCCATGCCCGCGCATGTCGGGGACGATGACGAAACGTTCTTGCGCCAATTGCGGCGCGAGAGCCCGCCACGAATGGGATGTTCCCATCCATCCATGCATGAGGATCACCGCCGGATCGGAGGATTGCCCGAAGGTCTTGACGTTGAGCTCGATCCCGTTCGTCGCGATGCGCGTCTCGGCGTCCTCAGCGCTCGCCGCAAGGGGAAAGAGCACCATTGCGGCGAGCGTAGAAAGAGCTTTTCGCATGACTGTCTCCAACCGGGGGCGAGCATCAGCAACGCTCTTCGAGCATCGCCCTATCCATGATCTCTGCTTCACTGCACTTCAGATGAGGTGCATCATGAATGGGACAATGCAGTAAATTCGGGACCGCCGTCCCATGAATGGAACGCCATGGATCTCAATCTGATCAGAACCTTCGTGAGCGTCTGCGAAGCGGGCAGCGTCACGGTCGCCGCCCGAAGGCTGAAGCAGCCGAAATCGACCATCAGTCGGCATCTTGCCCGGCTGGAGGAGGAACTCGACGTGATGCTCCTGCAGCGCTCGAGCTCCGGCATTGCTCTCAGCGCAGAGGGACGGAGGCTCTATGAGCAGACGCGGGAGTCCATTCATCTCCTCGAGCCGCTCGGCCGCCGCGCGACGAGCTTGCCCCCCTCGGGGCATATTCGCATCGCGGCGCCGCGATATTTCGCGCGGGGTCCGTTGACGGACGTCATTCGTGATTTCATGCGCGAATGTCCGGACGTCTCGATCGAGCTTCGCTCGGAGAACCGGCTGGCGGAGACGGATGGTTCGGATGTCGACGTGCAGATCGTGGCCGGCCCGATGCGCGAAATCGGCGGCGAGGTTACCCAGCTCGGTCATCGGGAAGCGCGCCTCTTCGGGGCTCCGACCCTGTTCGGGGCAGACGGTCCTCCCAGGACAGCGGCTTGCCTTTCAGGCGTCGACTTCCTGTCCAGTTGCGGGACGAGCGGTGTTCCTCAGCGACTATCGCTCACGTCGGACAAGGGCCAGACCATGACGATCGCGCCGACGACGCGGCTCGTGACAAACGAACTGAGCCTGCTTCTGGACGCCGCGCGCGACGGGCTCGGCATAGTCGCCCTTCCCGAATTCGTGGGCGAAAGGGAAGTCGAAGCGGGAAGGCTCGTGCCGATCCTGCCGGGCTACTGGACGGACCGCTTCATGGTCTCGATGGCCTTGCTCTCGGGGAGAAAGAACCCTGCCGCCAGACGCTTTGCCGATTTCGCAATGGCGCGACTGGAACGCCGGGCTTCGGACAACATCATGCTCTAGAACTCGAAGCCCTCCCTGTCCGCTAAAAAGGCTTCGAAGAAATCGGTGAAGGTCGCGACCAGGGGTGGGAGCGCCTCATAGGGGGGATAGTAGAGGGACAGCCAGAGCGGCGGCGCAGACCAACCGGGAAGGACTTCCTCAACCTCCCCGCTCTTCAGCCCGCGCGCCACGATGAAATCCGGGAGTACCGCGAAGCCGGCCCCGGCTTTGACCATCGAATACAGGAAATCCCCGTTGTTCGAATGGATCCCCGAACGCGTCTTGAGGGTCCGCTTCATTCCGTTCCTTGAAAAACGCCAGGTCTCCAATTCGCTTCCCGGGCCGTAGGAGAGGCACAGGCTCGGATCGAGCCCGTCCGGGTCTTTGGGCCGCGCATGATGATCGAAGACGCTTTCCGCGGCGACGACCCGGCGCGGGACTTCGCAGATCTTGCGCCAGATCGGGGACTTGTCGCGCGGTGGTTCCGAGATCCGTATCGCCAGATCGCCCTCCTCGGCGACGATATCGACCAGCCTGTCGGTGAGCCGGACGACCAGATCGATCTCGGGATAGGAGCGCCTGAAGCTGCTTACGAGGCCCGGCAGAAGCCGCAGGCCGAAGGACATCGGCGCATTGATCGAAAGCCTGCCGCGATGCGGCTGCATGTCACGCTCCAACTCTTGGCGGATCTGATCGAACGCCTCGACGACCGGCCGATAGCGCGCCGCGACGATGGCACCCGCCGAGGTCAGCGAGACCTGACGCGTCGTTCGAAGCAGCAATTGCTGACCGAGATCCTGTTCGAGTCGGGCCACGACGCGGGTGACGGAGGCCGGCGTCATGCGCAGCGACTTGGCCGCCGCGGCGAAACTCCGTTGGGCAGCAACCTCCAGAAAGACGCGGATCGGCTTGATCTCCTTCATGGCCGTTTCCATTGCTCTCATTGCAATAATGAATGAAGAAAAACTATCATTAAAGACAACGACCGAACATCCTATTCTCACCTGCAACGATCATCGTCCTCGCGGGAGAGCCCGATGCCAAGGCAGGTCGATCGGCTGACGCCCTCTGACGTTCCGGCCACCGAAATGCGTCCCGCAGCCTGTGCCGCGGAGACAAGCCCATGAGCTGGACGCCCTATCTCGTTTCGCTCGCCATCGGCATTCTCGTCGGCGTGATCTACGGGGCCGTTCAGGTCCGCTCGCCTGCCCCGCCGATCATCGCACTCCTCGGATTGCTGGGCATGCTCGCCGGCGAGGCGGCCGTACAATGGCTGCGCGGTCATGGCGATGTCGTGGCGAGCGCCATGCATCTGAAATCCTTCGCCATATCCCGGCACAGCGCGCCGGACCCGAAAGCACCCCCTCCCTCCCACTCGGACATTTGACCCCCACGGAGCCAACCGATGTCGAAGCTCGATGTTCTGACCCCGCAAAACAGCCAGTTGATCTTCATCGATCACCAGCCGCAAATGGCGTTCGGCGTCCAGTCGATCGACCGCCAGACCCTGAAGAACAACACGGTGGCGCTGGCCAAGGCGGGCAAGATCTTCGCCATTCCCACCATCATCACCACGGTCGAGACACAGAGCTTCTCGGGCCACACCTATCCCGAACTCCTCGACGTTGTCCCCGACGCCCCGCTTCTGGAACGCAGCTCGATGAATTCCTGGGACGACCAGAAAGTCCGCGACGCGCTCGCCAAAGGCGCGGCGGAGGGGCGCAAGAAGATCATCGTCTCGGGTCTGTGGACCGAGGTCTGCAACCTCACCTTCGCTCTCAGTTGCATGGCGGATACCGATTACGAGATCTACATGGTCGCCGACGCCTCCGGGGGCACCTCGGCAGACGCGCATAAATACGCCATGGATCGCATGGTGCAGGCGGGCGTGATCCCGGTGACCTGGCAGCAGGTTCTTCTCGAGTGGCAGCGCGACTGGGCGCGCAAGACGACCTATGACGCCGTGATCGGGCTCGTTCAGGAGCATTCCGGCGCCTATGGCATGGGCGTCGATTACGCCTTCACCATGGTCCACAAGGGCGCAAGCCGTACCCATCATCACGGCCAGACGCTCGCCCCTCAGGGCGCGGTCTGAGGCCGGCCCGCACCGCCCGCGCGGCGAGCGGGCGGTGCCTTTTCCCCAACAGGAACGACAGCCTTGTCCGGCCGCGCGTCTCGCGCACGGCCCGCCGCGTCTTGAGGAGCGCCCCATGACGACCGCCGATCTGATCCTGATGAATGGCAAGGTCACGACGATGGATCCGGCCCGCCCCGAAGCGGCGGCCATCGCCGTGACGGGCGGGCTGATTCAGGCAGTTGGCCCGGATGCCGACATCATGGCCTATCAAAGTCCCGAGACGCGGGTGATCGATCTTCGCGGCCAGCGGGTGATTCCCGGGCTGATTGACAGCCACACCCATATCATCCGCCAGGGCAACAATTTCGCTATGGAGCTGCGCTGGGATCGCGTGCCCTCGCTGGCCGACGGGCTCAGAATGCTCAAAGAGCAGGCCGAACGCACGCCCGCCGGACAATGGATCCGCGTCGTTGGCGGCTGGTCGGCCGATCAGTTCGCCGAGCGCCGCCTGCCGACGATCGACGAGATCAACGCCGTCTCGCCGGACGTGCCCGTCTATGTGCTGCATCTTTACGACCGGGCATGGCTAAACCAGGCGGCGCTGCGGGCGCTCGGGATCGACAGCCATTATTACGAGCCCTTCGTTTCCGGCCGTCTGGAGCGAGACGATGACGGCAAGCCGACCGGACTGGCGCTGGCGCGGCCCAATGCGCAGCCGCTTTACGCGCTTCTCGACGTGGCGCCGAAGCTCGATTTCGAGCAGCAGCTTCTGTCCACCAAGCACTATTTCCGCGCCCTCAACGCCCTCGGTCTCACCTCGGCGCTCGATTGCGCCGGCGGCTTCCTCAACTATCCCGACGATTACGGCGTGATCAGCGCGCTCAACCGGCGCGACGAACAGACCGTGCGCATCGGCTATCAGCTCTTCGCGCAGCGTCCCGGCTTCGAGCTCGACGATTTCCGGCGCTGGAACGATCTGGTGAAGCCGGATGCGGGGGACGATTTTCTGAAATGCGTCGGTGCCGGCGAGATGCTGGTGGCCTCGGCCTACGATTTCGAGGATTTTTCCTATCCGCGCCCGACGCTTGCCCCGCGTATGGAAAGCGATCTGAGGCCGGTACTGGAGTTCCTGTTCCAGAACCGCTGGCCGATCCGCTTCCACTGCACCTATGAGGAGAGCGCCCATCGCCTGCTCAAGCTGGTCGAGGACGTCGGACGGGATCAGGGCCTCGACGAGTTGAACTGGATCTTCGACCATGGCGAGACCATCTCGCCCGCCACCATGGACTGGATCGCGCGGCTCGGTGGCGGCATCAGCTATCAGAACCGGATCGCCTTTCAGGCAAGCGCCTATGAGGCGCGCTACGGCACGGATGCGCTTCGCCATGTCATGCCGGTGAAGAAGATGATGGCCGCCGGCGTGCCGCTGGCCGCCGGCACCGATGCGACGCGGGTTTCCTCCTACAATCCGTGGCTGGCGATCCACTGGGCCGTCTCCGGCAAGGGCCGCGGCGGCGACGTGATCTGGGCGGAAGATAATCGTCTCAGCCGGCACGACGCGCTTCGCCACTGGACAGTGGAGGGGGCCTGGTTCAGCCGCGACACCGGCCGCAAAGGCCAGATCAAGCCGGGCCAGATGGCCGATCTCGCCGTCCTCGATCGCGACTATTTCACCATCCCCGAGGACGACATCGCCGATATCGAGGCCGATCTGACCCTTCTCGGCGGCAAGATCGTCTTCGCGAAGGCGGCCTTCGCGGCCCATGCGCCCGCGCCGCTCGCCTTCCTGCCCGACTGGTCGCCCGTGCCCTTATTCGGGGCGCCGGGCGCTGCGCCGAAACAGGCGGCCTGATCGCTCGCCAACACTGCCGCCTCCGAAAGTCGTCGCCGCCCCTCACCGAGGTGATCCCGCCGGGCGTTGCGCCATGAAGAGAAGCCATGACCGAACCTCACCACCAGGACGATAAGCTTGCCAAGGCGCGCACCATCGGCGCTTTCGCGCCTTTCGGACATCGCGCCTTCGCCCTGTTGTGGACGGCCACGCTGATTTCCAACATCGGCACATGGATGCACGATGTGGGGGCGGGATGGCTGATGACCACGCTCGATCCGAGCCCCGCCGTCGTGACCCTGGTGCAAGCCGCGACCACCCTGCCGGTGTTTCTGTTCGGCCTCTTGGCAGGTGCTTTGGCGGACCGGCTCGACAAGCGGCGCATGCTGATCGCGATCAATTCGGGCCTCTTCCTGGTCGTCGCCTGTCTCGCCTTTCTAGTCTGGCTGGGAGAGATGACGCCGCTCCTGCTCATCGTCTTCACCCTCATCATCGGCACGGGCGCTGCCTTCATGGCGCCGGCCTGGCAGGCGGTCGTGCCGCAGCTCGTCCCGCGCGAAGCGCTGAAACCCGCCATCGCGCTGAATTCCATGGGTATCAATATCAGCCGGGCGATCGGCCCTGCCCTCGCCGGCGTCCTGATCGCCGGCATCGGCCTCGCAGCGCCCTTCGCGCTCAATGCCGCAAGCTTCCTCGTGATCATCGCCGCCCTGTTGATGTGGCGGCCGGAGCCGCGGCCTCTGCGACAGCCGGCAGGCTCCATCCTTTCGGAAATGGCGATGGGCCTGCGCCATGTGCGCCACAACGCTGCGATGCTGGCGACACTGGTGCGGGCGCTGGCCTTCTTCCTTTTCGCCTCGGCGGTCTGGTCCCTCCT
>NZ_FWXR01000039.1 GCF_900176465.1 Fulvimarina manganoxydans
GAAGGGATCGAGCCATGCCACGATCTACCCGTGGGCGATCAGGGTCCCGTCGGTCTCCTTCCCGCACTCACTCTACACTATCCCAAACACACAGGGTCCCCGCTCTCTTATGAGAGCGAGGATGACGAAGCGTCGGGGGGGATCGCCCCGATCTTTAAACCCTGCAGACACCGCGATCATTCATGAAATGACGCAGTCGGACTAAGGAGCTGTCGCCAGTCCCTCGACGATGCGCCGACGCCGGTCACCCGTGCGCAGGCGCACGATCCGCACCCGCTTGACCCGGCGCGGATCGGCTTCGAGCACCTGGAACTCGAAACCGGGAAGCGCCTGGACGACCTCGCCGCGGGTTGGAACCCGGCCAAGCTCGGAAAAGAGGAGCCCGCCGATCGTATCGGCCTCTTCCTCGAATTCGGAGACGTCGAAATCGTCCCCGACCAGAGCCTTCACCTCGTCGAGCCCGGCCCTTGCATCGGCATAATAGATGCCGTCGCCGGTCTCGGTGATCATCGCCGCCTCGTCGTCATGCTCGTCCTCGATATTGCCGACGACCATTTCGATGACGTCTTCGAGCGAAACGAGACCGTCCGTGCCGCCATATTCGTCGATGACGAGCGCCATCTGGGTGCGCGTCGCCTGCATGCGGGCCATCAGATCGGCGGCTTGCATGGACGGCGGGACGAAGAGAACCTTGCGAATGATGCCGAGGCTCTCGACCTTGCGGGCGAGATTGATCTGGCGAAGATCGAGGCCGGCGCGCGGCTTGCGCTCGGGCGCGCCATTGCCGTTGGGTCGGGCAGGCCGCGCCACGCGCGTGATGTGGCCGACGACGTCGCGAATGTGAATCATGCCGCGCGGGTCGTCCAGGCTCTCGCCATAGACAGGCATGCGCGAATGGCCGCTCGCCTCGAACTGCTTCATCAGATCGCCGAGCGTCGTGGTGATCTCCACCGCCTTGATGTCGGCGCGCGGGACCATGATGTCCTCCACCCTCACCTCGCGAAGGCGCAGGATGTTGTTGAGCATCGCCCGCTCTTCGGGCGAGAAAGCGTCTTCATCCGCCTCGTCGCCGGTCTCAGGCTGCAGCAGCGCCTGGGTGAGATCCTGCCGCATCAGGCGCGGCATGCGCGGGCGGAACCGCTGGAGAAGGCCGCTTACAAGGCCGGGACGATCCCGCGCCTCGCCTTGCGGCCTACTTCGGTCCTCGTTCGGACCGCTCTCGGCCTGGGTCTCGCGGGTCGGGACCGAGGCGCTTCCATCGCCCTCGCCATTACCGACCTGCTCTATCGCTATCCTATTCATCTCTCAACCGTGTCTGACACATCGTCCCGGCGCCCAAGGCCAGGGGTCTCTTCGCTTTCGGGAGAACCATCCTCCCGGTAGGGATCGGCAATGGAAAAGGCCGACAGAATCCGCACCTCCAATGCCTCCATAGCCTCGGCATCCTCGTCCTCGACATGGTCATGTCCCAGACAATGCAGGAAGCCGTGGACGAGAAGATGGCGGAAATGATCGGCGAAAGTTTTCCCCTCGCCGTCTGCTTCTCGCGCGCAGGTCTCGAAGGCGAGTACGAGATCGCCAAGCAGGGGACCGGGATGGTCGCCCGGTTCGAGATCCATCATCGGAAAGGACAGCACATTGGTCGGCCGGTCCTTGTCGCGCCATTCGCGATTGATCTCGCGCACGTCCTCATCCGATGTGAGCGTCACCGAGACCTCGGTCGACAAGCCATCTTCGAAGCCAGCATGGAGGGCGGCCGCCTGAAGCGTCTCGGTCACGAAAACCTCGAGATCGCCGAGCTCAGCCGCGTCCCACGCCTCGTCTTCCACCGAGAGAACGATCGTCAGCCCTGCTCCTTCAGGATTGGCAGGGCTCGTCCATTGTCGGGCTTCGCTCATATCGATCAGTCCGAAGCGGGCGCCGAGCCGCCCGGACGCCGACGAGTTGCATCGCCCTCATAGGCCTCGACGATCGCCTGGACCAGAGGGTGGCGCACGACGTCGGCCGCCTGGAAGCGGACCGTCACGACATTCTGCACGTCCTTCAACACGCGCAGGGCTTCCACGAGCCCGGAGACCTGACCCGGCGGAAGATCGACCTGGGACGGATCGCCCGTCACCACCATGCGCGCATTCTCGCCGAGACGCGTCAGGAACATCTTCATCTGCATGGATGTGGTGTTCTGGGCCTCGTCCAAAATGACGGCGGCATTGGCGAGGGTGCGTCCACGCATGAAGGCGAGCGGCGCGATCTCGATCGCTCCGGCGGCCAATGCGCGTTCGACCTTCTCGGCCGGGATCATGTCGTAGAGCGCGTCATAAAGCGGGCGCAGATAAGGATCGACCTTTTCCTTCATGTCGCCCGGCAGGAAGCCGAGCCGCTCGCCAGCTTCGACGGCCGGACGCGACAGGACGATCCGGTCGACCGTGCCGCGCTCCAGAAGCTGAGCGGCGTAGGCCACCGCAAGATAGGTCTTGCCCGTACCCGCCGGGCCGACGCCGAAGACGAGTTCGGCCCGCTCCAAGGCACGAATATAGGCGTCTTGGGTCGGTGTGCGGGCATGAATGGTCCGCCGCCGGGTCGAGATCTGGGCAAGCGACATGCGCCCCTTCTTCTCCATGGTCGGCAGATCGAGCTGATCGTCCTGGGCGATCGCCATGCGGATGGCGCCTTCGACATCCTTGCGGTCGACCTCGAAACCCGATTGCAGCCGGTCATAGAGGCTGTCGAGAGCCCGGCGGGCCTGTTCGGCCGCCACTGGATCGCCGCGAATCTCCACCTGATTGCCGCGCGCGGCCGCATCAAGCTTGAGCTTCTGCTCGAGAATCGCCAGATGCTCGTCATATTGGCCGAAAAGCGCGCCAGCCAATCGGTTGTCGTCGAAAGTGAGGACGATATGCGCCATGTCGGAAGCGCCTTTCGGCGCCTTCTGGTTGCGCGTTGTGCTCAAGCGAGTGTCCTTGCCACGGGTGACGGACGGGGAGCGGCATTGAGGTCAGGCATCAATGCACCCACCGCTACGAGGGAATTGGCGACGGCCGAATGGATCGTCGCCGGAATGACGTCGCCGATCGCGCCGGCCGTCTCGGGCAGCACCACCGGCTGGAGATAGGGCGAGCGCCCAACGAGCTGGCCGGCATGGCGGCCCGGCTTTTCGATCAGGACGTCGAGCAGCTCGCCGACGAGACCTTCGGCAAAGCTGACCTGCTGGCGGCGCAGCAAGGCCTGGAGCCGCTGAAGCCGCTCGTCCTTGACAGCCTCGCTCACATGGCCGTCCATCTCGGCGCCAGGCGTGCCGGGACGAGGAGAATATTTGAAGGAGAAGGCCGAGGCATAGCCGACGGTCTCGACCATGCGCATCGTGTCCTCGAAATCGGCGTCGCTCTCGCCCGGGAAGCCGACGATGAAGTCGCCCGAAAGCGCGATGTCCGGCCGGGCCGCGCGGATGCGGTCGAGAAGCCGCAGATATTGCTCGCCCGTATGGCGCCGGTTCATCGCCTTCAAGATCGAATCGGACCCGGACTGCACGGGTAGATGCAGATAGGGCATCAGCTGAGGCAGATCGCGATGGGCGGCGATCAGTTCGTCATCCATGTCGCGCGGATGGGAGGTCGTGTAGCGCAGTCGCTTCAGCCCCGCGATCGCCGCAAGCCGGTGGAGGAGCCCGCCAAGACCGATCGGCTGGCCGGCCTCATCTTCGCCATCCCAGGCATTGACGTTCTGGCCGAGAAGCGTGATCTCGCGCACACCCGCATCGACCAGACGCTTGGCCTCACCCAGAATTTGCAGGAAGGACCGTGAAACCTCGGCGCCGCGCGTATAGGGCACGACGCAGAAGGTGCAGAATTTGTCGCAGCCTTCCTGGACGGTGAGAAAGGCGGTGACGCCGCGATTGGCGATCGCCTTTTTCGGCGCGTTCGGCAAAGCCTCGAACTTGTCCTCGACCGCGTAATCGATCTCGACGACCTTCTCGCCCGCCTCGACCCGCTTCAGGGCGTGCGGAAGTCGATGATAGGTCTGAGGGCCGATGACGAGATCGACGACCGAGGCACGGTCGATGATCTCCTGGCCTTCGGCCTGGGCGACACAGCCGGCGACCGCAACCTGGGTGCCAAGGCCACGCTCGGCGCGTTCCGCCTTCATGTCCCGAATCCGCCCAAGCTCGGAATAGATCTTCTCGGCGGCCTTCTCGCGGATATGACAGGTGTTGAGGAGCACGAGATCAGCGTCCTCGATCGTCTCGGTCGGCACGAAGCCTTCCCCGGACAGGGCGTCACTCATTCTCTGGCTGTCATAGACGTTCATCTGACAGCCATAGGTCTTCACGAAGACCTTCCGCATCGCCGCGCCGCCACCGGCCGCCTTCACGGTCTCGTTCGGATTGAAGTCGGTCATCTGCCCTTTCGATCGACCTGCCGTCCATGTCGGGCGCGCCTTGAATGCGCCGCCCCTCGCAAAGACGCCTCGCACGTCTTCGCCATTCGCTTCAACCTCGTATATCGACCTCATCGCGCCGCAGCGCAAGCGCCCGGCTGAGATCGGCCGGCACGCTCACGCAATCGGGGCTTGTCTGTTGCCGGCAAGGCTCGCCGCCAACATGCGCCGAACAGCGACCTCGCAGTCGCGCGCGACGATCTTACGATTGGACGTGGCGCTGACGCGGATCGGCTCGCCAAAGGCGACGGTCACGTCGATCGCGCCCTCCTTCAGGAAGCGCTTGAGATGGGGCCCGAGTGTGACATCGCCGGGCCAGGCGCATAAGGGACGCCCGGCCCGGCCGAGCGGAACGCCATTGGCATGGGTGTAGGCGATGGCCACCGGCTGAACGAGCACGGCCTCCTCGTCGCTGTCCTTCAGCGCGGCTTGGGCGGCACCCACCAGCGCCGTCTTGAAAGGCAAAACCTCGTTGCCGTCGCTGGTCGTGCCTTCGGCGAAAAGCACCATCACATCTCCGGCATTGAGGCGGCTCGCGATGGCGTCGGTCTGGCGCCCCGTTGCACCGCGCGCGGCGCGCTCGACAAAGACGGTGCGTTGCAGGATCGCGAGCCATCCGAAGATCGGCCAGGATTTCACCTCGGATTTGGCGATGAAGGAGAGCGGCAGCACCGAGCCGAGAACGGTGATGTCGGACCAGGATTGGTGATTCGACAATAGAAAGAGCGGGCGCTCGCGAACCGGCGTTCCCACCACATGGACGCGGATACCGGCGACAGAGCGCGCCACGCGCTGCCAAAGAAAGGGCAGAAAGGCGGCGAGCCGCCAACGACAAGCAATCGCGGCGAGCTGAACGGGAAGGAGAGCGAGCGTCGTCAGAAGAAGGACCAGCGCGACGACAGCAAGCCGCAGATTGGCGATCATGCCCGCTCGCCGGCAGGCAGCCGTCTTCCGCCGATGTCGAACCAATGCGTCATAGGGGCCGTCGGTCGAACTGTCTCTTCAGCGTCAGTGCGCTCGTGCGCCGACCGTCCTCGTGCTTGTAATAGGCGGGGCGGCGACCGACCTCCTCGAAGCGAAGACGGTGATAGAGAGCGAGTGCGGCTTCGTTCACCTCATCGACCTCCAGGAACAATGCGCTTGCCCGCTCCGCATAGAGATGCGCAAGCACCGTGTCCATCAGCAGCCGGCCGACACCGCGTCGCCGGGCCGCCTTGGACACGGCAATGGTGAGAATCTCCGCTTCGCCTTCGATGAACCGTCCGAGCACGAAGCCGGCCGGCGGCAGATGCGGCGCGCCGACGCGCCGGGCGACAAAGCCGAAGCTTCCCGGTTGGAACAGGAGCGAGCCAAGTTCGTCCCCGGACCAGGGCTGCGCGAAAGCTTCGGAATGCAACTCGGCCGCGTCATCGAGATCTTCGCCGATCAGCGGCGTCGTGACGATGTCATCGCCCTCGCGAAACTGCGAGAGGAAGGATGCCGTCCAGATCCAGGGCCATAACCAATACATCGCTTGCCTCCCAAGCTTATCGAAGCTCTTACCGGAAGAGCTCGGCCATTCGAGTTCAGCGCATGGAACGATCGGTCGGCACGGATATGCACCTCGCCAATCGCCCCATGAATGCCGGGACCGAAAGGCGCTTCGAGGTGAGGTTCGCTCATCGCATCGATTGCCTTCGGGTCAGATAACCATCGGAGCAGATTAATTCATCAAGCCTTGCCCGAGCGCTAACGCCTCTGGCGGTGGCCAGACAACGCAGCGAGGCGCACTTTCAGAAAGCGGTTTCGAACAGGCTGATGCGGCGGGTCGGCGGTTTGGCGTCGGCCGAGCGCAGATAGAGCGGCTTCGGCGGCTGATCGGCACTCGCCGCCATCGAAAGGCGCGCAAGCGTCCTCATGTCGATCTCGGATCGATCCGACAGGATGGTGGAGGCTCCCGCGCCCCGCCGATCGGCGCCGAGTGCCGCCAAGGCGAGAGCCGCGCCGGAGCCGACAAGATCGAGCGGGCCGCCCGCCTCAGCGGTCCACTCCGGGAGCTTGTCGGGGGAAAGGGCGATCGGCGACACCATCGCCGCGCCATCGGCGGACAGAAGCATGGCATAGACTTCACCACGCTTGGCGTCATGAACGGCGAGTATCGGCCGATCGCGGCGCCACGCCTCGGCCATGGCATGGAGCGTGACGACGCCCACCGCCGGGACACCCAGCGCCAGCCCATAGGCCCTTGCGGCCGAGACCCCAACCCGAATGCCGGTGAAGGAGCCCGGCCCGATGGTCACGCCAACCTTGCTGATCGCTCCGAAAGCGACGCCCGCATCCGCCAAAACGGCATCCACCATGCCCGGCAGACGCTCCGCATGACCCTTGCCGAGTTCTTCCGAGGCGCAAGCGACCATCGCGCCCTGCAGCGGGTCGAACACTGCGACCGAACAGGCATCGAAAGCCGTGTCGATCACCAAGAGAAGACCGGAGGCCGGAGCTCGCATTGCGTCGGTTCGCGTCATCAGCCCGGCAGCGTCAGGCCGCCTCGACCGCCTCGACCTCAGGCACGAAGTGGCGCAGGAGATTCTGGATGCCGTGCTTCAGGGTCGCTGTCGAAGACGGGCAACCTGAACAGGCGCCGCGCATATTCAGATAGACCGTGCCGTCGCGATAGCCGCGGAAGGTGATGTCACCGCCGTCTTGAGCGACGGCCGGGCGGACGCGGGTCTCGATCAGCTCCTTGATCGTGGCGACGGTCTCCTCGTCGCCTTCGTCAAAGAACTCTTCGCCCGAGGCGCTCGCCTCCGACATATTCTCGGCCATGACCGGACGGTTCGCGACGAAGTGCTCCATGAGGCCGGCAAGGATCGCAGGCTTCAGATGGGCCCAATCGCCGCCGTCCTTCGTGACGGTCACGAAATCGAAGCCGAAGAAGACGCCGACGACGCCCGGAACCTCGAAGAGCTTCGCGGCGAGCGGAGAGCGTTCGCTCGCCTCTTCTGGGCTGGTGAATTCGGCTGTCCCGCTTTCGAGAACGACGCGACCTGGCAGGAATTTCAGCGTCGACGGGTTCGGCGTGACTTCGGTCTGGATGAACATTGGTCTGTCCTTCGTGGCCCGGCCTCGCCCCGGCAGATTTGCCATATTTCAGGCTGGCGGCCGCCTGTCTGGAATTGTTCTAAACTTATGCCTTGCGCCCTTGTCGCGCAAGGTGGGCGCGTAGTCGGGATTTGATCAGCTCAGCGACTGAATCTCGTCGTCGCTCAAGGCGTGCGGGACGATCGTCACCGGGATCGGGAAGGTAGCACCCTTGCCGGCGGCGGCCGAGACCAGGGGGCCCGGCCCCTCCTTCCCGTCGCCAGCGGCGAGCACCAGGATCGCAATCTCACGATCGGCCTCGATCACGGCATTGATCTCCTCGACGATATCGCCTTCGCGAACCACCGTCTCGGGCTCGATGCCCACCTCTTCGCGCAAGGATTCGGCAACACGGGCAAGGCGCGTATCAGCCTCCTCGGAAGCCTCCGCGCGCATGATCTTCTCCACCCCCAGCCAATGCTGAAAGTCGCCCGGCTGGATGATGTAGAGGAGCACCGCCGCGCCGCCCGATGTCTTGGCGCGCCATGCCGCATAGGTCGCGGCCCGCACGCATTCGGGCGTCTCGTCGATGACGGCGAGGAACTTGCGTTTACCCCCCGCGGACTGGCCTAGTCGTTTCGAAACCATGAGCCGCTAGATGGCAGTTGGGCAAGAAAAGGGCAAGCCTGTGGCGTCGAAGCGGGCGGATCGACGCCGCCTCGCTCGTCCCCTCCCGCTTCAGTCCTGCAGCATGCCGAGGATCGACTTCACGTCGCGCATGGTCTCTTCGGCAATCGCATTCGCCTTCTCGCCACCGGCTTTGAGCACCGCGTCGATATGGCCGGGATCGTCCATCAGGCGGCGCATTTCGGCGGTCACCGGTCCGAGCGCCGAGACGGCGAGATCGACGAGGGCCGGCTTGAATTCCGAAAACTGCTTGCCGCCGAAATCGGACAGGACCGCCGCCTTCGAGGTGCCGGCCAGTGCCGCATAGATGCCCACGAGATTGTCCGCCTCGGGCCGGCCCTGAAGCCCCGCTTCCTCGGAGGGCAGCGAATCGGGATCGGTCTTGGCCTTCTTGATCTTGCGGGCGATCCCCTCCGAATCATCGGTCAGATTGATGCGGGACAAGTCCGAGGCGTCGGACTTCGACATCTTCTTCGTCCCGTCCTTCAGGCTCATCACCCGGGTCGCCGGTCCCTCGATGATCGGCTCGGTGATCGGGAAATAGCCGTGGACGGTCTCCTCGCCCATGGCGATCGGCTTGCCCAGACCCAGCGCCTCGATGCGCACGGACAGATCGTTGTTGAATTTGATGGCGATGTCGCGGGTCAGCTCCAGATGCTGCTTCTGATCCTCGCCCACCGGCACATGGGTCGCGCGATAGACCAGGATGTCGGCCGCCATCAGGCTCGGATAGGCCAGAAGCCCGAGCGAGGCGTTCTCGCGATCCTTGCCGGCCTTATCCTTGAACTGCGTCATCCGGTTCATCCAACCGATGCGGGCGACGCAGTTGAATATCCAGGCGAGTTCCGCATGGCCGGATACCCGGCTCTGATTGAAGATGATCGAGCGCTCGGGATCGATGCCGGCGGCGAGATAGGCGGCCGCGATCGAGCGCGTCTGGGCGGCGAGATCGTCATGCACCAGCTGAGCGGTGATCGCATGAAGATCGACGACGCAGAAGAGACAGGGATAGCTGTCCTGTAGCGGCAGGAACTTTCGGATCGCGCCGAGATAGTTGCCGAGATGGAGATGGCCGGTCGGCTGGATTCCCGACAGGACGCGGGGGGTGAAATCGCTCATGGGGCTGACGCGCTCCGAATGGGCTTATGAAGCCTCTTCAAGTCGCCGCGCTTATGGCGGACCCCGCCCCTTCGATCAAGGTGGCCGATCACGGCACGTCACGGACGAAAGAGGATCGGCTCAGGCGACGAGCGCCCTAATCGTGTCCGATGCGGCTATGGAGGGCTCCGCCGGCACATCGTCGCCCGTCTCTCCCGCTTCCCAGGAATAGCCGTTCCGCCCGGCCCTTTTCTGACGATAGAGCGCCTTGTCAGCCCGGCGCACGATGGATTCCGCACGCTCGACCGTTCCCTCGGAGAGCGCGAGCCCGATGGAGACGCCCACATCGACGCGCTGATTGGAGATGTCGAAGGGCGTCGCCAAGGCGGCGACGATGCGCCGGCAAAGGGAGTCCAGATGAACCTTGCTGCCGACCTTGGGTACGAGGATGCCGAATTCGTCGCCCCCGAGCCTTGCGACGACATCCGATGTGCCGACCTCGCGTTCGATCCGCCTAGCGACGGCGCACAACAGTTCGTCGCCCGTCGGATGGCCAAAGAGGTCGTTGACCTCCTTGAAGCGATCGAGATCGAGATAAAGGAGAGCGAATCGCGGCGTGCCGGGGCCTGCTTCCGCACACCGGGCCGCGAGGGCCGCTTCGAAGGCGAAGCGGTTGGCAAGCCCGGTCAAGGCGTCGTGGCGCGCCAGTTGATCAAGCCGTTCGCGGGTATCGATCACGCGATCGGCGGCCCGGCAAATCAGCATGATGACATAAAGGCCGAGCAAGGTAATCAGAACGCCAGAGACGGCAAGTGTCGGCCAGAGCCCCTTCAAGGTCTCGGCGCCCGGACGCTGAACACGCCAGATGATATAGCCGAGACCCGGATTGCTCCGATCGATCGGGAAGACGGCCTCCCCTTCGGAGACGGCGTTCATGCGAGAGAAACGCGGCGTGCTGAGAAAAAAGTCGCGCCCCATTTCGGCCAGAAAGTGATCGTCGATGCTCCGGATCGCGATATGGACGGGTTCGTCTCCGGCTTGACCGGACGTATTTCCCTGCGAGTCTAGAATGGGCGAGATCGAGATGATGGCGGGACGCCCATCGATCGAGACGAGACGACGCAAATATCGCAAGGTAGGGCCAGGATGGAGCGGGCCGCGTCTCAACCGGCGTAGTTCAGCAATCAAAGGAGCGACGATTGCCTGGCTCTGGGCGTAAATCGCCGGGTCGACACTGCGGCCGCCGACCATGACATAAATTGGCTTATCCGCAGCATCGAGGAGAAAGACCCGTTCGAATTCATAAGTTTGGTAAAGCCAGACCCCAAGATTTCTATCGAACCATTCTGGATCTCGGGGGCCCGCGATCATCCTTTGAGCCTCGGTCCAGATGGTCACTGTCTGCTGATTGTCAGTGACCGACGCGATGCGTCTTTCAAACTGTGCTCGGACAAAATGCACCTCCTGAGCCCGCGAATAGGCGTCAGACTGGATGGCGGACCAATGAGCGACGAAAAAAGCCAAAACTGCGGCGGCGCCGAGAACCAGCACCACCGGCAAAGACAGGATGAGCTTGAGCCGCCATCGCGGCTGCCCCATTGGCATCATCGTTCCTCCGTTTCCGGAACGATCTCAGCTTACGGCCCTGAAAACTTGGTCAAGACCCGCGATGAGAGAAGAGACATTCGTCAGCTAGGGCTACCAAACTGCTAACGTCGCAGTATCAATTTGCCCGATTTGCCTGCTCGAAACCGTCCATGCGCTCGCCAAACGCCGCGCCGAAGGGGCCCGGCTTCGATCGAGCGGGCGAGTTGGATCCGTCTGGCCTCCCCGTCCCTCATCCGCGCTTGCGCTTGACCAGGCGCATCACCATCGTCCGATCGGCGGCGCCGGTCAGAAGCGTCAGAGCGAAATAGATCGCCATGGCGACTGCCACGAGGATCGCGATGGCGGCGATCTGGGTGGTGACGGCATCGCCGGGCTGGAGCCAGGCGTTCAGTTCCCACATCATGGCGATCAATGCGCCACCCATCAGAAGGGCCGAGACGAGGACGAGCAGCGAGCGTTTCACGAGTTTGCCGTCGATCTCCCACAGGCCTTTTCGCCACAGGCCAAGAAAGAGCAACACGGCATTCAGCCAACCCGACAGGGTCGTCGCCCAGGCGATGCCTTGTTCGGCAAGGATCGGAAACAGGACGAGCGACAGGACGATATTGATGCCGGCCGAGACGAGCGTCACGATCATCGGGCTCTTGGTGTCCTCGCGGGCGAAGTAGCCCGGCGAGAAGACCTTCATCATCACGAAAGCCGGGAGACCCAGCGCATAGATGCCGAGAACGGCGGCGACGGCCGGCGTCGCGGAGGGGTCGAAGGCGCCGCGTTCGTAAATCACGCGGATGATCGGCTCGGGAATGATGAAGAGCGCGACGGCCGCCGGCACGGTCAGGAAGAGCGCGAATTCAAGGCTCCGATTCTGGGTGTGCTGGGCTTCCGCCAAGCGGCCCGCTTTCAAGGAGCGAGCCAATTCCGGCAAAAGCACGACACCGATCGCAACGCCCACCATGCCGAGGGGCAGCTGATAGGGCCGATCGGCATATTGCAGGATCGAGACGGCGCCCGGCTTGAAGGAGGCGATCGCCTGCCCGACGAAGAGATTGATCTGGGTGATGCCGCCGATCAGCGCGGCCGGGCCCGCCAGAACGAGCAACCGCTTCAGACCCTTGGTCCAGCGCGGGCGCTTCAAGGCGACCGAGAAGCCCGCCAAGCGCATAGCGAGCGTCACCATCGCAAGCTGGGCGATGCCGGCGACAAGGACGCCCCAGCTCATCAGGAAGCCGATCGTCGCTTTGTCGGCCTCGATCCAGAGCGCATAGGAAATCACGCCGATCAGGATGAAGTTGAGAAGGGTGGGCGCGGCAGCCGCTGCGAAGAAGCGGCGATAGGCATTCAGGATCCCGCAGACCATCGCCATCAGGGACATACAGGCGAGATAGGGAAACATGATCCGCGAGAAGGTGACGGTGATCTCGAAGCGCATGGCGCAGGAGAGGGCGTTGCCCCCCGCCGCCGGATCGTCGACGCAGACCGCGAGACCCGGAGCGATGATCGTCGTCACCAGCGCCGGCATGAAGATCATGGCGAGCGCTGTCAGAACCACGAGAACGCTGAAGAGGGTCGAGAAGATCTCGCTCGCAAAGCGCTTTGCCCCCTCTTCCCCGTCCTCTTCGAGCGCCCTGGCGAACAGCGGAATGAAGGCGGCGTTGAAGGCTCCTTCCGCAAACAGGCGGCGAAAGAGATTGGGAAAGCGGAAGGCGAGATTGAAGGCGTCCGCCACCGGGCCGACGCCGAGGGCGGAGGCCATCAACATCTCGCGGCCGAAGCCGAAGATGCGGGAGATCAGGGTCGCGCCGCCGACGGTCGCGAACTTGGAAACAAGGCTCATCGTCTTGGAATGCCGAACGCGCTTTCGGACGGAAGGACGGCCGGCGAGGACACCTCGCCTTCCGGATTGTCGAAGACCCGCTTCAGCCGCGCCTCGATCCGGGCGATGCGCGCTTCTGACGTGATCTTCATACCGATGAGATCGGTGACGTAAAAGGCGTCGACGATCTTCTCGCCATAGGTCGCGATATGGGCGGAACGGATGTCGAGATTGAGATCGGAGAGCGCCCCGGTGATGTCCGACAAGAGCCCCGTGCGATCGAGCCCCTGGACCTCTATGACGGTGACACGGTTTGACAGGGAATTGTCGACCGTGATGCGCGGCTTGATCTCGAAAAGCGCAACGCCGCGTGGCGGCCGGCGTTGGGCGATGAGATTGGCCGTCATGGTCCGACCGGTGAGAAGCTTGCGGATATTGTCGCAGATCCGGTCCGCGCGGCGCAGCTCGTCCTCGTCATTTTCGAATTCGCGCGAGACGAGCATGACGTCGAGGGCGCGCCCATCCGCCATGGTGAAGATCTGCGCATCGACAATATTGGCGCCGGTGCCGGCGCAGGCGCCCGCGATCATTGACAGAAGGCGCGGATGGTCCGGTGCCAGCACCATGATCTCGGTGACCTGCCGGAAGGGATCGGTCGAGACCTGCGTCGAGAGCGGCTCGTCCTTTTCCCTCGCTTTGGTGATGAAGGCGGCGTGGCGCACCTGTTCCTCGACCGACACGGTGAGGAGGTAGTTCGGGTAATGAAGGTCGATATAGGCTTCGCGTTCGGCCTCGCTCCAGTCGGCGAGGCGGTCTTCAAGCCGAGCACGTGCCCGCACCAGCCTTTCCTCGCGCGAGGTCTGGGTGAAGCCGCCCGACAAGGTCGGCTCGGTCTCCAGATAAAGCGTTCGCAGAAGCTGGCCTTTCCAGCCGTTCCAAACGCCCGGCCCCACCGCGCGGATGTCGCAGACGGTCAGAACGGTCAGGAGCTTCAGCCGTTCGAGGGTGCGCACACGCTCGGAAAAGTCGAGAATGGTCTTCCGGTCCGACAGGTCGCGGCGCTGGGCCGTGTCCGACATGATGAGATGATCCTCGACCAGCCAGGCGACGAGCTCGGTCTCGCGTTCGTCGAGGCCGAAGCGCGGGCAAAGCCTGCGCGCGATCCGGGCGCCGGCCGTCGAATGATCCTCCGGACGCCCCTTGGCGATGTCGTGGAGAAAGAGCGCGACATAGAGAACGCGCCGGTCGCGCAAGGTGGTGACGATCTCGCTCGACAAAGGCAGGACGGTTTCCCGCTCGCCCTGCTCGATCGCCGAGAGTTCGTCGATGCTGCGCAGGAGATGCTCGTCGACCGTATAGTGATGATACATGTTGAACTGCATCATCGCGACGATCTTGCCGAATTCCGGCACGAAACGGCCGAGGACGCCCGCCTCGTTCATCCGTCGCAAATGCATTTCGGGCGCCTTGCGATCAGTCAGGACGTCGAGAAAGAGGCTGTTGGCCTCGGCATTCTCGCAAAGGTCCGTATCGATGAGACGCAGGGACCGGCGGATGAGCTTCAAGGCATCGGGATGGTATTCGAGGTCGTTGATCGCGGCGAGACGGAAGATGCGGATCAGATTGACCGGATCGGTCTTGAAGACGTCTTTGTTGGAGACGTTGATGCGATTATTGTCGATATGGAAGTCGATCGTACCGGGGATCGACTTCGCCCGATTGCGCAAGGAGCGAACGAAACCGCGAAGGCCGGGAGCCTCCTTGGCCTGTTCTTCCTCCAGCGCGGCGCAGAGAATGCGCGTCAGATCGCCCACATCCTTGGTGATGAGGAAATAGTGCTTCATGAAGCGCTCGACGCCGCGCAACCCCGGATGGGTGTTGTAGCCGAGACGTTCGGCGATCACCGGCTGGAGATCGAAGGACAGACGCTCTTCCGCCTTGCCCGCCTCGAAATGCATGTGACAGCGCACCGCCCAGAGGAAATCTTCGGCCTTGGCGAAAAGCCTCTGTTCGCGCCGCGAGAGGACGCCGGCTTTGACGAGTTCGTCCACCGTGTCGGCGCGGTAATGATATTTCGCGATCCAGAAGAGGGTATGAAGGTCGCGCAAGCCGCCCTTCCCCTCTTTCACATTGGGTTCGACCAGATAGCGCGTATTGCCAGCCTTGGCGTGGCGCGCATCGCGCTCGGCAAGTTTGGCGGCGATAAATTCGTTGCTGGAGCCTGCGACGACTTCGGCCTCGAAGCGGGCGTCAAGCTCGTCGGAGAGCTTTCTGGATCCAGCGATCAACCAGCGCTCCAGGATCGAGGTGCGGATCGTGAAATCCTCGCGGGCGAGCTTCACGCATTCGTCGATCGAACGCGAGGCGTGACCGACTTTGAAGCCCATGTCCCAGAGAAGATAGAGAAGATACTCGGCAACCTGCTCGCCCAGGGCCGTCTGCTTGTAGGGCAACAGGAACAGAAGATCGATATCCGAACCCGGTGCGAGCGTCCCGCGCCCATAGCCGCCGACGGCGAGGATGGCCATCTGCTCGCCCGAGGAGAGATTGGACGCCTTGAACACCTCGGCCAGGGCAAAATCATGGATCGCCTCGATGATCACGTCCTGCAACTTGGCGAGACGGTTGGCGCATAAGACGCCAGCGCCATTGGCAAAGAACATCTCTCGAATACGCTCGCGCCCATCGCTGACCGCCGATTTCAAGAGCGACAGGACCTGGGGGCGGATATCAGCGCAGTCTCCCGATGCGCTCGTTGCGGCAAGCGCCTTCAGCTCCGCAGCAATCTGCGAAGGATCGATCACGCCCTTCAGAAGATCGCCGGCCTCGAAATGGGACGTCGATTTTGTGGTCTTCTGGCCCCGGTTCTCCTCGGCAGCCTCGGTTGCGAGGTTAAGGGCTCGCTGTTTCATTGGGTGTCCGCTCTATGCCGTTCGATCAGGGTCGGCGCCGGTCTTGGGCGCGCGTCAAAGCGCACCCTATAGACCAAACCCTTTTCCATTGCGAAAACGGTCAGGCCTTTCGGGAGGAATCGAGCTGAACGGTCAATAGGACAAAGGCCGCCCGGAGCCCCTCCAGACGGCCGATCTTCTTGATAGCGACAGAGCGAGGAGAAGCCGCTTGCGTTACTGTCCGGCCTGGCCGGTTTCGGCGCCGTCTTGAAGCGCGTCGGACTGCTGGCTATCGGGAGCCGAACCTTCGACGAAATCAGCGCCCGAGCCTGGCACCAGCGGCTTTTCGGCGGTTTCTCCGCTCGTACCTGCACCCGGCGTTCCCGGGGTGGCAGCGACGGCATCCCGCTCGGCGGCGTCGTTCTGTTCGATTTCGGCCTCGTTGCCGGGAATAATCGTCGTGTTCGTGGAATTGGCGGTCGGCGCATCCGTGGCCACGCCTGACTGAGCAGCGACCGCATCACGTTCGGCCGAGTTGTTCTGCTCGATCACGGTCTCCGATCCCGGAACGTCCGGTGAACTCTGAGCCAGCGCGCCGGTCGAGGTGAACGCGGCGGCGCCCAAAAGCGCGGCGGAGACGAGGGCGAGTTTGGTTTTCATTGGGCAAAATCCTCCTGATCGGCGCAAGCGCACCGTTCGTGCCATCGAGTTGATCGATCGCCTGGGTTCATCCGGTGGGACAGGTGGAACTGCGATGAAAACGCCGCCTTCCAAACCGGTCGGAGAGCAAACTATTCACGCTTGTTATCGTTGCGTCGTTCGTCTCACATCCGCGTGAAACAAGATTTGCGTGCCATACCAGGGGCGCGCCATTAAGAAAGCCGCCCGGCAAACGGGCGGCTTTCGTCGATCAGCGAAAAACACTCATCGTCTTGTTCCTCGCTCTTCTGACCCGGATCTCTTCGCAGACCCAAGGAGCGTGATGATTAATTCGCGACCCGATCGCGCTCCTGAGCGTTCTGCTCGTCGATCAGTGTCTCACTGCCTGGAATGAGCATCTCGGTCGAAGCATCGCCCATGGCATCGCGGGTCTGCTGGTTTTCACCGGCTGCCACCGCATCGCGCTCCTCAGCCTCGTTCTCTTCAATTAGAGCTTCGTCGCCCGGAATAATCGTGTCGTCACGCGTCCCAGATGTGTCGCGAGTCTCGGCTTCGTTTTCCGAGGCAACATTGTCGCGCTCATCGGCGTTCTGAAGCTCGATCTGAGACTCGTTGCCCGGGATGATCGTCTCTTCCTGAGCGGACGCTGCGAACGGCACCATCGAGGCGCTGAACATGGCGGCGGTGATGATGGCTGTTGTCGTCTTCATGATGTCGTAACCTCTCGAGGCGTGGCGGCGATCAGAAACCAAGGTCTCTCGCCGCTCGTTTTCGGGGTCGGACCCAATGACTGCGGCACAATCGCAGTCGGCATCCGATATCGGTTCGGGAGGCCAATCCTCGCA
Organism: Fulvimarina manganoxydans; assembly: GCF_900176465.1. Taxonomy (GTDB): domain Bacteria; phylum Pseudomonadota; class Alphaproteobacteria; order Rhizobiales; family Rhizobiaceae; genus Fulvimarina; species Fulvimarina manganoxydans. The sequence continues at coordinate 17,097 of NZ_FWXR01000039.1, forward strand.
CAGGGGATAAGGTTTCATCCTTCTCTGCGACATTTTGACAGTTCGATGACGGGTGTTGCCAAGCGCGATCGGCTGAAAGCCCTGCTATGCGCGCCCGTCGCGAAGCTTAGCCTTCAAACGATAAAGTGCTTCCATCGCCTCGCGCGGGGTCATGGCGTCGGGATCGAGGGCCTCGACCTCGGCGACCAGCGGATGGACTTCTGCGCTCGGCGCCGCCGGTTCCGCCTGACGGCGTACCGCCGCGGAGAAGAGCGGCAGATCGTCCAGAAAGGTCTCTCGCTTTTCGCCCTGCTCGGAGCGTTCGAGTTCGGCCAGCACCTGACGCGCCCGTTCGACAACGACTTTCGGCAATCCCGCCAGCCGCGCCACCTGGATGCCATAGGAGCGGTCAGCCGCGCCCGCGCCGACCTCATGCAGGAAGATCACTTCGCCCTGCCATTCCTTGACCCGCATCGTTACATTGGCAAGGCGCTTGAGACGGGCCGACAGCGCCGTCATTTCATGGAAATGGGTGGCGAAGAGCGCCCGGCAGCGATTGACCTCGTGAAGATGCTCGACCGAGGCGAAAGCGATCGACAGACCGTCATAGGTTGCCGTGCCGCGTCCGATCTCATCCAGGATGACGAGGGCGCGCTCGCCGGACTGATTGAGGATCGCCGCCGTCTCGACCATCTCGACCATGAAGGTCGAGCGCCCCTCGGCCAGATCGTCTGAGGCACCGACGCGCGAGAAAAGCCGGTCCACGATGCCGATATGGGCAGCGGTCGCCGGCACATAGGCCCCGATCTGAGCGAGAATCGCGATGATCGCGTTCTGGCGCAGAAAGGTCGACTTGCCGCCCATATTCGGACCCGTGACCAGCCAGATGGCCCCCGGTCCCTTGCCCTTCGGCGAAAGATCGCAGTCATTGGCGACGAAGCTCTGGCCGTCCGCCGCCGCGAGCGCGGCTTCCACCACAGGATGGCGCCCGCCTTCGATGCGAAAGGCGAGGCTGTCATCGACGACGGGTCGTGACCAGTCGCCGGAGACGGCGAGTTCGGCAAGGGCGGAGGCAACGTCGATGGCGCCAAGTGCGCCGGCGGCGGCCTGAAGCTGCGGCGCCGCCTCGACGATTTCGGCGGCAAGTTGGTCGAAGGTCTCGAGCTCAAGCTTCAAGGCATCCGCGCCGGCATGGCTGATGCGTTCGTCGAGATCGGCCAGTTCGCCGGTCGTAAAGCGCATGGCCGAGGCGAGCGTCTGGCGATGGATGAAAGTCGATGCCAAGGGGCCCGCCATCAAGGCCTTACCGTTCGCCTCGTTCATCTCGATGAAATAGCCGAGCACATTGTTGTGCTTGATCTTCAAGGACTTGATGCCGGTCTCCTCGGCATAGTGCCCTTGCAATTCGGCGATGAAGCGCCGGGCGTCTTCCCGCAAGGTCCGAGCCTCGTCGAGGGCGGCGAGCGCGCCGGGGCGCACGAAGCCGCCATCGCGCTTCAAGAGCGGCACTTCCTCGGCAAGGGTCATCTCCAAACGCTCTGATAGGGTGTCCGGCAGGGCCAAGATCGCCTGACGGCAGGCCGCGAGTTCGGCCGGCAGATCGCCGGTGAGACGCGCGGCGATCTCGCTGGCGGCAAACAGGCCGGAGCGAATGGCGAGAAGGTCGCGCGGCCCCCCTCGCCCGAGCGCGATGCGCGAAAGCGCACGCTCGATATCGGGCAGCCGGCCGAGCGTCGCGCGAAGCTCGGCGCGCAGGGCATAATCCTCGATGAAATGGGCGAGCGAGGCCTGACGCTCGCGGATCGCGGTCGGATCGGTCAGAGGGCTCGCCAGACGGACAGCCAGAAGGCGCCCGCCGGCGCCCGTCACCGTCCGGTCGATGACAGAGAGAAGGCTGCCGGCCCTCCGCCCGCCGGCCGAGCGCGTCAATTCCAGCGAGGCGCGCGTGGCCGGATCGATCTCCATGGCCGAGCCGGCAACCCGGCGTTCGGGCCGCTGCAAAGCCGGGCGTGCGGCGAGCTGGGTCTTGCCGAGATAGGCAATCAGCGCCGCGGCGGCCGACAATTCGACCCGGGAAAAGCTGCCGAACCCGTCCAGCGTCGACACGCCGAAAAATCGGCAGATCCGCTCAGGGGCCGTCGCGGCGTCAAACAGCGCCTGGGGCTCGGGCCGGGCTCGGCGGCCCAGCCGGCGGAAAACCTGCGCGAAAGCCTCGTCGCGATAGAGCGGCTCGGCAACGACCACCTCTGAGGGTTCGACCGCCGCGATGTCGGCCTCCAGCCGGTCGGCTCCCGTTTCGGCGAGACGAAAGGCGCCGGTCGAAAGATCGGTCCAGGCGATGGCGAATTCGCCCTCCCGGCCCTTCGCCCCGAGACGGGTCAGCGTCATCAGATAATTGGCGCGGCCAGCCTCCAGAAGCTGGTCCTCGGTGATCGTGCCGGGCGTGACGAGCCGCACCACGTCCCGTTTGACGACGGATTTGGAACCGCGCTTCTTGGCCTCGGCGGGATCCTCCATCTGGTCGCAGACGGCGATGCGATGGCCAAGCGCGATCAGCTTCTGAAGATAGTCTTCGGCCGCGTGGATCGGCACGCCGCACATGGGAATGTCTTCGCCCAGATGCTTGCCGCGCTTGGTCAGCGCGATGCCGAGCGCGCGCGAAGCCTCTTCCGCATCCTCGAAGAAAAGCTCGTAGAAATCGCCCATCCGATAAAACAGCAGGCAATCGGGATTGGCCGCCTTGATCTCGATATATTGCGCCATCATCGGCGTCGGGGCGGCGTCCGCGGTCGCTGTCGTCATGGCCCTCGCCTTTGCGCATTCGCCATCGTGCCGGCTGGTTCCGGCGGGAGCGGGGTGAAAGGCTCTCCTGTTAATCGAGGCGCGGCGGATTCGAAAGGCGCGGCGCCTCGCTATCCACGATTTGCGAACCGGTCGCCCCGATCGCGACAGGCGAAGGGCGGGACGAAGACCCGGAGCGGGCAGCTGCGACACGGTTCGGAAAGAAAGAGAGGCGACATTCTCGCTCAGGCTCTGTTCACCTTCGCGATGGCAGACCGTATATCACGTGCGGCGACGCCTCGTCTCTTTCGTCCGCCCGACAGGAGTGCCCGATGAAACACCTTATCCTCGCAGCCACGCTCGCAGCCTCGTCGGTGCTGGCGGTGCCGGCCGTCGCCCAGGATAAAGGCGACATTATGAGCTATGCGCTGAGCCATCCGGTCGACAATACGAGCCTGCCCTACCCGCCCGCCCTCGGCGATTCGGTTCCGCAATCGGTTTCCCTGCAGCGGGTCGAGGGCGTGCCGAATTTCGGCTATTTCTATTTTCGCGGCCAGCCCGTGCTCGTCGATCTGCGCACCCGGGCGATCGTGCGCATCGGGCAGTGAGCGGGCTCACCGTCCGGCATTTCGGCTGATGTTGAAATCGAGAGATTGACGGCAGCTTGGGCGGTGCCACAGCCCGTCGAGCCGGGGACCCTGTGTGTTTGGGATAGTGTAGAGTGAGTGCGGGAAGGAGACCGACGGGACCCTGATCGCCCACGGGTAGATCGTGGCATGGCTCGATCCCTTC
>NZ_FWXR01000021.1 GCF_900176465.1 Fulvimarina manganoxydans
CGATCCGCGAAATTCTCGAGACCGTCACAAATCGCGAATGTTCAAACTATCTCGCCAATTCAGGTTATGCACCGAGGTAAAATCATCTCGCTCTAATTCGCCGCCGTCACATCCTCGCGGGATCGAGCGCCCCCTGCCAACGCGTCGTCATCCTCGCTCTCGAAGCGACGAGGATCACACATCCCGCGAAGAGCCTGTATCGTAGGGGATTGCGATCGACCATGGTCGTGACAATGCCCTTGGCGACTTGTCTCAGCAGCCGGCAGCAAGCGCCGACGTCTTCTCCCCCTGGGGGAGAATGTGCACGGAGGGCAGATGAGGAGGGATATCTTCTGCGATATCAGGATTTTGCCGATCGGCATCTTTCCTGAAAGAGCCCTGACCTCCCCCTCATCGCCTCCCGGCACTTCTCCCCATGGGGGAGAAGCCGAAGCGTCCATGTCCGGCTCTTAACCGTCAGCGAGAAAATGTGTGAAACTCGTAGCCTCGCGGGCCGGGGGTGACGACTGGATAGGGCGCTGCGCCCATCGCTCCGTCGCGTCTGCTTGCCGCAGCTGGACCGAAAAGGCGCCCTCTCCCATCATGCCAGAGGCTTGCGCAGAGCACACGGAGACAAGCCTCAGGAAGCCTCGATCAGACCCGCTTCGACCACATCCGGTCCCGGCTCGACGCGGTAAGGCGTCTCGAAGCGGTATTCTTCCAGATTAGGCGTTTCACCGATCCGGTCGATCACCGCGAAGAGCCCCGGCTCGTGAAGCGGCGTCAGAACGCCGTGCCAGGTGCCGCGATGAAAGTTGATGCCCTGCCCGACTGCCGCGACGAAGGCTTGCGGGGTGCCGGGCCTGCCCCCTTCGTCCGGCGCTGCGACGACGAGGAAGTGATGGCCGGTCATCGAGACGAAGGCCTGGCTCCCCTCCGGATGGCGCTCGACGAGATCGACCTCGACCGGAAAGGCGACGGCCTTGCTCTCGAAAATGCTGATCCCGGCCCGGCCCTCCGGCCCAAAATCGAGCCGCGCCCGATCGTGAAACCGGCCGCAGCGCCCGGCATTGATGATCTTATCCGGGCTCCCCGACACTCCGAGAACGTCTCCGAAGGGCGCGAAGGCTTCGGCAGTCAGCGGCTGCGCGATCACCGTCCGGGTCATGCCGAAAACATCTCGCGCAGTCTGAGTTCGGCGATGCGCTCCACCTGCCGGCAGGCTTCGGCGAATTCCGTCTCGCGATCCTGGTCGATCCGGCGGCGGAAGGCCTCCATGATGGAGGCCTTGGTGTTGTCGCGCACGGCGATGATGAAGGGAAAGCCGAACTTGGCGGTATAGGCGTCGTTGAGCTCGGTGAAGGACGCCCGCTCCTCGTCGGTCAGCGCATCGAGCCCGGCGGAGGCCTGTTCCGCCGTCGATTCCGCCGTCAGCCGCTTGGCCGCCGCCAGCTTGCCGGCGAGATCGGGATGGGCCTTCAGGACGTCGAGGCGCTTTTCATCGGGCGCCGAGCGGAACACGCGGGCAAGCGCCGAATGAACGCCGATCGCCGTATCGTGCATCGTCCCGAGTTCCAGCCCATGCGCCCCTTCCGCGATCCAGGGGGAATGCTCGAAGACGCCGCCAAATTTCGCGACGAAGGTCTCGCGATCCATGGCGGAGGGGCGCAGCGTCTTCACCGGCGGATGCTCGCGCGCCCAATGTTCGGCGATGTCGAGCCTCGTCGCGAACCAGACACCCTCATGGCTTTGAAAATAGTCGAGCGCGCGCTTCAGCGTCGCCGCCCGGCTCGGACGACCGATCAGGCGGCAATGAAGCCCGATCGACAGGATCTTCGGCGATCCGGCCTCGCCTTCCTCGTAAAGGACATCGAAGGCATCGCGCAGCATGGTCTCGAAATCCTCGCCGGTGGTGAATCCGGCCTGGATCGCAAAACGCATGTCGTTGCAGTCCATCGTATAGGGGACGATGAGCTGGTCCTTCTCCCCGGCGCGGGTCCAATAGGGCAGGTCGTCGCTATAGCTGTCGGCGATATAGGCGAAATCGCCCTCTTCGGCCGCAAGCTCCACCGTGTTCATCGAACAGCGGCCCGTATACCAGCCGCGCGGCGGCTCGCCGGTGACCTCGGTGTGGAGCCGGATCGCCTCGCGAATCTGCTGGCGCTCCTCTTCCGCGCTCATATCCTTGTGCTCGATCCATTTCAGCCCGTGGCTGGCGATCTCCCAGCCGGCCGCCTTCATCGCCGCGACCTGCTCGGGCGCGCGGGCGAGTGCCGTCGCCACGCCATAGACCGTGACGGGAATATGTTTGAGCATCCGATGGACGCGCCAGAAGCCGGCGCGCGAGCCATATTCGTAGATCGTCTCCATGTTCCAGTGGCGCTGGCCCGGCCAGGGCTGCGCACCAGTGATCTCCGACAGGAACCCTTCCGAAGCCGCGTCGCCATGGAGAATGTTGTTCTCGCCGCCCTCTTCGTAATTCAGAACGAACTGAACGGCGATCTTGGCACCGTTCGGCCAGTTGGCTGCCGGAGGATTTGCGCCGTAGCCGGCCATGTCGCGAGGATAGCGTGTCACCGGTGAACTCCTTTCCCAATCCTGGCCCAACATAGACCAGGGGAATGATGCAGTTTTTCAAATTGCGTTTGAAAGTGCCTTCGGGCCCTGCGCGCTTTCCGAGCAAGCTCGTATGTCCTCCCCCTATCGGGGCGACAGACCGCGCCTTTCGGCCTCCTTCACCACCGCGCCGATCCGATCGATCACGAAATCCATGAAGAGCCGCGTCTTCGGGTCCTGGCGCCGACGATGGGTGAAGAGGCAGGCCATCTGGATCGATTCGGGTGGCGTCTTGGTCGCGACCGGCACGAGACGGCCCGTCCTCAGATCATCGGCCACCTCGAAGATCGGCTTCAGCGCGATGCCATGGCCGGCGAGCGCCCAGTCGGTGAGGACGTCGCCATCGTCGGATTCGAACCGCCCCGTCACCCGGAAGCGCTTCGGGCCGTCCGGCGTCACGAGCCGCCACTGAAACTCCGTCGCCCCGGGAAAGCGCAAATTGAGGCATTCGTGGCCGCCGGAAATGAGCTCATCGCCCGATTTCGGCATGCCATGGGCTTTCAGATAGTCCGGCGAGGCGCACAGAACCCGCTCCACATCCGCGATCTTGCGAATGCGCAAGGTGCTGTCCTCGGGCTGGCCGAGAAAAAAGGCGAGATCGAGCCCCTCCGTCGTCAGGTCGACCTTTCGGTCCGTCAGACGCAGGCGAATGCTGACATCGGGATATTGCTTCAGAAAGGCCGGCACCTGCGGCGCGATCAGCCGGCGCCCGACACCCAGCGGGGCCGCGACCGAGAGCGCGCCCTTCGGATTTTCGGTGATATTCACCACCTGGGCCTCGGCGGTCTCCACCGATTCCAGGATCTCGCAGGCGCCGGAATAGAAGGCCTTGCCCTGTTCGGTCGGCGTCAGGCTGCGGGTCGTGCGCTGGAACAGGCGCACGCTCAAATGCTCCTCGAGCTGGGAGATCCGCGACGAGGTGACAGCCGGCGAAATCCGCAAGTCGCGCCCGGCGGCCGACATGCTGCCCAGCTCATAGACGCGCACGAAGGTCCGGATATTGTCGAAATAGGACATTGTTTGGTGTTTTTTTAAGCTGCTTGGCGCTTCCCCTCGATACCAAAACAATCCCGATCCGCATAGCGTAAGCCCCGGGGATAGAGCTTCCAAGGGATAGGCCATGTACGATCTGATAGCATTTGGGGAATGGGTGGGCTTCGCCGTACGCTGGCTCCATGTAGTCGCAGCGATGGCCTGGATCGGGGCGTCCTTCTATTTCATCGCCCTCGACCTGATGCTGAAACCCGCGCCGGATATGCCGAAAGGCGCCTATGGCGAGGAATGGGAGGTCCATGGGGGCGGCTTCTATCACACCACCAAATATCTGGTGGCGCCCGAGCGGATGCCGGAGCATCTGACCTGGCACAAATGGCAGAGCTATACGACTTGGCTGTCGGGCGCGGCGCTCCTCATGATCGTCTATTGGCTCGGGGGCGAACTGTATCTTCTGGACCCGAACAAGGCCGATCTATCGCTCTGGCAAGGCATCCTGATCTCGGGCGGCTCGCTCACCATCGGCTGGCTGGCCTATGACGCCCTATGCAAGTCGAAGCTCAGCGAGCGGCCGACGCTCTTGATGCTCATCCTCTTCGTCATCCTCGTCGCCATGTCCTGGGGCTACAATCAGATCTTCACAGGCCGCGCCGCGCTTCTCCATCTCGGCGCCTTCACCGCGACGATCATGACGGCCAATGTGTTCTTCCAGATCATGCCGAACCAGCGCATTGTCGTCGCCGATCTGAAGGCCGGCCGCACGCCCGACGCGAAATACGGCAAGATCGCCAAGGTCCGCTCGACCCACAACAACTATCTGACCCTGCCGGTCGTCTTTCTGATGCTCTCCAATCATTACCCGCTGGCCTTCGCCACCGAGTATTCTTGGATCATCGCAAGCCTGATCTTCCTGACCGGCGTTTCCATTCGCCATTATTTCAATACGATGCACAAGACCGGCAAGGGCCCCCATTGGACCTGGCTGGTGACCGTCATCATCATGATCGTCATCGTCTGGCTCTCGACCGCGCCGATGATGGACAGCGTCGAGGAGGCCGAAGCCCGTCCCCTGACGCCTTACGAACAGACATTCGCCTCCGCCAAAGGCTTCGACCAAGCCTATGACGTGGTGGTCGGCAATTGCTCCATGTGCCATGCTCGCGAGCCTTATTTCAGCGAGACCATGCTCTGGCCGCCCAAGGGCGTCGTCCTGGAGACGAAATCCGACGTCGCCCGGCATGCCCGCGCCATCTACGTCCAGGCCGGCATCACCCACGCCATGCCCCCGCCCAACGCCGCCCCGACCATGACCGACGACTACCGCAAAGCCATCACCGCCTGGTACCGCGCCGCGACGAATGGCGAGTGACGGCGCATGGCTGACGCAAAAAACCGGTTCGAGCTTTTCGCCCGATGCGCTATGGCTGATCCATGAGCCGTGGCCCCGACATTGACACCCCTCCGTCGATCGAGACGGCGGCGATCGCCCTTCTCGAATGGTATGGCGAGGTGGGGATCGACGCGCTTTTGAGCGAAGCGCCGCGCGATCGCTTTCAGGAAACGCGCGAGGCGATCGCGGCGCGCGGCGCCCGGCAGGTCTCGTCGGCAGCGACGGCGCGGAAAGAGCCGAGCGCGCGCCTTGCCCCATCGCGTGAGGCGGCACGCGCGCCAGAGGAAGCGCAGACCCGTGGCGCACCGCCAACGCCCTCCCCCATGGGCACGGGCGAGCTGCCGTTGGGGCCAGACGTTGCGCTGGCCGATGCCCGGTCCCGCGCTCGTTCGGCGCAGACACTGGCCGAACTCTACGAGGCCTTGGCGAGCTTCGAGGCTTGCGGACTGAAGGTCACGGCGAAATCCTGCGTCTTCGGCAATGGGCGCGAGGACGCCGATCTGATGGTCATCGGCGAGGCGCCCGGCCGCGACGAGGACATTTCCGGCGAGCCCTTTGTCGGCCGCTCGGGCCGACTTCTCGATCGGATGCTCATCTCGATCGGCATCGAGCGCGCGGATGTGCGCGTCACCAACACCGTGCCCTGGCGCCCGCCCGGCAACAGGCCGCCGACACCGGCCGAGACCGCCATGTGCCTGCCCTTCCTGCAGCGCCATATCGAACTCGTGCGCCCGAAGATCCTTGTCTGCATGGGCTCGCCCTCGGCCAAAGCCGTTCTCGGCGCCGAGGAGGGCATCATGCGACTGCGTGGCAAATGGCTGACCTACACGATGGATCTGACGCCGGAGGGGACGATCCCGGCGACGGCCATGCTGCATCCGGCCTATCTCCTGCGCCAACCGGCCCAGAAGCGTTTCGCCTGGCGCGACCTTCTGGCGCTCAAGCTGCGCCTTGCTGGGAACGGCGGCGACTAAGTCCTTATTTCATCGAGAAGAGGGCGGCAGACAGCACGCGTTCCCCGAGTGCAGGGCATAAAACCCGCCCTGCCGCCATCATGTCTTCATCGTATTTTGTCACTCGCCAATCAGGGGGCTGACGGTTTAAGCCGCCTTTCCAAGCTGATTCGGCACGCGAGACGACGAAGGCGCCAGCCTGAGACAGCGGACGGCCGGCGCAAGAGAACGAGGAGAAGGCATGCGATTTTCGACGACGATCCTGCCGATCGCAGCGCTTCTGACATCGACCTTCTTTCTGATGGCCGGCGCCGGCCTGATGGGCATTCTCCTGCCCGTCCGCGGCTCGATCGAGGGCTGGTCGAGCTACGAAATCGGCCTGTTTGGAACGAGCTATGCCATCGCCTTCATGGCCGGCTGCGTCTTCATTCCCTGGGTGGTGCGCAGCGCCGGCTTCGTGCGGACCTTCGCAGCCCTCAACGCGCTCCTGGCCATCTCGGTGCTTCTCTGCGCCATCGTCGTCCATCCCCTCGCCTGGATCGCCTTTCGCGCCATGACCGGCTTTGGCCTTGCCGGAACCTATATGATCGTCGAAAGCTGGCTGAATGAGCGTGTGACCAACGAGACGCGCGGTCAGATCTATTCGGTCTATATGATCACCACCATGGCGGCGATGATGGGCGGGCAATATGTCCTGCCCTTCTCCCAGCCCGAATTGACCATTCCCTTCATGCTCTGCGCGATCCTCTTCGCGCTCGCCGTGATCCCGACGACTTTGTCGCGCGCCCAGTCGCCGGCTCCGCTCACCAATGTGAAGCTCGACGTCTTGATGCTGTTCCGCAATTCGCCGGTCGCGGCCGTCGGCACGATCCTGGCCGGTGTCCTGTCAGGCGCCTGGAACAACATGGCGCCGGTCTTCGGCCAGCAGATCGGCCTGTCGACCGCCGAGATCGCCTCGATCGTGGTCGTGGCCATGGCCGGCGGCATCGCCTTCCAGATCCCCCTTGGGCGCATCTCGGACCGGGTCGATCGGCGCTACGTTATGGTCGCGACCGGCGCGATCGGCGTTGCGGCCGCCTTTGCCGGCGTGCAGTTCTCCGGTCTCGGTGCCTCCATCGTCTTCGCCGTCTCTTTCGTGGTCGGCGGCGTCGTCTATCCCGCCTATTCCCTGGCCGTGGCCCATGCCAACGACCACGCGGCCGATGCCGACTTCATCAAGATCTCGTCCGGCCTGCTCATTCTCTACGGCGTCGGCACCATGGTCGGCCCGCTCTACGCGGCGTCCTTGATGGATGCGTTCGGCCCGGCCGGCATCTTTCAGTCGATCGGCTCGGCGGCCGCCTTGTATGCGGCCTATGCCTTCTACCGGACCTTCCGCCGCGTGGCGCCGCCGGTTTCCGAGCGCTCCGACTTCCAGGCCGTGCCGCTTGCCCGCACGCAGACCCCTGTCACCCTCACCCTCGATCCGCGCGCGGAAGCCGCGCTCGAGGCCGAGAGCGTCGAGATGCAGGCCGAGAAGGACGATGAGATGGACCCGGCGAGCGTCGACGACGAAGACGAGCCGGACGCCGACCTTCGCGACGAGGTGATGACCCGCACAGCCGATTGAGGCACGGGCGGGTCGGCAGTCGTATAGCTGGATGGTCGAATGAACCGTCGGAGGGGGTTACGCCCCTTGATGTCGGATAGAGCCGGCCGAGGGCTCAACGCGCCTCCCCACAGCTCGTCATCCTCGGCCCGTCAGAGCCATAGGACCCATGCCTCCTACGCTCGACACTGTCGCAAACCATCGCGGTTTTCGTTCTGACCTTCCTCCACCCGAATGCCGCATCAATCGGGATGGCATGGTCCCCGCTCTCTTCGAGAGCGAGGATGACGAAGCGTCGGGGGGATGCTTTTGTGTCCGAGCACAGTACAGGACAATTGCGTCAAGCGGCACATATCGAGTACTCGGCATTCAAAGGTCAGGACTTGACTTTCATCGCGTTCGTCATGCTCGGGCTCCGTCCCGAGCATCCAGTGCGGCGTTTTAACCGACTGGAATAATGGATGATTTTCATTCTGAACTGGCTTTTGGCGTCACCGAGTCTGGATCCTCGGCACGGTGGCCGAGAATGACGAAGCGTCAAAGGGACCGGCATTGCTCTGGTGTCGCCGCCTTTGCTCGGACTGATTGTCCCGCACGATGGCGGCAGAAGTCGGTGCAGCATCGACCGTCGAAGACTGATCGTCAGCCATCGATCGCGCGATTACACCGCCCGCGCCGCTTGCCCGACCGCCCCGATCAGGCGGCAACCGCTCTCAGCGCGTCGCAGATGCCGTCGACGACCTCCTCCACCATGCGCGGATCGTCGCCCTCGGCCATGACGCGGATCAGCGGCTCGGTCCCTGATGGGCGGATGACGAGGCGGCCGGAATTGCCCAGCCGGGCTTGAGCGCTTTCGATCGCCGACTGAACGCTGTCCTTTTCCAGCGGCGTGCCGCCGCCGAAGCGCACATTCTTCAGAATCTGCGGCACCGGATCGAAGCGCCGGCAGACCTCCGACACCGTCCCGCCCTTCTGCTTGACGACGGCCAGCACCTGCAGGGCCGAGACCAGCCCGTCGCCGGTCGTGCCGAAATCGGACAGGACGATATGGCCGGATTGCTCCCCGCCCACATTGTAGCCATGGGCGCGCATATGCTCGACCACATAGCGATCGCCGACCTTCGTGCGCGCGAGAAGCAGGTTTTGGGCCTCCAGGAAGCGCTCCAGGCCGAGATTGGACATGACCGTCGCGACGATGCCGCCGGCTGCCAGCCGCCCGTCGTCGTTCCAGCTTTCCGCGATCACCGCCATGAGCTGGTCGCCATCGACGATCTGGCCGCGCTCGTCGACGATCAGAACCCGGTCGGCGTCGCCGTCGAGTGCGATGCCGATATCGGCGCGGACTTCCCGCACCTTGGCGATCAGGGCCTCGGGCTTGGTCGAGCCGCAATTCAAATTGATATTCGTGCCATCCGGATCGACGCCGATCTTTACGACTTCCGCGCCGAGTTCCCACAGGACGCCCGGGGCGACCTTATAGCCTGCCCCATTGGCGCAATCGACCGCGACGCGCAGGCCCTCGAAGCTCATCTCGCGCGGCAATGTGCGCTTGGCGAATTCGATATAGCGATAGATGTCGCCATCGACGCGGGTCGCCCGCCCGATCCCGGCGCCCGTCGGCATACGGGTCGACAGATCCTCGTCGATAAGACTTTCGATCCGTGCCTCGATCTCGTCGGACAATTTGTAGCCATCGGGACCGAAGAGCTTGATGCCATTGTCCTCGAAGGAATTGTGGGAGGCGGAGATCATCACGCCGATATCGGCCCTGAGCGAGCGCGTCAGCATGGCGACGGCCGGTGTCGGCATCGGTCCGAGGAGAAGGACGTCCATTCCAGCCGAGGTGAAGCCCGCCACCATGGCGTTCTCCAGCATATAGCTCGAGCGGCGCGTGTCCTTACCGATCACCACCCGGTGGCGGTAGCTGCCCCGATTGAAGGCGATGCCGGCGGCCATGCCGACCTTCATCGCGACCTCAGGCGTCATCGGATGCCGGTTCGCCTTGCCGCGAATGCCGTCGGTGCCGAAATAACGTCTCGCCATGGGTGACTCCAGATTCGCGTTTTTGCAGAGCGACGCGCGACCTCGACGGTCCGAGCCGGCGACGCCCTTCCGTCACCTCAACCCGGCCACCACGGTTTTCACGCGCGAAAGGCCATCGACGCCCTTTCAAGGTGATGGCCGCTTCTGCCTCATAGTGGGAAGGAAAACTGGAATACGCCGATTGCTGGGCGATGAATGCTCGTCGGTATTCTTGCCGGTATGGTGTGTGAATTCTGACACGGCCTGTACGCGCCCGACGATTTGCCGATCACCATGCTGTCCTGGAGCGAAATGCGATGAATTGGGATCATCGTGCACGACACTACGCTCAGGAGCACAGCCTGCGCCTCGGTCGAAAAGCCGATTCCTTCGACGCATCGTCATTCTCGGGACGGAGCCCGAGAATGACGAACGCAAGAGAAGTGAGCCCCGATTTTCAAGCGCCGAGCCCTCGCCAGACGCCGTTCGAAAAGACCGTCAGGCACCGTAAATCGGGATTGCGATTTCGGTCCAAGTATTCGTTTCGGGGCATCATGTGCTCCGAAAAATCATGCAACTTTTCGCCATCAGGTCCAAACGAAAAGGGCGGCCCGTAAGCCGCCCTGCCCATCTTGTCATCTGATCAAGCCGAACCATCAGGTCGGCTGGGGCTCCATGCCGCCCTCGTCGCCATGGGATGGGCGAGCCGTGCCGGCCTTGGGGATCGCCGAGCCGCGGGTCGGGGGCGTATCGTCGCCCATGTCGCGCGACAGCGGGCGACCATTGAGAAGATCGTCCACCTCCTTGCCCGACAGCGTCTCATATTCGAGCAGCGCCTTGGCCAAGAGATGCAGCTGATCGATATGCTCGTTGAGGATCTTACGCGCCTTGTTTTCGGCGACCTCGACGATGCCGCGAACTTCCGAGTCGATCAGCCGCGCCGTCTCCTCCGACATGTTCTGCTGCTGGGCGACGGAATGGCCGAGAAAGACCTCGTCTTGGTTCTGCTTGTAGCGCAGCCGGCCGAGCTTGTCGCTCATGCCATATTCCATGACCATCGCGCGGGCCATGTTGGTGGCCTGCTGGATGTCGTTGGAGGCACCGGTGGTGACGTTCTCCAGGCCGTAGATGATCTCCTCGGCCGCCCGGCCGCCGAAGATCATGGCGAGGCGCGCCTCCATCTCGTTCTTGCGCATGCCGTAACGATCGCGCTCCGGCAGGTTCATGGTCACGCCGAGCGCACGGCCGCGCGGAATGATCGTCACCTTGTGCAAGGGATCGTTGAAGGGCTCGTGGATACCGACAAGAGCGTGGCCGGCCTCGTGATAGGCGGTGAGCTTCTTCTCTTCCTCGGTCATGGCCATGGACCGGCGCTCGGCGCCCATCATGACCTTGTCCTTGGCGTCCTCGAGTTCGAGCATAGTGACGAGACGCTTGGAGCGCCGCGCCGCCATCAGGGCCGCCTCATTGACGAGATTGGCGAGATCGGCACCCGAAAAGCCCGGCGTGCCGCGCGCGATCGTCTTCAGATCGACATTGGGCGCGAGGGGCGTGTTGCGGGTGTGGACCTTGAGGATGCGCTCACGGCCGGTGACGTCCGGATTGGGAACCACCACCTGGCGGTCGAAACGACCGGGTCGCAGAAGCGCGGGATCGAGAACGTCCGGACGGTTGGTCGCGGCGATGAGGATGATGCCCTCATTGGCCTCGAAGCCGTCCATCTCGACGAGAAGCTGGTTCAGGGTCTGCTCGCGCTCGTCATTGCCACCGCCGAGGCCCGCGCCACGATGGCGGCCGACGGCGTCGATCTCGTCGATGAAGATGATGCAGGGCGAGTTCTTCTTGGCCTGCTCGAACATGTCGCGCACACGGCTCGCGCCGACGCCCACGAACATCTCGACGAAGTCGGAACCTGAAATCGTGAAGAAGGGCACGCCCGCTTCGCCGGCGACGGAGCGCGCGAGCAGCGTCTTACCGGTGCCGGGAGGGCCGACCAGCAGCACGCCGCGCGGAATCTTGCCGCCGAGGCGCTGGAACTTCTGGGGCTCGCGCAGGAATTCGACGATCTCTTCCAGATCCTGCTTGGCCTCGTCGACACCCGCCACATCGGCGAAGGTCACGCGGCCATGGGCCTCGGTCAGAAGCTTAGCCTTGGACTTGCCGAAGCCCATCGCCTTGCCGCCGGCGCCGCCCTGCATCTGGCGCATCAGGAAGATCCAGACGGCGAGAATGAGGAGAATCGGACCGAAGGACAGAAGCATCGACCAGATCGGATTGGTGTTGTCCCCCGGAGGCGCGGCGGTGATCCGCACATTCTTGCCCTCGAGGCGGGGGATCAGCTGCGCGTCGTCCGGCGCGTAGGTCTGGAAGGTCTGCCCACCATCCCCGTAATTGCCGGTGATCCGCTGCCCCTGGATCGTCACCGAGGTCACGCGGCCCGTGTCCACATCGGACAGGAACTGCGAATAGGGAATCTCACGCGCATTGGCATTCTGCGAGCCGTTCGAGAACAGCTGGAAGACCGCGATCAAGAGAAGAGCGATGATCGCCCATAGCGCGAAATTTCGGAAATTCTGGTTCATCAGTCGTCCTGAACTGGCGGCGCAAGAAGGACCGTTCTTGGCCCACCTCTCGTCTCATCCGAAAATAGGTGGTCTTGGACAGCTTGCCAATGGTCCAAGGCGCATTTGCGGCGAATGGTCAAGGCTTCGTCGAAATTGTCCGCCGCCGAAAGGGCGTCAGGCCCTGTCGGCCCTATCACGCGAGAAGAAGCAGCGGGGAACGGTCGCCTGCAACATAGCGCCGCGCCCTCCGCTCCATGATGCGGGCCTCATGCCCGTCTTCGATGCGAACCAAGACTGCACGACCAAGCGTGAAGTTCACATTCGAATGATTCTACGATACAAAGTGTATATCGATCGCTGACGCTCGATCTTATCGAAGTAAATTCAGACAGGATATTTTCGACCAAGCTTCAAATAGGAAAATATATAAAGCACAAATACAATTTCAGTTTAGGATATCCGGGATTGCCTCAATTCACACCTCTCAACGCGATCTATGTGGAGCGTTGTCGAACCAGGGGGTGTCTGATGCGGAACCAACCTCGAGAGTCCTCTATCCCAAACAGGCGGGCAGACCGTCCGTCCTGGTGGCGGCGCTTGATCGTCGATGAAGCCCCGCCGGACGATGCATTCATTCCCGATGACGGAGGGCCGCTCTGGCGCCTTGCTGGTCTTCTGATCATGGCCGTATCGAGCATCGGTGTCGGCTGGCTGGCTTTGCAGCTCTTACAATGATCCAGAGGGTGTCGTCCTCGACCATATGCTTTGGGCGGATCCACGTCGCGCCGGTCGATGCGATGAGCGCCCTACTCCCTCTCACCCGCATTGGTCGATCACCTCGTCAGCGCCGCCTTTGTCGGCGAAGAGCGCAAGCGCGAGAGATAGCCCTATAGAGCTTAACCGACCGCCAATCCTTGCATCATCCCCTATTGAACCGCACAAAGATTGCACACGACACCGATTGAAGCGTGCGATCAGCAAGACATGTGCGACCCGTTTGATGTGAACTTCACCCATCAACCCGTAGGAGGATCATTTCGATGCGCGTCGGCTGCCCGAAGGAAATCAAGAACCACGAATATCGGGTCGGGCTGACGCCCGCGGCGGTCCGCGAATATGTGGGCCATGGTCACGACGTCTTGATCGAGACGGGCGCGGGCGCGGGCATTGACGCGCCAGACCAGGACTACCAAGCCGCCGGCGCGACGATCGTCGGATCGGCCTCGGAGGTCTTCGAGCGCGCCGATATGGTCGTGAAGGTCAAGGAACCGCAGCCCGGCGAGTGGGCCCAGCTGCGCGAGGGCCAGATCCTCTACACCTATCTTCACCTGGCTCCCGACCCGGACCAGACCAAGGGCCTCCTCCAATCCGGCGTCACGGCCGTCGCCTATGAGACCGTCACCGATGCCCGCGGCGGCCTGCCGCTTCTGGCGCCGATGTCGGAGGTCGCCGGACGCCTCTCGGTCCAGGCCGGCGCGCGGGCCTTGGAAAAGGCCCATGGTGGGCGCGGTCTGCTCCTCGGCGGCGTGCCGGGTGTCGCACCGGGCAAGGTCGCGATCATCGGCGGCGGCGTCGTCGGCAAGGAAGCGGCCAAGATGGCAATCGGGCTCGGCGCGGAAGTGACCATCCTCGACCGCTCGATCCCGCGCCTGAGCGATCTCGACGATCTGTTCGAGGGTCGCGTGATGACGCGCTTCTCGACGCCCACCGCCATCGACGAATGCGTCTTTGCCGCCGATCTCGTGATTGGCGCCGTGCTGATCCCAGGCGCGTCCGCCCCCAAGCTCGTCACCAAGGCGATGCTGCCGCATATGAAGAAGGGCGCGGTCCTCGTCGATGTAGCGATCGATCAGGGCGGCTGCTTCGAGACCTCTCATGCGACGACCCATGCCGAGCCGACTTTCGAGATTGACGGGGTCGTTCATTATTGCGTTGCCAACATGCCGGGCGCCGTGCCGATCACCTCGACCCATGCCCTCAACAACGCGACCCTGCCCTTTGGCCTTGCCCTCGCCGACAAGGGCTTGCCGGCGCTCAATGCCGATCCGCATCTTCTCGCGGGCCTCAACGTCCATCGCGGGCTGATCACCAACCGGGCCGTCGCCGACTCGCTCGGCCAGGAGTTCCGCGAGCCTCTTGAGGCTCTGAAGGCCTGATCGACAAAGTCCGCATTCCGGCATAAATGATCGGGAAACGGGCGTCCGCTGTCGGGCGCCCGTTTTGCATTGCGTGTTCATGAGCCGAATAAGGCCTGACCGACACCATCCCTCAAGGCCTTTGACGGCGGCGTTTTCTCCAGGACGGCAGGGCTATACAATATTGCTGGGTTATAATCACAATCTGATTTGATAAAGGTCTAGGGCGAAGCAGACTCCGAAGGGCTGGGAAGAATGCCGCTAGCGATGCTGAATGCGATCTGCCGACGATTGAGAAGCCAGCCGCTGGTTGATTATGCGCGGCCGGACAAGCTCCAGTCGGGCTGCATTCCCTATGCGCTCGTCGACGGCCGAGCGGTTTTTCTCCTGATCACCTCGCGGCGCTCCGGGCGATGGGTATTTCCAAAAGGCTCGCATATGGACGGAAAGACGCCCTGGGAGAGCGCGGCCCAGGAGGCCTATGAGGAGGCCGGCGTCGAGGGCGTCGTGGACCCGGACCCTCTCGGGAGCTACCGGACCGTGAAGCAGGGGCTGCGCCGCACGCAATTGTTGGAAGTGACGCTCTATCCGCTGAAGGTCGACGCCCAGCACGAGACTTGGCAGGAAATGGGCCAGCGCCATCGCCATTGGGCGATCCTGCCGGAGGTCCGCCGTCTCCTGACCGAGCCGGAGGTCGTTTCCCTCGCCGAAAAGCTGGCGACACGGGTCGAGCGCAAGCGGGCTTGAGCCGCCGCTCGCGCTGTCTCACCCTGCGACCAAGGCGGCCATTCGCATCAGACCATAGAGAAGGGCCGACAAAAGCGCCGAGGCCGGAACGGTGACGACCCAGGCGGCGACGATACCAAGAACATGGCGCCGCCGAACGAGCCGGCGCCGCTCGCGCTTCTGGAAATTCTCGACAGCCTCTTCCGGCGTCTGGTTGAGGCGCGATGTCTTGAGAAAGGCCGAGCGCGGCTGGACACCCGGATTGGGAATCCCGCGATTGGTCTTGTATTCGCGTAAGAATCCGACGCCGAAGATCGCGCCGACGGCGATATGGGTCGAGGAGACCGGCAGGCCGAGGCCTGAGGCGACGAGCACCGTGATCGCCGCCGACAGCGCCACGCAGAAGGCGCGGATCTCGTTCATCTTGGTGATCTTCTCGCCTACCGTGCGGATGACACGCGGCCCGAAGAGGGAGAGTCCGACGGCAATTCCGATGCCGCCGATGAGAAGCACCCAGAAGGGCAGGACGACGGCATCGCGGGCCGCAATGCCGTGGCTCGCCGCATCGACGATGGCCGCCAGCGGGCCGACCGCATTGGCGACGTCGTTCGCCCCATGGGCAAAGGACAGGAGCGCCGTCGAGAAGATCAGCGGCGGTACGAAGAGGCGGCTGATCGAGCGCCCGGACTCGGCCAAAGTTTTCGCGCGCCGCGCGACCCAGGGCTTGGAGGAGAAGGTTCCGAGGACGAAGACGACGGCACCGCCGAGCGCCATCAGGCCGGCTCCTGGATGCCAGATGCGCGCGAGCCCCTTCTGCATGAGATAAATCGAAAAAATGCCGGCCATCAGCCCGACGAGAAGCGGCACGACGCGCCGCGCCGCCGCGACACGGTCCTCGCGTTCGACGACGAGCTTGTCGATGACCAGAAGAAGCAGCGCGGCGATGCCCCCACCAAGGGCTGGAGAGACGACCCAACTCGCCACGATCGTTCCAAGCACCGGCCAGATGACGGCGGAAACGCCCGCCGCAGCGACCGCCGAACCGACCACGCCGCCGACGATCGCATGGGTGGTGGAGACCGGCGCGCCGAGAAACGTCGCCAGATGGATCCACATGCCAGCGGCCAGAAAGGCGGCCATCATGACGAAGACGAAATCGAGAACCGCGAAGGACACCTCGGCCCGAACCAGCCCGCGCGAGATGGTGCCGACGACGTCGCCACCCGCGATCAACGCCCCGGCCGCCTCGCAGACGGCAGCAATCGCCAAAGCGCCGCTAAGGGTCAGAGCGCGGCTGCCCACCGCCGGCCCCATATTGTTGGCGACGTCGTTCGCCCCGACATTCAGCGCCATATAGCCGGCGATCAGGGAGGCGATGACGACGAGCGTCGTCAGCGGGCCGGCGCCGAAGGACACCCCGCCCAGGATCGCAGCCCCGAAGAGAAAGGTGATGGTGAGGCCGGGCACCACGAAGGACAGTCCCGCGCTGTGGGTCGCCTCCTCCAGCTGCACCACCTTCTGCAGATCCTTGTCGAGCGCGCTTTTCGCCATTCGCCGTTTTCGTCCCCTAGAGCGAAATGCGATCAATTGGGATCGCCATTTCGCTCTAAACCTTTGTTTTGCCGCATGATGTAATCGGAAAAGTCATGCAACTTTTCCGCATCATGCTCTAGCCGGATCACCGGATCGCGCTCGCAGCTAACATTCTCATATGAATTGGCAAAGTCGCTTTCGCAGAGGCGTCTATGACGGATTGATGACGAAGAGCGAGGAAGAGGCGGTGAAGCGGAGCAGCGACGAAGCCCTAACAGCATGCTTGCGTTTGAGTTTCGCTTCTTTCACATTCGAAACCAAAGGGGAGGCCTTGCCATGCTGTCCGACCGGCAGAACGAAATTCTGGAAATGGCCAAGCGTGCCGGCAAGGTCACTGTGGAGGATCTTGCCGCCCGCTATCACGTCTCCCTTCAGACCATCCGTAAGGACCTCAACGAACTCTGCGGCGCGCGGCTTTTGGCGCGGGTGCATGGCGGGGCGGTCCTTTCCTCCAGCGTCCAGAATGTCGGCTATGACGCAAGGCGTATGATCGCGGCCGACGAGAAGGCGGCGATCGGCCGCGCGGTCGCCGATCTCATTCCCGACAACGCCTCGCTTTTCATCAATATCGGCACCACCACCGAGGCGGTCGCCCAGGCGCTTCTTTATCGAACCGGACTGATGGTGATCACCAATAACATCAATGTGGCCGGGCTCTTGCGTCCCTATCCGGAAATCGAAGTGGTGATCGCCGGCGGCGTCGTGCGCCGCTCCGATGGCGGCGTGGTGGGCGAAACGGCGGTCGACTTCATCCGTCAGTTCAAGGTGGATTATGCCGTCATCGGCGCCTCAGCGATCGATATGGACGGCTCGCTCCTCGACTACGACTATAGGGAAGTGCGCGTGACGCGGGCGATCATGGAAAATGCCCGCCATGTGATCCTGGCGGCCGACGCCTCGAAATTCGATCGCTCGGCGCCGGTCCGGATCGGCCATATGACCCAGGTCGACACCTTCGTCACCGATCATGCACCTATGACGATCCGCGACATCTGCCGGGACAACGAGCTGTGTCTCATCGAGACAGGGCAAGCCGAAGAGGACGCCTCATCCGAGAAGGAGATGGCCGAGCAATCTCACAAGAATTTCGCTTGACGCTCGTTTTTGTTTCGTATTAGCTTTCGCATCAATAAGAAGCGCAACAAAATGTTGCAATGCGGGATGGGAGGTCATGGCGGATTACGACGTCTTCATCGTCGGCGGCGGCATCAATGGCTGTGGCATCGCGCGGGACGCGGCGGGCTGCGGCTATAAGGTCGGCCTCGTCGAAATGAACGATCTCGCCAGCGGCACCTCGTCATGGTCCACCAAGCTGATCCATGGCGGCCTGCGCTATCTGGAGCATTACGAGTTTCGGCTGGTGCGCGAGGCGCTGAAGGAGCGCGAGGTCCTGTGGGCGATCGCGCCCCATATCATCCGTCCGCTGCGCTTCATTCTGCCCCATCATGATGGGCTGCGCCCGGCCTGGCTCCTGCGGCTCGGCCTCTTTATCTATGACAATCTGGGCGGGCGGAAGCGCCTGCCGGCAACGCGCACGGTCGATCTCTCCAAGCCGCTCGGAAGGCCTCTCAAGTCGGACTTTTCCAAAGGCTTCGAATATTCCGATGCAAGGGTGGACGATGCCCGGCTCGTCGTCCTCAACGCCCGTGACGCGGCCGAAAGGGGCGCTGACATTCGCACCCGCACCAAGCTCGTCTCGGCGCGGCGCGCGAATGGCGAGTGGCAGCTCAAGATCAAGGACCAGACGAGCGGCGAGGCCCGCGAGGTCACCGCCCGCCTTCTCGTCAATGTCGCCGGCCCCTGGGTCGATGAGGTCATTCGCGGCGCGGTCGGCCGCAACGATGCCCACAATATCCGCCTCGTCCAGGGTTCGCACATCGTCACGCGAAAGCTCTACGACCATGACCGGGCCTATATCTTCCAGAATTCCGATGGCCGCATCATTTTCGCCATTCCCTACGAGGACGATTTCACCCTGATCGGGACCACAGATCGCGACTATGAGGGCGATCCCGGCAAGGCGGCGATCTCGGCGGACGAAATCGACTACCTCGTCCGCTCGGCCAGCGAATATTTCGAAATTCCCGT
The DNA here is from genome assembly GCF_900176465.1 of Fulvimarina manganoxydans. GTDB lineage: Bacteria > Pseudomonadota > Alphaproteobacteria > Rhizobiales > Rhizobiaceae > Fulvimarina > Fulvimarina manganoxydans. The sequence continues at coordinate 18,648 of NZ_FWXR01000021.1, forward strand.
CAGCCGCGACGACATCGTCTGGACGTTTTCGGGCGTGCGCCCGCTCTTCGACGACGGCGCCTCCAAAGCCCAGGAAGCGACCCGGGACTATGTCCTGAAGCACGAGACCGAAGGCGCGCCGCTGGTCAACGCCTTTGGCGGCAAGATCACCACCTATCGGCGCCTATCCGAGGACGTCGTGGAGATGATCGGCAAGTCGCTCGACGGCCATGTGCGGTCGTGGACGGGCAAGGAGCCTTTGCCGGGCGGCAATTTCGGGGTCGAGGAGATCGAGACGGTCGAGGCGAAGATCGCCGCGCTTGCCCCGGATCTCGATGCGCGCAGCGTCAAGCGGCTCGCCCGCTCCTACGGCCTCGATGCGATCGCCTTTCTGGAGCGCGCCAAGGGCGATCTCGGCGCCGATCTCGGCCATGGGTTGAGGGGCGTCGAAGTCGACTGGCTGATTGCGGCCGAATGGGCGCTGACGGCCGAGGATGTTCTGTGGCGCCGGTCCAAGCTGGGCTTGCGCTTCACGAAAGACGAAACCGAGCGGCTCGAGGCCTTCATGGCCGAGCGCGCCCAGCGGGAGACGGCCGCCGCCTGAGCGGGCGGCGCGATGACGAAGACCCGCCGAGCGGGAGGCCAGGGGCTCGCCCCCCTGTTCGCCGGTAAGGGTCGTGACTTGGGAGATGGCGAGACGCCGAGGGTCCGTATGCGGACAGGCGCATCGTCAGGGCGAAGCCCCGGGGTGAGACCGGGCCTCGCCGACCACATGAGACATGATGATGCGCCGGCGGGAGAGCCGTTCGCGGCGCGCGTCATCGGGAGGATTTGACAGGTGCTTGAACTCGAAGGGGTGAACCGGACAGTCGGCGGCGAGCGTCACATCGTGGACGTCTCGCTGAAGCTCGAGCGCGGCAGCGTCAATGTCCTGCTCGGGCCGACCCTTGCCGGCAAGACCAGCCTAATGCGCCTGATGGCCGGGCTCGACGAGCCGACATCGGGAAAGATCGTGATGGACGGGCGGGACGTGACCGGGGTTCCGGTCAGGAAGCGCAATGTCGCCATGGTCTATCAGCAGTTCATCAACTACCCGACCCTCTCGGTGTTCGAGAACATCGCCTCGCCCTTGCGCCTTCAAAAGCAGCCGAAGTCGGTCATCGAGGACAAGGTGAAGAAGGCGGCCGAGCTGATGAAGCTGTCGGGCTTTCTCGATCGCACGCCGCTCGAACTCTCGGGCGGCCAGCAGCAGCGCACGGCGCTGGCGCGCGCCCTTGTCAAGGGCGCCGAGCTCGTCCTTCTCGACGAACCGCTCGCCAATCTCGACTACAAGCTGCGCGAGGAATTGCGCGAGGAGTTGCCCAAGATCTTCGCCGAGACCGGCGCGATCTTCGTCTATGCCACCACCGAGCCCCATGAGGCGCTGCTTCTGGGCGGTCGCACGGCAACGCTGTCTCAAGGCCGCGTCACCCAATTCGGCGAGACGCCGGACGTCTATCGCCGCCCGAAGGACCTTCTGACCGCCCGCACCTTTTCCGATCCGCCCCTCAACGTCCTGAAGGTCGAAAAGCGCGGCCTCTCCTTCCATGGCGCGCACGGCGTCCATTTCGCCGCCGCGCCGAGGCATCGGGAGCTGGCCGACGGGCGCTATCTCGCCGGCATTCGCCCGCACCATCTGGAGCGCGGACGCGCCGAGGGCGAGGACGAAACCCGCGCCGTCATCGAGGGGCGGATCGCTCTTTCGGAGGTCACCGGCTCGGAAACCTTCATCCATGCCGATCACGGCCATGGCCCCGGCGGCGAGACCGCCGCTTCGCCCGCGACGATCCGGGATGAAGAGGGCGTCAACCGCATCATTGCCCTCGTCCATGGCGTCCACCGGGTCGAGACGGGCGAGCCCGTGCGTCTCGCCTTCGACCCGAACCACGTCCTTCTCTTTACCGAGACGGGCATGGCGGCCGACCGCTCGGCCGGCACCGCCGCCCCGATCGCGGCCTGAGACGGCAAGGAGACAGACACGCTTATGGCCCGTATCAGCCTCGATCATCTGCGCCACGCCTATACGCCAGGCCTTGCCGAAGCCGGCATCTATGCCCTTCGCGAGGTCGACCATGTCTTCGAGGACGGCGGCGCCTATGCCCTGCTCGGCCCCTCCGGCTGCGGCAAGACCACGCTTTTGAACATCATGTCCGGTCTCCTCACCCCGTCCGAGGGCCATGTGCGCTTTGACGAGACGGATGTGACGATGCTCTCGCCGGAGGCGCGCAACATCGCCCAGGTGTTTCAGTTTCCGGTGATCTACGACACGATGACGGTCGCCGAGAATCTCGCCTTCCCCTTGAAGAACCGGCGGGTGCCGAAAGACGAGATCCAGAGGCGTGTCGCGGACATGCTCGGCCGTCTCGGCATGACGCAAAAGGGCAAGCGCAAGGCGCGGGGCCTGACCGCCGACGAGAAGCAGAAGATCTCGCTCGGACGCGGCCTGATCCGCTCCGACGTCGCCGCGATCCTTTTCGACGAGCCGCTGACGGTCATCGACCCGCATATGAAATGGCAGCTGCGCTCCGAGCTGAAGGCGCTCCACAAGGAGTTCGCCATGACCATGGTCTATGTCACCCACGACCAGACCGAGGCGCTGACCTTCGCCGACAAGGTAGTGGTCATGTATGAGGGCGAGGTCGTCCAGATCGGCACGCCGGAGGAGCTCTTCGAGCGCCCGCAGCACACTTTCGTCGGCTATTTCATCGGCTCGCCGGGCATGAATGTTCTGCCCTGCGCCCTCGAAAGCGGCGAGGCGGTCGTATCGGGCCAACGTCTGCGTCTTCCGGCCCATTTTGGCCCCGCTGGTGGGCAGATGGCACAAGGCCGGCGCATCGAGCTCGGCATCCGGCCGGAATTCGTCTCGCTTGTGCCGCGCGGCGAGGGCCTGCCGGTGACGATCGAACGGGTCGAGGACGTGGGTTCGGAGAAGATCGTGCGCGCCCGCCTCGGGGACCTGCCGGTCAGCGCGATCGTCAAAGAGGATGCGTCGCTTCCCGCCGAGGCCGATATCGCCTTTGCCCCGCACGCCCTCAATCTCTATTCCGATTCCCGCCTCGTCGACACGACCCCCGGCGCCGCCCGCGCCACCGCCTCGGGGAGGACCGCCTGATGGACAAGACCTTCAATAATCGGGCCTGGTTCCTCGTCCTGCCCGTCCTCGTCATCGTCGCCTTCTCGGCGGTGATCCCCCTGATGACGGTGGTCAATTATTCGGTTCAGGACACATTCGGGAACAACCAGTTCTTCTGGGCCGGAACCGACTGGTTCACCGACATCCTCACCTCCGCGCGCTTTCACGACGCGCTGATCCGCAATCTGATCTTCTCCGGCATCATTCTCGCCATCGAGATCCCGCTGGGCATACTCGTGGCGCTCGCCATGCCCAAGAAGGGCGTCTGGGTCTCGGTCTGCCTCGTCCTGATGGCGCTGCCGCTGCTCATTCCCTGGAACGTCGTCGGCACGATCTGGCAGGTCTTCGCCCGCACCGATATCGGCCTTCTGGGCGCGACCGTCGCCGGCCTCGGCATCGACTATAACTATGTCCAGGACCCGCTGGATGCCTGGATCACGGTCGTCGTCATGGATGTCTGGCACTGGACGAGCCTTGTCGCGCTGCTCTGCTATGCCGGCCTCGTCTCGATCCCCGACGCCTATTATCAGGCGGCCAAGATCGACGGCGCCTCGCGCCTTGCGGTCTTCCGCTACATCCAGCTGCCCAAGATGGGCCGGGTGCTGCTGATCGCCGTTCTCCTGCGCTTCATGGACAGTTTCATGATCTATACCGAGCCCTTCGTCGTCACTGGCGGCGGCCCGGGCAATTCGACCACCTTCCTGTCGATCGATCTCGTCAAGATGGCGGTCGGCCAGTTCGATCTCGGCCCGGCGGCGGCGATGAGCCTGATCTACTTCCTGATCATTCTTCTGCTCAGCTGGGTCTTCTACACCGTCATGACCAATGTCGGCGCCGACAAGGCGCCCCGCACGGGAGGCGAGGCATGAGCGAAGCCACCTTCGATCACACGGGGAGCCGCGCCGCCCCCGACGCGCGGCAAGCCGAGCATGACCGCCTGCCGGCGAGCGGCCGGTCGGCCAGCGCCATGCGCGCCAGGGAGCGGGCCCGCAATCCGCGCTTCAAGGCGAAAGCCCTGATCCCGATCCTCTATATTCTCTTCCTGCTTCTGCCGATCTATTGGCTCGTCAATATGAGCTTCAAGACGAACCAGGAGATCTTGTCGGGCTTCTCGCTGATCCCGGCCGAGCCGACCTTGCGCAACTATCAGGTGATCTTCGGCGATCCGTCCTGGTATATGGGCTATGTCAATTCGATCATCTATGTCGTCCTGAACATGGTGATCTCGGTCTCGGTGGCGCTGCCGGCGGCCTATGCCTTTTCGCGCTACCGGTTCCTCGGCGACAAGCATCTCTTCTTCTGGCTTCTCACCAACCGCATGGCGCCCCCGGCGGTCTTTGCCCTGCCCTTCTTCCAGCTCTATTCGGCCTTCGGCCTGATCGACACCCATATCGCGGTGGCGCTCGCCCATTGCCTCTTCAACGTGCCGCTGGCGGTCTGGATTCTCGAAGGCTTCATGTCGGGCGTCCCCAAGGAGATCGACGAGACCGCCTATATCGACGGCTATTCCTTCCCGAAGTTCTTCTTCAAGATCTTCATGCCGCTGATTGCGAGCGGCATCGGGGTGGCCGCCTTCTTCTGCTTCATGTTCTCCTGGGTCGAGCTTCTGATCGCGCGAACGCTCACTGTGACGGAGGCCAAGCCGATCGCCGCCATCATGACCCGCACGGTCTCGGCCTCAGGCCTCGACTGGGGCGTGCTCGCCGCCGCCGGCGCCCTCACCATCGTCCCCGGCGCGATCGTCATCTGGTTCGTGCGCAACTACATCGCCAAGGGCTTTGCCCTGGGGCGGGTGTGATGGGGATCGTCGCTGCAACCTCTGCGCCACGCCCCCTCGCCTCGAAGGGCGAGGGAATGGAATCCGCTACCATCATGGAAATCCAAACATGATCGACCTGTCTTGGATGGCCTGGACTTGGCCAACGGCGATCTTCTTCGTCGTCATCTTCTCCCTGATCGCCCTGATGGGCGTTTGGGAATATGCCTCGCCCGGTGGCGGGCCGCGCGTGGGGGTGTTGCGCTTCGAGACGACGCGGGGGGACCGGCTCTTCGTCTCGCTGCTAGGCTCGGCCTTCATCTGCCTCGGCTGGCTGTATTTTACCGATCTCACCCTCTGGTACGCGCTGACCGTCTGCGCGGCCTTCTTCGTCCTCGTCTTCACCACCGTTTAGGTGATGAACCCCATGGGCATGCCGCGCTCGCCGGATGGCGCGGGGGAGCTGCCCGCCATAGACCTCAAACCGGCCATTAGGGAGGAATGAACTGATGAAACGAACGCTACTCGGAACGACCGCGGCGCTTGCCATCGTGCTTGCGAGCGGCCCGGCCTTCGCCGACATGGAAGCGGCCCGATCCTTCCTGGATGCCGAGATCGGTGACATGTCCACGCTCTCGCGCGAGGATCAGGAAAAGGAAATGCAGTGGTTCATCGACGCGGCCAAGCCCTTCCAGGGCATGGATATCCGCGTCGTATCGGAAACCATCACCACCCATGAATACGAGTCCAAGGTGCTGGCGCCGGCCTTCACCGCGATCACCGGCATCAACGTCACCCACGACCTGATTGGCGAAGGCGACGTCGTCGAGAAGCTGCAGACCCAGATGCAGTCCGGCGAGAACATCTACGACGCCTATGTCAACGATTCCGATCTGATCGGCACCCATTGGCGCTACCAGCAGGTCCGCAACCTGACCGACTGGATGGAGAACGAGGGCAAGGACGTCACCAATCCGGGGCTTGATCTCGACGACTATATCGGGACGTCCTTCACCACCGCGCCGGACGGCAAGCTCTACCAGCTGCCCGACCAGCAGTTCGCGAACCTCTACTGGTTCCGCTACGACTGGTTCAACGACGAGAAGAACAAGGCCGACTTCAAGGAGAAGTATGGCTACGAGCTCGGCGTGCCGGTCAACTGGTCGGCCTATGAGGATATCGCCGAGTTCTTCACCGGCCGCGAGATCGACGGCCAGAAGGTCTATGGCCATATGGATTATGGCAAGAAGGACCCGTCGCTGGGCTGGCGCTTCACCGATGCCTGGCTCTCCATGGCCGGCAATGGCGACAAGGGCCTGCCGAACGGCAAGCCGGTCGACGAATGGGGCATTCGCGTCAACGACCAGGACCAGCCGACCGGCTCCTGCGTCGCCCGCGGCGGCGACACCAACGGCCCGGCCTCGGTCTACGCCATCCAGAAATATCTCGACTGGCTGAAGGCCTATGCGCCGGCCGAAGCGCAGGGCATGACCTTCTCCGAGAGCGGCCCGGTTCCGGCACAGGGGCAGATCGCCCAGCAGATCTTCTGGTACACCGCCTTCACCGCCGATGCGGTCAAGGACGGCCTGCCGGTCGTCAACGAGGACGGCACGCCGAAATGGCGCATGGCGCCTTCGCCGCACGGTGTCTACTGGGTCGACGGCATGAAGCTCGGCTATCAGGACGTCGGCTCCTGGACGCTGATGAAGTCCACCCCGGTCGATCGCGCCCAGGCGGCCTGGCTCTACGCCCAGTTCGTCGGCTCGAAGACCGTCGACGTGAAGAAGAGCCACGAAGGCCTGACCTTCACCCGCGAGTCGACCATCCGCGACGATTCGTTCACCGAGCGCGCGCCAAAGCTCGGCGGTCTCGTCGAGTTCTATCGCTCCCCGGCCCGCAAGCAGTGGTCGCCGACCGGCACCAACGTGCCGGACTATCCGAAGCTCGCCCAGCTCTGGTGGCAGGCGATCGGCGATGCGTCTTCGGGCGCCAAGACCGCTCAGGAAGCCATGGACTCGCTCTGCGCCGAGCAGGAAAAGGTGATGGAGCGCCTGGAGCGCGCCGGCATCCAGGGCGATATCGGCCCCAAGCTCAACGAAGAGCATGACATGGAATATTGGGTCGAGCAGGCCAAGGCGAACGGCACGCTTGCGCCGCAGCCGAAGAAAGAGAACGAGAAGGAAACGCCCCAGACCGTCTCCTATGACGAGCTGGTGAAGAGCTGGCAGGATTCCGAGGCGGCGATGCCGCAGGATGGCGGTCAGACGCCGGCGACCGCAACGCCGGCCTCGGCGGACGGCTCCATGGAAAAGAGCAACTGATCGTCCTCTCTTAGGGCCGGTGCGTCCGGCCTCGTCACAACGCTCCTGAGGGGAGCCGGTCCGCCGGCTCCCCTTCCTTTCAAAGTCCATCCTTCGCTTTCGGGGAATTTGGAGGCCCGCCATGTCCGGCTACGTGCTCGCCATCGATCAGGGAACCACGTCGACCCGCGCCATCGTCTTCGACGACCGTTTCGGCATTCGCGGCCTCGGCCAGGAAGAATTCGCCCAGCATTTTCCGCGCTCGGGCTGGGTCGAGCACGATCCGGAGGACATCTGGACATCCACCGTCCAAACCGTGCGCACGGCGCTCGCCGATGCGTCGCTCTCGGCCTCCGACATTGCCGCGATCGGCATCACCAATCAGCGCGAGACGGTGGTGATCTGGGAGCGCGACACCGGCAAGCCGATCCACAACGCCATCGTCTGGCAGGACCGGCGCACCGCCGATATCTGCCATAAAATCGCCAGCGACGGCGCCGAGGCGCTGATCACGGAAAAGACCGGCCTCGTCATCGACCCCTATTTCTCCGGCACCAAGATCGCCTGGCTCCTCGACCATGTGGACGGCGCCCGCGCGAAGGCGGAAGCCGGCAAGCTCGCCTTCGGCACGATCGACTGTTTCCTCCTCTGGCGGCTGACCGGCGGCAAGGTCCACGCCACCGACACGACCAATGCCTGCCGCACCCAGCTCTTCGACATTTCCGCCAATCAATGGGACGACGAGCTGTTGCGGCTCCTGAACGTGCCGGCCGCCATTTTGCCCGAGGCGCGCGACTGCGACGCCGATTTCGGCATCTGCGACGGCGCTCTCTTCGGCGCGAACATTCCGATCCGGGGCATGGCGGGCGACCAGCATGCGGCGACTCTCGGCCAGGCCTGCTTCAAGCCGGGCATGCTGAAATCGACCTATGGCACCGGCTGCTTCGCGGTCCTCAACACCGGCGCCGAGCGCGTTCCCTCGGCCAACCGGCTGCTCACCACCATCGCCTATCGTCTGTCGGGCCAGACGGCCTTTGCGCTCGAAGGCTCGATCTTCGTCGCCGGCGCCGCCGTCCAGTGGCTGCGCGACGGGCTCAAGATCGTCGATCGGGCCGAGCGCTCCGGCCCGATGGCGGGCGAGGCGGACGACACCCAGGACGTCGTCATGGTGCCGGCCTTCACCGGCCTCGGCGCCCCCTGGTGGAACGCCGAAGCGCGCGGCGCGATCTACGGCCTCACCCGCAAGAGCGGGCCGAACGAGATCGCGCGCGCGGCCCTCGAAGCCACCTGTTTCCAGACCGCCGATCTCCTGCGGGCGATGAAGGCGGACTGGTCCGGCGCCAGCGACACGATCCTGCGCGTCGATGGCGGCATGGTGGCGAGCGACTGGACCATGCAGCGTCTCGCCGACCTCCTGGACGCGCCGGTCGACCGGCCGGTGGTCCTCGAAACGACGGCCCTCGGCGCAGCCTGGATCGCCGGCCACGCCGCCGGGGTCTGGCCGGGCCAGGAAGGCTTTGCCGAGCGCTGGCACCTCGAACGCCGTTTCGAGCCCCGCATGCCGGCCGTCGAGCGTGGCCGCCGTCTGACACTGTGGGAAAAGGCGATCCAGCGCACGCTCGCGGCCTGAGGCAATCAGCCGGCAGGCGCCTATTGAGCCGGTGGGGGCGATCGGGGCGCTTCGGGACCCGTCTTCGTCATCGGTTTGAGGCGGAACCGTGGGGCATCGATTTCGATTATTGAGGGACGCGATCCGCACCGGTCGCGTCCCTTTTTACATTCCATCAACCCCTACGGCGTCTGAGGTTGGGAACCGTCGATTCCTGACTTGCCAATAATAACCCTGATTATTATATCCACGGCATGAAACAGGATCCTCAAACCAGTCTCGGCTTTCTTCTCGTCGACGCGGCCCGTCTGCTCAGGCGTCGCTTCGAGCAGGAGAATCGCGACATGCCGATGACCTCGGCCCAGCTTCAGATCATCGCGCGTCTGTCCAAGAACGAGGGGATCGGCCAGGCGGCCTTGGCGAGCCTTCTGGAGCTCGAGCCGATGACGGTCAGCCGGCATGTGGACCGGATGGTCGCGGCCGGGCTGGTGGAACGGGTCCAGGATCCAAACGACCGCCGGGCGCGTCAGCTCTTCACCACCGAGAAGAGCCGAGCGCTTCTCGCGCCGATGCGCGAGCGCGCGAACACGCTCTTCGACGAGGCCCAAGTGGGCTTGTCGTCGAAGGAGCGTGAAGCGCTCTTTGCCGCCTTGCAGGTGGTCGTCCGCAATCTCTGCGCCGCCGATGCGAGCGCCAATCCTGCCGATGATCGCCCCGGCCGGCGCACCGGTTCCGCCCCAATGGCCGATGACGTCAAGCAGGACATCCTCTCATGAATGCGAGACCCGACAAGACCTCGATCGAGAAGGCCGAACCCGTCGACACACCCGTCGCCTTGAACGAAGCGGCCGACGAGACCGACACAGTCGCAGCAGCGTCCGGCCGGCCAGCGGGCGAAGGCGAAGAGACCACGACAAACGAAGACACATCCGCCGCGCCGCCGCGCAAGCGGCGCCCCTTGCGCCTGGCGCTGATGATCGCCCTTCCCTTGGCTCTCGTTGCCGCCGGCTCCTATTACTGGGTGACCGGAGGGCGCTATATCGAGACCGAGGACGCCTATGTGCAGCAGGACCGGGTGACGGTCATGCCCCAGGTCTCCGGCCAGATCGCCGAGGTCGCGGTCAAGGAAAACCAGTCCGTGAAAGCCGGCGATCTCCTCTTCACCATCGACGATGCCGCCTATCGCAACGCCGTCGAGAGCGACAAGGCGCGGCTGGAAGCAGCGCGGCTCGATGTGGCCAAACTGAAGGCGGCCTATAGCCAGGCGATCGCCAAACGCCAGACGGCGTCCGACGCGCTGGATCTCGCCCAGACGACCTATGATCGGCAGAACGCTCTGGTGAAACGGGGCGTCGTTTCCGATGCGACGCTCGACGATGCGCGCCTTTCCCTGCAACAGGCCAAGGGCACGCTGTCCTCCGCCGAACAGGATGTCCTCGCCGCCAAGGCCGCGCTCGCCGGCAATCCCGATATTCCAACCGACCAGCATCCGGAAGTGATGGAGGCGCTTGCCGCTCTCCATTCGGCCGAACTCGATCTCGATCATACGCGGGTCACCGCCCCGGAGGCCGGAATCGTCAGCCAGACCGACCGGCTACAGATCGGGCAATATGTAACGCCCCAGTCCGCCGTCGTCGCATTGGTCGAGACCTCGACGAGCTGGGTCGAAGCCAATTATAAGGAAACCGAACTGACCGACATGCATCCCGGCCAGCCGGTGGATGTGGTGCTCGACACCTATCCGGACCGACCCTTCCATGCGCATGTGGGCTCGATCGGCGCCGGAACCGGCTCGGAATTCGCGCTTCTTCCGGCCCAGAACGCCACCGGCAACTGGGTGAAGGTGGTTCAGCGCGTTCCGGTGCGCATCGATCTCGACCACAATGGCGATCTGCCGCCCATGCGCGCCGGGATGAGCGCGTCGGTCACCGTCGATACCGGCCATAGCCGCGGCGTTCCCGAGTTTCTGGAGCCCGCATTTGCATCGCTCGGTCTTCAGGATTGGCTTCCGGGCCCGCAAACGGCTGAAGCTGCCGAGACGGGTAGGACCCTCGCGGTCTCTGACGCAAACGCCCAGCAAGCGACCGGCGATGATGGCCGGCCGCGGCAGAGGTGAGCGCGGTCACCGCCGGCGCGCAAGGCGGCCCGAAAGGACAGGCCGCGCCGGCGAAATCCACGCCTGAAGCTGCTCCCAAGATAAGCTCGCAACCTGTCGCCAATAAAGGCCTGATCACCGTCTCGATCATGCTGGCGACGGTGATGCAGGTGCTCGACACGACCATCGCCAATGTCGCCCTGCCCAATATGCAGGGCTCGCTCGGCGCGGCCCAGGATCAGATCACCTGGGTTCTGACCTCCTATATCGTCGCCGCCGCGATCATGACGCCGGTCACCGGCTGGCTCTCGGACAAGATCGGCCTGCGCCAACTCTTCATCGCATCCGCCGCCGGCTTCGTCGTCGCGTCCATGGCCTGCGGGCTTTCGACGAGCCTCGAGGAGATGATCGCCTTCCGTCTGTTCCAGGGACTGTGCGGCGCCGCTCTCGTGCCATTGTCCCAGACGGTTCTCCTCAACATCAACAAGCCCGAAGAGCATGGCCAGGCCATGGCGATCTGGGGCGCGGGCATCATGGTCGGCCCGATCGTCGGCCCGACCCTCGGCGGCTGGCTGACCGAGACCTTCAACTGGCGCTATGTCTTCTTCGTCAATCTGCCGATCGGTGCGCTAGCGCTTGCCGGCATGATCGCCTTTCTGCCGAACACGCCGAAGCGCCAGCGCGGTTTCGACTTCTTCGGTTTCGCCATGCTGTCGATCTTCATCGGCGCGCTGCAGCTCTTTCTCGATCGGGGCGAGCAGGTCGACTGGTTCTCATCCCCCGAAATCTGGATCGAGCTCGGCCTCGCGGTCTCCGCGATCTGGGTCTTCGTCATCCACATCACCGGCGCCAAGGCCCCCTTCATCGACCCGAAGATCTTTCGCGACCGCAATCTCGTCATGGCGCTCGTCATGATCTTCGTCGTCGGCATGGTGCTTCTGGCAGGCCTCGCCTTGCTGCCCCCGATGCTCCAGAACATCCTCGGCTATCCGGTGGTGACGACCGGCCTGGTCCTGGCCCCGCGCGGCGTCGGCACGATGATTTCGATGATCGTCGTCGGGCGGATCATCGGCAAGTTCGACACGCGGCTCCTGATCCTGACGGGCCTTCTTCTGACCGCGCTCTCGCTCTACCAGATGAGCGGCTTCTCGCCCCAGATGGACCAGACGCCGATCATCGTGTCGGGCGTCGTCCAGGGTCTCGGATTGGGTCTCGTCTTCGTGCCGCTCTCGACACTCGCTTTCGCGACACTCGAGCCCCGCTTTCGGGCCGATGCGGCGTCCCTGTTCAGCCTGCTCCGCAATATCGGCTCGTCGGTCGGCATTTCGATCGTCACCGTCGAGCTCGCCCACAACATCGTCATCAGCCGCAGCGAGCTCGTCTCGGGCCTCAATCCGTTCAATCCCAATTTTACCGAAGCGCTTGCGGCGATGGGCGGAATGGGCGCCAACCAGACCACAGCGCTGGCGGTTCTGAACCAGCAGGTCCAAGCCCAGGCGGCGATGGTTGCCTATGTGGACGACTTCAAACTGATGATGATCATCACGCTCTGCGCGATCCCCCTGCTCGCCCTCATGCGGCCGAAGCCGAAGGGTGCCGGCCCGGCGGAGCCTGGACCGGCGATGGAATGATACACCGAGGCTCTCGAAGTCTTTCGACCAGCGACTATTGATGGGTGATGCCGCGCCTGAGGATTCAGGCGGCAATCTCCGAGGCGTCGGGCGTTTGCGAAGGCGCATCGAGCCAAGGGATTGTGACAGGCTGCAGCGCGGCGGTCAGCGGCGCCGGATGGCGGATGACGTCGCCCTGCAAGGCATCGATGCCGAGCGCCACCGCGGCCCGTGCATGATCGAGCGTGTGGATCCCACTTGCGATCACCTCTAGATCGAGATGCCGCGCCATGTGGATCAGGCCTTCGAGGACAGCCTTCGATTGGCGATCTCCGGCCGTGAGCGCCGGATCGATCTTCAGGCGATCGATCGGATAATCCTTCAGGCGCGCCAAGCGGATGAAGCCACTCCCGAATTCGCTCAGCGTGATGACGATGCCATGCCCGCGCAGCGCCTGCAGAACTTCGATCGTGCCGACCTCGTCCTGAGGCGCGAGGGCTGCCGCGACGACCTCGATTTCAAGCGCGGACGGGCCGAGTCCGTGCTTTCGAAGGATCGATAGGGTCTGATCCACGAACCCCTCGGCCAGGAGTTGCCGGATGGAGACATCGACGACGAGGCGAGCGCTCGATCCGAGGCTCCGCCAGGCGGCCGCGTCGGCGAGGGTCGTGTCGAAGACCACATGACCGACACGCCCGATCACCTCATTGGCTTCCGCGACCTCGATGAATTCGTCCGGCTCGACGACGCCGAGCTCCGGATGCCGCCAATCGAGACGAGAGTGGTAGGCCGTGACAAGACCTTTCGCGGTATCGACGACCGGCTGATAGACGACGGTGATCTCGCCCCGCGCCATCGCGGATTCAAAGTCGGCGAAGATGGTCGCCTGACGCTGCATGGCAATGGATAGGGAGCGATCGTAATGAACGAAGCGGCCACGCCCCCGTCGCTTGGCCTCGCCTCCGGCGCGATCGGCCCTGCGCACGAGTTGATCGAGTTCTGCGCCGCATTCGGGATAAAGCGCGACCCCGATGCTCGCCATGGGCCGGCATTGGGCCCCGCCAATATGGAAGGGTGCTGCGCAAGCCGATGCGATGCTCTCGGCAAGGCGATCCGCAGCGCCGCGCAGATCGCCGTCCCTCTGGTCCTCCATGTTTCCCGGCCGCAAGAGACAGATGAATTCGTCGCCGCCCCAACGGGCCAGCGCGATGGCCTGTTCACCGCAGCTCTGGCTCAGGCGCCGGGCGACCTCGCTCAGAACGAGGTCGCCCGCTTCATGGCCGAGGCCGTCATTGATCTGCTTGAAATGGTCGAGATCGAGGAAAAGGAGGACGGCGGGCCCGCCCTCGTTGTCGATCCAGGCGTTGAAGGCGACCGTCAGCCCCCGGCGATTGAGAAGGCCGGTCAACTGGTCGCGATGAGCAAGCTCATGGAGCGTCCGCGTGCGCTCGGCGACACGGTCTTCAAGATAGAAGTTGGTGCGGCGCATTTCTTCGACCAGCCTGGAATTCTGCCGGCCGAGATCGATCGACTCGCGAAGCACCCGAGCAGACGCGCGATGGGCAAGGGTCATCACAAACATGAAGACAAGGCAAAGAAGGCCAAGTAGCCCGTCACTTCCCCCGTTGAGAAAGAGCCGGGCCAAGGCCGGCACCATCATCAGCCAGATATAGGCGGGACCGATCAGTCGATAGGGCGAGAGCGTCACGATGGCCCCGGCCGTGAAGGCACTCAGAATGATGCATGCCGTATAGTGCAGGGCCGGCTCGGGGACCGACAAGGCGAACCAGCCGAAAATGCCCCAGCATGCCGATCCGGAGATGAGGCCGATCGCAAGCCCATTTTGCGCATGGCGGACTGCGGATGGCCGGGGAGCCGACGTGTGGCGGGCCCATCCCTGAATCCGCATACAGACCAGTACGCGAATGACTGTCAGAACGGACACCAGCGCGAGCCAATGCCACGCCCATTGATAACCGTGCATGCCGAAAAGAGAGCCAACTCCCAACGACGCGACGAAATTGACGAACATCCCGGGGATGGCGTTGCGCAGGGAGACATTCAGAAGCGTCGCCTGCGCGTCGTCGTCCGGCAAGACATGGGCACGGTTCGAATACGCGGTCATCATCGATCTGCAAACACCAGCTGTTTCGAAGCCAGCCTAGAGGAGATGGGTAAACGTCCGCTTGGGCCTGTTGCGACAATTGGTATCAAATTTGCGAAGACGTGATGGGCACACTTAGTCATTGTCGCGGCCAGCACGCGATAGGCGCTGGGGAAAGGTGCAAATTCAGACCGGTCAAAAGAAACTCGCGACATGATTGCGCGCTATACGGCCCTCCCTTATACGCCCCGCGTCGCAGAACTCGCTTTGCGGGCTGGAACCTCAGGCAAGGCAAAATTGGAAGAGGCACGCCTCAGCGCACGATCGTCAGCGTTTCCGCCGCGCGGGTGATCGCGGTGTAAAGCCAGCGCTCGCGCGTATCGCGAAAGGCGAAGCTTTCGTCGAACAGCATGACGTCGTCCCATTGGGAGCCTTGTGCCTTGTGGACGGTCAGCGCGTAGCCATAGTCGAAATCGTCGAAGCGCTTCTTGGTCGACCAGGGCACTTCGGTCTCCGGCTCCTCGAAGGCGCTTTTTAGAAGGCGGATCTTCGCCGCGCCCTGGTCGATGTCGTCGTCATCGGGTTTGACGATGAGATTGACGCCCGGCTTCACAGTCTCTCGGCTAGCCGTCATCACCTGCCAGAGCGAGCCGTTGAGGAGCCCTTTGGCCGGGTCGTTTCTGAGGCAGACCAACTTGTCGCCGACCTGGGGCAAGGCTTCGGTAAAACCCTTCAATTCGCGCAGCCGGGCATTGTAGCGCCGCCGGGTGCGATTGGTGCCGACCAGCACCTGATCGGCCTTCAAAACAGCGTCTCGCTCCACGTCGCGCTTGCCGATGACCTGAACCGTCCCGTAATCGCCATGCATGATCGCCCGCCCCTCGCGCACGTCGAGGGCGAGGCGAACGATCGGATTGTCGCGGGCCTGACGATGGATCTCGGTGAGAAGGAAGTCGGGCTCGGCCTCGGTGAAGAAGCCGCCCCCCGAGACCGGCGGCAGCTGGCCGGGATCGCCGAGAACGAGAATGGGCGTGCCGAAGCTCATCAGGTCGCGGCCGAGCGCCTCGTCCACCATGGAGCATTCGTCGATGATGACGAGCCGGGCTTTGGCCACCGGGCTCTGACGGTTGAGCGAGAAGGTCGGCGAGACCCGGGCCGTCCCGGTCTCTTCGTCGGCGATCTCCTCTTCGCCGCGCGGGCGGTAGATCAGCGAATGGATCGTACGGGCGCTCTTGGCGCCCTTCGAACGCAGGACCTGAGCGGCCTTGCCGGTGAAGGCGGCGAATTGGACCGCGCCTTCGATCCCTTCGGCGAAATGCTTGGCGAGCGTCGTCTTGCCCGTGCCGGCATAGCCGAACAGGCGGAAGACGGGACGGTCGCCGGCTTCGAGCCAATCGGCCACGGCCTTCAGCGCTTCGTCCTGTTGGGGGGAGAGCTTCACGACCGGTTCGGCTCCTCAGTCAGCATCGGCGGGTGAGATACCTGCAGGCGGCATTGACGGGTGAGACACCCGCATAGTCGCCGGGGGCTTTGAGCGCAATCGCGGATTGGACGCAGATGCCCCGTCCACAAACCGTTGGATGGCAAGCGGTCTTTTCCACCTAAAGCCGGAACCCGATCGGCGCGGCAAGCCTTGAAAGGTCAAGTCCCATCAACCCGATCGAAGGAACAAATCTATGAAATTTCAGACACTTTTCGCTGCATCCCTGATGTCCATCGCAGCGCTCGGCCTGTCGGCCTGCAGCGACGAGGGCGAAGAACAGGCCACCAGCGTCGGCTCCGGCGACGGCCCGACCGATGGCGCGGGCTCCAGCAATCCGGCCCTCGTTCAGGGTGACGGCGAAGAGGCCGGGGTGATCAAGCCGGACGCCCAGGACGTCAACTGACGGCCCTCGAACGTATCGTTTCCTGAAAGAAGAGAGACAGGCTCTGCCCATTGCGGCACGGCCTTCCCTCGTCCAAAGCCTTCGCTCAGGCAAATTCCATGATGACGTCGTCGACGGCAAGGCTGTCGCCCGGCTTGGCGTTGAGCTTGCCGATGGTGAGGTCGCGCTCGGCCTTGAGGATGTTCTCCATCTTCATGGCTTCGACGACCGCCAGGGTCTCGCCGGCTTTGACCTCCTGCCCCTCCTTAACCGCGATCGAGACGACGAGGCCCGGCATCGGGCAGAGCAGCATCTTGGAGGTGTCCGGCGGCAGCTTGACCGGCATCAGGCGATCGAGTTCGGCCGTTCTTGGCGTCATCACCTTCACCGGCAGCCAAAGCCCATCGACGAAGAGCGCCCAGCCATTCATGACGGGCCGGGCCTGAACGGCGCGCCTCTGGCCGTCGATCATACCGGTCCAGAGCGACTCGCCGATCTTGGTGTCGGTCGCAACCGTCGCCTCGCGCCCTTCGACGCTTACGGCATAGACCGGCCGAAGCCCGCCTTCCGCCCGCTCCAGGTGAAGGGACAGATAATCGCCGTCGACCTTCGCCACCCAGTCGCGGCGCAAGACGCCCGAATGGGGCCGCAGACGATCGATATGCTTGTCCAGACGCTGGCGTTGGCCAAGTTCCAGGAGGCCAGCGACGATCGCCGCGACACGCTTGGTCTCGGTGGAAGGCTCCGGCCGCTCGAACCCTTCGGGATATTCCTCCGCGATGAAGCCCGTCGACAGCCGGCCCTCCTGCCAGCGCGGATGGCGCATCAGCGCGCCGAGAAACGGGATATTGTGCTCGATGCCGGCGATTTCGAAGCGATCGAGCGCCTCGCCCATCGCCTCGATCGCCGCTTGGCGTGTCTCGGCATGAGTGCAGAGCTTGGCGATCATCGGATCGTAGAACATGGAGATTTCCGAGCCTTCCCGAACGCCCGTGTCGTTGCGCACGATCGCCTTGCCCAGCCGCTCCTCTTCCGGCGGGCGATAGCGGGTCAGCCGGCCGATTGAGGGCAGGAAGCCGCGAAACGGGTCCTCGGCATAGATGCGGCTCTCCACCGCCCAGCCCTTCAGGGTCACATCGTCCTGGGCATAGCGCAGCGGCTCGCCGCTCGCCACGCGCAGCATCTCCTCCACGATGTCGATGCCGGTGACGAGCTCGGTCACCGGATGCTCGACCTGGAGCCGGGTGTTCATTTCGAGAAAGTAGAAATTGCGATCTTCGTCGACGATGAATTCGACCGTCCCGGCGCTCTGATAATCGACGGCCTTTGCCAGCGCGCAGGCCTGTTCGCCCATGGCGCGGCGGGTCGCCTCGTCGAGAAAGGGCGAAGGCGCCTCTTCGACGACCTTCTGGTTGCGGCGCTGGATCGAGCATTCGCGCTCGCCGAGATGGATGGCGTTGCCATGGGCATCGGCCAGCACCTGAATTTCGATATGGCGCGGCTCGACCACGAATTTTTCGATGAAGACCCGGTCGTCGCCGAAGGAGGAACGGGCTTCGGAGCGCGCCCGGTCGAAGCCGTCGCGGCATTCCTTGTCGTCATGGGCGATGCGCATGCCCTTGCCGCCACCGCCGGCCGAGGCCTTGATCATCACCGGATAGCCCATCTCGCCGGCGATCCGCACCGCCTCATCGGCATCCTCGATGATGCCCATATGGCCGGGAACGACGCTGACGCCGGCGGCCTTGGCGAATGTCTTCGATTCGATCTTGTCGCCCATGGCGCGGATCGCCTTGGGCTTCGGGCCGATAAAAGTGATGCCGTTATCTTCCAGAAGCTCGCAGAATTTGGCGTTTTCCGACAGGAATCCGTAGCCCGGATGAACGCCCTCGGCGCCGGTCTCCTTCGCGACCCTCAGGATGGTCTCGGCCTTCAGATAGCTCTCGGAGGCGGGCGCCGCGCCGATATGGACCGCCTCGTCCGCCATTTCCACATGCACCGCCTGGCGGTCGGCGTCCGAATAGACCGCGACCGTCCTGATGCCGAGGCGCCTCGCCGTCTTGATGACGCGGCAGGCGATCTCGCCGCGATTGGCGATCAGGATGGTCTTGAACATGGGCGCGCGGTCTTTCCTGTCTGTCTCGGCCGGGTCGAGCTTCTCACACCCGTTTTATGCGACCGCGCGCGGCGTGCAACGCGACTTCCGCATGAAACGGGCGCAATCTCCCGCGTTCAGG
The DNA here is from genome assembly GCF_900176465.1 of Fulvimarina manganoxydans. Classification (GTDB taxonomy): domain Bacteria; phylum Pseudomonadota; class Alphaproteobacteria; order Rhizobiales; family Rhizobiaceae; genus Fulvimarina; species Fulvimarina manganoxydans. Next base: position 37,375 of record NZ_FWXR01000021.1, read on the forward strand.
GGGTTGGATGGATCGGCCGCGCCCGGCGCGAAGCCCTGAGTTCCAGAAGATAAAGGGCGAGGCCCGAGCCGACGACGACCGCCATCCCCAGCCATTTGAGGCCGTTCGGGAAATCGCCAAAGATCAGGAATCCGAGGACCACCGCGGAGACGATCTCTAGATAGCTGAAGGGGGCAAGAACCGAAGCGGGCGCCCGGCGATAGGCCTCGATCACCATCAGATGGCTGACCGTGCCGATCAGGCCGAGGAGAACGATCAGGCCATAGGGTGTGAGCGATTCAGGCGGTGTCGGATCGAGGGCCGGCACGCCGGAGACCCCTCCGATCATCAGCGCCACGCCGCAGGTCAGCGCCCCGCCGAGACCCGAATAGACCATCATGGCCAGCGGGCTCGTCGTGCCGGACACGAAGCGGCTGACGATGAGATAGAGGCTGATGAGAAGCGCTGCGGCGATCGGCAGCAGAGAGGCGAGCCCGAAGACGGCATAGCTCGGCTGGATGATCAGCATGGCGCCGGCAAAGCCCACCACGATCGCGGCAATGCGGCGCCGGCCGATCGTCTCGCCTAGGATCGGCACAGCAAGCAGCGTCACCATCATCGGCTCGACCATGAAGACGGCCGTCGCATCGGCAAGCGGCATGAAGCCAAGCGCCGAGAAGAAGGCGATGCCGCCAAGACCGAGAAAGATACCGCGCAACAGGTTGAGGCCGAGATGGCCCGTGGCAAGGGCGGCCCTGCCCTTCCAGACGAGGACGATCGGCAGAACGAGGACGACCTGCATGACCATGCGCACGAAGGCCACGAAGCCCCCGGACAGGCCATGCCATTCGACGAGCACCTTGCCGGTCGCGTCCGCTGCCGGGAAGATCATGAAGCTGACCGCAAGATAGGCGATCCCGACCATGACCTCTGCGGGCGTATTCACGATGGTGCGGGCGTGAAACGGGGTCGTCGGCTTCGTCATCGTCACGCACTGGCACGAGCGGGGTTGAAAGGATAGGCAGGAGGGATGCGGGTCCAGCCACCGCAACCTTGTGCGAATGAGACACTAGTTGAGGTTTTCCAAGGGCTTGGCCCTTAGCTGACTTATTCGGCGATACGGCCGGAGCAACAAATGAAAAGAAATGATGGAGCCATCAAGGCGATGCATGTCCTGATCGATGCCGATGCCTGCCCGGTGAAGGACGAGGCGATCGAGCTGGCGCTGCGCCACGGCTTCACGCCCGTCCTTGTCTCCAATGGCGGCATGCGCCCGTCGCGCTATCCCGATGCCGAGATCGTCACGGTGCCGGCCGGAGCCGATGCCGCCGACGACCGGATCGTGGAGATGGCCGGACCTGGGGACGTCGCGATCACTGCGGATGTTCCGCTCGCCTCCCGCGTTCTGGAAAAGGGTGCGGCAGCGATCGGGCCGACCGGCCGACCCTTCACGCCAGAGACCATCGGCGAGGCCCTATCCATGCGGGCCTTTTCCCAGCATTTGCGCGAGAGTGGCGAGATCAAGGGCTATAATGCGAGCTTCAGTGCCGCCGATCGCTCCCGCTTTCGCCAAGCGCTCGATCGGGCCTTACGAGGCGCAAAGGGATAGGGGCGACCATCAGCCTTTCGGCGCTGCGCGCCGGCACGCTTTCGCGAAGTGCTTGGCCGTGCGCTTGGTCAAGCTTGCCTTGCCCCCTGGGCGCTCATAGTTTCCAGCCTGACCCGCAATTGCGATTCCCGTAAGATTGAAGCTTCAGGCGCCCATGTCCCGCACCAATTCTGTTCTCGACGCCATCGGCAACACCCCGTTGATCCGTCTCAACCGCGCCTCGGACGAGACCGGCTGCGAGATCTACGGCAAGGCGGAGTTTCTCAATCCGGGCCAATCGGTGAAGGATCGCGCCGGCCTCTTCATCATCCGCGATGCCGAAGCCAAGGGGCTCTTGGCCCCAGGCGGCATCATTGTCGAAGGCACGGCTGGCAATACCGGCATCGGCCTGTCGCTCGTCGCCAATGCGCTCGGCTACCGCACGGTCATCGTCATCCCCGAGACCCAGAGCGAGGAGAAGAAGGACGCTCTTCGTCTGATGGGCGCCGAACTCGTCGAAGTGCCGGCAGTTCCCTATAAAAACCCCAACAACTATGTGAAGCTCTCCGGGCGTCTTGCCGAACAGCTTGCCAAAAGCCATCCCGAAGGCGCGATCTGGGCCAATCAGTTCGACAATGTCGCCAATCGCGACGGGCATGTGGTGACGACCGCCGAGGAGATCTGGCACCAGACCGATGGCGAGGTGGACGGCTTCATCTGCGCGGTCGGCACCGGCGGAACGCTCGCCGGCTGCGCTCTCGGCCTCAAGCGCCATTCGGGCCATATCAAGATTGGCATCGCCGATCCCATGGGCGCCGCGCTCTATCATTATTACGCCCATGGCGAGTTGAAGTCGGAAGGCTCCTCGATCACCGAAGGCATCGGCCAGGGCCGCATCACCGCCAATCTGGAGGGCTTTGAGCCTGATTTCGCCTATCAGATCCCCGATGACGAGGCGCTGCGGATCGTCTTCGATCTGGTGCGCGAGGAGGGCCTGTGCCTCGGCGGCTCGTCGGGCATCAACATCGCCGGCGCGATCCGCATGGCCAAGGAGATGGGTCCCGGCCACCGGATCGTGACCATCCTCTGCGATTACGGCAATCGCTATCAGTCGAAGCTCTTCAATCCCGCTTTCCTGAAGGAGAAGGGCCTGCCGGTGCCGGATTGGATCGGCCAGACGCCCCAATTCGACATTCCGTTCGAACAGGCGGACTGAGCGCCATGGATCAGCCCAGCGCCGAGACCAATCCCGGAACCGAGCGCGTCTATCAGGACGACGCCTATCTCTCGACGATGGAAGCCAAGCTCCTGCGCATCGAGGGCGAGCGCGGGCTGGTCTTCGATCGCACGAATTTCTTTGCCACGGGCGGCGGCCAGCCCGGTGATACCGGCCATGTGGAACTCGCCGATGGCCGCACGATTCCGATCGTCGAGACCGCCTATTCGCCGGACAAGCGCGATGTCGTCATGTTCGCCGGCCCGGAGGCGGACCTGCCAGCCCCCGGCGAGACCTTGACACTCCATATCGACTGGCCGCGCCGCTATCGGCTGATGCGCATGCACACGGCCTGTCACCTTCTCACCGTCGTCTGCCCCTTCCCGATCACCGGCGCGGCCGTCGGCGAGATGGAATCGCGCGTTGATTTCGACATGGGCAGCGAGGCGCCCGACAAGGCCGCCGTCACCGACGCGCTGATGGCCCTGGTCCGCGCCAATCACCCGGTCTTCACCCAGACGATCACCGAGGCCGAGCTCGACGCCAATCCAGGTCTCGTCAAATCCAAACACGTCAAGCCGCCACGAAGCACCGGCACCGTGCGCCTGGTGGCGATCGGCGAGAACGGCGCGATCGACACACAGCCTTGCGGCGGCACCCACGTGTCGGAGACGGGCGAGCTCGGCGAGATCCATATCGGCAAGATCGAGAAGAAGGGCCGGGAAAATCGCCGCTTTCGCATCCGTTTCGGGCCGCCGGCCTAAAGGATTTCGAGGCCTCCTCCTTGCCTCGGCCTTCGTGCCTCCCTTATGCCTTGATCCTTCCGGTCCCTCCTGCATTTGCGCAGGTTACGACCCGTGCGAACGACATTTGGCGATCGAGCGATGACCCAGAACCCCTTTCTCATTTCCGCGAGCGATCTGGCCGAGGTGCTCGGGCGGCCCGGCCTCTCGATCGTCGACGCCTCCTGGTATCTGCCGGCACAGAACCGCTTCGCTCGGGCGGAATATGACGCCGGCCATGTTCCCGGCGCCGTCTTCTTCGATCAGGACGCGGTGGTCGATCCAGCCTCCAACCTGCCGCACACCCTGCCCTCGCCCGACATCTTCGCCAAAGCCGTCGGCGAAATGGGCATTTCGAACACCGATACGATCGTCGTCTATGACGGCATGGGTCTCTTTTCCGGCCCCCGCATCTGGTGGATGTTCCGCACCTTCGGCGCCAAGGATGTCCGTCTTCTCGACGGCGGAATGCCGGCCTGGATCGCGGGCGGTCATCCGGTGGAGAGCGCGGCTCCCGCCGTGAGCCCCAAGAATTTCGAGCCCGCTTTCGACCGCAGCGCCGTCGCTGATCTTGCCGAGATGCGCCGCATCGTCTCCGAGAAAAGCCGCCAGATCGTCGATGTGAGGCCCGCCGAGCGTTTCGCAGGCCAAGCGGCCGAGCCACGCCCCGGCGTGCGCGCCGGCCATATGCCGGGTGCGGCGAACCTGCCCTTCCCGCTTCTCGGCGAGGACGGCAAATTGAAATCGCCGGAGGCGCTGCGCCGGGCGATGCAGGAGGCCGGCATCGACCCGCAGGCGCCTTCGGTGACGAGTTGTGGCTCGGGCGTCACCGCCGCCATCCTGAATCTCGCCTTCGAGACGGTCGGCAATCGGGACGCCAAGCTCTTCGACGGCTCCTGGACCGAATGGGGCTCGGCGAGCGATACGCCGGTCGAGACCGGAGCATGAGACCCGTGCGACTGCTCACGACCCGCGTCCTCAGCCTGGAAATGACCGTCGAGGCCTATCGCGCCGGACGCGAGACCGAGCTTCGCGCCCGGCGATTGCGGATCGAAGACCATCCGCGCATGCCGCTGCCGCGCTATCGCGCGCTCTATGAGGCGGTCGGCGCGGCCCATCACTGGACCTCCCGGCTTCTCCCCGACGACCGGCTGCGCGAGGAGATCCACAACCCCAAATGCCGCCTCTACACCGCCGCTCTCGGCCATGACACGGTCGGCTGGTTCGAGGTCGAGGTGAAGCGCGCGATCCGTGAAGCGCGGATCGTCCATTTCGGCATGCTGCCCGCCTTTCAGGGCCTCGGCCATGCGGGCGAGATGCTGGAGCGGGCGATCGAGGCCGGCTTTTCGGAAGGGCCGAAACGGCTCATCATCGAGACCAACACGCTGGACCATCCCGCCGCCCTCAAACTCTACCGAAAGCACGGCTTCGTGCCTTACGCCTCGCGCGAGGTGCAGACGCCGACCTTCGACTCCTTCCTGGACCGTGTGAGGGCCGCCTCGTGATCATCGTCGATTTCGCGACCGGCGAGGCGAACCTCACCTGGACCGGCATCGTCGAGGCGCTCGAAGCCGGCCATCGCCGCCCCCGCGCCGAGATCGGCGATCTCCTCTTGGGTTCAGGCGAGAACCGCATGCTCAATCGCGCCGCCTGGATCGACGGTCTCGGCATCGCGATGAAATCGGTGACGGTGTTCGCAGGCAATCCGCGCCGCGATCCCCCGCTCCCCTCCGTGCAGGGCGGCGTCCTGCTCTTCGATCACGAGAGCGGCGCGCCGCTCGCCCTCGTCGACGGACCGCTGGTCACCAAATGGAAGACCGCCGGCGACTCGCTCCTCGGCGCCCGGCGCCTTGCAAGGCCCGACGCCAAGCGGCTTCTCGTCTGCGGCGCGGGCACCCTCGCGAAAAGCCTGATCGAAGCCTATTCGGCCGGTTTCGAAGCCCTGGAGGACATCCGCGTCTGGAACCGCAGCCAGGACCGCGCCGAAGCGCTTATCGAGGAGATGGGCGGTATCGGAGCCAGGATCAGCGTCGCCCATGACCTCGAAGAGGCCGTTCGGGAGAGCGACATCGTCTCGACCGCAACCATGGCAAGCGAACCCTTTTTGAAGGGCGAATGGCTCGCCCCCGGCACTCATGTGGACCTTATCGGTGCCTATCGGCCGGATATGCGCGAGGCCGACGATGCCGTTCTGACGCGCGGGCGCCTCTTCGTCGACAGTTTCGAGACGACGATCGGCCATATCGGCGAGATCGAAATCCCCCTGAGGGCCGGCACGATCACCCGCGAGACGATCCTGGGCGATCTCAACGACATCGTCGCCGAAACCACCGGACGGCAGGACAAGGACGAGATCACCGTCTTCAAGAATGGCGGCGGCGCCCATCTCGACCTGATGACGGCCCGGCACATTCTCGATCGGCTGGACGAACCCTCCGCCGCGCAGTCGGCCGGCTGAGGCGCCAGGCCAAGTGATGGGCACCGCTTTGCGCGTTCTTCTCGCCGTCCTCTGCCTCGTCCTGGTCCTGGGCGGCGCCTTCTGGGTCTTCGGGCCCCGCGAGCCGGTCGATCTGACGATCCGCTTCGATCCGGCCTCGATCGGCGACGACCCGGAGGCCTATCTCAAGCGGCGCGAGGCCGACATTCCCAATCTGAGGTCCTCTGCCGAAAAGGAAATCGTCTGGGCCGATCCGCGATCCAAGGCAAAGACACCGATCGCCTTCATTTATCTCCACGGCTTTTCGGCCGCCAAGCCGGAAACACGCCCGCTTCTCGATATCGCCGCGCGCGAGATCGGCGCCAATCTCTTCTACACGCGGCTCACCGGCCACGGCCGCGATCCGGCGGCCATGCCCCAGACCAGCGTCAATGACTGGCTGAACGATCTTGCCGAGGCGATCGCCATCGGCCGGCGGATCGGCGAGCGGGTCGTCATCGTAGGCACCTCGACCGGCGCGACACTCGCCACCCTCGGAACGAGCGTGCCCGGCTTGATGGACGGGGTCGCCGGCCTTGTCTTCATCTCGCCGAACTATGCGGTGAACGATCCCCTCGCCTTCATGCTGGAAGTTCCGATGGCACGGACGCTCCTGCCGAGGCTGGGCGGCGCCATGCGCGGCTTCGAGCCGTCCAACGAGGCGGAGGCCGAGGGCTGGACATGGCGCTATCCGACCGAAGCCGTGGCCCCGCTCGGCGCGCTGGTGCGGGCAGTCCGCAGCCTCGATCCGGCGGCGATCGAATTGCCGCTTCTCGTCTTCAGGTCGGACCTGGACCGGGTGGTGAAACCGGAGGCGACAACACTCTTCATCGCCCGATGGGGCGGGCCCCACGAAATTGTCACCGTCAATGACGGCGACGATCCCAATCACCATGTGCTCGCCGGCAACGTTCTCTCCCCCTCCACGACGATGCGCCTCGCAAGCCGCATCGTCGAATGGGTCAAGGCTTTGCGGTAACCGCGACCGTCAGATCAGAAGATCGGCGACGATCTGGTCGTTGGTGATGTCCTGATAGCGGATGCCGGAGGCGGCGAAGCGCGAGAGCAGGGAATCAAAATTGCCCGGATCCTTGGTCTCGATGCCGAGCAGGATCGAGCCGAAATCGCGGGCGGACTTCTTCAGATATTCGAAACGGGCGATGTCGTCGTCGGGACCGAGCAGATTGAGGAAGTCCTTCAGCGCGCCGGGCCGCTGGGCCAGACGCAGGATGAAATACTTCTTCAAGCCTTCGAAGCGCAGCGAGCGCTCGCGCACATCCGGCAGGCGCTCGAAGTCGAAATTGCCGCCCGAGACGACGCAGACCACTGTCTTGCCGCGAATATCGGTCTTCAAGCTTTTCAGCGCGTCGATGGCGAGCGCCCCGGCCGGCTCCAATACGATTCCTTCGATATTCAGCATCTCCAGCATGGTGGCGCAGAGACGCCCCTCGGGGGCGAGCAACACGGCCTCGGGCGGAAAGCCTTTCAGGGTCTGGTAGGGGATCTGGCCGATCTCGGCGACCGAGGCGCCGTCGACGAAGCCGTCGATCTGCTCCATCCGGGTCAGCGAGCCGTTGCGGAGGCTGGTCTGAAGGCTCGGCGCGCCGAGCGGCTCGACAAAGCGCAGGAAGGGAGTCTCGCCGATCGCGTTGAAATAGCGGGTCATGCCCGAGGCGAGACCGCCGCCGCCCACCGGCATGACGACGAAGTCGGGCTTCTCGTCCCCCAATTCGTCGACGACCTCCTTGGCGACGCTCGCCTGGCCCTCGACGATGTCCTCATGGTCGAAGGGCGGGACGAGATCGGCGCCCGCCTCGTGGGCATAGGTCTTGGCGGCCCTGTAGCAATCGTCGAAGAAGTCGCCGACGAGTTCGATCTCGACCGCGTCGCCGCCAAAGGCGCGGGTCTTGCCGATCTTCTGCTGGGGTGTCGTCACGGGCATGAAGACGCGACCCGAAACGCCGAAATGGCGGCAGGCGAAGGCGAAGCCTTGCGCGTGATTGCCGGCCGAGGCACAGCAGAATTTCGTATTCGCCGTCTCCGACGCCATCTTCTTGCGCATGAAGTTGAAGGCGCCACGGATCTTGTAGGAGCGCACCGGAGTCAAGTCCTCGCGCTTCAGGAAGATGCGCGCGCCGTATTTGGCCGAAAGATGCTCGTTGAGTTGCAGAGGCGTTGCCGGAAAGAGCGCGCGCAACTCGGCTTCGGCGGCAGCGACGCCCGCCGGAAAATCCGTCATGGTCATGATGTCAAACGTCCGTTTCGTCTCGGCGAGGAGGTTTGTCTCGCCTTGAAGGGACACGAGGACGGCCCCGGCGCGCGGCTTGTCCTGCCGCTTGCTGCCGTCTGGTCGCCCTTGTCCCGGGTCATGTCGAAGAATCTCGTGTCGGACAGGCCCGAAGCGCCTCTGGCTCGTCCCGCCCGGCCGGTCGTGGTCGCTCTTGCGCTCGAAACGTCAGAAGGTTCGGGCCGCGACGACGCCGGCGCCGATAATCGAAAGGAACGCTCCGCCGATCGATGGAATGCTCGTCATCGCACGCTCCTTTCTTTGTCGCCCTGACACAATGCCGGCTTGTCTTGGGCGATATGCCGGCGTTTGTAAAGGTTGCGCCAACGCTCAAGGAGCCTCATGATGACGGAGACGGTCAGCCCGCAGCGCTTCGATGCCATCGCCGCTTTGGAAGCGCCCATCCGCACCAAACCTTCCAATTACCCCGAACCTTTTTTCAGCCGCATGGCCGGCCGAACCAAGCGACCGCTCGGGGATCTCTTCGGGCTGACGAATTTCGGGGTCAATCTGACGACGCTGGCCCCCGGCGCGGTCTCGGCACTCTTCCACCGCCATTCGAGGCAGGACGAATTCGTCTTCATCGTCGAAGGCACCCCGACCCTCGTTACCGAGTCCGGCGAGACGCTAATGGCCCCGGGCATGGTAGCCGGCTTTGCGGCGGGCGGCACCGCCCATCACCTTCACAACCGGACGGATAGGCCCGCGACCTATCTGGAGATCGGCGACCGCACGCCCGGCGACGAAGTCTCCTATCCGCAAGACGATCTGATGGCGGTCTGGACCGAAGGGCGCTGGGTCTTCACTCGCAAGGATGGAACGCCTTATCAGGCACCTTGACGGGTCGCCTTTGTCCGAAGGCAGCCTTCACGAGGGCATCGGCGGGAGCGCCCCATTGAAGCGGCGCCGGGATCGCTTCATCTTAAGACCCAATGATCCGGCGTGATCTTGAGAGGCGAAACCAGCCCGCAGGAACGCCGCACGAGGGAGACGACACCGTGACCATGACGCGCAATTTCGTTTCGAGCGATGATATCCGCTCGCGCTTCTCGCGGGCGATGTCGGCCATGTATCGCAGCGAAGTGCCGCAATATGGCACGCTCGTCGAACTCGTCGAAGAGATCAACGACCTGCGCCTCAGGGACGATCCCGATCTTGCCGCCTCGCTCGAACGCTCCGGCGAGCTCTCGCGCCTCTCGGAAGAGCGCCACGGAGCCATCCGCCTCGGAACGCCGGGCGAACTCGCCACCATCGCCCGCGTCTTCGCGGTGATGGGCATGCATCCGGTCGGCTATTACGATCTCTCCGTCGCCGGCATTCCGGTTCATTCGACGGCGTTTCGGCCGATCGATCCGGCCGCCTTGTCGAAGAACCCGTTCCGGATTTTCACATCGCTGCTGCGGCTCGACTGGATCGAGGACGAAAGCCTTCGCCGCGAGGCCGAAGACATTCTCTCCCGCCGCTCGATCTTCACCGAGGGCGCGCTCGCCCTTCTGGACAAGGCCGAGCAGGATGGCGGGCTGGGCGAGGCGGATGCCGAGCGCTTCGTTCAGGAAGCGCTCGAAACCTTCCGCTGGCACGAGGCGGCGACCGTCGACCGGGCGACCTATGAACGGCTCGCCAAGGCCCATCGCCTGATCGCCGACGTCGTCTGCTTCCGGGGCCCGCATATCAATCATCTGACCCCGCGCACCCTCGATATCGACGCGGTCCAGGCGATGATGCCGCAAAGAGGCATTTCCCCGAAGGCGGTCATCGAAGGCCCGCCGCGCCGGCTCTGCCCTATCCTTCTACGCCAGACGAGCTTCAAGGCGTTGGAGGAGGCGATCGCCTTCCAGGGCCAGAACGGGGCCGAGGACGGCACCCATACCGCCCGCTTCGGCGAGATCGAGCAGCGCGGCATCGCGCTGACGCCGAAAGGCCGCGCGCTCTATGACAAGCTTCTCAACGAAGCGCGATCCGACGCATCCGTCGCCGCCTCCGGCGAGGGCGCTTCGGACTACGAAACCGCGCTGACCCATCGCTTCACCGATTTTCCCGACAATTGGACGTCGATGCGCGCCGAAGGCCTCGCTTATTTCCATTATACGCCGACCCAAAGCGGGCTCGACCGGGCCGAAAGCGGCGAGACGAGCACCGATCCCGACGCGCTGATCGAGGCGGGCGACCTCACCTTCGATCCGATCGTCTATGAGGATTTCCTGCCCGTCTCGGCGGCTGGGATTTTCCAATCCAATCTGTCGAGCGACGCCCAGACCAATGCGAGCGCCAAGGGAAGCAAGCCGGCCTTCGAGGCAGCCCTTTCCCGCGCCGTCCACGACGAGACGAGCCTTTACGCGAAAGCCGAAGAGGCCTCGATCGCCTCGGCCCTGTCGGCCCTTGCGCCGCGCCGCCGGGCGAATGCCTGACGGCGCTCTCTCAATCTTTGGTGGCGCGCCGGGTTGCCGAAAAACCGGCATCCACTTTTTCGCCCGGCGCTCTCGTCACCCGGCGCCGATCAGGAGCAGGATCGCGCAGACGATCACGGCCGAGCCGGCAAATTCCAGGCGCGTAATCCTTTCCTGGAACCACAGGACCGAGGCGAGGAAGGTGAAGACCAGTTCGATCTGGCCGAGCGCACGCACATAGGCGACCTTCTGCAAGGTCATCGCCGTGAACCAGCCGGCCGAGGCCGTGGCGCCCATCAGCCCGACGAGGAGCGAGGGGCCGGCGGCCTTCAGGACGCGGGAAAGTTCGTCCCGGTCCTTCATGAGCATCCAGGCAAGCATCACCGCCGTCTGGATGGCCAGGGTGACGGCGAGCGTTAGAAGGGCCCGCATCAGGATCGTGCCGTCGCCGAGCGCGAGCGATGCGCCGCGAAAGGCGACCGCGGAGGCGCCGAACAGCGTGCCAGACAGGATGCCGATCGCCGCCTCCCGGGTTGCAAGGCCTTTCAGAACATCCTTCGGCGCGCGCTCGCCGAGCGAGATCATCATGACACCGATCACTCCCGCGACCACGGCCAGAAGACCGAGCGGTGCGATCGCTTCGCCCAAGATGAGAAAGCCGAAGAAGGCCGCCTGGATCGGCTCGGTCTTGGAATAGGCCGTACCGACCATGAAATTGCGGAAGCCGAAGAGATAGACGAGGAGAAAGGTCGCCAGGATCTGCGCGATGCCGCCGGACAGCGCGGCGAATAGAAAGCCGGCATTGAGCGCCGGCAGGGCCTCGCCCGTCGCCCCCACATAAAGGCCGAGATAGAGAAGCGCGACAGGCAGGCCGAAGCCGAAGCGCGCGAAGGTCGCCCCGGTCGACCCCATCCGCCCTTTGAGATGCTTCTGAAGGGCCGATCGCAGATTCTGGAAGAAGGCGGCCGCGATGGTGACGGGAATCCAGAGGCCCATGGAAGCGCCGTTTCATGTGGGAAGCCGGGCTTTGACCGCAAAGGATGCGAACGTTCAAAGTCGGGCAATGAGGTGTTTGTCGCCTCTCCTATCGCGAAGCTTGGACCGGAGGGAAGATGCCGCCCGATTCCAAGGCCATCCTGAGTCCCATCGACGCGGATGGTCGCGTCTCCCGGGCCATCGCGCTATATGACGCGGACGACCGATCTGATCTTTTCACTCGCGTTTTAAGAGAATCCTGCCTCGATGACGTCACCGACTGCTCTTCGCCCGACCGCCGAGGCGACGAAGGAAGACTTCGCCCATGTCCGTGACTGGGTGTTCGATCTCGACAACACGCTCTATCCGCGCCATTCGAACCTCTTCTCCCAGATCGATCTGAGGATGACGGATTTCGTCGCCGAGTTTTTGGCGCTGCCGAAGGATAAGGCCCGCGAAGTCCAGAAGGATTTCTATCGCCGCTACGGCACGACCCTGCGCGGGCTGATGAGCGAGCACAATGTCGATCCGGACGCATTTCTGAATTTCGTCCATGACATCGACTATTCCTGGATCGATCCCGACCCGGCGCTTGGCGACGAGATCAAGGCGCTTCCCGGGCGCAAATTCATCTTCACCAATGGCGACCGCAATCATGCCGAACGGGCGGCAAGGCAGCTCGGCATTCTCGATCATTTCGAGGATATCTTCGATCTCGTCGCCGCCGATCTGGTGCCGAAACCGGCCTCCGAGACCTATGACAAGTTTCTGGGCCTCCACCGGGTGGACGCGGCCCATGCGGCCATGTTCGAGGATCTGGCGCGCAATCTGCAAGTGCCGAAATCACTCGGCATGAAGACGGTCCTGATCGTGCCGCAGAACTTCGAGACGACCTTTGGCGATGCCTGGGAGCATGAAGGGCGCGAGGGCGAGCATATCGACTTCGTCACCGACGATCTCGCAAGCTTCATCCGCCGCATTCGAAGCTGACGGGAAAAGAGGGGGCGCTCGCAAGAGCGCCAGCCTTTCATGGGATCGACGAAAAGCCTCGCGGTTAGTCTTCCAGTCGCGAGCGTCCGGACCGAACAAGACCCTGCCGGCCATCCGTCGCCACATCCTCGGCAGCCTCGTCCGGGGCAACCTTGGTGCCGCCACCGCCATTCTGCTCGAAGATCGCATTCATCTGTTCGTTGGCGTAGGTCGCCTCGCCCTTTTTAGAGAGTTCGCGGTCGCGCCCGCTCGTCTCGTCGCTATCCTGCGCCTCGGCGCGCGGAGCAAGCTCGTCCTCGCTGATCGTCTCCGGCGTGTCCTTGTCCTGCTGGGACCGCATCATCTTCGGTTCGGTGCTCAGATCGGCCATGTCGGACCTCCGTCGTTTCGCATGCCGGCAGGCGCCGGCCCAATGTCTGATCTTGGAAGATCAACGGGAGGCGGCAAGACCAGTTCCCAGCAAGACACATGCAGATCCTAGGCCTACGCTGGTCCCGCCTTTTTTCGGTAACAGGCAAGCCCAGGACACGGACGCCTCGACTTCTCCCCCAGGGGGAGAAGTCGTCTGGTGCTTACCTCCGGCTGCAGAGACAACTCGCCAAAGCCGTGAAAGGGGCCGCAGCCAGCCGCAAGCTTTCTTCATCCAGGCTCGTTGCAGTATGTTCGAATCCTGCAGACTCCTCTGCTCGGACGCTCTGACGATCGACGCACGGCCCTTCAACCCGCCGAAGGGTCGGTGGAGCTGACGGACCCGTTCCGGCCCTCGAAATCGCCGACCCGCTCCGGCGTGACGATCTCGACGGGGACATGGACCGTCTGCTCGACGGCCTCGCCTTTCGCGAGCTTCAGCGCGGTATCGACCGCCTCCTTCGCCTGGCCGCTCGCGTCCTGGAAAACCGTGACGTCGAGCTCGCCGGCCTTCATGGCGGCCAGTGCCTCGGCGGTGCCGTCGATCCCACCGACGATCACCGTATCCATTTCGACGCCGCCGGCCTTCATGGCCTTGATCGCGCCGAGCGCCATCGCGTCGTTATTGGCCAGCACAGCATCGAACTTCACGTCCGAAGCCAGCCAATTGGTCATCAGGTTTTCGGCCTCGTCTTGCGACCAATTGGCCGTCTGCTCCTCGGCGATGGTCATGAAGCTGCAGTCGTCGGTGGCGACGACGTCGTGAACGTCTTGGGTGCGCGTGCGGGCCGCCTGGTTGGATAGTTCGCCCACAAGCACGATGATCCGCGCACCACTGCCCTTGCCGGCCTCTTTCAGAAGCCGGCACACTTCGGTGGCCAGAAGCGTGCCGGATTGCGTCTCATCGGATGCGACATAGGCTTGGTTGTCGGGCAGCTCGTCCCGATTGACCGGTTCGCGATTGACATAGACGAGCGGAATTCCGGCATTCTGCGCGGCCTGGGTCATCGCCTGGGTGGCGTCGGTGTCGACCGGATTGACGATGATGGCATCAAGACCGGAGGCGGCGAAGTTCTGGATCTGATTCAGCTGCTTGCCGACGTCGTTCTGGGCGTCCTCGATCTGGACTTCGACGCCGTCGAGTTCGCTCGCATGGGCCTCGATCTGGCCGCGCAAGGCCGTCAGGAAGGCGTCGTCGAAGGTGGCGATGGAGACGCCGATCGTCTCGGCCATCGCCGCGCCCGACATCAGCGCCGCGATGCTCAACCCCATGAGACCTGTCTTCATCGTCATGTCCCATCCGCCAAAGAGCCCAGAACAGCGAGCGTCTTTGTGGTCAAAGCGTTGGCGAAGGGCAATCCCCCGGCTTGGCCGTAAAATCCTTAATGCTCGCGGAATGTGCGTCCGAGAGCGTCCGTCAGCGGCTGGGTGAGATAGCTGGCAAAGGTGCGCGGCTCGCCCTTGATGAACATTTCAACGCCCATACCGGCCTGGATCATGTTCCGCGTCGCTTCGCGCCCATCGAGATCGAGCGAGGCTTCGACCTCGAAATAGCGCTCGCCGGTGCGCTCATCGACGGTGGAATCCTGAGCGACGAATGAGACCTTGCCCAGGATCGGGTCTTCGGTGCGGGCGTGGAGGGCCGTGACTTTCACCTCGGTCTCATAGCCGACCCGCACCGCCGTGATGTCCTGGATGGACACCCGTCCGCGGGCGACGAGCCGCGCCTCGTCCGGCACGATCTCGCCGATCGTCTTGCCGGGGGGAACGACACCGCCAGGCGTGTTGGCCGTAAAGTGGACGAGATGGCCGCTCTCGGGCGCGACGATGGCGGTCTGCGACAGGGATTGTTCGGCCGCCGCGATCTCGTCGCGGATCTGGCCGAGTTCGGACAGGACGTCGGTCAGCTGCTGGGAGTTCTCTTTGGCATCCGTCATGCGCACCCGCTCCATCTCCGCCTCGATCTCGGCGATCGCGCGCTCGGAGGCGGCCGCGTCCGAGGCGAGTTTCGCATCGAGCGATTGCTGCTGGAGAAGCCGGCTTTCCAGATCCCACAATTCGCGCTTCGGCAGATGGCCGGCATTGGTCAGGCTGCGAGCATTCTCGATCTGGCGGGTCAGAAGATCGAGCTGGCGGGCGGAATCGGCCGCCTGATCGACCAGCCCGTCACGCCGCCGCCGCTCGCCCTCGGCCCGGTTGCGCAGCGCCTCGATCTGGGCCGAGACGGCGCTTCGTCCGCGCTCGAATTCGCGCTCCTGCTCCTGTTGCAACAGGCGGACGATCTCGTTCATCGGATCGTCGGATGTGGTGGCCGGGAGTTCGTCGGCCGAGCGCAGACGCAGATCACCGATCCCGAGCGGCGAGGCCGAGGCGTTGAGGACGAGAGCGCGATCACCCGCGTCGGACTGGGTCTCCAGAGACTTTTCGGCCTGTAGGCGGGACTCGATCGCCTCCAATGCAGCCTGGCGTGCCTTCAGCTTGCTCAGCCGCGCGCGGTCGACCAGGGGCTCCAGCTCAAGAACCACCTCGCCGGCCCGAACGAGGTCGCCCTCATGGGCGCGGATCGACTTGATGACACCGCCTGTCACATGCTGAAGGACGAGATTGCGCCCCTCGGACATGAGGGTTCCGGGCGCGATGACGGCCGAATCGAGCGGCACGACCATTGCCCAAGCCCCGAAGACGCCGAGCGCGATCAGAAATCCGCGCCCCAGACGGCCGGCGAGCCGGCTTGCATCGGTCGAGACCTCGGCGAAGGGATCGATCGTCTGCGCTTCGCTGGTCATTGCATGGCTCCGTTCGAGATCGAGCCCGGCTGCGAGGCGCCGCTCGCCGTGGCGGCGTTCGACGCCGGCTGACCGACGGGCGCCGTTTGGGGGGTGGCCCCGCGCGCCTTAGCGCCGGCGGCTGGAGCGGCGGGCGTCGCCTCGATACGGGCCTGGGTTGGAGCGGGGGCGTTGGGCTGGCGCGGGCGCATGCGGCGCGGACCACCCTGGCCGCCGGGCACGGTGATCGAGATGTCCTCGACCCTGTTGTCGGTAATGCGGATGCATCGATCGACCAGATTGGCCAGAAGCAAAGAGCGCGTGACCAGGATGATCGCCGCCTTGTCGCGCTTGGCGTCGGAGACGAGATTGGCGAGCGCGCCCTCGCATCGCGCATCGAGGCCGGAGGCCGGCTGGTCGAGCACGAGAAGGCGCGGATTGCCGTAAAAGGCTCTCGCCAGGGCCAGGAGGCGCTTCTGGCTGGTGGAGAGCAGTTTCGTGCCCTCCGACAGCTGGGTCTGATAGCCTTGCGGCAAGGAAAGGATCGCCGCGTGAAGGCCAAGCGCCTGGGCGACCCGATAGACTTCCTGCAGATCCATTTCGGGTGAAAAGCGCGAGATGTTCATCGCAACCGTGCCCTTGACGATGCCGGGCTCCTCGGGCGCGAAACCGACGGCGCGGCCCCATTGGCGCATAGGCCAGCGGCCGCGCGGCGCTCCGTCCATGAGAACGAGCCCCGAGGAGGGCTCGCGCCCGCCCGCGATACATTCCATCAAAAGCGACTTGCCGGAACCGGAGCCCCCTTCGAGAAGCACGCATTCGCCGGGCTTCACCCGAAGATTGACGTCGCTCAGGAGCATGCGCCCCCGGTCGAGGCTGATCGAAAGGTCGCGCAATTCGATCTGGCCGCTCGGCTCGGGAAGCGGCGGGCGCTCCTCCAGCCGCTTGTGCGACTTCGTCACCTCATCCAGATCGGCAAAGGACTGCAGCGCCTTCGTGGTCGCCTCCCAGCCGGCGATCGCCTGTTCGATCGGCTGCAGAAGCTTGCCCGAAATCATCGAGGCCATGAAGATCATGCCGCCCGACATGTCGCCATGGATGACGAGGAAGGCGCCCCAGCCGAGGGTCACGATCTGGATGCCCTGGCGCACCGAACGCGACAGAGCCGAGAGATTGCCGGACAGATGCGAAGCCTTTTCGGCCGCGACGATCGATCGGGCCGATTTAAGCCCCCATTGCATCGACAGATCCGGCAACATGCCGAAGGCGCGGATTTCAGGCCCGCGCGTAATCGCGCTCATGGCAAAGGCGTTGGCGTCGAGATCGGCGCTGCGTCCTGCCTTAGCCGTCTCTCGGGTCAGGACGACATTGAGCCAGCCGATCGCGACCATGATGACAAGTCCGATCATAGCGACGAGGCAGACGAGAGGATGGACGAGGAACAGGATGACCGCAAAGAGCGGCATGAAGGGCAGATCGAAAAGATTGACGAAAGCCTTGGAGGCGAGCCAGCCACTTGCCGTCTGAAAGTCGCGCAGAACCTTTCCCGCATCGGCGCCCGAATCGAGGGTTTCCAAGCTGCCGAAGAGTTTCGGCGAGGTCTCGACCGCATAGCTATTGGCGAGCCGGCGCGCGACGCGCATGCGCATTGCCTCGGCGATGCCATAGACGGCGATGGCAAAGAGTGCGATCGCGGTGATCGCCACCAGCGTCGGCACCGAGCGCGAGGCCAGAACCCGGTCATAGACCTGAAGCATGTGGAAGGACGGCGCGAGGATCATCAAATTCGCGACGATCGACAGAAGCACGATCATCCGCACATGGGGCGCGCCCTTGCGGGTCAGGAATTGGACGATACGCGTCATCAGCCGGGCAGCCTCCCGAATTCGATCCCCTGCGGCGGGAATGGATCGCACTCACTCGGCTGAAGACCTAACGGCATTATGTTTAACAAAGCGTGTGGCAGATCCGAGCGCGGTCGAAGCGAACGATCAACGCGGCAGGTCGGGGCCTTGAGCAAAGATCTTTCGCATGGAAGATCGAGTCGGTTCACAATAAGAGCGGCTTCAATTCTTTTGTGGCCCTGCAACGCCGTCATGGCGATAATGTCTTCTTGAGCGTTGCGGATCTAGTATGGTGTTGATCGCCCCGCAACACAGATGCTGAAGCCGAAAACGCCCCTTATGCGCGCTCGAATGATTCGAGCGGACATATGAAAGCATCGCTTTTGAATGTCCGCTGGCAGCCCGAGCGGCGTCCGAAGCCCCGCCCCGGACGTGGCTTGACCCGAGGGGTCGATTCAGTCGTCCGGGCGGCATGGCCCCGAGATCGCTCAGGTGGTCGCCGCGATGTCTGCCCGTGCTTGACTTGCGGCCGTCCCGTCATCCGCAAGTCGGATGGCCGCGACCAGGAGGGCAGAGACAACGAGCGGCAAGGTTGATACGGTCAGGCGCCTAGGGCGAAACAGATTGTCGCCTCCTCGTGGAACAAGGTGCGTGAGATGGCGCAGGAGCAGGAGCTCGAACTGGCATTCGCCGTTCTAAAGACGTCGGAGGCGATGAGGCGCTTCGTCGCCCACGCCTATTCGGATGTGGGAATCGATTTCAACGATATCAGAATTCTCTATCGTCTCTTCATGTTCGACGGCCAGTCCCAGTCTCAACTCGCCACCGTTCTCGAACTCGATCCGATGACAATGTCGCGCTGCGCCAGCCGCATGGAAGGCCTGGACCTTGTGCGGCGCGAGACGGCGGCAACGGATTTCCGCGTCAAACGGCTGTTCCTGACGGCAAAGGCTCATGGCTTGAAGGAAATGCTCAAGCCTCGGTCGGAACAAGTTCTTGACAGAGTGCTGGCCGGGATCTCGGATGCGGATCTTGAAGAGCTGAATGGCTGTGTCGAGCGACTTTGCCAGAATGGCGCGACCCTCTCCTGATCCCCAACGAATTGTCATCTCCCGGCCGCGCCGGGTCGCTCCCCTTTTGCCAGCAAGCAGAACAGGTGAGGACGGCGACATCAATGGCGTGAGCGCGGCGTCTTTCTCGATGGGGTGTCGGCGTCTCGGGAAATCGGCGTTTCTCGAGCCGTTCGGATATCGTCTTCGTCGGCCTTCCAGCGAAGGCTATCGACCATATAGGAACGGCTGGCGAAGTTATCATACCGTTATTTTATAGTTTCATATGATATTGTCATGCTTTTTCTTGAAGCAGCCGATCTTGGTAACCGTTTGTCATTCAGGAAGCCTTAGAAGCGTTGGAGACCTTCAACGCTGATTAGCTTCCAACCTGCCTCGGTATCGACCTTTGAACGCGATCGTTACTTGCCTTACGGAAAGCCATGATCTGGGGCTGCTCTATGCAGCTGCCGGCATATGTCTGATCGGCGTCTACGCATCCTTCTCGCTCGCTGCCCATGCGGCCCGCTCGGAGGGGCGCGTACGGCATGGCTGGGCGGCGATCGGTATCGTCAGCGCCGGCAGCACCACCTGGGCGACCCATATGATCGCTCTACTCGCCTATGAGCCCGGATTGCTTTCGGCCTTCGAGCCCATCTCTCTCATTCTTTCCCTTCTTCTGGCAGTCGCCGGTCTCAGCCTCAGCATGAGCTTGGCGATTGGGCGCAAAGGCCGGTCCCGGCGCGCTTTTGCCGGCCTGATCATGGGGCTCAGCATCGCCACTCTCCATTATGTCGGCCAATCCTCTTATCTCGTGACCGGCCATATCGATTGGGATCCTCATTACGTGGCCGGCTCCATAGGCCTCAGCATGCCGATCTTTGCCGCGGCAATGGTGGTTGCGGGGGAGCGCAACAGGTATCTGCGCCTTGCAGCGCCCCCTCTTCTCGTGGCGGCAATCGCCATACTGCACGTCATGGGCATGACGGCGCTGCAGATCACCTACGATCCGCTCGTCATCTTCCCGCCGCTCGCTCTCGCGCCTGAGATCGTCGCGCCGATCGTGGCTATCGTCGCACTGGGGCTGATCGCTCTCGCGCTTCTCGGCCTGCGATTCTCGATCGCGGCGAGGGCTCAGGCGCACCGCGATCGCAAACGCCTCATCGAGCTCGCCAATCTCGCCTTTGAGGGTCTCGCCATCTGCGAGAACGGCATCGTCACCAGCGCCAATGACAGCCTCCAGCGCCTCACCGGCTACGACCAGGGCGATCTGACGGGAGAGCCGATCGCAAAGCTGATCGGCGACTTCGACCTGGCGGCAATGCAGGACCATCGCGAATATGACGCCGAGATCGCCGCCAAGAGTGGAGACGCTCTCCCAGTCCGCCTCCTCTGCCGGACGGTTTCGCTCGGGTCGAAGATATTGACGGTCGTCGCCTTGCGCGATCAGAGCGAGCGCCTGAAGAGCGAAGCGACGATCCGGCGCCTGGCCTATACGGATACGCTGACGGGCCTGACCAACCGAACCCATTTCAACGAATTGCTCTGCGCCCGCATGCTCGGCGGACGCGCCGAGACGGAGCCCTTCGCTCTCCTCTCCATCGGCGTCAACCGATTCAAATGCGTGAACGATAACCATGGCCATGCGATCGGCGACGCGCTTTTGCGTGAGGTCGGTCAGCGCATTTCGCGATCCGCGCGTAAGGCCGAGATCGTCGCCCGTTTCGGCGACGACGATTTCGCCCTGCTCCAGAGCGGCGAACAGCACGATATCGAAGAGCTAGCCGCGACGATTATCAAGAGCTTGCTTCGGCCGTTCACGATCGACGGTCACGTCATCGAAATCGCGCCAAGCATCGGCATCGCCTTCTCGCATGTGGAAGCGGCCAGCGGCGAGGCTCTTTGCCGGAACGCGGTCCTCGCGCGCCACAAAGCCAAGTCGCGAGGGGACGGCAAGTCCTGCATCTTCGAAGCCGTGATGCTTCTGGACGTGATCGCCCAGCGCGAACTCGAACTCGATCTCCGTCGCGCCCTGAAGACTGACGAATTCGAGGTTCACTATCAGCCTCAGGCCAATGCCGAGACCGGGCTGTTCGAGGGCGCCGAGGCTCTCGTGCGCTGGCGCCATCCCAGGCGCGGCCTGGTCTCGCCGGCCAGCTTCATCCCCATCGCGGAAGATATCGGCCTGATCGGGGCGATCGGAGAAAAGGTTTTGCGGCTGGCCTGCCGCGAGGCCTCCTCCTGGCCGAGCAGCTACACTCTGGCGGTCAATCTGTCGGCCATCCAACTCAGCGATCCGCGGCTCGTCGACATGGTCGCGGAAACGCTCTTCGAGACCGGCTTCGAAGGCCATCGCCTCGAACTCGAAGTGACCGAGACGGCGCTCTTGCGCGACGATGCGCGAAGCTTCGAGAATTTACGCGATCTGAAGCGGCTCGGCGTCAAAATCGCCCTCGACGATTTCGGTACCGGCTATTCATCGCTCAGCCATTTGCGGCGCTTCCCCTTCGACCGGGTGAAGATCGACCAGTCCTTCGTGCGCTCCATTCCGAGCGATCCCGAAAGCGTCGCCATCGTCCAGGCAATCATCATGCTGGCGGAAAAGCTGAAAATGGCGGTTACGATCGAAGGGGTGGAAGAAATCGCCCAGCACCAATTCGCCGTGAAAGAAGGCTGCGACCAGATCCAAGGCTACTTCCTCAGCCGCCCCGTCCCCCAATCCGACATCCGCACGCTTCTCACCTCCGTTCCGGAAGCAGCGCACCAAAGAGAAGGCGACCACGCCCGCCCATCGGCGGCCTTCGCCTGAACAGGCCGACGTCGAAGTCAGCGTGTTAGGTAGGTGTCAATCCCTGCCGCAACCATTGTTTTATTTGGAAAATCAGATGGTGGAGGGAAAACCCTCTTCGACAAACTCGCTCGAAGTATGTCCACATCGCGCTAGCGCGCCCTCGTATTCGCAAGTGAATCGTTGCAACCGCAGAAATTGTCTTTCCAAGGCAAACGAAGGGTGGTCGCTGCTATCGCACTCGCGAACAGTGAGCGGCCACGCGCCATTGGTCCGAGCGGGCCGCGAACGGCGCGCATGATCTGGGCCATGACCATGAAGAAGGAAGATTACCGGATGGCGTAACCTGGAGCCCGTCAGGGAATAGGGCACGGCATGGCCGCAAGGCCGGGGTGAGCGATCGACGAGGAGTCGGCGATACGGACTTCGAAGTTCAAGGCGAAGACATTCAGACCCGGGGCTCGAGCGCATGCAGCTCTCTGAACCGGAGTGAGCCCCGCTTTCCAAACTGCATACCCGCCCGTGGCGTCATCAAGGCCACATCGAGAGGCCTGACACTCGTCCGATCGACGACCCCGCCGCCCGGAAGTCCGAAGATTATGCTTGCCAAACAGGGGGCATCCACACATGCCACGGAATTTGGTCAGCGTTATATTTCGCTTCAAAGCGGTTTGCTCATAGGTGAGCATTTTTAAGCGCATATAGGCCTGTATACCCGAACAACAGCTTCGAGCGCCTTTAGTGCAAGTGCATGGTCGATACTACATCGTCCCTTTTTATGCAGTTTCAGACAGCGCCCTAAAAGCTTGGCTCGAGCATGCAGTTTACGTTGAACTCGGCCACGCTCGCCGTGTCCGGAAAGTTCAAGATCAGTTCCGCCGCCTGTGCTATAGTGTCGGGATCTGTCATTCTATCCGGATCGAAATCGGTGATCGCACGCGCCATGTCGGTATTAACGTAGCTCGGGCAAATGGCCGTTGCGCGGATGCCATGCTCCCATCCCTCCTGCCGGATGGCGTGGCTGAGGGCTACGGCGGCGAACTTCGAGACAGAATAGGCGCCTGATGCAGCCGATTTCACGCGCTGCCCAGAAAGCGAAGCGAGAATGATGACCCGCCCATGCCGCGCTTGCTTAAGGTCGCTCCATGCCGCGCGCACGAGGCGACGTGGCGCCTTGACGTTCACAGCCATTTGACGGTCGATTTCCTCGTCATCGGCCGACAAGATCGTTCTGGGGATCATGATGCCGGCGCAAGCGATCACGGCATCGATCCGCCCAAATCGCCGTTTCGCCTCCACCACCCATGTGTCTTCGCCGCCCGCTTCGGCATCATAGGGGAAAAGATGGCAGGCACCGCCTTCGTCGAAAACGGGATGCTTCGGCTTGCGCATTCCAAGCGAGAGATTCCAGCCGCTGACATGAAGCCGGGCGGCGATGGCCGCGCCGATGCCTCGGCTTGCGCCGGTGACGAGAGCCGTTCTCTTTGTCATGACAATTCCAACCAGATTAGAATGTGTTCACCCAATCGGACGACTTCAGCAGAGCCTTGGAGAGAAGCGACACCAGAACGTCGCATTCATTCTCGTCGAGCCCCTCCAGAAGGAGGTTCTGCCGGGCGACATAGATGGGAAGTACCTGCTCGTAGAGCCGTTGGCCGGCCTCGGTGAGGCTGAGGAACTCCTTGCGGCGATCTTCCGCGACCTCCTCGCGCGCCAACATTCCGCGGGTTTCCAGCCGTCGCACGGCGCGACTGACAGAGTTTCGGGGCCGACTGTTGAGAAGGCAGACGTCCGTCGCAAGGCAAGGGCCGATCGCAGCAATCACGAACATGACATTAAACTCGTCGCGTTGAACGTCGTACTCGCGTTCCACGGCTTTTGTCGCAGGGCCAGCGAATGCGTTTGCCCAGAGGGTGATCGGATAGCTGTCACGCAGTGGACTGCGTTCCAGGATTTCGAGAAGCATATCCCGTACCGTGCTGTTGCGTGCGGCCATCGCCATGAATCCTTTCGGGACACTAGACTCGATCGTGCGTAGAGAACCGTTCTCGTCCGTTCGGTCAAGAAAGGGACGATCACCCGGCGCCACCCAAGGGGCGCCGGATGAGACGCTTCAAAGGCCTATTGGATTAGGCGCGGCGCGCCAGTCTTCGCCGCAGACACGTCGAGATCATACTTTTCCAGTGTCTTGGCAATGAAGCCGTTCTTCTTCAGCACGGCGATGTCCGCATTGATCGCCTCGACCATCGCCGGATTCCCCATGGACATCGGGAAGCTGCCCTGGCCCGGGCTGACCGAGGCGGCAACGCGCTTGTCGGGCTTGGCAACCTTCGCGACGAGGCCGTCCATCTGGCCTTTCTCCTTGGCCATAATGGTGACCGAATAGCCGACCAGGGCGGCATCGATGCGCCCGAGCCGCATATCCTGCAGCAGCTCGGGCAGCGCCGGATAGAGCTTCAGATCGACGTCCAGCCTCCTCAGATCCGCGATCCACAGATCGCCCGGCACCGACCCGACCTTTTTGCCGATGATCTGCGGGATCGAGTCGTAGCCCGCCCGCGAGACCATGCCCATCTGATCGATGTAGAGGGGGTCGGAGAGCGCCAGGACCTTCGCTCGCGCCGCGGTGCGATAGTAGCTGCCTGACGCGATGTCGGCGCGGCCGCTGACGACGTAGTTCAGGGCGGCGCTCGCATCCACGGAGGTCGATTTCAGCTGAAGACATTCCATCTTGGCGATCTCGTTCAAGATGTCGCCGTCGACGCCGATAGCCTTGCCCGCATTGTCGAGCGCGTCATAAGGCATGTAGCTCACGAGTACATGGGTGATAACGCCGGGCGTCATCGTTTCGAATTCATGGGCGGGCTTGCAGTCTTGAGCGTGGGCGCCCGTGGCGAGGGAGAGAGCGCCGAGAGCTCCAACGATCCATGCGGCCAGTGTTTTCATTTTCATGTTTCCTTGGCTGAGAGGGTCGGGTTCACGGTTCACTCCTGCGCTCGAACCACCCGACGAGGAACGAGGCCGGTACGCAGACGAAAATGAAAAAGAGCGCCGTCAGAGACAGAATCGGGAAATATTGGAAAGTCGTCGAGCCGATCTCATAGGCCTGGGAGGCGATTTCCGGAAGAGCAATTGTGAAACACAGCGTCGTCGACTGTAGTATCAAGATGGAAAAACCCATCATGGCGGGCGACGAAATCTTGGCTGCCTGCGGAAAGACGACGAAGCGCATGCTGTCGGCGGACGAAAAGTTGAGGGCCTCGGCGGCTTCCTTCTGACCTTTGGGCACCGCCGCCAGCCCGGAGCGGATGATTTCGCTGGTGTAGCAGGCGGTGCTGACGGACAGCGCGACGATCGCCGAGGCGAAGCTGGAGAGGGTCAGGTCGATCTGGGGAAAGCCGAAATAGACGAACTGCAGCAGGACCAGAGCGGGTGCCCCGCGACCGATCTCGACGATCACCATGGCCGGCCAGCGCACCCACGGGCTTCTGCGCTCCACGAGCAGGGCCAGGACAAAACCGCCCGGAAAGCCGAGGAGGATGGTGATGAACGTGATTTCGAGATTGAGAACGAAGCCACGGCTCAGCGGTTCGATCCAGTCGGCGACGTCACTCCACGTCGCCCCCATGAGGAGCTCGTTCATAGCGACACCGTCTTTCGGATATGCGCCTCCGTCACCCGGGCGATCCAGGCGATCGGCAGGCTGATGAGAACGTAGATGATCCCGACCGAGCCCATGACCGACAGGCCCTGCAAGGTCATCTGGGTAATGTGCCGCCCCTGATAGGTCAGGTCTGGAACGCCGATCGTCGAAGCGATCGCCGCGTCTTTCAAAAGGCCGATGGCGTAGGTTGCTGCCACCGGTAGGCAGACCCGCACCATCTGCGGCAGAATGACGTCCCACATCGTATGGAAGGGCGAAAGGTTGAGCGCCTGGGCGGCCTCTGTCTGGCCGTGATGCACTGCGATCAGGGCGCCGCGATAGATCTCCGCCATGTTCGCCGTCGCGATCAAGCCGAAACCGACCAGCGCGGCCGAGAGAGGAGAGATCGGGAAGACGCCGGTTCCGATCGAAAAGAAGATGAGAAAGATCCAGACAATCGGCGGAATCGATCGGATGACGGCGATGAGCATCACCGCCGTCCAGCGCAGGATGGTGACCTTCGAGCGGCGCACGAGAAGCAGGGGAAAGCCAAACAGCGCGCCGATCAGCAGCGCTCCGCCGGTCACAGCGAAGGTGTAGGGCAATCCGGTGAGGAGAAGCAGAAAGTAGTCGGGCGTCATAGGCCGTTCACCGCGCGGAAGAAACGTCGAGCCCGTTCGCTCTGTGGGCGGCGGATGACGTCGGCACTCGGCCCGGCCTCGACAATCTTGCCCTCGGCCATGAACAGGGTGCGATCCGAGACCTTCTCGGCAAAGCTCATCTCGTGGGTGACGACGATCATCGTCATGCCCGACTGGGCGAGCGAGAACATGACCGAGAGCACTTCGAGGCCGAGTTCGGGATCCAGCGCCGAGGTTGGCTCGTCAAAGAGCATGACCCGCGGATCGAGCGCCAGGGCCCTGGCTATGGCGATCCGCTGCTGCTGGCCGCCCGAGCAGTTGCTCGGAAAGGCCGCGGCCTTATCGGTAAGCCCAACCTTCTCGAGAAGGTCTTTCGCCACGGCTTCGGCTTCGTCACGTTTGCGGCCGAGGACACGGCGCTGCGGCAGGCAGATATTCTCGAGCACCGTCATGTGCGGAAACAGATTGAAAGACTGGAACACCATGCCGAGCTGCTGGCGCAGGGCCTTGCGCTCGCGCCGCTTGACGGGGTGGTCGAATTCGACCGTCAGCTCGCCCACATTGAGGCTTCCGGCGGAAGGTTCTTCGAGAAGATTGATGCAGCGCAGCAAGGTGCTCTTTCCCGAGCCGCTGGGCCCGACGATGGCCAGCACCTCGCCGGAATCGACGTCGAGAGAGATATCCCTGAGGACTTCGTGTTCTCCGAACCACTTGCAAAGATGGCGCATTCGGACCAGCGGGCTGACGTCTTCGGGCAGCGTCGCGGTGCTCGGGTCGGGTCGGACGGATGCGGCTTGGTCCATGGGGCTTGGTGCTCCAGTTCGATTGGAGGACATCACACGGCACGCAGCAGGCGGCTGGCATCGTATAAGGCGGCGTGCAGGTTTCGGCTCATCACGGCATCGCCGATCCGGTAGAGGTCGAAAGTTCCGTCGGGATTTCGGGTGATCGTCTGCGGTACCAGATGGATGAAGGCGTCCTGGTCGATCTCGCCTCCGTTCCGGGATATCGGCTTGAGAGCGAAGTAGAGATCGTCATTGGGGATCGTTCCCAATTCGCAGACGACCTGCGTTACCTCCCGTTCGACCTCCTTGCCCGAATAATGCTCGCGCAAGACGGCGATCAGGGCGTTGCCCTCGGCATAGATCTCCTGGAGGTGATGGCTGCTCGTCGCAATCAGATCGCGGGCGAACAGGCGCTTCATGTAGCTGGTTCGCGCCGTCTCGCCGATTTCCGCGCCGACCATCTGGTCGGGGGTGACGATCTCGACGAGACCGCCGCGTTCGCCGATGAAGTCGGCGACGGTGAGGGCCTGATGCTGGCCCATAATGTCGAAGATGAGAACGTTGGCGCCGGGTTCGACGGCGCCCGACAGGATGTCGTGCGAGCTGTGCGCATGCTCGGCGCCGGGCATATCCGGCCGCACCGGCTGTCCGCCGGTGGCAAGCACGACGACGTCGGGGGCTTCCTCGCGGATGATGTCCGCGGTCGCCTGTGTCCCGATGCGAATGTCTGCGCCGAGCTTTTCAGTCTGTTGGACGAGCCAGCGCAGAATGCCGCTCATGTTGCTGCGCCAGGACACGGCCGAGGCAAGGGCGAACTGACCGCCAAGCGTTTCGCTCTTCTCGAACAGGGTGACGTCATGGCCACGCAGTCGCGCGACGCGGGCGGCCTCGAGGCCGCCGGGGCCGCCACCGACGATCACGACTTTGCGGCGCTGCGACGTTCTGGCCACGACATGGGGAAGCTGCGCCTCGCGGCCGGTCGAGACGTTCTGGATACAGGCCATCGGCTTTCCGAGACCGACGCGATCGATGCAATAATTGGCTCCGACACATTGACGGATGTCGTCCTCGCGCCCCTCTTGCAGCTTGCTGACGAGATGCGGATCGGCGACATGGGCGCGGGTCATGCCGACGAGATCGACATGGCCACCCTCGACGGCGCGATTGGCCGAAGCCAGATCGCGGACGGCACCAGCGTGAAAGACCGGGATGTCCACCGCCGCCTTGACGGCGCTGGCAAGATAGAGAAACGGCGCGGAATCGTAGGAAAGGTCCGGGATCATCGACTGGAGCCCGCTGCCGAAATCCCCGTTTCCCTGTGAGATGTTGAGAAAGTCCAGATAACCGGAACCGGCGAAGCTCGTGATGACGTCGAGTGCCTCCGCCTCGTTGAAGCCACCCTTGACGAGATCGTCGCCGGTGATCCTGAGGCCGAAGACGAAATTCTCGCCGACCGCCTCGCGCACCGCCTGCAGAATTTCCAACGGAAAGCGCATGCGCTTCTCGGTGCTGCCGCCATAGTCATCGTCCCGGCGGTTGAGGAGCGGCGAAAGGAACGCGTCGAAGAGGTGATGGGCGTTGGCGCAGATCTCGCAGCCGTCGAGACCGCCGGCCTTCAGGCGCAGGGCCGCAGCCGCATAGTCGTTGCGCACTCTGGCGAAATCGAAGTCTTCCATCGCCTTGGAATAGGAACGGTGCATCGCTTCGCGCGTCGCGCTGGGCGCGATCAGCGGCAGCCAGTCGCCGCCGTCCCATTCCGCCCGGCGACCCATATGGGACATCTGGCACATGATTGCGGCACCCTCGGCATGGATGCGCGCGGCAAAGCGTTCGAGATAGGGAACGACCGTATCGTCGGCCAGCGATATCTGGCTGAAGACCAGCGGTGAATCGCGCGCCACCGAGGACGAGCCGCCGAACATGGTCAGGCCGATACCACCGCGCGCTTTTTCCAGATGGTAGTTCTGGTACCACTCGCCGGGCACGCCGTTCTCGGCATAGGCCGGCGCATGCGCGGTGCTGAAGATCCTGTTGCGCAGGGTCAGGTGCTTCAGGCGGAAAGGTTTGAAAAGCGCAGCGTATTCAGACATTTTGGTTTCCGTTCTTTGCCCGTTGCGTGTCGGCGAATGGCAAAGCCTTGGCGAAGCCCGCGCGGGCAAGGAATTCGAGGATCTCTTGCGCTGCGTCTTCGGCTGTGACGTCTTCCACAAGGCGCCGCCCGGTCGCAGCTTCGGCGTTTCGGCCAGGCCGCAAACGTGCCGATTGCCGTTTGGCGGGTCTGAGCTCAGGCATCGTGATCGCGGGCGTTTCGCCCGTCGCTGGATGCGTGATGATCTTGCCTGTCCGGGCCCTGGCGTAAGCCGAAAGGCGCGGCGCTGGAGCGCTTCGGGACACGGCGAGGACCGCCGGTGGAACGCCGCGTCGCAGGCGCCGACGGCCACCGGCTGCTGCCTGGGTGATGGCCAGTTCGCCGGCGCGCAGCTCGAACCCCGTCACGGAGGTCAGGATCGGACGGGACAGCATCTTTGCGACCATGTAGGGAAGGAGCCCGGAGGAGGGGCCAATCTCGGCCACATCGCCGAAGAGCACGAGCGCGGGATCGAGCGCGGCGAGCGCCTCCGTCAACGCTGCGAGGATGTCGGCGCCGTCGCCAAGCTCAAGGTGCGAGATCTCTCCGACGCCCATTCCGAGATAGTCGCGCAGGACCGCTTCGTCGCCCGGCCCGGCGTGGAACGCGGCCACATGGTGGCCCGAAGCGATCGCCATCTCCAGCGCCTGCCGGTCGCAGGGCGCCATGCGCGGCCGCCCGGACACGGGATGGCGCCCGATCGAGAGGCACACCGCGACGGTGAAGCTTGGCGTGTCGCTCATTGCGGAACTTTCTCCATCCGCTCCGTCAGAGCCCTCATCACGGCCTGGGCATCGGCGACGATTGCGAGATCGGCCCGTTCCATGATCGGCGCATGCGGATCGGTGTTGACCGCGACCACGTAGCGGCACGCCCTTATTCCCTGCAGGTGCTGGGGCGCGCCGGAAATACCGAAGGCGAGATAAAAGCGCGCTTCGATGATGGAGCCGGATGCGCCGACCTGGCGAGCCCGGGGCAGCGATCCGGCATCACAGACGACGCGCGAGCCGGCGACCGCGCCAGAGAGGCAATCGGCGACGGCAAAGAGACTGTCGTAATCGGTAACGCCGGCGCCAGCGCCGACGACCATCTCCGCTTCGGTGAGCGAAAGCGTGTCGCTGCGAACCGGCAGGAGACCTTCGTCCGTGAATGGCTCACGGCCCGGCATCGAGGCATCGATCTCGCTTATGCGCGCCTCGAATCGCAGGAAGCCTTCGAAGGCGGCGCAGGCTGACCGTCTCAGGCCGACGAGTTTCGGCGCTGGCCCCGTGAACTGGCGCGTTCCCGCATCCACGAGACAGGTCACCTTGCCGCCGCGGGCACTGGTCACCTGAAGCGCGGGGTGCTCTTCGAGGGCGACCGCTAGGCGCCGTAGAAGATCGGCGTCAGCGGCTTCGTCCGCCAGGACGATATGCGCCGGGCGGTAGTGGGCGATCGCGGCAAGAAGGGCGCCAACCTGCCGGCTCTCGCCAGACTGGCAGTCGCCGATCCAGGTAACGAGGCCGTCGGCGCCGGCGCTTTCGGGGTCGCATTCGACATCTCCGAGCGTGGCGAGAGCGATGGCGCCGTCGGGCACGAGCTCGCGGGCCGTGCCGAGGAGATCGGCCTGAGCGCCGGGCCAGGCTTCGGCGACGCCGGAAATGACCAGTACCACCGGCGCATCGGCGGGCGCGACATGGAGTGACGGTTGCGATCTCGCTGTTGTCGATGGCGCGGCGACAGAAGCCTCGTCACGCATCTCGCGGCGCAGGCGCTGGCCGGTCTCGATATGGGGGTCGATTCTGAGGCGCCTGGCCTTCGTCGGCGCCATCCGATTGACACGGGGGCGGCCGGAGGCGGCTTGCCGGGCGGTGGCGTGCGGTGAAACTCTTTGGCGGATCATGCCGAAGCTCCATCGACGCGATCCCACAGCAGTTCGGCGAGATCGCGGACATCGGCCCGGGTGCCGGCGACGCCCTCAAGCATGGCGGTGCAGCCGGGGCAGGCGACGGCGACGCAGTGCGCTCCGGTGGCGCTCGCCTGCGCCATCCGCATGTCGGGAATGCGCCGCTCGCCCGGAATGTCCGTCAGCGGCGCCGCGCCGCCTCCGCCGCAGCAGTGGGACTTCAGACCCGACCGCTCCATCTCGACGAAGTCGCCGCCGAGCGCTGCAAGAATGCGGCGCGGGGCCTCGATCTCCCCGTTGTAGCGGGCGAGATAACAGGGATCGTGATAGGTGATCCGGCCTTCGTGGCGTCCCGAGGGGAGAAGCGCCCCCCGATCCAGGAGCTCGGCGAGGACATCCGTATGGTGGCGGACACGATAGTGCCCGCCAAAGGCCGGATATTCGTTGCGCAAGACGTGCATGGCGTGAGGGTCCGCCGTGACGATCGTGTCGAAGCGATAGCGCGAGAGCGTCTCGATGTTGGCACAGGCGAGAAACTGGAAAGTCGCCTCGTCGCCGAGCCGGCGCGCCTGATCGCCGCAATCCTGCTCCTCGGCGCCCAGTATGGCGAAATCGATCCCCGCGTGTTTCAAAAGCTTGACGAGGGCGCGGATGGTGCGCTGGGCTCGGCGGTCGAAAGCCGCTTCGCCGACCCAGAGCAGCATGTCGGCGTATCCCGTCTCGGACAGGACCGGAATGGCGAGGTCGGTTGCGAAATCGAAACGCGCGTCGAGAGCTTCGCCAGACAGGGTGCCGGTCTGCCGAAGATTTTCGACCGCGACTTGAGCCTGGCCGGCGAGACGACCTTCGTTCAGCACCTCGCTGCGCCGAAGGTCGATGACGGCGTCCACGTGCTCGATCATCATCGGACAGGCTTCGACGCAGGCCCGGCAGGTGGTGCAGGCATAGATCGTATCTGGTGAAAGGCCGGGCGCGTCGTCTCTGGCGATGAGGTCCATGCCGGGCGAAAGCTCCGGCAGGTCGGGGCAGCGCCCGGGATGCGGATTGCCGTGATAACTGAGCTGGCCGGTGCCGCGCGAAGCGACGGCGAGGTCGTTGATCAGCTTTTTCGGATTGAGCGGCTGGCCAGCGGCAAAGGCCGGGCACGCCACCTCGCAGCGCCCACACTGGACGCAGGCGTCGAAGCTAGCGAGCTGCGGCCATTGGAAATCCTCCGCCGTGCGCGCACCAAGTCGAGCAGCGCCGAGTTCGACCGGACGCAGTCCTGTCGAGCGGCCTTGGCCGAAGCGCTCGGGGCGCGGATGAGCAACGAGATAGATCGCTCCTGCCACCGCGTGGCGCATCGGCCCTGTGCCAGCGAGCCAAGCAAGCCCTCCAAGGCCGACGAGACCTGCAAGGTTCGCCGCCAGGGTAAGGGCGAGGTCGATGCCGTTGGGGAGCGCGACGAAGGACGACGAAGCGGTCAGGCCCATGAAAGCGAGTGCCAGAGCGAACAGAATCGGCAAGCGCTGGTAGCTGCCGCGCGACAACCGCACCGGCGGATCGGCTCGCCGCTGAAATTCGAGCCGCAACCCCGCCAGCATGAAAATGAGGCAGCCAAGAACGAGGGCGGGCAAGAATGAGACGGCGGGTAGTGCGAGAGACGCGAGGAAGAACGACAACGCGCCGAGAAAACCGCCGACGAGCAAGGCGTGCATGCGCGCCGAAGACGGCTCGCGGGCGACGACGTGGTGCACGTCGTTCAGGTAGCGGCGGTGAAATTCGATGAAGCCGCGAAGCAGCCTTGCCGTGGCTGGCCGACCTTTTTTCCATGCCCGCGCCATCGCCGCCGCCCGGAGGATAAGCACGAGGAAGGTTGCGAGACAAACGAGGATCGGAAGCCGGGACACAGCGCAATATAATTCCTTATGGAATCGTTCCATATAGAACATAATCACGATCAAGATTGGATAGCAAGACTGCGGCAAGCCGTTTTGTCAGGTGAACCGACTTCCCAAAGGGCAGCACTGTGTAGCGGGCCCCGGGTCTCGGGGCCGACCAGGGTAATAAGACATTGATCGAGTTGACCTGGGTGGGTGCGCCATGCGGTGCAAAATAACGCTCGGCCGGCTGCTGCGTCTAAGTCTGGGCGGACGGATTTAATCTCCAGGCCCAAATGGAAAACGATGCTGCCTGCATGCTGGTCATCATCGGCGCGACGCCGGAGGGAAGGCGGGACCTTGTTGGCTACCAGGTCGGCGTCCGCCAGAGCGCCAGAAGCTGACGAGAACTGGGCGAGCGTGAAGGACTCCGGTCAACCTGCGACGGCAGGTCGAGCGGCTATTATTAATCTGAAGATCGAGGCCTTCATGATGGCGACAAGAAGCTTGAGCCAGGCGAGGATATGGCGGAAGTTGTAGCCAATGGCGGCGAGGACAGCGTTGGCGGCGTCACTAATGGCGTGGGCGAGATGGATTGCGGCCCATCCAGTGGTTGGCCTTGAGATGGCTGGTGACTGGTTCGACAGCCGCTCGCCGAATCATCTCGCGCCAGATGGCGTCGGCCATGCCGCATTTCTGGCCCGATGTGTAGACCTTGAAGCGGTGGCTCAGCTGGACGTTGTGGCCCTTGTAGCCGGCACCGGCGAGAATCCTCGTGAGGGTCGCGCCGATGTGGGCCTCGATGGCAGGTGCTATTGCCCGAATAATCCGCCCTCCTTTGGCGGCCGCGCCTCGCCGGTTTCGGCGTCGTAGTTCATGCGGACTTCGGCACCGTCATCCATGAAGTAGACGATCTCATACTCGCCATCCGAGTAGGAAACGCTCTTGATCGCGTAGAAGCCCGGCCGCCCCTCGGTTTTGGCGATCACTTGCGAAAGCTTGACACTGTTGGCCGGCGGCAGCTTCGCTAGCGGGTCTGGCCGGGTGTCGGACTGAGCGAAGGCGCTTGTCGCGGTGAGCAGGCTGAGAGCCATGATGATCGGTATTGTTTTCATTTTAAAATTGATCCTTTGTCCGATGGAGATGTTTTTCCCCGTTCGCCTTGAACGGGAGGTGGCAAGGCCTTTTTTCTACTCTGAGTGGCGTGACTTTTACCTTTCACGTGATTAACAATCTCAGATTGTGGACTTATGATCCGGCGCTTGGCTGTAGCACCGGCTCTTGCGACAACGGGCTGGCATCGTCCTGCCAGGAGGCTCTAGCCGAACACGTCCGCGACGTAGCGGGTCGCCTCGCGCTCGATCTCCTCGGCCCAGGCTTCGGCGGCTTCCCGGCTGACATTCATGGCCTCCTGATAGATGCGCAGGAATGTGTCGCGGACCGAAGCGGCCATCCGCGTGCCGTCGCCGCAGACGAAGACGCGCCCTTCGGCGCGAAACAGGTCGGCGATCTCGGTGCGGTCGCGCCAGATCGCATCCTGCGAATAGGCGACGCCGTCCACGGGTCTTTCAGAAAACGCCATGCGCAGGTCGATGACGCCGTCGTCCTGCCAGCGCTCCAGCTCGTCCCGGTAGAGAAAATCCGTCTCGGGATCGCGCACTCCGAAGAAGAGGAGTGCCGGGCCGATCGCTGTCCCCGCCTGCTGCAAGGCGGCGCGCTCTTCGATGAAGCCCCGGAACGGGGCGATGCCACTGCCGGCACAGACCATGATGATCGGCAGTGTCGGATCTTCAGGCAAATGGAATCCGACCTGACTTGGCCGAACGGTGGCGCCGAAACTGTCTCCCTCGGCAAGGCGCGCCAGAAAGGTCGACGCGACTCCTTCATAGCGATGAGCGCCGCCTCGCGCAGGCGCGGAAAGGACCGAGACCGTCAGAGCGCAACGCGCCGCGTCGACAAGCGGCGAGGAGGCGATGGAATATTGCCGGGCCCGCATTGGCGGCATGGCGGCGATGAAGTCGCCAAGAGCGAAGTCGGCCGACGAAAACCGCTCCAAAAGGTCGAGAAGGGTGACGCGCTTGTCTAAAATTTCCGGCGAATAGACTTCGGGGCCCGACAGGCGCTGGGCGGCTTCACGTTCCGGCGGGCAGGCGATCGCCTCGACAAGGGCCGCGACCTGACCGGCGGTCGCGGGCTGCTGGAGTTCGAGATAATCCGCAAACAGGGTTTCGGCCGCCACGGGCCGGTCCACCGGCAGCAAGGACGACACACCCGGCGCGCTCTTGATGACGATCTCGGTATCGGGTGCGAGGGAAAAGCGCGAGAGGACACGCCGCACCGTTTGCGGCGGATTGCTGGCCAGCACCGCCAGATAATCGCCGGCGCGATAGCGCATTCCGGCAGGCAGGGCAATTTCGATATGCCGTTTCGACCGGGCGCCCTCTTTGGTCATGTCGACCAGTTCGCGGTTCGCGACGACAGTAGCGCGCTGCATCTCGTCAAGCTTCAGCGCGCGCTCGCGGATGCCGGAGCGAATCTCGACATTGAGAGACGCAAGGTCCCCGCCGCTTGCCTGGCGCCCCTCGGCGGCCGCGAGGGCTGGCCACAGGGCGCCGAACCAGCTTTCGAAATCGCCGAAGATATTGCCGGCGGCATCCCCTTCGCCGCGCGGCAGGAGGGGGTCTGCGCCCGCCTTCGACAGGGCTTTCTCGACACGTTTGGGGATGGCCTGATAGGTGCGCGCCCATTGCCGATTGCCGCAACCGAAGACGGCGAAGCGGCGCCCGGTCAAGGCGCCTGCCGGCAGAGCCTCGATCGCGGCAAGAAACTGCCCGGCATTGGCGGGGGGCTGGCCTTCGTAAGAGGCCGTGACGAGGATCAGCGGTCCGTCCTTCGGCAACCCCTCGGCATATTGATCCATTGGGGCGGGCGTTGCCTGATAGCCACGGGCGGCGGCCTCCCCAGCGATGCGCTGGGCGAAGGCTTCGCTGGTGCCGGAATTGCTGCCATAGAGAACCGTGAGTGGACCGAGATCGGCCTGCGGCGCGGCTGGTTCTGCCGAGGCGACCGGCGCCAGAGCTTCGGTTGGATGCGGGCTGTGCGTTAGCGCCACCGGCCTGTCGCCAGTGTCGCGGCGGCGCGCATGGATTCGCAGCCCTTTCGGCTTGAGTGTCAGCGTCTCGCTCACCACGAGCTTATAGTCGGCATCGGCCAGAGTGATGTCGAAGCGCTGCAGCATCAAAGCGAGCACCAGCACCGCTTCCTGCATGGCAAAGCCGCGACCGATGCAGGCCCTTTGGCCGTTGCCGAAAGGCTTCCAGGCATGAGGCGGCAGCTTGGCGGCCCGATCCGGGGCGAAGCGTTCCGGCCGGAACTCTCCGGGCGCCTCCCAGACGGCAGGGTCGCGATGCAGAACGGGCGTCAGAATGAGAAGGACATCCTCCGGCGTGACCTTATAGCGCCCGCCGATCGTGGTCGTCTCGCGCGCATGCACACCGAAGGCCGGGGCCGTCGGCCACAAGCGCAGCGTCTCCTCAAGGATCTGCTCGAGATAGGAGAGGCGGCCGATATCCTCAAAGCCCGGCGTCGCGCCCCCGAGCACCCGGTCCACATGCGCCCTGGCTTTGGCGAGCGTTTCGGGATGCTTCAGGAGGAGCCAGGTCGCGAAGCTCAAGAGCCCGCTGGTGGTCTCATGCCCGGCCACCAGGAAGGTGATCATCTGGTAGCCGACATTCTCGCGGCTGAGAGTCTCGCCGGTCTCGAGGTCCCTGGCGGTCAGCATCCGGTCGAGGAGGTCGCCGCGTTCGCCGAGACGCGGATCGCGGATGCGCTCTTCGATGAGCCGGTCGGCAACCTCGCGCAGGACCCGCGTGTCGGCTTCGAACAGGCGATTGCGGAGCAGGTTCAGACGGCCGACGCCGTGGGGCAGGCGCGCACGCCGGCCCGACTCCTCCAGCGCCCGGGACATGGCGTTGACGAAGGGATGCAATTCGCTCTGATAGAAGCTGTTGAAGCGGAAGTCGAAGGCCGACAGCGCGATCGTATCGAGGGTGAGACGTGTCATGTTGTCGGCGACGTCGATCACCGCCCCATCCCCGAAACGCTCCCAGCGCGTCATCATCTGTTCGGCGATGTCGAGCATCCGATCGAACATCGATCTGAGGCCCAGGGGACCGAAGGCCGGCATCAGCAACCGGTGTGCCTTGCCCCAGTTCGGCTCCTCGTCATAGGCGGTGAAGAGACCGTCGCCGGCCACCGTGCGGGCTTCTTCGAGGGGCCGGTGCAGCGCCTTTTGAAACCGGGTTTCGTCGCATAATTCGTTGGCCAGCGCCTGGCTGCCGACGATGACGAGGCTGTTGCCGAGGATTTCCAGGCGAAACAAAGGGCCATTGGTCTTTGCCAATCGAATGATGCTCTGGACGGGAGCCTCAGGATCGATCTCGGCAAGATTGCCGATCAGGGGCAGTCCCTTGGGGCGTGGAATCACATGGCTCATGGCGCTTCTCGCTCTGGCTTAACGGTCGAAGCTGCGGTCTGGCGGCCCCGGCGTCGGTGCTTTGCGAGGATATAGGAACGCGGTTCGTCGCTGGAAACCCGCGAGTTTCCGATCGACCCCTTTTGATATTGCGGTTTAGAAGTTGGTTCATGAGCGACGACAAGGCGAATACCGAACTTCCTCCTCCCCTGCTGGAGAGCGCTCTGGCGGAATTCCGCCGGCACGGCTTCAACGACGCCAATGTCGGGCGGATCGCGTCAGCGGCTGGAATGTCGAAGAAGACGATCTACAGGCATGTACCGTCCAAGGAGGCACTTCTTGAAGCGGTAATGCATGCCATGGTGACGCGTTCGGTCGGCCCCGTGACGACCGCCGCGGCCGGCCTGACCCCGGCCGAGTGGTTGAAGGCCTTCATGAAGGCCTTCGCCGGGCTCACCTTTTCCGAACACGGGATTGCGTCCTATCGTGTCGTCATGAGCGAGGGGCAGCGATTTCCTCATGTCGCCGCTCTTTATGTCCAGACCGTCAAACGCCTGGCGATCAGACCGCTCGCTGACCAGCTCGCGGCTTACGCCAAGGAGGGCAGGCTTGAAATACGACAGGCTGAACGGACTGCCATGATGCTCGTCTCGATGATCGTCGCCGAAGGGCTGCGCGATGCCGTTCTCGGTCTTGCCGAACCACCCGAAGGCGACGCGCTGGATACGCTTGTGAATGATGGCGTCGACATTTTTCTCAAAGGCATCACCCGCAACCCGCTCCCCTGAGAGCTGCTATTCCCGAGGTGATTTTTCATGCCCGCTGCCTCACAACCCAATGGAGCATGAGACCCGAGTTCGAAATCGGGTTGTCTGTGCATCGAACGCTTAAGCAGCTTAAGCTTGGTGATCTGCCCTGCCTTAAACGCATGCGGCCGGCACCCGCGAAGGATGCCGGCCGCCATCGGGGCGATGTGTTTTGCAATTACCTGCCGCCTCGTTCCGTCGTTCAGCCGCGGGAGGGCTGACGATCGGGACCATCGCGGCCCTGCTCGTCCCACCGACGATCGCCGTGACGCGGACCATCCCTGTCGCCACGCATCTCGTGGTGGCCGCGTCGCTCATCCCGGTCGGGGCCGCGATGCATGCCGGGACCGCGCATGCCGGGACCCCGGTCACCGCGGGCATCGCGCATCATGTCGCGCACAAGCGCCTGGGCGGTGGCGGCCTGCTCGGGGGTCAGCACGGTCTTGAGATCGGCAATGGCCGATTTCAGCGCCTGTGCCTTTTCGCCCGCATCCACGGCCCTGTCGGCGAACCGGTCGAGCATATCGAGGGCGCGGAAACCGTTGCCTTGATCCTGCGGCGTCGAGACGGTTGACGGCGGGGAGGCGTCTGGTCCGGCATCACCGGGCTGCGGCGCCTGATCATCCGGTCCCATAAGCGGACCGCCCGCATCCGGACCGGTGTCGCCGGGACCGCGATCGCCAGGCCGGCCCTCGCGCGGCGGGCCCATTCGGGGCGGCTGCACGGCCTCCGTGAAAGAGACCACTGCGCCGGTGAAGCTGCGCCAGGCTTCCATCTGGTCCGGCTGGATGCCGATCCCCGTCTCCAGGGTGGAGAGCGCTTCCGCCACCTTGGCCGGCGAGAACATCATTGGTCCGCCAGGTCCGCGGCGGCCGGGGCCGGAGCGATGCGGACCATGATCGCGCTCGCCCCCACGGTGCTCTACCATGCGTTGCGGCTTCTGGTGCCGCCGAGCGTCGGGCTTGGGCGGAAGACTGCGCTCGACCTCAGACTGCGGGGGCTGCCCGCCAGGAGTTTGGCCTTGCGCATAGACCGGAGCCGCGCTCGCCAGGAGCGTCGCCCCCATGAGGGCTGCCACGATGCGCGAAGGTTTGCCGAGAGCGGCCTTATTCTGGTTCTTCGTTGTCATCACGTTTTCCTCCGTTGATGGCGTGATGACCCCAACGTAGGAACCAGTTGTTGCAGGCATGAGGCCGAGTGTTACAAAGGCTCTCGCCTGCAGGGGAAAGTTGTAACGAAACATTGCTCCTTGCCGTTTCGCAAGATGACGAAACAAAACCGATCTCGCTTCCCGCAGCGGACGGAGTCAAACCATCCTGAACGACCTTTCCCTGAAACCCGAGATTGACCATGACCCACCCCAGCGTTCTCGTCGTCGACGACGACCCCGAAATTGGACGCCTTCTCGGCAAATATCTCGACGGCCAGGGTTTCCGCTGCCAGATCGTAGCCAGTTGCCGACAGTGCGAACAGAAAATCGCCAATAGCCGCGTCGACCTCGTCGTCCTCGATGTGATGCTACCCGACGGGTCGGGTCTCGATATCTGCCGGGACCTTAAGGAGCGCCGGCCGGACATCGCCATCATCCTTTTGACGGCGTTGAAGGAAGACGTCGACCGGATCATCGGACTGGAACTCGGCGCCGACGACTATCTGGGCAAGCCGTTCAACCCGCGCGAGCTCGCGGCGCGCATTCGCGCCGTGCTCCGGCGCGGCGGCGAGCCCACGTCCCGTGAAAGCGATGTGGCGCACAGCTATGTTTTCGAGGGCTTCATCGTCGATCCCCAGCAACGCTCGGTCAAAGGGCCAAACGACAAGGAGATCGGACTGACCGGGGCCGAATTTGACCTGTTGACGATCTTCCTGGACCGTCCCGGCCGCGTCCTGTCGCGCGACATCCTGATGGATCTTCTGCACAGGCGCTCGTCCGACCCCTTCGACCGCTCGATCGACGTGACGATGAGCCGGCTGCGGCGTAAGTTCAACGATGGCGGGGTGTTTCGGCTCTTCAAGACCGTGCGAAACGGCGGCTACCAGTTCGCCACACGCGTCGATCGCCATGGGGGACCGGAGGCGTGAAGTCGCTGCGCTCACGTCTGGCGCTGCTTCTGGTCGGCGCGATCCTGGGCGTGGTGATGATCGCCGCCCTTGTGGCGATCCTTGTTCTGGAACATCCCGATCGCGACAATTTTTCCCGGGTCTTCGCCGAGGAGGTTCGTATCGTCGCGTCGGTTCTGCGCAGTGACCCCACGGCGGCCGAACAACTCGGCATCGAAGTCGGCCCCGAGCCGCTGCGCAGCGGCGCGGTCGTTGTCCGCTCGAGCCGTGGCATCGGCGAGACCCTGGCCGATGCCGGTCTCGACATCCCGGTGCAGGTGGTCGACGACCGCCACACGGGCGCCCGCCAGCTTGCCTTCGAATTTGCCCCGGGCCGTTGGGCTTATCTGCCCTATCTCGGCATGCCACCGCGTCGCTGGCCCGTATTCCTGGCCTATATGGCGGCGGTCGCTCTCGGCGCCGTGGCCGTGTCGATGTTCACCGCGAACAAAATGACGCGGCCCTTGCGCATTCTCGACCAGGCGGTGACGACGATCGGACCGGACGGTCTGCCCGCGCATATTCCTGAAGACGGTCCGGCGGAGGTCCGGGCGACGGCTTCGGCCCTCAATCGACTGACCAGTCAAGTGCGCACGGCCGTCGAGAGCCGCATGCGGCTCGTCGCCGCCGCCGGCCATGACCTTCGAACCCCGATGACCCGCATGCGCCTTCGCGCCGAGTTCCTTCCCGACGACGAGCGCGGAACGTGGCTGAAAGACCTCGCCGAGCTCGACCGCATTGCCGACAGTGCCATCCGGCTGGTGCGCGAGGAGGTGGATCCGAATGCGGCCGAGGAAACCGAGATCATTTCGATGGTCGACGAGATCGCTTCCGAGCTTCGCGAAATCGGCAGGAATGTGGAATTCGAGCCCGATCCCGAGGAGGCGATGTACGTCCTGGCACGGCCGCTCGCCCTGAAGCGCGCCTTGCGCAATCTCATCGAAAATGCGGCCGTCCACGGAGAGATTGCCCGGATCGCGGTTTCCCGTTCCGGCAACACTGGCCTGCTCGAAATCAGGGACGAGGGTCCGGGCATTCCCGAAGAACTGATCAATCGGGCCTTCGAGCCTTTCTTCCGGGTCGATCCCGGCCGCCGGCAGTTGAAGCCAGGTGCGGGGCTCGGCATGGCAATCGCCAAGGAGATCGTCGACCAGATCGGCGGTCTCATTCTGATCGCGAACCGTCCGGGAGGCGGCCTCAGCCAGAGGATCGAGCTGCCGCTGCTTTCGGCCAGCGGATGACACGGCGCAACAATAGACATGTTTCGTAACCGGATCGCGCCGGCGTTCTCCCCGTTTGCTTCCCGACCAACCATCCACTGGAGGAAACGGAAATCATGCTGACCCGATCGATTGCCATCGCGCTGTCCATGACGCTCGCCGCCCCGGCTCTCACGGCTACCTCGCCGGCCATGGCGCAGTCGTCCCGGAAGCTCTTGCCTGCACAGGCGCCGAAAGAAGGCGAGCAGAAGCGCAGTGAAGAGCACGCCGCACCCAAGGGGTCCACACCCAGGGAGGTCAAGTCCCGGCAAACGACCCCCAAACTTACCGAGGCCAAGCGGGAAGCGCCGGAGCAAGTTAACGCCCATCGCGCCGATCATGGCCGGGACTGGCATCGCCGCGGCGGAACTGTTCCCAAGGCCTATCGCGGCCATGTGGTTTCGGACTGGCAGAAGCATGGGCTCCGCCGCCCCGACGAGAGGCATCGCTGGGTGAAGGTGGACGGCGATTATCTGCTGATTGCAACGAAGAGCGGCCTCGTCGCCGCCATCGTCGCGGCCGCACGCTAGAGCGCCGCGCGTCCGATTGGACGCGCACAGGACGCTCGAACTCGTTGAACCTACGCATCGTGCTTTCCGGAAAGTGGGTCCGGTTGTCGGGTCATCCGATGCGCAAACGAACGGCAGAACTTTGAGATCCGAATCTGAAATCGGATCTCAAACTGCAGAGCATCGAAGAAGCAGCCCGGAAATCCCAGCTCGGCGTCTGGCCGGGCGCCGTACAAGCAAAGAGGATCAGGACGCCATGACAGTACATAACCCCGGCCGCCGCCGGTTTCTTGCCCTGACGGGAGCAACGATCGGGGGTGCGGCAATCCTGCCGCGCAGCGCTGTGGCGGCACAGACGCCCGCTGCAACAAGCCGCTTGCTCATCGGACAGAATATCTGCCGACTGACACCCGAAGTCACCGAAGGCCCATATTACTTCGATCCCAAACTGGTTCGTCGGGACATCACCGAGGGGCATGCCGGCATTCCGTTGAAGCTGCGCATGCAGGTGGTCGATGCCGACTGCCTGCCGATCGAAGGCGCCCGTGTCGACCTCTGGCACTGCAATGCGAGCGGTCTTTACTCGAACTATGCGGGCCAGGGCGACGACCGCGAGCATCCGGTTTCGACCAAAGGTGAGACCTTTCTGCGCGGCACCCAGATGGCCGACGAGGGCGGTGTGGTCGAGTTCCTGACGATCTATCCCGGCTGGTATCGGGGTCGGACCACCCATATCCATTTCAAGGTCTTCACCAATGAGACGACCCGGTTGACAGGTCAGATCTTCTTCCCGGACGCCTTGTCGGCCTATATCTACCAGAACATTGCGCCCTACTCGGATCGGCAAGGGGAGCGTGACACGATCAACGCCAATGACTGGATTGCCAAACAGGCCGGTGACGCTTCCTTTGCCTATGTCAAGGAAGGCGAGACGGCCTACGAGGTCGCGCTCATTGTCGGCGTCGACCCGTCGGCAAAGAGCGTGCAGAGTGCTCCGCCGCCGCCGCCGGATGGCGTTCCTCCCGAAGGCCCGCCGCCACAGGGCTTCGGCGGGCCTCCGCCCGGCGGAGCCCGGGGGCCTGATGGCGCACCGTCTGGACCGCCTCTCGGCGGCGGATCAGGCGAAGGTCAGCCGATAACCCCTGCGATGCTGGTTCCCGGTGCGAATAGCTGATCGAAAAACACAAAGCGAGGCGATGAGCCTCGCTTTGTGTTCCCTCTCGAGACCGTCTCCGGCGGATCGACGAAGATAGCGCCTACCAGGGCGTCAAGGCCGTCGCGATGGCATCGATCCTGTTCAGAGTGTGATCGACGGTCGCGGCCGCCACGTCCAACCCGTCGCGCAGGGTAGCGCCGCCGGGCAACCAATCGGACACTCCGCCCATCCCGCTGTCCCGGGAAACGGACGGAACAGGCCGGCCAACCTCCGCAACCAGGGGCCGATTCTCCGCGCTTGCAACGGGCCCCGGATCATCGTTCGGCGCGTCTTCTGAAACCAGGAGCGGGTCGCGCGACTCGCAGGCTGTGCGGCACTCGGTGAACAGAAGGACTCCGTCCGGAATACTCGTGTCGTCGTGTCTCCGCGGAGTGCCTGTCGCCACCCTCGTCTCGCCCTCCTTGCTTCGTGTTTCGACCTGCGGTCTCGAATGCGCGGGTGTCGGGGCGGCGCGCTTGGTGATCGCGAGCCGGGGCGACTTCTCCTGATTGACGTTCTGCCGGTTCGAAGGCTCGACCTCGACTGTGTCCGACGAGGACGCCGACGGCTCGCCCGGCCCGAAGATCGTCTTGTAGAGCCCTGCGCCGCCGCCGGCCGCGTGGAGCACGATCATCACCGTTCCGGATATGACCGCCTGGGTCGCAAAGCGCCGCGATATCGTAGACAAATAACCCGGCAAA
Source organism: Fulvimarina manganoxydans (assembly GCF_900176465.1). Taxonomy (GTDB): domain Bacteria; phylum Pseudomonadota; class Alphaproteobacteria; order Rhizobiales; family Rhizobiaceae; genus Fulvimarina; species Fulvimarina manganoxydans. Next base: position 80,891 of record NZ_FWXR01000021.1, read on the forward strand.
GCGCGAATTCGTGTCCGCATGTGGCATCCCCTTCACAATGGGTGGGTATATTCCGCCACAACCTGACAATATTCTGGCCCTGCTATTACGTTTTGTTTCGCCGTTGCTTTTTTCGCCGCGAAAAAACGTTTGGCTCTCCAATCGCTCAGTTCGGCTTCAAACGGCCCTGTCGCAAGATTTCGCGGCCTCACGGTTCGGTGCCCGTACTGACCGATTTTCGCTCTCTCACCGATGAAGAGTGTTGCCATGATCCTGAACACGATCGCCGAAAGACTGAAGTGGCAGTCAAGTAGACTTGCCTTCGGAAAGTGATGAGCTCTTCTGAAGGAAAGAGCAGCATTTCGTAAGAAACTCGGCAAGGGATTCGTGGCCGAGGCTGTGCGGCTCGTTGCAGCGGGCGGCCGCAGGCAAAAGGAAATTGCCGAGAGTCTCGTGATCGGCTTGTCGACTTTACGCCGCTGGCTGGACTAGCACCGGGAGAAGGAATTGGAAGCTCCAGTTCCCGTTCGGCAGGAGCAATCTACCCGCGTTCGCCGTGACCTTGCGAACGCGACGGGCTCCGGGGCTGCACTTGATGGACGGCTCCGCACCGAAGCCCGCCGCACATCCGGCCCGTCATGGCAACATGACCACCGGAAACGAGCTCCCTGCTGGAAAAAACTTGGGGCCAACGTCACGGTCCCCGAATCGTTAAGCGGCGAGAGTTTGCGACAGGGCCGGTGTTTCTCCCTTAGTGTTCGATTTCTGGCTTGACACGCTATCAGCGCCATGGAATGGTTTGGGAAATCGTTTTCTCACCTGTGCTCGATGCGAATAGGGTTCCCGACTCTTCGTGTCACGCAGGTTGAGAAAACCTTTTCTCAGAAGGTGGTTCGTGTTTGCTGGTTCTGCTAATCGCTCAGCTCGAGTTACCATTCGAGAGGTCGCCCACCATGCCGGTGTGAGCGTCTCGACGGCTTCGAAGGCGCTGAACGGCAACGGCCGGATGACAGAGGATACACGCGAACGGATCCTCAAGGCAGCCTCTGAACTACAATTTCGCCCAAATGCCATGGCGCGGGGGCTCCTAAAGCAGCGCTCCTTCACCGTCGGGCTTCTGACGAACGACACCTATGGCCGCTTCACGCTTCCCGTCGCGAGCGGTATTTCCGAGGCGCTGGTCGACGAGGGAGTATCGGTCTTTCTCTGTCCCGTTCTCGACAATGACCCGCGCCGCGCCCAGGTCAATGTCGAAGCGATGCAGGACAAATGCGTCGACGCGCTGATCGTATCGGGTCGGCGTGCCGATGCGAGGCTTCCCATCGATCTCGCCAGCCTCACAATGCCGATCATCCACGTCTATTCCGAATGCGGGCCGAACGAGATCGGCTTTTTCGTCGATGAGGTCCAGGGGGCCCGTCTCGCGGTCGAGCATCTTTACGCCAGTGGTCGCACACGTGTTGCCCATGTCACGGGGCCGGACAGTTTCGACGTTGTGGCGAAGCGCATCGCCGGCTGGCGCGAAGCGAGCCGTGCCCATGACCGAGACCCCTTTCTGCAGCCGCTGACGGGTGCCTGGACCGAGGCTTGGGGCTTTGCGGCCGCAGAACGCCTCTTCGCAAATGGCGTGCCGTCCGCCGGACGCCCCGACGCGGTGTTCTGCGGCAATGATCAGATCGCTCGCGGCCTGGCCGATGCTCTTGCGCTGCGCGGGATCAAAGTGCCCGAGGATGTGGCGATCGTCGGCTTCGACAACTGGGAAATCTTCGCCGATGCGGTGCGGCCGCCTTTGACGACGATCGACATGAATCTCGTCGAACTCGGACGGCAGGCCGGGCAGACCCTTCTCGAGCTGATCGAAGGGCGACCCGTCGCGCCCGGCCATCGATACCTGCCCTGCCGGCTGATCCAGCGCCGCTCCTGCGGCGCGGGGCGGGACATGTCCTGAAGCGCCGGGCGAAAACGGGATGCCGGGTTCCGGCCTCCCGGCGCGTGACCAATAAGATCGAGAGCATCCGGGCGGCCAATCCGCACCGCCCGATGCCCCCGCGCAGTCCGTTCGGCATCCGCGCCGGGGGCCATTCCCCGCTCGCATGCCTGATATCCGAACGAGAACCGCTTCCATGCGCGGACGGGAGGTCCGCCGGCGGGAATCGCAAGCCAAGGGAGGACATGCATGACCCGCTCCAATACTTATTCGAAGATCGTCGCAAGACTGATGACCTGTGCCGGCGCGATGGCGCTTCTGGCCGGGCCTGCATCGGCCGAAACGATGACACTATGGTCGCGCTCGGGCCAGGGCGAGACGATCCCGGCGCTGGTCAAGGCCTTCAACGAAAGCCACGAAGACCAGGTCCAGGTGGTCCAGGTTCCCTTCCAGGAAATGGTCCAGAAATATGCGACCGCTCTGGCCGGCGGCGAGGCGCCCGACGCCGTCGCGCTCGATCTGATCTATACTCCGTCCTTCGCGGCGTCCGGCCAACTCGAACCGCTGACGGATTGGGCGAAGAGTCTTTCGTATTTCGACAGCCTCTCCAAGGCGCACCTTTCGGTCGCCACCTATCAGGGCGACATCTACGGCATGCCCTTCACCACCGAGACCTCGGTGATGGCCTGGAACAAGGACCTGTTCGAAAAAGCCGGGCTCGATCCCGAAAAAGGGCCAACGAATTATGCCGAATGGCGCGACATGGCCAAGAGGGTCGATGCGCTCGGCGATGACATCGACGGCTTCTATTTTTCCGGCAACTGCGCCGGCTGCACCATTTTCTCCTTCACGCCGATGATCTGGGCCTCGAATGGCCGGATCCTCTCGGATGACGGCTCCAAGGCGACCCTCGACACGCCGCAAATGCATGATGCGGTCGACCTTTTCCGCAACATGATCGCCGATGGGTCGATCGCGGCAAGCGCGCGCACCGACAACGGCACCAACTTCCTGTCGATCCAGAACGGCCGGATCGGGATGCAGGTGGTCGGAGCGGCGACGATCGGCGTCCTGACCACCCAGCACCCCGATCTGAATTTCGGCGTCGCCCCGATCCCCGGCAAGGACGGCGGCTCATCCACCTTTGTCGGCGGCGACAATTTCGTCATCACCAAGGGCTCCGACCATGTCGACCTTGCCAAGACGTTTCTGGAATTCGCCTACTCCCCCGAAGGCCAGACCCTGATGGCGAAATATGGAAGCTTGCCGGCGCGGTCCGATATTTCGGCTAAGATCATGGCCGACCAGGATTCGCGGCTTCAGGTCGCCGCAGCGACCGTCCCCACGGGGCACACGCCTTACTCCGTCGTCTTCAACGACATCATCAACAGTGCGAACTCGCCCTGGATCCAGATGCTGTCCGCCGCGATTTATGGCGACGATCCCGATGCCGCGATTGCCGAAGGCGAGCGGCAGATGCAGGAAACCATCGACTTCGGCAGCTGATCGCCCGCGTCTCCTCCCAGCGGACGATGCGGCGCGTCCGGCCTCGGCCCCGAGCCTGCCGGGCGCGCTGCCCGAACCGTCCATCCTCGAACCACCGGGACGATCCTATGTCGAATATCGTCACCCAGCCGGTCACGGTCGGCAAGGCCATGCCGTGCGGCGGGCACAAGCGAAAACGAAAGCGAAAGAGTCAACTCGTCGGCTTTCTCTTCGTCGTCCCCGCGCTCCTCCTTGTCGGCCTCTTCTTCCTGACGCCCGTCGCCATGACCGCCTGGATGTCGCTTCATCGCTGGCCGCTCTTGGGCCAGCCGCGCTTCATCGGCCTCGACAACTATTGGCGCATGCTCTCCGATACCGGCTTCTGGGACGCGATGGGCTTCACCGTCCTCTATACCGTGGTGGTGACGATCGCGATCTTCGCGGTCGCCTTTCCACTGGCGATCTTCGTGGAGAAGCCGCGCCCCCTCCAGAACGTGTTTCGCACCATCTATTTCCTGCCGGTCGTGGTCGGTTTTGCCGCCGCCTCGCTCCTGTGGGTGTGGCTACTCAATGTGGACAACGGACTGTTCAGCCCGCTCATGGAACGCCTCGGCCTGACGAACGGGCGCGTCAATCTTCTGGGCAGTTTCGACCTCGCCTTCGCCTCGATCATCACCATGGTCGTCTGGAAGGTCGCGGGCTTCACCATGATCATCCTGATGACCGGCCTTCAGAGCATTCCCGAGGATATCACGGAGGCCGCGCGCATCGACGGGGTCTCCGCGTTGAAGCGCTTCCGCTTCCTCACACTGCCTCTGATGCGGCGCACTGTGGGTTTGGCGCTGATCCTCTGCATTTCGGGCTCGATGCTCGCTTTCGACCAGTTCTACATCATGGTTTCGGGCGGCCCCCAGAATCAGACGCTGACGGCCGTCTACTGGATCTTCAACCAGTCCTTCGTCTCCTTCCGGCTCGGCTATGGCTCCGCCCTGTCCATCGTGCTTCTGGCGATTCTCGTCGCCATCAGCGTCGTGCAGCTCTGGATCATCCGCGATCCCAAGGAGGATGCGCGATGACCGCCGCCACAGCCAAGAGATTGTCCCTCGCATTGTCGACCCTTGTCGGTCTTCTGGTGGCGGCCGCCTTTCTGGCGCCGATCCTCTGGACGATCCTCTCCTCCTTCCGGGGCGGGTCTGAAGCCTTTCAGGTGCCGCTGCCGCCCTGGCCGACGCAAGGCGTCAGCGTCGACAGCTATTTGCGCCTCGATGCGGCGGGCGAGGGCATCCTGCGCCACTCGGCCAATAGCGGCTTCGTCGCCGGCATGACGGTCGTCCTGTCTGTGATCGTCAGCCTGTTTGCCGGCTACGGCTTCTCGCGCTTCCGCTTTCCCATGCGCAACGTCCTGTTCGTGCTCATCATGGCGACGTTGATGATCCCGTTCCAGTCGATCCTCACCCCGCTCTTCATCCTGCTTGCCAAGCTCGGCCTGCAGAACACCCTGATCGGCCTCGTCCTCGTCTATACGACGCTGCAACTGCCCTTCTCGATCTTCATGATGCGCAACGCCTTCGACGCGGTGCCCAAAGAGATCGAGGAGGCGGCGCGCATGGAAGGCGTGACCACCTTTCAGATGCTGTTCCGCGTCCTTCTACCCCTCGTCATGCCGGGCGTCGCGACGGTGGCGATCTTCGCCTTTCTCAACGCCTGGAACGAGTTCCTGGCCGCACTGATCTTCCTGTCCGATCCGGACAAGCTGACGCTGCCGGTTCTGATCGCCCAGGTGCGCGCCGGTCGCTTCGGCTCGGTCGATTGGGGCGCGGTCCAGGCCGGGGTCACGGCCATGATGATCCCCTGCCTCATCGTCTTCCTGGCCTTGCAGCGCTTCTACATCCGCGGGCTGACCGCGGGCGCCGTCAAATGACGGTCTCTGGTTTCGACCCATCCTCAGGTGACTTCATGAACAAACAGTCTTCGATCGCCGCAGGCTCGGCCGCTTCCTTCCGGCCGCCGCAACTGCGCCAGGTCACGGTCGGGGGGTTCTTCGGCCCGCGTATCGACACCATCGCCACCAAGACCGCCCATATGCTCTTCGATCGCTGCATCGAGGCCGGCATGCTGGACCAGGTCGATCCGGACCGACCCAATCCCGGAATCCGGATCCCCTTCCAGCATGGCAACACCGTCACCACCCAGATGTTTTGGGACTCCGATTTCGGCAAGAGCATCGAGACGGCGGCCTATGCCCTCTATCGCCACCCGGATGCCGAGCTGGAGCGCCGGGTCGACGATGTGATCGACGCCTATGCCCGTCTCCAGGCCGAGGACGGCTATCTCAATTCCTGGTATCAGCGCATTCAGCCCGGCGAGCGCTGGACGAACTTGCGCGACCGCCACGAGCTCTACAATGCCGGCCATCTGATGGAAGGCGCGGTAGCCTATTTCCAGGCGACCGGCAAGCGGCGCTTCCTCGACATCCTGTCGCGCTATGCCGACCATATCACCACGGTCTTCGGCACAGGCGAAGGGCAGCTACGCGGCTATCCAGGCCATCCGGAACTCGAACTCGCCCTTGTCAAGCTCGCCCGCGCCACCGGCGAGCGGCGCTATCTGGCGCTCGCCAAATATTTCGTCGACCAGCGCGGCCAGACCCCGAATTATTTCGAGGAGGAGGCGAAGGTCCGCGGAGAAGCCGATGGCGCATTCTGGTTCGGAACCCAGGAATACAATCAGTCGCACGAACCGGTACGCGATCAGCGTCGCATCGTCGGTCATGCGGTGCGCGCCACCTATCTTTACAGCGGCATGGCGGATGTGCGCACCGAATTTGCCGACGAGACGCTGACCCCCGCGCTCGAAGGGCTCTGGTCGCATCTGACCGAGAAGAACCTCTATGTAACGGGCGGCCTCGGCCCGTCCGCTCAGAACGAAGGCCTGACCTTCGATTACGATCTGCCAAATGCCAGCGCCTATGCCGAGACCTGCGCCTCCGTCGCCCTCGTCTTCTGGGCGAGCCGCATGTTGGGGCGCGGGCCCGATCGGCGTTTTTCCGATGTGATGGAACAAGCCCTCTATAATGGCGCCCTGTCGGGAATCTCGCTCGACGGCGAGACGTTCTTCTACGAAAACCCCCTGGAGAGCCGGGGCGATCATCATCGATGGCGCTGGCATCGCTGCCCCTGCTGCCCGCCCAATCTGTCGCGGCTGATCGCCTCGATAGGGACCTATATCTACGGCCTTGCCAAGGACGAAATCGCCGTGCATCTCTATTGCGAGAGCGAGGCGACGGTCGAGGTGGCCTCTCGGACGGTGACGCTGACCCAGAGGACGGCCTATCCCAGGGATGGACGCGTCGAGATCGAATTCGGCGCACTGGAGGCGCCGGCGCGTTTCGCCCTCTCCCTGCGCATTCCCGGCTGGGCCAGCGGTGCGACGCTCGCCGTCGACGGCGAGGCGATCGATCTGGACGCTCATATGGCCGAAGGCTATGTGCGGCTGGAGCGGGAATGGCGTGGCGGCGAGCGTATCGTTCTCGCCATCGAGATGGTCCCGCGCCTTATCTTCGCCCATCCCAATGTCGGCAATGATCAGGGCCGGGCGGCGCTCGCCCGTGGCCCCCTCGTCTACTGCCTCGAAGGCGCCGACAATGGCAGCTTCCTCAATGGCGCGGTCCTGCCGGCGGAGCCGGCCTTCAGATGCGAGGCGATCGACGATCTCGGCGGTTTCGTGCGCATCGCCTGTGGGGGGCGTCGCGAGCGATACGAAACGGGCGCGCTCTACCGATCGACGCCGCCGTCTCGCGAAGAAGGAACGCTGACCTTCGTGCCCTATTACGCCTGGGACAATCGCGAGCCCGGCGAAATGCTGGTCTGGGTGAGACGGGAGGCCGAATAATGGGCGCGCAGGCGAGGTGGCAAACCATAGCGGACGCCGAAGGCAGTGGCCTCACCCTTTCGAAAGTCCGTAAATCCTTCGGGACGGTCGACGTTCTGCACGGGATCGACCTGGCCGTCGAACCCGGCGAGTTCGTCGTGTTCCTCGGACCGTCGGGTTGCGGAAAGTCGACGCTTCTGCGGGTGATCGCGGGTCTTGAGGATGCGAGCGACGGCACGATCCGGATCGGGGGGCGGGACGTGACCGACACCGATCCCTCCGAGCGCCAGATCGCCATGGTGTTCCAGTCCTACGCGCTCTATCCGCATATGTCGGTCAAGGAGAATATGAGCTTCGGTCTGCGCATGAACGGCGCGCCGAAGGCCGAGATCGAGAGGCGCGTCGCCTCGGCGGTCGAGATACTGCAGCTGCAGCCTCTTCTCGATCGCAGACCCGGCCAGCTTTCAGGTGGTCAGCGCCAGCGTGTCGCGATCGGACGGGCGATCGTCCGCGATCCGCAGATCTTCCTCTTCGACGAGCCCTTGTCCAATCTCGACGCCGAATTGCGGGTGGCCATGCGCATCGAGATCGCCAAGCTCCATCAGCGCCTCGGCAACACGATGATCTATGTCACCCACGATCAGACCGAGGCCATGACACTGGCCGACAAGATCGTCATCTTGCGGGGTGGACGCCTCGAACAGGTGGGGCGGCCCGCCGAAATCTACGACGATCCGGCCAATGCCTTTGTGGCAGGCTTTATCGGGTCGCCGAAGATGAACCTTCTGCCGGCTGAGCTCGACGGGGATGGCGTGCTGATGGTCGGCGGCCATTCCCTCGGACGTTGCGTACCCGATGCTTTCGGGGCGGGACCCTTCGATGTCGGCATTCGGCCCGAACATCTCGTCGTCGTTCCCGCCTCCCTCGACAGAGCGCGTCTGGACCAGGAGCGCTCCGGCATGATCGGCCCCCTGCCGCTCCGCGTCGATTTCGCCGAATATCTCGGCTCGACGAGCTATATTTATGGGGAGATCAGGCAAACAGGGGGGCGCGAAAGCGCTGGCCTCCCGCTGACGATCGAAGCCCGGCGTGGTGTCCGAGCGCGGCCCGGCGAGACGCTGATGGTCACCTTCGATCCGAACGATTTGCGCTATTTCGACCGGGAAACCGGCGAGCGCTTGCGCCTTCCGGCTCGCTGACGAACCCTGTCGCGAGTATTGGCCGCTCAATGGTTCGGAGAGGTGGCCCTGACCACCAAAGCGAGAGAGTGGCATGGGATTATCGAATGGATCGAATCGCGCCTCTTGGCGGAAACGAGCCGGACATTTCGGTTCGATCGGCTGATGGGACAATTCTCGGCGTCGAGACAGCCGTTTGGCAATGTCCGGCGAGGGGCTCAGACGACGCTCGGGCTGCCAGCGGAGATCATTTCATACGTCCGCTGAAGATGAGGAACGGCCCCTGCTCTGCGGCATCTATGTGACAAGGGAGAGGGCTGACCTCTTCGAACGAGAAGGACCGTTCCATGACAGAGCTTAGAGCGAGATGATTTTACCTCGGTGCATAACCTGAATTGGCGAGATAGTTTGAACATTCGCGATTTGTGACGGTCTCGAGAATTTCGCGGATCG
>NZ_FWXR01000042.1 GCF_900176465.1 Fulvimarina manganoxydans
ACGCAGCCGTCAAAGCCCCATCTCCCGGCGCTCGGCCATCCGGTCGGCCTCAAAACATCGAACGATAACCCTGTCGACGTTTTGACACGGCCTGGGCGCAGAGCTGCCGTTGGCCAGCAGCAAGTTGAATGAGCTCTTCCTCCACGACATATCCGCCGGTCACTGCGCATCCCCCTCGAAGCCCATGGCTTTTCCGTCGTCGAGGCGGTGCGCGGCGAGGACGGCATTGCCAAGAGCGCCACGGAGACGGCGGATCTTGTCATCCTCGACCTCGGCCTGCCGGACATCGACGGCAAGGAAGTGGTCCGCCGGATCAGGGAGTGGTCGCAGGTGCCGATCCTCATACTTTCCGTCCGCCAGGCCGAGAGCGGAAAGGTCGAGGCGCTGGACGCCGGCGCAAACGATTACGTCGCCAAGCCCTTCGGCATCGCCGAAATGCTCGCCCGCGTCCGCGTGCTCATGCGCATCCGCGGCAATCCGGATGACGCTTCTCCGACCGCGCGCCTCCCCTCCGCCGGCCTCGTCCTCGACCGTGCGATGCACGAAGTGTTCCGCGGCAGCGAGCCCTTTCGCCTGACGCGCAAGGGGTTCGATCTTATGGCGTTCCTCGCGTCAAACGCAAGTCGGATCGTCCCACCGTCAGCTTCTCCTGGAAATGTGGGGCCTCTCCCATACCGAGGACGTCCAGTACTTGCGCGTCTTCATCGGCCGCATTCGAGCCAAGCTGAAGTACGATGCGGCCGCGCCGCGCTTCATCCTGAACGAGCCAGGCGTCGGCTACCGCTTCATCGGCGAACCCTCATAAGTCATCCTGTGACAACCATACTCGCCGGAGTTAGCGTACCGAAGAAGATGCGCACTGTCGAGCAGCGTAATGGGCTTCTCTCGGAGTGGATGCCGCCGCCTTCGGTGCGCCTTTTTGGCCGTTGAGCCGTTCGCCGGAGTTCGTTCTGTGCAATCTCGCCTGTTGTTACCTCGGCAGCTCGGCCCGCATATGCTCCTCAATCTGATTGCGATCCTCTTGGCGACAAAATGGTCGTTCCAAGCGATGGAGGTGGCGACGAAGGCCGCAACAAAGCGCTGACCAATTCCGCCCGCTTCGCGAGCGCTAGTCGGAAGTGACTCGGCCCGCTGCCCATTTGCGCCGAGAACGCGAGCGACATCAGATCTGAATACCAATTGTCTAGACTCACTAAGCGATTTCCGCCGGGAGCGTCGGCGACACTGGTCTCGGCCAGATTCTTTTTCCAACTTTCCGACTTCTGAGAGAAATGGATCAGGATCTCTCGTTGGAGCGTCCTGATGCCGAATTATTCATGTGTAAGATTCCAGCCGATCCGAAGCGCTGCCGATGCAAAAGCGAGAGCGACACACGGGCTTCGATCGGGAGGGCACGATCTCGGTCATTGTGACCCGGCTCGCCGAGCCCTCGTCCTTGCCGGCGGCATCCGAGCGACTGATGTGACCGGGCAGCCAATATCCCCCTTCGACATTGGAGCTTGCCTGAGTGCTGCGACCGAAAACGCAGGGCTGAAATGCCGCCGCGGGGCAGCGATCGGCGCCGAGCTCCTTTTCACCGCCAGCCCTGATTTCTTCGCTCGCGATACCGAGTTTGGGGTGGAGGCTACCGCAGCCGCGCACGATATCGAAGCTCTGCGATCCGAGCGTATGGCTGCGTTGCGAGATCTTATCGATGGGGCCTTTGAAACGCGATATCTGACAGATGTCGACTCCGACGATGATACGCAGTTTCTCCCGCGGGATCTTCCGAAACGATGGCGCGCCCTCACCGAGCGACTTGGCGAAAACTCGCCTGAAGCACTAGAGCGCCATGATCCACGCAAGATCCTTGATTTCCTTGCCGTCGTTCTCCTCGGTTGCAGTCAGAAAGATGGCTGGACCGTTGCTTGCTGGCGTCTCGATCTCGACGAAACGACGCCGCATCTCAGTGTGGTCATCGTTCCGAGTTACACGAAGCAGACGAAGAGAACTGGAGCTGCGAGATGGGTGTCCGTCCGCGAGCACTTCGGGCAGCCCCAGAAGCTCAGCGCATTACAGGACTGGATTGCTCAGATCAGCGCACCGCTCGGGCTTCTTCGCGGACGACCGAAAGCCGAGACGAACGCTCGCTACCTGGCGCCGCGGGCGTATCGGGCTATCAGGAAAGCGGAAGACGCTGCGAGGCTCGCTGCGACGGCGGCTGACGAGGATCGCAAAGCTGCAGCTAAGGATCGAGAACAGGCAAAAGTCGCCTGTGATAAAGCGACGCAACGCTTGAATGATCTGAAGATAGCGGAGGCGCAGATGCACCGCCTGCTCGAAGAGGCGAAGGCGCGGCTGGCGGCGATAGCAGTGCGTGAGGCCGCGCTCGATCAGGGCGAGAAGAATATCGCTGAGCAGAGAAAGGACGTCGAACGAAGCGCCGGGGTTGCTCGCGAAATCCTTTGTGCCAGTGATCCGTTCCAGGGACGGAGTGTCCTTCTGGACGCGCTTTCCCGCGTAAAAGATCTTCAAGCCGTCGACCTTCCGTCCGAATTCGCGGCGCCCATGAAGCGGTGGAGATCTCTGGCAGCCGAGAATACTCTGAGACCGAAAGCCAAGCCTGATATCCAAGTACCGAGGCCACTTGAGGGTCTCGATTACTGAGGGGCGTGCCCATCTCTCTCAATTTTTAGGTGCGAAGCTAGAAGAATTTTTCAGAGGCGAGCTCCACTGGCGAATATAGGGCTGTATTTAAGTCTAAACCGCGATTTTCTGATGCAGTCGCAGGACGGATCCATCTATATCTCGTCGAAAGAAAGCGGAACGACCTTTTTGTTTGACCCGATAGCCTCAAAATCCGTAAAAATATTGCGCATGGTTCAATATCGCATGACGAATCAGGAGAGTTTTCCATAAGAGATTGTTGCATTGAAGCAATATAGTTCAATTATAAAACTCTTGATTTAGAAATTTTCGGTGACGTTCCACAAAGAATTTCCGCAATACATTGTTGGATAACACGCGCTTGTCCATCGCCAAATTTGCCAAATCTACAATGTCCTGACGGTGTCGCATTGCGATTAGAGTCGCTTCTGCATGGAGTCTTTGCAGCCGCCGCTCGACCACCGAGCGGGACACGTCTCCGACAGAGAGCCAGTTCCCCATGCCCGCACTCTCGTCGGCCGAGATCAGGGACGTTGCCTGCGACAGATCGCCGGCCGCTCCGGCGCTGCATTCGCCGAGAACGATCAGTTCGCCAACCCGGCCACCCAAAAGCGTCAGGACTGACGCTTCCAGAACTCCGGGCAGGAGAGAAACGGTCCCCTCGAACCGAACATATCCTCCGGAGCGGTCCTTCGCCACAATCGACAAGACCTCCGGCATTCGGCCGCATGCGGCCCCGATGATTGCATGTCCTGCCTCATGGACAGCGATGCGCCACCGTTCTTCGTCCGGCCGCTCGTCCGCCGGAAGGGCCGACTCGATCAGCATTGCGGCAGTTGGGGCGTTTCCGGATCGCCGAGCCTTCCGTCTTGTTTCTCTGGCAATCTTCGCGATGTCCGCGCCGGAAACCGAACCCGCCAGCGCGGCCGCGACGGTCTCGATCGCGACGTCGTCCACTCCGCCGAGATGGTGCCGGAGGATGCCCTTCAGCGCGGCCTCATCGGGAAGTCCGATCTCGAACGCACGGTCGAGCCGTCCGGCGCGGCGGAGCGCCGGGTCCACGCTATGCCTGTCGTTGGTGGCCGCAATGACAATCACACCTGCCGTGCTCATCGCACCATCGATCTCCTGGAGACGTCGTGATGAACGGGCGAAACCAGCTCTCGTTATTCCCGTTCTGTCCACGCGATCCGAACGAGTCGATCTCATCGATGAATAGGATAGCCGGGGCATTCGCCCGGGCCGCGCGAAAGGCTTCCCGGATCATCCGGATTGCGGTGTCGCCCCGAGCGTCTTTGCTGTCGAGCCAGATCGAGTAGCCGCCGAGGATCATCGGAATGCCGGCCTCCGCGGCGATGGCACGTGCCAGGAGCGTCTTTCCGGTTCCGGGAGGGCCATATAGTAGCGCCCCGCGATCGAGATCCTCGGCACCGATCCGGCCGTCCTTGAGAGCGGAAACGTCGGTCGCCAGGTCCATGGCCCAAACGCCGGCCTCGCCGTAGCCGGTGAGGTCGGACGCACGCGGAGACACCGGGCGATGAAGCTCGGTGTGTAGGTTCTCGGCCCCCTTCGCCCTCTCTCGCTCTTCACGTGCGGCTCGGCTCCGATCGGCTTCTTCCTCCTTCCTCTTCCGCTCGGTCTCGGCGGCATCCGTCTCAGACGCGATCGCCGCCAGCCGTGCCTCCGCCTTGTCCGGGGCCGTCGTCGTGACGATCACCCGGCGCAGGTCCTCGAGCGTCGGACATCCGATCGCCTTGCGGACGCCGTAAACTTGTTCGAAGATTTCCGTCGCTTCCGCTTCCGTGTAAACGAAGTCGAGAACGGCATCGCCGTGGAGACTGATCTCGTCGGTTGGGGACGCCATGACAACGAGCGAGGCCTTTTCCATTTGGCGGAGCGCGTCGCGCATATCTGGCATGAACGGAAGCATCGCGAACCGGTCCAGGTTCTCCATCAGTACTTCGCTGAGGACAACACATGCTGCGTTTGGACAGCGGAGGACCACCAGCTTTCGTCCGTCCCCGAGATCGACGCTCTGCAAGACCTTCTGAAGCCGTTCTCGAACGAACGTCGTGACCGGATCGGTCGCTTCCGTGCTGACGGAGGCGACGTCGTCGCGGTCAGCCTGGTGATCGTCGTAATAGCTGCCATCGCCGGATCGGCCGAGAGTACCAATCCAGCGATACCCGCTCCGGCTCATTGGTGCCACCGGGAATGCGGAGCAATGTTGTAGAGCCGTGAGTAGCTCCGTGCCCACGATCCCGAGCGATCAATCGCGTAGATCCGCGAAGTCATGACGTTTCCAGAACCACAAAGCGGATGCCCGGCCACGCTGCCGACGATACGCATCGTCGACATGTCCGGCACGGTCGCAACGACGGTCAGAAGAGGTGCAGCCGCGAGTTCGGCATCGGTCGGACCATTACCGGCGGCGTAGCGACGGAGGTCGGTTGCGAGGCGCTCGAGCCTGACGATGTCGTCCTCTTCCGAGCCGACGGGAATGCCTGGAGCAATGTATGCCGAGCCACGCATCTCAGGTGCCCTTCCTGTTGTCCGGTTGCCGACGAGCGAACCAATTACGAACGAGTGGAGCGGTCGCATCGCCGGACGCCACGAGGCGATCGAGGCTAGCGAGCATTCGATCGCGTTCCGAGCGCGGGATAGACCGACGTCCGAGTCGCAGTGCGGCAGCTACGTAGAAAGAGGGATCGAGGTGAAGGAGGCGCGGAGTCGCGCCATCATCGGGCGACAGAAGCAGCACGGATGTCGATCTGGTCGTCTTCGGCGGCATCGTGAAACTTTCGAGAATGCGGCCAACTGTACCCGATCAGCAGAGGCGGAGCGCTTAGCCGATGCGGGTACAGACTGTAGGCCTAGGCAAGACAAATCAGACGAGTCAGCCGGTCAGTGAGACAGCTCGGGATGACGATCGTTCTGATCGGGACTGCGTCCCATCATCCGCCGCCATTCCGCAGGTCCGATCGACCGGCTAAGGTAGATGACACGAGGGTTCTGTATGTTCCGGCCCTTGGGCGGCTTGACCTCATGATCCGGCAATTGAGCGACGTCTTCGTTATGATCTACCAAGCGGCTTTCTCGCTTGGGATCCTCGCTAGAAGTGTGAGACTCATGGGGCGCCGGCTCGACGATCGCTGCCAGCCTGTCCCGAATGCTTCGGTCGAGACGATCGAGAAGATGAATGACCGGAACTTCGAGAAATGCGTCGATCTCGCCGGCGTGCATCGTCATCGACTCGTCGTGCCCTGCTCGTCCATATCGGTCGAAGACGGTGCAGGTGACGGCGTTGATGCGATGACCATCGGCTTCGAGCGCGCTGCGGGCGCTCAAGGCCGCCGTCCGCAACGTCCGAAGTAGAGCTTTTGTCCGGGGACCGGAAAGACGCACGCTGCCTCTGACGCATTCAATTAGGGTCGCGTGTCTAGTGTTCCGGTCGATGACGATCAGATCGGTCGCGAAGAAGTTGAGAACATGCGTATCTGCCCGTACCTCAACATCGGGAGTGGTATGATCATTGTTTCGAACGATCTCATCGGCAGCGCGGGTCAGTGGCAGTTGATGTTCCCTCAGGACGAGGTAGTGCGGATTCTCGCGAAGGGCGACGGCAATTACGTCGGGGATCGCTTGACCCGATCTCGTCACGATCGAACGAAATAGACTGGCGATGGTGGAGTATTCGCCAAGCATTGGATCGGCTTCCAGCGCGTTCGCGCTGACGAGGGCATCGTCAACGATCGAATAGGCAATGGCGTCGATGGTACGACAGATGGGATCTTCCGCCTTCGATGCTGTCGATTCCGCTTCGGGATTGAGCGGCGGACGTCCGGAAAGGACCCGGCGGGACAGCCGGGGGATGGCGTGGCGGAAATGCTTGCGATCACGACTGGACATAGGATTCCTCCTGCCTGACGATGTCGCCAGGTCATAATGAGCGGAAGGGAAGGGGCGGCCGCTCACCATGGATGGCGAGCGGATTGAAACGCAGGGGGTGTCAGGCGACGACGAAGATTTGAACGGCGCCCAAGCTGCGGGCGGTGTCGCGAATGACGTCAGTCGAGCTGCGGACCGATCTTCGGGCAACGGAGAATGAAGCCAGTCGGCGTGCGCGTCGCCGTGACGAGGCCGAGGCCGGCGAGCTTTAGGCAGAGTTCTTCGCTGGCGGGCTCTGTTCTCCGACCACCCTTGAGAGCTGCTGAGTGATCATAGGCAAGGTCGGCGACGTATTCGCCGCACTGTGCGATGGCGCCGAGGATGCGGCGAGCGCTCACGACTTCGTCTCTGGAAAAAACAGGACCCGCCCGATTAGGAATGGACGGCGCGGCACCCTTCACGTTGTTGCCATCGCTGATCATGTCGGGCGTTGTGTCGACACCGTAGATCGCGACGTGCCGGCCGGCATCGAGGGAGCGGAGTGCGCCGACCTCGCCGTTATCCTGGCCGAGATGAGGCTGACGGCGGGCCGATCGTGCCGCTTCGATCATTTGAGACTTGAACTCGTCCGGCAGATCGGGGATCTCGGTGATCCGCATGATCGGCCCCCAGCCGGTGATGTATGGGATACCACCGATCTCTCGCGAGCCAATCGGACGGGAGATGAGGTGCGCGAGGCAGGTCCCGTCCTCGTCCGACATGGCCAAGCCCTGAAGGCCTGCGACATCGGGATTACTATCTTCGTCGGAAAAATTGGTAGTGGTCTTGCACGGCAGCGCCATGCGCGCGATGAACGCGTTAGCCATTCTGAACCTTCCTTACAGGTCAGTTTGGTCAGGTCGCTGGGCGGGACTGCAATCCCCCCCGGCGGCCGCCCCATGCGGTCGCCTGCTTCCTGATCTATCGTCAGCAGTCGAAATGATGCCGATGCAGCCAAGATAAAACGAAAAATGTCAATGTAAATAGCGACATTCGCCTCAAGTGATTGTAGGTTAATATATCAAGATTACATAAATTTTTACTTACTTCAACATAAAGCAGTGGACGGTAGTTGTTCGGATTTGCAGGCTCTGCATACGGAGCTGAGCTAGCATCCGTAGACTGTTGCAGAATTGCAACTCGTAACGCGAACGTAGCCCAATGTCGGTCTAGTCAACAAGTTAGCATGCCGCTTTCAGTCGTGAAAGCGGGATCATCGGGTCGATGCTGATTCGATGGGGTAAGCCATGTCAGTTAGGGATGTTCAATGTGATGATAGTCGTGGTGAACGCAAACAGGTGCGAATCACTGTCGCGAGCGGGAAGGGCGGCGTCGGGAAGTCCGGTCTCGTAATCAATTTGGCGGCCGCTGCCGCCGCAGCGGGATACACGGTCGCGATTCTCGACACGGATACGGATCAACATTCCTGTGTCGAATGGCGACAGGCGGGCGGGAAGCTCGAAGTTATCAAAGCCGACCCGGCAGATGTTCCGAGGGTTTTGCAACGCCTCATCAACGTGGATTTTGTCGTTATCGATACGTGCGGCGCGGTTCTCGCATCCCATACTGCTGCTATCGATTGCGCCGATCTTGTGCTCATTCCTCTTTCGACATCGGCGCGAGAGCGTGCGCCGGCACTGCGGACATTCAAGAAGGCGTATGCTCGCGGCCGAACTATCCGATTTGTCCTTTCGCTGGTCGATCCTTCTGCCACGGAGGACCGGCTAGAAGGTCGTCGTGCAGAGGTATCTAGCGCTGTCAAGTGCTATCTCGACAGTGCAATCCTGAGCCGATTCTTTATGAAAACTGTGAACACGCGGCGTGTGCCCCTGCGCGATGCCATGGACCAAGGCGGCTCGGCATTTACACAACGATCCACGCTTCGTTCTAGGATCGAATTTGAAGCCCTCCTTGAAGAGATCGTTACGATCATTCGAACACCGGAAACGATATGAAAAAGCTGCGTGTGGAACTGCTTGGAAACCACAAGACGCAGAACGCGTCGGGCGAGGATACGTCGACTGGCAAATCCCCCGGGGCAACGACGATCAGGGTCTCACAGAAGATCCTCGGCAAAGTTGACGAGGAGGCTGGAGTTGAAGGATTGAGTAGGAACGAACTGATTGTCCTCCTTCTCGATGAATTTTTGCGCTCTCGTACAGGCGAGGGAATTGAGGAAATCGATCCGGACTTCGCTACGTTTTTGAAGGCCAAGCGGCGGCACCGTTGAAAGGCCTAAATCGGCGGAAGCTGATACCACGCTTTGGGCGATAGACCCGTGGATCTCGCGCCTTCTGCGGTGCATTCTAAATGTGATTCCTAACGATATCATCGGCAGCTATATTAAGCGCCATTTGACAAGAATGGGCGTCCCGGACACCTATTCGATGCCGCGATGCCGCGATGCCGCGATGCCGCGATGCCGCGATGCCGCGATGCCGCGATGCCGCGATGCCGCGATGCCGCGATGCCGCGATGCCGCGATGCCGCGATGCCGCGATGCCGCGATGCCGCGATGGCGCGATGCTGGTGCCGCTGGTGCCGGGTGAGCGCTGGTCGCTGGACTTCGTCGCCGATCAGCTCGAGGACGGGCGCCGTTTCCGGATCCTCACCATCGTCGACGACTGCACCCGCGAGAACCTGGCGCTGATTGCCGACACCTCGCTGTCCGGCGTCCGCGTCGCCCGCGAACTGGATCGGCTGATAGTCGAGCATGGGAAGCCCAAGATGATCGTCAGCGACAACGGAAGCGAGTTTACCTCTGACGTTGCCCCCAAGTTTTATCCAGCCGAAAGTTCGTTTCCGGCGGTTGGGTTGCTTGGCTGGGCGGGGTGAGCGACGGGCGGCGGCGCGGAGC
>NZ_FWXR01000007.1 GCF_900176465.1 Fulvimarina manganoxydans
CGATCCGCGAAATTCTCGAGACCGTCACAAATCGCGAATGTTCAAACTATCTCGCCAATTCAGGTTATGCACCGAGGTAAAATCATCTCGCTCTAATTGTCTAGGCATGCCTAAATTTTGGTATTGTGCAGTGCGGCAAATGTCGTAAGGTCAGGTGATCGCGACCGTTCGATGTATCATTCGAAGCGTGGTGTCGCGAGCGGCGGCGAGGGAGGCGGCCGCCGGTAACCATCAAGGGGACCGAACGATGATTGCCATGACTCTCCTTCTCTGCCTGAAGAGCGTGCCGGAAGACTGCCATCGTGAAAACGTGGCCTTTCAGGGCTCGATGATGCAATGCGCCCTCTTCGGCCAAGCAGCCGCCGCCGAACATCTGAAAGGCCGCCCGGCCTGGTCGGTGAAGAAAATCCGCTGTGAAGGGCGTCCGACCACGGACGCCTGAATATCGCGATCCTCCGCTCCTCGTGCTGCAGTTCCCGTAAAGCCGTTTGAATCAAGCCTTGGGCGGCGACCTCGGCAGGACGGTTCCCTTACAGGGCTGCCGAGGGGCCTGTAAAAGCGATGGCTTCACAAGCCCGTCGGCAAAACGAGCGTTCCGGATCCGGAGACGGCAGCCCAACTCGTGTGGATCAAACGGGCAGCCCTATGGAGCATTCCGCGACAGCTCGCATTGGGCGGCTGGCCGCGTTTGGATCGAAGCCAAGTCCCATCAAAGGTCGGGCGCTGGGCCCGTCGTCTTGGCGACGATAAATTCCGTCTCGAGACATTCGGGTGCCGGATTTTGGGTATCCGCTGATGCCTCCAGAAGCTTTTCGACGGCCCGGCGTCCGATGGCTGCGATTGGTTGCGCGATGGTGGTCAGGCGCGGTGACGCAGCGGCGGCTTCAGGAAGGCCGTCGAAACCGACAAGAGACGTCTGTGGGGACGGCGATCCCCCGTTTTGCCAGCCAATCGAGGGTGATTAGCGCGATTAGATCCGATTGCGCGATGATCGCCGTGGGATGCGACTTGGCGGCAAACAGTGCTTCGAGTGCGGGATGGATGGTGGCTTCATCGCTCAAGGTCTCGATGACGGGCACCGTCGCGGGTTCGACACTCCGCTCACGAAGGGCGGTGAACGTACCTTCGAGGCGACGTTTCGAGGCGTGATAGGCGACATCCTCGCCCACTTCGATTTGCTGAAAGCGATTTGCAGCCATTTCCATGGCGAGAACGGCGAAATGGCGATGTCCGAGATCGAGGAGATGCTGAGTTAGCGTGTGAGCGCCTGCGCGGTTGTCGATCCCGACACTCGGGAGGCGGTCGTCGGAACCGCCGAGATCGAGGGCTATGAAGGGGAGGCGACGATCTCGAGACCGTTGAATGAGCTTCTTCGCTCCGGTTAGGCAGAACAGGATGAAGCCGTCCACCAGCGCGCTTTCCATCGTCCAGGCGATATCCTTTTCGCGGCTTCCCGAGATCAGCGAAAGTCCAATGCCTCTTTCCTGCCACGCCTGTGAGATCGCAGCCATGAGGCGTCGGGCAAAAGGGTCTTCGAATGGGTAGGCAAGCGGTTCCATGGTCGCGACGCCGATTGCGTTTGCGCGGCCTGCGCTCAGCATCCGTCCTTTCGGGTCCGGTCCATCTGAGCCCTGCCGCACGCGAACCCTGCCGGTCTTGATCGCTGCGAGGATGGATCAGGCGGACATCGTTTCGTCGGCCGCTCGTTCTTGTCTGTCAGATGGAAAGAGCTGACGATTGACCGAAGCGTCGAGGATATCGGGTTCACGATCAACTCACCACCTGCGGCCGAGCGTCGTGTCCTGCGCGATTGATTCTGACTGATCGCCCTGTTCTCGGTCGTTATTTGAGAGGGCGCGGGGTGTGGCCATCCACGTTTACGTTGAAGGGGTGGTGGTGGAGATCGGCGCGAATCTGCCGGCGCCAAATTCGTGCAGGATCGCTCAGTGTCTCGGTCAGGTCGGCAAAGATCAGGCTGGGCGAAGCATTCGAGTCCGCGATCGCGGCGACATGGCCATGCGGTGCTGCAATCAGGGAACGAGCCATTTGGCCAGAAAAGGCATGAACGGATAAGGTCGTCCAGAATGCAAGGCTCGCCGAATGGCCAATGATTTCGGCCTCGAAGGCACGTTGGCGTTCGCTCGTCCCGCCCGTCGTCGAAACGAGAAGGCAGTCGACATCGCGTCCCTCGTAGTCCATCGCGATCTCGGAATAATGGGATTCCGTACCCAGGGCGCAGGCGAAGCGAAGGCCGCTTATATCGAAGGTTTGCGGCCGGTTGCCCCGCGCATACAGGAAGCTGGTTTTCGTGTAGGAGAGCATCCGCTCGTCGTAACGGATCGTGATCTTTCCATCAGCCGATATGACGAAGAGGCTGTTGAAGGGCCGCGTCGATCCGTCGTCGCGGTAAGGAAGGCCGATGACCGTCCAGAGTCCCAGATGTTGGGCCTCGGCGCGGATTTTTTCGAATTCCGCCTGCAACGCGCTCCAATCGACGCGCGACCAGTCCGCCGGACCGATCTCTTTTGGCCCTGAGGCGGAAAGCGCCCGCTTTTCCGGTTGAAACAGAGATGTTTCCGGAAATTGGATGAGTTTGGCGTCTGCGCCTCGCGCGGCTCGCATCAAATTACGAAGCCGCTCTCCATGCTGGGTGAGCCCGGATCTGTCCGACAAACTGTTGAAGAGAGGCGACTGTGCGACCGCAATGCGGAGCGACGGGACGCTAGAGCACTCCCCCTCGTTCGTCAGCACGATCTTTCGCAGGTGACTGAGAGCTGTGGAATAGGATTCGCCGGTTTTGGCGGCGCGTGCGCGAACAAGCGACTTGAATCGCCGATTGCGGGTCATGGTGGCCGGACCTTTCTCAGGTCTCGCACGCGCATTTCCCCAGCAATGCACGTCGAGACGATCGGGCCGATCCACTATCGCCCGAGACCTTGAAGGTCCCTTTGCCTCTCACTGACGAACCGGCTGGGGCGGAACGGAAGAGGTTGGGCGTCGGGCGTTGCCTTGGCCGAAATCATGACCGCCATCCCGCGAGTCGTCAATCGCCTCCTTATCGTCCTGGCGAGCGACGCGCCCCGCCTTGCAGCCTGAATGCCTGCTGAACGTCAGCTTCCAGAACCATTCAGCGCCGCGGAGGCAATCTTCCTGTCATCGCACCCGATGTGCTTGGCCGGAAAGAGGAGATGGCCCGATGTTCAAGACCCTGTCTCGTACAATTTGTCTCGTGGCGGCGCTTGCTGCCGGTGCAACGGCGATCGGCACGGCGCCAGCGGCGGCCGACGGTTTCCGATTCGGCATCACGATCGGCGACGGACCGCGTCATTTGACGCCGGCCGGTCATCGCGGTGATCGCTGGGATCGCGGCCATCGTCGTGGCCGGGGGCATTACGGTCGTGGCTGCTCGCCGCGCGAAGCAGTCCATAAGGCCCGCCGCATCGGCATTCATCGGGCCCGCGTCGTCGATGTGGGCCATCGATCGGTGGCGGTCGCCGGCCGCTCGCGCGGTGATCGCACGCTGGTTCGCTTCGCCCGCGCACCCGGATGCCCGGTGCTCCGCATTCGTGGCTGAACTCGCCTCCGCAACGCCAAAGCCTTTCCGCTAGCGGATGGTTTGAGATCAACGTGGAAAACCTCGGGTCGCGGCTCATCGCGGCCCGAGGTCTCATCCGTTCAGGAACCGCCGATACCATAGACGAGGCGGATATCGGCCGAGACGGTGACTTCGCCGATCTCGACCGGGACAGACGGGCTCGCCTCGGCCATGGCCCGCATGACGCCGCCCTTGGCCATCGGGCTCGGGTTTTCGCCCATGCGTTCGGTGATCTTCCGGATCGATCCGAGCTCGACGCCCGCGGCCTCGGCATAAAGGGTCGCTTTGGCGCGTCCGTCGGCGACGGCCTTTCGCCGAGCTTCGTTGAGAAGCTCGGTCGGGTCGGCGAGGGAGAATGCAATATCGCCACCCTGATTGACGCCTGCCTCGACCGCTCGGTCGAGATAGTCGCCGATCGAGGCGATCTCGCGAACCGTTACCATGATCGAATTGCGCGCCTCATATCCGACGATCTGCGGCTCGCGACGGGGCTGGCTCTGATCCTCGTAGTTATATTGCGGAGATATCTGGAAATAGGCGGTTTGCAGATCGCGGTCTTCAGCGCCGAGATCGCGCATGGCCGAAAGCACGGCCTGCATCGTCTCGCTTGCGGCCGCGACGGCGCTTTTTGCCGTTTCGCCGCTCTTGACCACGGTGAAACTAAGCCGCGCCTCGTCCGGCGCCGCGCTGGCTTCGCCATGGCCTTCGACCATGATCGAGCCCTTTCGCGCCGTGTCTTGGGCGAGGCTCGGCGATGCGGCCAGGGCACAAGCGATCGACAGGGCCGCAAGAAGGCCTGCCCGCGGGCGGAACCATGGGGCCGAGAAGAGATAGTACACGGGCGAAACTCCATTCGAGCGGGCAGGGCAAGGATCGCGTCGACCGCTTCCCCTCTTTGAGTCTTTTGACAGGTGGGAAGCTGCCGAGGCCATGTGGCCGTTTGTGGGCCGCGAAGGCTTGAGAGATTTGCACCCCGTATCGACTTCGTCCAAACCAACGAGGCGAATGTCGTGAAAGGGCGTGTCTCATGAGAATCGTCATCGTCGGCGCCGGGCAAGCCGCTGTGCAGCTCGCTGCGAGCTTGCGGCAGGAGGGGCACGAGGGAGAGATCGTCCTTCTGGGCGACGAGCCGGGCCTGCCGTATCAACGTCCGCCGCTTTCCAAGGCTTACATGAAGGAAGGAGATGCCGATCGGCTGATCCTCAAGCCGCAGAGCTTCTTTGAGAAGAACAGGATCGAGAGGCGGGAATCGCTGCGCGTGAAGGAGATCGATCGCGCGGGGCGCCAGGTGACGTCTGAGACTGGCGAGACGATCGCCTATGACCATCTGGTTCTGGCAACCGGCGCCCGCAATGCGCGCCCGCCGATCGAGGGCGCCGATCACGAGAGCGTCGTGGAATTGCGCACGCTTGCCCATGCGGCCGATATCCGCGATCGCCTGGCTCGATCGCGGCGCGCGGTGATTGTCGGTGGCGGTTTCATTGGCCTGGAATTTGCCGCCATGGCAGAGGCCGCGGGCGTTGCGACCACGGTGGTGGAAGCCGGACCTCGCCTGATGGCGCGTGCGGTTTCGCCGGCGATTTCCGAGCGGTTTAAGGCCTTCCACCGGGCGGCGGGCACCGAAGTTCTTCTCGATGCGCCGGCCGCTCGTATCCTCGCGCCCACGGGCAGTGCTGCCGACCGTGTTGTTCTCGCCGATGGCAGCGAGATCATGGGCGATCTCGTCATGGTCGCCACAGGGGTCAAGCCGAATGTCGAACTGGCCGAGGCAGCGGGGCTGGCCGTTCTGAATGGCATTACAGTGGATGAGAGCCTGTCGACCGGGGACGAAACGATCTCCGCCATTGGCGACTGCGCGTCCGTGCCCGGGCCTCTCGGCATTCATCTCAGACTGGAATCGGTTCAGGCGGCAACAGATCAGGCCCGCCATCTTGCACGCCGCCTCGTCACCGGCTGTCGGGAGACCTATCAGGCCGTTCCCTGGTTCTGGAGCGATCAGGGCAGTCTGAAGTTGCAGATCGCTGGCCTCTCCCAAGGGGCGGATCATTTCCATTCTTTGGGGGAGGAGACCGTCGATACCGTTTTCGGTTTCCGGGCTGGAACGCTCGTTTCGGTGGAGACCGTCAACCAGCCCGGTCAACATATGGCGGCGCGCAAACTCCTGGCCGGCGAGACGCCGATCTCCCGCGAGGCGATCGAGGCGGCAGGGTTCGATCTCAGAGCTCTTGCCAAAGGCCAAGCGCCGGCCAGGGCCGCCGAATGAGCGAGGCGGACCTTCTCTTTGAGACGCGTGACGGCATTGGCTGGATCACCTTCAATCGATCCTCGTCCCGCAATGCCTTGACTCTCGACATGTATGACCGCCTCGAAGCGATTTGCGCTTCCCTCGAAGCCGGCGGACCGGTTCGATGCCTGGTCCTCACCGGGGCCGGTGACAAAGCCTTCGCCGCGGGAACCGATATGAGCGAATTCCGTGCTTTTGCGCGGGACGAGGACGCGCTGGCCTATGAGGCGCAGATGGATCGCGTGATGGGGGCGGTCGAGGCTTGTTCGGTTCCGACCATCGCGGCCATCGCGGGGGCCTGCACGGGCGGTGGGGCGGCGATTGCAGCGGCCTGCGACATGCGCCTTGCGAACGCCAATTTGCGCTTCGGCTTTCCGATCGCCCGGACGCTCGGCAACTGCCTGTCGATCGCCAACCTGTCCCGCCTCGTCGCACTGATCGGCGCAGGGCGCACGAAGGAGTTGATCTTCACCGCAAGGCTCGCAGGGGCGGAGGAGGCGAGGGCGATCGGCCTCGTTTCCGAAATCCTTCCCGACCATTCCAGCCTGATGGCGCGCGCGAGGGATCTCGCCGAGACGATTGCCGGCCATGCGCCCTTGACGCTTGCGAGCACGAAGGAGGCACTTCGGCGCCTGCGTTTGGAGGGCGCGGGCGCCGAAGACCGCGACCTGATCGTGTCGGCTTATATGAGCGCTGATTTTCGGGAAGGGATGGAAGCGTTTTTGGCCAAACGGAAGCCGCAATGGACAGGGCGCTGATCAAGGATCCGGTCTTTATTCGGACGCGCCCGAATCAAGCGAAGATGAGGAGGCGAAAAGCCTCGCTCCGTTTGGACCAAGGCCTCGGCCGATCAGTTGGACAGGCCATAGGTGGCGATCGTGACCACCTCGTCCCGCATCACCAATGCGAAAACCAGAAGAGCAATGACGCTCAACAGGACGGCAACGGCCGTCATATTCGCCAAGATGGCTCGCGGGCTGCGGAGCGCCTTCTGCTTTTCGCCGAGCTGCATGGTTCGTCTCTGTCAAACCTTAAGCATCGCGCATACGCGATGTCTTCGTCCCACCAGAATAACGAGGCAAGACATTAAGCGTTCCGCTGGGTTCCTTCAGTGGGCGCGCGGTGGCTTACGGTTGAGAGGGCAGCCCCAAAACCATCGTTGAAGCGATGGATAGGGTTAAACAATCCTGCATGCGATTTGTGCATGGCTGGGCTGGCACAGCTGCGCTTCTATTGCGCTGCAGCAAGGCCTATCTCCGGGTCACACACATTCGTAAGACCGATCAGGAGATCAGAACAGATGAACCGCGTTTCTCGCTTTGCCGGTGGCTTCGGCCGTTTCTTCAATCAGGTCCGCGCCGCCCGGGCCTGCGCGAGTGCTCTTGAGGCCGGCCGCGTTCCGTCCGATGAAGCCCTGCGCACGCTCGGTCTCAATCGCGATACCTTTACGCGCGAATTCTGAGCCGTCAGCGCGCTCGTTTCGAAGCGCGCCTGATGCCTGGACAGCGGCGCTCTGGCGGACGGAGCGCCTGAAATTGGGCGATGGGCTCGGCGCTATCGCCATTCCACATCCGCGCCGAGCTCCTTCAGGCGCTCGACGAATTTTGGGTGAGCGCGACGGATCGGATCGGCGTTCTTGATGATCGACTCCCCGTCGATCTGAATGGCTGCGATGAAGAGGGCTAGCACCACACGGATGATGTAGGGCGCCTCGACGATGGCGGGGCGCAGACGCGTTCCGCCGAAGACGATCAGGCGATGCGGGTCCGACAGATGGACCTTGGCGCCGAACTTGTTCAGCTCCGCGCTCCATCCCAGCGCACCCTCATAGATCTTGTTCCAGAACATGATGTCGCCGGTGCAGCCGATCGAGACGCCGATCGCCTGGGGGAGGAGATCGGCCGGAAAATACGGCCACGGCGCGGCCTCGATCTTCTGCAGCATCTCCACCGTATAGGGGCGCTCAATCTCGCGATTCCAGCCATCGACGGTTAGAACCCCGTCGCCTTCGGTGATCTGAAGGCCGAGCTTTTGAAACTGGCGGATGATCAGAACCATGTGCTCAGTGACATCGGTGCGCACGGAGATACGTCCGCCAGTCACCCCGCCGATCGCCAGGAAGGTCGCCACCTCGTGATGATCGTCGGGAACGACGACGGAGGCGCCGGACAGATGGGAAACACCCGTCACCGTAAGGCGCGAAGTGCCGATGCCCTCGATCTTCGCGCCCATCGCCTCCAGCATCCGGCAGAGCGCCTGGACATGCGGCTCCGAAGCGGCGTTGGTCAGCGTCGAGATGCCTTCCGCCGTCGCCGCCATCATCAAAAACGTTTCCGTCGCCGTCACCGAGGCATAATCGGCCCAGATATGCTGCGCCCGGTTCACCGGCGCGCCTTCGATGCGATAGGGCCGCGTCTCACGCATCGTGCAGCCGAAGCGGCTCAGAATATGAAGATGCGGGTCGATCTCGCGAAGGCCGAGGGCGCAGCCCTTGGCATCGGTGTCGAAAAAGAGCTTCTTGGCGCGCGTGATGACGGGCGCGAGCAGTAGGACTGCCGACCGGATACCCAGCGGCAGCTCCGCCTCGGCCGAGGATAGCTGGGCCAGGTCGTGGCGCACGGAGATCGTCCCAGCGTCACGGTCCCAGGAAACATCCGATCCGCAGCGCCGGAAATAGTCGAGGATCTTCTCGACGTCGCTGATCTCCGGGACATTCTCGATCGTCGTCGCATCGTCGGTAAGCAGCGAGGCACACAGCATCGGGAGAACGGCATTCTTATTGCCGAACGGCTTGATCTCGCCGGAAATCGGCTTTCCGCCTCTGACGATCAGTTCGCTCATATCGCTCTGTTCCTTGGCGGTGGATCGGTCGCTGCGCCCAGCTCTTCCCTGGGCTCTCATTCCCGCATCGCGGATCGGGCTCGAAGCCAAGCCGCGCCCTTGTGCAACGCAATGCGCGACGCCTCTACACCCTGCTTCGCGATCGGGCAACACGAGGGTCGGGTTCACTGACCAACGGAGCGGCCGGCTCTGTCGTCACCCTGGCGCCTTGGCGATGACCCCGGCGACGGTCGGTTCGGCTGCGCCTGTCGTCGTTGGGAAGCTCGATGGGAGACCGCGCATGGTGCGCATGGCGAGAAGCGCGAACAGCTCTGCCTCGATCGCGTCGCCACGAAGGCCGAGCGCATCGGCATCGACCACTTCGACCCTGCCACGTTTCGCGATCTCGGCCATCAGCGTGGGGTTCTTGCGCCCGCCGCCGCAGGCGACGAGGCGGCGCGGCCGCTTCGGCAGGAGGTCGAGCGCCTTACCAACCGCGCTGGCCGTGAAGGCCGTCAAAAGCGCCGCGCCGTCTTCGAGCGACTGGCCTTGAGCCATGGTTGAGGGAAAGTCGAAACGATCGAGCGATTTCGGGAAGGGCCGCGTCAGATAGGGATGAGTGAGCAGCTCTGCGAGGCGGGCTTCGTCCACCTTGCCAGAGGCTGCGATCTTGCCATCCCTATCCATCTCCCCAAGCCCGTGCTGGGCGATCCAGTCATTGACCGGCGCATTGGCAGGGCCGGTGTCAAAGGCGATCAGCGGGCCAGCGCCAGCAAAGGTGAGATTGGCGACACCGCCGAGATTGAGAAATGCCGTATCGTCGAGCCCATCGATGCGCTCGAGAAGTGCCTTGTGATAGATCCCGGCGAGCGGCGCGCCTTGTCCGCCTGCGCGCATATCCGCTGAACGGAAATCATAGACGACGTCGATGCCGGTAATCGCCGCCATTCTCGCACCGTCGCCCAATTGGCGCGTGCGACCCGGGCGCCCGGCTTCAGGGGCGCGGTGAAGCACCGTTTGGCCGTGAAAGCCGATGGCCGCCACCTCGCTCGGCGCGAACCCGTTTGCGGACAGAAGGGCGAGTACGGCTTCGGCCTGCGCAACACTGATCGCGTCCTCAGCCTTGGCGAAGATCTCCGGCTCGGGGCCGGAGAACCCCCACTCTCGGGCAACCGCCAGGGTTTCGACGAGAAGCGCGCGGATCTCGGCTGGGTAGGGCGCAAAGGCGAAGGGACCGAGCTCGGCCACCGTCTCGCCATCGGTGCGGATCATGGCGATGTCGATATTGCCGTCGAGCACCGTTCCGGTCATCAGGCCGATCGCCCAGCCCATCCGATCAGCCGCCATCCATCTCTCCTTCGCGCCGAATCATCCGCGCAGCATGGAGAGCTTTGGGAACCAAGGCAAAGTCCGCCGCACGCCGAGCTTCACTCCGCGGGCGCTGCCCCCGTTGTCTGGGCGGCGGCCAGATCGCGTTCCAGCCGGCTCATGCGTTCGGCATTCGGCGTCACGAAGCGGCCGAGAAGAAGATAGGCGACGGGCGTGATGTAGAGCGTCGAGAAGGTTGCGAGGCCCAGCCCGCCGACAATGACATAGCCGAGCGCCTCGCGGGCCTCCGATCCCGCCCCGGAGGAGAGGATCAGCGGCACGCCGCCGACAATGGTCGCGATCATCGTCATCATCACGGGGCGCAGGCGCAAAAGCGCGGATTCCTCGGCCGCTTCACGCACGCTTCGCCCTTCTTCGCGCAGTTGATTGGCGAATTCGACGATCAGAATGCCGTTCTTGGCCATGATACCGACGAGGAGCACGAGCCCGATCTGACTATAAAGATTGAGGCTCGTCCCGAAGAATTGCAGAGCGAAGACGGCGCAGGCGACCCCCAAGGGCACGGTCGCGATGATGATCAGCGCCGAGATGAAGCTTTCGAACTGAGCGGCCAGTACAAGAAGGATGACGACGAGAGCGAAGGCGAAGACCAGCGCCATGCCATTATTCGTCTCGCCGATCGTGCGCGCCTCGGCAAGCGGGATCAGCCTTTGGTTGTCGGTCAGGACACCTTCGGCGAGCTCCTGGACCGCGACCCAGGCATCCTGGATCGCAAAACCGTCCGGCAGATCAGCCGAGATTGAAATTGCCCGCGTGCGGTTCTCGCGATTGAGCTCGGGCGCGATCGGTTCCTCGGAGACCGAGGCGATGGTTGATAGGGGTACGATGCGCCCGTCGCCGGCTTTCACGAAGACATTGGCGAGATCGCCGGGATCGTTGATCGGATCGACCGAGGCGATCAAGCGGATCGGCACTTCCTTATCGCCGACGTAAGTCTGGCCGATCTGCCGTCCGTCAAGCAGCGCCTGCATCGCGCCGGCCAGCCCATCGATATCGATGCCGAGATCGGAGGCCCGTTCGCGGTCGATCGTGACGGAGAGTTGCGGCTGTGTCGTCTCCGAGCCGAGACGGGCCCGGCCGAACCGACCGTCTCGTTGCATCGCCGTGACGAGCGCGTCAGCGCTGTCGGCTATCTCATCAAAATCCTGGCCTGCGACCGCGAAGGTCAGGCCCTCGCCGCCTCCTCGGATGCCGAGTGAGTTGGGTTGGATCGCGAAGGCCCGCACGCTGGGAATTTGGCGTAGCTTGCCATTGATCTCGCCGACGATCTCGTTCTGGCTTCGCGCCCGCTCCGCCCAGTCGGCGAGACGCACGACGATGAAGGCCGAATTCGCCCCGCCGCGACCGGAGATCGCGAAGACGTTCACCGCCTCCCCAGAGTCCACATAGGGCATCAAGATATCTTCGATCTTCCGGATCTGCGCGTCCGTATAGCCGAGGCTCGCTCCTTGCGGCGCGCTGACCCGCATCAGAACGACGCCGCGATCCTCCTGCGGAGTGAGCTCCTGGGGCAGGGACTGGAAGGTGAGATAAGCGGCGAAGGAGAACAGCGCGGCCAGACCGACCGTGGCGAGCGGAAAGGCGAGCGCGGCTCTCAGCGTGATCGCGTAAAGCCCGGCCAGCACGCTGCCGATCCCTTGAATGAAGCGCGCGATGTATCCCGGCTTCTTCTCGCGCTCGCGATCTTTCAGGAGATAGGCCGCCAGCATGGGGCACAGCGTCAATGCGATAAAGGACGAGATCGCGACGGCAGCAGCCAGAACGAAGCCAAATTCGCGGAAGAGGCCGCCGGCCTGGCCTGGCAGGAATGAAATTGGCACGAAGACGGCAGCCAGTGTCGCGGTTGTCGAGACGACGGCGAAGAACATTTCCCGAGCGCCGATCACGGCCGCCGCGCGGGGCGCCGCGCCCATATCGCGCCGGCGGACGATATTTTCCAAGACGATGATGGCGTCGTCGACGACGAGGCCTGTCGCAAGGACCAAGGCGAGCAGCGTCAGGATGTTGATCGAGAAGCCGGCCATATAGATGAAGGCGATGACGCCGATCAGCGCGATCGGCATGGTGATGGCCGGGATGAGCGTCGCGCGCAGATTGAGAAGAAAGAGGAAGATGACGGCGGTCACGATGAGCACGGCGAGGACAAGTGTCAGCTGAACCTCTTCGATCGCGCCATTGATGAAGATCGCGTCGTCGCTGTTCACCTCCACATGGACGCCCTCGGGCAAGCTACCATTCAGCCGATCCACTTCGGCTCGAACATTCTTCGAGATGTCGAGGGTGGAGGAGCCGGCCTGGCGTACGATGCCGAGGCCAATCCCGGTGACGCCGGAGACGCGCAAGGAGGAAGCTGCCGTATCCGGTCCGAAGCGCACGCTCGCCACGTCTCCGAGCCGCGTCCTGTCGTCGAGCCAGATCGCCTCGAATTCCTCCGGGTCGGAGACATTGGCATCGGCGCGAACGACGAGTTCCTGGGATGGCGATTCGAGCGAGCCGGCGGGAACGTCGAGCGCTGCGTTCTGGAGCGCGGTCGCGACATTGCCAACGGTCAAACCTCGCGTTGCCAGACGGTCGGGCTGTAGATCGACGAAGATCTGACGTTCGCGTTCACCGTAGATCTGGACGTCGGCCACGCCCTCGACGGCGGCTAGCTGATCGGCGATCCGGTCATCGACGAGCGTCGTCAAATCCTCGATCGCCATTTGCGGTGCGGTCACCGCAAGACGCATTATCGCCTGGGCGTCGGCATCGGCTTTGACGATGCGCGGCTCCTCCGCATTGTCGGGCAACTGGTTGGCGACACGGCCAACGGCGTCCCGCACATCGCTCGCGGCAACGTTCAGGTCGGTCGAATCGGTGAATTCGATGGTGACTCGCGCTTCGCCGAATTCCGACTGCGAAGAGATCGAGGCGATGCCGGAGACGCGCGAAACCGCGCTTTCGATCTGGCTGGTCAGCTGGCGGTCGACGGTTTCTGGCGAGGCGCCCTCAAATTCGACGCTGACCGAAATGACCGGGCGATCGACATTGGGCAATTCGCGCACTTCCACCGCGTTGAAGGCGGCGAGACCCGCGACGACGATCAGAAGATTGACGACGATCGTCAGGACGGGTCGGCGAACGACAAGGCTCGCAAATCCGCCCAACGCGCTCGGGCGGGGGGGCTCGGCGCTCATCAGGAACCGCTCCGATTGGCCGGACTGGGCTGGGCTGCCCGCTCGCCGGCGGCAGCCTCGCCGATCACGGGGAGCGATGTCGAAGAGCGAGCTGCATCTGTCGGCTTCGCCTCCGCGCTATCGCCTTCGACATCCCGTGCGGCGAGAGGCCCTGAAGGTTCGCTTGGCGCTGCCGGCGGCGCGGTCGATTCGATCTCGATATCAGCACCGGGCCGCATGGCCTGGATGCCTTCGACGACCACGAGATCGTCGGGCTGCAAGGCATCGGACACGACGAGCACCCGGTCCACATCCCGCTGAACGATGCGCACCGGCGCCTTCTCGGCCTTGCCGCCCGCCACTTTCCAGACGAAGGGCCCCGTTCGTTCCCAAACGACTGCAAGCGGGTCCGTCGCCAGATAATCCTTGCCTTCGAGAGCGACGGTCACTGCGAAGGACATGCCGGGTCGCAGACGATCATCTTCATTATCGATGCGCGCTTCTGTGCGCACCGTGCGGCTCTCCTCGTCGACGCGGCTATCGATGGCGACGATCTTGCCTTCATTGACCGCGTCCGGCCGGGCGATCGATGTCGCGCGAACCGGTGTGCCGATCGAAATGTCGGATAAAAACCGTTCGGGCATATAGAAAACAAGCTTCAATTCGGACCTGTCGTCGATTGTCGCGATCGTGGTGGATGCATCGACCATCGTCCCTTTCTCGACCGTCACGATCCCCACTCGGCCGGCGATTGGCGCTTTCACCTCGCGCTTGCGCAAGGCGATCTCGGCGGCTCGTAGATCGAGCAGCGCCGCGTCGCGCTCACGCGTGACGTCTGTGACTTCGACATTCGTCACCGCATTACGCCGGACCAGCTGTTCGTATCGGGTGAGCTTGTCCTCGGCCGCCGCCAAGGCGAGGCGCGCCCGATCGACCGCCACGCTCTCGCTCGCCTGTTCCAGGCGCACGAGCGGTGCTCCTGCTTCGACCACGTCGCCGGATGAGACGAGCACCTCTTCAATGAGGCCGGATGTGCTGTCGGGATGAACGACGACGGAGCGCACCGCCTCGGCGCTTGCGAGCGCGCGCATATCCGACTGGCTCTCTTCCAGGACGACGGGGGAGACGACTGCCGCGATCTTGCCGCTTCCGCGTCTGCCGGGTCCTGGACCTTGCGCCAGATCCTTAGCCGGCTCGCCGGCCTCGGGCGCGATCCAGACGATGGCGTCACGCGCGACCCCGGGAAGTGGAAGATCGGAGCTCAGAAGAGCGCGGCCCGCCTCGGGCTTGACCGCGACGAGAGCGCCGACGCCGAGAATGACGACGAAAGCGGTCACGATGATCTGTCTCAAGACTGCGAGCATGAATACCATCGGGTTTGAGGCGCCTCGGATTGACCTATAGCCGGCGCAAAAGGGTTTCGGCGACTTTGACCTAACCCAGACACCAAGACGATGGGGTTACGAATTGTAAGCGGAAGGCTTCCAGCTGTTCACAGCTTCGCGAAGCAACGGTGAGATCAGAGCCGAGGTTGAGGGGAATTCCGGCCGAACGGCCATTCAAAAGCGGCGAAAAAGGTTCTAAGCCGCATTCGTGACAGCAAGGACCCGCCGATCTTCGAGCAAAGGCAGACTATGAGCGATACGGACCTCACTCTCGATCCCGTAGAGGATGCGATCGAAGCCATTGGCCGCGGGGAACTCGTGGTCGTCGTCGACGATGCCGATCGGGAGAACGAGGGCGATCTCATCATGGCGGCGTCTAGGGCGACGCCGGAGACCATGGCTTTCATGATCCGCCATACGAGCGGGATCATCTGCGTCCCCATGACCGGCGAGCGTGCCGAGAAGCTCAATCTGCCGCCGATGGTCGCCAACAATCTCGATCCGATGCGGACCGCCTTCACGGTCTCGGTCGACTACAAGGTCGGGATGACAACCGGCATTTCGGCGGAGGAACGCTGCAATACGGCGCGGGCGCTTGCCAATGACAATGCGGTCGGGGCCGATTTCCTGAGGCCCGGACACATCTTCCCGCTGATTGCGCGAGGTGGCGGCGTCCTGACTCGCTCGGGCCATACGGAGGCGGCGACCGATCTGGCGCGTCTGGCCGGTCTCGACGAGGTGGGCGTCCTGGCCGAGGTCGTCAATGACGATGGCACGGTGAAGCGGCTGACAGAACTCGTTCCCTTTGCCCGCGAGCACGGGCTGAAGATCGTTTCCATCGAGGACATGATCGCCTGGCGCGTGCGGCGCGAATCCTTCGTTCGCTCCGTGCGCGAAGAGACGATGATGATCGGCGGGCTCAAAGGTACGATCCGGGTCTATGAAACGCCCTTCGACGAGGTGCAGCACGTGGTCGCGGTGTTCGGCGATGTGCGTGAGCGCGACAGCGTGCCGGTGCGCATTCATCGCGAACAGCCGGTCACGGACCTGTTCGGCCGAACGCGCAATTCCAAGACCTGGGTGGAGATCGCCGTCGACGAGATCGGCAAGATCGGCCATGGCGTGCTGATGCTTCTGCGCACGCCCGAGGTCGACGATTTCGTGACCAAGGAGGAGGTTGCGGCCGATCATGTGGACGGCGAGCGCCACCAATCGGCGACCTCACGCCGCAAGCGCTGGCGTGAGGTCGGTGTCGGCGCCCAGATTCTTCGCGATCTTCAGGTCCGCTCGATTCGCGAGATCGCGACCCATGAACGCGCCTATGTCGGCCTGACCGGCTTCGGCATCGAAGTCTGCGGCACGATCCTGGTCAAGGAATAGGCGATCCGCGAGGGGAGAAGGGCGCGGCCTATTCGGCCGCGACCCTCTTCTCGCTCGTCTCGTGCTGCGCAAGCCATACACGAAAATCACTGAGAGCTCTGGCAGACAAGGCCTTCTTCTTAGCGATCGCCTTTTCCTTGCCTCGGAATCGCTTCTGACCTTCGGGTTTCTGGATCGCGCCCGGCTCCAGCGGCGCGAAGAGGCCGAAATTGACGTTCATCGGCTGGAAGGAGCGCTTGCCGCCGTCTTCCTCGTGGCTGAGATGCCCGCCGGTGATATGGCCGAGAAGGGCGCCCATCGCGGTCGTCACCGGTGGCGGGGCGATCTCTAGACCGAGGGCCTCCGATGCGGCGAAGCGACCGGCCATCAGGCCGACGGCCGCCGATTCTACATAGCCTTCGCAGCCGGTGATCTGCCCGGCAAAGCGCAGGCGTGGCAGCGCTTTCAGCCGAAGCCGGTCGTCCAGAAGGCGGGGCGAATCGAGATAGGTGTTTCGATGTAGCCCGCCGAGTCGCGCAAATTCCGCGTTTTCGAGGCCCGGAATCATACGGAAGATTTCGGCCTGGGCCCCGTATCTCAGCTTCGTTTGAAAGCCGACCATGTTGTAGAGCGTGCCGAGTGCATTGTCCTGGCGCAGCTGGACGACGGCATAAGGCTTGATGTCGGGCTGATGGGCATTGGTCAGACCCATCGGTTTCATGGGTCCGTGGCGTAAGGTTTCCGGGCCGCGCTCCGCCATGACCTCGATCGGCAGACAGCCGTCGAAATAGGGCGTGCCTTCCCATTCGCGGAATTCGGTCCGGTCGCCCTCGACGAGCGCCGCGACGAAACGCTCATAGGTGTCCTTGTCGAGCGGGCAATTGATGTAGTCCTTGCCCGTGCCACCGGGGCCGACCTTGTCATAGCGCGATTGGAACCAGGCCTTGTCCATGTCGATCGTGTCGAAATGGACGATCGGGGCTATGGCATCGAAGAAGGCGAGGGCATCGCGGCCCGTCGCCTCGGCGATGCCCGCCGCGAGGCCTGGTGCCGTCAGCGGACCGGTCGCGACGATCGTCGGTCCCCACTCTTCGGGTGGCAGCCCCTCGACCTCGCCGCGCTCGATCGTGATCAGCGGATGGT
The DNA here is from genome assembly GCF_900176465.1 of Fulvimarina manganoxydans. Classification (GTDB taxonomy): domain Bacteria; phylum Pseudomonadota; class Alphaproteobacteria; order Rhizobiales; family Rhizobiaceae; genus Fulvimarina; species Fulvimarina manganoxydans. The sequence continues at coordinate 17,131 of NZ_FWXR01000007.1, forward strand.
CTTCCAGCGCCTTGGTGACAGCCGCGGAAAAGCCATCGCGATCGACCGCGAGCGCGCCGCCCGCAGGCACCTGATGGCGATCCGCGCAGGACATGATCAGCGATCCGGCTAGCCGCATCTCGGCATGGATCACACCGACCGCGTTGCTCTCGGCATCGTCCGAGCGGAAGGAATTGGAGCAGACGAGCTCTGCAAGGTTCTCGGTCTTGTGGGCGTCCGTGCCGCGTACAGGGCGCATCTCGTGCAGCACCACGGGCACGCCGCGCGATGCGACCTGCCATGCAGCTTCCGAACCGGCGAGGCCACCGCCGACGATATGAATAGGATGATCGGTCATGCGAAGGATTTAACAATCCGCAGGTCTCTGCGGAAGGGCATCGCTGACAGGGCGTCCAGGAATGAGCATCAAAATTCGCGGATCGGCCTTGAAGACCGCAAGGCCTTGGCTCGTCGCTGGGGAGAAATCAGACCAATCCATTCAAGCGAGCGGGTTTCAGATCGCTCAGCTGGTGCGCTCGATGGGCACTCTGCACTGTAGAATTGATTTTTTAGAAGTGAGCGCCACAAGGCAGCGGTGCCCCAAACGACAACACCCGCCGGTGGGAGGAACCGGCGGGTGTCGTTTGAGTGAAGCCTGCATTTGGGAGGAGGAGTTGCAGGCTCCTATTCGCCGAGGATTGGGAGGAGGAGGTCCTCGGCAAAACTTAAAATTTCGTGGGCGCTCACCGGCGGGAGGAGGTGCCAGCGAGCGCCCGAAGATCGAAGCCTGCGATTTGGGAGGAGGTGCAGGCCTCTCTTCACCGGGGATTGGGAGGAGGAGGTCCCCGGCAAACCGTCAATTCTGTCGGCGCTCATCGGCGGGAGGAGGTGCCGACGAGCGCCGTAAGTTCGAAGCCTGCGATTTGGGAGGAGGTGCAGGCCTCTTTTCACCGGGGATTGGGAGGAGGAGGTCCCCGGCAAACCGTCAATTCTGTCGGCGCTCATCGGCGGGAGGAGGTGCCGACGAGCGCCGTGAGTTCGAAGCCTGCTATTTGGGAGGAGGTGCAGGCCTCTTTTCGCCGAGGATTGGGAGGAGGAGGTCCTCGGCAAACCGTATATCTTTCTAGACCCCTTGAGTGCCCGCCGGTGGGAGGAACCGGCGGGCCTCATAGGAACGGACCACCTTTGGGAGGAGGAGTGGCGGTCCTTGTCATCGCGGCAACCATTGGGAGGAGGAGAGGTTGCCGCGAATTCGAATTTTATGTTTGGTCAGCCGACGGTGCGACGTGCGATCGTCGGAATGTCGTATCGCGAGATGCCGAGATCGGCGAGTTCGCGCTGCGAAAGACGATTCAACTCGTTGACGGTCTCGCGATAACGCCGCCAGTTGTTGTATGAGCGAACGATATCCATAGTTCCTTGCCTTTTCCTGACCAGTTGACTGGTTTCAATCGATTGAAGCGGCAGTTTCGTCTGTGTCGCTTCGTTGACCAGAAGCTAGTCTCGGCTGATCGATTCCGGTAGGCGTTGGGCTGCATAGGAGCCATGCATTTTGTGCGATGCACAATGACGCTCCAGTCAGTCTTGCTTCAGATATCTGCGATAAGCTCCGCCAACCCGGTGCCGCAGGCTGCAGGAGTGGCGCTGCGCGGGCGGCATTCCTCCTATTTCGGCATTCGGCGAAGCGCCTTGAGAGTGTTTTGCCTGGTCTCCTGCTCGCCGGAAAACGGTCCGTTCATCCTCGCAAAGCCAATCCGACGACCGATTGGTATTCGGGGCAAGCCATTTTAAGTCAGCTGCGAAGCGTGGTCGGCCGATCCCGGGTATCACGCGACTGACCCTCACGAATTTTGAGATACTGAAGGGAATCGAGTCTTTGACCGGTTGCGCGGCGCGCTTGTCCATATAAGAAGAGTGCGACGCGCGTGCCCTTCGGCCGAATTTCGCTCCGCCTTCGTGAAAAAGGCGCGCGAAAGGGGTGAGAGTCGGCACAAATTGACCGTTTCCGACTCTTTCGTGACATGGGAGCCGGTGATATAGAGGCGCGCGCCTCATGCCGGTTTGCGCCGGCGTGCCATGCGGGTGTGGCGGAATTGGCAGACGCACTTGGTTTAGGTCCAAGCGCCGAGAGGCATGGGGGTTCAAGTCCCTCCACCCGCACCAGTTCCATCGAAAGGACATGGATTGACGGCCGCGCCCGCCGGGCGCGCCGGACAAGAAGAAGAAGGTTTTTGATAATGCAGGTGACGGAAACGAAGGCCGAGGGCCTCAAGCGGGAGATCGAGGTCGTCGTCCCTGCCTCGGACCTCGAAGCCCGGCTTCAGACCCGGCTGCACGAAGCCAAGGACAAGGTTCAGCTCAAGGGTTTCCGCCCTGGCAAGGTGCCGGTGTCTCATCTGCGCAAGATGTACGGCAAGTCGCTGATGGCCGAGATCGTCAACGAGATTCTCAACGAGACGCCGCGCAGCGTGATCGCCGAGCGTAACGAGCGCTCCGCCATGCAGCCCGAGATCGGCATGAGCGAGGACGAGGGCGAGGCCGAGAAGGTGCTGGCTGGAAAGTCGGATTTCCGCTTCACGATCTCCTACGAGAAGCTTCCGAGCTTCGAGCTTCAGGACACCGACGGTCTGAAGATCGAGCGCCCGATCGTCGAGATCGAGGATGAGGAAGTCGAGGAGCAGGTCCGCCGCGTAGCGGAAAACGCGCGCGACTACGAGCCCAAGGACGGCCCGGCCGCCGAGGGCGACCGCGTCACGCTCGATTTCGTCGGCAAGATCGACGGCGAGGCGTTCCAAGGCGGTTCGGCGACCGATTCCAACCTTGTGATCGGCTCCAAGCAGTTCATCCCCGGCTTCGAGGACCAGCTCGTCGGCGTCTCGGCGGGCGAGGAGAAAACCGTCGTCGTGACCTTCCCGGAGGACTACGGCGCCCCCGATCTCGCCGGCAAGGAAGCGACCTTCGAGACGACCGTCAAGGCCGTCGCGGCGCCGACCGAGATGGCGATCGACGACGATCTCGCCAAGAAGCTGGGGCTCGAGTCGGCTGAGCGTCTGCGCACCGTGGTTCGCGAGCAGATCGAGAGCCAGTACGGCCAGATGACCCGTCAGAAGGTCAAGCGTCAGATCCTCGACGCGCTCGACGAGACCTATTCCTTCGAGCTGCCGGAGCGCCTCGTCGAGGCCGAGTTCAACAATATCTGGAACCAGGTTCAGGCCGAGCTGTCGCGTTCGGGCCGGAGCTTCGAGGACGAGGACACGACCGAGGATAAGGCGCGCGAGGAATATCGTGCGCTGGCCGAGCGCCGCGTTCGCCTGGGTCTCGTCCTATCAGAAATCGGCGAGAAGGTCGGCGTTCAGGTCTCCGACGAGGAGATGCAGCGGGCGATGTTCGATCAGCTGCGCCGCTATCCCGGCCAGGAGCGCGAGATCTACGAGTTCTACCAGAAGAACCCGGATGCCCTCGCCAGCCTGCGCGCGCCGATCTATGAGGAGAAGGTCATCGATCACCTCCTCGGCAATGCCGACGTGACGGACAAGGTCGTCACCAAGGACGAGCTGCTCGCCGAGGATGAGGACGAGGGGCCGCAGGCTCTCGCCTCCTGAGGCAATCGGACGCATGGCGCGTGATTCCGCCATGCGCTGACCCCGTTTCGCCTCGGCCGAAAAATTTGAACAAGATCATCGGGTCGGCTTATCGCCGGCCCGATTTTTTTAGCCGTCGTCATGTTCTCGTCAAAGCGGGGCGCATAACCCGCCGGATCGCTCACAGATGGGCCAGGCGCGCCATTCTTTCATCCGCGCCCTATGTGCCGCCCAGACCGCTTTAAGCCACGTGAAGGAAGGTTTTATGCATCGAAGGATGATGGCATGGCTTGTGCTGATCGTTGCGAGTCTCGTGACGTTCGCCGGGCCGAGTTTCGCGCAAGGGGTGGATTCTCTCACGAGTTCGCAAAGCGCCGGCGACACTTCGGGGCAGGCCGGCGAACCCTCGCTCGACGATCTCATCGCCATCCTCGAAAATGAGAACACACGCGCAAAGCTCCTGGAGTCCTTGAAGGCTGCCGCTTACACCGCTCCGACGGATGCTGGAGCCGCCGAGGCGCCCGCGGCCGAAGACGTGCCCCAGACCCTGCCGGGCCAGATCGCGGATGCTGTTCGATCCTTCATCGGCTCGGCCGCTGATACCGGTCAGGACGTTCTCGACAGCCTCGATTCATCGATGGTGATGCTATCGGGCGCGGGCTCGATCGATATTCCCGATATTCTGACGGCGATCCTTCCCGTCGGCCTCGTCGCGATTGTCGTGTTCTTGGTTCTGGGTCTCGGACGCATCATCAAAGCGCCGATCTTCAGAGGCCTGTCCGCTTCGACCACCGAGGCCGGACCCTTGCGCAAATTGTTTCTGCTGGTGGTCTCCGGCGTCGTCGACGCCTTATCGATCGTCCTCGCCTGGGCATCGGGTATCGTTGCGGCCGCTGTTTTCTTCAACGGCCAGCCGGGTATCAATCAGCAGCTTTTCCTGAATGCCTTCCTCTTGATCGAGATGATCAAGGTCTGTCTCGGCATTTTCGTTTCGCCGAACTATCCGGCCCTCAGACTGACGCCATTCTCCAATCGGCAGGCCAGCTATTGGTATTTCTGGTTCTCTCGGCTGATTTCGCTTCTCGGCTATACGTTTCTGTTCGTCGCACCGGTCATTCATAGCTCGTCCTCACCGCAGGCGGCGGATGCCGTCCGTTTTGCCGTCGTGATCTTCTCGGTTCTCCTGATGATCGCCCTGATCTTGAAGAACCGAGGCACGGTCCGCGAACGCTTGAAGCGCGCTCATAAGAATGGAGACAGCAGCTTCGGCGCCCATGTGAACGCCTTTATCGGACAGGTTTGGTGGGCCGTTGCCATCGGTTTCGTGCTGGCGGCCTTCATCGTCTGGCTCCGCAGCCCGGAAGAGGGTTTGCGTTTCCTGACGCTCGCGACGTTGAAATCGATCGCGGCGATGGCTGTCGGTGGGCTGATCGTCTCGGTCCTGACGCGTTGGATCGCCAGCGGCATCCCCATCCCCGAAAGCACGAAGGCTAAACTTCCGCTGCTCGAGCGTCGGGTGAACAGCTTCATTCCGAACGCGCTGACCGTCCTGCGCTTCGTGGCCGTCATCGCCGTCCTTGCCTACATCCTGGAGGCCTGGTCGCTGCTTCATTACAGCGACTGGTTGGCGACATCGGCTGGCCAGCGCCTTGTCGGCGGCTTCATCGGGGCCGGCATCATCCTCTGCGTCGGCGTCGCGATCTATCTCGCCGTCTCTTCGTGGGTCGAATACCGGCTCAATCCGAACTTCGGAAAGGTGCCGACAGCCCGCGAGCGCACGCTCCTGTCCCTGTTCCGCAACGCGTTCACCATCACCATGGTGGTTGTCGTCGCGATGCTTGTGCTCAGTCAGATTGGCATCGATATCGCCCCGCTTCTCGCCGGTGCCGGTGTCGTCGGCCTGGCGGTCGGTTTCGGTGCTCAGAAATTCGTTCAGGACATCATCACCGGTGCCTTCATCCAGATCCAGAATGCGATGAACGAGGGTGATATCGTGGAGGTGAACGGTGTGTCGGGCACGGTCGAACAACTTACCGTTCGCTCCGTCGGCATCCGAACGCTGGACGGCACTTGGTATCTGATCCCGTTCTCATCGGTGGATCAGGTCGCCAATTTCTCCAAGGACTTCGCCTATTATGTCGCCGATCTCGGCGTTGCTTACCGTGAGAATGTCGACGACGTGAAACAGCTGATGCAGGACGCTTTCGACGAGATGAAAGAGGGCCCTGTCGCCGACAATCTCCTCAGTGGCTTCGACATGTGGGGTGTGAATGAACTTGGCGATTCTGCCGTCGTGGTTCGCGGCCGCGTCATGACCAAGCCAGGAACCCAATGGGGCGTCGGCCGCGCCTATCGCGAAATCGTCAAACGGATGGCCGACGAGCGCGGCATCGAAATTCCGTTCCCGCACATGACGGTTTGGTTCGGCGAAGACCGCAAGGGCAAGGCCCCGCCGATCCATGTGGCGCAGGACGTCGTTGCGACGACGGCGAAGCCTGCCCGGATCGCCGAGGAGCCGAAGCTCGAAGACGGAAAGGCAACGACGAATCAGGCTCCTCGACGCGGAGACGACGCTTACGGAATTCATGATTCCGAAGGTCGGCCGATCCCGCCCGACCAGGGCGACATCGACAGCGCTGGCGGCGGTCGCGGCTGATAGACATCGTGACGCGGGTCTTCGTCGGACGCTGCGCTCGCCAATGAAGCTGACAGGCCGGGCGGGATGGGTGGCATCCTACCCGGCGTGACCCAAATTGGGCGGAACGATGCGGGTGAAATTCGATCGTCGTCCTCCGGCGAGGGGACGTTTGACGCGCGAGATCGACAAAATTCACTATCGCGCGAAGGAAATTGGGCTTAGCGCCGCCTGATCGGCGCTCTCGCCCGCGCTCGCCTTGCATACCCCTAGGCGTCGGTCATATCTGTCGATCGAACCCAGACGAAGCGATTCGCCTCGGATCGGCACGCCCGACCCGAAAGCTCCGACCAGCGAGATCAATTGACCATGAAGCATCCCGTCGAAACCGCCATGAACCTCGTGCCCATGGTGGTCGAGCAGACCAACCGCGGGGAACGAGCCTACGACATCTTCTCGCGCCTTCTGAAGGAGCGTGTGATTTTCATCACCGGGCCCATCGAGGACTCGATGGCGACGCTGGTCTGCGCGCAGCTCCTCTTCCTTGAGGCCGACAATCCGAAGAAGGAGATCGCGCTCTATATCAACTCGCCGGGCGGCGTGGTGACGAGCGGCATGGCGATCTACGACACCATGCAGTTCATCAAGCCGCCGGTCTCCACGCTTTGCATCGGTCAGGCCGCCTCGATGGGCTCGCTTCTCCTGTGTGCCGGCCATGCAGACATGCGCTTTGCCACGCCCAATGCCCGCATCATGGTGCATCAGCCTTCGGGCGGCTTCTCGGGCCAGGCCTCGGACATCGAGCGTCACGCCCAGGACATCATCAAACTGAAGCGCCGGCTGAACGAGACCTATGTCAAGCATACCGGCCAGGACTACGAAACCATTGAACGCACGCTCGACCGCGACCACTTCATGACGGCGGACGAAGCGCGCGAATTCGGTCTTATCGATAAGGTCTACTCGTCCCGCGAGGCCTTGGAGACCGAGACGGCCAAGAGCTGATCGACGCGAAGGAACCCTCTCCATCCGTCCTGCGATTGGACGGATGGTGTTAAGGGCTGCTCAAGCGGAACCGGATAGGGTCGGATATTGACCTGACGGCAAGCAGGCGAAACGTCGCAAAATCGTCACTGGCTTTGCCAAGGTGCCGTATTGCGATTAGGTTGAGGCCGGTACGGTATTGCGAGGACCAGCGGCAGTCCGGATTGGAAGGAAAGACGAATGAGCAAAACGAGCGGCGGCGATTCGAAGAACACGCTCTATTGTTCTTTCTGCGGAAAGAGCCAGCATGAAGTCCGCAAGCTGATCGCCGGGCCGACGGTCTTCATTTGCGACGAGTGTGTCGAACTGTGCATGGACATCATCCGCGAGGAGAACAAATCCTCGATGGTGAAGTCGCGCGACGGGGTGCCCTCGCCGCAGGAGATCATCGGCGTCCTGGACGATTACGTCATCGGTCAGGCCTACGCCAAGAAGGTCCTGTCGGTCGCGGTGCATAACCATTACAAGCGACTGGCCCATGCAGCCAAAAATAACGATGTCGAACTGGCGAAGTCGAACATCCTGCTGATCGGCCCGACGGGCTGCGGCAAGACGCTTCTCGCCCAGACTTTGGCCCGTATCCTCGACGTCCCCTTCACGATGGCGGACGCGACGACGCTGACCGAGGCAGGCTATGTGGGCGAGGATGTCGAGAACATCATCCTGAAGCTCCTGCAGTCGGCCGACTACAATGTCGAGCGGGCTCAACGCGGCATCGTCTATATCGACGAGATCGACAAGATTTCCCGCAAGTCGGACAATCCGTCGATCACCCGTGACGTGTCGGGCGAGGGCGTCCAGCAGGCGCTTCTTAAGATCATGGAGGGCACGGTCGCTTCCGTGCCGCCCCAGGGTGGGCGCAAGCATCCCCAGCAGGAGTTCCTGCAGGTAGACACAGCGAACATCCTCTTCATCTGCGGCGGCGCCTTTGCCGGCCTCGACCGGATCATTTCCGACCGTGGTCGCAAGACCTCGATCGGCTTTGCGGCGAATGTCGAATCGCCGGAGGACCGCAAGTCCGGCGAGCTTTTCCGTCAGGTGGAGCCCGAGGATCTGTTGAAGTTCGGTCTCATCCCCGAATTCGTCGGTCGTCTGCCGGTTTTGGCGACGCTGGAAGACCTCGACGAGGCGGCTCTGGTCCAGATTCTGGTCGAGCCGAAGAACGCCCTGGTCAAGCAGTATCAGCGTCTCTTTGAGATGGAGAGCGTCGAGCTGACCTTCCATGAGGACGCGCTTCGCGGCATCGCCCGCAAGGCGATCGAGCGCAAAACGGGTGCTCGCGGTCTGCGTTCGATCATGGAGGCGATGCTGCTCGACACCATGTTCGACCTGCCGACGCTGGAAGGTGTTCAGGAGGTCGTCATTTCCGAGGATGTCATTCTCGGTAATGCACGCCCGCTCTACATCTACGCGGAGCGCAGCGAGGAGAAAGAAAACGTCAGCGCCTGACGTTTTCCACTTCTGATAGGAAATCGAAAACCCGTTGTGCCGTCGCCGGCGCGGCGGGTTTTTCGTTTTCGATCGGTTGTCGCTGGACGCCCGCTTGGCTTTGCCGGCGTCCGGCTTGCAGCAAGCCTCGTGATGCACATTGGTTGTTCTGTCACACGCTTGCAATTCAGGCGGTTGAGACCCACATTCCACTTCGAAAACGGCGTCTGATCCGACCGCTTCGAAGAAGGGTCCGAGCGGATGGCCAAAGGACGGCTGAGGCAGCCGTAGAAAGGAAAACTCATGTCCAACATGCCGGAAAGCCGGGATCGGATCGAGGCGAATCTCTATCCGGTTTTGCCCCTTCGCGACATCGTGGTCTTCCCGCACATGATCGTGCCTCTCTTTGTCGGGCGCGAGAAGTCGATCAAGGCGCTGGAAGAGGTCATGGGCGCCGACAAGCAGATCCTGCTCGCGACGCAGAAGAATGCGGGCGACGAGGACCCTGATCCCGACGCCATCTATGAGATGGGGACCGTCGCCAATGTGCTGCAGCTTCTGAAGCTGCCCGACGGCACCGTGAAGGTGCTCGTCGAGGGCATGGCGCGAGCGCGGATTGAGGAGTTCTCTGGCCGCGAGGAGTGGCACGAGGCGAGCGCGGTCATCATCGAAGACGCCGAGGACGACCCGGTCGAGGTCGAGGCGCTCGCGCGTTCGGTGGTCTCGGAGTTCGAAAACTACGTCAAGCTCAACAAGAAGATTTCGCCCGAAGTCGTCGGCGCCGCCAGCCAGATCGAGGACTATTCCAAGCTCGCCGACACGATCGCCTCGCATCTTGCGATCAAGCTGCCCGAAAAGCAGGAGATGCTGACGCTCGTCTCCGTGCGCGAGCGGCTGGAAAAGGCTCTCGGCTTCATGGAGGCCGAAATCTCAGTCCTTCAGGTGGAGAAGCGCATCCGCTCGCGCGTCAAGCGCCAGATGGAGAAGACTCAGCGCGAATACTATCTGAACGAGCAGATGAAGGCGATCCAAAAGGAGCTTGGCGACGGCGAGGACGGCCGTGACGAGATGGCCGAGATCGAGGAGCGCATCAAGAATACCAAGCTCTCGAAGGAAGCCCGCGACAAGGCGAATGCGGAGCTGAAGAAGCTCAAGCAGATGTCGCCCATGTCGGCGGAAGCGACCGTCGTGCGCAACTATCTGGACTGGCTTCTGGGGCTGCCTTGGGGCCTGCGTTCCAAGGCCAAGCTCGACCTCAAGAAGGCCGAGGAGATCCTCGACGCCGACCACTACGGGCTGGAAAAGGTCAAGGAGCGGATCGTCGAATATCTGGCGGTCCAGAGCCGTCAGTCGAAGCTCAAGGGCCCGATCCTCTGCCTCGTCGGACCTCCGGGTGTCGGCAAGACCTCGCTCGCCAAATCCATCGCCAAGGCGACGGGTCGTGAATATGTCCGCATGGCGTTGGGCGGCGTGCGCGACGAGTCTGAGATCCGTGGTCACCGCCGGACTTATATCGGCTCGATGCCTGGCAAGATCATCCAGTCGATGAAGAAGGCCAAGAAGGCCAATCCGCTCTTCCTGCTCGACGAGATCGACAAGATGGGCATGGACTTCCGTGGTGATCCGTCTTCGGCGCTTCTCGAAGTGCTCGATCCGGAGCAGAACTCGACCTTCATGGATCACTATCTGGAGGTGGAATACGACCTATCGCCCGTCATGTTCGTGACGACGGCGAACACGCTCAATATTCCCGGCCCCTTGATGGACCGCATGGAAGTCATCCGGATCGCGGGTTACACCGAGGACGAGAAGGTCGAGATCGCCAAGCGCCATCTGTTGACCAAGGCGATCCGCGACCATGCCCTGAAGCCGGAAGAGTTTTCCGTCGGCGATGATGCGCTTCGCGAGATCGCGCGTCGCTACACCCGGGAGGCCGGTGTGCGCAGCTTCGAGCGCGAGCTGATGACGCTCGCGCGGAAAGCCGTGACCTGTATCCTCAAGGGCGAAGCGGAAAAGATCGAGGTGACGGCCGAGAACATCTCCGACTTCCTCGGCGTTCCGCGCTATCGCTACGGCGAGGCCGAGCTCGAGGATCAGGTCGGCGTCGTGACGGGCCTGGCCTGGACAGAGGTTGGCGGCGAACTCCTGACGATCGAAGGCGTCATGATGCCCGGTAAGGGCAAGATGACCGTGACGGGCAATCTGAAGGATGTCATGAAGGAGTCGATCTCGGCGGCGGCTTCCTATGTTCGCTCGCGTGCACTCGACTATGGCGTGAAGCCGCCGCTTTTCGAGAAGCGGGACATCCACGTCCACGTGCCAGAAGGGGCGACGCCGAAGGACGGACCATCCGCCGGCACGGCCATGGGCACGGCGATCATTTCGGTCCTCACCGGTATTCCGGTGCGCCGGGATATCGCGATGACGGGGGAGATCACCCTTCGCGGCCGCGTTCTGCCGATCGGGGGTCTGAAGGAGAAGCTGCTGGCGGCTCTCAGGGGCGGGATCAAGACGGTCCTGATCCCCGAAGAGAATGCCAAGGATCTGGCCGACATTCCGGACAATGTGAAAAATGGTCTGGAGATCATTCCCGTGTCGCGGATGGGCGAGGTCCTGAAGCATGCGCTTTTGGAGCAGCCGGTTCCTGTCGAATGGTCCGAGGAGGAGGAGCCGCTCAAGGGACGCTCGCCTCTGGAAGATGAGGGCGCTACGGCTGTTGCCCACTGACGGCACTGAGCTAAATTATCGAAAAATGCCGCTCTTCGGGGCGGCATTTTTTTAAGGAGCCTTGATTCTCCGGGGTTTGGACGTTGCCGGCTCGGCCAGATTGCGTCAGAGTCGCGCGACCGAACACGAGAGAGTCGTGTTACCCAAGAGCCTGGAGGGTATGAGAGAATGAACAAGAACGAGTTGGTTTCGGCGGTCGCTGAGAAGACCGAGCTTTCGAAGCAGCAGGCGAATGCCGCCGTGGATGCCACCTTCGAGGTGATCCAGCAGGCCCTCGCCGACGGTGGCGACATTCGTCTCGTTGGTTTCGGCACCTTCGCCGTCACGCATCGCGCCGCCTCGAAGGGCCGTAATCCTTCGACGGGCGCCGAGGTCGACATTCCGGCCCGCAACGTTCCCAAGTTCACGCCCGGCAAGGGCCTGAAGGACGCCGTCAACAAATAAGGCGTCGCTTCGACCACCGTCATCCGCCGCAACAGGTTTCGAGGCTCAGCGTGTCACGCGTCTTCGAGCTTGTCGCGGCGGTGGCCGTGCGAATTGAGTTACGGTTTGAAGAGTTTTCTGGCCTGCCTCAGGGGGGCGGCCACGTTGTGACTTTAGGCCCGCCTTGAGCGAGCATCCTCATTGGCTGAGGCCGTCGCGCCTGGTGGATTGGCGCAGGTAAGCGAATGCGCCGATAGCCACGAGATCATAGAAAGCCGTCCGGCCGGGCATTCGCGCCTGCCGGACATGTGAGCGGCGAATTCAGCCCTTTTCGGCCTGCGCCTCTTGTTCATCCTCGAAGTAAGCCTCAACCGGACCTTTGAGCTTGATCGTCAGCGGGTTGCCGTGACGGTCCTTCGACTTGCCGGCCTGGACGCGAATCCACCCTTCAGAAATGCAATATTCCTCCACATTCGTCTTCGTCTGACCTTTGAAGACGATACCGACGCCACGTGTGAGCGCATCCGCATCATAGTGCGGGCTCGACGGATCAATGGACAGCCGGTCGGGGATTTCTGAGGTCATTCGAATTTCTCCATGTTTTCGGTGCATGTCCCGATCGGACGGACGAGCGTGTCCATCGGGCCCGCGAGGGCAAACGAATGCTTGTTGCTCCTCGCCTTCGGCCGAAGGTGTGATCGGATGTTTAATGGGCTCGATATCGCCTGAAGCCGGGTTGCGGCAAGATGGGTTGGTAGACCGTATCCTGTTTCGCACTTCGACTTGTCCCGATTGCCGCCGCGATTCTGAGTCCCTGATACGAAATCCGTCTGATCGCTTCGCGATACGATTCTTAAAGCCGCGCAAGCGCCGCGCGGGCTTTGATACAGAGCCCGACCAAAGCAGTTGGACACGGTATGACGCCGCTAGAATGCCCCCCAGCTTCTGGCGAAGCTTGTGTGAGGACGGGGACACAAGGTTGCTCACGGCCTTTTTCATGTCGGGTTCATGGAGGAGAGAGTATGGCGAATGAAGGCTGAATAAGTGGGCCGTCGCCAACGGTTCGCTCCGGGCTGATGGGATATGAGCGCGATGACATTGAAGAGGACGACCGGAATGAGAACGAGATGGCGCGCAACCTGTCTCACACTTCTCGTCGCCGGATCGATCCCCTTTGATTCCAGCCCATCTCTGGCGCAGGGTTTCGATGGATATGGCGTTCCGCCGAGCGCGGTCGAAAGCTTCGTCGATCAATATGGCCGAGAAGTTTATCTCGACGCCTATGGCCGCATCGTCGCCGTGGTTCAGCGCGGGCAGGGCGGTCGCGGCGATTTCAGCGACAATCCGAATGGACCGCGCATCTTCGATGGTCCGCCGCCGCCAGGCGTGACGTTGGAAGGGCCCGTGAATCGGGTGCCGCCAGGCGTCTTCGAGGACGCCCCGCGCGACGACTTCGACGGCCAAGCGAATGCAGGCCGGCCGCAAACCATCGATCCTTACGATCGAGAAGACCCTTACCAGAGCCCCGGTGGCTCCGAGACGATCGAGGCTTTGCCCCTGCCGGATACGCCGGGCGGTGAAGATCGCCAGACAGCGGAGTTGCCTCGCTCGGAGGAGCCTGGTCTTGAACAGGCGCCCGGCGGGGGCCTCGATCTGCCGGAGCCTGGCGCCTCCATCATCGAGGTGCCGGGAGAAAGCGCTGGTATGCCGAATGGTGGGCCGGCCGAGGGGCAGACCATCATCGAGTCCGATCCAGCGCCTCAAGTGGCGACCCCGCATGGCGCCAATCAGAAGGCGGAGGTCGCCGCACTGCAGGTTCTACTCGACAGGGCGGGAATGAGCCCCGGCGTGATCGACGGGCAGATGGGGTCGAACGTCAATAAGGCCGTCGCCGCCTATGAAGAGAAATTCGGACGCAAGCTGCCGACAGGCGACAGCCGGGCGCTTGCCGACGAATTGAACGCGACCGGAGGGCCTCCCGTCATCAATTACGAGCTGACGGCCGAGGACGTGGCAGGCCCCTATGTGGCGTCGATCCCATCGGACTATGCGGAAAAGGCGCAATTGCCCGCCATGAGCTTCGAGCGGCCGAGCGAGAAGCTCGCCGAACGCTTCCACATGGACGAGGCCTATCTGAAGGCGATCAATCCCGGTGCGGACTTCTCCCGCGCCGGAACGCGAATCAAGGTCATGAATGTGGGGCCCAACGTGAAGGCGGATGTGGTGCGCATCATCGCCGACAAGGGCCGCGAGCAGGTGCGGGCCTATGATGCCCAAGGACAGTTGGTCGCGGCCTATCCGTCCACCATCGGCTCCTCCTCGACGCCTTCGCCCTCCGGCACGGTCCAGGTGAACCGCATCGCGTTCGATCCGAACTACACCTACAATCCGAAGATCAACTTCAAACAGGGCGCAAACGACAAGGTTCTGACGATCCCACCGGGTCCGAACGGCCCGGTTGGTACGATCTGGATCGCCCTGTCGAAACCGACCTACGGTATTCATGGGACGCCCGAGCCTTCAAAGATCGGCAAGACGAACAGTCATGGCTGCATCCGTCTGACCAATTGGGACGCCTTTGAACTCGCCAAGATGGTCAAGCCGGGTGTGACGGTCGAATTCGTCGATTAGATCGGCTCGTGCCCAAACAGCCTGTGTCGTCCGCGGACGCTATGGCGCTGCCGCATAAAGTCTATGACGGGGGCGTGACAAACGCCCCTGCCTGGTGTATGCGACCCCTCGATTTCCTCAGAACAACAGCGCCGTTTGGTCGGCCATGTCGGGGTTGCCCCGGGATGCAACGAATTGAGGCTATGCCATGAATATCATCGCCGAGCTCGAGGCCGCAGAGGTCGAGCGCATCAGTGCACAGCGCACCATTCCGGAATTTTCCCCGGGTGACACGGTTCGCGTGAATGTCCGCGTCACGGAAGGCACGCGTACCCGCGTCCAGGCTTTCGAGGGCGTCTGCATCGCGCGCTCCGGCAAGGGCCTGCAGGAGAACTTCACGGTTCGCAAGATTTCCTACGGTGAAGGCGTCGAGCGCGTTTTCCCGGCCTTCTCCCCGCTGGTGGAATCGGTCGATGTGGTCCGCCGTGGTAAGGTCCGCCGCGCCAAGCTCTATTACCTGCGCGATCGCCGCGGCAAGTCGGCCCGTATCGTCGAGGCCACCAATGCCCGCGCGCGCAAGCTGAACGACGAGGCCCGTCAGGTCGCCGCCGAGGCGCGCGACAAGGCGAAGGCCGAGAAGGAAGCGGCGAAGACCGCCGCCGAGTAATCGTTGCTCGCCCGACAGGGCTCAAGTTTGAAGAGATGACAAAAGGCGGTCCAAGAGGCCGCCTTTTTGCGTTTGCGGTAGGGGACTGAAGGGCTCAATGCTCACTGGCGGCTATGGGCCCGGCCCCAGGAAATCGACGCCCAGACGCGCTCATGGGCGAGGTAGCAGACGAAACCCACAGCTGCGGAAGCGAGCGCCAATGTCCCGCCTGCCGTCACCGAGCCGGTAAAGGCAAAGCCGAGGGCGGTCATCGTCGCAAGGCCGGAAAGCTGCCAGGATGCGGCTTTAGCGAGGCTGCGCCGGCGGGAGTCCATGGATTGCACCTTTTTCATCGGGAGTGTGGGAAGCGTCTTCGACGCGGTTTCATTTCACAGCCTTGTGATAACACCTCCGATCCAGCCTGTTGATTTCCATAATTTTCTCGATTTTCAGCTCGTTTGTTGATTAAATTCACGGACTAGGATTTAAATCAGCAATGGACAAACGGGATCGATCGAGGCTGTTTCGCGAGCGCCTGTCCGGCGCCATGAGGGAGCGTCGCCTTTCGATCAGCGCTCTCGCGCGGGCCATCCGAGCCGATCGCTCGACCGTCTCTTTGATCCTGTCGACCGATGACGGGCGTCTTCCCAATGCCCAGGTCGCGGCCGAATGCGCCACGGCGCTCGGCGTCAGCAGCGATTGGCTGCTAGGCTTGAGCGACAGGCGGCAAAGCGGAGCCGACATTCTGGAAGCGGCGCTGCGGATGGAGAGCGCGGCCCGTGCGCCCTCGGACGATGCCATTTTCCGATGGCACGAAGAGGCGCGGGGAACGAAGATCCGCCATGTGCCAGCGACCTTGCCCGACATGCTGAAGACCGAGGCGGTCTTGCGATTCGAATATGGCGATTTCGTCGGCCGCACCTCGGATCAGGCGGTCGCGGATATGCGTGAGCGCCTGGCTTACCTGCGCGCGCCCGACACCGATTACGAGATCGCCATGCCGATCGACGCGCTGGAGGGTTTTGCGGGCGGGGAAACCTATTGGCACGGCCTCGAGCCCGCTCTGCGCCGCGAACAGCTGGAACGGCTCATCCGCTTGACCGATGAACTTTATCCCTCGCTTCGCCTCTATCTCTTCGACCGGAAGAAGGTCTTTTCGGCGCCGATCAGCGTTTTCGGCACGCTTCAGGCAACGATTTATGTGGGCCGGATGTATCTGGTCTTCCGCGACCGGCGACAGATCCTGGAACTCTCCCGGCATTTCGACGGTCTCGTCCGCGATGCCGCCTTTGAAGCCCGGCATACGCCGAAATTCGTGGAAGGACTGATCGAGGGGATGGGCTGACAGTCGTCACAGGGAGTGCAAAACCCGGCATGACCGCCGAATTCTCAAGGTATGGAACCGTTCGAGGGTGATTGTGCCGGCGCGGCCCTGTTGCTATTTTCCGTCCATGATCATGATCGCAGACCTGAAGATGCGCCGACGGCTGCCGACAAGCGAGGGCTTTGCCAAGCTGTCGGACCGCGCGCGTTTGCCGGGCCGCTTCTTTTATCGCCTCCAGTCGGCGCATGACTGACAAAAGAGTGCGACGATAGGCGGACGATTGACGGCGCGCATGCGCTCGAGCGATCCGATCCGATTTTCTCCTTTTTTGATAGGCTGCGCGAGGTCGCCGATCCGGCTCGACAGCGCAGCGATGTGAAAGAACCGACCCTTATGAGCCAGACCAAACCGCGCACGCTGTATGACAAGATCTGGGACGAGCATCTGGTCGAGACCGACGAGAATGGCTCCTCTCTCCTCTACATCGATCGTCATCTCGTCCATGAGGTGACGAGCCCTCAGGCCTTCGAGGGGCTGCGTATGACGGGCCGCAAGGTGCGTCATCCGACACGCACCCTCGCCGTCGTCGATCACAACGTGCCGACCGATGCGGCGCGCGTCCACGAAATCAAGAATGAGGAAAGCCGTATCCAGGTCGAGGCGCTTGCCCGGAACGCCGCCGAATTCGGCATCGAATATTTCGATGCGGCCGATCGGCGCCAGGGCATCGTTCATATCATCGGCCCCGAGCAGGGCTTCACCCTTCCGGGCATGACCATCGTCTGTGGCGACAGCCACACCTCGACACATGGCGCCTTCGGGGCGCTCGCCCATGGCATCGGCACGTCGGAGGTCGAGCATGTCCTCGCCACCCAGACGCTTGTCCAGTCCAAGGGCAAGAATATGCTGGTCGAGGTGAATGGCACGATCCCCGAAGGCGTGACGGCGAAGGACATCATTCTGTCGATCATCGGCGAGATCGGGACGGCCGGCGGCACGGGTTACGTCATCGAATATGCGGGCGAGGCGATCCGGGCGCTGTCCATGGAAGGTCGCATGACCGTCTGCAACATGTCGATCGAAGGCGGCGCCCGCGCCGGCCTGATCGCGCCGGACGAGACCACCTTCGCCTATATCAAGGACAAGCCGCGCGCGCCCAAGGGCGAGGCGTTCGAGATGGCGGTCGATTATTGGCGCTCTCTCGTCTCGGACGAGGGCGCCCATTACGACAAGATCGTGCGGCTCGACGCGGCCAATCTGCCGCCGATCGTTACGTGGGGCTCCTCGCCGGAGGATGTCGTCTCGGTCGAGGGCGTGGTGCCGGACCCGGCCGAGATCGCCGACGAGAACAAGCGCAAGTCCAAGCAGCGGGCGCTTGACTATATGGGGCTGACCCCCGGCACCAAGATGACCGACATCACCATCGATCGTGTCTTCCTTGGCTCCTGCACCAATGGCCGCATCGAAGACCTTCGGGCGGCGGCCAAGATCGTGGAAGGCCGAAAGGTCGCCGAGGGTGTGTCCGCCATGGTCGTTCCCGGGTCCGGCCTCGTCAAGGCGCAAGCCGAGGCCGAAGGTCTCGACAAGGTGTTCAAGGATGCCGGTTTCGACTGGCGCGAGGCGGGTTGCTCCATGTGCCTTGGCATGAACGAGGACCGCTTGAAGCCTTATGAGCGCTGCGCCTCGACCTCGAACCGCAATTTCGAGGGCCGGCAGGGCTTTAAGGGTCGCACGCACCTCGTCTCCCCGGCCATGGCGGCCGCTGCGGCCATTGCGGGACGATTCGTCGACATTCGCTCCTGGCGCTAACGCCGAGCGGCAAGGGCATCATGCCCCCCGAACCGATATGATCATCGAAGCGCTGGCGGGAGGCTCATTCCGCCGGCGCTTTTTGCTTTCTCAAGCTTTATACGGACGTGTTGCACCTCTTCTCCTGCACCATCATCCGGCGAGGCAGGAGGTTCGTGCGGGTTGCCGATCCCGATCGATCGAAATTCGCTTTATTGCGCTGCTATCGCCCATTTCCTTCCGTCGCCAAAGCCTGCGGACTGGTTGCCATCGCTGAAGACGCGGTTACGGCCAGCATCTTTAGCCGCGTAGAGAAAACTGTCGGCGCGGCGATAGGCGTTTGGAAGGCGCTCATCGGGCAGGATTCGCGTCGCGCCGATGCTGATGGTGACCTCGACGCCGTTCAGGGGATGCGGCCAGCGGGTCCGCATAAGGGCATCGCGCAGTCTCTCTCCAAGGATTTCCGGTTCGAGGAGGCTTGGCATGAAAACCGCGAACTCCTCGCCGCCAAGCCTGGCGCCGAAACCGTCTTTGCCTGCCATTCCCGTGATCAGTGTGCCGATGCCAGCGATGATGCAGTCTCCGGCGTCATGGCCATAACGATCGTTGATGCGCTTGAAATGGTCGAGATCGGCGATGAGCAGGACGCCCACCTCATGGCGTCTTTGATCCATGCGGTTCGTGAAGCCGCGTCGGTTGAGAAGCCCCGAGAGACTATCGGTCTCTGACTCCGAGCGCAGGGTTTCGAGAACGTCGAGCCCGATGGCCAAGATGAAAATGAACGCAAAGACCAGCCCGAAGATCGCTCCCATCAGTTGAAGCGCGAAGGCCCAGGGGGAATCCCGCCATGCGGTCACCGTCATATGGGCGTCTGCCGAAAGGACGATATTGGTCATCTGAGCGACGAGATTAAGGGCAAAGAGGACCGTCGCCGCGAAGAGAAGCTTGTCAATCCGGTGCACCATCCGCTTGGAAAGCGCGAAGGCCGCGATCCCCGTAAAAGCGGCACAAATGGCGGTTGTGCCCGCCGCCTCCAGCCGCAAACTGTCGAAATATCCAATGGCGACGGCGGCAAGGGCGGTCCCGAGAAGAGTGAAGATCGTCAAGGTGCGGATCGGCGAATGCACCCCGGAGCGAAGCGCCAGGACGTGGGCGAAGGCGGCAACGCCAGAAAGGAAGAAGAAATCTTCGATCGCGACCTTTATCCAGCCGCCTGTTGTCGGCACTGGAAAGATCGCAAGGGTGAAGCCGACTGCCGATAGAAAATAGGCCGCCCCAAGGCTTCGCCCAAACGGAAGCTTCAGGAAATAGAACATTGTGCCGAGGCATGCCAGCAGCAGGGGGACGCACCATTCCAACAGATCGCTGTGGGTCATGGATCGAATAGAGGCTCCCCGAGAGAATGCGGCTGACTCGGCATATGCACAAGACGGAAATGCCCAACAATGCCGGGAGAGCGCGCCTCATTCATGCGACTCGTTCTCGACCGAAACGATTGCTACTAAATACAGCTTATTTGGTGAAATATCGAGTGGTTCGAGGTCCAAAAAGAAATCTGAAGTTGCATGCACCTAAGAATCTCACTGATCGACGCGCCGTCTCTATGCCCGGTGGTTGAGTGTTGTTGCTCACCTTGCGTGATCAGACGGGCTGCCTCAGAGGACACAAGCGCGCCATTGCTCTCAAAGTGTCTGCCCGGTAGGAGGCGGCGTAACGTCCTGAGTTTCGTTTGACGCGGCGCGCCCTCCTCTCCCGATCCGATAAGGCCTCACGTGGAAGTCGAACCGAACGCGCGTGAAGAACAGCAGCAGGGATGCTTGACGCGGCGCTCCTGAGCGCCGATCAACGAGGCATGGAAACGGCCGCACCCAACCAGGCACCCGATATCGAGATCCGCCGGCTTAGATTGTCCGACGCTCGAGAGCTCGCGCCGCTCATTTCGGCCTATAACCAATCGCTCTTTCGTGGACCGCCTGGCGCCCCCGACACCTATTATGCCGAGCAGCTTTTGCAGGATCGCACGGCTGAGGTCCTCGGAGCGCGGCTGAACGGCGACCTCGTCGGCTTCATCCTCTTCTACGACATCCCGGATCTGTGGACGGGCATGCGCTGTGGGCTCGCCGATCACATCTATGTCGATCACCGCCATCGCCGCAAAGGCATCGCCAAGGCAATGATCGATCTTCTCGCCGAAGAATCGGACGGACGCGGCTGGTCGAAGCTAGTGCTTCATGCGCCGCGCAATCCGGGGACGGGCCGGCAGCTCTATGAGAAGGTCGCGGATGCGGCCGACTGGCGCAGCTATGTGATTCGCTTTGTCCATCGCGAACCGGACAATCGCGAGCGAGGAGTTGACACGCTTTGACGCACTGCAGCGAAATTCCGTGCGGTCGGTTGCCGCGTCGAATCGATTGAAGGGTGCAAATCGGTTCATGCGCGCGAGATCAGCTCAGTGAGAGGCTTGCATTCGCAGGCGCGATCTCTCTTTTAGAACCGACATAAACTGACGAGAACGTGAAGCGCCGATCGGAAGGGTGATTTTCGACGGCCTTCAACATCCGACCCGAGGACTGGAAGGCATCGCATGTCCGACGTGAAATCCAACCGACCTCTGTCCCCGCATCTGACGATCTATCGGTTTCGTCCGACCATGGCGATGTCGATCATGCATCGCATCACCGGCGGTGCCCTGTATTTCGGCACGCTTCTGGTCGTGTGGTGGCTGGTCGCGGCTGCAAGCGGGCCAGAGGCGTTCGAGACGGCCGCTTGGTTCTTCGATTCCATCATCGGCAAGCTGATCCTCTTCGGCTATAGCTGGGCGCTGCTCCATCATGCGCTTGGCGGCCTTCGCCATTTCGTCTGGGACACCGGCCATGGCCTGTCCAAGGAAACCTCGACCAAGCTCGCTCAGGCGACGCTGGCGGGTTCCCTCGGGCTGACCGTCGTCATGTGGCTCGGCATCGTCCTCTTCGCATAAGGGAGCTTTCCATGTCCGATATGCGCACCCCGCTTCGCCGCGTCCGCGGCATGGGCTCGGCCCATGGCGGCACCGATCACTTCTGGCAGCAGCGGCTGACGGCGATTTCCAATTTCATTCTGCTCACGATCTTCGTCTTTGTGATCATTTCGCTCATCGGCGAAGGCTATGAGGGCATGAGGGCGACCTTCGGCAATCCGATTGTCGGCGTCGCGGCCGCGCTCGTGATCGTCTCGGCCTGCGTCCATATGCGACTTGGCATGCAAACCATCATCGAGGACTACGTGCATGGGCCGATGAAGTGGCCGCTGTCGATCGGCAACATCTTCTTCGCCTGCCTGATCGCGGGGCTTGGCCTCTATGCGATCGTCAAGATGAGCTTCGGAGTCTGATCCATGGCGTCCAACGCATCCAATGGGGGCCAGCCGCACCGCACGGCGCCTTCGCAGAACGGCAAAGCCTATGAATTCGTCGATCACGAATTCGACGTGGTCGTGGTCGGCGCCGGCGGGTCGGGCTTGCGCGCGACCCTCGGCATGGCCGAGCAGGGCTTGCGCACGGCCTGCATCACCAAGGTTTTTCCGACCCGCTCGCACACCGTTGCCGCCCAGGGTGGCATCGCGGCCTCCTTGCGGAACATGACCCCGGATTCCTGGCAGTGGCATCTCTATGACACGTTGAAGGGCTCGGACTGGCTCGGTGATGTCGACGCCATGCAATATATGGTCATGGAGGCGCCGAAGGCCGTCTATGAGCTCGAGCATTACGGCGTGCCGTTTTCGCGAACCGAAGAGGGGAAGATCTATCAGCGCCCCTTTGGTGGCCATATGCAGAATTTCGGCGAAGGCCCTCCGGTCCAGCGCACCTGTGCGGCGGCCGACCGGACTGGCCACGCCATTCTCCACACGCTTTATGGCCAATCGCTGAAGAACAACGCCCAGTTCTTCATCGAATATTTCGCCATCGATTTGATGATGAGCGAAGACGGTCGCTGCACAGGCGTCGTCGCGTGGAATCTCGACGACGGCACGGTCCATCGCTTTGCCGCTAAGACGGTGGTGCTTGCGACGGGCGGCTATGGACGCGCCTATTTCTCGGCGACCTCGGCCCATACCTGCACCGGCGACGGCGGCGGTATGGTCGCACGCGCCGGTCTTCCGCTCCAGGATATGGAATTCGTCCAGTTCCATCCGACTGGCATTTACGGCGCGGGCTGTCTGATCACGGAAGGCGCACGCGGCGAGGGCGGCTATCTCGTCAATTCCGAAGGCGAGCGCTTCATGGAGCGCTATGCGCCATCGGCCAAGGATCTGGCCTCGCGCGACGTCGTCTCGCGCTGCATGACCATGGAGATTCGCGAAGGGCGGGGCGTCGGCAAGGAGAAGGATCATATCTTCCTTCACCTCGACCATCTTGACCCGGCCGTGCTGCATGAGCGCCTGCCGGGAATTTCCGAGAGCGCCAAGATCTTCGCCGGTGTCGACGTGACCCGCGAGCCGATCCCGGTTCTGCCGACGGTCCATTATAATATGGGCGGCATCCCGACCAATTATTGGGGCGAGGTGTTGAATCCGACTGCCGAGGAGCCGGACCGGATCGTTCCGGGGCTCATGGCGGTGGGCGAGGCGGGTTGCGCCTCGGTTCACGGCGCCAATCGTCTCGGCTCCAATTCGCTGATCGATCTGGTCGTCTTTGGCCGTGCCGCCGCCATCAAGGCGGGGCAGGTCATCGATCGAAATTCCGCTGTGCCGTCGATCGACGAAGGCCAGTCCGAAAAAATCATGGCCCGTTTCGACGCAATTCGTCATGCCTCGGGTTCACATGCGACCGCCGATGTTCGCGAGCGGATGCAGAAGGCCATGCAGGAAGACGCCGCGGTGTTCCGGACTCAGGAGACGCTGGAGAATGGCTGCCAGCGTGTTTCTGCGATTTGGGGTGAGCTTTCCGATCTGAAGGTCAATGACCGCTCGATGATCTGGAATTCGGATCTCGTCGAGACTCTCGAACTCGAGAACCTCATGGCGAACGCCATCACCACGGTTTATTCAGCCGAGGCGCGCAAGGAGTCGCGCGGCGCTCACGCCCGGGAGGACTTCACGGAGCGGGACGACGAGAATTGGCGCCTGCATTCCCTGGCCCGGCTGTCAAGCGACGGCAAGGTCGATCTGAGCTATCGGGGCGTCCATACGGACTTCATCGCCGAGGGCATGCCGGCCGAGAAGATGGCGCCGAAGAAGCGCGTTTACTGACGCGACATGATGCCATGCGAGCGAACGCCGATCCTCGATCGGCGTTCGTCGTTTTGGCCGGCCCACAAAATGAGGCCGGCAGGACAAGGGAGGACAAATGAAAACCACGACTTCGCGGTCGACTTTCGCGATCGCCGCACTTCTCGCTGCTTCGATTGTAGCCGGTCCGGTCTTCGCGCAGGACTCGGATGGGGCTGCGCCTGCTCCGTCCCAGGAGACCGAGACGAGCGATCAGCCGCGCAATGCGGTGGGCGACAAGTTTGAATTGCCGCGTGTGTCCGGCGACAATCAGGTGGAACTGATCACGGGGCTCTGCGGCGTCCAGATGAAGGGCATGACGAAAGCCGATTGCGCCTGCCTCGCCGAGAGCGCCATGGGCGCTTTGAGCGACCCGCAGCGCGATTATCTCATCGCCTCCGTGGTCGCGCCGCCGGTCGCCGATCGGATGCTGAAGGATGGCCGTGTCGGCGAGAGCGATCAGGTGACGATCTTCACCTTCCTCAACACCCAGTCGGATCAGTGCCGGGCCGGTTCGCCGGGCGGAGCCGAAGCGCCGGATGCCGGCGAAGGCGCCGCTTCGTCGCCTGCCGCGGACGGCAAGGCGAACGCGCAGTGAATCAAAAAGGCCTCGGTCGGTGATCGAGGCCTTTTCCTTATGACGAGATTGGATGAGATTGCCGCCGATCGCGATGGCAGGTCGACCGACGATTGTTGGACCATCATGGCGAGAAGTTGTACGAACTTTCGGATCACATCACGCGGCAAAAACAAACACCGAGAGCGAAATCGCGATTCCGATTTGTGACATTTTGCTCTAAGCGCCGGGGCCGTTGATAACCGACTTCGTCTCGCGGATCGTCTCGAGATTGTGCTTCAGCACTGTCGGCTGCTCGCCGAGAGTGAAGGTCATCGGGTCGCGACCGAGAGCTGCGATCTCCTGCTCCAGGGCCGATCGCGTCTGTTCGCAATTGGCATAAGCCAGATTGGCGGCGACGGCCTCGTCGAATGCATTCGGAGCGACCTTCATGCTCTCGTCGTAATTGCAGAAGGCGTCGGTCCGCAGAGCCCGTTCGAAGCTTTCCGAGATCGGCGCGCCGGTCTCGGCTTCGATTGCAGCCTTCCGCGTGTTGTAGTTCTTCAAATAGGTCTGCTCCATGGCCAGCCGGCACTGGGCATAGACGAGTTCGCCGGGCCTCAGAAGCAGGCTCTTGCAATGCGCGTCGTCCTCATAGGCGGTGACGTTCAGGGTTTCCGTGACGACGTCGCCATCGTCGCTGACGCAGCCCGCAAGCATGATGCTGCAAAGCGCCAAAGCCGGTATTCGCATGATCGAAAATCCCTGATCGAAGTTGCGCCGCCTCATCAATGACGTTGGCGACGCGGATATGCGGATTGCAGAGCGTATCGCACCCCACCCGACAAATGTCCTAATGAGGCGGCACGTGGCTTGTCGCGAGACGGTCAACTCCCTCTCGGCGCCGCCAACCGAAAGAGGAAGGATGGTGCAGCGATCGCAGTCTGAGAGAAGGCGGGAATCCGGCAAAGCTGTGACCGGACGATCGTCGCGCTAAGATTCGGGTGCAGGCGTTGCCGATTTGTCTCATTAAGCCCGTACGATCGCTTCAAGGGACCTCAATTAATTGAGAGGCTTCGAGCGATTGGTCGGTCACGAACCTGTTCGCGGATCGACCGGGGCCAGCGGATCCGGCGCTTCGCTCTCTCCGCCGCCTCCCGAAGCCAGATCCTTCTTCACGGCCTCGATCAATTCGGGGATTGCGGATTTTGCCGCGCAGGTGCGTGTCGGGCTCGTGACTGCCTGCTGCTCCAGATCCGTTTCCTTAACGGGGCAGACCTTGCTTGCGAGATCGGGCTCGACGGAGACCGTCAGCGGAACGTCCGACACGGAGGCGTTCAGGCTTTCGGCGATCTTCGTGCGCACGTCCCAATCGCCGAGCGAGACCTCGACGGTGCTCTGGATCCCGCCTTCCTCGGGCGGTAGAAGAGCTTCAACAGGCGTTTCGAGAGGGGAGGTCGCGCTGGACGCGCTGCTTTCGCCGTTGTCCGACTGTGCCGCCACCGGCGCGATCGCGAAAGTCGCCCATACCATCCCCGCGGCAATGGCGCTGGGTATGAATTTCATCATGCTGCTCCGCAAAACCAAATTTCGTGACCGAACTTCGCAGCACAAGATTGGGCAAACTGGGCAACTCGCCAGTCCCGAACTGCAAAATTCCGACATGACCTGCAGACTATCGGGAGCGAGCGATCCGGCCAATTTCTTTCGATTGTGCCTGTGCAATGCAGGCATTCCGAAATGGCATGGCCCAACCATTGTGCACTGCAGCATCTATGCATAGCCTAGTGAGCGCAACCGTAAAGGACGCTGCCTGTCCCGTCTGATCGGGGCCCGGTCCTCAATCGACCCAAAGCCCGCGCGATGGTTGTTTAGGGCAAATAGGACGAAAGATCATGAAGGCACTTCTCATTGCAACGGCGCTCGGCGCCATGGCCGCCACCCCGAGCTTCGCCGATGAGCTCTTCCCGCAAACTGGCCGCACCTTCGAACTGGGTGGCGTGAACGGTTCGATCTACTACACCGCCGACGACCAGGAGTTCCGAGTGGTCACCACCGTCGGCGCGGAAGGCGCTTCGCCCGTGCGTCACGTGGCCTTCCTGCGCGACGGTCAATCCTTGCGGCTTGAAGTTCCCGGCGAGGCGGGTTCAGTTTCTCGGACCCTCGTCATCGAGCGGCTCGGCGATCGCTTGCATCTGGCGCCAGGCGCCGATTTGCGTGCGTCCCTCATGCTTGATTGAGACCGATTCCAATCGAGAGCAGCTTCAAAGGGCCTCTGTTGGACGGGTTTTGACGAGTGAACCGGGTGCTGCCGGTTCGCTCGTTCTCGCTTCAGAGAGATTGCGGGGCTCGTTGCACCCCGTTTGGAGACCTGTGCGCTATTACAAAGCCCTTGAGCGTGCCGACCTTGCAATCAGGTGTCCAGAAGCGCGCTTGCGTGAAGGCTTGCTTCCCCTGCCTCGGAATCGGCATGGTCACTCCGACTGAGATAAAGGGGTTTTCCGGGACTCGCGGGGGCATGCATGACCACGATCGCCATTGAACCGAGCGACTGTTTGATCGTCGTCGATGTTCAGAACGACTTTTGCGAGGGGGGAGCCCTGGCCGTACCGGATGGCGACGCGGTGGTCGAGCCCATCAACCATCTTGCCGTCCGTTTTCCCGTGATTGTCTTCACGCAGGACTGGCACACGCCCGCCCACGCATCCTTCGCCAGCACCCATGGGAAAACGCCATTCGAGATGACGCAGCTGGCCTATGGCGTGCAGGTCCTCTGGCCGGATCACTGCGTGATGGGGACGTCCGGTGCCGAATTTCATCCGATGCTCGATCAACGCGCGGCGCAACTGATCGTCCGCAAGGGCTTCCACCCGGAAGTCGACAGTTATTCCGGTTTTCAGGAGGCCGACCGTATGACGAAGACCGGGCTGGCCTCCTATTTGGGCGAGCGCAGCGTGAAACGCGTTTTCGTGTGCGGCCTCGCAACAGATTTCTGCGTGAACTGGACCGCCCAGGATGCGGCGCAGGCGGGGTTCGAGGTGTTCGTCATCGAAGATGCCTGCCGAGGGATCGATCTCGACGGATCGGTGGAAGCCGCGCGCCAAGCCATGACGGCTGCCGGCTGTCATTTTCTAACGATCGATGAGATTGAAGGTGCCGCCTCGGCCTGAGCCGTGCTGCAAGACGAAGCGTTTGAATGAACGCTGACGGAGCCGATGCAGACTTCGCGCACCGGCTCCGATTGAAGGGACAAAGCTTCTCCCGAGAAGACTTCTTAACCGGACACTTCTCTTACGACCGGCCCTGATCGCTCTCGTCACCCGCCTCCATGGCCTCGGCTGGCCGACGCTCGATCTCGGCGCCCTGCGGGTCGACGCTGCCAGGGCGGTCGAAGGCATTGTCCTGGCTCGGGCGGGCTTTCGGCGCCTGTTTGCGATAGCCAAGATCCTGATCGCGATCCTGCACATCCGACTGGTTCTGCTGATTGTCGAACTTATCCGGCGCGTTACTCATAATGTCGTCCTCTTGCTTGCTCGATCAGGGCGCTTTCCCGGTCGCTCCGACACAGGATGGCGATGAGCCCTTTCTTCACAAACCAGCCGAACCCGGTCTGCGTTCCGCGTGCCGATCCCATTCGACGCCTTGTGGTGCGCGGAGGGCTCGCCACATAGAGGCGACAGGCATCGACAGGACAGCATAAGGAGCGCTGCGCCGGAGCCGAAGCGAGGCCCGGACGCAGGAGCCCATTTTCGACGGGAGACGAGAACGATGGATATGAGAAGCGAAGACGCCGATTTTCCAGTCACGCGAACCGATGCCGAGTGGCGCCAGATGCTGACCCCGGAGCAATATGCCGTGATGCGCGAACATGGCACGGAGCGGCCCGGGAGTTGCGCCCTGCTAGCCGAAAAACGTGCCGGCACCTTCACCTGCGCCGGCTGCGGGCAGCCGCTCTTCATCTCTGGCACGAAATTCGAGAGCGGAACCGGCTGGCCGAGCTTCGATACGCCGATCGAAGGTGCCTTGGAAGAAACCGTCGATCGCAGCTACGGCATGGTGCGCACCGAGGTCCATTGCAGCCAATGCGGCAGCCATATGGGGCACGTCTTTCCCGACGGCCCGCCGCCGACGGGGCTGCGCTACTGCATTAATGGCGTGGCGATGAATTTCGAGCCCGCCGAGAGCTGACCCCTTTGCGGTCTGATCGATGCGTCTCCGTCATGCTTTTGCGGAGCCGCATCGGTCTTTGCGAACTCGAAGCTAGGCCACGACCTCAGCCATGTCCGCCGCCCCGCGCCGGACGATGACCGTCGTTCCGACCGGGACGCGACTTTCGAGATCGATCACGTCCTGGTTCATCATACGAATGCAGCCGGAGGAGACCGATTGGCCGATCGTGTGAGGCTCGTTTGTGCCGTGAATGCGGTAATAGGTGTCTTTGCCGCCGCGATAGAGATAGAGCGCACGAGCGCCGAGCGGGTTACCCAGGCCGCCCGGAAGGCCGCTGGCATAAGGCCCATAGCGGTCGGGATCGCGCCGGATCATGTTCGGTGTAGGCGTCCAGCCGGGCCAATCCGCCTTGCGCCGAATTGTCGCGGTGCCGGAGAAGGCAAAGCCTGCCTTGCCGACGCCCACACCATAGCGCATCGCCCGACCAGGGGCGGTGATCAGGAAGAGATAGTGGTTCTCCGGGTCGACCACGATGGTTCCGGTCTTCTCGGAGCCGGACCAGGCGACCTCGCGCCGAATGTTGCGCTCCTTCAGGACGGAGGCGGGCACGGCCGGCACGACGCGCCCATTGTCCTCGAAGGATCCGTACAGTCCCTCTTCGCCGAAAGCGTAGCCAAGAACCCGCCCCGTCGGACCACCCACGCTGGAACAGGCGGATAGGGGCAGCGCGCAGCCGGCGAGAAGCCCCAGGAAGAGTGACCGTCGGGTGATCATC
Organism: Fulvimarina manganoxydans; assembly: GCF_900176465.1. GTDB lineage: Bacteria > Pseudomonadota > Alphaproteobacteria > Rhizobiales > Rhizobiaceae > Fulvimarina > Fulvimarina manganoxydans. The sequence goes on from NZ_FWXR01000007.1 coordinate 46,061, forward strand.
GGCAAAGTCCTTCGGATATGTCCGTTCTTCGATCGCCTCGGTCGCCGCAGATGAAGGGCCTCCATAAATCCGCCATCGGCGGAGATACGCGGCGGCGCAGCCGGGAGAGAGCCGAGAAAACCGACCCCGTTTGTGCGCACTCCTCCCGCGCTTCCGCAACCCTGATGCCGACGGGAAACGCGGTTTCGGCGCCGTCTTGTGACGGGCCGGCAACAGCAGTTCTGTGATCTCGACAGCCTTGGGTAAGACAGGGCCCCATTGTCCGCGTCGACTGGCATGCGGATAGGGCTCGGCCGAAGACACATTGGCCCGCGTGGCGAGGACGATTCAGGGTCAGTTCGCTGCGACGTTGAGCGTCTCAGGTGTCGAAAGGCAAGTGGAAAGCAGAGTATTCCAAGACTCTTCGCTCACCTGCCATTGCGGCAATCAAAACGGCGCCGCTCTTTCAGGTAGCGATCCCTCTGCCGCCTGCGGATTTGAAGCCTAGACAGATGGCTACCGATCTTGTCCCCCACAACCTGTGCGGTGATATAGTCGCTCACTTTATTGCGCATGGTTAAAAGTAAGCTTATTATAAGAAGCTGGAAGTGGGGGGCGGCTGGATGCGGCAAGTCGAGGCCAAGCGAGCGACTGAAGAGGAAGCGATGCGGTGCCGGCTCCTCTTGGATTCGCTGGTGGACCAGGCGATCTTCTGGGTCGACAGCCGCGGAACCGTCGTCGAATGGAGCGCGGGTGCGACGACGCTTTTCGGCTATGGGCGTGATCGGATGCTCGGCCAGGACCAGTCGATCCTGTATTTCGAAGATGATCGTCGGAATGGTCTTCCGGACAGCTTTCTTCAAAGTGCCGCGCGAGACGGCGTGCATCGGCACTCCGGACAATTCCGCCATGAATGTGGTCAGGGTATCGAGGCGGAACAGACATTGCGCCCGGTCCATTCGGCAGCCGGCGATTTCATCGGCTATTCGGTGGTCGTTCAAGCCCGCTGTCCTGAAGCGAACGGATGCACGGACTTTCAGAAAGTGCTGATGGAACGCGTCGAGACGCTCGGTCAGTTGACGGGTGGCATCGCCCACGACTTCAACAATGTGCTGACGGCCGTTCTCGGCAATCTTGATCTATTGCAGACGAAGCTTCCCGCCGATGATCTCAGACTGGCGCGCCTCGTCAAGAATGCCCGTTCAGGCGCCCATCAGGGCGCGGCCCTCGTCAAGCAGCTTTCGGCCATCGGGCGGCGGCGACGATCCATTGCCGAGGATCTGGCCATCGGCGATCTCGTCTCCGATATCGTCGAGCTGATCCGCACCGCGGTTCCCGATTGCATCAGCCTGTCGGTGGATATCGCGCCGAATTTACCCTTGGTTCGCGGTGACCGCTGCCAGCTCGAAGCGGCGATCTTGAATCTCATCTTCAACGCGCGCGACGCGATCACCGAAGACGGTTCGATCGAGATAAGAGCGTCGGAGCAGGACTTGCCGCCTGACACGGCGGGTCATCCCTTGGTCGATCGGCACGCTTTCGTCGCCCTTTGTGTAAGGGATACCGGGCGAGGGATGGACGCCGAGACGCTGCGAAGGGCTGGTGAACCCTTCTTTACGACCAAACGCCTCGGCCGAGGGACGGGTCTCGGACTTGCCACGACGCGTGATTTCGTCGAGGGGAGCGACGGTCATTTTCGGATCGACAGCCAGCCGGGGCAGGGCACGTCGGTCATGCTCTGGTTGCCGGTGGCGGGATCGGCGCATGAGCGCTCCGCCACGTCTATCCATCGTCACGGCACCGCCCTGTCGTCGCAAGTGTCCTGATGCCAATGGCCTCTGGTGTTGCCGAGCTTTCGTTGGGCGCCCGACAGCCCGAGCAGCGTCCCAGTCCGGTGCCGGATTTGGGCGCCGCCCTTCGGGGCAGTTCATACGCCCGACGGAATAGCAGCAGGAGAGCAGGGCCGGCGCCGAAGGCCCTTATCCGCGTCCTTCGTGAAAATGCTCATAGATCTGGCGCGCCATGGCCTCGGAGATGCCTTCCACTTCGGTGAGATCGGTCAGGCCGGCTCGCGACACGGCCTTTGCGGTCCCAAAGTGATGGAGAAGCGCTCGCTTGCGCGAGGGGCCGATCCCAGCGATCTCGTCGAGCGGGTTCTTGACCATCTCCTTCTTGCGCCTGGCCCGGTGACTGCCGATCGCGAAGCGATGGGCCTCGTCGCGAAGGCGCTGGACGAAATAGAGAACTGGATCGCGCGGCGGCAGGCTGAAGGGCTCTTTCGCGCCGGTCACGAAGCGTTCGCGACCGGCGTCCCGGTCGACACCTTTGGCGACGCCGATCGTCACGACCTTTTCGGCAATGCCCAGCTCGGAGAGGATCGAGCGGACGGCCGAAATCTGCCCTTTGCCGCCGTCGATGAGGACGAGGTCGGGCCAGGCCGGGAAGGGCAGATCCGCTGCATCCTCGGCTTCGATCTCATCGCCCGCCGCCTTCGTATGTGCGTCGTCAAGTTCTACCGCGCCAGGGGCTTCGTCGCCATGCTCCTTCATCAGACGTGAGAAGCGGCGGGTCATCACCTCTTTCATCATGCCGAAATCGTCGCCGGGCGTGATGTCCGTGCTCTTGATGTTGAACTTGCGATATTGGCCCTTCACAAAGCCTTCGGGCCCCGCGACGATCATCGCGCCAACGGCATTCGTGCCCATGATATGGGAGTTGTCATAGACCTCGATCCGGCGAGGGGTGCGCTCAAGGCCGAAGGTCTCCCGCAACCCTTCGAGAAGGCGCGCCTGTGAGGACGTCTCGGCGAGGCGGCGGCCCAACGCTTCGCGGGCATTGGAGGTCGCGTGATCGACGAGATCGCGCTTTTCGCCGCGCGCGGGGACTTCGATGCGCACCTTGCGGCCGGCACGGACTGCGAGAGCCTCGGCGAGAAGGGCCGCATCCTCGAGCCGTTCGGGCAAGAGCACGAGCCGGGGCGCCGGCTTGTCGTCATAAAATTGCGACAGGAACGCGCCCAGCACCTCACCCGGCTCCAGCGAAGGATCGGCCTTGGGGAAATAGGCCCGGTTCCCCCAATTCTGGCCAGTGCGGAAGAAAAAGACCTGGACACAAGTCAGGCCACCCTCCTGATGAATGGCGAAGACGTCGGCTTCCTCCACTCCTTGCGGATTGATGCCCTGGTGGCTCTGGATATGGGAGAGGGCCGCGAGGCGATCGCGGAAGAGAGCGGCGCGTTCGAAATCGAGATCGTCCGAGGCGGCCGCCATCTGGTTCGCCATGGACTGCTTCACTTGGCCGGACTTGCCGGACAGGAACGCTTTGGCTTCGCTCACCAGCGCGCGGTAGTCGGCCTCCGGGATCTCATTCGTGCATGGGCCGGCACAGCGCTTGATCTGATGCAGAAGGCAAGGCCGGCTGCGGCTTTCGAAAACGGAGTCGGTGCAGGTTCGAATGAGGAAGGCGCGTTGGAGAGCGTTGATCGTCCGATCCACGGCGCCCGCCGAAGCAAACGGACCGAAATAGCTCCCCTTTCTCGATCGCGCGCCACGATGCTTCACGATCGCGGGCGCGGAATGATCATCGGTTACAAGGATATAGGGGAAGGACTTGTCGTCCCGCATGAGGACGTTGAAGCGCGGCTTCAGCCGCTTGATGAGATTGGCTTCGAGAAGCAGCGCCTCGGTTTCGGTTCGCGTGAGGACGAATTCCATCTGCCGTGTCGCGCGGATCATGCGGGCGATGCGCTGGGTGTGGCCGCCGAGCCGAGCATAACTTGAGACGCGCTTTTTCAAAGAGCGCGCCTTGCCCACATAGAGGACTTCCCCATCCTCGCTCATCATACGATAGACGCCGGGCTGGTTCGGAAGACGCTTCACGAGCGCGGCTATGAGATCGGCGCCGACGAGGTCACCGGTCTCGGCCTTCCCGGCATCAGCCCAATCAATAGCGGCGATGAGGCCGGCGCGTGCCTCGGCGTCGGGCTCGGCTTCGGCCGCCGTCTCGGATTCGAAATCGTCGTCCTCGGGAATGTCTGTCATGTCGTCCTGTATGTCGGCGCGAGGCATCAGAGCGCGGCCGGTGTGGCGCGAAGCCGATTGCGACCGCGTGCGGGAGCGGCGCCGACCGGGCCTGCGTCCTGTCTTGTCCATGGCATCATATAGGCCGCCCGGCCGGCGATGTTCACCGTGTTTTCTCGTGGCATCGAGGGCGGGCATCGCGCCCGCACAGTGACTGTTGCTGGGCCGCAACGATCAGCGATTATTCGCCCATCGTGTCGCTTAAGGCCTAGCGGCACCTTTCGTCTGGCCCCTGCGCCACCATCTTCCATCGTGTAGAATGACAAAAGGTCGAAGCGGCGGCCGGCAAATGGACACCTGCCCTTCGGCGAGCGGCCTTGAAGGTTGCAGGAGACGTACAAGAGCCGGACGAGAGGATCTCGGAGTCGAACCCATGCGGATCGCCAGAACCCTTCTGTTGATCGGGCCGCTCGGCCTTTGGACAGCGCCCGCCTTTGCGGCCGATGCTGTGCCGCGCTTTCCAGAGGCGCGGGTCGCGGAGCCGCCCGCCGCGCCGCCGGTTGAAATCTGGTCTGGGCCCTATGCCGGGACCTTCGTCGGTTACAACGTGTCGAATTTCGACGATCTGGCTGGTGCCTCCTTGCACGGCGAAGGCTTCGTCGGCGGTGTCTATGGCGGCTACAATCTGCAAAGCGGCAATCTCGTCTTCGGTATCGAGGCCGATATCGGCGGGTCGGGCTTCGATGCGTCCGATGCTCGCGGGGCGGGAGCGCAAGGCTATAGCGGCGAAAGCAACGTCTTCGGTTCGCTTCGCGGCCGGGCCGGCGTGGCGTTAGACCCGTTCCTCGTCTATGGCACGGCGGGTCTTGCCGTTGCAGATAGCGAGTTGTCGCGTTCCGGCTTTTCCGACACGGAGACCAATATCGGCTATACCGTCGGCGCCGGCATCGAGGCCCAGGTCTTCGACGGCGTCACCACACGTCTGGAATATCGCTATTCCGACTATGGCAATGCTGATTACGACCTCGGCAATACGGCGGTGTCCTCCGGTTTCGACGAGCATTCGGTTCGGGCCGGTGTCGCCCTGAAATTCTAACCTTCGGGTTTTCTTTGCGCCTTGTCGTCAATTCGCGGAAAGGCTGGCCTCCTGCGTGCATGACGCCTTCGCTTGAGGCCCGCATCGCCTTTTCGTGCTTAGGCGGATGCCCTGCGACGTTCGGCAAGATCCGGCGCCTCGGCCGGCATGCCGGTATCGCGCGAGGCGATCTCGGCGCCATGACGATAAAGGCCTTCGATCCGCTCTTCGAAAGCGTCTTCGCGCTCGATCAAGAGGCGCCGCGCCGCGTCCAGTGAGCCTTGTCGCAGCTCGGATTGACGCCGATCCATGAGGGCCAGGACAACCGACAGGCTTTGCGGATCGCCGAAGGATTCCGGCGTCTCGGTCAAGCCGGCCCTGAAGACCGCATAGTCATGATCGTCGCCGAGATCGTCCGCAATCGCCTTGGCGAGCTTGATCGCAGGCTCAAAGCCGTCCGGCCAGAGCGGTGACACGAGCCTCAAATGCATCCAGTGATATTTCATGCGCTTGCGCAATTCGTGAAGGTCGTCGGCCTGGCGCGAGCGCTTCGCCGTCTTGTGCGCTTTGCGCGCTCGGCCATAGGTCTGCGCCATCCCCTCGGCGATGAGCTGCACCTCACGTTTGACCTTCCTTCGCCCGTCGCCGATGACGAAACCTTCCATCTGGGTCTTGGCTTTGGCGAGGTTCACAAGCGCAGTTTCCACCGCTTCGCCCTGATGGGCAGCGCTCGTTTCCATCGCCTTGTCCCGATCGGCGGTCAGTTTGGCTCGGACCGGCCCGAAGGCGTCCGTCGCCACTTCGCCTGCAAAGTGCGCTTCGAGCTTGTCGATCGCCTCGACAAGAGCGGCCTTGTCGCGCACGTCGGAAAGACCCTTGGCCGCATCGCGGAAAAGTGCATTGAGGCTCTTATAGAGCTGCTCGTCGGCCGGCCGCAAAAGGCGGATAAGCCCGCGCAGTTTCTTGAAGCGCTTCCGGGCCTCGTGGATTGCCTCATGCGGGTCGTCGCCAAGCGCCGAGAGCGTGTCAGCGGCCCGGTCGATTTGTTGGATCGCCACATGGCGAAGCTGCGCATCCAGAGGCTTTGCCGGGTCGATCTTGTAGGCCACGTCGAAACACTCCTTGGGGATCTCTCATTCGTGAAGGGGATGATGGCGATCGCATTCGCCAATCGTCTGCCCTTCAATTCTTCGGCAATCCGTTCAGGGCGAGCCGCGCATTGGTGTAGGCCGGATTGTCCGTGACTTCCTCTCCGAAATAGTCTGGAAGCGCCATTTGCGTATCGGCACTGGAAAGCTCGATCTCACCGAGGACGAGACCGGCCAATTCGCCTTCGAAGACGTCGAGCTCGACCACGTGATCGCCATGGGCAATGCGGTAGCGCCGCTTCTCGATCAAGGAGCCGATCCGCTCGGCCGCCAGATCCTCCGCATCCTGCAGGGGAATTTCATATTCGAATTCTCCCCGATCGATCCCGCGTCCGGTCTTGATGGTGAGGCGCGCCGTCGTCTCATCGATGATCCTGATGCGACAGGAGCGGTCCTCGCCCACGAAGAAATAGGCTTGGCGTATCCTCGCGCCCGCCCCCTCAACCAGCCTTCGCCATTCATCGTTCCGCACCAGGAACTTGCGCTCGATCTCGCGTGCCAATTCAAAAAGGCTCCTCTGCGCTGCCTGCCCGGGTGTCTGCAATCGATCGAGCGGCGAATGGACGGAATGATTGTCAGCCGGGAACAGTTTGGAAAGCGATCAGACGGCAATATGGCCTCCTGCGGAAACCGGCAAAGACTGTCGGTTCGGAGATTGTGTCATGCCGCCTGAAATGAAAGCAATGACCGGCGCGAGCCGTGTCCGAAAGGCACGTGCATCGCGTCGCGGCGTCCTGTTCGGCCTCGTATCGAGCCTCTTTCTCCTGCCATTCGGCCGCTTCAAGCGGATCGAGCGGAGCGGCTTCGTCGAGCGCGGTGGCTGGATCCTCAAGCGGAGCGACGTCGAATGATCTTCTCGACCTACGCCGCCCTCAAGGAGTCAGGCTTTCTGCCTCGCGTCACGGTGGTCGGCAGCGGCCCGGCCGGCATCACCATTGCCCGCACACTCGCCAAAATGGGTATTCCCGTCGCCATATTCGAAGCGGGCGGCGAAGACATCACCGCCGAGTCCCAGGAGATCTACGAGGGCGAGACCTTCGGCGATCCGTATTTTACCCTCGACACGACCCGGCTTCGCTATTTCGGTGGCTCTTCGAACCACTGGGCCGGCTGGTGCCGCGCGATCGATGCGATGGATTTCGAGGCGAAACACTGGGTCCCGGACACGGGTTGGCCGATCGGACGCAATGCGATCGAGCCTTATCTCAGCGAAGTCCACGACATTCTCGATCTCGTACCTTTCGAGGACGACAAGCCGATCACCGAAGACATCTCGCTCATCCAGCTGATCAAAAGCCCGGCGGTGCGCTTTGCCAAGAAGTATCGCTCCGATATCGCTCACAGCCGCAACATCGCGCTCGTCCTCGACACCTATGTGACCGAGCTTGCCGGTGACGGCACGGCGGTCACCGGTGCGAGCATTCTGTCCGACGGCAAGGTTCATGACCACGATTCGCCGTTCTTCGTCGTGGCGACGGGCGGAATCGAGAATTCGCGCCTGCTTTTGTGGTCGAACGAGCGGTCCAATGGCGGCGTCGTGCCGCATGCCGCCGCCCTCGGGCGCTATTGGATGGAGCATCCGCAATTCATCGCGGCCGATGTGGTTCTGATGGCGCCTGACGCCTTTCCGCTCGACGCGCAGGGCGAGGCGTTCTTTTCCCCCTCCTTCAATGCGATCGAAGAGGCCGGCATCCTCAATTTCGGCGTTCGGCTGATCGCAAAACCCTATTCGGGCACGAAAGAGACCCTTGCCGATCTAGCCTGTTTCGCGCCGTCGGCGACCGAATGGCTTTCGGCCAAGGCTGGACTTCATCTGGTCTGTGGCGGTCATGTCTCCGTCGGCTGGGAGCAGGCGCCCGATCGTGAGAATCGCATCACCTTGTCTAACGACATGCGCGATGTGGCCGGCGTGCCGCGCACGGAACTTCGCTGGAAGAAAAACGACATCGACTATCGAACCCTGTCCGAAGGCCTTCGCATTTTCGGCCGCTCGCTCGCCGCGGTCGATGCCGGGCGTCTTCGCCTCGCCGATTGGGTCGACAAGCGCACCTATCCGGACGATGCCGAGCTCGCCGGCCATCATCATATGGGCGGCACGCGCATGAATCTCGACCCAAAACGCGGCATCGTCGATGCCGATTGCAAGGTGCATGGGATACGCAATCTCTATATAGCCGGCTCTTCGGTTTTCCCGACATCGGGCCATGCGAATCCGACGACGACCATCACCGCTCTGGCTCTGAGATTGGGCTATCATCTGGCCTCCAAGGCCGCTGCCTGAGCTTGCGATGATCCGCTTGCGGCGGAATGCCTCCGGTCGATAAGCGTGAAGATGGCGCGAGACCGTTCATACCCGTGCCTTGACGCTTCCATAGAATGAATGAAATCTCTATATCGGCGGGCCATGAGCACCATGCCCGCCGATACTCCGCTTGAGCGGATCCGCAATTTTTCGATCGTCGCCCATATCGATCATGGGAAATCGACGCTCGCCGACCGTCTGATTCAGAACACGGGCGGCCTCGATACCCGTGAGATGAAGGACCAGGTCCTCGACTCGATGGATATCGAGCGCGAGCGCGGTATCACGATCAAGGCCCAAACCGTGCGCCTGCATTATAAGGCGCGGGACGGGCAGACCTACGTTCTCAATCTGATCGACACGCCGGGCCATGTGGACTTCGCCTATGAAGTCTCGCGCTCGCTTTCGGCCTGCGAGGGAGCGCTTCTCGTCGTCGATGCGGCGCAAGGGGTCGAGGCCCAGACGCTCGCTAATGTCTATCTGGCCCTCGACAACGATCTCGATATCGTCCCTGTCCTCAACAAGATCGATCTTCCTGCCGCAGAACCCGACAAGGTGAAGGAGCAGATCGAAGAGGTCATCGGCCTCGACGCCTCCGAAGCGGTGATGATCTCGGCGAAATCCGGCCTCGGCATCGAGGACGTTCTGGAGGCGATCGTTCATCGTTTGCCCGCGCCGAAGGAGGGCGATCGCTCGGCGCCCTTGAAGGCGATGCTGGTCGATAGCTGGTACGACGCCTATCTCGGCGTCATCGTTCTCGTCCGCGTCATCGACGGTGAGCTGAAAAAGGGTCAGACGATCCGCATGATGGGAACGGACGCTAAATATCCGGTCGACCGGGTCGGCGTCTTCACCCCGAAAATGGTGCAGGTGGACGCGCTCGGGCCTGGTGAGCTCGGCTTCATCACCGCCTCGATCAAAGAGGTCGCCGACACTCGCGTCGGCGATACGATTACCGAGGACAAGCGCCAGACGAAGACGATGCTGCCGGGCTTCAAGCCCGCCCAGCCTGTCGTCTTCTGCGGTCTCTTTCCGGTGGACGCCGCCGACTTCGACGATCTTCGGGCCGCCATGGGCAAGCTTCGTCTGAACGACGCGTCCTTCTCGTTCGAAATGGAATCGTCTGCCGCGCTCGGCTTCGGTTTCCGCTGCGGGTTCCTTGGCCTTCTTCATCTGGAGATCATCCAGGAGCGTCTGTCGCGCGAATTCGATCTCGATCTGATCGCAACTGCCCCGTCGGTTGTCTACAAGATCCATATGACCGATGGGTCGGACATCGAACTGCATAATCCCGCCGACATGCCCGACGTCGTGCGGATCGATCATATCCAGGAACCCTGGATCAAGGCGACGATCCTGACCCCGGACGACTATCTCGGCAATATCCTGCAGCTTTGCCAGGAGCGGCGCGGCATTCAGGTGGACCTGTCCTATGTCGGCAAGCGCGCGATGGTGGCCTATGAGCTGCCGCTCAACGAAGTCGTTTTCGACTTCTACGATCGGTTGAAGTCGATTTCGAAGGGATATGCCTCCTTCGACTATCAGATGACCGATTATCGCGAGGGCGACCTCGTGAAGATGAGCATTCTCGTCAATGCCGAGCCGGTCGACGCCCTGTCCATGCTCGTTCACCGGTCCCAGGCTGACCGGCGCGGCCGCGCCATGTGCGAGAAGCTGAAGGAGCTGATCCCGCAGCATCTCTTCAAGATCCCCATCCAGGCGGCGATCGGCGGCAAGGTGATCGCCCGCGAGACCATTTCGGCCCTGCGCAAGGACGTGACCGCCAAATGCTATGGCGGCGACGCGACCCGCAAGCGCAAGCTTCTGGAGAAACAGAAGGAAGGCAAGAAGCGGATGCGTCAGTTCGGCAAGGTGGAAATCCCGCAGGAAGCCTTCATCGCTGCGCTGAAGATGGATAGCTGACGACCTTCAAGGCAAAATGGCGTGTCTGATTGATCGCGTTTCGCTTTCAACAGTCGGGCGATGAATCAGGATCCATAGTGCGCGACACTTCGCTCAGGAGCGCAGTCTGCGACTTGGTCCAAAGGCCGATTCCTTCGACGCATCATCATTCTCGGGCTCTGTCCCTACGACATTCACACATCCTGCGAAGGGCCGGTATTACGGGGATTGCGATCGACCATTGTCATGACACTGACCTTGGTGATCTGTCTCGGTAGCCGGCAGCAAGCGCCGACGACTTCTCCCCCCGGGGGAGAAAGTGCCCGAAGGGCGGATGAGGGGGATATTTTCTGCGATATCAGGGTTTTCGCCGATCGGCATCTCTTCTAAAAGACTCCTGGCCGGCCCCTCATCGCCTGCCGGCACTTCTCCCCCATGGGGGAGAAGCAGAAGCTTCCAGGCCCGGCCCTTACCTGTTAGCGAGAAGATGTGTGAATGTCGTAGGGCTCTGTCCCGAGAATCCAGAAGTGTCTGAAACTAGAGAGGCTTCACTGGCGCACTGGATGCTCGGGACGGCGCCCGAGCATGACAAACGCGAGAGAAATGAACGCCTGATTTGCAAGTGCCGTGTGCTCGCCAGACGCCGTTTGAAGAGACTGTCGGGTACCGTGACGAGGATCGCCGCGCGCTCTACCGGAAAAGCCGGCGCATAGAGTCTTCGGCCAGAATGTTGGAAAATTCTAAGGCAAAACCGTCTTCGAGATTGCGGACCACGCGGCCGGGCATCGCGCCGAGCGTGATCTGAGAACCCAAGGCCGGGCGCACCGAGCATTGAACGGCGGCGCCGGAGAGCGATAGATCGATGATCTTGACCTTGTAGCGGCGCCCATCGGCCAGGATGATGTCGCGGAACGGATTCTCGGGTTGCAGACGCTCGTGGCGACGATCTTCGGGCAGGTTGAGAAGATCGCGATTGCAGAGCCAGGTGAGCTTGGCGGCCAGCCTCTCGCGCTTGCGCTCCGTCGCGGCCGTCGACATGGAGAAGCCGCCGGTGAAGAGCTCGGTGACGACGCCTTCCAGCCGACCCACATGATCGGCATAGACGATGATCCGCTCCTCGACCGCAGGCGGCGAGGTGGTCAGGATGGATGCTTCTGCTGGAGACATCGAGTCGATGCGGCAGGGAAACTCGGTATGGTCGGGACGCATGAAGCGGCCGAGAAGATCGACCGGCACCGCATTGAACTCGCTGGCTTCGACGCCTTCCTGGCCCTGCATCATTCCACCCTGTTCCTCTTAACCGCCGCGCTTGACCGCATCTCGGCGACACTTTCGCACGACCATGGTTAACGAGGGCTGATCTTCGCGTCGGAACGAATGGAAACTGAGAAGCGTGGTTTACGGATAAAGCGACAAGTCGCGCCGCCGGTTCGTCAATTATGGATCGCAAGCTTCAGCCGATAGGCCCCGTCGACCGGCCCGTCGAACATCTCGCCGATCTGCGGATGGCGCACCGGCTGGCCGCTGTCGTCCGGGACGAGGTTCTGTTCGGAGCAGTAAGCGACATATTCCGTCTCCTCGTTTTCGGCGAAGAGATGATAGAAGGGCTGATCCTTGCGCGGGCGGATGTCTTCGGGGATTGCCTGATACCATTCCTCGGTGTTGTCGAAGATCGGATCGACGTCGAAGATCACGCCCCGGAAAGGGTAGATCCGGTGGCGGACGATCTGTCCGATGAAGAAGCGCGCCGTTTGCATGACGAAGGGGACTCCGTTACCGAGCATTGCCATAGCCAAGATCGACGGGTCGGCGCAAGAATCGATCACCCCGCGAGCATTGACAACAGGCATGGTGGCCAGACCTTCCACGAACCGGGAAGCGATCTCGGCGCCACTCGACTTTTCCCGATCATCCGGCCGAGCCGTCCGTCAGGCAGCCAGCCCGGATGGCCGCAGCAACGGATGCCGCGCTTCCGCCCATGCTTCAGATCCTTGGATTGATCGCGCCCTTTTTCGGTCTCATTGGTCTCGGCTTCGGGGCGGGTCGCATTGCCCGTCACCCGGTCGAGGGGCTGGCCTGGCTCAATATCTTCGTCATCTATATCGCGCTGCCGGCGCTGTTCTATCAGCTCTTGTCGAAGACGCCGGTCGAGGAGCTGACGCGGATCGGCTTCATCGCGGCCACCACATTGGCGACCTTCGTCGTCTTTGCCGGCACTGTCCTCCTCGGCTTATGGCGCACGAAAGGGGATCTTGCCAGCGCGACGATCCAGGGTTTTGCGGGCGCCTATGGCAATATTGGCTATATGGGTCCCGGGCTTGCGCTCGCGGCCTTCGGTCCGTCTGCCGCCGTGCCCGTGGCGCTGATCTTCTGCTTCGACAACACCATGCATTTTACCATGGCGCCGCTTCTCATGGCGCTGTCGGGGAGTAGCAGCAACAATTCACCCTTCGCGATCATGCGGGCGGTCTTGTGGCGGATTTTCACCCACCCATTCATCCTAGCGACCATTGTTGGTGTCGGCGCCGCTTTGACCGGGCTCACACTGCCGGAGCCTGTCGACCGCTTCCTTCAGCTTCTGGCGAATGCGGCGGCGCCTTGTGCGCTATTTGCCATGGGCGTCACGCTCGCCCTTCGTCCGCTGAAGCGTGTCCCGGTCGAGCTGACTTGGCTCGTGCCGATCAAGCTCGTGATCCATCCGCTGGTGGTCTGGCTGTTTCTCGGCTTCGTCTCCGATGTGGACGAGGCGTGGATAAAAAGCGCGATGCTGATGGCGAGCCTGCCGGCCGCCACGAATGTCTTCGTCATCGCCCAGCAGTATCAAGTCTGGGTGGAGCGGGCGACGGCAACGGTTCTGGTGACCACTGTCCTGTCCGTCGCAACCGTCACCCTGCTTTTATATCTCTTCTCGACCGGCCATCTCCCGCTCAGCCCGTTTGGTTGAGCGGTGCTCCTTGGCCGCGCGCCAGGGGGAGCGGAAGAGCCCCGAGCCGGGCGCGACCCCCTCACGCATGGCAAAGCGTCTCAAAGGCGGAATTGCGGCCATGGCCGAAAGCCCGAGACTGCGCGCGAACTGAACGGGCAGCATGTCGGCCAGGAGCGAGCGGTTGAGGAGATCGACGCCGACCGTCCGGCTCGCCACATCGGCGCGGCGTTTGGCTTCGAAGCTGAGAAGCGTCGACGCGCGTCCCGGGTCGTCGCGGCTTTCGAGAAGGCAGTCGACCAGAGCCTGGCAATCCCTCAGACCGAGATTGAGCCCCTGCGCGCCAATCGGCGGGAAGACATGGGCTGCCTCACCGACCAGAGCGAGCCGCTCCCCAGTCAATCGATCGACCGAGGTGCCCGACAAGGGGAAGGCCTGGATCTCGGACTCGATCGTCACCCGACCCAGAATCGAGTGCATCTTCTCTTCGACGATACGTTCAAGCTTCTCGGTCTTCACGTCCACATAGAGCTCGGCGAGATCGGGTTTTTCTACCCAGACGATCGCCGAGCGACGGCCGGGCAGGGGAACCTGGGTGAAAGGGCCGGTCTTGGTGTGGAACTCGGTCGAGATCTGATCATGCGGCACGTCATGGCCGATATTGAAGACGAGCGCCGTCTGCGGGTAGCGCCAATCGCGGGTCTTGATCCCGGCCGCCTCGCGCATGACGGAGCGGCGACCATCGGCCGCGACCACTAGTGAAACGGCGATCTTATTGCCATCGGCTAAGGTGACGACCGCCCCGTCTCTGTCGGTTTCGACGCCACTTGCCGCGATTGCGCGTCTCTCCAGCCTGTCCGTCTGATCCACAGCCTCATCGAGCAAGGCGGCAAGATCGGCGTTGAGAATATTCGTGCCGAAAGCCGGCCGATCGATTTCGGAGGCGCGGAATTCGATCGTCGGTGCTCGGAACAGCCGGCCGGTGTCGTCCACGAGCCGCATCACCGCAAGGCTTTCGCCTTTCGCCCTAATGGGTCCTGCCAGGTCGATTCGATCGAGAAAATCCATCGAGGCGCCGATCAGCGCGGTGGACCGGAAATCGGTTGGTGCGGGCGGCGCGAGCAGAATGGTGTCGAAGCCGGCTCTGGCGAGCGCGATAGCCGTCGCTGTTCCAGCCAAGCCGCCGCCGACGACCGCGATCTCACGTCTCTCCATATCCCATAAGCTCCTTCTCACGATCCCATGCCAGATATGACCCCGGAGCGCGCTTCGCGCCACAAGGTCTCGACAGGCGGGGAAAATTCCTCTCAACATCGCGAATTACGCCATGGGCCGCTGATGTCCATGGTTCACGGTCGCCTCGAAGGGGCGACAGATTGCAGCGCGAAGAAGACGGCCTGATTGCGAAAGGGCCCGAAGCGAGAATGGTGTTCGATCTTTCCCAATTTGCCCAATGGCGGGCCTTCCTCGTCCATGTCCTGACCGCAACCGGGGCATTCTTCGCCTTTCTGTCGCTGATTGCGGCGGGCGAGGGACGCTTCGTCGATTGTTTCCTCTGGCTCGGCGTCGGGCTGGCGGTGGATGGTGTCGACGGCCCGATCGCCAGGCATTTCGATATCAAACGCCGGCTGCCAAACTGGTCAGGCGACCTTCTCGATTCGGTCATCGACTATTCGACCTTCAGCCTAATCCCCGCCGTCGCGCTCTATCATTCGGGGATTATTGGCCGGCCAACGTCCTTCGTTGCGGCCGGCCTCATCGTGATCACGAGCGCGATCTATTACGCCGACCTCAGGATGAAGACGAAGGACAACTTTTTCCGGGGCTTTCCGGTCTGCTGGAACATGCTGGTCTTCACGCTCTTTGCGATCTCGCCGAACGAGTCGACGGCCTTCGCTTTCGTCGTCTTCTGTTCGGTGGCGACCTTTCTTCCCATCAAGTTTCTTCATCCCGTCCGCGTCAAACGACTGCGGGGCCTCAATCTGACGGTCTTCGCCGCCTGGTCGCTGTTCGGCATCTGGGCTTTGCTACAGGGGCTGGAGCCGTCCTGGCCGGTCAAGGCGGGACTTGTCGTGACCGGGCTCTACCTCTTCTGCATCGGCGGCGTCCTTCAGGCCTATGATCGCTACAAGGGCCGGCGCCGCCTCAGCCGAGGCTGACGTTCAGCCTAATAGACTACGAGGGGAGTGATCGTTCATGGCGACGACGACCAAAGCCATTCGCATTAAGGAAACCGGCCCGGCGGAGGTGATGACCTTCGAGGATGTCACGTTGAACGATCCGGGCGAGGGCGAGATTCTCGTGTGCCAGACCGCGATCGGCATCAACTTCATCGACGTCTATTTCCGCGACGGTACCTATCCGGCTCCGCAATTTCCCTTCACGCCGGGCAAGGAAGGCGCCGGTGTCGTCGAAGCTGTCGGACCCGGCGTCAGCGAAGTCCAAAAGGGCGACCGCGTCGCTTATTCGGCGGCGGACGGCTCTTACGCGCGTCATGTTCTGATCGCGGCGTCGAAGGTCGTAACGATACCGGATGGTGTCGATGATGAAACGGCGGCGGCGATGATGCTCAAGGGCATGACCGCCGAATATCTGCTTCGGCGCACCTATAAGGTCGGACCGGACACGACGCTTCTCTTCCATGCGGCTGCCGGCGGCGTCGGCCTAATCGCCGGCCAATGGGCCAAGCATCTCGGCGCAACGGTGATCGGGACCGCCGGCAGCCGGGAGAAATGCGATCTCGCTCTTAAGAACGGCTATGACCACGTCATCAATTATCGTGAAGAGGATTTCGTCGCACGTGTCGGCGAGCTGACCGACGGCAAGAAATGCGACGTGGTTTATGATTCGGTCGGCAAGGACACCTTCCCGGCAAGCCTCGACTGCCTGAAGCGGCTCGGTCTCTTCGTCTCCTTCGGCCAGTCCTCGGGGAATGTGCCGCCATTTCCGCTCGGCCTTCTGAACCAGAAAGGCTCGCTTTTCGCGACACGCCCGAGCCTCTTCAACTACACCGCGACGCGGGAAGACTTGGTCGATTGCGCGAACCATCTCTTCGAGGTGGTCAAGTCAGGGGCGGTCAAGATCCAGATCGGGCAGAGCTTTGCCTTGTCCCAGGCGGTCGAGGCCCATCGCGCACTTGAAGGTCGACAGACAACGGGCGCGACCATCCTCACCGTCGATTGATCCAAGTCATTTCAGCGCCAACGCTCGTTTGCCTATGCTCGGCGGGTGTTCGGCACGGCCTTGAGGCGCGCGCGTCTCAAGGCCACCGGCATCGGTCAGGCGCCGCGACGGGCGCGGCGGCTGTTGGCCGCCCATGCTTTTCGCAGCTGCGATGGAACATGCGAGCGGCCGGGCTGTTTTGCTTGATGTCGCTTTAAACTCCGTTTTCGGGAACGTCCGTGACCCTTCACATTACTCCCAATACCAAGGCCTCCCACCATCTGCGCGCTGGCCGACAGCGCTCCCGTGTCCTGGAAGGACGGCCCTATCCGCTGGGCGCGACCTGGGATGGTCTCGGCGTCAATTTCGCCCTGTTTTCGGCCAACGCCACGAAGGTCGAGCTATGCCTCTTCTCTCCTGATGGCGCGACGGAAATCGAGCGGATCGAGCTGCCGGAATATACGGACGAAATCTATCACGGCTATCTGCCGGAAGCCCGACCAGGCATGATCTACGGTTACCGGGTCCATGGGCCTTACGAACCAGACGCCGGCCATCGCTTCAATCCGAACAAGCTCCTGATCGACCCTTATGCCAAGCAGCTTCGCGGTGAGGTCAAATGGGACCATGCCTTGTTCGGTTATACGATCGGCCATCAGGACGAGGATTTGTCCTTCGACGAGCGCGACTCAGCACCCTTCATCCCAAAATGCGTGGTCGTCGATCAGGCCTTCACCTGGGGGGATGAGCGCAAGCCGAACGTCCCCTGGGATCGCACGATCTTCTACGAGACCCATGTCAAAGGCTTCACCCAGCGCCATCCGGCGGTCAGCGATTTCGATCGCGGCACCTTTGCCGGCCTGATGAAGGGCGAGGTGGTCGATTATATCCGCAGCCTTGGCGTCACCTCGGTCGAGCTGCTGCCTGTCCATGCCTTCGTCGACGACAGCTATCTGGTCGACAAGGGCTTGCGGAACTACTGGGGCTATAATTCGATCGGCTTCTTCGCCCCCGAGCCGCGTTATCTCGCTTCGCCCTTCGTCAACGAATTCAAGGAACTTGTCTCCACCTATCACCATGCCGGTCTGGAGGTGATCCTCGACGTCGTCTACAATCACACGGCCGAGGGCAATGAGAAGGGGCCGACGCTCTCCTTTAAGGGTATCGACAACGCCGCCTATTACCGGCTGATGCCCGACCAGAAGCGTTTCTATATCAACGATACCGGCACCGGAAACACGGTCAATACCAGCCATCCACGCGTGATGCAGCTGGTGACGGATTCCTTGCGCTATTGGGCTGGCGAGATGCGCGTCGACGGCTTCCGCTTCGATCTAGCGACGATCCTCGCCCGCGAGCCGACTGGCTTTTCGGAGGAGTCGAGCTTCCTGCACGCCTGCATGCAGGACCCGCTTCTCTCAAGCGTCAAGCTCGTTGCCGAGCCATGGGACTGTGGCCCCGGCGGCTACCAGGTCGGTCGTTTCCCGCCGGGCTGGGCCGAATGGAACGACGGCTATCGCGACACCGTGCGCGCCTATTGGAAGGGTGAAGAGGGCATCGTCCCTGCGATGGCCGGCAAACTCTCAGCCTCGGCCGATCTCTTCGACAAGCGGGGACGCAAGCCGTGGGCGAGCGTCAATTTCATCACCGCCCATGACGGCTTCACGCTGAACGATCTCGTCTCCTATAACGACAAACATAACGAGGCGAATGGCGAGGACAATCGCGACGGCCATTCCCACAATCTCTCCTTCAATCACGGCGAGGAAGGACCGACGAAGGACGAGGACATCATCGAGACGCGCTTCCGCCAGATGCGCAATTTCTTCGCGACGTTGCTTTTCTCACGCGGGACGCCGATGATTCTCGCCGGTGACGAATTCGCCCGCACGCAGGGCGGCAACAACAACGCCTATGCTCAGGACAACGAGATCGGTTGGGTGGATTGGCATGCGCCGGAGCGCTCGCGGGCGCTCGCCCGTTTCGTCCAAAGGCTGATCCGGTTGCGTCAGAGCCTGCCGCTTCTTCGGCGCGGGACCTTCCTCCATGGCACGTTCGACGAGGAGCTGGGCGTCAAGGACGTCGCCTGGATGACGCCGTCGGGCACCGAATTCACCGACGAGAACTGGCAGGACCCGGCGGCGCGTTGCTTCGGCGTCTTGCTCGATGGGCGGGCCCAGTCGACCGGTATCCGGCGGCCGGGCACGGACGCCACGATGCTGCTCATTATGAACGCTCATGATGACGTCGTGAATTTCAAGCTTCCTGAAGCGCAAGGCGGTCTACGCTGGCAGCGCGTTTTCGACACCAACCTGCCGGATGAGTTTCAGTTCGAGCCCTTCGACATGGGTCACGACTATATGGTCACCGGTCGGTCCTTCCTGATGTTCCTTCTAGAGCCCGACAAGACCGAGGACGGGCAGGAGCCAGCCCTTCGCTCCTTCGCCTATATCAGCGAAGCGCTCGCCCGCGCTGCTGGTGATCCGCTGCCCTTATCGGATTAAAAAAAGAAGCGCTCGGGTCTGTAAGGGATGTGACGGACCCAAAGAGTCTGCAAGAAACCTAAATGGCTCGGACGGTGCCTGTTCATCGTCCGAGCTTCATGCTGCGATGACGAGATTTTCCGCTGCAGGCGAGGACGGCAATGGCGCTCAATTATTACACCGACACCCGCGAAGACACGCTCGATGCGGCAGAGTATCAACTCTACAATCTGATTATGGACTACCGTGCCTCGCTCGGCCTTGGCGATATTCCGCTTTCGGAATCGCTGACGATCGTCGCGGGCCGGCATGCCGTCGATCAGATCTACAATCTCGGCTACTATGCCGGCCACCGCTGGAGCGACGATCCCGCCGACGACAGTGTCAATTTCAAAGCCTATACAAACGAATGGATGTGGCGGGCGCCCGAGCGCCTTGATACCGCCTATCGCGGCAACGGCTTCGAAATCTCCGTCGGCAGCGGTGGGCCCCTCGATCCACAAAGCGCGCTGAACAGCTGGATCAATTCGCCTGGCCATAACGACGTCATCACCAATCAGGGCGTCTGGTCCAATTACGATTGGAACGCCATCGGAATAGGCATTCACGGCAATATCGCCCATGTCTGGTTCGGGACCGAGACCGATCCCTGGGGTGCGCCGGTCTTCGAAGGCATCGCCCTACCAGGTGTGCGTTATGGCACCAGCGGTAATGATCTCTTTGTCCGCCAGGGCGGCAACGAGACGATCGAGGCGGGCTATGGCCTCGACACCTACGCCGCTCAAGACGATTGGACGAGCTTCGGCTATTCGCGTCAAGGCGAACAGGTGCAGCTTGAATATTTCGGCGACGTGATCACGCTCGACAATGTCGAGCGCTTGGTCTTCGATGATCGCTCCGTCTATCTCGACACCGGCGAAGGCGAGAATGCCGGAATGGCGTTCCGAATCTATCAGGCCGCCTTCGACCGCAATCCCGATTCAGCCGGCCTGTCGTTCTGGATCGATCGAATCGATGCGGGGGCGAGTCTTGAATTCGTCGCCGCCAATGTCATGCGGTCGACCGAGTTCGTGTCGCTCTATGGACCTGATCTGTCAAACCGCGACTTCGTCGACAATCTCTATTTCAACATCCTCGATCGTGCCGGAGAAGACTCTGGTGTCTTCTTCTGGACCGATCGCCTCGATCGCGGCGTCGTCTCGCGAGCGGACGTGCTTGCTGGCTTCTCCGAGAGCGAGGAGAACATCACCACCGTCGCGGCCTCGATCGAGAATGGCTTCTTTCTGGAAGCGTGAACCGTGAGCAATTGAAGCGACTACGAGCAGGCTGACGGTTCGATCCACCTAACGGCCCTGCCAGAGAGGCAGGGCTCACCACGGGTCGGGGTGTTCGATCCAGGGCATCCTAACAAGCGATAGGGTGCGTGTTGCGCGAGGCCCATTTCCCTCTCCGTCTCAATCGGCCATAAGAGACACCGACGGCGTTTCGAAGGTCTGGCACCGCCATTCGAAATCGTTGTCGGGAGGACGATGTGACTGAAGAATTCTCCGAGCGCGGTGGCTCGTCACTGAGCCATGACGCCTTGGACCAAGGGAGCGGACCGGCTGGCGCGACGCGGGGCGCTCATGCGCTGGCGTCTTTGCAGAGAAGCGTCGAGGCAGGACTTGTCGGCCGAACGGCCCTGGTCGAGCGGCTTTTGATCGCTCTTCTCACCGGTGGCCATCTTCTCGTCGAAGGCCCACCTGGGCTTGCGAAGACGCGAGCCGTCAAGCGATTGGCGAGCGGGCTTGCCAGCTCATTCTCCCGCATCCAATGCACGCCGGACTTGATGCCCGCCGATCTGACGGGCACACAGGTCTTCCGGCCAGAGACCGGACGCTTCGAATTCGTGTCCGGGCCGATCTTCCATTCGCTCGTCCTTGTCGACGAGATCAATCGCGCTCCGCCCAAGGTTCAATCGGCATTGCTCGAAGCGATGGCCGAATCCCAGGTCACCGTCGGCGGTGTGACCTATCCGCTCCCATCGCCTTTCATGGTGGTCGCGACTCAGAATTCCATTGAGCATGAGGGCACTTTCCCGCTGCCCGAAGCCCAGCTCGACCGCTTTCTCATGCATGTTCTGGTCGAACTGCCCGACGCGGCCTCCGAACTGCGCATTCTCGAACTCGTCGAGCGGGAAGCGTCCGAAACCAGTGCTGTCCTCGGCGAGCCGGTCGCGGGGGAGGCGATCCTCAGAGCGCGCGAAACCGTTGCCGGGATCCATCTTGCCCCCGCCCTCAAGGATTATGTCGTGCGTCTCGTCATGGCGACGCGCAACGATCCGGTGGCGAGCGACATTCAAGGCGAGATCGAGCACGCCGTCTCACCGCGGGGGACACTTGCTCTTGCAGCAGGCGCGCGCGCACGGGCCTATCTGAAAGGGCGTGACTATGCGGTGCCCGAGGATGTCTCGGCGATCGCACCTGACATCCTGTCCCATCGGCTGATTCCAACCTGGCGGGCCGCCGCCGAGGGTACAACGGGGCGCACCCTCGTTGCCCGGTTGCTCGAGCGTGTCGAGCCCCATTGATGGGCATGCCATTTGCAGGACGAGGCGAAGGCGGGCCGACCGAGGTTTCGGCCGAAACGCTCTTCGGCCTGCGTCACGTCGTTCGCAACAGTCCCGAGCGCGGGTTGAGCCCGGTCGGACGGCCGGGTGGCTTTGCGGGCCGTCGGCGTGGCAACGGCCTCGAAATCGTCGATGTCCGGCTGTTCTCCGAGGGCGATGATGCACGCCATATCGATGCTGCCGCAACGGCGAGGACCGCCAAGACCCATGTTCGAACCTTTCGCGAAGAACGCGATCGCGCTGCGCTTCTCGTCGCTGATTTTCGCTTGCCGATGCTTTGGGGAACGCGCGGGCGCCTTCGCTCGGTCGCGGCCGCCGGCGCGCTTGCGCTCGCCGGCTGGCGTGTGGTCGAAGGAGGAGGGCGTGTCGGTCTTATGGTGCTGACCGGCGGCGGAGAGCAGTACATTCCGCCGAAGCCGCGTGAGCGCGGGATGGCCACCGTTTGCGAGGCGCTGCAGCGCGCCCATGAGGCGGCGGTCGGAGAAGCCGAGGGGCCCCGAGATCAAGCTACGGGCGACCTCTCGACCCTGTTGGAGGGCGCGATTGCTCGCTCCTCGCGCGGCACGCGGATCGTATTTGCCACTGCTCTCGATGGCGCAGACGAAACGTTCGACCGTCTTGCTGCGGCCGCCGGCCGCCGGTTCGATCTCGAAATCCTTCTGATGATCGATCCCTTCGAGAAAGCGGCGCCGCGCGGGGCCTATCCGTTCCTGCCGATGGGTGAGAATGGCAAGTCCGCGCTTGGCTGGGCCTTTCTGACCGGTGAACGACGAATGAGGGACGATCAACGCATCGAACGTCTACGGGCTGCGGGCGTCACAATCCGGATGCTGGCGAGCGATGCGAATTGGAGCTTGATGGCCGGCGCTCTGGAGGGGTTCGATGATCCCCGATCCTGAGACCCTCATGGCTGATTTGCGCCCGGCGCGTCTGCCGCAAGGGTTCGACGCATTTTCCGGCGATGGAATCCTCGCGATCCTGGCATTGGCGTTACTTGGCGGCGTTTGTCTCGCGCTTCTCGTCATGGCCGTAACTCGCTTGCGTCCATCTCTGGCCGCAACGGCGCGCAAGAGCCTTGATGCGGCGCGCGGGCTCGATCCGTCCGAGCGGCTTCTCGCGCAGGCCCGGCTCGCGGGCGAATTGGCGAAAGCTGTGAACCGGCGTCGCAACGCCGAACGCGCCAAACGATTGGCCGCCATCGGCGAACGCTTGTCCGCAGAGCTCTATCGGCCCAAGCCGAGCCTTGATCCGAATGAGATGGACGGCGAGATCCTCGCCGCGATCGGCGGGAGGGGCTGAGCGATGTGGAGTTTTGCGAGCCCGCTTGTCTTTCTGCTCCTTCCACTGCCCCTCATAGCCATGCGGCTTCTGCCGGGCAGCCGCGCGGTGACCGGCGCACTCAAGGTTCCTGCGACGATTGCCGATCATCTGCCGAAGGCGGCGACGGACGGCGTTCGGGTGAGGGCGCGCCGGGCGCTGCCCCTTCTACTCTGGCTATCGCTTGTGACGGCGATAGCTGGTCCCCAAAAGCTCGAAGCGGTCGAAGCCCTGCCGGTCACGGGCCGTGATCTCGTTTTGGCGGTCGATCTTTCGGGAAGCATGGAGAAAGAGGATTTCTCGCTCGACGGGAAGACGGTGTCGCGGCTGCAGGCCGTGAAAACGGTCGCCAAGGACTTCGTCAAACGCCGGGCCGGGGACCGGATCGGTCTCGTTCTCTTTGCCGAAGACGCTTATGTTGCGGCACCGCTGACCTTCGATGTGGCGGCTGTCGCGCGGGCGATCGACGAGGCCACGATCGGCATTTCCGGCCGCTCCACCGCGATTGCCGGTGGCCTCGGCCTTGCGGTGAAAAGGCTTTCGAAGTCGGACGCTCGCTCGCGCGTCGTCGTGCTTTTGTCCGATGGCTCCGACACCAGCGGAACGGTCGAGCCGCGCGACGCGGCGGGTCTCGCCAAGCGTCTCGGCATCACAGTGCACACCATCGCGCTCGGGCCGATCGACCTCGAGACGCGACCCAAGGATCGTAATGCGGTCGACACGGCGACGCTTCGCGCGGTCGCGGATATGAGCGGAGGCCAAAGCTTCCGGGTCCGCGACACGGCCGATCTCGAAGCAGTGACCGCCGAAATCGACCGGCTGGAGGCGAGCGGTTTCGATGCGCCGCCGGCGACCATACGCCGAGACTACTGGCCCTATCCTGCAACGCTCGCCCTCGCATTGTCTATCTGTCTTATCGTCAGCCGGAGGGCCTTATGATGGATGGGGCGTCTCAATTTGCGACGACGATGCTCTTGCGCCCATGGTGGCTTCTTGCCCTTCTAGCGCTGGCGCTTCTCTCCTACCTCGCCCTTCGCCGCGTGCGCGGACTTGGTGCCTGGGAACAGGCTTTCGACCCTGCCTTGCTGGCGGCGATGGAGCGGTTCGGCCATGTCGTTCCCGGGGCGGCACGGCGCATCTTCTGGCCTGTCGCGGTCGCCGCGATCGCCATCCTGGCTCTGTCCGGCCCGGCGCGACGCATCGCGGACCCCGACACCTTTCGCAATCTCGATGGCATCGTATTGGCGATCGACCTCTCGCGTTCGATCGCAGAAGGCGGAAGTCTCGATGATGCGCAGGCAGCTGCCCAGATGATCCTGCAGCTCTCTGCGGGCAGACCTGTCGCGATGATCGTCTATGCCGGCGAAGCCTATGTGGCGAGCGCTTTCACCTTGGATGCGTTGGCTCTGTCGCCGGTGCTTGCGGTCCTCGATGGCGAGATCGTCCCCAATGCCGGCAGCCGCAGTGACCGGGCTCTGGATCTCGCCGCAACGCTTTTTTCAGAGGCGGGAATTCTCTCCGGGGATGTCGTTCTTGTGACCGACGGAGACCATTTGACTCCGCAGGCTTTCGATGCGGCCGCGCAATTGGCGGCCGCCAATATCCGGGTGAACGGCTTTCTCGTCGAGCCGACGGCACGCCATGGCGATATGCCGGCGCCTGATAGGGACGGGTTGGAGCGTTTAACCCGGCTAGGTGACGGCTCGCTTGGGAATGCCGCCGACCCGGCGCCGCTCGCTGATACGATCGGAAAACGGGCCGCAAGTGCGCTTGCCAAGGGCGAGACGGCGGCCCTCTTCTTCCGCGACTACGGGCGCTATCTTCTGGTTCTGGCGCTTTTTCCCGCGCTGGCCTTGTTTCGGAGGGCGACATGAGACGAGCCCCCTTGCTGATCGGCTGTGCCGCGCTGGCGATCGTGGTAGGGCTTGCCGCCGGTTCTGAGGCCTTTGGCCGGATCGCGCTCGTCGTCGGCCTGCCAAGCCTTGCTTCCTCGCTCCTGATTGAGCCGGATGAGAGAGGCGTCGCGCTTCTTGAAGCCGGGGAGTATCGCAAGGCCGACGAAGCCTTTGCCGAAGCGGGCCGCACGGCAACCTATAATCGCGGCTTGTCCCTGGCCGCCACGGGCGATATCGAGCTCGCGGTCGCTTATTTCGACGCTGTTCTCTTCGCCAATCCATCCGACCGAGACGCCCGTTACAATCGCGAGCTTCTGGCCCGGTTCGTGCCCGATATCGTGGGTCAGTCCAACGAGATCGACGGTGTGGCGGCCAATGTCGAAGCGCCTCAGTCGGACGCCGTGGCCTCGAGCCGGGACATTCTCAACGGCCTGACGCTTGCCGAGCAGCAGGGCGTTCTCGATACGCGCGTCGAGCGGGCAACGGCTGCCACGACGGGCTGGCTGGAAACGCTGGCCGACGAGCCCGCTCTTTATCTGAAGCGGCGCATCAAGGCTGAATATGAACGACGTCAGGATCTCGGGCTCGCCAACCCGCCGGAGGATACGGCATGGTAGCCTTGCAACCTCGCCGTTCTCTCGCAAGGCTTCTCGTGCTTGGTTTCCTGGCCTTGATCGCTGCAGCTCCGTCGCATCCGGCCCGGGCTCAATCCGATAATCTGTCTCTCGAAGTGACCGTCGAGGCTGGTAGCGAGACTCCTTATGTCGGCGAGATGATCCTGGTGACGCTCACCGGCACCTATGATGCCTATATCGCATTGGAAAGTTTCGAGGATTTCCGGCTGCGGAACTTCACCTGGATCCAGCTTGGCCGCGATATCTGGTCCAAACGGCGCGTGCGGGGCCAGGACATTCCGAGCGTCGAGCGCAAGATCGCGCTCTATGCCCAGAAGTCCGGCCAACAAACGATCGGGCCGTTTCGGCATCATCTCACACTTGTCGCGCCCGGCGGCGAGCGGCGGGTCGTCGACGTTCTTTCCAATAGCGTCACGCTGGATATCCAGCCGAAGCCCAAGACTGCAGCCGGCTGGTGGCTTCCCGCGAAGGAAATCACGCTCGACGATCACTGGGATATGGACCCGGCCAATCTGGAAAACGGCGCGACGGTGACGCGCACCGTGACCATTCAGGCGATCGGCCAGACGGCTGACGCCCTGCCGCCGCCGCCAAAGATGCGAGCGCCGTGGCTGATTTCCTTTATCGCGCCGGAGCAAAGATCCACCGAGCTGACCCGTGACGGCCCCATTGGAACAGTCCAGTGGCAATGGCGGATGCGCCCGTCAAGGGCCGAGCCAGGCAATCTGGCGGCGTTCCACATTCCCTGGTTCGACACCTCCGATCGCCAGATGCGGGAGATCGTGATCCCGTCCCAGCGCATCGCCTATGCCGCCATCGTCGAGCCGAACGCCGAGACAGATCGGAATGTCCATTGGGGCATGTGGGCAGCCCTCGCTTTCGGTTTGGGCCTCCCGGTCGCGCTTGTCTTGCCGGGTCGCCGTCTGATGACCGCGGGGGAGGTCGCGACCCGCATACGCCGTTCTCTGCCGAGCCGGGACTTCATCGCGATGCGCCTTGCCGAAAGGCGCGGCGATCCTGTTCGCTTCCGGCATCATGCCATGCGGATCTTGAAAGCCGAGAGCGACCTGAGCGACACCGAATGCGAGCGCCGGCTCGCGCCGCTCGATGCCGTCCTTTATGGACGCGGCGCGCAGCGGTCAGCGGATTTGACGAGCATTCGCAGGGCGCTTTTCGGTCGTCTGTGGTTTCGCTCCTGATCGTTCGGCAGCTTGCCGGAAAGGCTCAAACGAATAACGCGGCTTACGCGCTGGCTCGCTCGTCGCGACCCTCGGTAGGCTCCAAAGGCCAAAACCCGGCGAACCTCGATCGAGGCGCCGGGTTTTCGATCCTGGCAGTTCGAGATCGGGAAAGGCTCAGCGCGAGAGCTTCGATTCCTTGACCGATGCGGAGCGCTTCAAGTTCATGCCGATGACGGGCACGAGCTCCGAGGCCACGCGCACCGACACGGTGATCGCCATGGTGTCGTGGTCGGCAAGGCGCGCGACCATGGCGCCCTTCAGCTGTTTGCGATCAAGGCCGACGACCATGCGGTTGCCATTGACCTCACCGGAAACGATGTCGAGGCCTTTTCCGGCGGCGCCGTCCTGGAAGGCACCGCGATAGCCGCGACCAGCGCGAACCACTTCGGCGCGCATCGGCTGGGCGAAGAGCCCGACGCGGCAGGAGCCGTCGAGGGTCATGCCGGTGCTTTTAGGATGGGCCAGACCATCGAAATTACAGACGAATTTCGTGCCTTTATACTTGCCGGCAACGACCTCGCCCGGACCCGACCATTGGCCGACCACTTGGCGGAAGAATTTCTCGTCCTGGTCGGCGAAGGCGGGCGTCGCGGCAACGGAGCCGACGGCAAGGCTGGCGGCAAGACCGAGAGACATCAGACGCGACATAGGGCGAACCTTTCGGCTTCAGGCAAGGCGTTGGGCGATAGGAAGAACTATCGCTCATAAGGGTTAACGGAGCCTTGCCTCGGCCACAATTTGGAAAGCGTTCACCCTGTCCTATTCTGGGATGACTGTTGCCGCGAAGCAAAGCGGGTGAGTTCCGAGAGGATCCCGCGCAGTTTCGGCCGCTCGGCGCGAAGAAACGGGAAGGGACGGCACAGATCCATCGCGGCAAGGCCGATCCGGGCGGTCAGGAGGCCGTTGACGACGCCTTCACCGAGCCGTGCCGAGAGCTTTGCCGCAAGCCCGTGACCGATGACCTGGCCGATCAGATCGTCGCCAATCGCGATCGATCCCGTGACCGCAAGATGGCCGATGACGTCGCGGGTGAGGCGGACCATGCCGATGGCACCGGGCCGCGCGCCGTAGAGCTCCGACATGCGCCGAATGAGCTTAACGCTTTCGAAGAGCACATAGGAGACGTCGACGATCGCCCTGGGGGATACGGCGGTGACCACCGACGTGCGCTTCGATGTCGCCAGAATGAGGCTGAGCGCCTGACGATCGAGAGGGCCGAGAATATCGCGTTCGGCCAGCGCGATGAGATCGGCGCCATCGATGACCTCGTCCTTCAGCGCCTTCATCTTTGCGCGTCCGGCCACCGTGTCCGGCCGATCAGCGAGAAGCGTGCCGAGCTTGCCGATCGCAACTTCCGCATCGGCGCGCGAGTTCGACGCATAGGCAGCCGACACTTCCTGACGTTCGCGCTCAACCGCCGACAGGCGCATCAGGCCGAGAATCTCGCGAAGCACGATGCCAAGGACGGCAAGCATAAGGACGATCGCCGCCCCGAGAGCCGCCCAGCCGAGCCAGTCGTTGCGGGCAAAGAGATCGCGGACGAGGGAATCGATCCACAGGCCGATCCCCAGCGAGACGAGGGCGCCAAGGGCCCCCAAAGCGAGCTTGCCGAAGGAAAAGCCCCGTTTCCTGGGACGGGCGGGCAATTCGGTTTCGGCCAACACGTCTTCGTCGATCGCCTCGGCAGGTTCGAAGCGCAATTCCGCGATATCCGCAATGGCGCGCGGTGCCCGCTGCGAAGGGGCTTCGCGCTCGCTTGTCTTTGCGCGCTCTTCGCCATCCTCGGCGCCGGGGACACGAAAGGATTGCGGGCGGCGGAAAGGGGGATCGCGGTCGCTCATGCGAGGCGGTCTCCGATCAGGAATTCAAGGGCTCGGTCGAGCCGGATATGGGGTAGGGAAAGGGTAAGCCCGTCCTCGTTTCGCTCGAGCTTCGGCGGGCGGAACCGCACGAAGCGGATCGGATCGGCATGCTCCGCCTTGCCATCCGCATCGGTGAAGAGGGAGGTCGGGTCGCTCGGTAGATCGCCGGGGAAAACCGCCGTCTCGCTTCGACCGTCGAATGTTTCACCGGCAATGGTCTCCCCGGATTGCGGAACGCCGACAATGACGGGCAGCTCTTCGCCCCCATCGTCGATGCGCGCCTCACGCGTCGCCCTTATGGCGGCCATTGCCAGAACCTCGGTCCGAGCACCGGAGAAATCGGCGCGGCGGATCGCGCCGTCGAGAAGGCGATGGACGATCGCCTGAAGCTTTCGGTGGCTGTCACGGTGGAGATGATCGGCTTTCGTGGCGGCCACGAGAATACGGTCGATCCGCCGTGTCAAAAGCGAGCCGAGCCAGCTCGCGCGTCCTGGCCGGAAGCAGCGCAGAATGTCCGAGAGAGCGATCTCCAGATCGCGGACGGCCTCCGGCCCTGCATTGATCGCCTGAAGAGCGTCGACGAGGAGGATTTGCCGGTCGAGCCGGGCGAAATGGTCGCGGAAGAAGGGTTTGACGACGACGCTCTTGTAAGCCTCGTAACGCTTGCCGAGCACAGCCGCGAGCGAATCCCTCGAATAGGTCGCGCTGTCATCCAGCATGAGCGGCGCGAAGGTAAGGGCGGGCGAGCCCTCGAGATCGCCAGGCATGAGAAACCGCCCCGGTGGCAGGGTCGACAGCGCGGTATTGTCCGACCGGGCGGCCCTCAGATAGCTCGCGAAGCTCTTGGAGAGCCGTTGAGCGGTCGGCTCGTCCATCTTGGCCGCCGGGTCGACACTCGCGAGTTCCCGCAGAAACGCCTCCGCAATGCCGCTACGGCCTGGCAGCTTCGCTCGCTCGATCGCTTCCCGCGAGAAGGTCGAAAAATCCTTGTCGATCAAGGGAAGGTCGAGGAGCCACTCGCCGGGATAGTCGACGATGTCGATGGAGAGGCGGCCGCGCGAGAACATGCGCGACCAGCCGGAAGCTGATTGAAAATCGATCGTGAGCCGCAATTCGGAAATCGCGCGGGTCGAGGACGGCCATTCGCGTTCCTCCACCAGCTTGGCGATGTGGTCCTCATATTGGAAGCGCGGCACGGCGTCGTCCGGTTGCTCTTCCAGATAGGTTCGGGCGATCCGCCCATCCGCCTGGGCATGGAACAGCGGCAGCCGGCCACCATGCAGAAGATTGTGGACGAGGGCGGAGATGAAGACGGTCTTTCCCGCCCGCGACAGCCCCGTGACGCCCAAACGCAGGGTCGGATGAAAGATGTCTCCAGTCCGGTCGACGAGGTTGTCGAGCGCGATGCGGGCCTCGTCGGCAAAGGAGGTCATGAAAGGCGCGGATCCTTCTTCCGAACAATGTCAGGCTGGCCCCGAGACCCGCTCTTTATCGAAAGCGTCAGCTCAAAGGGCCAAAAAACGATATAGGTCTCCGGACGGCCTCTTGCGATATCGGACCGTCATCTCGGTCAGAAGCAATGCTTGCATGAGCGTTGTGGCCCGAAAAGAGCGTTTTATTCCAGATGCTTATAGAAGGACGTTAAGGTTTTAGAGGAGCGCTCTGGGCGGAATGCTGCACGCTGGGGAGAGCAGGGACGCTCGATGATTGACAGCAAGCCCAGGTTTTGCGACCCGCGCCCGGCGCACGATGCTGCGCGGTGAGATTAAGCCATTTCGCGCGGCAGCAAGAGCCGCATCAAACGGCCTTTGCCTGCTTCGATGTCAGCCGGTCCATTGTCGCAGGTGATCTCGGCAAAGGCGCAGGTCGGCATGCCGGCCCTTAGCCGATCGATCGCCTCTTGATCCTCGCGCACCGCGCTCATGGTGAATTCCTCGATCATCGGATTGTGGCCTACAATGAGGACCGTATGCGCTTCCGGGGCGGATTTGATGGCGGAAAGATAGGCATCAGACCCTTGGGCGTAGAGTTCGTCGAGCCATTCAGTCTTACCGATGGATTGGAACCCGGGCGCAACGAGGTCGAGGGTCGAGCGGGCCCGCGTTGCCGTGGATGAGAAGGCGATATCCAGCGAAAGGCACTCGCTTGCCAGGACTCGCCCCAACTGCTCCGCATCGTCCTTTCCGCGCTCGTCGAGCGGGCGATGATGGTCACGCTGGCCGGGAAGCGCCCAGGAGGAATGAGCGTGACGCAAGACGAAGAGGCGGTAGGGCGCGACATCCATGGACAAAGCCAATAGGCCGAAGCGGCCGATTGAGCAATCGGAAAGGCGGTTCGGTTTACGCTGCGGCGAACGCCCAAAGGGCGGGACGATTCGCGTTGAAGTCCAGGCAATTTCCGTGCCGAACTTGCTCAAGGCTTGCGCAGCCATGCACGCCGGATAGCCACAAAGTGGGGCGCTGAGTCGAAAATCTCGGCACTTCAACGGGTTAGGAAGAAAGCAATTTATTCGAATGCGGCATCATTGTGCTTGTCTGAGACAAGGAGCGCGGATATAAGCCGCGGCACTCGACATAGGAGATACCGAGATGAGTGAGCTTCTCGATACTGCAACTGCCTTGTCGGATGACGGTCCATTCATGAATGATCGTCAGAAGGAGTATTTTCGGCGCAAGCTCCTCGCTTGGAAAACCGATATTCTCCGTGAATCCCGCGAAACTCTTGAAGCACTCGCCAATGAGAGCTCCAATCTCGCCGATGCCGCCGACCGGGCATCGTCCGAGACTGATCGCTCGATCGAGTTGAGGGCCCGTGATCGCCAGCGCAAGCTCGTCTCCAAGATCGATTCCGCCCTTCAGCGGATCGAGGACGGCACCTATGGCTATTGCGAGGAAACGGGCGAGCCGATCAGCTTGAAGCGTCTCGACGCCCGGCCGATCGCGACGCTTTCGCTCGAAGCCCAGGAGCGCCATGAGCGCCGCGAAAAGATCTACCGGGACGAATAAGGCTGAAAAAGAAGAGCCCCGCGCGGCCTTCGCGCGAGGCAGATCATAGCAAAGACTCAATCGCGCTTTGCGACCAACTTTTGGAGCCGACATGCGTCTGCGAACGGAAAGCGTTCGTGACGTCCATTGATCCAAAGCGCCCTTAAGGGCGGCCTCGGCCATGACGCGATTTGAACGGATCGGCACGGGAATTTCTCGCGCCTTTATCAGCCGCTCCTTGAGTCAGACGCTTTCGATCCTCGCTCCACGCCGAGGAGAAGCGGCATATGAAGATGCCGCCCCTTTCGCTCTTCCAATCGCTTAATAGTCGATCACGTCTTCCAGCGCGTAATGTTTGACGCTCTTCCGGTTCGCAATGAGCTGGTCGATTGTCGGTTCGCCCTTCATCGCGCGGGAGATGGCGAGCTTCGTTGCCTCGTAATTGGTGCGATAGAGATCGGCCTTGTCGAGATTCTCGTCTTCGGCGCAGCGCGGATCGAGCCATATCGTCACGATCATGCAGATGTCGTCGACAATGTCCTTCGGGATCACCCCTTCGATGACGCTGTCGAGGATCGCATCGCCCGTTGCCGCCTGAACGACGCCGCCGAGAAGTTCGACATATTCGCCCGTGTGGATGGTGGCTTTTGTGGTCATCATGGTCGCGGGGCGGACCATTTGGTTGAGATCGCGAACGACGAACATGCGGGTGTGACCGACCGTCTGGCCGAGCATGCCGGCAAAGGCGTGGCCCACTGGACCCTTCACCGAGCCGATGACGATTTCGGGCATGGCGTCCGTCGCCTGGCCCTCGGCGGCGAGAACCGTCGCTTCCCCCGTGCGGAATATGATTTCAGTCATGGCGGGCTCCAACTCCTCTGGCTCGCGCAATGGTGAGAAGGGTCCATCGAAGAAGCCCTTGTTGCCGGCCCATGCCACAGAAGCGAAACGGCGGGGAGAGGGTTGAAACGAAGCGGCTTGAAAAAAACTGGAACGCACTGGGCTTTGCCCGCGCCGGACGATCGTCTAAGAGGCGCCCTCCTCATCGAACGTCCCAGGGAAAGCCAGCCGCCATGACCCGTTTCGCCGGTCTCGATTTCGGCACGACCAATTCGACCCTCGCCTTAAGTGCACGCGGGACTGCGCCCGCCCTCGTGCCGATGGAGGGCGATCATCTCACCATTCCTTCGGCTCTGTTCTTCTCCTTCGAGGATGGCGAGACCTATTTCGGGCGCGCCGCCGTCTTCGAATATCGCGACGGCGCCGAAGGCCGATTCATGCGGGCCTTGAAACAGGTGCTCGGCTCCAAACTGATGGAGGAGACGACCCAGATTGGCCGCGAACGCTGGAGCTTCGAAGCGCTGATCGGGCGCTTCTTGAGCGAGATGCGGCAAAGATTGGCCCGGCATCTGGGATCGGAATCAATGCCCGAGGCGGTCGTGCTCGGCCGGCCAGTCCGTTTCGTCGACGACAATGATGCTGCCGACCGCGCGGCCGAGGACCAACTGCGGGCTGCGGCCAAGGCGCAAGGCTTCCACCATATCGAGTTTCAATATGAGCCGGTGGCCGCCGCGCTCACCCATGAAGCCCATGTTACCAAAGAAGAATTGGCGCTCGTCGTCGATATCGGCGGCGGTACGTCGGACTTCACCCTCGTGCGCCTGTCGCCAGAAGCGGCGGGCGAGACCGGCAAGCGAGGCTCGGACATTCTGGCAACCTCGGGCGTCCATGTGGGCGGAACGGATTTCGACCGTGTTCTGTCGATCGCCGAAGTCATGCCGGAGTTCGGGCTCGGCTCCTGGACTGTGGATCGTAAGCGCCAATTGCCGGTCTGGTATTTCAATGACATGGCGACCTGGCATCGGATCAATCTGCTCTATTCGCCGAAGATCCGCCGCGATGTGGACGCTTTGCGCAAGGAGGCGGAGGAACCGGCCAAGCTCGAACGTTACGCCCATCTTCTCGATGCGCGCTCCGGCCATCGGCTGATGGGTGCGGTCGAGCAGGCGAAGATCGCGCTCACCGACGAGAGCCTCGCGAAGGTCGCGCTGATCGAGCCGGGGCTTCGCTTCGAGCAGCCTGTGACGCGGGATGCATTCAACACAGCCAATAGCGAGCTCGTCACGCGGATCGTCGGGGCGATCGACGATTGTCTCCGGCTCGCCTCGATCGACAAAGAGGCGGTCGAGACCCTAATCCTGACGGGCGGCGGTGCCCAGGTTCCGGCCGTCTTGGGCGCCGCGACAGCGCGCTTTCCGCATGCCGCCGTGGTTCAGGCGGATCGTTTCGGCGCCGTCGGCCTCGGTCTTGCCATCGACGCGGCGCGGCGCTTCAGCTGAAACGCCCCTCCATCTGCGCGATCTGCCGAGTCATTTGCAGGAAACGATCGCGCAGTCGGGCTTCGAGCCCGGCTGTGAAGCGCGGATATTCTTCAAGCAGGCGCCGGAAGAGCGGACGCCCGATTCGAAGGAGGTCGACCTCGGTCTCTGCTCGCGCCGTCGCGGGCCTGCGAGTATCGGTGATCAGGGCCATCTCGCCGATCAGTGTGCCGGGACCATAGGCGCCAACAATTTTCGGTGGATCGTCATAGCCGCGCGCCAGAACGACCGTCCCCGCTGCAACAACGAAGCCGGCATCGGCGACGGCCGACTCTCGAAAGATCGTCTCGCCAGGTCGAAAATGTCGATGCTCGGCGCCAAAGGCGATCAGCCGAAGCGCGTCGTCATCGAGATCGTCGAAAAGCGGAACCGAACTTAATAGGGCAATATCATCGGCGAGGCTCATCGCTTCGCCTTTTCGGTCTGTCCGCTCTCAAAAGGTTCGATACGCTTAAGGTACGAGCTTGTAGCCGCCGCCTTCTGTGACGAGCAGTCGTGCATTCGAGGGATCGGGTTCGATCTTCTGGCGCAGGCGATAGACATGGGTCTCCAGCGTATGGGTCGTCACGCCAGAATTGTAGCCCCAAACCTCCTCCAGCAGAATATCCCGGGTGATAACCTGTCGATCCGCACGATAGAGGAAACGTATGATCGCCGTTTCCTTCTCGGTCAGCCTAATCTTCCCGCCCTTTTCGTCGATCAGAAGCTTCTGGCTTGGCTTGAACGTATAGGGGCCCACGCGGAAGGTGGCATCCTCGCTCTGCTCATGCTGGCGAAGCTGGGCGCGGATGCGCGCCAGCAGAACCGCAAAGCGGAAGGGTTTCGTCACATAATCGTTGGCCCCGGCCTCGAGACCGAGAATCGTGTCGGCATCGGCGTCGTTGCCGGTGAGGATCACGATCGGCGCCTTGAAGCCGCTCTTGCGCAAGACCTTGACGGCTTCGCGCCCGTCCATGTCCGGAAGGCCGATATCGATCACCAAAAGGTCGATGAGGCCGGCGCGGGCGGCCTGGATGCCGCTGGATGCCGACCCTTCCTGCAACACGTTGAACTCCTCATGGAGATCGAGTTGCTCGGCGAGGGTTTGCCTCAGATCGTCGTCGTCGTCGACAATAAGAATGGTCCGCTGGTTCATGCGTCTTTCGTCGTCTGTCGGCGGGCCCTATGCGTCCGTCGACCGCGTGGCCGGGCCTATGATCTCTTTCTCTTGACAAACATAGGCGCGAGTTTTGCGCCGACAATCGGACCTTTAGGCGGGAATGGGTCGAAGATGCAGAAAAAATCCTCTCTCGAGATCGTCGTTCGGCGTTCGGCGCTCGATAAACGGCGTGGAATCATCGTTGCGGGACCCTTGCGTCTGCCCTGCGCCCTGGGA
Organism: Fulvimarina manganoxydans; assembly: GCF_900176465.1. GTDB lineage: Bacteria > Pseudomonadota > Alphaproteobacteria > Rhizobiales > Rhizobiaceae > Fulvimarina > Fulvimarina manganoxydans. The sequence goes on from NZ_FWXR01000007.1 coordinate 81,349, forward strand.
CGAACGGGGACGACGATCTTCAAGCGGGAAGGCGATGGTGCATCGCCGGTCGCAAGTTTGCCACTTCTATCTGCGAGGCATCGAAGAGACCGGATGGTGCGTCCGCGCGCGCTGCTGCCGATCCGCCAGACCCGCTCGGGCGATGGCTGGTGCGACTCCTCGTCTCATCCCGCTTATAACCGGCCCGTCCGCTTTCCCTTCGAAGCCAGCGCGGAAACCATGATGCGCGACGATCGTCTCTATGACTTCGTCGTCATCCTCGATTGGAATGTAACCTCTCGCGCACGCAATCGCGGCAGCGCAATCTTCCTCCACATCGCCAAGCCGGGCTATCCGCCAACGGCCGGCTGCGTCGCCGTCTCGCCCAAGGACATGCTGCGGCTCGGGCCGTTTCTTCGTCGAAAAGCCCGTCTGACGATCAAGCGGTGATGTCTTGGGACTCATGTTCGATCGAGACATCATGCAACTCTTCCGCCCTTAGAACGGTTTCAAACGAAATCGCACTGACAGCGATCGGCCGAGCGGCCCTGCAGTTTGCCATCCATCGCTCGCTTTGCCGATCTGCGAAGGGAGATGTCATGGACCGCAGCGAGAACACCGATCGCCCGAAGATCGAGCCCTATGACGAGCCGACCGGCGGATGGGGCTCGGTGAAATCGCTCGTCGAGAAGTCGGCCCAGGAAGGTCTCTTGGCCTCGACCGTCTGGGCGACGATGCAGCACCAGAACAAACCCGATGGCTATCAGTGCGTCTCCTGTTCCTGGGCCAAGCCTGCCGACCCTAAGCCCTTCGAATATTGCGAGAACGGCGCCAAGGCGACGATGTGGGAGATCACGCCCAAGCGGTGCGATCGGGACTTCTTCGCCAAACACCGGGTCAGCGAACTTCTTGAATGGAGCGACCATGACCTTGAGAAGCAGGGGCGGCTGACGACGCCCATGAAATACGATGGCACGCTCGATCAATATGTGCCGATCAAATGGTCCGACGCCTTTGCGGAGATCGCGGAGGAATTGAACGGCCTCGATCCGAGGTCGGTTGTCTTCTACGTCTCGGGCCGCGCCTCGCTCGAAGCCTCCCATATGTGGCAGCTCTTCACGCGCATCTACGGTTCGAACAATCTCCCCGATTCCTCGAACATGTGCCACGAATCGACCTCGGTTGGCCTGCCGGAGTCGATCGGTTCGCCGGTCGGAACCGTGACGCTCGCCGATTTCGACACCTGCGACATGATGTTCTTCTTCGGCCACAACACCGGCACCAATGCGCCCCGCCTGCTGCATTGGGTGCAAAAGGCCCGCCAGCGCGGCGCGCCGGTCATCACCTTCAACCCGCTTCAAGAGCGGGGGCTGATGCGGTTCAAGAGCCCGCAAAGCCCGGTCGAGATGCTCTCGCCCGGTGAGGGCACGAAGATGTCGAGCGACTACTACCAGCTGAAGGGTGGCGGCGACATCGCGGCCATGACCGGGATCGCCAAAGCCGTCTTCGCGCTGGACGACGAGGCCAAAGCCAAGGGCGGAAAACGTGTTCTCGACGTCGAGTTTATCGAACAGCACGGCCATGGCTTCGAAGCCTTCGAGCGCTTCGTCCGCGATGCCGATTGGGGCGAGATCGAGCGCTGCTCGGGGCTTGCCAGAACCGATCTCGAACATGTCGGCCGGGTCTACTCCCAGGCGAGCCGGGTGATCGGCAATTATGGAATGGGCCTTACCCAGCATCGGCATGGGATCGAGAACGTCCATATGCTGTGCAACCTTCTCCTCATGCGCGGCATGATGGGAAAGGAGGGGGCCGGCATCTCGCCGATCCGAGGTCATTCCAATGTCCAGGGCCAGCGAACGGTTGGCATCACCGAAAAACCCGAGCTGATCCCGGTCGAGAAGTTCGAGGAGTTCTACGGCTTCACGGTTCCAAAGGAGAAAGGGCTCGATACGGTCGAGGCCTGCGAAGGCTTGCTTAAAGGCGAGGTGAAGGGCTTCGTCTGCCTCGGCGGCAATTTCTCCCGCGCGGTGCCGGATACGCGGCGCGTCGAAGAGGCGTGGCGGAAGATGCGCCTGAACGTCCAGATTTCGACTAAGCTCAACCGCAACCATCTGCTGACGGCAGAAAAGACTTACATCCTGCCCTGTCTCGGCCGACTTGAACGGCATCTGGAAAACGGGGTTGAGCAGACCGTCTCCGTCGAAGATTCAACCGCCTGCATTCATGCTTCCTTCGGAACGACCGAGCCAGCCTCGAAGGAGCTTCTCTCCGAGCCTCGGATCGTCGCCGAGCTCGCCAAGGCGACGGTGCCAGGCAAATCGACGGTTCCTTGGGACGAATGGGTGGGCGACTATTCGAAGGTTCGCGATGCGATCGAGCGCGCCTATCCGGCGGATTTCAAGGACTACAATCAGCGGATGGGGACGCCCGGAGGCTTTCACCGGGATATCGGGGCGTCGAAGCGCGAATGGCGGACCGAGACGGGCAAAGCGAACTTCCTCGTTCCAGAGGGCTTCGACGTTGATCCCGACATCGACACGAGACCGTCGGACGTCTTGAAACTCCTAACCGTCAGGTCGAACGACCAGTTCAACACGACAATCTATGGCTATGATGACCGGCTTCGCGGCGTAAAGGGCACGCGCATGGTCATCCTCATGAACGAAGAAGACATGAAGCGGCTCGGCCTCAGCGATCAGGACCGCGTCGATCTCGAAACCTATGCCGATGATGGTGTAACGCGAAGAGTCGAGGACTACCGGGTCCACGCCTGGTCCGTCCCGAAGGGCGATTGTGCGGGCTATTATCCCGAACTCAACGAACTGATTCCGCTTTGGCACCATTCGCGAAGGGCGCATGTGCCGGCGGCCAAGTCCGTTCCGATCAAGGTGATTAAGCGGGCGGCGGCCTCTTAGTGGTTAGCTCTCGGCGATCGCCACATTATAAGACAGGTTTATCAAGCGGGATATAACGAGCGCTTGGCACTCAAAGGTTTGGCGCTGACTTTCATCGAACGCGTCGTGCTCGGGCTCCGGCCCGAGCACCCAGTGCACCAATGAGGCCGCTTTTTCGTCGGCGTCTCTGGATTCTCGGCACGGTGGCCGAGAATGATGAAGCGTCGAGGGGCTCGGCACTACTATCAAGTCGTCGTCTGCGTTCGAGCATCGTGTCATGAAGTGTGGACTATCGGTTCGCAAAGGTTGGTACCCTCGCATCAGCCCTTCTCCATCATCCGCAATTCCTTCGAGGCGAGATCATAAAAAGACACTGAAGACGCAGGCTTGGGCGAGGAGAACCATCAACCAGTGACCGCCATCGATCAGGGGAAGGTCCCAGCCAAAGCCTTGAAAACGGGTATTGACGATGAGGGTCGTTGCGACGAATCCGGTCCAGAGCAGAACCGCGACCCATAGGGCTTCGAGAAGCGCGACAATTTCGCCATGTTGGAGGATCGAGGCGAATACGATGGCCATCACGAATTCGCAGACCAAGGTCATGACGAAGATGCCGAAATGCGGCTCGCTCATTTCCGAACCGAGCCGAGCCGCCCTGCGCCAGAAATGACCGAGCGCAACGTACCAGATCGTTCCGACCACCATCGAAGCCACCGTCGCCAACGCGACGGCGAACAGATCGACCGATCCAATCCCCATTGAATATGCCCCTGTGATCCCCAGTGGCGGACAATGCGTTGCACTGCGGAAGAGGTCAATATTGGGAGAGGCCGAGCATCTTCAGGTTGTGGGCGCTTTCCACTGGAAGACGCCGCATTCGCGAAGGGTTATGCCCTCGATCTCTTTGGAAACCGGCACATTGTAGCTGGTGATCTGGCGAACGGACTCACGGGGCAAATAGGAGCGGAATGGATCACCGATCAGGATTTCTATCCCTTCTGCGGTGAGTCGATCGAACCAAGGCGCAAGGCGGTCCGCCATATTCCGGTCATAAAAGACGTCGCCGGCCAGGAGGATGTCGGTTTCGAGCGTCCGGCCGACGATATCGTCCCCTTCGAAGGCAATGCGAACCGCATTGAGATCCGCATTCAGCTTGGACGCGCTGCGCGCCCAAGGATCGATGTCGGCTGCTGTGACATGGGAAGCACCCGCCATCGCGGCCGCAATCGCGACGAGGCCGGAGGCCGAGGCGAAATCGGTCACAATTCGCCCCGCCACGATGTCCGCTCGATCGAGGATGAAGCGCGCCAGGCCTTGGCCGCCGCCCCAGGGAAAGGCCCAGAAGGGCGGGGCGAGATCAAGCGCGTCGAGATCATCCTGCGTCTTGTGCCAAAGCGCGTGGACATCCGATGCGAGATGAAGGCGCACCTCCTCGACGAAGGCAACGGGCTCGGGCGCCGTGTTATCCAGAATGAAGGCCGCACGGGCCGCATCTGTCCATCTCATTCCTGAACCTCGGTGAGGCGTGCGGCGATGCCGCCGGCAGCGAGGCAGAATAGCGAGAAGATGCCGAGAACCAAGGCAGGCCCGAAGACATCGGCGAGGAAGCCGAAGGTGCCCATGGCCACGAGGACGACGCCGATCGTCGTATTGGAGACGGCCGTATAGATCGCGCGATCCTCCGCTCGCGCCATGTCGGTCAGATGAATTTTTCGGCCCTGACGCACGCCCTGATAGGACAGCATAAGGACGAAGAAAGCAAAGGGTGCTGCGATCGGCCACCAAGAGGCGGTCGACGGCAGGCTTGCAAGAAGCGCGGCGATGGCCAGAACGAGAAATCCAGCAAGGGCTGACAGGATCAACACCTTGCGGCTCGACCGGTCGGACAGGGTGCCCCAGACATAAGAGCCAAGGATCGCGGCAAGCGCCGAGGCGACGACGAAGGAGCCGAGCGTACCCAACGCCCGTTCGCCGTCTTCTCCCGCTGAGAGGAGGAGATAAGGCGGGGCGAGCGCCGTTGCCGTCAACAAAGCTCGGCTCGCGACGAAAAGACGGAATTCCTGATCCGCGAAGGTCGTCCGCCCGTCCTCGACCATCGCTTTCCATCCGTTTCGCGCACCGTCATTCGCCCCGGCCTCTTCGACGAGGCCGGAAAAAGTGAAGGCGGCCAGGGCAAAGAGAGCGGCCGCGACACCGAGCCCGAAAAGGAGAACGGGCGTCTCGACAGGAAGCAGGCCGAATGCGAGCGCGATGCCATAGGCGAGAACGATTGCTGCGGCAAAAGAGCCGGCAGCACCGCTGACGGCCCCTCGGCGGGTCTTGGAAACTGTCTTCCCCAAGACGTCCTTATAAGAGACCGATGCAAGCGATCGGCCGAGGGCGAAGATCGCAAGCAGCGCGACGACGGCCCAGCCGGCGCTTGCACCTGTCAGCGTCAGAAGCGCTGCGATCATGACGACGATCGCCAGCGCTTCGATCGCGGTTCCAAAACTCCAGACCCATTTGCGCCGGGCCATGGCACGAACTCGGTGGGCCACGAGGATCTGCGGAAGGAGTGCCAAAGCCTCGCGAACCGGGACGAGAAAGCCGATCGCGGCGCTGGGTGCGCCGACCGATTGCAGGAGAAAGGGCAGAACGAGTTTGGGGTCGAGTAAGCCGTCGGCGGTTTTCGTCGCCGTCAGGCTGATGAGATGCAGCCCGGCATTCTTCGGCTGCTCGCGGCAAGCTTCATCGGGGATATCGCGACAGACTCGGTTTTCCTCGTCGCCGAAGAAAACATCGCCAATTTGATCCACCACCGACATGAAGACTCCCACATCTCATCGAGAGGCAGGAGTCTGGAATAATTCTAAACAGCTTCAACTGCGACAATTTGGCGAGAATGGGCGCTTTGCCCATTCCCGCCGCGGCGGGGTGCTCAGGCCTGTTTGACCCGATCACTCTCACCTTGCAGCTGATCGATCAGCTTGCTCGCCTCCGCCTTATCGAGATCGGGATTGAATTCGTGTCCGGTCTCTTCGCAAAGCGTCTTGAGATAGGACGCCTGAGCACCGGTCATAGGCTCACCGCCCGTCGTCCAGGTGTCGGGGTCTTTTTCCGCGTTAGACGGGGCGTCGACCTTGGGTGTCGCATCGGACATGAGATGAACTCCGAAATTGGCTTTGTTCATCAAATGTTCTGAGAGAGCAATCGTTCCCGACCGTGGTTCGAAAGGACGGGCGCCTCGATCGAAGCGCCTCGTCCTTTCAATCATCAAGGTCGTCGCCGAGCCCTTTCACCGCTCAGCAGAAAGGCCTCTCAGCCGCCATCCGACCAAGTCGTGCGATACAGATCGAGCCGGCGGTCGCGGAAGTTACGAACAGAGCCCTCATAACGCGCCCAGGCGAGCGTCGCGAGATTGAGGTCGGCGACCGTCACCATCTCCACATTCTCGGAAGCCTCCGCAGCGATGCCGTCGCGGGCGAAGGGGAAGTCGCAAGGGGTGAAGATACCGGATTGGGCGTATTCGATGTCGAGATTGTCCACATTGCCGAGATTGCCCGTCATGCCCGATGTGACGACATAGCACTGGTTCTCGATCGCCCGCGCCTGACAGCAATAGCGCACTCGGAGATAGCCGTGGCGCGTATCGGTGTTGAAGGGCACGAAAAGAATCCGCGCACCCTGGTCGCAGAGCCGGCGGCCGATCTCGGGGAATTCGGAATCATAGCAGATCATGATGCCGATCGGTCCGCAGTCGGTCTCGATCACGTCGATCGGATCGCCGCCCTGGATTTGCCAATAGGTTCGCTCGTTGGGCGTCGGATGGATCTTTTCGCGCGCATGAACCGAGCCGTCGCGCAGGAAGGCATAGCCGACATTCTGAATGTCGCCGTCATCGGTCTCTGTGGCGTGGCTGCCGCCGATGATGTTGATGTTGCGCCGGATCGCCATCTGGGTCAGCCGTTCGACGAATTCGGGCGTGTGTTCCGTCAGGCGCCGGATCGCGGCGTCGGGCTTCAGCTCTTCCGGCTCGCAGGAGAGAAGCATCAGCGTGAAGAGCTCCGGGAAGACGACGAAATCGGCGTCATATTCCGATGAGACTTCGACGAAATATTCGACGGCCTTATAGAAGTCGTCCGGCTTTTCGATGGTTCGCGCCTGCATTTGAACGGTCGCGATTCGCACCACGTCGGGATTGCCTCGGTTGACCGGCTGCTCCTCGCGCTGGGGATCGTAATAGGGATTGCGCCAGACCATCAGAATGCCGTAGCCGCCCGAGGCCGTGTCCGCTGGATAGTAGTTCTTGAGGAGGCGCAGCGGCTCGAAACCAGCCTTCAGATGGAAGCTCGCGACGGGATCGCGGATCTCGCTACGCTTGACCGCCTCCAGATAGTCTTCGGGCGAGTCGAACTTCTTCGCATTACGCTTCCAGCCAGGCATGCGCCCGCCGAAGGCAATGCCTTTCAGGTGAAGGTCTTGGGCAAGACGGCGGCGAGCGTCGTAAAGGCGTTTGCCGATCCTGAGGCGCCGCTTGTCGGGATCGACGCAGACCTCCATCCCATAAAGCCAGTCACCCTTGCGGTCGTGCATGGCCGCATAGCCGCCACCGGTGACCTCGGCCCAGCTATGCTGGGCCAGCGCCTTGCGCTCCTTCAGCATCATCGTCGCGGCATAGCCGACGATCTCGCCCTCATAGGCGACGACGAACTGGCCTTCGGGGAAGGCCGACAACTGACCGAGGATCATACCGCGCGTATAGGGCGCTTCGTCGCGAAACACCTTGGAGGAGAGCGCGATGATCGCGTCGACATCTTTCTTATCCGCGACGCGGACTTCGATCTTCGGGGGCGCGTGTTCGTCAGCCATGCGGGTCGTTTTGGTCCTTCATCCTGCGTCTCTTTTCCCGATGCGGGCGAGCCCTGGTGCAAGCGGGATAGTGGGATTTAGGTGGCTGACCTCTATACGCAAGGCGCGCTCGCTCCGCCTTTCGCTACCTCGATCGGACCACCGATGCCGGCGAGAAGCGTCTTCATAGCCTCTCGATGATCTCTTCCCGTCCAGACCCGGCAGAGGAGAGTGTCTGGAACTGGTTTGCCAGGGCCTCGACGATGCCGTCGGTTTCGTCGATCACCAGCGGTCGCACCTGACTTGCCCGATGCAGGAAGCCTTCCTCGGCCATATGCTCGACCAACCGCGAGAAAGGCTCCCAGAATCCGTTGAGGTTGGCGATGACGATCGGCTTCTCATGTCGCCCGAGCTGGGACCAGGTCATGATCTCGACAAGCTCTTCCAGCGTCCCGATGCCGCCGGGTAGCGCGACGAAGCCATCGGACCGCTCGAACATCAGGTGCTTTCGCTCATGCATGTTCTCAGTGACGATCAACTCGTCGAGACCTTTAAGCTCGCGTTCCGTCGCTTCCATATCGATGAGAAAGCGCGGGATGATCCCGGTGACGGCCCCGCCGGCCTCTTTGACGCCGTTCGCCACGGCACCCATGATTCCCTTGGTGCCGCCGCCATAGACTAGGCGCCAGTCCGCTTCGGCGATCGCCCGGCCAAGCGCGCGACCTTCGGCCACATATGATGGATCGCGGCCGGAGGACGAGCCGCAATAGACGCAAATGGATCGAATCGTTTTCATGGGTCCGACAGTCGGATGCGGGATGAGCAAAATCAAGACTGTCGCTGATGCGCTGCAACAAGGCGGTCAGGCCCATCCGATGATCCTCTGGGCGTGCCGCCAACCAAAGGCGCTCCATTCAGGATCGTCTTCTGACATCCTCTTGATCTTTGGGCGCTTCGACCGAGTTCAGAATGGCTGCGGCGCTCCTGCAAATCGCGGATGCATTTCCGAGACAATGCGCTCAGACGGCTCGGAAAGGCGGGGAGGTCGCGGCATCATGCGCCAGGGTTTGACGATATGAAAATCGCTTCTCGGAACCGCGAAATGGATCGGCCCGCATGCGAATTCTCTGGCTAACGCTCGGTTATGTCGCTCTTCTTCTCGGACTTGCCGGAGTCGTTCTGCCGCTCGTTCCGACGACGCCCTTTCTGATCCTTAGCGCCTTCGCTTTTTCGAAGGGCTCGCCGCGGCTGGAGCGCTGGCTGGTCGATCATCCGCGTTTTGGACCGCCGATCAGGGATTGGCGCGAGGAGAGGGCGCTCAGCCGGCGTGCGAAATGGCTTGCCTCCATCGTCATGGCCGTGACGCTCGTGGGCGGCATCCTCGCCCGGCTCTCCACGACGATCCTTCTCGTGCAGGCCGTGATCTTCTGCGCCGTGGCACTGTTTTTGTGGACGCGGCCTGAGCCACTCCGTTCGGCTCGGTAACGCAACCGGGCAAAGCAACGAGGGCGTTGTCTCGACAAAATGAGAGCGGGGCCGGACGAATGCCCGACCCCGCTTCGAATAGGGTTCAGATCAAGGGTGATCCCTCAGACGACGCGCGGCGCTCCCGAGCGTGTCGAACGTTTAGCAACAACCATCGGTGTCGTCTTCGAAGGGAAGTCGGCGCGCTCGCGCACTGCGGCGCGCAATCGGTCGCGCATCAAGGGCGTCGTACGCTCAATGCCGTTTTGGCGTGCCTGCATGACCGCCCGGCGAAAGACTTCCGCCTCGGAATCCGCTTGAATCACGCGCTTGCAACCCGGAATGATACCGGTGCAGTCGAGTTCATACATGAGTTCAGTCCTCCCGATCATCGTTTTCTTATCGAAACGATAACGCGGACAGGATGCATGGCGTTCGACCAAAGTCGAATAACTTTTATGTCACGGCCACTTAACCAGAGGCGGCATGGAGGAGAGGATCGATTCCACATTGCCTCCTGTCTTGAGTCCGAAGAGCGTTCCGCGATCGTAAAGGAGGTTGTATTCCACATATCGTCCGCGACGCACGAGCTGTTCGTCGCGGTCCGCTTCGGTGAAAGGCAGATCGACATTCTGCTTCACGATATGCGGATAGACCACGATGAAGGCCTTGCCGACGTCGCGCGTGAAGGCGAAATCGGCGTTCCAGCCGCCGGCCTCGTCGGGCGAATGGAGCCAATCATAAAAGATGCCGCCGATGCCGCGCATTTCGTTGCGATGGGGCAGGAAGAAATACTCGTCGCACCAGGCTTTGTATTTCTGATAATCGGCAACGGCGGAATGGCGGTCGCAGACGAATTGCAGCGCCTTATGAAAAGCGCGGGCATCCGGGTCGCTCTGAGTGCGGCGCTTTTCGAGTGTGGGTGTCAGATCGGCGCCGCCCCCGAACCATTGGCGCGTCGTCACCACCATGCGCGTATTCATATGAACGGCCGGCACATTGGGATTGCGCATGTGCGCGATCAGCGAAATACCGGACGCCCAGAAGCGGGGATCGGATTCGGCGCCGGGAATTTGTTTGCGGAATTCCTCGGAGAACTCCCCGAAGACGGTCGAGGTGTGAACGCCGACCTTTTCGAAGACACGGCCATGCATCATCGACATGACGCCGCCGCCGCCATCGCCCTCGCGTGACCAAGCTTTGCGTTCGAAGCGGCCTGGCTCAAGGCCGGTCGAGGCACCATGCTGGGCCTCCAGATCCTCGAACACGGCGCAGATTCGGTCTCTCAGCGCTTCGAACCACGCTTGAGCCGTCGCCTTCTTCGTCTCGATGTCGTCCGGCAGCCCTTCGGGCAGGTTCGGCCGTTCCATGCGCCTCGCAATCCCCCGTCATCTTGGCAATCGGTGTCGAAAGGTCTGTCCCATATGGGACTGGTCCCACCCCTTCGTAACCGGTTGTTCACCATGGGGATGGCACTTGGCGCCCGCTCTGGCAATCGAAACTTGGGCGATTGCGCTCGAGGCGTCATCGCAGCGCCCGTCCGGTTTTCCGATTCGCAATCCAGCGTGCCAGGCCCTATTCTCCAGTCGCGTCTATCAGGTGCGGCAGCAAACGGAACCCTGCTCATGGCTCGTCCGAACCATCCTCCGCTCGACGGCCTTCGCCGCCAACTCGGCCGGGTGCGGAGCGCATGCGAAGCGCCGACGGACAGTTTCGTGCGCGAGACCTTCCGGCTGCCGCGCGAGGCGGCCCGCGATAAAGCGCGAGAGTGGTTCGAGCGCTATCCCAGACAAGCCTATTGGACGCAGGTCGAGAGCTGGAGGATGCTCGACGACGATGCGGTCGAATTCACCATGCGGCGTCTTCCAACTGCTGACTGAGCCGTTCTCGTCTCTGACGCTGACATCCATCAAGATAGCGGAGATGCAAACGTCAGCCGCCGGGCAGGGGGCTCGCGTGATTTTTGCAAGCGAGGAGGACTTCTGTGAAGCCTGAGGTGAGCGAACACGCCGCGCCCGAAGACGGGGTCCGGCGCAAATCCGTCGTTCCGGTCATTTGCTATCCCGTCGATGGCCTCGCCCAGCCGGATATTTCCGCCTATCGTAAGGCGCGCGAGGGTTGGACGAAGGTCGAGGAGCTTCTCGTACCTGCTCGCGACGCACGCTGCTTTTCAGTGCCGGCCGGTTCCTTCTTCCGGGTCGTCAGTGTCGAAGGTCCGCAAGTCGGTGATCTCGATCTTTTCTCGGCCATCGATCCGACTGAGCGCTTCTATTCCGGCAAGACCCGCGCGTTGCACGGCACCCATCTGTCGACGGGCGACCGGCTCTGGTCGAGTTTTCCGCATTTTCGACCCATGGCGACGATCACCGAGGACACGCTCGATTGGTATGGCTTCGACGCCTTCGGGGGATCGGTCCATGACGTGATAGGGACGCGCTGCGATCCCTATACCCACAAGCTTTTGTCCGGGGACGACTATCACCACTGCTGCCATTCCAATCTGACGCGGGCGCTCGCCGCTCATCTGAAACAGCCGACCGATGCGGTCGAGCATCTCGTCCACGACGTTCTCAATGTTTTCATGTGCACCGGCTTCACCCGCGACACCGGGCAGTATTTCATGAAGGCGAGCCCCGTCCGACCGGGCGATTTCCTGGAATTCTTCGCCGAAATCGACCTTGTTGGCGCCCTTTCCGCCTGTCCCGGCGGTGATTGCGGCCAGGAACATTCGAGCGATGTGGCGGCCTGCCATCCGCTTCTGATCGAAATCTACCGGCCGGCCGAACAGCCCGTGGGATGGCGCACATCGGAAAAAAGCGCCTATGGTCGCGGGCATGGCCTCTAAACATGTCGTTCTTTCCGGCTGCTCCGGTGGCGGAAAGTCTACGCTTTTGGAGGAACTTTCGCACCGTGGCTTTCCGACGGTGGACGAGCCGGGACGCCGGATCGTTGACGAAGAGCAGCGGGGAAACGGCGCGGCGCTGCCTTGGGTCGATCTCGCAAAATTTGCCGAGCGAGCCTTGAGGCTTGCGGCCGAAGACCGCGAGCGGATGTCCGGGGAGACGGGATGGGTCTTCTTCGATCGCGGTCTCGTCGACGCAGCGGTCGCTCTCGCCTTTGCCGGCGGAGACGATGTCACTGATCGTCTCGCGCCCTTCGATCCCTATCATCGTCTTGTTTTCATGACGCCGCCCTGGCCGGAGATCTATCAGACCGATGATGCCCGACGGCATGATCTGGGCGAGGCGGTTGCCGAATATGATCGGCTCATCACCGCCTATGCCGCTCTCGGCTACGAAGCCGTCGTCTTGCCCAAATTTAGCGTGGCGGAGCGGGCGGATTTTCTCTTGGCCGCCCTGCGTTGACGATCTCCGGGTCTCTTTCGAGCATGTTCGCCGAAGCGCATTGAGGCTTCGGTCGATCGCGCCCTACAGCGCGTTCTGCACCGCGATATAGGCGCCATAGACGACGAGCATGCTGGCGCCGACCAGCCGGCCGATCCGATCACGATACCAGAGGAAGAGGGCGGCAAGCGCCGAGATTGCCAGCATGATCGGCCCATCCATATAAGCGAAGCGTTCGGCCACCGGGATTGGAGCGATCAAGGCTGTAATGCCGAGGATGCAAAGCACGTTGAAGATCCCCGAGCCGACCACATTCGCCAGAACAACTTCAGCCTCGCGCTTCACAGCGGCGACAAGGGCGGTGGCAAGTTCGGGAAGCGATGTCCCGATGGCGACGATGGTGAGGCCGATGACCGCTTCGGAGACGCCGAAATCGCGGGCGATGCCGGTCGCGCCGGTCACCAACAGTCTTGCGCCAAAGACGAGCGCGGCAATGCCGCCCAGAACGGCAAGGCCCGCAATCAAAGGCTTCTCGGTGAGGCCGCCGGCCTCAGCGCCTGGAACCACGTCCGCCTCGTCCAACGTGCCTTGCGCGAGCTTGCGCCGCCGACGCTCCGCAAAGACCGAGTAGCCGAGATAGGCAGTGAGGCCCGCGACCAGCGCTAGCCCTGACAAGCGACCGATCTCCCCGGTCAGGAAGAGCGCGCAGGCAAAAGCCGCGCTGGCGACCACAACGACAAGGTCGCGGCGAAGCGAGCGGTCCGTATTCGCGACCGGAGCGATCGCCGCTGCGAGGCCGATGACCAGGAGAACATTGGCGATGTTCGAGCCGACGACATTGCCGATGGAGATGTCCGGCGCGCCGTCCAGTGCCGCTTGGAGAGAGACGAGCAATTCCGGCGCGCTCGTTCCGAACCCAACGATGACCAAGCCGACGATCAGCTTCGAAATGCCCATCCGTTCGGCGATTGCGACGCTACCGCGCACCAGCGCCTCGCCGCCAAAGAAAAGTAGAACGAGGCCGGCAATGACGTAAGCGCTGTCGACGAGCATTAAGATCGGGTCTCCTGACAAGAGGCGGGATCGGTTTCAGTCGAGATGGTGTGCCCGATTGAAATTGTCAGCCCCATCTCACCCGTGCTCACGCCGATTTTGGCCGCAGGGGTGGATTGCCGCTCTGCACGTTCATGCGCAGGGCCGCGACCAAAGCGTCTGGCGCAAGGCCTCGCCGGCAGCCATCCCGGACGAGACGGCGAGGTTCAAAGAGCGCGCGCCGGTCTGCATCGGGATCAGGAGCCGAGCGTCGGCGCGCTCATGAACATGATCGGGAACGCCTGCGCTCTCCCGGCCGAACAAGAGAATGTCGGTCTCTTCGAAGGCAAAATCCGTATAGGCGTCAGCCGCCTTCGTCGTGAAGAGAATGAGGCGGCGGCCTTGCGTCTCCCTCGCCATTTCGAAGGCCTCGAAGTCGAGGTGTCGCAGGAGAGCGGCGCGTTCGAGATAGTCGAGCCCGGCGCGTCTCAAATTACGGTCCGAAAGGTCGAAGCCGGCCGGCTCTATGATTTCGACAGCGATCCCGAGACAGGCGCCCAGCCTGAGGATCGTGCCGGTATTGCCCGCAATGTCAGGCTGATAAAGCGCGATAGAAATCGGCATTCGATGGTCCGTCGATAGGGGGCGACAAGGTGCCGGCTGATCCAGACTGGTTTGGCATCGAGCCAGCAAGGCGATTGAACGACGAGGCTACGAAGGCGCGGACTGGTGATCACACGAGCGTGCGCCTGATAGACGGACCGTCTGATGCCATGGGATCGTCTTGGAGAGAACCTATATGCGGTCCCAAGCGCAAGCGACGGGCCGGCTTCAAGGCCCGCCGTTCTTTCGGCGTCGGAACTTTCGGGCCTTTTGCGCTCGTTGGTTTCTGCGCCCCACCAAACCTATGATCGGCAGAGTTTTGATGTTCGGTTTCTTCGAACGGATGGTTGACCCGTTTCCCGATACGCCCGTGGCCGCGCCGCCGACGCGCTCGCTCGGCTCCTTCGTCTGGCATTTTGCCAAGCCGTTCTGGCCGCAGCTTCTGGTCCTTGCGGTGACGACGGCGATCTTCTCCTTTATCGAAGTGTCGCTCTTCTCGTTCCTGGGCGACATCGTCGATTGGTTCGCCTCGTCCGATCCCGAGAGCTTTCTCATCGATCGGACCTGGGAACTCGTCGGACTCGGCATTCTGATCCTGGTCGTCATGCCGGCGATCCAGCTATTTGACGGGCTGATCAATTTCCAGTCGGTCTTCGGCAATCTGCCGATGCGCTTCCGATATCAGATGCATCGCTGGCTCCTCGGCCATTCGGTCGCCTTCTTCCAGGACGAATTCGCTGGCCGGGTTTCCCAGAAGCTGATGCAGACGGCGCTTGCGGTGCGCGAGGTCATCGTCAAATCGATCGACGTCTTTCTCTATGTGGCGGTCTATTTCACCGGCATCCTGCTCGTCGTAGCGGCCTCGGACTGGCAAATGGCCTTGCCCTTCGTGGGCTGGCTCGCGCTTTACGCCGTGATTCTGCGCTATTTCATTCCGCGACTCGACCGGGTTTCGGAAGCGCAGGCCGATGCGCGGGCCGAAATGACCGGCCGCGTCGTCGATGCTTATTCGAACATCCAGACCGTGAAACTTTTCGCCCATACGCGGCGAGAGGCCGATTATGCGCGCGCCTCGATGCGCATCTTCCTCAATCCGGTCTATGGCCAGGCGCGTCTCGTCACCCTGTTCGTGACCTCGCTGCAGACGATCAATTCGCTGCTGCTCTTCGCCGTCGGCGCGCTCGGCATCTTTCTATGGACCGACGGTCTGGTGAGCGCCGGTGCGATCGCCGCCGCCCTCGGGCTCGTCCTGCGCATTCATGGCATGAGCCAATGGATCATGTGGGAAGTCTCGGCTTTGTTCGAGAATATCGGCACGATCCGAGACGGGATGTCGACTTTCGAGCTGCCTCACCAGGTGGTCGACAAACGCAAGGCCGAGCCCCTGCCTGTCGAGAAAGGGGAAATCCGCTTCGACAAGGTCACCTTCCATTATGGCAAGGAGGGTGGCGTCCTGCAGGATTTCGACCTGACCGTGAAGCCGGGCGAGAAGATCGGATTGGTTGGCCGGTCGGGCGCCGGCAAGTCGACCATCCTCAATCTTCTTCTGCGCTTTCACGACGTGGAGGGCGGGCGCATTCTGATCGACGGACGAGACATTTCCTCCGTGCCGCAGGACGAATTGCGCGAGAAGATCGGCATGGTGACCCAGGACACCTCGCTCCTGCATCGTTCCATCCGCGAGAACATCCTCTATGGCCGCCCGGATGCCGGGGACGATGCGGTGATGCGCGCGGTGCGCGACGCCAAGGCCGAAGACTTCATCGCCGAACTGGTCGACCGGGATGGCCGCTCGGGCCTCGATGCCGAAGTGGGCGAGCGCGGCGTGAAGCTCTCCGGCGGCCAGCGCCAGCGCATTGCGATCGCGCGGGTGATGCTGAAGGATGCGCCGATCCTCCTCCTCGACGAGGCGACGAGTGCACTCGATTCGGAAGTCGAAGCGGCGATCTCCGACAACCTCTACCGCCTCATGGAGAACAAGACCGTCATCGCCGTCGCTCATCGTCTGTCGACGATCGCCGCGCTCGACCGGCTGATCGTGCTCGATAAGGGGCGGATCGTCGAGGAGGGCAGCCACGCCGATCTCGTCGCCAAGGGTGGGCTCTATGCCCAGCTCTGGGAGCGCCAGGCAGGCGGCTTCCTGCTTCAGTCCGAGCCTGAGGAGACGGGCGCATTGAGGGCGGCCGAATGATGGACCGGCTGCTCCAACGCTTCGAGACCATCCTCGACCCATTCGAAGACGAGGGAGAGGCGCCGGAGGATCGTGCCGTCAACCGGTCGGGCCATCTCGACCCATTGCCCGACGAGACCAACCGTTTCATCTGGCATTTCGCCAAACAGGCCAAGTGGCCGCTCATCGGCCTTCTCGTCACGGGCGGTCTGACCGGTCTTGTCGAGGCGATCATGTTCACCGGCGTCGGTTGGCTGGTCGATGCGATGGAAAGCTCGTCGCCGGCCACCTTTATCGCTGAGAACTTCTGGCTTGTCGCAGGGCTCGCCTTCCTCACCCTGATCGGCCGGGCGATCGTGCTCTTCGCCAGCTCGGTTCTCGAGGAGCAGGTGATTTCGCCGAGCTTCTACAACCGCATCCGCTGGCAGAGCTATCGGCGCGTCATGGAGCAGGCCTATGCCTTCTTCCAGAACGATTTTGCGGGCCGCATCGCCCAAAAGGTGCAGCAGGCGGGACAGGCGACCGGCGACTTCATCACCACGGTTCTCCAGACCTTCTGGTCCTTCGTCACCTTCATCATCCTGACGATATCGATCCTCGGCGCCATCGACTGGCGCATGTCGCTGGTGCTCGCCGTCTGGTCGCTCGGCTATGTCTGGATCGTGCGCAATCTCCTGCCGAAGATCCGCGAATATGGCCGGGCCTCGGCCGACGCGCGCTCCGTGGTATCGGGCCGGGTCGTCGACAGTTTCACCAATATTCTCGCGGTCAAACTCTTCGATTCGACCCGGCGCGAGGATCAGTTCGTCAAGGACGGTTTTCGTCGGCTCGTCGACGCCACCCGCCGCACCACCCGCGCCCTGACGACCGTCCGCACCACGGTCGCCGTCTTGAACGGCCTGATGATGACCGGGGTCGGCTGGGTGGCCATCGCCGGCTGGCAGGCCGGCACAATCACCTCCGGCGGGGTCGCAGCCGCGCTCGGCCTTGTTCTCCGGCTCAATCAGATGTCCGGCTGGATGATGTTCAACATCAACGGTCTCGTCCGCAATTATGGGACCATCCAGGACGCGGTGGGAACAATCACGCGCTTGCCGACGCTCATTGACCGGGCTGAAGCCGAACCACTTGAGGTGACCATGGGGGAAATCCGCTATGACGGCGTCACCTTCCACTATGGCAAGGGTGGCGGCGTCATCGACCATCTCGACCTTACCATCCGGGCCGGTGAAAAGGTCGGGCTGGTCGGCCGCTCTGGCGCGGGCAAGACGACCCTCGTCAATCTCTTGCTGCGGCTCTACGACGTCGAGGGCGGGCGGATCACCATCGACGGTCAGGACATCGCCGAGATGACTCAGGCCTCCTTGCGCTCGGCGATCGGCGTCGTGACCCAGGACACCGCGCTCCTGCATCGCTCGATCCGCGACAACATTGCATTCGGCCGACCGAGCGCGACCGACGAGGAGGTGTTCGCCGCTGCCCGCCGGGCCAATGCAGATGGTTTCATCCCCACTCTTCGCGATCCGAAGGGGCGGACCGGCTATGAGGCGACGGTCGGCGAGCGCGGCATCAAACTCTCCGGCGGCCAGCGCCAGCGCATCGCGATCGCCCGTGTTCTTTTGAAGGACGCGCCGATCCTCATTCTGGACGAAGCGACGAGCGCACTCGATTCGGAGGTCGAAGCGGCGATCCAGGACAATCTCGCCACGATGATGGAGGGCAAGACCGTCATCGTCATCGCCCATCGCCTGTCGACCATTGCGGCGCTGGACAGGCTCATCGTGCTCGACGAGGGGCGGATCGTGGAGGAGGGGCGCCACGCCGATCTTGTCGCCAAGGGCGGGCTTTATGCCGATCTCTGGCATCGGCAATCCGGCGGATTTCTGGGTGGGGAGCAAGAGGTCGAGGCAGCCGAGTAGCGCGAGACCTGCTCGCGCTCTTATCGCCCGCCCGGGCTCGGATTCCAGCTGGATCGTGGTGATTCTCGCCGGTCGCCAGGATCAGAGTAATCAGGCCGCCGCGCTCGCCTTGAAGGCATCCTCGGCCAGACGGACGGCCGGTGGTGTGCCTACGGTCATCCATAGGCCGCCAAGGCGCACGCCGAAGAGGCGCTCGGCTTCGATCGCGCTGTCGAAGATCTGGTTGAGCGAGAAGGGCTCGGCCTCGTATCCGTCGAATAGCTCTGGCTTCATGATGCCGGCGCCCGCATAGATGAAGGGCGAGATGTCGCGCTCCTCGCGCCGGGTCAGGCGCCCGGTGGCATCCATCACGAAGTCGCCGCGCCCGTCATAGCCGGTCGATTGTGCCATATCGGCGATGAGAAGGCTGATATCCATCGCCTCAGGGCGCCAGAGGGCGGCCAACAGGTCGAGATTGTCGCGATAGCCTTCGATCCAGAACGTATCGGCATTCATCACATAGAACGGATCGGGACCGAGATGCGGAAGCGCCTTGACGATGCCGCCGCCCGAATCGAGCAGGCGATCGGTCTCGTCCGAAATGATGATCTCCACATCCGATCGCTTCCGCAGATGCGCCCGCATCAGATCGGCGAGATAGTGGACATTCACGACGATCGTCTCGACGCCGGCGCGCACGAGCGCGTCGACGCCGTAGTCGATCAATGCCTTGCCATGAACCTCCACAAGGGGCTTCGGCATGGTCGACGTGATGGGACGCATGCGCTTGCCGAGGCCTGCTGCCAACATCATGGCCGTTTTCGGCCTATTCGAAATCTCGCGGACGGAGTTCATGGGTCGCATCATCTGTAAACTGTGGAGGCGTATCGGTCCGCTTCGTCAGCGCGGCTCTGTCACGCCGAGATCGGCATAGAGCAGTTTCAGCGCCGACAGGGTCGGATGATTCAGCGTTCGCTGAAGATAGCCGCGTATCCGAGGGATGTGACGTCTGTATTGCGGTTTTCCATCCCTGACCGCAAGCCGAACGAAAATGCCCAGAATCTTCGAGGCTCGCTGAGCCGCCATCACCGCGTAATCGCGCTCGAAGGCGAACGGCTTGAAACTCTCATCGGTTTCTCTTCGCGCCTTCACATAGGCTGCGACGAGCGCGGCCTCTAATTCCGGCGCCACATCGACGCGCGCGTCCTGGGCGAGCGAGGCGACGTCGTAGGCGGTGGGACCGATCATCGCATCCTGAAAGTCGATGATGCCGATCCGAGCCGGACCGATCGCATCGGCCTGCCATAGAATATTCGGCGAATGATAGTCGCGCAGGACGAGCGTCGTCTCGGCGTCCTCGATCTCGGTCAGAATCGCCGCCCAGGTCTCGGTGAAGCGCTCTCTCTCGTCCTCGCCGAGCGGCGCGCCGCGCATTTCCGGCACATACCAGTCGATCAGGAGCTCAGCCTCGATGGTCATAGCTCTCTTATCGAAGCTTGGGACGTGATGCTTTGCGCCGCCCGGAATGGGAAGGTCGCTTTCCCATGTCCTGTCATGGAGGCGAGCGAGACATTCGACGCTCGCTCTGTAGCGCGTCGGGTCCGGCGAGCCGTCGGGCTTGAGGATCGTTCCCTTTCCAAGATGGCTTGTGAGAAGAAGGCCGGCCTCGAGATCGGCCTTCAGGATAGTGGGTACGGTGAAACCTGCTCGTCCGAGCGCACCGGCAATTGCCACGAATGGCGCGACATCCTCAGCGAGATGAACGAGTTGGCTATAGGGAAGGCCGTCGCGGATGGGGGGGCCATCGGCTTTGCGCGGTGCATCCATGAGAAGAAGCGGAGCGCTCTCGTCACCGACCGTCTCATAGCGGCGGGAGGAGGCATCGCCCAGGAGAAAGCGGCGCTTCGTTTCAGGCAAGTCCGCATTCGTCAGAAAATGCCGGATGGCAAGCGTTCGCGCGAGGCGGTCGGCCGCTTCTTCGCGTGCTGCTATGGCTACGCGGCGTCCTTGGGTTTCGCTGACGGCCAATTCGATGACGATCGTCGCTCTCGAGATCAGATCGCCTCCATTTTCTGGCCATTCGACCAAGGCGATCCCGCTCTCCAGTGCCTCGTCGAGGCCGAGTTCGGCAAGCTCCGTGGAATCGCTCAGCCGGTAGAGATCGAAATGGGAGACAGGGTGGCGCCCAGGATAGGCCTGAACCAAAGTGAAGGTCGGGGAGGGCACGTCGAGATCGTCCTCCCCGACCAAAGCGCGGATCGCAGCGCGGGCGAGCGTCGACTTGCCGACCCCGAGATCACCCAGGAGAGCGATGAGGTCGCCGGGCCTGAAGGCAAGCGACAGGTCTTCGCCAAGACGGCGCGTATCGGCCTCGCTGGCGAGATGGAAATCGACGAGGCGGGTGAGGGGCGCAATCGTGTCGTCCTCTGACGACTTTGGCATTTCAATCACGTGCGTGCGGCTCATTCTGCGGCGTCCCGAAAGTCCTGCGAACGGGTCGCAGCCTCCGTCGTTTCGGTCCTCAGGGGATCGTCGTCGCCCGCTCCGTTCGGATCGTCCGGCGAGAATGGGAACACGCAGGTGATACACGTGCCGCCGTTTTGCGGACATTCGACGGTGATCGTCCCATGGTGCAATTCGACGAAACTCTTGACGATGGACAGGCCAAGGCCGGCGCCCGATGAGCGTCCTCCATCGGGATTGCTCTCGAAGCGTTCGAAGATCGTCTCGATCTGTTCGGGGAGAATGCCAGGGCCGTTGTCGGTGACGGAGAAGGCGACCGCATCCGCCTCGCGCCAGGCGCGAAGTCCGACCGTCGAACCATGCGGGGCGAAATTGGCGGCGTTCGACAGGAGATTGAAGAGGATCTGGGTCAGACGCGGCCCATCGGCGCGGAACGCGGTGCCGGCTTCGGCGATGTCGATGTCGAGCGCGATCTGATGTTCGAGTAGCCGGTCGCGCACGCCATCGACCGCATGGTCCACCGTGGCCGCGATATCGACGTCGGAGACTTCGAGTTCCATGATGCCGGCATC
Source organism: Fulvimarina manganoxydans (assembly GCF_900176465.1). GTDB lineage: Bacteria > Pseudomonadota > Alphaproteobacteria > Rhizobiales > Rhizobiaceae > Fulvimarina > Fulvimarina manganoxydans. The sequence continues at coordinate 102,598 of NZ_FWXR01000007.1, forward strand.
GATCGTCGCCAGATCGAGAATGTCGTTGACGATGGTCAGAAGCGAAGAGGTCGAAGACCCGATATAGTCGAGATATTCGCTCTGTTTCGGATTGAGCGGGCCGGTCTCGGGTGCCCGCAACAGAGCCGAGAAGCCGATGATCGAGGTGAGCGGCGAGCGAAGCTCGTAGTTCACATGCTTGACGAAGTCGTTCTTGATACGGTTCGCTTGTTCCAGGGCCTCGTTACGCTCACGCAGCATGCGTTCGGCCGCGCGCGCATCCGACACGTCCGAGAAGGTCAGCATGGTTTGAGCGTTCGGCAGGGGAACGGCGCGATAGGCAACCGTGCGGCCCGAAGATAGCTCCATTTCGCCCGCTTCGGACGCGCGCTCCATCTCGTCGAAGGAGGTGACGACGATGGCAAATTCCGCCCAAATATCGGCGCGATCGGCCGCCTCGGCCTTGATCGCCGTCAGATCGCGGAAGGTCTGAATGCGCGGATTGGTGGAAAGATAGGCCTCTTCCAAACCGAACATCTCGGCAAAGACTGGGTTGGACAGGCGCAGGCGCCCGTCGGAGCCGAACACAGCAACACCCTCCGACAGATAGTCGATCGTCTCACGTTGGAGGCGGATGACCGTCTTGATCTGCATCTCCAGCTTCAGCTTCTCGGTGATGTCCTCGAAGACAAAGGTCGCGCCGCCTTGCGGATGGGGCGTCGCCACGACGCGCAGGGTGCGGCCGTCGGACAGGTGCCACATATCTTCGGTGGGTTCCGTCGCCTTATAGGCGGCGAGCACCTCTTGGCGCTTCTGGCTTGGAAAGGCGGTTTCGGTCGGCAGCACGCCCCGGCTGCGAAGATGATCGAGAAGCGCGACGTGATCCGGGTCGCCCTGCAAGAAGGGCTCGGTCAGTTCGAACAGATCCTTGAAGGCGGCGTTGTGATAGCTGAGGCGGGTCTCGGCGTCGAAACGGGCGACGGCCGTGCCCAGCTGGTCGAGGGTTTCCGATTGGCTGTCGATCGTCTGGCGCAATTCGCGCCGAACGCTTTCGGTCTCGGAAATGTCGATGGCCAGGCCGGCCGTGCCGAGCGGTCCAGCGGTCTCGGTGACGTCGAAGATATGCCGATCGGCGGCGACCACGGTTGAGAGCTTGTCGGCGAAAGTCTCGCCGGTCACGACCGTCTCGGCGATCCGGCGCCGGTCCGTCTCGCCGAGAAATTCGACTTGTTTCTCGATGGCTTCGGCCGGGTCCTTGATATCGACGGCCTCGGCATAGGCCCGATTGACCCAGACCAACCGGCCGTCCTCTCCGCGCAGCCATGTGGGCACCGGGGCGGTGTCGAACAGGGTCTGCATGGTCTCGACCGTCGCGATCGCCTCGGCATGCTCGGCCTCGATGGTTTTTAAGGTCACGCGAAGGCCGCCGAGATGGCTGAAGCGTACGAGCGCGAGGCCGCCATGGGTGCGGCCTGCGACCTCGACGAGTTCGCCCTTCATCGTGTCGAAGGATTCGCTGAAGGGCCGGCCCGTCGTGCGAAGTTGTTCGATCAAGGCTGCGAGTTCCCCCGCCACCTCCACCGGGAGCCATTCGGCGAAATCGAGGAAATTGCTGTGGGTTTGAGGTGTGCCGGCCTTTGCCGGCAACTGGCCATAAACATGGGGCTGGCCCGGTCCGCGATAGACGAGAAGCCGCTGATCGTCGGCGGCAAGAAGCGCTAGCCGTTCGCCGGCATCGTTCGACAGCTTCGCGATTTCGGAGCGCAGAGCCTCGTTCTCATCCACGAGCCGCGCGCGATATCGCATCAGATAGACCGCGCAGATCATCGCCGTGCCGATGAGGATCGCGACGAGCGACATGAGCGTCAGCGCGACGGGGTCCTCGACGATCCCGGTGGGACGCTGGAAACCTTGCGCCAAGGCGCCGCAGGGCATCAAAGTCAGGGTGAGAGCCAGGGAGAATGCGCCCGGGCGGCGGGTGTTGACGATCGTGAGAGAGGGCAAAGCGATCACCTGGAAAATCGTCCGAGCCGAATCCATCGTGGTCCGCGGCGCAGGCCTGCACCCGGTTGCCCGTTTCTTCATCGTATCGATCCCCGTATTGCCGCGATTTGATCCTGGAACGATCGTCAGACGCATCACTCTCGTGGCCGGGTCCACCATCCCTGCCACGATTCGGACATAGTAGCCGAGAGACGGATCAGCGCAATGGTGGATGGTTAATGCGGGCTGAACAAAAAAAGCCGCCGGAGTCCTTGAACTCCGACGGCTTTTTTGATCCGGGCCAGGCCCGAAGACGGGTCAGTATCGATAATGCTCAGGCTTGAAAGGCCCTTGCGGCGTGACGCCGATATAGTCGGCCTGCGCCTCGGAGAGCTCCGTCAACTTTGCTCCAAGCTTGCCGAGATGCAAACGGGCAACTTTCTCGTCCAAATGCTTGGGCAGCACATAGACCTTGTTCTCGTACTGTCCGCCCTTGGTGAACAGCTCGATCTGGGCCAGCGTCTGGTTGGTAAAGGAGGCCGACATTACGAAGCTCGGATGGCCGGTGGCGTTGCCGAGATTGAGAAGGCGGCCTTCCGAGAGCAGCAGCATGCGCTTGCCATCGGGGAAGGTGACCATGTCGACCTGCGGCTTGATGTTCGTCCACTGCATGTTGCGCAGGGCGCCGACCTGAATCTCGTTGTCGAAATGGCCGATATTGCCGACGATCGCCATGTCCTTGAAGGAGCGCATGTGGTCGAGGGTGACGACGTCCTTGTTGCCTGTCGTCGTGATGACGATGTCGGCCGTCGGGCCAGCGTCTTCGAGCGTGACGACCTCGAAGCCGTCCATGGCGGCCTGAAGCGCGCAGATCGGATCGACCTCGGTGACCTTCACCCGGGCGCCAGCGCCGGCGAGCGACTGGGCCGAGCCCTTGCCGACATCGCCATAGCCGCAGACGACGGCGACCTTGCCGGCCATCATCACGTCGGTGCCACGGCGGATGCCGTCGACGAGGCTTTCCTTGCAGCCATACTTGTTGTCGAATTTGGACTTGGTGACGCTGTCATTGACGTTGATCGCCGGGAAGGGAAGCAGGCCCTTCTTCTGCAGCTGATAGAGACGGTTAACGCCCGTCGTCGTCTCCTCGGTCACGCCCTTGATGGCGTCGCGCTGTTTGGCGAAGAAGCCCGGCGTTTCGGCCATGCGCTTCTTGATCTGCGCGAAGAGGATCTCTTCCTCCTCATTGCCGGGATTGGACAGAACATCCTCGCCGGCCTCGGCGCGGGCGCCCAGAAGAATATACATCGTGGCGTCGCCGCCATCGTCGAGGATCATGTTGGAGGGCTGGCCATCCGACCACTGGAAGATGCGGTCGGTATAGGTCCAGTACTCTTCCAGTGTTTCGCCCTTGATGGCGAAGACCGGAACGCCGCTCGCGGCAATGGCGGCGGCGGCGTGATCCTGGGTCGAGAAGATGTTGCAGGACGCCCAACGGACTTCGGCGCCGAGCGCGGTCAGCGTCTCAATCAGCACCGCCGTCTGGATCGTCATATGCAGCGAACCGGTGATGCGCGCACCCTTCAGCGGCTGATCGGCGCCAAACTCTTCGCGGCAAGCCATGAGGCCCGGCATCTCGGTTTCGGCGATCTGGATTTCCTTGCGCCCGTAGTCGGCGAGGCTCATGTCCTTGACGATATAATCGGTCGATTCGGCCATGTTGCGCGGCTCCTTGAACGGAAAAATGAATGTGTGCGTGCGCCGCGCGAAGCGACGCAGTCTCGGGCAGTCTCCTAGCAGGTCATCAACGGCTACTCAAGAAGATATAAACAAATCTTTATGTCTTGATGTGATGGGGCGATTTGACCGCTGGCAGGCCGATGATAACGTCCCGCGCAACGGATCGAGGTTGATCGTATCGGGTCCCTCGACGGTCTGGAGGAGGATGTGACCATGCGATATTTCCGAGGCCTCCTGCGCGGCAGTGCCACGCTTTGTCTCTTGCCGGCGCTGGCTCTCGCTCCGGCCATGGCACAAGATGGTTTGCGGGACGGCGCCGCACTCGCCGCACCGCTGCAGCCTTCGAGCGCGCGGCAAGAGCTTGTCGATATCGGATCTCTATTCGCGCTGACGCTTCCCTATGCCTTCGATTTCGCGGTCTCGGTCGGGCGCAGCTTCGCCATCGTCAGCTATGGCACGCGGCGCTACGATCAGATCACGGATTCCTTCGTCATCACCGACCTCCGCATCGCTCGCGGCGATTTTCAGATGGCGATCGATCAGCTGCGCATAGCGCCCACAGAGACGATTATCGAAGGCTTCGCGATCGATACGCGCGCTCTCCCGCTCGATCCGACCGTGCGAGCCGTTCTGGAACGGCTCGACAAGGAGATTCTAAACCTCAAATCGAGCATCGTGAGCGACGTTGCTCCCTCGAGTGGCGATGTCCGCTTTTCGATGACGGTTTCGGGCGACGAAGTCGCGCGTCTGGAGGTCGCCGCCGATCTCCGCAGATTTCACCTTCTCGCACCGATCGAGGGGGTGACGCCGCCGGGCCAGGATGTCCAATTCGCTGGCCAGCTGGTGACGGCCCGGGGCGATCTGACCGATGCGGGGCTGGTGGAAGCCATCACGACGACTATTGGCGAGAAGAATGACCTGGATGCGGTTCAGGCTCGGGATATGGCCTCGGCCATGGCCGGCATCGCGATAGCCTCCATGTTTGCCTCGCTTCCCGGCGGTTCGACCTCGGAGCTCGACGGCGCCGCGCAATCCTGGTCGGTGGCCGTGCAGGAATTTCTGCGAGACCCGGATCGCCTGTCGATCAGGCTCGATCCAGCGCGGCCCTTCGATCTCGCCGCTTTCAACGATGGGGAGGTCTTGGCAGCCGATGTGTTGGCCCTCAGACCATCCGTGACGAATGGCCCTGTCGATCGCGTGCCGCTCATCTCGAATGCGGCTGCCACGAGCGCGGCAGACGATCCGGCCCGTGAAGAGGCGCTCTCTTTCGCCTTGATCGAAGGGCGCGGCCTTCCGCAGGACATTCCGCGAGCCGTGGCCATGCTCGAGCCGCGTCTTCTGTCGGGGGACATGTCTGCGGCCTCGAGCCTTGCGCGCGCGCTCGTCCTCAATCCTGGGGCCGAGATGTCGCAGGAGGCGCTCAGCCGCATCTATGAGGCGGTGTTGCTCGCCCGTGCGGACCGCAACGGCGTCGAGCCAAGCCTCACCGAGACATTGACTAAGCGCTTGTCGCCGGCCGAGATCGCGGTGGCGGAAGCGGTGGCAGCCGAGTCCTGGCGTCAGAGCGAGAGCGGGCGGCAGGCGGACACGGCCGAAACCGCGTCTCTTGCCGCGCGCGACTGGGCGGCGCTGCGCCGCTTGGCCTATGCTTACTATGAAGGGATCGGGCGGCCTCGCAATCTGCAGCGGGCCTATGCACTCGCCAACATCGCCGCCGCCGGCGACGACAAAGCGGCGAGGCTCTTGCGCGACAAACTCGCCAGAGCGAGGGCGACGGGCGACGTCATCTGGCCAGAAGACGAGACGGGCCGACTGATCGCGTCGCTTTGGGATGAGGTTCTGCCACAGCCGGCGGACAGTGCCGGTGAAGGAGCGAGTCCTGAGAGCGCAAGATCCGAGGGCTCCTCTGCGCCTGAGGATGCGGGGACAAATGACGACGAAGAAGAAACCGGCGCGCAATGAAGTGGGCGGGGGTCTTTCTTCGTTCAGCGCATCGTCCTGCGTGATGTCGGCCCGAACTCGGCAGCCGTTGCGCCGGATATGGGATGGGGCAAAACGAAGCGGCGCATTCGGGTGAGTGCGCCGCTTCGAAGTCTTCGAGACCTGTCAGAAGAGCTCTATTTCGGCGCGATCATCTCGCGGGGATCGACGATGCGATCATAATCCTCGCCCGACACCAGGCCCGACGCGATCGCCTCCTCGCGCAAGGTCGTGCCGTTCTTGTGAGCGGTCTTGGCGATATTTGCCGCATTGTCATAGCCGATGGTCGGCGCCAGAGCCGTCACGAGCATAAGCGATTGCTCCATCAGCGACTTGATGCGGCCCTCATTTGCCTCGATCCCGTCGACGCAATGCTCGGCGAAACTCACCATCCCGTCGGCCAGAAGGCGGATGGAGGACAAGACGGCATTCGCGATAACCGGCTTGAAGACGTTGAGCTCGAAATGCCCCTGGCTCGCGGCAACCGTCACGGTCGTCTCATGGCCGAAGATCTCGGTCGCCACCATGGTCAGCGCCTCGGCCTGGGTCGGATTGACCTTGCCCGGCATGATCGAGGAACCCGGCTCATTGGCCGGGAGGTTCAACTCGCCGAGACCCGAACGGGGCCCCGATCCAAGGAAGCGGATATCATTGGCGATCTTCATAAGGTCGGCGGCGAGCGTGTTCAGCGAGCCGTGGAAGAAGGTGAGGGCCCCGTGAGAGGCGAGCGCCTCGAACTTGTTCTCGGCGGTGCGGAAGGGATGGCCGGTGAGCGAGGCGATCTCGGCCGCGATTTCCGTGTCGAAGCCGACCGGGGCATTGAGACCGGTGCCGACCGCCGTGCCGCCTTGGGCAAGGGCCAATACGCCGTCGAGCGCATCGCCGACGCGCTTCTTGGCCAGCTCGAGGGCCATCGCATAGCCGGAGAATTCCTGGCCGAGCGTGACCGGGGTCGCGTCCTGGGTGTGGGTGCGGCCGATCTTGATGATCTCGGCATAGGCCTTCGCTTTCGCGTCCAGCGAGGCATGGAGCCGATCGAGCGCCGGCATCAGAAGCCGATGCGTCTCGATCACCGTCGCCACATGCATCGCCGTCGGGAACACGTCGTTCGACGACTGGCTCATATTGACGTGGTCGTTCGGATGAACAGGTTTCTTAGAGCCCATCGTACCGCCCATCAGTTCGATGGCCCGGTTCGAGATCACTTCATTGACATTCATATTGGTCTGGGTGCCCGAACCGGTCTGCCAGACGACGAGCGGGAAATGATCATCGAGCTTGCCGGCGACGATCTCGTCCGCCGCTTTTTCGATCGCGTCGGCAATCTCGATCGGCAGCTTGCCCTTCTTGGCCGACACCCTTGCTGCCGCCTTCTTGATCGTCGCCAGCGCATGGATCAGGGGCAGGGGCTGGCGGTCGCCGCCGATCTTGAAATTGTTCCGCGATCGCTCGGTCTGGGCGCCCCAATAGCGGTCCGAGGCGACTTCAATCGCGCCGATGGAGTCGGTTTCCGTGCGTGTGCTCATGGCCAGTCCCTTCCATTGCATCGAGAAGCGGGTCCCCCGCGCTGGCGCCTGGCATAAAGACCGCCGCTGGGCTCTGGAAGAGGGGCGGCGGGCTAAAATCGGTTTAGCGTCTCTTTCCCGTCCAAGTGCGATGGGATCTTCGAACGCCAATCGACCCGCCTCTTCGCTTGTGATTGGTTCAGATAAGAGGCGCGAGACTCTTTATACCAAAGGCTGTTTCCTCTAAGGGCTTAACAGCAATGGCTTTTCCAGCCATTGACTGGTCGAGATCCACGGCTCTCCGTGTGATCTGTCGGAATATGAGCGGGACGCAATGACTAAGGACCTCGGCGCAGACAGTCGCGAGTCGGAACTTCCAGAGCTGGATTCATCGATGGAACGCGCTGGTCTCGACGATTCGCTGTGTTTCGCGCTTTACCATGCGGCCAATGCGATCATTCGGGTCTACCGGCCCCTTCTTGCGAAATTCGATCTGACCTATCCGCAGTTCCTCGTTATGATGGTGCTGTGGGACCATGGTGCCTTGAGCGTGTCGGAGATTGCCGGGCGTCTCGATCTGGCGGCCAATGCAATCACGCCGCTGATCGATCGGCTCGAGGCGATCGGTTATGTCGAACGCGCTGCTCATGAGCGCGACAGGCGCGTTTCCGTGATTGGGCTAACCGACAAGGGAAGCGAGTTGGAGCGGGAGGCCTCGCTGATCCAACAAGCCGTTGGCTGCCGAATTCCCTTGGACGATCAGAAATTTCGACTCCTTCTTCAGGATCTGAAACTGATCGCCGACGATTTGTCGGACAAGGGTATTCTCACGCCGCGTCGCTCGAAGCTGGCCTCTTCCTAACCACCGTTTCTGGCTTGCGGACAATATGTCGCGCTGGAAGAATCGAGAGCCTATCCGCTGGCTGCCTAACCAAGATGCAAGTTGATCAGCCGACAGCCGCGACGAATAGTCTGGATCTCTTGTTCGTCGTGACGTCGTAAGTGGCCGATCGACATTCACGGCCTCACAGTCCTATTCGAATGACTAAGTGAGGGCCGCTTAGATCTCGCTAGCCATAGTTGCTTTCCTTAGCGAAGGACCCCGGCGCTGGCGCTCGATCATGTCGGATAGGAACACGGTCGGTGCGAAAGATATCTCTTTGATATTATGTGGCAGATGAACGGGAGATGGTCCCTCGTTGCCCTCGCCCGCGCGGGTTTTTCGCAGGAATTTTCCGCCCTCCGGTAGTCGATCCGCAAGATATGCGGATTGATCGTCGTAGAACAAGACCCGTGGGCGCGACGCCTCCATCCTTTGACCTTGCCTCTGTCGAGCCGATAAACGGCCTTAGCTTGCCTATCTCCGGGCAGGGTGAATAATCGTTGCATGGGTCCCTTCAGGCTTCCGAAGGCCGCGCTTGGAGTGTCCCGTGCCAGCGCAGCGCTTCGCTCTCCTGCGAAGTCGCAAAGCGAAAAGGCTGGACGAGATTTCTTCTTTCGGGATCCGTTCTCTGACACACTGGATGGACGATGCAGGCTAGAGTGACGCAGCCGGGGCGGACCGCCGGACAATCGATCGGAGTGCGGCTGTCGACGGTGGCTGGCTTGTCCGTCATCGCAGCGGCCTGTTTCTTCGCTCCCCTGGCCGCGTCGGCTCAGGAACAGAGCCGTGGTTCGAGCCAGGAGAATGCTTCGCCGAGCATCGATCTTCCGCTGATCGGGGAGATCGACCTTCCATCCTGGCTCTCCTTTCTTGCGACCTCCGAGAGCAAGGGTGAAAAGGCGCAAGGCGGAGACGGGCAAGGCGCGAATGCGCAGGGCGGGAACGCTGGAAGCGGGCAGGGCGGCTCCGATCGCCCTCCAGCCGTCGTTGTGACGGCGGCAGAATTGCAGTCGGTCGGCGAGGAGTTCACCTTCATCGGTCGCATTCAGGCGATCGAAGAGGTGACGCTGCAGCCCCGCGTCAACGGCTTCATCGAACAAGTCTTTTTCCAGGGTGGCGAGCAGGTTTCGGTCGGCGAACAGTTGTTCAAGATCGAGGACGATCAGTATCAGGCCTCGCTTCAATCGGCACAGGCGCAGCTCGCCGGTGCGCAGGCCCAAAGGGCGGAAGCCGAGCGATCGCTCAAGCGTGCGCAGGAGCTCATCGATTCCGGCACGATTCCGCAGGCGCAGCTCGATCAGGCACAGGCGTCCTTCGAATCGGCTCGGGCGAGCGAGCTTCAGGCCGAAGCATCCGTGCGCCAGGCTCAGCTCAATCTAGACTACACCTCAATCGAAGCGCCGATCGATGGGGTGATCTCGGAGGCGATGATCACCAAGGGCAATTTCGTCTCGGCCGCGAGCGGGACTCTCGCCGAGATCGTCCAACTCGATCCGATCTGGGGGAGCTTTCCGATCGGCGAGAACCGGCTCGCCACTTGGCGCCGGGTGCGGCCGGACGAAGCGATGCCGGAAGGCGAGACGACCGCGGTCGGCGGACAGGATGGCACCGCCGACCCCAATCCCCAAGCTGTCGTCGACAATTATCGTCTCTCGCTGCGCCTACCGAATTCCGAAGAATATCAGCCGGAAGGCGCTTTCGCCTTTGTCGGCAATACGGTTGATTCAACGACCGGCACCATCGAGGTGCGGATCCGTTTTCCAAACCCGGATGGAATTCTCTTGCCGAACGAAAACGTGACGCTGGTCGCCGAGGAGCGCGACCCACCGCGCCTGCCGGTCATCCCTCAGGCCGCGGTCCAGCTGAACCGTGATGGACGTTCGGTCTTCGTGCTCGACCAATCAAACAACACCGTACGGCGCCAGCCGATCGAGACTGGCAAGACCCTTCGCGGCGATGTCGCGGTCGTTTCCGGCTTGCAGGATGGCGATCTCGTCGTCGTCCAAGGCGTTCAGAACATCCAGGATGGCGCCAAGGTCACGCCGAGCTTTCAGAATAGCTCGCAGACTTCGCAGGGCCCATCGGCCACGAACGGCGCCGCCGCGGATGCGGAGGGATCGTCGCAAAGCCAAGGAAATGGCGGTCCAGCGAGCAGCGGTGATGCCGGAGGCGGCGCGGGCGATGGAAGGGGATCTGAGAGCCAAAGCTCTGGCGCGGAGAGCGGCCAGTGATCTCCGATCTCTTTATCGCACGACCGCGCCTTGCCTCCGTCATTTCCATCGTTCTGATCATCGGCGGTCTTCTGGCCATTTTCGTTCTGCCGATCAGCCAATATCCGAATGTCGCGCCGCCGACCGTCTCGGTGTCCGCCTCCTATCCCGGCTCTTCGGCCCAAGCGGTGGCTGATGCCGTCGCCGCGCCATTGGAAGAAGCGATCAACGGCGTCGAGAACATGATCTACATGTCCTCGACCTCGACCGATGCCGGCACCTATAACTTGTCCATCACCTTCGCGATTGGAACCGATCCCGACATCGCTCAGGTGAACGTCTCGAACCGAGTGCAGCTCGCGACCTCGCAGCTTCCCACCGATGTCGCGCGCCAGGGCGTTACGGTGCGCAGCCGGTCGCCAAATTTCCTGTTGGCGCTCGCTTTCTACACCACCAATCCCGACGCCTTAAGCCCGATCGAGCTCGGCGCTTATGTTTCGACCAATGTGACGACTGCTCTGTCTCGTGTCGAGGGTGTCGGCAATGCCTCACCACTCGGTCCGGCGGATTACGCTATGCGCATCTGGACCGATCCCGACCGGATGGCGGCCTTGAACATCTCGCCGGATGAGGTGGTGGCTGCGATCCAGGCGTCGAACACGGTCGCCTCGATTGGACAAATCGGCGGTGCGCCGGCGCCGGAAGGTCAGGCGACGGTCTATACGGTGACTTCAAAGGGCCGTTTCAGCGATGTCTCTGAATTTCAGAATGTCGTGGTGCGCGCCAGCCCGGATGGCGCCATCGTTCGCTTAAGCGACATCGCTCGTGTAGAACTCGGAGCGCAGAGCTATTCGGTCAATTCCTATTATGACGGCCAATATCCCTCGCAGCTCGTCCAGGTGAATCAATCGCCGGGCGCCAACGCGCTTCAGACCGTAACGGCGGTCCAGGCCGAACTCGACCGGCTCTCCCAATCCTTTCCGCCGGGCCTCGAATATGCCGTCATCTACGACTCAACCGAATATGTGAATGCGACGATCGAGGAGATCATCTTTTCTCTTTTCCTCGTCGCGGCCATCGTCGTGATCGTGGTCTATGTCTTTTTGCAGGATTGGCGCGCAACCCTGGTGCCAGCGATGGCGATTCCGGTCTCGCTCATCGGCACATTCATCTTTCTTCTTGCCTTCGGCTTCTCGATCAATGTGATCACGCTCCTCGCCTTGATCCTGGCGATCGGACTGGTGGTGGACGATGCGATCCTCGTCGTCGAAAATTGTCAGCGCGTGATGGTCGAGCGAAGCCTCGATGCCCCGGAGGCTTCCCGTCAGGCCATGCGCGAGGTCACGGGTCCGATCATCTCGACCACGCTTGTGCTCTTGGCGGTATTCCTGCCGACGACCTTTCTGCCGGGATTGTCGGGCCAGCTCTATCGTCAATTCGGCGTGACACTCTCGATCTCCCTGCTCTTGTCTTCGCTGGTCGCCCTGACCCTCACTCCGGCTCTGGCTGCCATATTTCTCAAGCCGCCGCGTCAAAGCTGGCTGCCCTTGCGCCTCTTCTCGAAAGGGCTGGAGAAAACCTCGTCAGGCTATTCCCGCGTGGTCGGCTTCCTCGTTCGCCGTGTGCTGGTCGCGCTGGTCATTCTAGCCGCCGGCGCGGTGATCGCTGCCTTCTCCTTCACGAGCCTGCCCCAGAGCCTCATTCCCGATGAAGACCAGGGTGCAATTCTCTTCGACGTCTCCTTGCCCAATGCCGCTTCTCTTCAGCGAACTGACGAGGTGATGGAGCAGATTGCCAAGATTATCGATACGACGGACGGGGTTGAGGCTTACACGACGGCCGCGGGCTTCAGCCTGCTTCAGTCCGCTCAGCGGCCCTCCGCCGGCGTCGGCATTATCGGTCTCAAGGTGTGGGGCGAGAGACGGGATCTGTTCACCATCCTCGGGGAGTTGACCGGCCGGTTCTCGCAAATTCCCGGGGCGACCGTGGCGGCTTTCCCGCCGCCGCCCATTCCCGGCCTCGGCTCCGTCGGCGGCTTCAGCTTCCAGATTCTCGCCCAGCAGAGCCAGGATCCTCAGGAGATGGCGCAAGTCGCCCGAGCCTTTGTCGCGGCGGCCAATGAACGACCCGAAATTTCGGGAGCACGCACCACCTTCTCGGCGGATGTGCCCCGTCTCTTTCTGGAGATCGATCGCGACCGAGCCGAAACACTCGGACTGACGACATCTTCGATCTATGACGCCATTGGTTCGACCCTCGGACAGGTCTTCGTCAATCAGTTCAACTATCAAGGCCGCGTCTATCAGGTTCGCCTTCAGGCCGAAGCTGCGCAGCGGGCCACCGAAGACGATATTCTCAACATCTACGCCCAGAACCGACAAGGGCAGATGGTGCCGATCCGAACCGTTGTGACCGTGCGTACCGAGTTCGGACCCTATGCGATACCGCGATTCAACCTTTATCTCGCGGCGGAATTGTCGGGGAATCCCGCCCAGGGCTATTCGTCTGGCGCGGCGTTGAGCGCGCTTCAAGAGGTTGCGTCCCAGACCCTGCCAGACGGCTATTCCTACCAGTTTTCCGGCACGTCCTATCAGGAGCAGCAAGCCGGAGACGTCACCTATATCGCCTTCGCCCTGGCCTTCGTCTTCGCCTATCTCTTCCTGGTTGGCCAATATGAAAGCTGGCTTCTGCCACTCGCCGTTATGTTCTCGCTGATGATTGCGGCGGCGGGTGCTGCCGGCACGCTCTATCTGTTCGGCTACACGTCGAACATCTATTCCCAGATCGGCATCGTCATGCTGATCGGCCTTGCCTCGAAAAACGCCATTCTCATCGTTGAATTCGCCCGCGATCGGCATGACGAAGGCGCTTCGATCACCGAGGCTGCGATCACCGGCTCCCGCCAGCGTCTTCGCGCGGTGCTGATGACGGCGATCGCGTTCATCCTCGGCATCGTACCTCTAGCTCTGGCGACAGGGGCGGGTGCGGCGGCTCGAAACGCGATCGGTATGACCTCGATCGGCGGAATGCTGGCGGCGACGCTGATCGGCATCTTCATCGTGCCGGCCCTTTACGCCTTGGTGCAGCGTCTGGCCGAGGGCAAGAAGGGCAAGCTCTGGGGCCAGGAGGATGACGGCGACGGTCCGGGCCGTGAGCGCGCCAAGACGGGGATGGGCTTCCCATGGGCGCGCGCCAGAAAAGAGTCGAATAAAACCAGCGGGGGCGAAGCCGACGATCGTGCTGCCGCCGATAAGGGGCCGGATCCCGAACCTGCACGATAGGTCTCTCTTTTCGCTATATGCTCTTGCATCCCGGATGACCGAAACTCATTCGGGATGGTTCTATTCGGGGATCGATCTCTCCGCGGCCGCTTGAAAGGGTGCAGGCGCTTCTTCCAAGGCGGCGTCAAACCATGGACGGCAGTAAGCACGAGTGTCACCCAGTCTACGAAGGGCCTGTGTTGGTCCTTGCCAGCGATGGGAACCGTTACTGGGATTAAAGGCAAATGCGTGGGAGCGTCGCGACGGCGCTAGAGCCAGCGGCGATCTCGTCACCACATATGACATCGGGCGATGATGGCTCATCGCCCGATGCAAACAGCACAGACATGGTGACGGCTATGCGCTACGCTTTTTTATCGGCCGGCGAGAGGCGGTCGATCAACTCGCCTCATTCGAGCGTCGACCGAACACCCAATCCTTCAAGCTCATCCGCTCGCCATAGCGCTCGAACATCAACGAATCCTTGTGCTCAGCAAATTGCGCGTAGTTGAGGACCGCGACGAAGGTGACCCCACCGATCGTATTGCCGAGAAGGACTGGCAGAACGAATTGTGGGAACAGCGGGAGGAAAGGAACATCCGTGCGGAAGGACAGATAGAACACTTCAACCGACGAGGTGACGACGTGGTAGAATCCGCAGACCGCGAGAAAATACATCAGGATATAGACGATGGCGATTTTCGAGATCGTATCGCGCGAGGCATGAATAAGCCAGACCATGGCAGCGACGATCCATCCGGCGATGACGGCTTTGGAGAAAAGCGTGTACCATCCCGTCTCGTAAGCGTGGCGGCCGATCTCGATTCCCTTCGCGACGCGTTCGGGATCAAGGACATCGAAATAGGCGACGAGAGCCGCAACGCCGAGCGCGCCGACGAGATTGGCGACGAGAACGACGCCCCAAAGCCGCAAGAGATTGACGATGCTTGCAAGCTTGGTGAGGACCAGGACGACGGGGGTGAGGGTGTTTTCGGTGAAGAGCTGATATCGGCCGAGAACGATGATGAGGAAGCCGACGGGGTAGAGCAGGTTCCCGAGAAGTCCTGGCTCGGCCTCGCCGGACGCTTCGGTGAAGATGACACGGGCTAGGAAGGTCAGTCCGATCGCGCCGCCGGCGCCGAGCCCACTCCAGAAGAGATAGCGGTTGGTGACGTGGAGCTCGTGATCGGCGGATGACAGGACCCGGGCGAAGACTTCCTCGAAGGAGAAATAATCGGCCAGCGTCTCACCCTTGTCCGGCGCATTTTCCAGTTCGTCATCCGGATCGCTTCGGCGCATCGCCTCTTCTTTTTCGCTCTGGCGATTTTCCTTGCGGACGATGTCATCTTCCGGTCTGTCCATAAGCACTCCGTCCCGCTGCGGCATCCAACGATGATCGCCGATGCCAAATGTTGATCTTTCGAAATTAGAGCTTGCACTGATGAAGTCGGCACGATGCCGAGAGTTTGATCATGTCGGGACAGAACGGGATTGCGGGTAGTCGTAGTGCAGAACCGCACCGATTGGAGGGCTTCCATGGCGGACGAAATGAACTGCAAGCCCCGTCACAACGTCAAACCGCCGGCCCGCTTCGCGTCTTCTTGTCGAGGTCGACTCTCGACGCCGGTTCGCCGTCGAATTTCGCTACCCCATGTCAGGAACGAGCCGATGACGGACCTGTGAAAGGTGCGGTTATACAATGCTTTAACCATCTCATGGCAGGCTCCGGCCCAAGGAGACCCCTATGCGGACCATTCAGAAACGACGGACACGGCTCGGACGATTGATCGTTCCGACGATCACCGCGATCATTCTGGCCTATTTCACCGTCCATGCGCAGACGGGGGGCTATGGCCTTTTGGCTAAGGAGCAGCTCGAGCGGCGGATCGCCGTGCGGACAGCGGCGCTCAACGAGTTGAAGGGCGAGCGTGAGCGCTTGGAGCGCCGGGTCGGAATGCTGCACGACGGAACGCTGGAGCGCGACATGATCGACGAACAGGCGCGCCGCGCTCTGAACGTCGTGACGGCAGACGAGATCGTGATCCTCAACTGATTGCTTTGATCATTCGTTTGGATTGCTTCCGCGCAAAATGCTCTAAGTATGGGGTCAAATGGCGATGAGGAGCGCCGTGCTGATTTCAGCGCGAACAATCGAGTTTTGCCAAGCTTCAACCGAAATTGCGTTAAAGATTGTGCAGTTGCGTTGTTGAACTGAAATCAGGTTAAAGTGCCTCGAGCGCTTGAAGGGCTTGGGTTCCTGCGCTACTCATCAGCTGACAAACAATCGAAACCTTCGTTCAGCTGGGAGGAACCATGGCGGGTCGGCAAAGCAGCGCCTCCGGCGGTTCGGCAAAATCCAAACGGTCGAAAACCGTCGATACCGAATCCGGCAAGGAGATCGTCCGCACCCTCGAAGAGTTCTCGGCGCCCAAGCCTGCGGATTTTTCGAATGACGATGAGCTTAGAGCCTATCGGGACATGCTCCTGATTCGCCGCTTTGAGGAGAAGGCCGGCCAGCTTTATGGCATGGGCTTCATCGGCGGCTTCTGCCATCTCTACATAGGCCAGGAAGCCGTTGTCGTCGGTATGCAGATGGCGATGAAGGACGGTGATCAGGTGATCACCGGTTACCGCGATCACGGCCACATGCTCGCCACGGGCATGGAGGCGCGGGGCGTCATGGCCGAGCTGACGGGTCGCCGTTCGGGCTACTCGAAAGGCAAGGGCGGCTCGATGCACATGTTCTCCAAGGAGAAGAAATTCTACGGAGGTCACGGCATCGTCGGCGCGCAGGTGCCGATCGGAACCGGTCTTGCCTTCGCCAATCGCTACAACGATCAGGACTCGGTCGCCATCACCTATTTCGGCGATGGCGCGGCCAATCAGGGTCAGGTCTATGAGAGCTTCAACATGGCCTCGTTGTGGAAGCTCCCGGTCATCTACGTGATCGAGAACAACCGATATGCGATGGGCACGTCTGTCGCCCGCGCGTCGGCGGAGACCGATTTCTCCCATCGCGGATTGTCCTTCAAGATCCCGGGCATTCAGATCGACGGTATGGATGTGCGCGCCGTGAAGGCGGCCGGCGACATGGCGGCAGAGCATTGCCGCTCGGGCGAGGGGCCGATCATTCTCGAAATGATGACCTATCGCTATCGCGGCCACTCCATGTCCGACCCCGCGAAATACCGGACCCGCGACGAAGTGCAGAAGATGCGCTCGGAATCCGATCCGATCGAGCAGGTCAAGAAGCGGCTCCTCGAAAATCATGGGATGTCCGAAGACGAGGTCAAGGAGATCGACAAGGAGGTCCGCGAGATCGTCGCCGACTCCGCCGATTTCGCTCAGAACGATCCCGAGCCGGATCCCTCCGAGCTCTGGACGGACATTTATGCGGACGAGATTCCGCAGGTCGCAGAATAATTAAGGGGAGGGGCGGACATGCCAACCGAAATCCTGATGCCCGCTCTTTCTCCGACGATGGAGGAAGGCACGCTCGCCAAATGGGTCAAGAATGTCGGTGACGAGGTCGCGCCCGGCGACGTCATCGCCGAGATTGAGACCGACAAGGCGACCATGGAAGTCGAGGCCGTCGACGAGGGCCGGATCGGCAAGATCCTCGTCGAGGCCGGCACCGAAGGCGTGAAGGTGAATGCGCCGATCGCCATTCTTCTCGCAGAAGGCGAGAGTGAAAGCGATATCGGCAAGAGCGGCGGCTCTGCCGGCGGCGAGCCGAAGGTCGCGACCAAGACCGACGACGAGCCGGTTGCCCATAGCGGAGACCAGGCCCGCAGCGCCGCGACGGTGACGCCGCTCGAAGAGCGCCGCGTCCCGGCCGAAGGCAAGACCCATCCTGACCCGGAAGATCCCGTCGGCGATTTCGCTCAGGAGATCCCGGAAGGCACTGAGATGGTCTCCACCACGGTTCGCGAAGCGCTTCGTGATGCCATGGCCGAAGAGATGCGCCGCGACCAGGCGGTCTTCGTCATGGGTGAAGAGGTCGCCGAATATCAGGGCGCCTATAAGATCACCCAAGGTCTGCTCGACGAATTCGGTGCCCGCCGCGTCGTCGATACGCCGATCACCGAACATGGCTTTGCCGGTCTCGGAGTCGGTGCTGCTTTCGGCGGTCTGCGCCCGATCGTCGAATTCATGACCTTCAACTTCGCCATGCAGGCGATCGATCAGATCATCAATTCGGCGGCGAAGACGCTTTATATGGCCGGCGGTCAGATGGGCTGCCCGATCGTCTTCCGCGGTCCGAACGGCGCGGCGGCGCGCGTGGCGGCTCAGCACAGCCAGGATTACGCTGCCTGGTACAGCCATATTCCGGGTCTGAAGGTCGTTCAGCCCTATTCAGCTGCCGACGCGAAGGGCCTCTTGAAATCGGCCATTCGCGATCCGAATCCTGTCATCTTCCTGGAAAACGAGATCCTCTACGGCCAGTCCTTCGACGTGCCGAAGCTCGATGACTGGACGGTGCCGATCGGCAAGGCCCGCGTCCATCGCAAGGGGAGCGACGTGACGATCGTCTCCTTCGGCATCGGCATGACCTATGCAGTGAAGGCCGCCGAGGAGCTTGCCGGTCAGGGAATCGATGCGGAGGTCATCGATCTTCGCACCATCCGCCCGATGGACATGCAGACGGTGCTTCGCTCGGTGAAGAAGACCAATCGCTGCGTGACCGTCGAGGAGGGCTTTCCGCAATCCTCCGTCGGCGCCCATATCGCCTCGGAAATTATGGTCCATGCCTTCGACTATCTCGATGCGCCGGTCCTGAAGGTCGCGGGCAAGGATGTGCCGATGCCCTATGCGGCCAATCTCGAAAAGCTGGCGCTGCCTTCGGTCAAAGATGTGATCGATGCGGTCAAGGCCGTCTGCTATCGCGACTGAGGTGAGGCGATGCTCGCTCCCGTCACTGCCGGGTCCGAACGGGTCGATGCCGAAACGGGTCGGCTGCTGATCGAAAAGACGATCGCAGCCTCCCGCCAGCATGTCTGGCGGTGTCTCACCGAGCCCGACTGCTTCAAGGTATGGTGGCGAGAGACCGTCGATTTCGAGCCGAAGCTCGGGGGACGTTTCACCGAGCCTTGGAAGACCCCTGACGGAACGATGCGAACCACCCGCGCGCAAGTCACCGCCTATCATCCGCCCGAGGGCTTCGTCATGGTCTGGGCCGACGAGGACTGGACCTTCGATACGGTGGTGTCCGTGACGCTTGAAGAGGTCGAGGGCGGGACCCGCATCTCGATCGAGCATCAGGGCTGGGAGAAGGCGCCGGAGGCGGATCGGGCAGATCTTCTCGGCGAACATGAGATCGGCTGGACGCTTCATCTGGCCAATCTCGCAAGCCATGCCGAACAACATGGCGGCGGCGGCGACGAACCGAATGAGGGGCATTGAACGGTCATGGGAAAAATGGGCTTCGAGAGCGAGGGGCATAGCGGCACGCGCCGCGCGACCTATGCCGATCTCGAAGCCGTGCCGGACCATCTCGTCGCCGAGATCATCGGCGGCGAATTGGTGACCCATCCGCGTCCGGCGCCGAAACACGCCAAGGCAGCAACATCGCTCGGCATTGAACTTGGCGACGCTTTCGAGCGCGGCCGTTCGGGGCCCGGCGGTTGGGTGTTTTTCGACGAGCCTGAATTACATCTGTGCCAGGAAGTTATCGTCCCCGATCTCGCCGGATGGCGGATCGATCGCCTGCGGGTCCTTCCCGACAAAGCTTATTTCGAGACCGCGCCCGACTGGGTCTGTGAGGTTCTGTCTCCTTCGACGGAACGCCTGGATCGGGGGCGAAAGCGGCGGACCTATGCGCAGGCCGGCGTGTCGCATTACTGGTTGCTGGATCCGCGTTTGGAGATCTTGGAGACCTTCGTTCTCACGAATGGCGAGTGGTTGGTGGGTCGAACCTATGAGGAGGGCGACGAGGTTGCCGCGCCGCCCTTCGACGCCATCGCCTTTCCTCTTTCCATTCTCTGGCCGCTGAAGACGGCGGCTGAAACTGCAAAAGACGACAACTAAGAACCGTCCGGAGACGCCCATGCCGATCAACGTCACCATGCCCGCTCTGTCTCCGACCATGGAGGAGGGCAACCTCGCCAAATGGCTGAAGAAGGAAGGCGACGAGATCGCGGCGGGCGATGTCATCGCCGAGATCGAGACCGACAAGGCGACGATGGAAGTCGAGGCGGTCGACGAGGGCGTTCTTGCCAAGATCGTCGTTCCGGCTGGCACCGAGGGCGTGAAGGTCAATGCCGTGATCGCGATCCTGGCGGCCGAGGGCGAGGACGTGTCCGAGGCCGCCAAAGGCGGTGGCGATAGCGATCCGGCACCGTCTGGCGATGCCAAGGGCGGCGCGATGAATGCCGATACGAAAGCCGATGCGCCGGCCAAGGGCAGCGAAGCCGATGCCAAGGACCCGGAGATGCGCGGCGACAGCCGTCCCGCGGGCGGTGGGTCGGACGCCAAGGCATCGGGCGGCGGCGATCGTGTTTTTGCCTCGCCGCTTGCACGCCGTCTCGCCAAGGATGCAGGCCTCGACTTGTCCGCAGTGTCGGGGACCGGGCCGCATGGCCGCGTCGTGAAGGCCGATATCGAAAAGGCCAAGAGCGAAGGCACCGGCAAGGCGGCCGCCGCCAAGAGCGAGCAGCCGAAAGAGGCGCCGAAGGCAGCAGCCCCCGCGCCGATGGCCAAGGGCGCCAGCGAGGAGGCGATCCTCAAGCTCTTCGAGGAAGGCTCCTACGAAAAGATTCCTCATGATGGAATGCGCAAGACGATCGCCAAGCGGTTGGTCGAATCCAAGCAGACCGTCCCGCATTTCTATCTCTCGGTGGATTGCGAGCTCGACGCGCTTCTTGCCCTCCGTCAGCAACTGAATGGCGCCGCGCCATCGGTCAAGACCGACCAGGGCGACAAGCCGGCCTACAAGTTGTCCGTCAACGATATGGTCATCAAGGCCATGGCGCTGGCTTTGAAGGCCGTGCCGATGGCGAATGTCTCCTGGACCGAGACGGCGACGATCAAACACAAGCACGCCGATGTGGGCGTCGCGGTTGCGATCGAAGGCGGTTTGATTACGCCGATCATCCGTAAGGCCGAGGAGAAGACGCTGTCGACCATCTCCAACGAGATGAAGGACCTTGCCAAGCGAGCCCGTGCCCGCAAGCTCCAGCCGCAGGAATATCAGGGCGGTACGACGGCGGTGTCCAATCTCGGTATGTTCGGGATCAAGGACTTCTCCGCCGTGATCAACCCGCCCCATTCGACGATCCTGGCGGTCGGCGGCGGCGAGCAGCGCGCGGTCGTGAATAATGGTGAGATCAAGGTCGCGACGGTGATGACCGTCACTCTGTCGACCGATCACCGCACGGTGGATGGCGCGCTGGGCGCCGAGCTGATCTCGGCCTTCAAGCAGTTCATCGAAAACCCGATGTCCATGCTGGTCTAAGGGGCGACGATCGATGAAGACGATCCTCGCCTTCGGCGACTCGCTCACCTGGGGCTACAATCCGGAAACGGCCTTGCGCCACGAGTTCTTCGACCGTTGGCCGAACGTCGTCGGCCGCGCTCTTGGCCATAAGGTGCGCGTCATCTCAGAAGGGCTGAACGGGCGGACCACGGCGTTTGACGAGGATTTCGTCGCGGCCGATCGCAATGGCGCGCGAGTGTTGCCCACGCTTCTCGCCAGCCATCAGCCGCTCGACCTCGTCGTCATCATGCTGGGGACCAACGATCTGAAGAGAAGCACCGGCGGCGGGCGGGTCTTCGAGAGCCGGCAGGGTCTCGAAAGGCTGGTCGAGATCGTCCAGTGCTTTCCCTATCAGCGGGGCTATGAGGCGCCTAAGCTTCTGCTCGTCGCGCCGCCGCCCTTCTGCGAGACGATGGAGCCGGACTTTGCGCTGCTCTTCGGCCATGCGGTCGAGGAATCGATCCATTTCCGCTCGGCGGTCACCAAGGTTGCCGAGGAATATGGATGCGCGATGTTCGACGCCGGCGAGGTGTGCGAGACCTCGCCGCTCGACGGGGTTCATCTCGATGCCGAGAACACGAGGCGCCTTGGCGAGGCCTTGGTCGGCCCCGTCCGTGAATTGCTCGATCTCGGCGACTGACCGCGACGGCCAACGATAATTTGAGACGTTCAACGCGTCGACACAACGAACAGATCGGGGAGACGACCCATTGGCTGACACCTACGATATCTTGATCATCGGCGGCGGGCCGGGGGGCTATGTGGCGGCGATCCGCGCCGCCCAGCTCGGCTTCAAGACCGCCGTCGTCGAGCGCGAGCATCTCGGCGGCATCTGCCTGAACTGGGGCTGCATTCCGACCAAGGCCCTGCTGCGCTCGGCGGAAATCTTCCACTATGCCGAACATGGTGCCAATTACGGTCTGAAGATCGAGAAGCCGAGCTTCGACATGGAGGCCGTGGTCAAGCGCTCGCGGGGCGTCTCTGCGCAGCTGAATGGCGGCGTCGCCTATCTGATGAAGAAGAACAAGATCGATGTCATCTGGGGCCAGGCGAAGATCGCCAAGGCGGCCAAGGGCGCGCCGGTCGAAGTCTCCGTCGGCAAGAGTGCCAAACCGGCCGTGGAGCCGCAGAACCCGGTCCCGAAAGGCGTCTTGGGCGAGGGGACCTACAAGGCCAAGCACGTCATCGTCGCGACGGGCGCGCGCCCGCGCGTCCTGCCCGGTATCGAGCCCGATGGCGATCGGATCTGGACCTATTTCGAGGCGATGAAGCCGAAGGCGATGCCGAAGAGCTTGATCGTCATGGGATCGGGCGCGATCGGCATCGAATTCGCCTCCTTCTATCGCACGATGGGCGCCGACGTGACGGTTATCGAGCTTCTGCCGCAGATTCTGCCCGTCGAGGATGCCGAGGTCGCTAAGCTTGCCCGCAAGCAGTTCGAGAAGCAGGGCATGAAGATCATGACCGACGCCAAGGTGGCGAAGGTCGAGAAGGGTTCGGATGGCGTCACGGTCACGGTGGAGACGAAGGGCGGTAAGAGCGAGACCTTGAAGGCCGAGCGCCTGATCTCGGCCGTTGGCGTTCAGGGCAATATCGAGGGGCTCGGCCTGGAAGAAGCGGGCGTCACCATCGAACGCGGCGTTGTCAAGACCGATGGCCTCGGTCGCACCAACGTTTCCGGTATCTACGCCATCGGTGACGTCGCCGGTCCCCCGATGCTCGCCCACAAGGCCGAGCATGAGGGCACGATCTGTGTGGAAGCGATCAAAGGCCTCGACGCCCATCCCATGAAGTCCACTCAGATCCCGGGCTGCACCTATTGTCAGCCGCAGATTGCCAGTGTCGGCCTGACTGAGGCGAAGGCGAAGGAGGCTGGCCGCGAGGTGAAGGTCGGCCGTTTCAGCTTCACCGGCAACGGCAAGGCGATCGCGCTCGGCGAGCCGGACGGCATGGTCAAGACTGTGTTTGATGCCAAGACCGGCGAGCTTCTGGGCGCCCATATGGTGGGCGCGGAAGTCACCGAACTCATTCAGGGCTTCGTCGTCGCCATGGGGTTGGAGACGACCGAGGAAGAGCTTTTCCACACGGTCTTCCCGCATCCAACCTTGTCGGAAATGATGCATGAATCCGCGCTCGACGCCTTTGGTCGTGTCATTCACATGTAAGGGGCGAGGCGAGGGGCCCACTGACCGCTCGCCGTCGAAACTTGCGCAAGAAAATCGGGGGCGAATCGCGACAATTCGTCTTGTCTCGTCGCGAGAGCCCCTATCTTCCTTGAGCGAAATCGGACTCTCAAGGAGATTTGGTAATGGGTTGGCTTGCAGCAATCATCGTCGGCGGCATCGCAGGATGGCTTGCCGAAAAGGTCATGGGCAGCGACATGGGCGTGTTCATGAACATCATACTCGGTATTGTCGGTGCGATCGTTCTGAGCTTTCTCCTGCAGCTGACCGGGCTTGGTGTCGGCGCCGGCGCGTCGTTCTCCTTCGCCTATCTGATCACGGGTTTTGTCGGCGCCTGCCTGTTGATCTTCATCTTCCGTCTCATCCGCGGCCGCGCCTGACGCAACGATTGCATCGGTGTGCCGCTCGACTTAAGTAACGTCCATGGTCACCGTGCTCGATAATCGCGACGAAGCCGCCAAGCCGCGGCTTCGTCATCCGGAAAAAGCGCATAGGCCGGATACGGCCGCCAGCCCGCCCAAGCCGGACTGGATAAGAGTGCGCGCGCCTGTTGGGCGTGGCTTCGAAGAGACCCGCAAGATCGCCCGCTCCAATAAGCTTGTGACGGTCTGCGAGGAAGCTGGCTGCCCGAATATCGGGGAATGCTGGGACAAGAAGCACGCGACCTTCATGATCATGGGCGGCATCTGCACGCGCGCCTGCTCTTTCTGCAATGTGGCGACCGGCATGCCCCATGCTCTCGACGAGAGCGAGCCGGAAAGCGTCGGCCGTGCTGTCGCCAAGATGGGCTTGAACCACGTCGTCATCACCTCGGTTGATCGGGACGATCTGGCCGATGGTGGCGCCGAGCATTTCGTGCGCACGATCCGCGCGATCCGGGCTGCGGCTCCTGGCACGACCATTGAAATCCTGACGCCGGACTTTCTGCGCAAGCCAGGCGCGCTGGAGCGCGTGGTCGAGGCGCGGCCCGACGTCTTCAACCACAATCTGGAGACCGTCCCGTCAAAATATCTGACGGTTCGTCCAGGTGCTCGCTACTTCCATTCAATCCGGCTTCTTCAACAGGTGAAAGAGCTTGATCCGACGATCTTCACCAAATCCGGCATCATGGTCGGCCTGGGCGAGGAGCGGAACGAAGTTCTGCAGCTGATGGATGACCTGCGTTCGGCCGATGTCGACTTCCTGACCATCGGCCAGTATCTTCAGCCGACCCGCAAGCATCATCCGGTCATCCGCTATGTGACGCCGGACGAGTTCAAGTCCTTCGAAACGGTGGCGATGGCCAAGGGCTTCCTTGTCGTGTCCGCCAGCCCCCTCACACGCTCGTCCCATCATGCGGGCGAGGACTTCGAGCGGTTGAAGGCTGCGCGTCTCGCACGCCTTCGGGCGGCTTGAGAGCGTTCTGACAAGCGATGCCGAAATACGAAACGACCCGCCGTGTCCGCCATACGCCCGAGGAAATGTTCGAGCTCGTGGCGGATGTGGAGAAATATCCGGAGTTTCTGCCTCTCTGCCAGAGCCTCGTCGTGCGCTCAGAGCGCGAGCGGGACGGCAAGCGGCTTTTGATCGCCGACATGACGGTGGCCTACAAGATGGTCCGCGAGACATTCACGAGCCAGGTGCTCCTGAAGCCTGAAGACCATCAGATCGATGTGAAATATGTCGACGGTCCCTTCCGATATCTCGACAATCGCTGGACCTTCGAACCCGCTGGCGAAGCGCAGTGCGACGTGAAATTCTTCATCGACTACGAATTCAAGAGCCGCACTCTTGGTCTTCTAATGGGCTCGATGTTCGATTTCGCCTTTCGCCGGTTTGCCGAGGCTTTTGAGAAACGCGCCGACGAAATCTATGGGCCGAATCCGAGCTAGCTCGCCTCGAGCGCCATTTGCAGCGCTTGAATGACGCTGGCTTCGCGCACGGCCTGTCGACCGATGGCGCCGAAGCGACATTCCTTATGGATGATGCCCTTCGGACCGGCGCAAGCGAAATGGACGAGGCCGACCGGCTTTGCGTCCGACCCTCCGCCGGGTCCGGCAATCCCCGTGATCGCGACGCTGACGGCCGCGCGGGAATGGCTCAAGCCCCCTTCGGCCATCTGCCGCGCGACGGTTTCGGACACCGCGCCATGGGCGGCGAGGGCGGCGGGATCAACCCCGACGAGATCCATCTTGGCCTCGTTCGTATAGGTCACGAAGCCGCGGTCGAGAACAGCGGAGGAGCCGGCGATCTCCGTAACCGCGCCGGCGACCAGGCCGCCCGTGCAGGATTCGACGGTGGCCAGCATCAGGCCTTTGTCCGCAAAGTGACGCACGAGCCGCTCTGCCAGGCCGATAATCTCGTCGCTCCGTTCACTCATCGATCTTCCCCGAAGGCGACCGATGCCGTCGCGATCGCGGCGATCCCCTCCCGGCGCCCGACAAAGCCGATCGTCTCGTTGGTCGTCGCCTTGACGGAGACGCGGTCGCGCTCGAGGCCGAGAAGGCGCCCGATCTCGGCGCACATGGCCTCGCGATGGGGCGCGATCTTCGGCGCCTCGCAAATGAGCGAGACATCGGCATTCATGATGCGTCCGCCTTTGGCTTCCACGACAGCCTTGGCGTGGCTGAGGAAAATGTGCGAGGCCGCGCCCCGCCATTGGGGATCGCTGGGCGGAAAATGATCTCCGATATCGCCTGCCCCGCAGGTGGCGAGAAGAGCGTCGGTGAGGGCGTGGAAGCCGACATCGGCGTCGGAATGGCCTGAAAGCGACTGATCGTGCCGGATCCGTACGCCGCACAATGTAACGTGGTCGCCTTCGACGAGACGATGGACATCATAGCCATTGCCCGTCCGTACATCGATCGGCAATTGCGCCTCCTTGGATTGACTAATCTGACGGTCGGCGAGCGCGATGTCGCGCGCCGTCGTCAGTTTCACATTGCTCGGGTCGCCTTCGACGAGGCGAACGGGGAGGCCCGCCCATTCGGCGATCGACGCGTCGTCGGTGAAGGCTTCGCCGCCGGATCGAGCCGCCTTGAGATGAGCTTCGAGTATAGGACTGAACGGAAAGCCTTGCGGCGTTTGCGCGGCATAAAGCCCGGCGCGGTCGACTGTTCGCACAACGAGGCCGTCCTTCCCTGCCTTGAGCGTATCGGCGACGGCGACGACTGGCAGGGCGCCGGCACTGGGCTCTATGGCTGCGATCACCCGGTCGATCAGTGCTGCGTCCACGAAGGGGCGTACCGCGTCATGGATCAGCACGGCATCCGGCGCTCGTCGCTCCATGGCTTGCAGGCCGTTGGCGACCGAAGCCTGTCGGCTTGGGCCACCATCGACGAGATCGACCCTTTCACTCAGATCGGTGCCGGCAAGAAGATCGAAGATCCGCTCGCGATCCGCGGCATGGCCGACGAGGATCAGGTCGGAGATGCGAGGGTGAGCGGCAAAAAGGCGAAGTGTGCGCAAAAGCACGGCAACCCCGCCGATCCGTCGAAACTGTTTCGGCCCATCCGCATGCGGCCCCGCACGCTCGCCGCGACCACCGGCGACCACGAGCGCCGCAACCCTTTGGAACATCATTCACCACTCCCTTCGGATAGCTACCGAATGAATGCAGGTCAGCCATGCCGTCAAGCGGGTGGTGCTATGCTTGTCTTTTGTGCATGCCTGATTAAGGTACAGCACCAGTGACGAAAAAGAAGACAGATTCGAGTGGCGCGTAATAAATGAGCCAAACGCGGACAGCGGCGGTATCGGCAATGCGTCCGATGGTGTTGGGCGGCTTGACCTTGCCCAATCGCGTCTTTGCTGCGCCCCTATCCGGCATTTCGGATGTGCCCTTCCGCCGTCTGACGCGCCGGTTCGGGGCAGGCCTGGTCTTTTCCGAAATGGTTGCCAGCGGTGAGTTCGTGAAGGGCTGCGCAGAAAGCGCTGTCCGGGCGATGCGGGCCGGCGACGGCATTCATGCTGTCCAGCTTGCCGGCCGCGACCCGCAATGGATGGAGCGCGCCGCGCGGCAGCTCGCCGAATCGGGTGTCGATCTCATCGATATCAACATGGGCTGCCCCGCCAAAAAAGTGGTCGGCGGTCTCTCCGGTTCGGCCTTGATGCGCGAACCCGAGCTTGCGCTTCGGATCGTCGAGGCGACCGTGCGAGGGGCCAGCGAGGTTCCTGTCAGTCTGAAGATGCGTCTCGGTTGGGATCGCGCGACCATGAATGCCGCTGAGATCGCGGCAAGGGCCGAGGCGGCGGGCGTCGCCATGATCACGGTTCACGGCCGAACTCGCGCTGATTTTTACGAAGGCCAGGCGGATTGGCACGCTATCGCCGAGGTCAGGCGCGCGGTCGAGGTGCCGCTTGTCGCCAATGGTGATCTGACCCGCGCCGCCGATCTGCCGCGCATGCTGGAGGCGAGCGGGGCCGATGCGGTTATGGTGGGACGCGGAGCGCAAGGCCGGCCCTGGCTTCCCGGCCTCATCGCCGGTGCCGTAACGCTTGATGAACTGGCAAGGCGCAAGGCGTCCGATCTCGTCTGCGAACATTACGAGGCGATGCTGGCGCATTATGGCGCTGCGTCCGGCTTGCGCCACGCGCGCAAGCATCTCGCCTGGTCGATCGAACGCCTCAGCGCCTTTTCCGGCGCCGATCTTCAGCAAAGCAAAGCCGAGATTCTGACCGCGAAAGAGCCGGGTCTCGTTCTCGATCGGCTTCGCCGGCTGTTTGCCGGGGTGAGCCTTGCCGATCTCGAAACGGGCGAGGCCTCCGATGCCCGTCAAGTGAAAGATGCCGCCTGACATGACCGCGCCCGCAAACCCCAGAAGCGAAAACCAGGAGATGCATATTCTCGGCGCTTTGCCGCATCCGGTGATCGTTTGCGACAAGGACGGCTTCTTTCACTATGCCAATACGGATGCCGAGCAGTTCTTCTCGGCGAGCCGAACCTATCTTTTGCGGCGACGCCTGCAGGATTTCATTCCGCTGGACAATCCGGTCTTCTCGTTGATCGAGAAGGTCTTGGTGGAGCAATCGCGCTTCAGCGAATATCGCGTCGATCTCTCTTCGCCCCGTCTGGGAGCCGAGCGTCTGGTCGATCTTTATGTCGCCAATGTCCCGGAGACGCCGC
The DNA here is from genome assembly GCF_900176465.1 of Fulvimarina manganoxydans. Taxonomy (GTDB): domain Bacteria; phylum Pseudomonadota; class Alphaproteobacteria; order Rhizobiales; family Rhizobiaceae; genus Fulvimarina; species Fulvimarina manganoxydans. The sequence continues at coordinate 130,899 of NZ_FWXR01000007.1, forward strand.
ATCTGGCTGTCGTCATCATCCAGCTGCGCTCGATCGCCGAAAAGATGGATCGCCAGCTGACCCATCGCTCGGCGGCGCGTACCGTGACGGGCCTTGCCGCGATGCTCGCCCATGAAATTCGCAATCCCTTGTCGGGCATCAAGGGGGCCGCGCAGCTTCTGGCGACTTCGGCCTCGGACGAAGACCGTGTCCTGACCCGCCTCATTCAGGAAGAGAGCGAGCGGATTGGCAAGCTCGTCAACCGGATGGAGGTCTTTTCGGACCAGCGGCCGATCGAGCGTTCGGCAGTGAATATCCATTCCGTCTTAGAGTATGTGAAGACGATCGCCAAAAGCGGCTTTGCGCGCGATATTCCGATCGCAGAACTTTATGATCCGTCCCTGCCGCCGGTCTATGCCAATCGCGATCAGCTCGTTCAGGTCTTTCTCAATCTGGTGAAGAACGCGGCCGAGGCGGTTACCCATGTCGAAAAGCCGGAGATTAGGCTCACCACCGCCTTCAGGCCCGGTGTGCGCCTGTCGGTCCCCGGCTCCCGGGATCGGGTCACCCTGCCGCTCGAATTCACCGTCGAGGACAACGGGCCGGGGGTTCCTGAAGACATTCGAGAAAACATCTTCGATCCGTTTGTGACGACTAAGCCGTCCGGGTCCGGGCTCGGCCTAGCACTCGTCGCGAAGATCATCGGCGACCATGGCGGCGTGATCGAATGCGACTCGCAGCCGGGCCACTCGATCTTTCGCATTCTGATGCCCGCCTGGAAAGAGCCGTCGGAGCTGCGAACCAGACCACAAGGCGCAAAGCCATTGCCAAAGAAGAGCCGGGGTTAACGATATGGTTCAGCAGATTCTCGTTGCCGACGATGATGCCGCGATCCGCACGGTCGTCTCCCAGGCTTTGATGCGCGCCGGTTTCGAAGTGCGCGCGACGTCCAACATCGCCACGCTCTGGCGTTGGATATCGAGCGGCGAGGGCGATCTCGTCATCACCGATGTTCTGATGCCAGACGGCAATGCCTTCGATACACTGCCGCGTATCAAGAATTCCCGGCCGGACCTTCCGGTCATCGTCATGAGTGCCCAAAACACCTTCATGACCGCGATCAAGGCCTCGGAGAAAGGGGCCTATGACTATGTGCCGAAGCCCTTCGATCTCAACGAACTGGTCGGCGTCGTGCGTCGGGCCCTGTCCGAGCCGAAGGGCGAACAGAAGCGTCAGGCGCCCGACGACAATGGCGAGGCGATGCCGCTCGTCGGCCGGTCGCCGGCCATGCAGGACATCTATCGCGCGCTCGCCCGGATGATGCAGACGGACCTGACCGTCACGATCACCGGCGAATCGGGCACGGGCAAGGAGCTCGTCGCACGGGCTCTTCATGATTACGGCCGTCGGCGCAAAGGACCCTTCGTCGCGATCAACATGGCCGCGATCCCGCGCGATCTCATCGAATCGGAGCTCTTCGGCCACGAAAAGGGCGCGTTTACCGGAGCCCAGGCGCGCTCCTCCGGCCGTTTCGAACAGGCGGAAGGCGGCACGCTCTTTCTCGATGAGATCGGCGACATGCCGATGGAAGCTCAGACGCGCTTGCTCCGTGTTTTGCAGCAAGGCGAATATATGCCCGTTGGTGGCCGTACCCCGATCACCACGGATGTTCGGATCGTCGCGGCGACCAACAAGGATCTGCGCCAGCTCATCGGTCGCGGCCTTTTCCGCGAAGATCTGTTCTATCGCCTCAATGTCGTCCCCCTGCGCCTGCCGCCGTTGCGCGAGCGCATTGAAGACATTCCCGACCTTGCCGGCCATTTCTTCAACGCCGCGACGAAGGAAGGCCTGCCGCGTAAGTCGCTGACGCCCGGTGCGCTCGACGCCATGCGCCGCTACACTTGGCCCGGCAATGTGCGCGAACTCGAAAACCTCATCCGCCGCTTCTGCGCCCTCTATCCGCAGGACGAGATTACGGCGGAGCTTGTCGAAAACGAATTGTCGAACGACGCCAACCAGTTCGGCGGCTACGACGATGGCGGCGGAGAGGCGATCGATCTCGGCCAGGCGGTGGAGCGGTATCTGTCGGACTATTTCTCGTCCTTCGGCGACGATCTCCCCCCGCCGGGGCTGCATGGACGCATTCTGCGGGAGGTGGAATATCCGCTGATCGCTGCGGCCCTGGCGGCGACGCGTGGCAATCAGGTGAAGGCGGCGGACCTTCTCGGCGTCAATCGAAACACGCTTCGCAAGAAAATTCGCGATCTCGATATTTCGGTCGTCCGCTCGATCCGGTAGTCTGATCGTCAAGGCCATTCGGATGGGATCGCGGCGGAACGGTTAGAGTTCCTGCCGGCCGCCGTATTTCGTATCCACAGATCATTTGCGCGGCGAACGTTCGAATATTGCGTTCTCGTTGCATTCTGGCCACAATCCGTGTCTCTAACGGCACATGATGACCAGCGGCCGACTATGACAAGCGAATCGATCGATCAGGCGACGACGCTGCCTTTCCTGATGGAACGTCGGCGTTTCATGCTCGTCCCCGGCCTACTCGCCGTCATCGGCGCGCTGGTCTGCGGCGCCATCTCCTTCGTCGTCTTGATGGGGCTGACGCCGATCGCGCCGACCGACACGGTCGTGACGATCGCGACGGCGGTCAACGGTCTCTTCGTTCTGCTTCTGATCGTCCTGGTCGGCCGGGAAGTCAGCCGGATGGTGCGCGCGCGCCGTCAGGGGCGGGCCGCCTCGCGGCTTCATGTGCGGATCGTCGTTCTCTTCTCGATCGTCGCGGCGATCCCGGCGATCCTCGTCGCCATCGTCGCCTCCGTGACGCTCGATCTCGGGCTCGATCGTTGGTTCGAGATTAGAACGCGGGCGATCGTTGATTCCTCGATCAGCGTCGCTCGGGCCTATGTGAACGAGAATGCGCGCAATCTGCAGGGCTCCACCCTGTCGATGGCCTATGACCTCGACCAGCAGCGGCGGCTCTTCGATCTTGACCGCACCGGCTTCAAGAATTTCATGACCGAGCAGGCACGGGGTCGCTCCCTCCTCGGCGCCCAGCTCATCACCCGCGAGAAGGAACCGTTCCTCGTCGCCGATGTGGAGGCCGACCAGCCGCTGCCCGTGCCGCCGGACGACGCCATGCAGCAGGCCGCCGAAGGCAGTCTCGTCTTCATCCCGCCGGGCGTGACCAATCTCGTCGGCGCCGTCATCCGTCTGCGCCAGATCCCGGGCGCTTTTCTCTACACGGTGCGTGCGGTCGACCCGCAGGTGCTGGCAGCGTTGCGCTTGATGGAAGAGCGGTCGGCGGAATATTCGAGCCTCCAGGATAATCGCTTCGGCCTTCAGCTCGCTTTCGCTCTCCTTTATCTCGGCATCTGTCTGATCGTCCTACTTTCCGCTATCTGGACCGGGATCGGCGTCGCGGACCGCCTGGTGCGCCCGATCCGCCTCTTAATGGGCGCCGCCGACGAGGTCTCGTCCGGCAATCTGTCCGTCTCGGTTCCCGTGCGCGCCTCGGATGGCGATGTCGGCTCGCTCTCCAACACCTTCAACAATATGACGCGTCAATTGCGTAGTCAGCGGGCCGAACTCATCAACGCCAAGGATGTGATTGACGAGCGCCGTCGCTTCACCGAAGCGGTTCTGTCGGGTGTGACCGTCGGCGTCGTCGGCGTCGCACCCTCCGGTCGGGTGTCGATGCTCAATCCGTCCGGCGAGCGCATTCTCGGCGTGCCTGCGACGGCCGTGGTGGGCCGCCCGCTGGGCGATGCCTTCCCGGTCTTTGCACGCATTCTCGACGAGGCGATTGCCTCGCATCGATCGGATCATCAAGAGGAAGTGAAGATGCGCATTCGCGAGCGCGAGCGTACCCTCTCGATCCGCATCACTAGCGCCGAACCCTCCGGCGAGGCCCAGTCCAGCGTCGTGACAATCGACGACATCACCGATCTCGTGGATGCGCAGCGTTCCTCCGCGTGGGCCGATGTCGCAAGACGCATTGCCCATGAGATCAAGAACCCGTTGACACCGATCCAGCTGTCAGCCGAGCGAATCCGCCGGCGCTATGGCAAACGGGTCGAGGATGATCGGGAGGTTTTCGATCGCTGCATCGAAACCATCGTGCGGCAGGTATCCGACATCGGCCGCATGGTGGACGAATTCTCCAATTTCGCCCGCATGCCGAAGCCTCGTATGGAGCCGACGGATCTGCGCGAGGTCATCAAGGAGGCGATGTTCACGCGGGAAATGGGCGACCACGGAATCACCTTCGTCGCCGATCTCCCGGAAGAGCCGCTTCTCGGCCGTTACGATACGCGCCTTCTCGGTCAAGCCTTCGGCAATCTGGTCAAGAACGCGGTCGAGGCGCTGGAAGGGGCGAATGTCGAAAATGGCCGGATCGAGGTCCGCGCTCGGCCCGGCGCCCATTGGCATGAGATCGAAATCGTCGACAACGGCATGGGATTTCCCAAGGAGAATCGAGATCGTCTCTTGGAGCCCTACATGACGACGCGCGAAAAAGGCACAGGTTTGGGTCTCGCGATCGTTCGCAAGATCATCGAAGAACATGGGGGTTCCATTCTGCTCGATGACGCGCCGGGGGAGGAGACGGGTGCCATGGTGCGCATCGCCCTCCCAGCCGGGGATTCGGTCGTCGAGAGCGAAGGGAACGAGTGAGAAGGACGTGAAAGCGCGATGGCATCGGACATCCTGATCGTCGACGACGAGGCCGACATCCGTGACCTGGTGGCAGGTCTTCTGGAAGACGAGGGTCACGAGACGCGGACCGCCGGCAATGCCGACATGGCATTGCAGTCGATCGCCGACCGCGTGCCGCAACTCGTTTTTCTGGACATCTGGCTGCAGGGGAGCCGTGTCGATGGGCTCGACCTCCTCGACATGATCAAGGCTCAGCATCCGGAAGTGCCGGTGGTCATGATTTCGGGCCACGGCAATATCGAAACCGCTGTCTCGGCGATCCGCCGGGGCGCCTACGATTACATCGAGAAGCCGTTCAAGGCCGATCGATTGATCCTGATCGCTGAGCGAGCACTGGAGACTTCCAAGCTGAAGCGCGAGGTCGTCGAATTGCGCCGGCGCTCCTCCGACTTTCCCGAACTCATCGGCAAGTCCCAGCCGATGAACCAGCTTCGCGGTGTGATCGGGCGTGTGGCGCCGACCAATTCGCGCATCATGATCCATGGCGCTTCGGGGACCGGCAAGGAGATGGTCGCGCGCGCCATTCACGCGGCCTCCCAGCGCTCGGAGGGACCTTTCATCGCGATCAATGCTGCAGCCATTACGCCGGAGCGCATGGAGATCGAGCTTTTCGGCAATGAGACGCCGCCCGGTGTCGAGCGTAAGGTCGGAGCTCTGGAGCAGGCCCATCGCGGAACGCTCTATCTAGACGAAGTCGCCGACATGCCGCGCGAGACCCAGAACAAGATTCTGCGCGTTCTCACCGACCAGTCCTTCGAACGGGTCGGCGGCACCAAGCGCGTCAAGGTGGATGTGCGGATCATCTCCTCGACGGCGCAGAACCTCGAATCGTCGATCGCCGAGGGCCAATTCCGGGAGGATCTCTATCACCGGCTCGCCGTCGTCCCGATCCTGATCCCGCCGCTCGCCGAGCGACGTCAGGATATTCCGCTGATGATCGAGGCCTTCATGAACCAGATCAGCGAACAGACCGGCATCAAACCTCGCGCCTTGAGCCCTGAGGCACTCGCGGTTCTTCAGTCGTCGGAATGGCCCGGCAACATCCGCCAGCTGCGTAACAATATCGAGCGTCTGATGATCCTGGCGCGCGACTCGGAGGATGCCGAGCCGATCTCGGCCGACATGCTGCCGTCGGAGGTCGGCGACATGCTGCCGCGAACGCCGAGCCAGTCAAACGGCCAAATCCTTGCGCTGCCGCTGCGCGATGCACGCGAGGTGTTCGAGAAGGAATATCTCGTCGCACAGATCAGCCGGTTCGGCGGCAATATCTCGCGGACGGCCGAATTCGTCGGCATGGAACGCTCTGCGCTCCATCGCAAGCTGAAGTCGCTCGGCATTTGATCGCCGCTGAGCGGTGTTTCCTTGCGTCTTTGGCCAGCTTCCCGCGTGATGGGCTTTGCGGGACAGGGCGATTTTGGGCTAGGGCGAAGCCGCATCAAGGACGGACGGGGATTTCGGCCGCATGAGAGTGGTGATCTGTGGCGCTGGCCAGGTCGGATACGGTATTGCCGAACGCCTGGCCTCCGAGCGCAACGACGTCTCGGTGATCGATACCTCGCCAACGCTCGTCCAGGCGATCCGCGAGAATCTCGATGCACGCGGCTTCATCGGGCATGGTGCCCATCCCGAAGTCTTGGCCGAAGCCGGCGCCGAGCAGGCGGACATGCTGATCGCCGTCACGCTGCATGACGAAGTCAACATGGTCGCCTGTCAGGTGGCCCATTCGCTATTCAACATCCCGACCAAAATCGCCCGCATCCGCGCCCAGAGCTACCTTCAGTCCCACTGGCAGGATCTCTTCTCGACCGACAACATGCCGATCGACGTGATTATCTCGCCCGAGGTGGAGGTTGGCGAGATGGTGCTCCGGCGCATTGCGCTGCCGGGCGCCATGGATGCGGTGCGCTTTGCCGATAATTCGACCGCGATGGTGGCGATCGAGTGCCGCGACGACTGCCCGGTGGTGAACACGCCGCTCGGCCAATTGACTGATCTTTTCCCCGATCTTAGCGCCACGGTCGTCGGCATCCTTCGCGGCACCAATCTCTTCATCCCCGGCTCGGGGGACCAGATGGTGGCCGGGGACGTGGCTTATGTCGTCGTCGAGCGCACCCATGTGAAGCGAACGCTCGGCCTTTTCGGCCATGCCGAGCCGGAAGCGACGCGTATCGTCATCGTCGGTGGCGGCAATATCGGCTATTATGTCGCGCGGGAGATGGAGCGACGGGACCTCCGGGCCAAGCTGCGCGTCATCGAGGCCAATCACGATCGGGCAGTCAGCATTGCCGATACGCTCAAGCGGACCATCGTCTTGCACGGATCGGGACTCGATCAAGGGCTCTTGTCGGAGGCCGATATCGAGACAAGCGATCTGCTCGTCGCCCTCACCAATGATGACAAGGTCAACGTCCTCTCCAGCGTCATGGCCAAGCGTCTTGGCTGCTATGGCAATCTGGCGCTTTTGAACAATCAGGACTTTCAAGGGCTCACGCGGCCACTCGGCATCGATGCCTTTATCAATCCGCGCTCGGTGACCATCTCTCGCGTTCTGCAGCATGTGCGTCGGGGCCGCATTCGCGCCGTTCATTCCATCCAGAACGGGCTTGCTGAGGCGATCGAGGCCGAGGCTCTGGAAACATCCCCTATCGTCGGCACGCCGATCAAGGAATTGAATCTCCCTGAGGATCTAAGGATCGGCGCTGTTTATCGGGAAGGGAAATTCCTGAAGCCGACAGGCAATCTGAAGATCAGGGCGAGGGACCGCGTCGTCATCTTTGCCAAAGCCGGCGCGGTTCGACAGGTCGAGCAGATGTTCCGCGTAAGTCTCGAATTCTTTTAAAGAAATTGCGGGAAGCCTGGAATGGTGACCGCAACGGTTTATCGCGCCCCAAGAGCGAGTGGACCGAAAAACCCGAAGAAGTTTCGCCGCAACTTGCCGCCTATCCCCTTGCGTCGCCACCACACGTAGCCTTTAACCTTGGGCACGGCAAAAAAATGAGCATGCCGCGTCGCGGGCAGGCTCAATAAGAATAAGGAAAGGCATTCCATCTCATGGCCGAACGCACGCAGAACCTTCAGGATCTGTTCCTCAACACTGTTCGTAAGCAAAAGATTTCACTCACGATTTTTCTGGTCAATGGCGTGAAACTGACGGGCGTCGTGACCTCGTTCGACAATTTCTGCGTGCTGCTTCGTCGCGACGGGCATTCGCAACTCGTCTATAAGCACGCTATATCGACCATCATGCCGGCTCAGCCGGTGCAATTGTATGATGGCGACGACGACAGGAAGGCCTGATTGGCAGAATTTAAGGATATCGGTCCGCGCGGACCGATCGAACACAAGGCGGTGCCGACCCGGGCGGCCGTCTATGTCCCGATCTTCAAGGACGCGCTCGCTAGTGAGACCGCGGCATCGGGGGGCGATTTGCCCAAGCGCAGCCATGAGGCGCGCTTGGAGGAGGCGCTTGGGCTGGCGGCGGCGATCGAGCTAGAGGTCGTTTCCAGCGGCGTTCTGATGCAGCGCTCGCCGCGGCCTGCAACGCTTATAGGGTCGGGCAAGGTCGACGAGCTGAAAGGCATCATTGCGGCCGAGGAGATCGGTCTGGTGGTCATCGACCATCCGCTGACGCCAGTTCAGCAGCGCAATCTCGAAAAGGAGCTGAACGCCAAGGTTCTCGACCGGACCGGGCTCATTCTCGAGATTTTCGGTCGCCGGGCCCGCACCAAGGAAGGCCGCCTGCAGGTCGAACTCGCCCATCTGAACTATCAGCGCGGGCGTCTCGTGCGCAGCTGGACCCATCTGGAGCGCCAGCGCGGCGGTGCCGGCTTCCTCGGTGGGCCGGGCGAAACTCAGATCGAAGCGGACCGTCGCCAACTTCAGACGCGGATCAAGCGCTTGGAGGGGGAGCTCGACCAGGTGCGCCGCACGCGCCAACTTCACCGCGAGAAGCGGCGCAAGCGCCCCCATCCAATCGTCGCTCTCGTCGGCTACACCAATGCCGGTAAGTCGACCCTGTTCAACCGGATGACCGGCGCGGACGTCTTCGCCAAGAACCTCCTTTTCGCGACGCTCGACCCGACGCTTCGCCGCGCGACCCTGCCGCATGGCACGGAGGTTTTGTTCTCGGACACGGTGGGCTTCATCTCCGAATTGCCGACCCATCTCGTCGCGGCCTTCCGGGCAACGCTCGAAGAGGTGATCGAGGCGGATATCATCCTCCATGTGCGCGACGTCTCCGATCCGGACACGCTGGCGCAGGCGGAGGACGTGCGGCAGATTCTTCGCGATCTTGGCATTGATGCCGATGACGCCGACCATGTCATCGAGGTCTGGAACAAGATCGACCGGCTCGACGAGACGGGTCGCCAGCATATCGAGGCGGCCGCCACGGGAAGCCTGCAACGCGACGATCTTCACCTCGTCTCGGCGATCACCGGGGAGGGTATCGAGCCGCTTCTCGCCGATGTCGAAAAGCGCATTGCCGGCCGGATTGGCGAGGTGGAAGTCGATCTCGAGCCGGAGGCGATGACGCTTCTTCCCTGGTTCTACGAGAACGCTTCCGTTCTTTCACGGGACGATCGCGAGGATGGGTCGATTCATCTGCAGTTGGCGATGACGGCGCAGGCCATGACCGAGCTGGGGCGATTGAAGTCAAGCCGGCCGGGCGTCGCGGTTCAGTAGTCCGGCTTGGCGTAGCCGAAAGATGACACGCGTCGGGAGGTGGATGCTGTCGCCCGACGTCTATCAGCCGCCGCAAAGCCGCATGATCGTGACCAGGACGTCAGCTTGGCTCGGGGCGTCGAGCTTGTGGCGCACATTCTTGAACTGCGTGCGGACCGTGTGCTCCGAAATGCCGGACTGGGCAGCGTAGTCTGCAATCTTCAGGCCCGATAGCAGCGCGTGGCAGAGCCGGGCCTCGGCTTGCGAGAGCGGCGTAGCTTGGAGGATCATATCGGCGGAGGGGATCGCGTTCGTCGCCATGTCCCTGATCTGAAGGACGCCGAAGAAGCCGTTTGCCGAGCGCGTCGAAGCGGCATAGGCGGTAATACGCAGAGGCATTCCGCCATTCTCGCGCTGCACGAGGACGGCGCCCGGAGGTTCTTGGGAAATGCCGACGTGAAAGCGCAGCGTCTCCGTCATCAAGGCCGTAATCCGGCGCCTTGTCTCCGGTAGCCGTGCGCTGACGATGCCGCCAGACATGCGCAACGGATCGCCTGCCGCCAGAAGCGCCTTCGCAGCCGGGTTCATCTCGATCACCGAGCCTGCCTCGTCGAAAATGATGATCCCGTTGGGCATCGCTTCGAAGGCTTCGATGATCCCCGCTTTCCTCTCGGCCTGACGGACCAGAGCTTCATTCATTTGCCACGCTTACACCGCGTCATGACCGCGTTCGGTTTGCACGCCTCTGACGCCAAGTGGGTCTGGCCGTCAGGGGAGCATGGTAACGACCGAACTGAAATATTCGATGCTGAAGATTTAGCGGCGCAACTTTAGCGCAGCATACCCCGGACAGGGTATGGCGGCGAAGGCAGGGTCGTGGTTCCGTTCGGTTGAAGCCGCATCGCCCCAACACGCATGTGTTTTTCGGCTTCCCATGCGAAGTCCGGCCGGCCTTTTTCTTGCGCCGGTCGGACTGCACTTGAGCGCGAGCCTCGTCGCGCCGCCAAGCTTGACCTTAGGAAAAACCGCGCGCCTCGACGCGGCTTCCGCCCACGCCTTTGCGGATATAGAAGCCGTTTGGAATGGCTTCCTGAACCAGCGGAACGTGGGAGATGAGGCCCACGGCCCGGTTTTGAATGACCAAGGAATTGAGCACTTGCAGGACGAGGTCGAGCGTGCCCGAACCGTTTTCGGTGTCGAGACTGCCGAACCCTTCGTCGATGAAGATCGTGTCGAGACGGACCTTGCCGCTCGTCGTCTCGACGATATCCGCCAAACCCAACGCGAGGGCGAGAGCGGCGATGAAGGTCTCGCCGCCGGACAAGGTTGATGTCGGACGCGCACGGCCCGTAAAAAGGTCGAAGATCTGAAGGCCCAAACCTCTGCGGCCTCGCCCAGCGTCCATATCGCGCTCCAGCCGATAGCGCCCGGCGGTCATCGGCGAGAGCCGTAGATTGGCCGCCTCCAGGACCTGATCGAACATCGCGCCGATGGCAAAGGTTTCGAGATCGAGATTGAGGGCATTCTTGCCATCGAATAGCCCGGCCAACCGGCGCAATGGACCTGTATGCGCCTCGTCTTCGTCGAGCCGCTTCAGGGTTTCCGCAAGACTCGCTCTGAGCGCCTGAAGATGGCGAACCCTTTGCTGGGCCTCGCTCTTTCTTTCGCTCGCAGAAGCGAGTGCGGCCTCGGCCTCGGTGAGGCGGCCCTTCAGGGCGTTGAGATCCGGCCGCGTCTCGTCGTGAACCGCCTCCGCCGTTCGCTTTGCCGCTTCTTCGGCTACCGCGAGGTCGCGACTGAAGCCTTCGATGCGACTGCGATCGTCTTCGATTGTGCGGATCGCGGGCTTCAAGGCGTCGAAAGCGTCCTGGTCGAAGCCCGCTTCAGTCAGGCGCATCAGAAACGTGTCCTGTGCCTCTTGGTGAGCGGCCTGGCATTTGGTGAGCGCTGTCTCTGCCGCTTCGCGCTCCTTCTCAAGGCCATGGGCGATTCGGCTCGCTTGGGTTTCGGCCGTGATCGCCGCCTCGAGCCTCGTCTGACGCTCGGATAGCGCCTTGGCGATCCGCTCGCTTTCCGATGTCAGCGCTTTCGGCTCGCGCAGGGCGTCGGGGATGACGGACAGCCGCGCATCCAGCGCCGCCTTGAGAGACGCGTGATCGCGCTCGCTCTCGGACAAGGCGGTTCGAACCCGTTCCCGCTCGGCCTCTCCGGCCTCGATGCGACGAGACAGCTGGTCGATCGCTTCTTCGGCGGACGGAATATCCGCCGGATCGCCATGGGCATTCATCGCTTCGCTCGTTTGCTCGACTGCTTCGCGAAGCGCTTCAGCGCTTTGCTCCGGGACGTCCAAACCTCTTAAATCCTCCTGACGAAGTTCGAGCGTGTTCTTGGCGACTGCCAGTTCGTTGGCCGTGCGACGAGCGGCCTCGTCTGCTGTCTGCCACTTTGCTTTGGTTTCCTTGAACGCGTCGTTCAGACCCGCCGATTCGATGTGGCCCGTCACGGGATCCGGGTGGTGCTGCGCACCACAGACCGGGCAGGGCGATCCGTCCTCGAGCTTTGCTGCGAGATGAAGCGCCTGTGCGCCGGAAAGGGCTCGTTCGGCATTCTCGAATGTTTCTCGCGCCTCGCGCGCCCGCTGTTCAGCTTTCGTATATCGGCCGGAAAGCGTGTCGAAGGCCGTCTGCGCCGCGTCCACCGCCTTGCGGCTCCTGTCGAAGGCGAGTGCCTTTTCCAAGGCTCCTTGCAGCACCGTCAGACGCTCTGCGATTGCACGGCGGCGCTCTTCGTTGAGGCGTGCCGTTCTCAATGTCTCCAAGCCGGACACACGTCGTTTGGACAACGTTTCCAAACCGGCAAGGACTTTGACGAGCTTGTCTCGGAGTTCGGCCGATTTGCACTCGGCGGATGAGACCGCCTCGCTTTCCTGAACCGTATTCGCCAGGATAGCGCGATATGTGTTGAGCTCGTCGGCCTTCCGGCGAAGCGCGTCGATCTCGCCCGAACGGGCCTTTTCGCTGACCGCTGTCTCGGCGGCGGCGATCGCCTCTTTCGCGGCAATCCGAGCCGCTTCCGTGCGCTCCGCTTTGAAACGTTCGGCCTCGCGCGCCTCCTCGCCGGTTCTTTGGACATGGCGTTCGAGGTCGAGAAGAACGCGGGCCCGATCGGCTTGCCTGACCTTTTCCTTCAAAGCTGTAATGGCATCCTGCCGTTTCGACAACGCGGCGAGAGCGGTCGCCGCCTTCTCGGCCTCGTGAAAGCGGCCTTCCAGCGTTTCGCCGGCGGTCAGCGCCTGGTGAGCCGCATCACGCGCCGAGCGTGTTGCATCTTCGGCATTCTGGAGTTCGGTTTGCGACTGGCGAACGGCCGTGATTCCGATATTGAGAGCTTCAGCGCTTTCGAAGCCTTCCTGGGCAAGCCGGCGCGCGCAAAGCTCGCGCTCGGTGCTGACACGCTTTTCCGCCTCGTCTGCTTGCCGCTTTAGATGCGCAGCGAGATTGCGGTAGAGCGAGACATCAAAAAGCTCGCGCAAAATGTCGAGCCGGTCGCGGGTCTTGGCAGCAAGAAAGGTCTCGAATCGCCCTTGAGGCAGAAGGACGATCTGCCGGAATTGTTCGGGACCATAGCCAAGCAGGCCCCTAATCGCGTCATCGACGTCGCGAACCTTCTTTTCGGCGAGGATCCTGCCACGTCTGTCGTGGGTGATGTCTTCGAGCGTCAAGCCGGTCGCATCGAAGAGATGGGCCTCATGCGGGCTTTTTGTCTCGCCCGACCCACGCTGTTTGGGACGCAGCTGATCAGGCTGGCGAAGCGCGACATAGCGCTTTTCACCCATATCGAAGACAAACTCCACCTCGGTCGCGACGCCCGGATCGGCATGATCGGAGCGCAGCGTCGGCGCCTCCTGTTCGCTTCTCGACGCTTGGCCGAACAGAGCAAAAGTCATGGCGCTGAACAGGGTCGATTTGCCGGAGCCCGTTTGGCCATAGATCCCGAACACACCGGCCTCGACCGCATGGCGAAAATCCACGACCTCGCGCCCAGGATAGGGGCCGAAGGCCTGCATAGTCAGTCGAACAGGCCTCATGCGGCGTCCTCACCTCTTACAAGCGCATCGAGCGCAGCGGCGACGACGCGCTCTTCGCTTTCGCCCATCGGCGCTTCCTCGACGAGTGAAACGAAGTCTTTAGCGACGGAAACCGGATCGGAGAGGCGAGCCAGGCGCTTCTGGGTTCCCTTCGTTTCCGGCGCGCGCTCTCGCGCGGCATAGGTCAATTCGCAAGCATTCGGAAACACGGTGCGCAGCCGTTTCATGGCATCGATCACCGGCGCCTCGTCGGTGAGGATTGCCTTGACGAAATCATCGGAGGGCTCGACCTGCAGAAGCTCCGAATGCCGGCCCGTTAACACTCTAACCCCCCGCCGAGCCGAAAAGGGGATGGCCTCGACGCGCACCTCGCCCTCAGCGCCCATCTCGACGAGACACATGGATTTTTCCGCATTCGCTTCGTCGAAGCCGAAAGCGAGCGGGGAACCACTATAGCGGATATGGGCGGCGCCGATCGCCTGAGGGCGATGAAGGTGGCCGAGCGCGACATAGTGGGCGCCTGCAAAGACCTGTGGCCGCACCGTCTCAATGCCCCCGACCCGAACGAGCGGGCGCTCGCTTTCGCTGCCTTCACCGCCGGCGACGAAGGCATGGGCGACGATCACCCAACGCGCGCCGTCCGGCACATGGCGCCTGGCGGCGGCGATCTGCGCTGCCAGAACGTCTTCGGGGCACGCCAGGGTCTCGTCCGCAAAGCATTCGCGCGCCGCATATTCGTAACAGAAGGGCAGCGCCGAAAAGGCGACCTGGCCGTGATCGTCGTTGAGCACCAGCGGCGGCTCGTCGGCGGCGACCGTTCCGCGGATGAGGGCGCGGCGCCGATCGGTCATCACCGCCATCGATCCGATCCGGTCACCGGAATCGTGATTGCCGGCCATCATCACAACGGCTGCCTCGGTCTCGGATGCGATCCGGGTCAGGAAATTATTGAACTGGCGAATGGCGCTCGCCGGTGGCGCGGCGCGGTCGAAAATATCGCCTGCAATCACGAGAACATCGACCGCATGCTCGCGCACCGCGGTCTCGATCTGATCGAGTGCCGCCTGATGGTCCTCGTCGAGGCTGATCCCATTGAATTGTCGGCCCAAATGGAGATCGGCCGTATGAAGAATGCGCATTCAGACGATCCCGCATGATTGGCAGTTCGTGTATTGATGCGGATAGGCTCTCGCATCCGATGGTTCAAGCCGAACGCATTGCGGAAGCGTGCTTGGACGCATCGATCTGCGGAGCAGAGCCATTCCGTAGGGGTGTGGCGATTGGCTTTGTCGTCAAACCCTGATAAGGAGCCGCAAAGTCCGAAAGGCTTTTGTGCCGTCGGCTGACCCCGTGGACCGTGCGCCGATTGCTCGCGCCTCCATGTCGCTCCAGGATTTCTTGAATGACCCTTCTTACGACGTGCGCACCGCTTGCGCGCGCCCTCGCTGCCCGTGGCTATTTTGACCTCACCGACGTCCAGAAGGCGGTGTCGACGGAGGAAACCGCCGGGCGCGATCTCCTCGTCTCGGCCCAGACCGGCTCGGGCAAGACCGTTGCTTACGGTCTGGCGATCGCACCAACTTTGATCGGCGATGCCGAGACCTTTCCAGAGACCGCCGAACCGGTCGCGCTCATTGTCGCGCCGACGCGCGAACTCGCCATCCAGGTGACGAATGAGCTCACCTGGCTCTATGCCGAGACGGGCGCCAAGCTCGCGACCCTGGTTGGCGGCATGGATCCGCGCGCCGAGCGGCGCCGGCTCGCCCAAGGGGTCCATATCGTCGTCGGAACCCCCGGCCGCTTACGCGATCACTTGACGCGCGGCGCTCTTCAGATCGGCAATCTGAAAGCACTCGTCCTCGACGAGGCCGACGAAATGCTCAATCTCGGCTTTCGCGAAGATCTCGAATTTCTTCTCCAGGCAACGCCGGCCTCCCGGCGCACGCTGCTGTTCTCCGCGACCCTGCCGAAGACCATCATGCAGATGGCGAAGCAATATCAGGCCAACGCCCAGCGCATCGCCATCGCGCGCGGCGAGGCGGGGCATGCCGATATCGAATATCGGGCGGTTCGCATCGCGCCGAACGAGGTCGAGCATGCGGTGACGAATATTCTTCGCCACGAAGAATCGCCGAGCGCCATCGTCTTCTGCAACACGCGCGAAGGCGTCCGGCATCTCTCCTCGGGCCTCATCGAGCGAGGCTTTGCGGCCGTGACGCTCTCCGGCGAGCTCGGCCAGGCCGAGCGGAATCAGGCGATCCAGGCGCTGCGCGACGGACGGGCGAAGGTGTGTATCGCGACCGATGTCGCGGCGCGCGGTCTCGATCTGCCGAGCCTCAATCTCGTCATTCACGCCGATCTGCCGAGCGATGCCGAAACGCTGCAGCATCGCTCGGGCCGCACGGGCCGGGCGGGGCGCAAGGGCGTCTCCGCGCTGCTCGTGCCGATCTCGCGGCGCCGAAAGGCCGAACGGCTTCTGGCCGAGGCGCTAGTCGATGCGCGCTGGTGCGCCTGTCCCTCAGCCGAGGAAATCCGCAGTGCCGACGAGGCCCGACTTCTGGCCGATCCGAGCTTGAGCCGCGATGTGAGCGAGGAGGACGCCGCGGTGGTCGCCCGGCTTCTCGAAGTCCATTCGCCGGAAACCCTCGCGGCCGCCTTCGTGCGTCAGTGGCGCTCGCGCCTGCCTGCGCCTGAGGACGTGTTCGATCCGAATTTCGGTCCCGATCCGAAAGGCGCGCGTCCGTCCCGCGACCGCGACGAAAAGGGCGCGTCCAAATCGCGGCGCGGCGGCCCATCGGTCTGGTTCCAGATGGATGTCGGGCGGCGCAACAATGCCGATCCCAAATGGCTTCTGCCGCTTCTGTGCCGACGCGGTAAGATCAGCCGCCAGGAGATCGGGGCGATCAAAATCTATGATCGCGAGACGAAATTCGAGATTGCCGAAAGCGTTGCCAAACGCTTCGCCGACAGCGCCGCCCATAGCGATGGCGATGACATCACGATCTCCTATGCCGACGGTGCGGACAGCTTGAAGAAGGGCCCAGCGCGTGAGCGCGACCGCAAGGCCTTCAAGGCCCCGCGCCCAGGCACGAACGCCCAAGACAAAGGCCCGCGCCGCGCAAAACCTCGTGCAGAGCGATCACGCCAGTCGTGACTGATCGAGAAGAGCAGTCGCGCTAGAGCATGATACCGAAAAGTTGCACGACTTTTCGGAAAACGTCGTGCGGCAAAACAAAGAGTTAGAGCAAAATCGCGAGTCCGATTTATCGCATTTCGCTTTAATCGCCGCTTGTCGGGAAAGCTCAATGGCGGCGCGGTCTCCGTATCAAGAACAAAGGGCCCGGCTTATCCAGCCGGGCCCTTTGTTGATTCATACGGACAGTCGTTCGACTGTCGGCTTAGCTGCAGCCGCTGGTCGAGCCGCAGGTGTCGCATTTCAGGCAGGTGCCGTTGCGCACCATTGTGAAATTGCCGCATTCCGAGCAGCTCTCGCCCGTATAGCCCTTCATCATCGCCACAGCCCGGCGCTCGCCATCGCTGGCAATGACGGGCATCGGCTTGGCGTCTGACCCTTGGGATGGGGTCGCACTGTCGCTCCGGGCTGCCGGGGCCGAGGAGACGTTGGCCGTGTCGCGGTCGCTGGCCGGATAGGCGAGCGGCTGATCGAAAAGGCCTTGGGCCGGGGTATGATCGGCCACCGGCGCCGGCTCGGATAGAGGCGCGGCTTCATAGTCCCGCTTGAAGGCAGTCGCGGCAAGCTCGGTTGCGGCAACCGGCGAAGGAGACTTCGCCGCTGCGATCGCGGTCACCGGTTTTGCCGTCGGCCGTCCGGTCGACGCGGCAACAGGCTGAGCTGCGGGACGGGGCGCTGCTGGCCTCGCCTCGGCACGCGGGGGCTCCGCGCGCGATCCGCCGTCTTTCATCGAACCCTGGGGCTCGTTGGATGAGACGAGGCGGAACTTCGCTGTCTGGCCGCGCACCATTCCGCTCGAGATCGGCAGCGGCGCGGGTTTGTCGCCCTCGACGCCCCGGCCCACCGTCGAAGCGGTGATGTCCTCGGGTTGGACATGGGCGAGATCGTGCCGGCCGAGATAGGAGACGGCAAGCTCACGGAAGACGTAGTCCAGGATCGAAGTGGCGTTCTTGATTGCCTCATTGCCTTGAACCATGCCCGCCGGCTCGAAGCGGGTGAAGGTGAAGGCCTCCACATATTCCTCGAGCGGCACACCGAATTGCAGGCCGAGGGAGATCGCGATGGCGAAATTGTTCATCATCGCGCGGAAGGCGGCGCCTTCCTTGTGCATGTCGATGAAGATCTCGCCGAGGCGCCCGTCGTCGAATTCGCCGGTTCTGAGATAGACCTTGTGACCGCCGACGATCGCCTTCTGCGTATAGCCCTTGCGCCGGTTCGGCAGCTTCTCGCGCTCGCGCACCACCTTCTCGACGATCCGCTCGACGACTCGCTCGGCGACCTGCACCGCCTGTTCGGGAGCCGGGGCCTGGAGCAGCGCGGCCGCGACTTCCTCGATCGTCTCATCCTCGTCTTCATCATCGGCGATGAGCGAGGCATTAAGCGGCTGGGAGAGCTTGGAGCCGTCGCGATAGAGCGCATTGGCCTTCAGCGCGAGTTTCCACGAGAGGAGATAGGCGGCGTTGCAATCCTCGACGCTCGCCTCGTTCGGCATGTTGATCGTCTTGGAGATGGCGCCCGAGATGAAGGGCTGGGCCGCCGCCATCATGCGGATATGGCTTTCCACCGAAAGATAGCGTTTGCCGATCCGACCGCAGGGCGTCGCGCAGTCGAAGACGGCGAAATGCTCGTTCTTGAGATGTGGCGCGCCTTCGAGCGTCATCGCGCCGCAGACATGGACGTTGGCGGCCTCGATATCCTTCCTTGAGAAGCCGAGGAAGGGCAGGAGCTCGAAGGTGAAATCGGCGAGCTGTTCGTCCGAGACGCCGAGCGTCTCCTTCATGAAGTCGTCGCCGAGCGTGTAACGGTTGAAGACGAACTTGATGTCGAAAGCCGAGCCGAGCGCGGCGTTCAGCTTCTCGATCTCGGCGTCGCCAAAGCCTTTTGAGCGCAGCGAGGAGGGGTTAATCGCCGGGGCCTGGTTGAGATTGCCATGACCGACGGCATAGGCCTCGATCTCGGCGATGTGGCTTTCCGAATAGCCGAGCGAGCGCAGCGCGTCGGGAACGGCGCGGTTAATGATCTTGAAATAGCCGCCGCCGGCGAGCTTCTTGAACTTCACAAGCGCGAAATCCGGCTCGATGCCCGTCGTGTCACAGTCCATGACGAGGCCGATCGTGCCCGTCGGCGCGATGACGGAGACCTGCGCATTGCGGAAACCGTTCTTCTGGCCGAGCTCGGTCGCTTCGGTCCAGGCGGCTTTGGCCCGGGTCGAAAGACGCTTGTCCTTCAGCGAAGCGTGGTCGAGCGGCACCGGATCGACAGAGAGCGCCTCATAACCATTGGCAATTCCGTGTGCAGCGCGGGCATGGTTGCGGATGACGCGCTGCATGGCGTCGGCATTGCGCTCGTAATCCGGGAAAGTGCCGAGCTCGCCCGCCATCTCGGCCGATGTGCGATAGGCGACACCGGTCATAAGGGCCGAAATTGCGCCGCAAATCGCGCGGCCTTCCTTGGAGTCGTAGGGAATGCCCGACGACATCAGGAAACCGCCGATATTGGCGAAGCCGAGGCCCAGCGTGCGGTAGTCATAGGACAGGCGTGCGATCTCGCGGCTTGGGAACTGAGCCATCAACACCGAGACTTCGAGGACGACGGTCCAGATCTTGACCGCATGCTCGAAGGACGCCGTGTCGAAGCGCTTGGTTTCGCCCGTCGTCTCGACGAACTGAAGCAGGTTCAGCGAGGCGAGATTGCAGGCCGTATCATCCAGGAACATATATTCCGAGCACGGATTGGAGGCCCGGATGGACCCTGCCGCGGGGCAGGTGTGCCAGTCGTTCATGGTCGTGTTGAAATGGATGCCGGGATCGGCCGAGGCCCAGGCCGCGTAGCCGATCTGATCCCACAATTCGCGGGCCTTGACGGTCTTGTGGACCTTGCCGTCGGTGCGACGGATCAGTTGCCACTCCTCGTCCTTCTCGACCGCGCGCAGGAAGTCGTCGGTAAGCGAGACGGAGTTGTTGGAGTTCTGGCCGGCGACCGTCAGATAGGCTTCCGAGTCCCAATCGGTGTTGTAGACTGGGAATTCAATATCCGTGTAGCCCTGGCGGGCGAACTGGATGACGCGCTTGACGTAATTCTCGGGGACCTGGGCCTTCTTGGCGTCCTTCACGGCGCGCTTCAGGGCCGGGTTCTTCATCGGATCGAAGCAATCGCCGTCCGGGCCTTCGCAATTGACGCAGGCCGAGATGATCGCCTTCAGATGTTTGGAAACGGTCTTGGAGCCTGTGACGAGGGCCGCGACCTTTTCCTCCTCGCGAACCTTCCAGTTGATGTAGGCTTCGATATCGGGATGGTCGATGTCGACCACGACCATCTTGGCCGCGCGGCGGGTCGTGCCGCCCGACTTGATGGCGCCCGCCGCCCGGTCGCCGATCTTCAGGAAGCTCATCAGACCGGATGACTTGCCGCCGCCGGACAGCTTCTCGCCTTCGCCGCGAAGATTGGAAAAGTTCGAGCCGGTGCCCGAGCCGTATTTGAAGAGACGCGCCTCGCGAACCCACAGATCCATGATGCCGCCATCATTGACGAGGTCGTCGGCGACGGACTGGATGAAGCAGGCATGGGGCTGCGGATGCTCATAGGCCGAGGTCGAGGCGCGCAACTCGCCGGTCCGATAGTCCACATAGAAGTGGCCCTGGCCCGGACCATCGATGCCATAGGCCCAATGAAGGCCCGTATTGAACCACTGGGGCGAGTTCGGAGCCGCCTTTTGGGTCGCGAGCATATAGGCGAGTTCGTCGCGGAAGGCCGCCGCATCCTCTTCGCCGTCGAAATAGCCGCCCTTCCAGCCCCAATAGGTCCAGGTGCCGGCCAGACGGTCGAAGACCTGTCGCGCATCCATTTCCGAGCCGAATCGTTCGTCTTCGGGCAGCTCGGCCAACGCCTCCTCGTCGGCGACCGAGCGCCAAAGCCAGGAGGGAACGTCGTTCTCCTCGACGCGCTTCAGCCGCGCGGGCACACCGGCCTTGCGGAAATATTTCTGCGCCAGAATATCGGACGCTACCTGGCTAAATTGCGTCGGGACGTCGATTCCTTCCAGGCGGAAGACGATCGAGCCGTCGGGATTGCGAATCTCGCTCGTCGCCTTGCGGAACTCGATCGAGTGATATGCGCTTTCGCCTGCTTGGGTGTAGCGGCGTTCGAACTTCATGCCCATGATGACGGCCTCGTCCCGTACTGATGGTGTGTTTCGATCGGCGATGACGACACTGAAAAGCCGGCCGCTTCCGCTCCTGCGATGCGGTTCCAGCCTGCTCGCTAAATGTGCCCTTCTGAGCGCCTCTCGATACAAGATATAGTATATCGGCGAGGGTTAAGCGAATCTGAATTCGGGGAAGACGGGGCTGTCCGACCGGTTATCAACTGGATTCTCACGCCAGGCTGACGGGGTCGCCGAGGAAGCCGATCACATGGAGGGTAGGGAGCAGAGGGGATTCGGGCAATGCCTCTTTGGCGACTTCCCCCGGTCATTGACAGATCGATAAAACTCTGTGGATATCCTGAAGGCCGAACCGGCCAGCCACGGCGAAATCAGCGGGCAATCTCGACTATTTTCGAGCGATACCAAGGCGCCGCACCCTGTGGATGACGATTCAAGCGGACAGACGAGCGGGGAAGAGCAAACAGCCCCCGACCGAAGGACGGAGAGATAGGTCCCTGAAACGCATGAGTTGGCCGCCGAATTGGCAGTTTATCGAATGCGAAGGATTCATGAGGGCCCGTAGTCGAAGGGCCGATCGGCTCCTATGTGGTGCGTTGACGGCGACTATTCGTGCCGCGCAATGGATGAGCGTTCCGACAATCGTTTCATGTTCGGATATCCCGAGATGAGGAAGGCAAGACCGTCCCGTCTGTCGCTCACGGCGTGGAACCTTGAGCCTGAAGGCGGCGAATGGATGATCCGGGCTGCAAGCAGACGAGTGTCAGGAGTCAGAGACTGAGCGTGCTGGACATCATCGGAGAGGAACAGGAACCCGAATTCGACCGCATCGGCGCCCTGGTCGCCCGGCTTCTACGCGTGCCGGTCGCCCTGGTCTCCATCGTCGAGACAGATCGTCAATTCTTCAAGAGCCAACTCGGCCTGGCGAGCCCCTATGCCGAGAGCCGGCAAACGCCCGTGTCTCATTCCTTCTGCCGGCTGGTCGTTCAAGATCGCGAACCGTTGGTCGTCGCCGATTCGCGTCAGGACGATCGGGTGAAGGACAACCCGGCCATCCAGGATCTCGGCGTCGCAGCCTATCTCGGCGCGCCGATCGTCCTCGGCGACGGGCGCGTGGTGGGCTCCCTCTGTGCGATCGAGCATGTCGCGCGCGAATGGAGCCCGGACGACCTCGCCATCCTCACCGAACTGGCAGCACTCGTCGCAACGGAAATCGATCTGCGCGCCGAGGTGAAGCGGCGGAAAAGTGCCGAAGACGACCTTCATCTCATGGCGCGTGAGCTGGAACACCGGGTGAAGAACGCCTTCTCCATGGTCCAGGCAATCGTCTCGCTCTCGCTGCGCGCGCCGGACGTCGCCGGTCTTCGCCGCGACCTCATCGAGCGGATCGGTGCGGTTGGTGCGACCCAAGAATTGCTTGCCACGAGGGCCGGCAGCGATGTGACGTTTGCGGAGATCCTGAAAGGCGAAGTCGCGCCCTATGATCCGGGCGGCGAACGCCTCGACGCCGTCGGACCGGCGATTGCCGTCGACGCGCGCGACGCGGTCTTCCTTGGCATGATCGTCCACGAACTGACCACCAATGCGGTCAAGCATGGCGCGCTCAACCCCGAAGGACAGGGCATTCTGAGCATTCGCTGGAACGCGGAGGATGAGGGGGGCTATCGTTGGCTCGTTCTCGAATGGAACGAGGACAGGGGCGCGAATTCATCTCCCAGCGCCAAGCAGTCGGTAAGCTCCGGCTTCGGCACGGAGCTTCTCGACCTTCTCATCAAGCGTCAACTCTTCGGGACAATCGAGCGCCTCGATAGTGGGCGCGGCTTGTCGCTCAAGCTGCGATTGCGTCTCACAGCCTCCCCAGAGGGAGGTGCGCTGTGATCAGCCGGCGCTGCCCTTGCCGATCGGCGCCTGGAAGGTCAGCCCCAGATCCCAGGGGAAATAGATCCAGGTGTCCTGGCTGACTTCGGTGATGAAGGTGTCGACCATCGGCCGACCCTTCGGCTTGGCATAGACGGCGGCAAAATGCGCCTTCGGCAGCATCTCGCGGACGATCGCAGCGGTTTTGCCCGTATCGGTCAGATCGTCGACGATGAGAACGTTCTCGCCGCCATCGGCCGTCAGCTCCGGTGAGATCTGTTTCAGGACTCGCAGTTCGCCCTGTTCGCTATAGTCGTGATAGGAAGCCACGCAGACGGTTTCGATCAGGCGTGTTCCGAGCTCACGCGCGATGATCGCAGCCGGCACCAGACCGCCCCTCGTAATGCAGACGATCGCCTTCCATTCCTGGCCCGTACCGGCGAGCCGCCAGGCGAGAGCCCGGGCATCGCGGTGAAACTGATCCCAGGAAACCGGAAAGGACTTTTCCACCGTCGACATCGGGCCTGATCCTCGTATTGCTTCGTCACGTTTGAAGAGGTGCGCTCGTCTGCCGAGCGGACAGGAAGGCGCCTCGGATTCATTCTAAGAGAGTGACGGTCGATAGATCGAAACGCGGTGCTGCCGCAAGTCGCCTCACGCCGTGAGCGTCGGGAACAGGACCGATGTCCCGTTTCGATTGCGCCAGAACGCCGGGCGAAAAAACAGCGACCGGTTTCTCCGCGCCCGATGTGGATCATCCATTCAAAAGCATCTGGCGATGCCGATTGATCGTCTGATGCTTGCGGACCAGGTCACGTAATTCGGAAGCGGCGGGCAAGATGCAACCCGACGATCGCCATCCACATCATCAGCCAAATCTGGTTGCCGCGTGATAGGAAGAAGCTTTCCAAAAAGGCGTTGAGAAGCCCGAAGGAGAGCACCATGAGGCAGAAATCGGCCAAGAGCACGTTCTCGCGGTTCGGCGGTGTGCGCATATAGTCCCAGAGCGGCGCGAGAACGAGAACGAGAATACCGATGGCAAGCAGGGGCCATCCGCCCCAGACGACGAGTTCCAGATAGCCATTATGGGCGTTGACGATCTCGCGCATGTCCCAAGACAGTTCGAAGGGCTGCTCGGCTTTGGTCACATGGGGGGTGAGCCAGAAGCTCTCTATCCCGAAGCCGCGCCATTCGCGTGGTCGCAGAAGCTCGAGGGTGAATCGCCATAGATCGGTTCGCCCGGTGAAGGTCGTGCCCGGCAGGATGGCCTGGAGCAGTGTGTCGAGCGGCTTGAAGAGGACGGTGCCAAGGGTCATCAGGGTCATCGTCGAAAAGGCGGCCAGCACGGTGAAGGCCGGCAGGACGCTGCCACCGAACCAGCGCCCGCCAATGACCATTAGAACGACACATGGCATGAGGACGAGGGTGGTTTTCGATCCCGTCTTATAGACGAAGAGGGCGGCGAGGATCGCGATAATGAGGCCGAGGCTTCGCTGGCCGCTACGCCAGATATAGAGACCCGCAAAGAACAGCATGGCGACGGCGGCGCCAGCGACATTCTTGTGGCTGAAAATGCCGTGCCAGAGGCCCGCATGCTGGGGTTCGGGCGGAACTGCCTGGTGGACGGCGATGGACGGCATCAGGACGATACCGAAATAGCTGAGGCCGAGCACCGCCATTGCGCCGGTTGCCAAAGCGATGCGGAAGTCGCGGATGCTGGCCGGCAGGCACATGGCGCCAACCGCCGCGATCATGACCATGACGCTGAAGAGATAGGCTCGCAAAGCGGCATCCGGCCAGTCGGACGCGTGGACAGATAGAAGAAGTGCGCCGAACAGGAGCAGCCAAACCGGCCGAAACAGCGAAAGGACGACCTTCGGATCGGTGAACAGCACGATCATCAGCAGCGACAGAGCGGCAAGGGCCGAATAGCCGAGCTGGTTGACGATATTGCCGCCCGATGCCGCGACACCCTTTGCGTCGAGAGCAAAGGGCGAGAAGCTGACGAGAAGACAGACGAAGAGAAGCTGCGCCGACAGGAGACGCACCCAGCGCGATAGATCCGGCGCTTCGAAGGCCTTAGTTCTGTTCAGGCCGGCGATATTGCTCATTGACCTGCCCGAACTCGGCCATGAAGCGACCGACCGCAATTTGCATGTGATAGATACCGATAAAGGCGGAGCCCGTGTTCCAGCCGAGCCGAAGCGCGCGGAAGGGCGAGACGGCGAGCAAGGCGGCGCTCTTTAACTGCCTCTTCACCCAGGCGCTACGGCCCTTGCCACGGCGCCGCTCGATGATGGCGGAAATGGCGCCGTTACGTAAGGATCGGGCGACGATCCAGGAGGTCTCGGTTCGCCGGGCCGGCGTCGTTTCCATCACGGGCGCCTCGGAACACCAGCCGAAGGTGAAGCCGCGTTCCTTGGCACGAGAATAGAAATCGCTGTCGCCACCGCCGATGAAATTGAAGGCCGTATCGAGAAACGGTGCGCCCATCGTCTCGAGCACCTGCCGCCGCATGACGACATTGCCGGAGGAGAAAAGCAGAGGCACGCGGCCGGTCTCGGCGTAATGGGGCACGAAGACCGGATGGCGTGCAAATCGCGCACCGTTCTCGCCTTCGAAGACCGGCTTCTGGGGACCGCCAACGAAATCTACGTTGAGCTTCTCCGCCGTCCCGACCATCCGCTCGATCCATTCGGGAATGGCGAGTTCGTCGTCGTCGATGACAAGGAGATGGGTCATGGCCGGGCAGTGACGAAGCGCCGTTTCCCAGCCCGCATTGTAGGCCGAGCAGTTGCCGCGTTCATGGGCGACAACGACGATGCCGGTTCGGTCTGTGTGTTCGAACCAAGCGCGGGCCGCGTCACGCCCTTCGAGCCGCTCGTCGTCATTTTCCATGACGACGATGGCGAAAGGACGAGTTGTGGTCTGAGCGGCGAGCGAGTCGAGCGTGCGGATCAGATGATCCGGTCGCCGAAAGGTCGGCAGGGTGACCACCGCCTCGACCGTGTCGAGAGCGCCGAAGAGATGTTCGACTGTGACCCTTGGCGTCATGGCAGATCCGCTGGCACGCTTGTCTTGCGCGCCAACAAACCATGAGAAGGTGAAGATTCCTTCGACGCCCTGCGGATTGTCGTCCGCGCCGCCTAGCGGAATAGCAGAACCGGCCGATAGCAGCCGCGCACGATCTCGCTCGTGGTGGAGCCAATCAGGAAGGACCGGATACGCGAATGCCCGTAAGCGCCCATCACGACGAGGTCGATATCCTCGCGCTCGGCTTCTTTTTCGATGATCTCATCCGGTTCCCCGGCTATGAGACGGCTTGTCGCCTCATAGCCCGCATGCCGTAGCATCTCGGTCGCATGGTCGAGTTCGGTATGGGTCCTGCGATCGGAGACGCAAACGAGCTCGCAGGGACAGCCTTTCAAGAATGGGGATGTCTGTAGCCAGTCGATCGCCTTGGCGATGCTGGCGCCCCCGTCATAGGCAACGAGAAAGCGGCGAATGGGCCGAAAGCTTCGGGCCGCGACGAGAACCGGCCGTTTGGTGCGCCGCAGGACCCGCTCCAGATTGGAGCCGAGGTGAAGCTGCGCGAAATCCGCCGCCTCGCCGCGTTTGCCGATGACGACGAGATCGGCATCGCCTTCCCGCGCTTCGATCGTTTCCAGAAGATCGCCGAGGACCAACTCGTCCTTGACGACGATATCGCCGCCGCCGGACCGCAAACGGGCCGCCGCATCGTCGAGGACGTGGCGTCCGCGTTTGCGGGCAAGTTTCGCCTTGCGCTCGTCGAGATCGGCGAGCTCTTTCAACAGCTCTTCCCGTTCGCCGAGATCGAGATTGCCCGACAGATCGGCAGGCGCCGAATCGAAGTCGCGTCGCCCGATCACGTGGACGAGATTCACCGCTTCTCCGAGCTTTTCGGCGGCGAAGGCGGCATTGTCGACGACGCTCGCCGTATAGGTCGAGCCGTCGATGAGTGCGATGATATTCGCCAAGATCGATGTCCTCCCAGCGCTGGTTTAGCAGATTTTCAGTGCGCGCTCATGCGTTCCAGAGCGTCTGGCTTGTCGGCAACGCCGAGCCGGTCGACAAGCGTGCTGCTGGCTTCGTTGAGGCCGACGACATCGACATCCGTTCCCTCGCGGCGGAATTTCAGCACCGCGCGATCGAGAGCGCCGACGCCCGACAGGTCCCAGATATGGGAGCGGGAGACGTCTATCGTGACCTTGTCCACGTCTTCGCGGAAGTCGAAGGCCTCGCCGAAATCGCCGGAGGAGGCGAAGAACACCTGGCCGAGGACGCGATAGGTCCGATGGCGCCTATCGGGCGAGAGCTCGCTCTCGACGGTGAAGAGCTGCGCGACCTTGGACGCGAAGAAGATGCCGGAGAGAAGAACGCCGGCAATGACGCCGATGGCGAGATTGTGGGTCCAGACCACCGTCACCACCGTTGCCAGCATCACAATCGAGGAGCGGCGCGGATGGGTCCTGAGATTGACGATCGATTCCCAGGAAAATGTGCCGATCGAGACCATGATCATGATCGCGACGAGCGCGGCCATGGGGATGATCGCAACGAAATCACCCAACACGACGATCAGGAACAGAAGCGCGACGCCGGCGAAGAAACAGGACAGACGCGTGCGCCCGCCGGATTTCACGTTGATGACCGACTGGCCGATCATCGCACAACCCGCCATGCCGCCGAAGAAGCCTGTGACCGTGTTGGCGATGCCCTGGCCGACGCATTCGCGATTCTTGTCGGAGCCGGTGTCGGTCAGATCGTCGACGACCTGCGCGGTCATCAACGATTCCAGGAGCCCGACCACGGCGATGCCGAGGGAATAAGGCAGAATGATCGTCAGCGTCTCGAGCGTCAGCGGCACGTCCGGAATGAGGAAGAAGGGCAGGGAGTCCGGAAGTTCTCCCATATCGCCGACCGTGCGCAGATCCATGCCGAAGGTCAGCGACAAAGCTGTGAGAACGACGATCGTGACGAGCGGCGAGGGGATTGCGGTCGTCAGACGCGGCAGGAGATAGATGATGGCGAGCCCCAGCGCGACCATCACATAGGTCATGGAAGGGACGCCGGTCAGTTCAGGAATCTGCGCCATGAAAATGAGAATGGCGAGCGCGTTCACGAAGCCTGTCATGACCGAGCGCGAGACGAAGCGCATGGCATCGCCGAGCTTCAGGAAGCCGCATAGAAGCTGGATGAGACCGGCGAGTACGGTCGCCGCGAAGAGATATTGAAGCCCGTGATCGGCGACCAGCGTGATCATGAGGACGGCGGTCGCGGCGGTCGCGGCCGAGATCATACCTGGTCGTCCGCCGAAGATGGCGGTCAAACAGGCGATGGAGAAGGAGGCGTAGAGACCGACTTTCGGATCGACGCCTGCGATGATGGAAAAAGCGATCGCCTCGGGAATCAGCGCGAGGGCGACCACGAGGCCCGAGAGGAGGTCGGCCCGCACATTGCCGAGCCATTCGGCTCTAAGATTGCGTGTCGAGAACATCGGCTGCAGCCACTGCTTTCGTTCTAAGGGTCTCTCCGTGCGCTCCGGCCTGAGAGGGCGGATCAGCACAGCGCTGCCAGCGGCCTGAAGCAAACCGATTTGGGGGCAGAGCAGAGAGATCGTTGGCCGAGGGATAGGCGCCCGGCATAGCCACCCGACAAGGAGCCGGGTCCATGGTGCAATGCAGCGTCTGGCCGATCTTTACGTTGGAATCAACCCGCGACGATGCGACTCGGCGCAATCCATCTTGTCTTCGTCAGGCTCTCTTGCGAGAACGAAAAGGGAATCAACGACAGGCCATTGGACCGACCAACGCGGTCGCGTCTTGAAGACATGAGCGGCGGCAATTTGATGAACGCATTGGCGCGGCGGATGCGGCAGACGGCAGGAAAGCCCCTTGAGACTGAAATCGCGGGCACCCTCGCCTTGCTCGATCCTTCGGGCGTTCTGGTCTTGCCCAGCGAATCGCTGCTCGTCGTTTCGGATCTCCATCTGGAAAAAGGCGCCGCTTTCGCGCGGCGGGGCATGATGCTGCCACCCTACGACACGGCGGCAACCCTTGCCCTTCTGGCGCGCGCCTTGTCACGGCATCCGGTGCGCCGGGTCGTATGTCTCGGCGATTCGTTTCACGATAGGCGCGGCGCCGAGGCCATGCCGACCGTCTTCCGCGACGCTCTGGTCGATCTGATGGTGGGGCATGACTGGGTGTGGGTGAGCGGCAATCACGATCCAGAGCCACCAAAGGGCCTCGGCGGCGAGACCGTCGAGACCTTATCCGTCGGCGGGCTCGCGCTTCGCCATGAGCCGACGGCTGGGGCCTGCCCCGGCGAGATCGCGGGCCATCTTCATCCCGTCGCGCGAATTCGCGGGGCTGTGAGCCAGGGGCGCCACGCTTGTTTCGCTTCCGACGGGACGCGCATGATTCTTCCTTCGTTCGGCATCACGACCGGCGGGCTCAATGTTCTGGACCGAGCCTTTTCAGGACTATTCGAGACGCGGGCGGCCAAGGCCTTCGTCGCCGGGACGGCGCGGATCTATCCAATACCCTTCTCGGCTCTCGGATAGGCTCCATCAGCCCCAGCTGCGCAGGAAAGCCAAAACCTGGCAGAGGGTGACGACGATCGTCAGTGTCAGTCGTAACCTTGCGAACCACGCCGGTATGTGCCCCCGCCGAGCAGACACGAAGTCCCACGCCCCCTGAAGAGCGAACCCGCCCGCAAATCCGGCGAAAATCCACGGGGCGGGCGCAAGGATCAGCACCCAGGCCAGAAGCGAGGGCAGGACGGACAGGACGAGATCGTGCCGCTGCGAGCGCGGGTTTGGCGCAATTGCGAGGCCCCAGCGTATGCCGCCGAGAAATGACAGGATCACTGCCGAATAGGCGCCGAGCGCCAGGGTGATCGTCGGCAACGCGATCGTTGAGGTTCCGCCATAGGCAATAATGGCGGTGAGAAGCACGAAGGGGATGAGGCCACCAAGGCCCAGCGCCCAGGCCGTCCGCCGTTCGATCGGCAAAGCGTTTGCATCGGTTGTCGACGAGGTTGGTTCGTCATGAAGGCGCGTCTGGCTCATGCTTCCATTTTCGGGCCGATCCGAAAGGTTTCAAGATCCGGAAAATCGCTTCCCCTATGCGGCATGATGTTGCGCAACGATAGCCACCGGCAAAAGCAAGTGCTCGTGTCGAAGCGAGACGGTCGAGGGAATGCCTTAAAGAGACTCAGCGGCGACCTTCATGCCGGCCATCTGAGATGCAGACGCATCGTCCCCCTGGAAGGGACAAGCGCAACCGGTCAAATCCCGAGGCCATAGGTGTCAGTCGCGGCGGAAGATCACCCGTCCGAACCAGCCGGTGAAGACCGCGAGCAGCACGGCAAGGACGCCATAGCTGGCGCCGTGCTCCTCGGAGAATCGGTCGATCCAGGCCTCGAAGCCCACTTTGACGACGGTCAGCTGTTGGCTGCTCTGGCGGATGAGAACGCCCTGACGAAACAGGTAGGCGCGCGCGGTGTGAACGCCCACGGGAAGGTCGGCCGGAAGGCGCAGATCGGCGCGAAAGAGGCTAGGTCCGAGAAAGCGCACTTCGCCGGTCGCTTCCGAATAGAGCCCTTTATTGGTCCGTATCCGCCGCAAAGCCGCTTCGAACTCGCTGCGATTGGTTTGACCCGCCTCGCTCTCGGCACCGTCGGCAATCGACAGCCGAACGGAGTCGATGCCGAGCGAAAGCCGCTCCCGCACGGCCTTGCTCGCAATGTCTTGAAACGGGCGGGTCGAAGCAACCGAATAGGTGGTCGGAGCGGCGTCGAAGGTCTCCGAGTCCTGGTTCACCCAGATGCCGAGAACCGGCTGCTTCTCACGCACCACCACCGGAGCGCGGGGGCCGAACAAGGCGACGACGATGTCGTAGCGCTGCTGGCGCTGGATACGGGCATCGGCATTGTCCAGCGCGCCAAAGACGACGAGTTGCGCGCCGTTGAAGTCGGCGGTGATGCCAATCCGGTTGGTGGAGAGCCCGATCTCAAAGCTCTCGACCGGCTCTTCTTGTGTGTTGAGTTGCGCGTTGACGGGGGCGCTGGCAACCGCCACCGCAAGGCCGGCGACGATCGATGCGGCAAGCCAATGGCAAGCGGGCGTTCGCCTTGCGAACCTGCCAAATCTCTTCGCACGTCGTTCGGTCATTGCCGCGCTCCCGAGGGGGCGGAGAGCGAGAAGATCTCGCTTGGCGGCATGACCAGCTCGACACCAAGTCGGATGCCAACGGCCAGAACGAGAAGGGCTAGAAGGGCACGCAGCTGATCGCCCCGCAGCTTTCGCCCGGCCTCGGCACCGAACTGGGCACCGAAGACGCCGCCGATCATCAGGAGAAAGGCGAGAACGACATCGATCGTCCCGTTGGTGGCTGCCTGGAGAACGGTCGTGACCGCGGCCGTGAAGACGATCTGATAGAGCGATGTCCCGATGACGACATTGGTCGGCACGCGCAGGAGATAGATCATCGCCGGCACCATGACGAAACCGCCGCCGACGCCCATGATGGCCGCCAAGACGCCGATGAGGAAGCCGAGGCCGATGACCGGAATGATGGAAACATAGAGCCGCGAGCGCGGGAAACGCATCTTCAGCGGCAAGCCGTGAACCCAATTGTGCTGACCGGGTCGCCGCAGGTCTCCGTCACCGCCGCCTTTGCGACGCTTGATCATCGACTTGACGCTTTCGGTTAGCATCAGGCCGCCTATCCCGCCCAGAAAGAGGACATAGAGGATGGAGACCGTCAGATCGAGCTGACCGATCGAGCGTAGAAGGGAGAATAAGGCGACACCCGCGATCGAACCGAGTGTCCCTCCGATCAGCAACATCGTGCCGAGTTTGATATCGACGGTTCCACGCTTGTAGTGAACGAGCGCGCCGGAAAAGGACGAGGCGATGACCTGGTTCGCGCCAGTGGCGACCGCGACGGCCGGGGGAATGTTATAGAAGATGAGAAGCGGGGTGATCAGGAAGCCGCCACCGACGCCGAAAAGCCCCGACAGGAATCCCACGGCAGCGCCCATGCCGATGATGACGAGAATGTTGACCGAGATTTCCGCGATCGGGAGATAGAGAAACACGGGCTTCTTCGGCTTTTTCGCGAGGGAAACGAAAGGCGGCGGGGCCTTTCACGTCTTGGCGCGAAGACCCCACCTTGTCAAATCGTTCGAATGTGCGCCCGCCTGTCGCCGGCGGAAGACTCGCGACTGCGACGCGGCTCAGCCGTCCTTGCGCTCCAAAAGGGCGCGGATTAGCGGTTCGTCGATCGCGCCACTGGGATCAAGGCCCGCGTCCTTCTGAAAAGATTTGATCGCCGCGGTCGTCTTGTCGCCGATCACGCCGTCCGGCACGCCCGGCTCGTAGCCAAGCTTCGTCAGGATCGCCTGGATGTTGCGCACGGCGCGCTTCATGTCGATCGACGACGTGGTCGTCGGGCGATCTGCCGCCGCCGTCCACTCGCTCGGGATATCGACCGTGTTGGCCTCCTCGTTGCGATCCTCGACCTTGAAGCTCGCGACTTCGGCCTTGGCGTCGGCCAGTTCCTGTGGCGAAAGCGCCTTGGCCACCTCGTCTCGCTTGTTCACGGCATCCTGGTCGCCGGCAGCGCCGACGATCGAGAACCACTTATAGGATTCGACCATGTTCTGATCGACGCCAGCGCCCCGGGCATAAAGGATGCCGAGATTGTATTGGCTGTCGGTCATGCCGTGTTCGGCGGCGTCGACGAACCAACGGGCTGCCTGTTCAGGCTCGGACTTGCCGTCGACGCCGGTCGCGAAGAGAACGGCGAGATTGTGCATGGCGCGCACATTGCCGGCTTCTGCGGCCTTCAGATACCAATCGCGGGCCTTGACTGTGTCGCGGGTGACGCCGTTGCCCTTCTCGTAAAGCGTTCCAAGGCTGTATTGGGCCGGCGCGAAGCCAAGCTTGGCCGAACGCTCGAACCATTCGGCCGCCTTGGTTGGATCGGAGGAGACAGTGCGCCCTTCCATAAGGCGAAGGCCGATCTCGAACAGCGCCTTGGGATCGCCCCCCTTTGCAGCTTCGAGGAGCGGCGTCGGGCCGATGCCTTCCGGCAGTGCATTGACGACCTCGTCATAGCGCACTGTCCCAACGGAGGCGGCAGCGCTCGTCTCGTCGGTCGCAGTGACGGACTGGGGCGGTGTCTGGGGGCTGAAGGCCGCGTTGGTGACGGTCGTGTCGCCGAGGCCGGCGGCCTCCCGCGTTGGTCCAGGGCGAGGGCTGTCCTGATCTTCCGCGCTGGACGGCGCCTGCACCGGAGCTGGAGCCGGCTCATTGCGAGCCTCGACCGAAACTACGCCTGGCACGCTTGGCACTGCCATCCCGGCTTCGCTCTCGGCCGCCTGGCTGCTCAGCTCGGCAGACCGACGGGGCTCGTTCTTGGGCATGACGACGCCGGACATCGCCTCGGACGAGGACGACATCAGATCACGCTCGACGAGCGGTGCATCGTCGATCAGCCCCGTCTGTTCGGCAACGAACTTGCCGGCCGGCAGCGCCAGGAGGGCGAGAAGAACCGCGTTGGCCGCCAGCATGATGGGCTTGCGGCGCCGAGCGAGCGCCTGTCCGATGCCACCGGAGCGGCTTTCCTCCTCGGTGCCCTCGGAATAATGCTCGGCCTCTTCCGCTGCGGCCATAGCCGCGCGGCGGGCCGCTGCGATGAAATCGGCCTTGGCGCCTTCATCGGCGGGATGCTGCGCGTCAGCCTTTTGGTTGCGCACGCGTTCCAGAAGGGCGGCGATGTCGGGCGTGCCCGAGCCGATGGCGAGCGGCCGGTTGGCTTCCGGGCTGTCGAAGATGTCGGCGGCATCCAGCGAGGGGACGTCATCGCGCGCAACCGTCTGGCCATGGCCGTGCGCGGCTTCGTCGCTCCAGCGCTCTGCGACCGGCGCCTCCTTGCGTCCTGTCCCTTTGAAATTGCGGCTGAGAAGAGCGCGAAGCCCTTTAGGACCGGTTTCCTTTTCCTCTTCCTCGCGGTCCATTTCCGCAACGGCGGCTGCGGCGGCATGGGCGGCCATCGCTCTCGGCGGCTCGGAGGCAGAGGTCTCCTCGCTCCAGGCGGCGCGCGGTGCAGGCGCGTGGGACAGATCCTTCTCGATCGCGTCGATCCGGTCGACGACGCGGGTGAGCGCCGAATTGACAGCTTCGAAAAAGTCCTTCGAACGGACGGTCGTGTCCTTGGAGAGCTGCTGCAGCTTGGCGAGTTCGTCCGACAGGCGCGCCACATGCTCGCCCTGGCGCATGTCGCCTTGTTCCAGAATCTGGCGCACCGCCTCGTCGGCAGCGGCCTTGGCGGCGACGAGGATATTCTCGCCATTCGCGTCGATGCGGCGTTCGAGTTCCTCCATACGCCTCTCAAGGCCGGAAGAGGCGCCAAATGCATCGGAATTCACCACTTCGGCGATCCGGGTGATCTGTTCCTGAAGGCCTCGCATGGCTGCGTCGTCGTCCCGAGGCGCGGACAGCTGTTCTTCGATGCGTTCGGCAAGCGAGGCGATGCGCGCCTCGAGAGCTGTGACGTCGCGCTGCGTGTTGCCGTCCGGAAGGCTGATCTCGTCGAGGCGACACGTCAGCCGGTCGATCTGCTTACCGATTTCGGCCGGGAAAGGATCGGGCGCGCCGATTTCCTCGATTCGAGCGGTCATCTCCGCCAGCCGCTCGGCGAGAAGCGCGGCGGTTCCGTCATTGGCAAGGTCGTCGACACGGGCTGCCAGCGATTGGAGGCGGGCTTCCAGGCGCTCGACCGGGCCGAGATCGATTTCCGGCCGCCGTTCGGAGACCGCAACGATTGCACGGGTGATTTCGTCGAGCCGGTCTTCGACCTGCGCAAATCGATCCGCGGAATCGTTCGCCTCGGTCCGCGCCGAGATGCGATCGATGGCCTGCGAAAGATCGCCGATCCGCTCATCGAGGCTGCCGAAGGGCAGAACCTCGGGCAACGTGGCGAGCGATTCTTCGAGATGGGCCAGCCGGTCTGTGAGCGTGCGGACGGTCACGTCCATCTCTTCGCGTGAGGCGAAGCGATCCTCGATCGCGCCGAGCCTTTCACCCAGCCGGGTATCGACGGCGTGGATCGATTGTTCGGATGCGAGGCTCGCGAGCTGCTGGCGCAGGCTCTCCATCTCGTTGGACAACCGATCGGCAAAAGCAGTCGAGCGGTCGCCGGCCCCCATCTCGGCCACGACGCGGTCCTCGAAATCGACCCAGCGTTGTTCGACCGCGCGGATTTGATCTTCGCTTGCGAGCCGGGACAGCGAGTCGCGCAGGCGCTCGAGCTCGGCATGGAGCTCGCGCTTCGTCTCATGGGCCTGGTCGTCGCGGCTCGTCTGCGCCTCTTCGAAACTATCCCAGCGGCGGGCGACCGCCTCAAGGCTCTCTTCGCGGGCGGTTGAGGCGACGAGCCGGCGCATGTCGTCCAATTCGTCGCGCATATCGGCGATCACATTGCGATCGACGCCGGTGCTCGCCATCTTCTCGAGACCGTCATGGACCCGGCCGATCTCTTCGTCGATCCGCTCGACGCTCGACTTGTCGGCGATCGTTTCGCGCAGATCGGCGAAAGCGCGACGCATATCCTCGACCTGTTCCGCGACACCGGAGGCGAGATCGCGGCCGAGTTCTTCGCGCAACCGGATCAACTCGTCGCGCAATTCCTCGACGGTCGAGCTTTTGGGACGAACGCGATCGTCGCCATAGCGTCCATCGGACGCCTGGGTTCGAGCGAGGGGAGAGCTTGGTCGACGATCCTCGTACATCGCAGAGTGGCGTGCGCTGTCCGCGGCAACGGAATGAGCCGGAGCGCGCGCGGGACGTTCGATCGAACGGTTGCGACGTGGGTCGGCGGCTTGCCGCGGCTGCGGCGCCGGCTGGCGATCCAGCACCTTCTGCCGCATCACAATTTCGGAGACGGCGTCGTTGAGGCTTGCCGGCCGACGTCTGCGCGGCTGGGCCGGCTCGGCGTGGATCTGCGTCCGGGTTGTCTGCGCACCCTCGGCAAGATTGCGAAGGGCGCTTCTCGCCGTTCCCTGCGTCTCGCCGCGCGGCTGAGCACTGCGACGTTTCTCCTGGCGTGTCTGCGACACGCGATCCAGGCGCTGCTCCAGCACTTCCAGAGTTCGGGTCAGGTCCGCAAGCGAGGCGTGCCCTTTCGCCCGGCGATCCAAGTCGATTTGATACCCCGTCAGCTCGGCCATGTCGCTTTCCTGGTCAGTCGGTTCGGATGGGCGAGCCTGTGTCTCGCTCTTACCCTCGCATGGCCCGTCATTTTCAAGGAACATGGTAAATGACGGGTTAACTCGGTTACGCCTCGTTAACCGTTAGGCGATTGAGCCGGACTGAAACTGGAGGATAAATTCAGGATAGGGAATGACGTAGCGTCTTGTCAGTGCCAAAGTCGCACCAATATTGATGGGGTTAGACGGGGCCGACGATTCGCCGTCGACCAGGCCGCTTTCAATGGCCACAATGGAATCAGGTAATGGCACAGCTGAAACAAAACGAACGAACGGACGATGAAACGTCCGTCGATATCGAATTTCTTCTCGGTCTCAGCGGCGAAGAAGACGATAAGCGTGAAACCTACCGCATCGGCGATCTGGCGCGTGAATTCGGCGTGACGCTTCGCACTTTGCGTTTCTATGAGGACCGCGGGCTTTTGAGCCCGCAACGTCGGGGCACGACGCGGCTTTACAGTCGCCAGGATCGGGCTCGTCTCAGGCTCGTTCTTCTCGCCAAGACGCTCGGCTTTTCGTTGACGGAAGCCCGGCAGCTAATCGACATCTATCATCAGCCGGACGGACAGCGGAAACAGCTCGAAGTCGCGCTCGAGCGCTTCGAGGACCAGCGTCTCATCCTGGAAGAGCAGAAGCGGGAGATCGAGGAATCAATCAACGCGATGGACGTCTCTCTCGGCGTGGTGCGTCGCAGACTAGCCGAGATTTCGTCCGACTGACGCCGATGACGGAATAGGGGGCCGACATTTGCGTCGTGCCCGAAATTGAGCGCGGACCGACAGGCTTCGCGCTTTTTTTCTGGAAAATATCCGATAGCCGTCCCGACGACACGCTATGCCGGGATCGGGGTTAACCGGTAAGCGTCGTAGCGGCGAGCCGCGTTTCGTCAGGCCGCTTCGATCGTGCAGCCGGCTGCGGCCATGGATGTCTGCGAGATCGATGGCAGGCGTTCGAATTCAGGTCTGGCCAGCCAATAACCCTGGAAGAGATGGACGCCGGCTCCCTTCAAGATCTCGAATTCCGCTTCGGTTTCGACGCCCTCGGCCAAGATGCAAATATCGAGTTCGCGGCAGACATGGATGATCGCCGAGACGATCGCTTTGCGCGCATGGGACGTTTCGATGCCGCGCACGAGTTTCATGTCGATCTTGATCAAGTCCGGCTGAAAGTCGGCGAGGAGGTTGAGCCCGGCATATCCGGCGCCGAAATCGTCGAGCGCCGTGATGAAGTTTCGACGGCGATATTCCTCGATAATCCGCTTGAGATGGGCGACATCCGCCATTTCCTCATTCTCGGTGAATTCGAACATGATGTCGTTGAGGGGAAAGGCATGCTTGTGGGCGGCGGCAAGCGTTGCACGCAGACAGGCCGCAGGCTCGTATACGGCGTTCGGAAGGAAATTGATCGACAAATGCAGGTTTTCTTCCCTCGGGAAGAGTTTGGCGGCGAGCTCGATCGCTTTGGTCCGGCACGCTTGATCGAATCGATAACGTTGATCGGGCGCGACCTTCGAGAGAATCTCAAATGCGCTTTGGCCTTCCTGTCCCCTGACAAGCGCTTCATAGCCCCAGACCCGCGCGGCTTCCAGGTCGTAAATAGGCTGAAACGCCATCGAAAAATCGAAATCGAGCGGCCGGGACGTTTGGCAACCGGGGCAGGTGACGGGGGGCATGGATGCTCTCACGCAAGTGTGAATTGTAACATAAGGCAACCATAGCGCCGTGTGTTTTTGGTTAAGGACTCCTCATACGGCTAACGAGTTTCCCTTTTTTGCATTCGTTGAGACAAATGCGGCGCTCACATGCGTTTCTCGTTTTCGTACAATCAGATGCTGCGCAATCTAGGCGGGTGCAATCGTAACGATCCTTATGGTTTAACGGTTTCATATCGAACTAATGCAAACTTGGCGATCGATGTTCAATCGGTTTCTTAAATTGGATGTTCAAGATTCTGTTTAGTCTGAGGAAAGTCCATTGGCGAAGGTGTAATTTAAGAGGCCTCGGCCGGAATTTCCTTCCTTTGCGTGAGAAGATATCAAATGGCAACACGAAGCCTTAGGCTTTCATGAAGCTTGAGGGTAGCGATCCTCACGCTCGCCTTACGAGGCCAACCATGCGAGAACCAAGTCGCTGGATCGGGGTCGAATCTGTTTCATTTTGAAGCATGAGGGGCCTCAGCCGAAATTGCGAGCAGTCTTTGAAGTAAGGGGCGACTGGAGACGAGCCGGGCCTTGTGCCGGTGGCGCGCTGTGCCGTTGTGTGCCTGCTGGGGTCCGTCCGTGACTGATGGTGGATTGGGAATGGACGATTTGGATCGGCGTCGTGAGGACCGTCCGAGCGAACAGACGATACGGGACAGGCTGCGCAATCGCCGGAGCCTGTATGAGTTGCATCGCTCCATGGAAACGCCCTCCATGCGACTGCGCCGAACGATGCGTGAAGAATATGCGTCGCGTGACTACCCCGAAGCCCTTTGGCGCCGCCATCCGGTCAAAGGCTTTATTGGCGTATCGCTGCTCTTGATCGTCGCGATCCCAGTGGGCGCGTCGCTCATGCCTTCGACGCTTTCGACCGACCTCGTTTCGACATCAGCGATATCGACAGGCGGCTTGTATGGGGCACGAAGAGACGCACCTGTCGTCGCCGCGTCTAACAAGGCTGACGACCTCATCCTGGCGGAGAAGGGCGACCGCCTGGACTCAGCTGCCGCGATCGAGCCGAACACAATGGGCGGGGCGAAGGCGAGTGATAAGCAATCGGCATCCGCAGATGGGGTCGCGCTCGCCTCGACAACACAGGATGAGACGAACGCGCCCGGCTCTCGCATCGCCGAGCGACCGGCAGCCTCTGCCGCTTTGCCGGATTTGGTTCTTTCCAGTCGGGCGACGTCCACGGCACTCTCGACCACGGCGGATCGCGAGTTGGTGGTCGGCAGCATTCGACCGCGAGAGGATCACAACACGGAAGAGGCGCATCTTGGCCAGCTGGTGACAGCGCTCTCAAGTGGATCGCCTGCTGGGGAAACGTCAGTGGACGTGCTTCGCTCCGTCGTTCCCCATTCTGACGGGGGCATACAGGCGCAGTCGCAAGACAGGCGGCAATCGAGTGTTGAAGGCCCCGCGACGTCGCGGCCAATGGCAAGCCTTCAGATCGAGACGTCCGACGACGCACGAACGATCGAAGTCCCCGTCACTGACGGCATCTCCGACGATGATCAAGCGAAGCCGGCCGCCCACAAGGGGACGGACATCGCGCCCGGCATGCCGAGCGCCATGTCGACGGCGGTCGCCAATGCGAATGTGAATATGCGCGAGAAGCCGGAGAACGAGGCTGTCATTCTCGCGGTTCTTGGCAAAGGCGACGCCGTGACCGTCGTCTCCTGTGATGGCTGGTGCGAAGTGGTCGCGAACGGCACCACGGGTTACGTTTATGGCTCATTCCTCGACGAGACGGCTGACGTGACAGATCGCTAGATCGGGGGCGAAGACTTCACATTCATTCGATAGGCGACCACGCAGAGCGCTCTGCCGGGTGAGCCAAAACCATCGGAGCGGCTTGACGGACCTCTTCCGGGTCCGGGGAGCTTATCGCGATGCGGGTTTGTCTGCGGCGTCCCCGGAATTGCGGCGTCCGCTCTTGCCGAGCGTATCGGCAACGCGCGCCCCCCGTTCTCCGATCGGTTGAGCGGGCTGGCCCGTCGTGTCGATGGCCGTCTGATGCTCGATCTCAGCATTGATCTCGGCGCCGACGATGAAGATCACGGACGAGATCCAGACCCACATCATGAAGCCGATGACCGCGCCGAGCGAACCATAGGTCGCGTTGTAATTGGCGAAATTCTGCAGATACCAGGAGAAGCCGATCGAGGCGCCGAGCCAGACAAGGGCGGTCAGAAAGGCCCCGAGCATGACCCATTTCCATCGCGCCCGTCTGCGGCTCGGCCCATAGCGATAGATGGCCGCGATTGCGCAGACGATCAGCAGGAACACGACCGGCCAGCGCAAGGCAGCGATCATCGACTCGGTGACGGACTGAAGGCCGAAGATTGCCATGATCGCCGGGACGACGCCGATTGCGGCGAAGAGGACGATCACCACGATGATCATGCTCATGGTGAAGCAAAAGGCAACGGCGTTCAGCTTGAGGAAGCTGCGATGCTCCACCTCGCCATAAGCGATGTTCATCGCCTCGAACAGCGTCTTGATGCCGTTATTGGCGCTCCAGAGCGCGAAGACGAGACCCGTCAGAAAGCCGACCGAGAGCGAGGCCGGATCCTGATTGACCAACGTGTCGAGTTGGCTTTGCAATAGCTCGGTGCCGGCTTGCGGCAGGAATCGGCCGATAAAAGCGATGTGCTCCGAGATCGTCGCCGGATCGTTCACAAAGCCATAGAGCGAGACGAAGACCGCGAAGGCCGGAAACAGAGCGAGAAGCAAATAGAAGGTCGCACCGGCCGCAATCAGCATCACGCGGTCGTCGAAAAACGACGTGTAGAGCCGAAGGGCGATATCTTTCCAGCCTTTCCAAGGAATATCCAGCGGGCCCTCGGCATCGCGTCCGCGCCCCGGCTCGCTGGCCCGCCGCCTCACTTCCTCACTCGTATAGGCTCCGAATCGTCCGACCATCGTGCTCCGTTCCGTATAACGCCTGCCCAACATCCAGTATGTCGAATGGGACTGAACTTGAGAGAGATGGTGGCCTTGGCGCAGTGTCAATGCCGCTTGAGCCGAGAGAGTTCCCGCGAAAGGGCTCCTGTTTGCCTTGGGATCGCGGTGAATCCCAAAACGGAAAAGCGCGGCCAGGGCTCGGCGCTTCGCATAGGTCATTCGAATATGAAACAACCTACGGGAGACGGCTTCAACTTGCGCACTACCAGGGCCTTATGGACAGGGCCGATTCGCGTGCTTAGACCAGTGCGAGGATAATTTTCCTGGCGAAAATTCGGCTGGTTTGATGTTTTCCCATGACCGTATCTGGGCCGCGATCGACGCCCTTGCCAGCCGGCACAAGATGTCGCCCTCCGGTTTGGCGCGCCGCGCCGGGCTCGATCCGACCACGTTCAACAAGTCCAAGCGTCAAAGCCATGATGGACGCCCGCGCTGGCCTTCCACGGAGTCGATCGCAAAGATCATCGACGCGACGGGCTCGACATTCGACGAATTCGCCTCGCTGATCAAAGGCGAAAGCCGCGCCCCTGAGATGGTTTCCCGGGGCGATAGGGCGGTTTCGGTCCCGCTGTTAGGGCTCGCTCAGGCCGGCGGAGGCGGATTCTTCGACGATGCCGGCTTTCCGGTCGGCCATGGCTGGGACGAAATCACGCTGCCCGGCCATCTCGACGAGTCCGTTTACGCGCTCGAGGTGACGGGGCAATCCATGGAACCGCTCTATCGCGATGGCGATACGATCATTGTCTCGCCGAGCGCCTCCGTCCGCCGGGGGGATCGCGTCGTCGTTCGAACGGCGGAGGGCGAAGTGATGGCGAAAATCCTTCAGCGCCGCACCGCTCGAACGGTCGAATTGGGCTCGGTCAATCCGGACTTTCCCATTCGTCAATTCGCGGTCCAGGATATCGACTGGATGGCTCGCATCCTTTGGGCCAGCCAATAGGAGACGCCCATGCGGACCGAAGGCTATCTCGCGATCGCGCTCGGCTTTTCCATTC
This sequence comes from Fulvimarina manganoxydans, assembly GCF_900176465.1. Lineage (GTDB taxonomy): Bacteria > Pseudomonadota > Alphaproteobacteria > Rhizobiales > Rhizobiaceae > Fulvimarina > Fulvimarina manganoxydans. The sequence goes on from NZ_FWXR01000007.1 coordinate 172,521, forward strand.
TGTCTTTCGGCCTTCTTGTGTTGGCGCCTGTAGACACGCGCCCCATGCGAGACCTGTTCGATCGCCCGAGCGTACGTATCGTGGAAGGCGGCGGCCATTTCGATCCGCTGACAGGTGAGGTGCGGCCACGTGCTGCGGTTCCGCCAAACGACGCGGCTCCCGCCGAACCCGTTGATGAAGCGAGCCAAGCCGAAGTCGACAGCGCCTCCTCATCGCAGGGCCCGCTGCGACGTCTGCCCCCGCGCGGGGCGCTTTCGGACCTTGCCGCGCCCGCGGAAAAGCCGGAAGATGACGTGGCCAAGCGCCTGTTGGCTCGGCCGGTCGCACTCGACGCAGCGCGCATCGCCATCGGTCAGGCCGTGGTGGAATTGCCGGGGGTTGAGCCGCTCGAACTCGCCGCGCAATGCAGTTCCGGTTCGCTGACATGGCCATGCGGCGCTCGTTCGCGCACCGAGTTGCGCAACTTTCTGCGCGGACGCTCGATCGAATGCGAAGTTCCGAACAGGTTCGGCGAGAGCCGTGAGTCCATCACAAGCGCCTGTTCCGTCGGAGATGAAGATATCGGTGCGTGGGTCGTCTCGCGCGGCTGGGCGCAGGCTGTTCCAGGTGGCCCTTATGAAGACCTGCAGGCGAGCGCCAAGGCGAACGGTCTTGGGATATGGCGTTGAAGCCCCGGGCTGAGTGCTATCGGAGCGCGCAACTTAGAATAATTTTATCAAATGTTATAAACCTATAAGTTGATAATCGTTACGCTGTGGAAGATTCTCGTTATGCAGCCAGAGGAGGTGCATATGGGCATTTATCAGGGCGACAACAACGACAACACGTTCAATCTGGAGGGGCAGGCGCTCCAGGGGGGGACAGGGCACAGCTATTACGGGTATGGTGGAAACGACACCGTCTATGGATCATCCTATGTCGATTTTATCATAGGAGGAGACGGCGACGACGTCCTGTATGGCTACGGCAACGACGACTACCTGCAAGGTGACGGCGGCGCGGACTACCTTTCTGGCGGTGCTGGCAACGACAATCTGGGCGGTGGCATCGGGAATGACCACCTTTTCGGAGGCAGCGGAAACGATCTCCTGAGAGGCAATCAGGGAAACGATCTGTATGAATTCGCCCCCGGGCTTGGAATCGATACGATCGACGAGTCGCAAGGACCTGCTGGTCTCGGTGGTGAAGGGGGAGGGAGCGATTTCCTTTATTTCGGGGCCGTCGCGTCAGCAATCGCTTTGTATCAAAGCGGCAATGATTTGCTCGTGACGACGGCGAACGAGATGGCCGATGGCATTTTCGATGACGGCGTGATCATCGCGGACTTTTTCCTCGGCGGTGATCACGTGGTCGAAACGCTGCTTACTTCGGATAATATGCAATACGATCTGACGGTTTTTCTCTGAAGCTCAACAACACGCCTGATGACCCTCCGCCTGGCAAATGTTGGCGGAGGGTCTGACGTTGAGCCACTTTGCTTCGCATGTCGCTTTTCGAACTCAGTCCGATCTGCGTCCGAGCGCCTCGGCGATCAGCAAACGCGTCTCGCCGATCCCATAAAGCGCGACGAAGGACCCGAAGCGCGGGCCCTTTTCCTGGCCAAGGAGCACTTGATAAAGCGCTTGGAACCACTCGACTGACACGCCGGGACCCCCATCCGGACCGGTCTTCTTCGGATCCTGATAGCGCTCGATCGGTCGGGCGACGTCGAGGACGGCGTTCTGGATCTCGGATGCGTCGGCTTCCGGCGGAAGATTGGCGAGCTTAGCGTCCAGCGTTTGGAGTGCCTGTCGCTCGACTTCGTCAGGCGCGCGAAACCGCTTCTGCGGCTTTACGAAGTCGTCGTAGTAGCGGATCGCGTAGCCGACGAGCGCGTCGAGTTCGGGATCGCTCTCCGGCGTGACGGCGGGCGCATAGCGCGTGATGAACCCCCAGAGGGTCTGCTTGTTCGCGGCGTTCGACGCCGAGACGAGATTGAGCAGCATGGAGAAGGGCACCTCGATACCCTTTTGGGGCGGCTGGCCCGAATGAATGTGCCAGACCGGATTTTGCAGCTGCTGCTTGGGATCTTGGCGCTGGAAGGCGGAGAGGAACTGATAATAATCGTCGACGGCCTTGGGAATGACGTCGAAGAACATTCGCTTCGCCGCTTTCGGCTTCCCGAACATATAGAAGGCGAGGCTCTCGGGCGAAGCATAGGTCAACCATTCGTCGATCGAGATGCCGTTGCCCTTCGACTTCGAAATCTTTTCACCTCTGTCGTCCAGGAAGAGCTCGTAATTGAACCCTTCGGGCGGTCGTCCGCCGAGGATCTGGCAGATCTGGCTGGACGTCTTCACATTGTCGATATGGTCCTTGCCGGCCATCTCGTAATCGACCCCGAGAACCGCCCAGCGCAACGCCCAGTCCGGCTTCCATTGGGCTTTGCAGCCCCCCTTCGTCACGCTAGTCTCGAAGCGCTTGCCGCTGTCGGGATCGGTCCAGACCACCGTTGCGCGGTCCGCATGAATCTCCTCCAGTGGGACTTGCATGACGATCCCGGTCTCTGGGTGGATCGGCAGGATCGGCGAATAGGTCTTGCGACGCTCCTCGCGCAATGTGGGCAGCATGACACCCATCACATCGTCATAGCGCTCCAGCATACGCACCAAGCCTTCGTCGAAGCGTCCCGAGGTGTAATAGTCGAGCGCGGAGGCGAAGTCGTAGTCGAAGCCGAAGTGATCGAGGAAACGCCGCAGCATCGCGTTGTTGTGATGGCCAAAGCTCTCATGGGTGCCGAAAGGATCGGGGACGCGCGTCAGCGGCTTTCCGATATGCGGCACGAGCAGCTCTCGGTTCGGCACGTTGTCCGGCACCTTGCGCATCCCGTCGACATCGTCGGAAAAGCAGATCAGCGTGGTGGCGACCTTTTGCTCGGTCAAGACCTCGAAGGCATGACGCACCATGGTCGTTCGCGCCACCTCGCCGAAGGTGCCGATATGAGGCAGGCCCGAAGGCCCGTAGCCGGTCTCGAAAACGACAGTCTCCGGCGTGCCGGATGTCTCGAAGCGTTTTAACAGCTTGCGCGCCTCTTCGAACGGCCAGGCATTCGACTCTAGCGCGAGATCGCGCAGGGTTGCGGGGGAGGCGGCAAAATCCATCGTCAACGGTCCAAGCAAAAAAGCGGCAAAAGATGAGGCCGGGTTCTTGCCAGCTGCAGTGAGATGACGCCGACGGCCTTCGAACCATTCGTCTAGGAAGCCAGTCGCGCGGCGTCAACAAAGGGGAACGATTTCGGGCTCGGCTTTCGTCACCGATCGATTATGGCCTTTCGTTCGCAAGCCGCGTCTTGTGAGCCGGCGTCGCGTTGCATAGCTAGGCGCAGACGCAATCGAAGGAGAGTTGAAACCGATGTCGGACGCTCATGCCGTACAGGACTCGCTGGTGCTCTTGATGGTGGCCGCCGCCGCCGCTGATGGCGCCATCAGCGATCTGGAGTTGCGTGAGGTCGAGGATCTCGTCTCCTTTCTTCCCGTTTTTCGCGGGTTTGATCGATCGAGACTGCCGGACGTCGCCGAACGTTGCGCCACTCTCTTTTCGACCGAAGACGGCATCGAAGCGATCATTGAGGACGTGAAAGCAAAGGTCCCGGTTCGCCTTTACGAAACCGGCTATGCACTCGCGGTCGAAGTGATCTCGGCCGACGTGCGCGCGACCCAGGCCGAGTTGCGCCTCCTCGAAATGCTCCGGGACGCCTTCGACATGGACCGGCTGACCTCTGGCGCGATCGAGCATTCGGCCCGCGTTCGCTTCCGCCGCCTCGACTGATACGAACGGCCTTTGGCCTTGACCAGCTGCTGCTTGTGTAAGCCAGCGCGATTGAACTTTTCAGAGGCTCGATAAATCAGTCTCTTGAGCCGGTGATAGCGGGCGGGACCGCCTACCAGGCGCTGACCGGAAAATAGCGTAGGAGAAGTTCCGAGAAGGTGCCCTTCTTGACCAGTTGAACGATCGCATAGTCGAACGCGTCTGCGAGCTGCCCATTGCGCGGCAACACAGCGATCGCGAGCCCTTCGCCTAGGAAGTCGTCCGAGAGGAACGGACCGCCGGAGAAGCTGCAGCATCCGGCGGCGGGCTCGCTTTCGAGCCAGAAGGAGAGGCCGATTCCATCGCCGAAAACCGCATCGAGTGACCCGTCGGTCAAAGCGGCAAGCGCCTCATTCCGGGTTTCGAAAACCTGTGGCTCGACATTGGGAAAATAGGCGCGGAACATCGCTTCATGGGCGGTCTGACCAACGACGCCAATCCGCTTCCCCGCCAGATTTCGCGCGATCGGCGCGCTGAGGGGTGACTCTTTGCGCGTCACGAAGCGAGCCGGATAGCGCAGATAGGATTGGGTGAAGAGGAGGTCGCGGCGCGACTCGGCGTTGATCGCAAGCCCCGCGATCACGGCTTCTCCACGGCCCGCCTCCAAAGCGGATTTCAATTCGGAAAAGGGGAGAGCCTCGACCTGGCATCTCTGAAGCGCTTGCAGTTCGGCGCAGATGGCCCGCGCCAGATCGACATTGAACCCAACCAGCAGACCCCGAGAGTCGAGGAAGTTGAAGGGCGGATAATCCGTCGCCGTCAGGAAGCGGATACGCGGGATATTGGCCAGATACGGCTTGATCAACCGCTGGCGCTGATCGACGAAGTTCGGCAGATCGGGCGTTTGAGCAGTGCTTTGAGCGGGCAGTACACCAAGCGTCAGCAGAGCTGCGAAGGCCACGCGGATATATCGTTTAAGGATCAAAATTCGCGTCCTGATTTGTACCGATTCCACATTTCAGCGTGCATGATGCGATCCAGGGAGGTCGTTCGGGCTCTCCCGGCATTGCCGATCACCCCGCCGTGGCGGTTCGAGCAGGTCGGCTCCTTGAGTGGAGTATTCGGTGGGCGTTGTCGAGCCTGCAGAATGGCCTGCCGACATGGCCGGTGTCGCGGTCGACCCTTGGCATGCCACCTCAGCGCATCCCGCCGAAATCGGCCCGCGGGACGCGGCTCTCTTATTCGTCGTGGATTATCTGAATATCGCAAGCGAAGACGTTCTGACCGCACTCGACGCGGCGCAAGTGAACGGGACCGATGTCGCACGCGAATTCATCGCCGCACGGCTCTGCAGCGAGGTGGATTTTGCCCAAGCTGCCGCCGCCTATCTGGGCCTCAGGGTCGACCATCCGTCGGACATTGATCAGATCGTGTCCTTGGGCGATCATGAGACAATCGGGTCGGTCGAGTGGGGCATGAGAACCTGCGACCGCTTTCTGACCACGAAGATCTTTCTGACGCCGATCATCGAGAATCTGTCGCTCCTTCGCGCTTCCGTCGCCACCAATCCTGTGCTGAAGAAGCGAGCGCGGGTCACGACCCCATCGCGTTTGCGACATCATCGTATTGAGCGCGAGAGCCCACGCCTCCTCGAAGCTGCGCGGCTGAGCCTATCCGCTGACGCCTTGCATCTTTCCGCTCGAATCGTGATGACCGGCGCACAGGGCGCGGCTGCGAGCCTGCTCGCCTTCGTCCTGTTCGCCTGCCTCGTCCATTTTTGGAACGAAACGCTCTTCGGACTGCATCTGCTCGCGATAGCGGGTTTCGGCAGCTGGATCGCCATGCGTTTTATCGCGGCGATCGGTTTTCATTCGCCCCCGGCGATTTCGTCACCTGCGGATAGTGTCGACCGTCAGGAGGGCGAGGGCGGTCTGCCGATCTATACGGTCGTCGTCGCGCTTCGAAACGAGCGCAGCGTCGTTCCGAAGCTCGTCGACCATCTCGACGCTCTCAACTGGCCAAAGAGCCGTCTCGAAATCTTTCTGGTCTGCGAGGCCGACGACGAGGAGACGCCGCGTCTGTGTCGCCGTCTCACCGCGGACATGTCGCATGTCTTCGTCGTAGAGGTTCCGCCAGCGGAGCCGCGAACGAAGCCCAAGGCTTTGAACTTTATCCTACCGCGTGCCGAGGGCGACCTTCTTGTCCTCTATGACGCTGAGGACAAACCGCATCCCGATCAATTGCGTGAAGCCTATCGCCGCTTTCGTGTCTCTTCCGCGCAACTCGGCTGTCTGCAGGCTCCCCTTGTCGTCGGCAACTTCGAGGGATCGCGTATCGCTGCGCTATTCGCGATGGAATATGCCGCGCTCTTTCGCGCTTTTCTTCCCTGGCTCGCCCATCACGGGTTTCCCATACCGCTCGGCGGCACCAGCAATCATTTCCGCACGAGCGCTTTACGGGCTGTTTGTGGATGGGATTCTCACAATGTGACGGAGGACGCGGATCTCGGCATGCGTCTGGCGCGGGGCGGCTGGGCGATCGAAACGATCACCTTGCCGACCGTCGAAGACGCGCCTGAGACGATCAAGACATTCTTCCCGCAAAGGACCCGTTGGCTGAAGGGCTGGCTGCAGACCTATGCAGTACATATGCGTGATCCGCTGCGCCTCTGGCGGGAGCTCGGTGCATGCCGATTTCTCGTTTTCCAGCTGTTGTTCCATGGCATGATGACATCGGCGCTGATCCTGCCTGGCGTGATCATTCTCCTTTCGCGTTCCGTCTTCGCGATCGGGCATTACGGCTATGGGATCGTCTTTGAAGACCATCTCCTCTTGGTCGATGCGGTGATCATGGTGGGAGGCATCGTCAGCTTCCTCGCTCTGGCCATGCGCGGCGCATCCAATGACGAGCGCAGGGCGTTTCTGTCAAAGGTCTTAGTAATTCCGGCCTATTGGCTGCTCATCTCCTGCGCGGCCTGGCGCGCGCTTCTTCAGCTGTTTTGTCGGCCCCATGGCTGGGAGAAAACGCCGCATGGATTGGAGTCGCGCGCCAACCCCGGCGATCCGCGGTATCGGATCGATCCGATCTTTGACATAGCGACCTGACGCCGCCAGCTGAGAAGAGGAGCTTTGGACTTCGGCGCTGAACGACCCGAACGCCGTGATCTACGCGGCCCCAAAGCCTCGCCCACATTTTCCGAGGCCTAAAGCGAATCCTTGGGCGCAGAGCGATTGCACGCCCAGCGACGCAGCCTTTCAACGGAACGACATGCAGTGTTCGGTAAAATTGGCCTATTGCCGAATGGTCAGGAAGCAATTCTCGCAGGCGCCGATGACACGGAAAACCGTGGCATAGAAGCGCTCACTGGCAGCATATCGAACCCGGTTGCGCGATAAATCCTTCGCTCAGCCCGCTGCCCCGATGCATAGATCCGGCCAGGCAAGAAGGGAGTTCTCGTTCAACGCCGAATTGAGACGGCGTAGCGCTTCGTTGTTCTCACGAAGCCGACCGATCAGCGCCTGCAACTCGGTTTCGCTCGGGCGTGAGGCAGCATATGCTTGTTGCCCTGAACGAAACAGTCTGCCTCCCTCGAACACCTGCATGGCCGCCCCCTCTGGCTCATCAGCGGATATGTCCGCTTCGTTGCCGACGATGTTGCCATCATACACCAATAGCGAACCAGGCGACAGGCGTTAGCGCTGAAATTTGCTTTAGAAAACAGATCGCGGCAGACCCGGCCGCAAAAGCCTGCAGCATATGCGTTTTCGTTCCATCACAAAAGCGTGATATCCACTAAACCACTGTCGAAGCACGAAATTCTGTTCTTGTTTGAAACCATTTTATTTGAGTTGACATTCGTACTCTCGCTGCGACGAGAGCTATCACGCCGGCTCAGCGACAAGAGTCCTCGTAAGCTTTCAACCGATGACGATTGGATCGGTTCGCGGCCGCGTTTGCCTGATTTTGGGATGCCTTTGACACGGCCGATCGACCGATGTGCATATCGCCGTGCCCGCTTTCGTCGGATAAGGCATGGCCGCCCAAGCGACCCGTGCGCGTTCTTCAAAGGCGTGATCGCGATGCCGATATGCAGTCTCTTAGCGCATCAGGCGATCAATCAGCATCGCTAGGCGTCCTTGATTGTCTTGATGCCGGGCCAGCTGGCCGAAAACCGGTACTCGCTGTTCCCTCGACGCCTGAGCGGCGCTCTGGAGAGCCTTCATTTCGCGCGCTCTTGCTCCATCCTTTTTGAAGACAGCTTTGGAATGCCGTCGGTCCAAAGATTGCTTGGTTCGAGACGGGACGGAGAGGGCAGGAAAGGATGATCGCAAGACGATACAGAGTCAGTGGGCGTGTGCAAGGCGTATCGTTTCGCGCCTGGCTTCAGGACGAGGCGCGCCACGCAGGCCTGGCGGGCTGGTGCCGAAATCGTCTGGATGGTTCGGTCGAAACCGTTCTTTGCGGAGGCGAGGGCGATGTGGCTGCTATGGCGGCGCGGCTTCAACAGGGGCCGTCGCACGCTAAAGTCGAACAAGTGGAGGATCTGGGCGAGACCGATCTCGTCGACGGCGATTTTGAGATTCGCCCGACCGGCTGACAAGGGAATGAGGGCGTCGCGGTCCTGCCGCCAGACCGCCACCGGACGGATTTACGCAACACGCTTTCAGCCTTCGTTCGAAAGAACGGTCGGGCCGAAAATGGCTTCGAAGTTGCGGCGCAGGAGAATGTCTACCTCGGGCATCGCGACCAGAAAGCCGAGATCAGTCAGGCTCGTCACACCGTGATCGCGAATCCCGCACGGAACGATTCCGTCGAAATGACTGAGATCGGGGTCAACATTCAGCGAGATGCCGTGAAACGTCACCCATTTGCGCACACGAATGCCGATTGCCGCGATCTTGTCTTCAGCCGAGGAGCCGTCGGCCGCCGGTGATCGCTCCGGCCGTTGCACCCAGACGCCGACGCGGGATTCGCGCCGTTCCCCAACGATGTGAAACTCGCCGAGGGTCGCGATGATCCAGGCTTCCAAAGCCGAAACGAAAGCCCTTATGTCTTGCCGGCGCCGCTTCAAATCGAGCAGAACATAAGCCACCCGCTGTCCGGGGCCGTGATAGGTATATTCGCCCCCCCGCCCAGCCTCGAATACGGGAAAGCGGGAAGCCTCGACGAGATCTTCGGCCCGTGCGCTGGTGCCGGCCGTATAGAGAGGCGGATGCTCGACGAGATAAACGGTTTCCGGCGCTTCGCCCTTGTCTATCAAGGCAACCCGCGCCTCCATCATCGCCAGGGCATCCGGATAGGACGTCAATCCGTCGAAAATCGTCCATGCGACAGGTGGCGATCCGGCATTGGCAAAAAACGTCGTGGCCGCCGTTTGAAGACGCGGATGCGAAAGCCGAGCCTCGGCCCGATGCGGTGGGGTCATGCTGTCCATGACCATCAAATAATTCCAAATTCGAGCGGAGGTAAGGGGCCGCAATCGGCTTATCGCAGGCCGGCAAGCGCGGCTCGGGCACATTCTTCCATGTCACTTTGACGAAGGCACTTGCGGCCGCGCCAAACTCTTGTTACACGCCCGCTCACCGAAGCAAATCAGCGCTTCGGACACGGCGTGCGGTCGTGGCGGAATTGGTAGACGCGCAGCGTTGAGGTCGCTGTGGGGCAACCCGTGGAAGTTCGAGTCTTCTCGACCGCACCATTCTCTCCTGCTTTTCGGCAGCCTCTCCTTAGATTCAGCTCTTGGGATGTCCCAATTGTTTTGGGCTTGTTTTGGCGCCTCTGGCGTTTCGGCCGACGATGGTGGACTGATCTTTCTAGTCGATCAGATCGCAGTGCAATCGGTCCGTTTCAGGACGGACGCGCCAAACCTTTCATCCGCGACAAATCTGCTCTAGAGGCTGCGTCGGCGCTTCGCCGCGATTTTCATCGACCTCATTCGTCGACCGACTGGGAGAGAGAATGGCTGACACCCTTGACGCGCGCGATGCGGCCGAGGCCCCCGCCCGGCAGGGAATCTATGACGAGGACGGCTTCGTCGCTTCCGATTTCCTGGACGACGTGCGCGAGGCCATTGACGCCGAGCGCCCGAAGGACGTCAAGGCGGCGGTCGAGCCGCTTCATGAATCGGAGCTCGGCGATCTCCTAGAAGAGCTCGATCCCGAACGTCGTCAGGGCCTCGTCCGGCTCATGGGCAGCGAATTCGACTATACGGCCCTGACCGAAGTCGATGAAGCGATTCGCCTTTCCATCGTCGATGCCATGCCGAACGAGCAGATCGCGGAAGCGGTGCTCGAACTCGATTCCGACGATGCGGTCTACATTCTAGAGGATTTGGAAGAAGAGGACCGCAAGGAAATCCTCGCGGCTCTGCCCTTTCGCGAACGCCTGCGTCTGCGTCGGTCCCTGGAATATCCGGAAGAATCGGCTGGTCGGCGAATGCAGACCGAATTCGTCGCCGTTCCGCCCTATTGGACCGTTGGACAAACCATCGACTATATGCGCGAGGACGACGATCTGCCGGAATCCTTTGCGCAGATTTTCGTCGTCGATCCGACCTTCAAGCTTCTGGGCGCCGTCGATCTCGATCGAATTCTCAGGGCCAAACGGCCCGAGAAGGTCGAGGATGTGATGCATGAGACGCGTCATGCCATTCCGGCCGAAATGGACCAGGAAGAGGCGGCGCAGATCATCGAGCAATATGATCTTCTATCGGCTGCGGTGGTCGATTCCGGCGATCGCCTCGTCGGCGTCCTGACCATCGACGACGTCATCGACATCGTGCAGGCCGAGGCCGAAGAAGACATCAAGCGACTGGGCGGCGTCGGCGACGAAGAAATTTCCGACTCGGTGCTCGTCGCCGCAAAGTCGCGCTTTGCCTGGCTCCTCATCAACTTGGTCACGGCCATTCTCGCCTCGCTGGTGATCGGCCTGTTCGACGCCACCATCGAGCAGATGGTCGCGCTCGCTGTCCTCATGCCGATCGTCGCGTCGATGGGTGGCAATGCGGGCACCCAGACCATGACAGTCGCTGTGCGAGCCTTGGCCTCGCGCGACATCGATCTCTACAATGCCGGGCGGATCATCCGACGCGAAAGTCTGGTCGGGGTTCTGAACGGGGTTCTCTTCGCCCTGATCATTGGCGCGGTTGCAGCCCTTTGGTTTCAGAGCACCAGCCTCGGAATGGTCATTGCCCTTGCCATGGTCGTCAACATGATCGCGGCCGCGCTCGCCGGTATTCTCATTCCGCTGCTGCTCGACAATTTCGGCGCCGATCCCGCCATCGCCTCCGGGACGTTTGTGACGACGGTCACGGACGTGGTTGGCTTTTTCGCCTTTCTTGGCCTTGCCGCTTGGTGGTTCGGCATCTAACACCAAGCACTCTGAATGACTTCGCGCAGACGGTTATCCGACAAGCTCGATCGCCGAGCGCATCAATGCGGCGCCGGCCCGACTGATCGGATGCCGAATGACGCGAAGGTTGGGCAAGTTCATGAATGAATAATCGTCTCGCCATCTCGGCGCGATTGCACAAGCCCAAGCAATCAGTCAGGAAATAACGGCGCCGACTGCCGCAGCGGGACCCTGTGTGTTTGGGATAGTGTAGAGTGAGTGCGGGAAGGAGACCGACGGGACCCTGATCGCCCACGGGTAGATCGTGGCATGGCTCGATCCCTTC